>PANA01000005.1 GCA_002708265.1 Legionellales bacterium | reverse complement strand
CATTGAAGTGAGCCAAAGTTATTTCATAGACGTTATGCATATCATTAGCAGCCAATTCGAGCGAAAGTAGCTCATCTTTGAGTTCTTGATATGCATCAGGTGATGAAGTAGGTACTTCACTCTTATAGGCATAAATATACCCATCACCAAGGTTGCTTTCAGGAGTACGGTACCCTGAGTCAAGATCATATTCTAGACCCTCTGTATCAATAGATGAAATGGTATCTAATTCTTTAAAATATGCCAGTTCATCACTTTCAGGCGCAACGGCTTCTAATTGACTGATGGCTTTTTCACGAATAGCGTTATATGCGTCGACAACTTCATTATAAATCTTTGCAGTAGAAACGTAAGCATTTAAAAGCTGTAGATATTCAGGGGTGATGCTCGCATTTTCAAGATCATGTACATCATTTGATTCAAGAAATTTATCAAGACGAGCATTAACTTCTTTTTTAATGCTATCTATTCTTTCTCTTAACTCTGATAGTGTGGCTTCATAAGAGGTGTAAATTCCACTAATTAAGGCTCTTCTTTTAATTTGGGGAATTGAATCCTTTAATGCTTGCAGCTGAGCGAGTAATTTGTTGGCATTTTCCTCAGCGCTAATGGCGCGTTCTAAGAGTGCTTTGTTTTCATCAGAAAGGTCAGTTATTTTTTGATTTTGCGCAGTGATTGTTTGACCTTGTTCTGCGACAACTTGTTCAAGTTGCTCTTTCCGGGAGAGCACCTCACTTAATTCTGTTCTAACGCTAGTAAGTTCATCTGAAGTGCTAGATAAGTGCTTTTGCACTTCTTCTGCTCGGCGAGTTGCGTCGACAGCCTCAGTGACTGCAGCATCGGCACGGGCGCTTTCAGCCGCCAGAGTGTCTCTTGTTTCACTAAGTGCGGTGGTGCTTTCGAGTAACATTTTTTTGAGTCGTTGGATTTCAATGGCTAAATTACTATTCTCACCAAAATAGTTTTCTATAGCACTAAATGAATCATCACGTTCTCTTTGGAGAGCTTGGATTTCTTTGATCTGAGCTGCATTGTCTGTTTCAAGAGCTTCAACTGTTCCTGAAAGCTGCGCCACTTCACTTTCTAACGCTTCGTTAGCCTCTTCTGCAGCTTCTCGCATTTCCTGCACTTTTGCATAGTCTTTTTGCAGTTTCAAATGAGCATCTTCGAGGGAATCAAGCTCATGTCTAGCAGCTTCCAGTTCAGCAGTCATTTTTACTCTTTCATCTCGAAGAGTATTTAATTCATCCTCAAGATAAACAGTGCTGTTAAGGCGAGTATTGATCAGTTTTCCTAGTGCTTTAGTCGAGCTGATAAGGCTACTGGTAGCAGTTGCAAGATTCGCTTGTAGGGTCTGAAGTGCTGCCAGGTCATCACTTTCGGAAGTATATTCGCTATTTAAACGTTGGTTTGCTGTTAAATAAGCTTCTTTTTTTTGTTCTATATCGGAAATCGCTGCTTTTAGGGCTTGGTGTTCGGCCTCTGCTGATGCGTACTCAGGTCCCTGTGCATTTAAAGTTCTGAGTGATTCAAGTTTTGTTTCTAAAGCAAGAAGGGCATTTTGAGCAGAGTGCTTAATCGTTTCTATACCCTGCATTCCTAATTGAATGCCAGCTACCATCATCGCTTGATAGCCAAGTAGCTTGTTTTCAAGGCGAGATATATCTTCAGGGGTCGCTTGAGGGTTTTCTTTAAGGGTTTGTACTTCAGTTTCGAGCTCAGCGACCTTTGCCTCTAATTTGGTTATTTTATCTTGTGCCGCTTCAGCTGCAGCATTAAGATATTCAACTTTATTTTGAAGAGCTGTTTTTACTGTTAATAGTGACTCGTATTTCGTTTGTAAATCAGTATATTCATTTGCTGACGTACCTTTTGCTTTAACCATTGCTTCTAGCTCAGCTCTAGCAGCCTTCAGTTCATCAGTCAGAGCCGATAGCCTTTGAGTAGCATCGCCGCTTTGAGCTACGTATTGAGCTCGTTCCTTTTCAAGCTTTTCTTTTTCAGTTGAAAGCCCTGCTTGAAGGTTGGAAACTTCACCCTCCAGTCTTTTAACTTTTTCTCGTTCTGTTCCGAGTGCTTCGCTTAATGCGGTAAGTTGATCTTGCATATCAACAGTGCTTTGGTTGGCAGCCCGCGCTTCCTCTAATGCAGCATTTAATTCATCTACACGATCGATTAGAGGCTGAAATTTAGCAGCCAACTCTTCATGTGCCGCCTTTCTCGAAGTGATTTCATGCTGAGCCGTTTCTAAGGCTTCCTGAGTTTTTGCTAATTTTTCTGTATGCTCGTCTTGCACAGCTATGAGTTCTTCACGAAAGGATGACGCTAACCGTTCCTTTTCTGCCTCGAGAGAGGCCATGTCATCATCTCGCCTTGTTAAGCGGTCAGTGATTAGTTTGATATCAGCTTGGGCAGTTTCTAATTCTTTTTCTTTCTGCTTAAGCTGCGACTGAGATTGTGTCAACGCATCTGAAACATCCTCTAGTTGTCTCAAATCAGTTTCAATAGCAGCAATTTTTCTTTTGAGAGTATCTCTTTCTTTTTTAAGGCTAGCTAGTTCAGTACGGGCCTCAATATTTTCTTCTTCTGCTGCAAGTAGGTTTTCCATTTCAGCTTCAAGTTCGCGTTTATACTCTTCTCTTTCCGCTATAGCGTGTTGAACGCTGTGGTTGTTTTGCTGAAGCGCGTCCATTTCATCCTGTAAAGCTTTCATGTTGGCAAGTGTTTTGAAAGCCCCTACAGTGGCTATACGAACCGGATCGTTTTGATTCAAGTTTGCTTCACTGAGTTTGATAGCCTCTTGTTGTAAATCAACAAGAAGATCAGGGTTTAAGCGAACGGCATTGGTTATCAACGCCCTCCTTTTTTCAGGCGTGCTACTCATTTGTTCTTTAATAGCAAGCGCAAGTGTTGTTTCTAAATATGCCTCAGCATCGAAAGTAGGGTCACCTATGAGCTCAATTAGATCTGCTTCACTTTTAGGTGCCGGCACGTCACTATATTTCTCAGGATTTGATTTATATACATCGTGTGCTTTGAGTCCAAGAACACGGAATCGTGCGGCCACCTCAGCTTCGTCATATCCTGGTAGAGCTTGGAGATCGACTGTGTCGAAAATAGGGCCCAGAATTCCATCGTCATTATCAGCAGCAAATAATTGCTCAGAAACACCTGAACCCATTTGTTCAAGTGCACCTTCAAAACAATCCCAGGCGGTTGATAGCTGCTCGTTGTAACCCATACGTGTAAAGTCACCTAATAGTATTCATTTACTTCTGTTTGAGGTATCGGCAACTATTTGGTTCAGTTGAGACATTTAGAGGGAACTGTTCTACTAGTAAACATCCCTCAAAATATGAGCAAATTTGTCAGCTTGAGATAAAATAAATTACATATCGCCGTAATTAGGGCCACCACCGCCTTCTGGTGGCGTCCATTCAATGTTTTGAGTGGGGTCTTTTATATCGCAGGCCTTACAGTGGATACAGTTTTGTGCATTAATTTGTAAACAGTAGCGATTATTTTTCTTTAGATACTCGTAGACGCCAGCGGGACAGTAACGACTTTCAGGTCCGGAAAAACGCGTAAGATTGACTTCATTTGCGATAGTAGGGGTTCTTAAGCGTAAATGAATAGGTTGGTTTTCACGATGATATACATTACTTCGGCTAAGGGAGGTCATTTTATCAAAAGTAAGTTTTCCATCGGGCTTTGAATACTCTCGTTTTGGATATTGAGATTTATCTTCTAGGCAGGAGTGATCAGGATGACGATGTTGGCGGGTATACGGATTAAGTCGACCAAGCCAGCTCAACTCTATGCCTGCTTTGAGCATCCCTCGCTTAAGCCCCTTATTAAAACCGGGTCGTATATTACGCGTTCGATATAATTCTTTACCTATCCAACTATCTTTGATTCGTTGGGTATAATCTGCCTCAACCAATGCGCTGTTAAAAACAGTATTGAAAAGATGTTCAGCAGCCTCTATTCCCGATTGCATAGCGGTGTGAGAGCCTTTAATCTTCGCCACATTCAAGAATCCAGCGCTGCATCCAATGAGTAATCCTCCTGGAAAACTACAATTTGGAATTGACTGCCAACCACCTTCGTTTAATGTTCGAGCGCCGTACTTTAGCGGACGACCACCAATTAATAATTCACGTAATTTTGGATGCTGTTTAAAGCGTTGAAATTCTGCATAGGGCTCTAAATACGGATCTTTATAATCCAAGCCTAAGACTAAACCAACATACACACGCTGGTGGTTGGCATGATAAATAAAGCCTCCACCATACAGGTTGTGAGACAATGGAAACCCAACCGTGTGAACAACGGTACCTGGTTGATATGCTGGGCTATCAACCTCCCAGACTTCTTTAAATCCTAAACCATAGGTCTGAAACTGTCCCGGCGCTTGAAGCTGGTAAGTTTTCATAATTTTCTGTGCCAGAGATCCTCGACACCCCTCGGCTAATATTACTTGTTTCGCATGAATTTCAATACCGGGTGTAAAATCTGATAAAGGACGATCGTTCACATCCTTTCCCACATCAGATGTCACAATTCCAATAACCTTGTTCTCACCATCTGTAACAACATCGGTAGCCGCAAATCCTGGATATATATCAACGCCTAAAGCGGTGGCTTGTTCAGCTAACCATGCACATAAACGACCTAAGGAAATAATATAGTTACCATGATTATTTAATAGCGAAGGAATAGGGCAGCGCCACGACCGCTTTTCAGTTAACCAGTAAAAGTTATCTTTGGTAACCGGGACGTCTAAGGGCGCCCCTTTTTGAGCCCAATCCGGAATCAAAGCATTTAAAGCCCGTGGCTCAAAAACCGCGCCTGATAAAATGTGTGCGCCAACTTCAGCGCCCTTTTCTAAAACAGTAATGGAAAGTGAACGAGATTGTTCTTTGGCTAACTGGGCGCAGCGAATGGCACAAGCTAAACCAGCTGGACCGGCCCCTACAATGACAACATCTGTATCAATGCGTTCCCTTTCACTCATGTTTCACTCCTTGTTTTGCGATAGTGTAGCGAATCGTCTGAATGAATGGAAAGTGGTATCCTAATTTTAAGCAAAAGGCAGGGAGTAAAGCCGTGAAAATTTGTGTGCCAGTAAAACGAGTCGTCGATCCCTATGTAAAAGTGATCGTCAAAAAAGATGAAAGTGGTGTAGAGACGAGTGGCGCAAAACATGCGATGAACCCTTTTGATGAAATCGCTTTAGAGCAAGCCACAAAATGGCAAGCACAGGGCCTAACAGAAGAAATCATCGCCGTTTCTATTGGTCCTCAAGCCGTCACTGAAACGCTCAGAGCCGCTCTTGCTAGAGGCGCGGACAAAGCCATTCACATCCATACGGATAAAACCCTTGAACCACTTCATATCGCTAAAATTTTGAAAAAAATAGCTCAAGATGAACAGGTGGATATGATCATGATGGGAAAACAAGCCATCGATGATGACTGTAGTCAAACCGGTCCAATGTTAGCCGCTTTGCTCGACTGGCCTCAAGCCACCTTTGTCTCTGCCATTGAAAAGCAAGAGGACTGCCTCGTCTGTACCCGAGAGGTTGATGGTGGTTTGCAAACCCTTCGTGTGACCATTCCTTCAGTGATTACTTGTGATTTACGCTTAAATGAACCCAGCCCAATTCCGTTACCTAAAATCATGAAAGCTAAAAGCAAACCTTTAGCAACGATTGAAGTTGATACGCTTGGTGTTGATCTGACTGCAAAACTACAAGTCGAAAAAGTGACATCTCCCGCCGCTAAATCGCCTGGGGTTCGTGTTGAATCAGTGGATAGCTTGTTAGAACAACTAAGGGATAAGGAGAAAGTCCTATCATGAGTGCACTCGTTTATATCGAACAAAAAGCAGGAGAGGTAAAATCTGCTGGCCTAGCCGCATTAAGTGCTGCTCTACAAGCCAGTGATACCGTTCACGCCCTCATCGTAGGCCCCGCCGCGATGGTCGCTGCTGAAAAGGTAGCGCCCCTCAAAGGCGTCAGCAAAGTTCTCGTCAGTGAGCAAACCGTATTTGAGCATGATTTGGCTGAGCCTATTGCGGCACTGTGTACTCAATTAGCCTCTCAATACACTAGCTTTTGGGCTGCTGCTACCACAACGGGTAAAAACTTTACTCCCCGTGTTGCGGCTTTGTTAGACGTCATGCAAGTATCTGATATCACGGCGGTCAAATCCTCGGATACCTTCGTGCGTCCTATTTATGCCGGTAATGCATTTGAAACTGTGAAGGTGTTATCACCCCTAAAAGTGATCACTGTTCGAGCTACGAGTTTCGATCCTGTCACTGATACCGATTCTTCAGCACCTGTTGAAGCAGTCGAGTTTGAATTTAAAGGACGCACTGCTGAGTTTGTTAAAGAAGATACCCCGACCCTTGAACGCCCAGAGCTAACCGAGGCCTCAATAGTTGTATCTGGGGGAAGAGGGCTCGGCTCAAAAGAACAGTTTACACTGATTGAGCAATTAGCAGACAAGCTCGGTGCCGCCGTCGGGGCCTCCCGTGCCGCCGTAGATGCCGGTTATGTTCCAAATGATTACCAAGTCGGACAAACGGGTAAAGTCGTTGCGCCAGAGCTCTATATTGCCATCGGAATATCTGGCGCTATTCAGCATATCGCTGGGATGAAGGATGCCAAAATAGTTGTTGCCATCAATCAAGACCCAGAAGCGCCCATCTTTGAAGTGGCTGATTATGGGCTAGTCGGGGATCTATTCAAAATTGTGCCGGAGCTCCTTGAAAAGCTCTAGTCGTGCACGTGCATTTGATTTTTAAAAGCGGGGTCGGTAGGGTAGATATTTTGTTAGAGAAATGATTATGTCTGCTCTTTCCCCTACCCGAATTGCTGGCGGTGCTTTGCTCGTCGCTGGAACCTGCATAGGTGCAGGTATGATAGGCCTACCGGTCGCCACAGCTTCTGGTGGCTTCTTTCCAACGGTGCTCGCTTTTGCCCTAATTTGGGCCATCATGATGCTAACGGCTTTTTGTATGTTAGAAGTCAGTCTTTGGTATCCTGGAGAGACCAATCTTATCTCTATGGCCACAAAGTCGCTCGGCCCCTTATGGGGTAAGTGTGCCTGGTTGGTGTACCTGTGCTTTATGTACTCCGTGATGGCCGCCTACACCTCAGGTGGGACCGTGCTCAGCTTGGAAGCCTTGAATAACTGGTTGTCCCTATCAGTCGATCATAATATTGGCGCCGTTGTCTTTGTCATGTTTTTTGCAACGATTGTGTTTATGGGCACTGGTGTTGTCGATAAATTAAATCGGCTTCTTATGATTGGATTGATCGCCGCCTACGCAGCATTGGTTGTTTCTGTTTCACCTCACGTACAAATGGAAATGCTTTACGAGGGAGAGCCGCAGTACCTGCTCACTGCAGTGCCCCTGATGGTGACCGCTTTCGGTTTTCATTTATTGGTGCCGTCTCTGACCACTTACTTTAATCATGCAATCAAGCCCTTGAGACTGGCTATTCTTTTAGGGGGACTCATCCCTCTTGGAGTTTATTTGACTTGGGAAGCACTCATTTTGGGGACTATCCCGCTAGAAGGCTCAACCGGTTTGTTGGCGATTGCCCAGCAGGGTGACGCGGTGACCGGGGTCACGCAAGCCCTTAATCGATTGATGGATCACCACTGGCTTACTTTCTTCGCTAAAAGTTTTACCTTTTTTGCTTTGTTAAGCTCATTTATTGGTGTGGCACTTGGCCTGTTTGATTTTCTTGCTGATGGGCTTGGTTGGGAGAAAACCTCTTCTCGAAAAGTGGCACTAGCAGTGCTGACTTTTGGTCCGCCTTTACTGTTTGCACAAGTTTATCCAGAGGGGTTCTTATTAGCACTTAGCTATGCTGGGGTATTCGGTGCGTTGCTGCTGGTCCTGTATCCTGCAAGCATGGTTATATTCGCTCGCCATCATCATCCAAATGCAACGTATCGCTTGTTTGCAGGGAAAGGGCTGTTAGGTTTATGCATTGCTTTTGGGGTGGCAGTTGTTGTCTTGCAACTGTTGGCGCAAACTCATATGCTACCGGTAATGCACGCGTAAGGAAATTCAATGGCAAAATTGTATTTTCGTTTTGGCACGATGGGCAGTGCCAAAACCCTTAATTTATTGGCAGTTGCGCATAACTATGAAAGCCAATCTAAGCCTGTGTTCCTCATTAAGCCTCAGATTGATAATCGTTTTGGAGAAAGCATTGTTAAATCTCGAGCAGGACTGCATCGAGAAGCAGACTTAATCGTAAACGATGAAACAGATCTATTGGTAGCACTTCCTAACAATACTGCCTGCGTGCTTGTGGATGAAGCGCAGTTTCTTAGTGCACCTTTAGTAGAACAATTGAGGAAAGTCGCTACTTATAAAGATGTGCCAGTAATTTGTTATGGTTTGAGAACAAACTTTAAGAGTAAATTATTTGAAGGATCTCAGCGTTTACTTGAGCTAGCGGATTCGGTCGAAGAAATTAAAACGACTTGTGCCTTTTGTCATAAAAAAGCCATCATGAATCTTCAAATTGCATCAACTGCCCCGGTGTCAGACGGGGTAGAAATTGGGGCGGAGGATAAGTATCGACCAGCCTGTTTTCGATGCTATTTGCAGCGCTCAAAACATTTTCTAAGTGCGAGTGAAACCTTTGCTCTCGCTTCGAATACAACTGATTAAGACGATAAGCCTTTCGGGCGTCTACTGGCAGGGGTTTCTTCTTGGCTAGCTCCAGCATCCCTTGTAGGCGCTTCTTCAGGAGAATCTTCCGAAAGCATTTCGTCATCAAGTGCGGCCCAGTCAGCCTCAAACTCTTCTTCAGTGTATCGGTATTGGCCGCCTAAAGCTTCAGTCATTCTGCGGTTAAAAGCATCTACTCCAGCATTCATATCAGCAGTGACAGCATCCGCTTCTTCCATCGCTCTACGCAGCGCTTGTGGCTGATTCGAGTAGTCTGGCTTTAACAAACCATCATTTTCAAGCTCTTGAGCAAGCGTTTCAAGTTCCTGATCTGTTATCTCATGAACATCATCTGTGTTCTCAAGTGGGGCAGGTTCCGAAAAATCTTCTGTATGATGGGGTGTACTTAGTAACTCGGCAAGTTCTTGCTCCAAGCTTGCAAGCTCTTCAGGTGTTAAGGCATTATCGTTTTGGTCATTTGTTTCATCTATCTCTACAACAACAAAGCCTTCTAGTTCTTCTGTGGCTGTGCCGTCATGCGTATGGACGTGGCTCGTATCTTCCAGTGGTGCTACTGGCGTATCCTTGAACCCCAGTATAGACCGAACAAATTTTCTAAATCGAAACATGACTTGGCTCCATCCTTACAAGGCAGTTAGACGAATTATAGTCGCAATGCGGGACAGCATGGCCAGTCATAGCTTTTTCTCCATATCAGCAATATCGTGGCGGATCTGCCGTAGGGTGTTGATTTCTTTATCAAGTTTTCGCTTGGGCGCGACTGTTTCTACATAAAATGGATGGAGTAATTGGTTTAATTTATCATCAGATGAGCGATTCAAAAGGGCATCTTGTAAAATCGTTTGCTCAAAGACTGAGCCGCTGCTTTGCTCGTACCGATGCACAGCTTCATTCACTTTGGGTACTAAGCGTTGGAGCTTTTTCTCAAATACTAATGCCAGAGGTTCTGCGACTCTCTCAACATAGGTGTCTACGACAGTTACAATCCGCTGACAATCATCCTTGCTTTTGTATTGCTGATCTTTGAAATGCATTAAGGCATCAAGGCATAGCTGCCGTGATTTTTTTAATTGATGTAGGGCTTGCATATCAATTCCACGTGTTCTGGACATGACTTCACTCCAAACTTATCATCACTTTCTTTCTATTAAGTGCTATCGGCAAGTTTAAAATAAGCATTAGCCCCTTCAGAAAATGCCCTTAGTGGATAAAAAATTTCCGGAATTTCAGGTAGGTCAGTCAGCAAGCCACTATAAATCTTCTATGATTAAAACAAGATTGACTCAAAATGGGGCTTATTATGTTTCGAGTACCAAAAACGGTAAAAGACCTTTTTCTCAAAGCCAAAGAAAGCAGACAAAGGGTAGCCCTGTTGCGATACCCCACTAACAATAATGAACATATCCGTCTTCACGGTCATATAGAGCACAGTGTTGCAAAGGCTTTAGCAAAAGATGCGAGTGCTGTTCGATTTCGCTTTGTTCATAAAGATGAACATATTTTAAAACATTTGGATAAGCCAGAAATCACTCGTGAAGAAGAACAAATTCTTTGTCTATTTAGAGAAGATTATTTGAAAAAATTTGATGTTGATTCAACAACACTTGAAGAGCAAATAGCAGATTTAAGATCAGATCAAGCAGGGCTCATGGTAACACCAATTTCTTTTCAAAATTACTATATGTTAAGCAGTTCCGAAACCCCAATTTTATTAGCGGCCCCGAATCCAGATGGCTTAGCGTGGATGCGGCACTTGGTTGAGGTAGGACTAAAAACAAAACCCATGTTTAAATATGAGCTTGAGGCTTTAGAACAAGTCGAGTTAATGCGTGATGTCGCCAAAGATATCGGCAATATGGGGCCTGAACAAGAAAGAGCATTAAAAGGGCTTGAGGATGATGTAAGACGAAAAATGGGCAAAAAGCTTAAGTAGTCTTTAAAGAAAGGGAGAACCTTCAATGAACAGTGAGTTTGAATCATTTTTACAAGGATCGCAAAAAATCTACTGTGCAGCTTACCCTGTTCCTCCTTCTAGAAAAATTCAAGAAATTGAGGACAGTATTAAAGTTCCAGTGCAGCAAAAACAATCCCTTATTGTGGAACAACTCAACTCACAAGCAGATTTGTTACACGTGCTCCGAATTGAACTTTTGGATGAAGGGTGCGAACGACTAATCTTCGTCTGTGACGAAAAGCTGGAAGCCGTTGAGGGACTTCAAGATGGCTATTTTCATCTGCCTAAAAGTTCCCTAGTGACTCCTTTGTTTGTTGTATTTTGGGAAAATAAAGAACACCCCGCAACTCTCGTAGCGCCACACAAAGTTGCAATTAAATTGCACCAGCAACTTGAGCAAAGTCTATTAGAGCAGGGCACCAATCGATTTAAATTAATGCATGAGTTGTAGGATAATGGAAATCCTTAGGAGCGAAACATGTTAAGACAAGCCCTAGTTAGAGCGGCAACAACGCTTGAAATAACAGCAAATACTCGGATAGGGTTTTGTTTGAGCCGAGCGCACCAGTATTTGACGGATACAGGACTGGGTAAAGAGTTGGCCAAGATGGTTGAATTAAACCCTAAAACAGCCCCTGTTGTTGAGCAGTTTTCTAAACTGCAAAGCGCTGCAAAACTGGCTAAAGAGGCCTACGTAAAAGATGAATGCAGTAGTAGTACGACTGGCCTAATGTTTGGGGATGATTATGTGACACGGGTCGGTATGCATTTTGTCGATCAGAAAATTGCTTCTGGGGCAGTTAAGCACGATGAAGCGTTGCTCAAGTTTGTAGAGTCATTTTTAGAGCCTTCTGAGCAGCCACTTCAATTGCGTGCGAGTCCAGGACGAGTGACAGAAGTAGAAGCAGTGTATGCCCATCAATTTACAACCTCTAATACGCGGAATCCAAGAGGTGAGGAAATTTGTGCACTATGTCTTGTTGCGCCAGAAGAGCATAGTAAATTTAGAAAATCAGTGGGCTTTACCCGTGATAATGTGAAGTTCTATGAGCTGCAAAAATCTGTTGTTGATGGCGTTGTTTCTCTTGTCGGTACGCCCAAAGGGGTTACTGTTGTGCCTCATGGTACTCCTGAGCAAGTTCAAGAGCTAGCAGATGCTGTTTTATCCGGCTGTATGAGTGAGCACATTGCCGCGATATCATTAATGCACGAGCTGGGTGTATCGTTAGACTCAGTAGCCACTTTAGATCCACTTGAGGCACCTTTACTCTGTGCGGCTACTGTCTCTAAAGCCTTGACGGATGTTGTTAGTGCCATTGAGGAAACCAGAAATGATTTTCCTGAAGAATTTGCCCCCCCTCCGTTTCAAATGCCTTCAGAAGATCGCCTGAAAAGAATTGATAGAGATGTTGTTAAGGAAGCAACAACCCAAGTTGAAAACCAAGCCTATTTGATTGGTTTAGCACACACGCTGTACAAGGGTTGCGGTTTATTACCAGCTTCCCCCTTGGTGCAGGAAGCACTTGAATGCACTAAAAAGCAAATGAAACGTCTCGTTGATTTTGGATACTGTGCAAGCGGTCGAGTTGAACATGAAGGGCTTAAAAGCATTACAATGAAAGCAAACAAAGGCGATAATCCCGCCTTAAAATAGCGGTGTATTACACTCTTTATAAGAGTAAATCCTTAAAAACTTTCGTTTTAGAGATGAAAGCCCTTGTTTTAAGTAAGGCGACCAGTATAATAACATAATAATGTATCGGGCTAACTAAGGTGTTATTATGCTGTTATTCGCAACAAGGCTACTTGGGTCAAGACTGATTCAGAACTCCAAGAGAGCCCTCAAAAGTTTAGCTTCAATGCAAGAGACGATTCGTCTGTTTGTTGCCGATGTTCCACTTGGTACGGTTGTAACTAAACTTCGAGGACAAACGTCTCGTGTTCACTCAACCAGTACCAAAGACAGGGCTAAAGGTGAAACGGTGTTAGCCAGTGCAATAGAGAGCGCTGAAAGCTTGAAAGCGGCAGCCTCAAGCCCAGTTGAGCAAGGCCAGCAACGTATTTTCTTTACCCTGGTAGACAAGATGGCAGCAGATGACGTGCCAGGATTAAAAAACGTTAAGTATGTGGATGTTAAAGATATCGATCCTGCTATTGTTCTTAACTATACCGCTGCCAGGAAAAAAAATATAATGATGGGCCGTTTTGAGGAAAATGCGGGGGTTGAGGATCTGGTTAACACGATTCGCAGCTCGCCATACTATTCTGGCTTCAGTCTTGAGTCAGTTGGGGAAAATAAAGTGTTAAAAATCAAAGGTAAGCGTAAGCACTCAGCCAGCTAATCTTTCTCCAGCTCGTCCATAAACCCACTTTTAAGAGTGGGTTTTTTATGTGATATTTTTGATTGGGTAATAAAGCCAGGTTGTGGAGCACCTTTTGAGAGAGCGTAAAGGTAGCCATGAGTTGGTTTTCTAAGTGTATTTTTAGCCTGAATACTTGTGATAGTAGTGAGAGTGGATAAAATGTACTTTGAAATAAAACGTTTGAGGTAGATATGTTCCCTTTGTTTCGTGTAGTAACCAGTGCTGCCACTAATGGTGCAAGATCTGCTTCTAGAGTTGCCTCAGCCGTGGGGAGACGTTTAATGGTTGCAGATTTGCCTGCCGATAGCGTTTATGTCTCTATTCGTCGTGCTAGAGCGAAGTTACCGTTTACTGAAGATCAGGCGAGAACTAAGGTCCTTGCTAGTGAGCTATGTGAGCCCGATCAAGTGAAGTCTGCCTTTACACAGCCAGTACCGGCTGGTAAGCAGCGTTTACTTTTTACCATTTCTGATTCCGCTTCACTTGAGGGGGTATCAGGATTAGATGCTCTGTGTGATGTAAAGTTGGGTGATATTGAGCCAGCAGTTGTGTTTCATGCTTCTTCTGAAACTTCAACGCTCGGTAGACCGATTCTTCATCGTTTTGATGAGGGAAATAAAAGAGCTAAGCTTGTTGTGGACTATTTGAGACGGGAGTCTTATGCAAATAATCCAAGTCTTGAGTCGGTGGGCCCAAATGGAAAATTAGAACTCGATCCGAAGCGCATTCTAGGAGAAGAGAAAAAGCGAAAGCCATCTGCTAAATAGCGTTTTTGCTTAATGTTATCATTTAAAAACCCCGCCAAAGCGGGGTTTTTATTTTGAATGATAAAATTACTCGATCACCAGACAGTTGGGGCTAATAACCAGCTTACCTGCAGTTTTTGCTTTTACTTCCTCTACGGTTACATCTGGCGCAATCTCTATTAGCTCAAAAAGCCCATCATGAATGGTTAAAACACCCAGATCAGTGACAATTTTTTGAATACAGTTGACTCCAGTCAAAGGCAGTGTGCATCGTGAAAGCAGTTTGGACTCTCCACTTTTGTTGGCGTGAGCCATTGCCACAATGATGTTTTTCGCGCCCGCCACCAAATCCATGGCGCCGCCCATTCCTTTTACCATCTTGTTAGGAATCATCCATGAGGCGATATTCCCTTGCGTGTCTACTTCAAAGGCTCCCAGAACCGTGACATCTACGTGTCCCCCACGAATCATGGCAAAGCTATCACTGGATGAGAAATATGCGGCCCCTGGAAGCGCAGTGACGGTCTGCTTTCCTGCATTGATACAGTCCGGATCGCACTCAGCATCCGTCGGGAAGGGCCCCATTCCCAGTAAGCCATTTTCTGATTGCAGCTGAATTTCTATGTCTTCAGGAATATAATTTGCAACTAGGGTCGGAATACCAATACCTAAATTAACCGTATCCCCATCTTTGATTTCTTTGGCGATCCGCTTGGCTATTTGCTCTCTGTTTAATGGCATTAGGTAGTCCCCCGAATGCAACGCTGCTCTATTCTCTTTTCAAATTTACCCTGGATGACACGATCAACATAGATGCCAGGGGTATGAATAAAGTTCGGATCTAACTCGCCCACCTCTACGATTTCCTCAACCTCGACAACGGTGAGCTTAGCTGCAGTTGCCATCATTGGATTAAAGTTCATCGCTGTCTTTCGGTAAACGCAGTTGCCATAGCGGTCAGCTTTGTGCGCTTTGATTAAAGCAAAATCAGCCGTTAAAGCGGTTTCTAAAATCGTATTCTTGTCGCCGAATTGGCGGGTCTCTTTCCCTTTGGCTATCTCGGTACCATAACCAGTGGCCGTGAAAAAAGCAGGTACGCCAGCTCCCCCGCAACGAATTTTTTCGGCTAAAGTGCCTTGAGGTGTTAGTTGTACTGCCAGTTCTCCACTAAGACACTGAGATTCAAAAAGCGCATTTTCGCCAACGTAGGAGGCAATCATTGTTTTGATGAGTTTTTTCTCAAGCCATAACCCTAAACCAAATCCATCAACCCCAGCGTTATTTGAAATACAAGTCAGTCCTTTTACCGCTCGCTCATAAACCGCTTTTATTAACCCTTCCGGAATGCCGCATAACCCAAAACCACCCACCATGACCGTCATGTTGTCGGTCAGTCCATCTACTGCTTGGTCGTAACTATCAACAACCTTATTTAAGCCTTTTTTCATATGTTATCCTTTGGAAATCATTGCTCGAGCCGCTTTAGAGCGAATGCTAAATCCTTGCGCTTCCAGCCAACGAGTGACCTGTAATAATTTTTCTAAGTCAACGCCCGTCTCTAAGCCTTGCCCTGCGCAAAAGTAGAGCAGGTCTTCTGTGGCTAGGTTGCCAGCCGCGCCGGGAGCATATGGACATCCCCCAAGACCTGCCACGGCTGTATCAATCGTCTGTATACCGGCTTCTATCCCGGCCGCGACAGAAGCAAGTGCTTGTCCGTAGGTGTCATGTATATGTAATGCACAAGCAGAAAGAGGGATAACATCAGCAACTGCTTTCAGGAGACCTTTGATAATGACTGGCGTGCTATAGCCGACCGTATCGCCTAACGAGATTTGTTCGCACCCCATTTCATAGAGCGCTTTTGCGACTTTGACGACTTCTGATACGGAAATTTCACCTTCATAAGGACAGCCAGCAACACAAGAGACATATCCTCTTACGCGTTGTTGATTTTCTTTGGCATGCCGAATAAGGGTTCGATAAGTATCTAATGACTCACCAATAGATTGACCTATATTTTTCTTAGAAAAAGTTTGAGAAGCAGCAGCAAAGACCGCGACATGTTTGATTTTTGCATCTAAGGCCGCTTCTAATCCTTTTTGGTTGGGTACCAATGCCAATAAATCAGCTGATAAGTCTTGGCATTTAATCGCTAACTCAGAAGTATTGGACATCGCCGGTACGGCTCTCGGTGACACAAAGCTGCCCAGCTCCACACAGGAAAGACCAGACGCCAATAGCTGCTTGATAAAAGTGTACTTTTGATCGACTGATAAAGAGATGGACTCATTCTGCAAGCCATCACGGGGGCCAACCTCCACAATTGAAATCTCAGCCATTGTTAAGCTCCTTTAATTCCAACAAGATTTGACCTGCCGTTACTTGTTCAGCATCCTTCACAAACAATTGCGAGACTGTTCCATCAGCTGGCGCAGTAATCGTATGCTCCATTTTCATCGCTTCCAATATTAAGAGCTTATCGCCTGCACACACTTTCTCACCGGATTGAACATAGATGGCACATACTTTCCCTGGCATTGGGGCCGTCAAACTGCCTTCTTGATGAGAAACACGATCTCTGATAATCCCATCTTTAAAACGAACTTCGCGACAGATTCCCTGATAACTCAGCAAACAAAAATCAGAAAAGGTTTTCTGCCAGTCTGCGAAAGTCGTGTCTAATAGATCGCTAATCACTAAATCACCTAAGCGGCAGGTATAGGCGCCGGTACTGGGACAAAACTGTACAAAGACAAATTCACCATCCACCTGCCACTGGGTACGCAAAGTAGGGGAGAGATTAAGCTGCCAAGTGCTTAGTTCGTGTGACATTGCAGTCTCAAGCCATGCATGAAGCAATATTGAGCACCATGTATTATCTAAGGGAGGGACACAGGTCAGGATGTCGGCATTCTCGTCTAGATAACGTGTGGTTACTTGATTGGTGATGATATTAGGATCTTGAACCAAGGTATTGAGAAAATTTAAATTCGTCTTGGTGCCAACTAAGTAGCTATGACTTAATACATGACTTAATCGAGAGAGCGCTTCAGGCCGATCGTTTCCGGTCGTGATAACTTTAGCAATCATAGGATCAAAGTGTGCGCTGATGACTTGACCAGCCGCCGTGCCTAAATCGATACGAACTTGGTCATCATCTTCTAAAAAAAATAAGTCTTGAACGCGGCCAGTACTGGGCAAAAACCCTGAAACAGGATCTTCAGCGTAAACCCTTGCTTCAATACTATGCCCCGAAATATGAATATCAGACTGTTTAAGTGGTAAAGGATCCCCTTGAGCAACGATGATCTGTAGCGCTACTAAATCCTGTCCACAGACTTGCTCTGTTACAGGGTGTTCGACTTGTAAACGTGTATTCATTTCTAAAAAATAAAAATCATTGTCAGGTGTTACCAAGAACTCTAATGTTCCAGCGCCAACATACCCGAGTGCCGTGCAGGCTTTAACACTGACCTGGCACATTTTAGAAATAACATCTGCAGGTAAGAGTGCGGGGGCTTCTTCAATTACCTTTTGGTGACGCCGCTGCAGAGAACACTCTCGTGTGCCAAAATGACAAACCGTGCCATAGGTGTCCCCAATGACTTGTACTTCAATATGTCGAGCAGCAGGAAAGTAGCGCTCTAATAACAAGCGATCATCACTAAAATAGCTTAATGCTTCTTGTTTGGCTCGTTTAAGCTGCGGAATAAATTCTTTGGCTTGATGTACCACACGCATGCCGCGTCCGCCACCACCCGCTGCTGCTTTAATAAGCAAGGGATATCCCATTTTGTCAGCTTCATTTTGTAAGGTCTCGGGCGCAGAACTTTCGCCGTTAAAGCCCGGCAAAACCGGAACCCCAGCTTTTTCCATGAAAGCCTTCGCTTCATGCTTCAGTGCCATTACTTGAATAGATTCCGGGGTTGGACCGATAAACTGAATGTTGGCTACCGCACATGCTTGGGCAAATGTTGCATTCTCAGACAAAAATCCATAACCTGGGTGAATCGCATCAGCCCCGTAAGTCTTGCCCAATTCAATGATTAAGTCGGAATTTAAATAATTGTGTGACAACGGCCCCGCGGGTAGCGCAATGGCCATATCTGCTTGAAGGGCCGCTAAGCAGCCTGCTTCGATTGGGGTATAAAGCGCAATGGTTTCAATCCCCATTTTTTGACAAGTTTTAATAACTCTTAGTGCTATTTCACCGCGGTTAGCGACTAACAAACGTTGAATGGTCATTCCCGGTGTCCCCAATCGGGTGTGCGTTTTTCTAAAAAGGCTTTAGTACCTTCTTGTCCTTCTGGACTACTTCTTAAAGAGGCGATGCACGCTGCAGTAATGTCGATAATGGATTCACTCATGTCACGGTCGTGCATCTCATGACAAAATTGTTTAGCAACGGCTAACGCTATCGGTGCGCCTGAGTTAATGGCTTCACACCAGTCATCAGAGGCACTTGATAAATCATCAGTGCTCTGAACCAGCTCATGCACCAAGCCAGCCTGATAGGCCACCTGCGCAGAAAAACGATTTGCTGTCAAAATAAAATGTTGTGCTCGACGGTGTCCCATTGCTCTCATGATGTAAGGACCAATGACCGCAGGGATGAGCCCTAAACGGACTTCCGATAAACAAAAAATGGCATCTTCGGTCGCAATTGCCGAGTCAGTGCAGGCAACTAAACCGAGTCCGCCACCAAAAACAGCGCCGCTGACCAATGAGAGCGTTGGGACTTCTAATGAAAATAGTTGATACATCAGCTGTGCCAGCTGACGCGCATCATCAAAATTTTCACGTTCACTCATTTGGGCAGATCGTTGCATCCAAGCAATATCGCCCCCCGCACAAAAATGTGCGCTGGAAGAGCGAATGATGAGGCCTCGGGCACTCTTGTCAGCACGTACGGTGTCTAAACTAGCAATCATATGAGCAATCATGTGCTCATCAAAAGCATTTCTCTTGTCTTGACGGTCCAAAATCAGATGATAAAAAGCGGATTCCTTTTCTAAACGAATGGTTTGGGTCATACCCTAAATACTCCATAATGGGTTGGCTCATCATCTGTTGCGACAATGGATAATGCAAATGCCAATACCGCTCGCGTATCTACCGGATCGATGACTCCATCATCCCATAACCGTGCACTGGCGTAATAGGGGCAGGTTTGTGCTTCAATGGTTTCAGTAAGGCTGTCTTGGTATGCCTGCATCTGTTCATCAGTCCATGGCTCATTGCGATGGCGCTTCTTAGCCTGAGTGACTTGGGTGAGGACACTGGCTGCTTGTTGCGCCCCCATGACCCCAATGCGAGCATTAGGCCACATCCATAGAAAGCGAGGATCATAAGCCCGGCCACACATCCCATAGTTGCCGGCACCAAAACTGCCGCCCATAATCACGGTGAGCTTGGGCACATTAGCACAAGCCACTGCATTCACCATTTTAGCGCCATCTTTAGCGATGCCACCTGCCTCATAAGCCTGTCCGACCATAAAGCCACTAATGTTTTGTAGAAACAGTAGTGGAATGTTCCGCTGACAACACAGTTGAACAAAGTGTGTTCCTTTTTGCGCAGAAGCGCTAAATAAAACCCCATTGTTTGCAATAATCCCAACGGGATGGCCTTCAATTTGCGCAAAGCCACACACCAAGGTTGTGCCATAGAGTGCTTTAAATTCATGAAAAGCAGAATCGTCGACGATGCGAGCAATCACCTCGTAAGGATCGATGGGTTGCTTTAAGCTGGTGGGGATCAAACCGTAGAGCTGCTCAGCATCAAATCGAGGGGGGAGGGCATTGTCATCAATAATGGGATCTGCAGGGGCCTCGAAACAGTTGTAAACGGCTTCTCTGGCCAGTGCTAAGGCATGACTGTCATCTTCTGCTAAATGATCAGAAACGCCCGATTCTCTGCAATGCAAATCAGCGCCACCTAACGCTTCGGCTGTGACGACTTCACCAGTTGCTGCTTTTACCAACGGAGGACCAGCGAGGAATATGGTTGCCTGCTCTTTTACCATGATGCACTCATCAGACATTGCGGGTACATAAGCCCCCCCAGCTGTACATGAGCCCATTACGACTGCAATTTGAACAATGCCCATAGCCGACATGCGGGATTGATAGTAGAAGATGCGACCAAAGTGATCTCTGTCTGGAAATACTTCTGCTTGATGAGGCAAGTTAGCGCCACCAGAATCAACCAAGTAAATACAAGGCAAATAATTTTCAAGTGCAATTTCTTGAGCTCGTAGATGCTTTTTTACGGTTAGCGGATAATAAGTGCCCCCCTTGACCGTGGCATCATTCGCAACAATCATGCAGGCAACGCCATGTATATAGCCGATCCCACAAATGATCCCTGCACAGGGAATGTCTTCTTCATAAACCCCTTGTGCACATAATTGCCCAATTTCTAGAAAAGGTGAGCCACTATCAAGGAGTAATTCTATACGCTCTCTGGGCAACAGTTTGCCTTTCGCACAATGTTTGTCACGAGCGGCAGCGGGGCCACCTTCAGCGATTTTACTGACGGTATCCTTTAACTGTTGGGCTAATGATAGATTATGCTCAATCAGCTCAGCAATTGCCGGATCGTTCAAATCAATATCATGTCCTATGGTTTTCATTAAGCCTCCCGCTCAATTGCAACTGCCACCGCTTCTCCACCACCGATGCAAAGAGTGGCAACCCCTTTGGATACCTGGTGGGTTTTTAAGGCATGAGTTAATGTTGTTAAAATTCTTGCACCAGATGCCCCAATAGGATGTCCTAAAGCACAAGCCCCACCGTGTATATTAATTTTTTCGGCAGGCAGTTTTAGTGTTTTCATTGCCGCTAATGTGACCACTGCAAAAGCTTCATTGATTTCAAATAAATCGACATCATTAATCTGCCACTGGGCACGCTTTAGGGCACCTTCAATCGCGCCGATTGGCGCTGTCGTAAACCACTGCGGTTCATGAGCCGAAGTCCCATGGGCAGCGATTCGCGCTAACACTGGCCAGCCCTGTTTTTTGGCGGTCTTTAAGCGCGTTAAAATGAGCGCGCTGGCCCCATCTGAAATACCACTAGCGTTTGCCGCAGTGACCGTTCCATTTGTGTTAAAAGCAGGTTTTAACAACGGAATTTTTTCAGGGCGAGCTTTGGTAGGAAGTTCATCTATCACCACCTGATCGCTACCCCGTTTTGATTTCACTTCGACGGGAACGATTTCATCATTAAATGCCCCACTGCTTGCAGCGTTTTGAGCCTTGGATAAAGAGTTTAAGGTAAACTCGTCTTGCGTCTCACGACTAATGTCATATTTTTCTGCTGTTCGATCTGCATATACGCCCATAAGGGTTCCACGCTCGTAAGCATCTTCTAACCCATCAATAAACATATGATCGACAAAAGTGCGGTGTCCCATTCGTAAGCCTTGACGTGCACCAGGGACTAAATATGGCGCATTTGACATGCTTTCTAGTCCGCCCACCAAAACGGTTTCTGAACTGCCAGCTAATAAAGCGTCATGCCCCATAATCACCGCTTGCAGACCGGAGCCGCACATTTTATTAATAGTTGTGCACGGTGTTGTATTACTTAGTCCAGCTTTTAAGCTGGCTTGGCGAGCAGGCGCCTGACCCTGACCCGCACTTAAAACACAGCCCATAATGACCTGATCGATGGCTTGGGCCCCAACGTGCCCCTGTTCTAAAGCTCCTTTGATGGCCACAGCGCCTAAATCAGCAGCAGTGACAGTTGACAAGCTGCCTTGTAAGTCACCAATCGGTGTGCGAGTAGCCGCGACAATCACCACTGGGTTATCAGACATGTTCTCTCCTTAGGCACTCTCATTAAAAAGGGCTTTACCGATAATTAATCGTCGAATCTCTGATGTGCCAGCACCAATTTCATATAGCTTGGCATCACGCAAAATACGGCCCGTCGGAAACTCATTAATGTAACCGTTTCCGCCTAAACACTGTATGGCATCTAGGGCGACCGCGGTAGCAGACTCTGCACACATTAAAATGACGGAAGCTGCCAACTTATTGTCTAAACGTTGTGCATCAGCAGCCCTTGCCGCACTGTAGACATAAGCACGACATGCTTGCAAACGAGTATACATATCGGCCACTTTACTTTGTATTAATTGAAATTGACCAATTGATTGTCCAAATTGTTTACGCTCATGTACATACGGTAGAACAACATCCAATGCGGCTTGCATAAGCCCCAGAGGTCCACCAGATAAAATGAGCCGCTCGGTGTTCAAGCCACTCATCAGTACCTTTGCCCCCATATTGACCTCTGATAAAATATTGGATTCAGGAACTAAGCAATCGTTAAAGACCAATTCACATGTATCAGAGCCTCTCATACCCAATTTATCGAGTTTTTGGGCACAGCTAAAACCAGGAAACGTCTTCTCAACTAAAAAGGCGGTGATTTCCTTAGAGCCACCATTCGGGCCTGTACGAGCATACACCACCACTACATCGGCTTCAGGTCCATTTGTAATCCACATCTTATGTCCATTCAGCAAATAGCCATCGGCTTTTTTTTCTGCCTTACATTGCATGGACATAACATCTGAACCAGAGCCCGTTTCACTCATTGCCAGTGCGCCTACGTGCTCACCACTGATTAAGCGTGGTAGAAAACGGGCTTTCTGTTCCTTACTACCGTGACGTGAAATCTGATCAACACATAAGTTGGAGTGCGCACCATAACTCAAAGCGATTGAGCCACTTGCTCTAGAAATGGCTTCTACTGCTAAGGTATGTGCGAAGTAGCCCATTTCAGACCCCCCATAACCCTCAGGTGCCGTAATACCAAGTAACCCCATCTCGCCTAATTTAGGCCACAAGTGACGTGGGAATTGATTCGAACGATCAATCTCATCCGCTAGGGGGGCTATCTCTTTTTGAGCAAAGGCCGTTACGCTGTCTTTTAAAAGCCCTAAGCTCTCATCTAAGTCGGTGGCGAGTACATCTTCCATGCCATTTTATTTCCTTTTGAAATGCCAAACTCAGCCTATCGATTGAGCTTGATAACCACAACTCACAAAGACTCAGGTTATCTACATAGCTGTAAAATTTTGGGTATGATATTTAAAAACCTGCAGGAGAAATTGCAATGGAAATATCAGGACAAGTGGCCTTGGTAACAGGAGCAGCGTCAGGGATGGGGGCGGCTTGTGCTGCTTATTTATCTGAGCATGGCGCAAAAGTTGCGATGTTAGATTTAAACGCTGATTTAATGGCCGAGCAAGTTAAAAAATATAATGCCTTGAGTCTAAAAGCTGATGTGAGTGATCCTAAAGCCATTGAAAAAGCACTTGATACCATTGAAAAGCAGTGGGATGCTCCCGCACGGATCGTGGTGCACTGTGCAGGTATTGTAGAAGGGCAGCGCGTTTTATCTAAAAAGGGTCCTTATCCTTTAGAAGACTTTTCAAAGGTGATCAATATTAACCTCATCGGAACCTTTAATGTCCTGAGACTGTGTGCTCATCGCATGACACAAAACAGTATTGATTCTGAAGATCAGGGGGTAATGATTCAGACGGCTTCAATTGCCGCTTTTGAAGGTCAAATCGGTCAAGCGGCGTACAGTGCCTCAAAAGGGGCCGTGGCGGCGATGACACTCCCCATTGCTCGCGAGCTGGCCCGTTATGGCGTCAGAGTAATGACGATTGCACCAGGCTTGGTTGAAACACCAATGATGGAAAGCATTCCCGAAGATATTCGGGATGACTTAATCGAGCACGTTGCTTTTCCAAAGCGGCTCGCAAAACCACAAGAGTTTGCACGTCTAGTGGCGCATATTATTGAAAATAGTTATCTCAATGGCGAAATCATTCGTTTAGATGGAGGATTACGCATGCTCGCTTAATGAGCGGGCAATAATCATCTTCTGAACTTCACTGGTGCCTTCGTAAATGCTGGTAACGCGAACATCTCGGTATAAGCGTTCCACCGGGAAGTCCTGGAGATAGCCATAGCCACCATGAATTTGAATCGCTTGACGGCATATCCACTCAGCATTCTCAGAAGCAAACAGCTTCGCCATTGCGGCCAGCTGTTTTACCGGCTGGCCAGCATCTTTAGCTACAGCAGTGCGCCAAATTAAACTTCGAATCGCTTCTAAACGAGTTGCCATTTCAGCAAGCAAAAAGGCAATGTGCTGATGCTCATTTAAGGATTGACCAAAAGTGTGGCGTTCCTTTGCATACTGATTAGCACAATCAAATGCTCGACTTGCGATCCCTAGTGCCTGTGAGGCAATACCTATCCGTCCAGCTTCTAATTGAGATAAGGCAATTTTTAAGCCTTGGCCTTCTTCACCCAGTCGATAGCTTTCAGGTACCCGACAATTCTCAAAGCGTAAAGCAACAGTTTCTGCTGCCTCTTGTCCCATTTTCTTTTCAACTTTGTCGACGATATAGCCAGGTGTGTTAGTTGGAACAATAAACGCTGTGTGGTGGTGATCGTCTAATGTCGCAATCACAATCATCAGGTGTGCACTTTTGCCTGCAGTTATGAATTGTTTGGCACCATTAATGATGTACTCATTACCCACTTTTTCTGCTTTTGTTTTAATCGCAGCAGCATCAGAACCAGCTTGGGGTTCTGACAAAGCAAAGCCAGCGATTTGCTTACCACTAGCACACCCTGGTAAAAAGAGAGATTGTTGCTCATGAGTTCCATAATGATAAATCGGTAAAGTGCCAACTGAGTTGTGCACACTTACCAAAGTAGAGCAAGCAGCATCACCGTATGCCAGGCCTTCTAAAATCAAGGCGTAAGCCTGATAATCAAGATTGGCTCCGCCAAAGCTATCGGGTAACAAGATACCCATAAAGCCTTGTGCGCCAAGGTCGTGAAACAATGACTCGGGTAGAGCACCCGCTTGTGCCCAGTGCTCACTATTGTTGACAAGGTGCTGGTTAGCAAACTGTTCGGCCGCTTCTTTAATAAGTTGGTGTTCGTTCGAAAATTGCATGATGCTTGTCACCTATAAGACATGAGCTTAAGATCGACAATAGTGAATAACTAAAAGAGTAAGTCAACTATTATCAAAAGGAAATTGGCATGTACGAAGAGTGGATGAAAGACTGTCTTGATAAAGGATTCGGAGAGCTACATGCCAAGTTCGATCCTAAAACCGGTTTACGGTGCTTGATTGCCATTCATGATACGACGGCAGGCCCCTCTCTTGGAGGATGTCGTCTTCGTCAATATGATTCAACCAGTAGTGCTGTTGAAGATGTGCTGCGTCTAGCGCGTGGGATGACATTAAAGTCATTAATGGCCGGATTACCACTTGGGGGTGGTAAGTCTGTGATTTGGGTTCCAGAAGGAAAAAATTGGGATCGAAAGGCATTGTTTGAAGCCTTCGGTGATTTTGTAGAAAGCCTTGATGGGCAGTACATTACCGCAGTAGATATGGGGACTAATGTCGAGGACATGGACGTTATTGCCCAGCGCACGTCTTATGTTACCTGTACCTCAAAAGTGAGCGTTGGACCAAGTGATCCTTCCTCTCTGACGGCTCTTGGTGTGTTTTGTGGTATGAAGGCCGCCGTAGAAGCTCAACTGTCAAAAACTTCATTTGAAGGGTTAACAGTTGCGGTGCAAGGTGTTGGTCATGTTGGTTTAAAGTTGTGCAAGTTATTAAAAGACGATGGGGCTAAGCTAATTGTCTGTGATGCCAATCCTGAAGCGGTTGATTTTTGTGCAAATGAATTAGGCGCACAAACTAGTACGTTAGAAGATATTTACGACGCAAAAGCCGAGATATTCAGTCCTTGTGCCGTTGGTGGGACTTTGTCTGAAAAAACTATTAAACGTTTAAATGCGACGGTTGTAGCCGGTGCTGCAAATAATCAATTGGCGACGCCTAAAGATGCGTTTCGACTGCAAGATAAAGGGATCATTGTCGCACCTGATTATGTGATTAATTCTGGTGGCATTATTCATGTTGCCTATCAGTATCAACAAGCCTCTGAAGAAGCTATTGTTCAAAAAGTACACGAAATTTTTGAGACCACTCGAACTGTGTTACAGCGCGCTAAAGATGAGGGACTCCCTCCCTCTGAAGTCGCCGATAAAATAGCGCTTGAGCGTCTAAGTGATTTAAAGAAAAACAAGGAAGCCAGCAGTGAGTAGCGATAAAATTATTGCCCACTATGACATTCCATGGCGCCAAGTTTTAAACCAAGACGGCGTCTTAGTGGGGGATTGGCCAGAAAATGTTGCAGCTGATGAGGCTAAAACATTATATGAGTGGATGGTCAAGGTAAGACACTTCGACAAAAAAGCAATTGCTCTACAAAGAACTGGAAAATTAGGCACATACCCATCAGTAAAGGGTGCCGAAGCATTTACGGTTGGCACTGGAATGGCGATGGAAACAGATGATGTGCTGTGTCCGTATTACCGTGATGTTGGCGCTCAGCTTATTCGTGGCGTCAAAATGGAAGAAGTGCTTTTGTATTGGGGAGGAGATGAGAGAGGCTCTCAATTTGAGCATTGTCCACGCGATTTTCCTATCTGTGTTCCCATTGCTTCGCAAACGCTTTATGGTGCAGGTGCTGCTTTTGCTCTCAAGCATCAAAAAACGGCTAATGTAGTGGTGGCTACTATCGGTGATGGCGGAACCTCTCGAGGGGATTTCTATGAGGCTATGAACGTGGCAGCTGTTTGGTCACTTCCGATTGTCTTTGTGGTCAATAATAATCAGTGGGCAATTTCGGTACCGTATGATTCTCAAACGGGTGCGCAGACGCTTGCTCAGAAAGGTCTGGCAGCTGGGATACAAGGTATTCAGATAGATGGTAATGATGTCATAGGGGTTCTAAGTGAAACTCGCAAAGCTATCGCGCATGCGCGTTCTGGAAAAGGACCTGCTTTGATTGAGATGATGAGTTATCGAATGAGCGACCATACCACAGCAGATGATGCAAGCCGCTATCGACCGACGGGTGAATTGGAAGAAAATTCTAGTAAAGATCCAATACAAAGGATGCGAACGTATCTCGAAAACACCCAGCAGTGGGATGATAAAAAAGAACAGATATTGAATCAAAATGTCACTGCAGCAATTGAATCATCTGTGAAAAATTATTTAGAAACACCCCCTCAGTCGCCTGAAAGTGCATTTGAGTCGCTGTATCACACTTTGCCTGAAGTCTATTTAGATCAATGGGAAACACTAAAAGGACGTCGTAATGGCTGATATCACCTTAATTGAAGGCGTGACAATGGCCTTACGTCGAGCTTTATCGGATGATCATAATGTTGTGGTTTTCGGTGAAGATGTCGGCACCAATGGCGGGGTTTTTCGCGCCACCGACGGTCTAAAGATAGATTTTTCGGAACAAGTTTTAGATACGCCCCTTGCTGAAAATATGATCGCTGGTTTAGCAGTGGGAATGTCTGCTATGGGGCTTAAGCCAGTAGCCGAAATACAGTTCATGGGTTTCAGCTATGCGACATTCGATCAGATATGTTCACACGCTAGCCGGTTAAGAAATCGTACTCGAGGTCGTCTGTCTTGCCCGATGGTTTTAAGAGCACCGTATGGAGGCGGTATACATGCCCCAGAGCACCACTCGGAAAGTTTCGAAGCCATGTTTGCGCACATTCCTGGATTGAGAGTGGTCATTCCATCCTCTCCCAAGCGAGCCTACGGATTACTGCTGTCTGCTATTCATAATCCAGATCCGGTTATTTTCTTAGAGCCGAAACGTGTTTATCGAAAAGTAAAACAAACCGTATTAGACGATGGTGAGGGATTACCATTGGATAAATGCTTTGTAGAAAGACAAGGCAATGCCGTGACGCTCATCTCTTGGGGCGCGTTGATGCATGAAACGCGAGAAGCCGCTGCACAGTGTGTTCAACAAGGCATTGATGTCGAGTTAATTGATGTTGCCACGGTCAAGCCACTGGATATTAATACGATTTTATCATCAGTACAAAAAACTGGCCGCTGTGTGATTGCTCAAGAGTCTGTTAAAACCTGTTCTATCGCCTCTGAAATTGCTGCTCGATGTGCAGAATATGCATTGATGGACTTGAAGGCCCCGATACAATTTGTTTCGGGTTTCGATACTGTCATGCCTTTATACAGGTTGGAAAACACTTATATGCCTCAGACAAAACAAATAGTGCAGGCCGTTTTACAAACCATGGAGTACGCATAGTGTCCACATTTACTTTACCGGATTTAGGAGAAGGCCTACCGGATGCAGAGATTGTCGAATGGCACGTGAAAGAAGGTGACCACGTTGAGCTGGATGCCCCCTTGGTGTCGATGGAAACAGCCAAGGCCGTCGTTGAAGTACCCGCGCCACAGGCAGGAATCGTCGAAAAGCTCCATGGTAAACCAGGTGATGTCATTCAAACGGGTGCCCCTTTAGTGCAATTTGCCAGTGCGGTAAGTGAGCCTGTTGCTCAGAGTAGTACGACAGTGGCTGGAAAAATTGAAGAAGGTGACACCGTAATTGAAGATGTCTCTTTTTCAGCACAGGCTACAGAGGGTGCTACTGTATTAGCTGCCCCTGCGGTTAGAGCTCGCGCTCGGCAAATGCACATTGATTTGACGAAAGTAAAAGGATCAGGACCGAAAGGTGCTGTGTTAATGACCGACTTGCCCTCCTCATCAGTATCAAATCCCGTGAGCGCAGTAAGCCAAAATCCTCCTGAGGGCTTTGAACCCCTGCGTGGCCCAAGACGGTCAATGGCTCATGCAATGATTTCTTCAAAAGCGCAGGTTGTTCCGGTTTCAATATACGATACCGTTGATGTCAGCGCTTGGATTGAAAAAGGTGATATTACGGTACGCATTATTGAAGCGATTGTAGAAGGTGTAAAAGCAGAGCCTGGTTTAAATGCTTGGTTTGATACAGCCTCAGAGTCAGTTAAAGTCCACAAGGCGCTACATCTAGGTATGGCAGTTGATAGTCCAGAAGGATTGTTTGTCCCTGTCCTAAAAGATATTCAAGATAAAGATAGACAAGCCCTTAGAGAAACCATTAATCAGTTTAAAAAAGCAGCGCAAGAGAAAAGCTTTACCCCTGACGCCTTAAAAGGTGCCACATTGACGCTGTCAAATTTTGGGAAGTTTGCAGGACAGTTTGCTTCACCGATTGTCGTGCCACCAGCCGTTGCGATCTTAGGAGTAGGGCGTTTAACGCAAACGCCAGTTGTTAAAAATAATACTGTTACTATCGGACATTTGTTGCCGTTATCTTTAACTTTCGATCATCGAGGGGTTACCGGGGGAGAGGCTACCCGATTTCTAAAAACCCTGATGGATAGTTTGTCAAAGCCATGAAAAAAGCCCTCATAATGAGGGCTTTTTTCATCATATATCTTTTATGTATCTTTACGGACCAATAAATAATCCAGTGAAAATTTACCTGAGCCGTGGAAGAATAATGTGGCACACATAACGCCCCACAATAAATGATCTTTCATCAAACACCAGCCGCTGTCTGTCCATAAAGTAGGATAGCTATAGACGGCAACAACATTAAATAGAAATAAGCCGATAGCAGGTAAACGAGCTCCTAAGCCCAAGCCCAAAAAGACAGGAATCGCTAATTCTGCAGCAGTGCCAAGATAAGCCGCCATCTCATACGGTAGTAAGGGCACACTGTACTTACTATCATACAGGTGAAGTGTGTTTCCCCAGTTTTGCACCTTGAGAAGGCCTGAACTGAAAAAAACTTTTGCTAAATATAAACGCAACACTAAATTGTATACGGACGAAAACGCATTGCTATAACGCGTACTCTTAGATAAAAGAGAGCTAATATGTTTTAACAAGGCCATTTCCCCCATAAGAAACTCAACTAAATAATAAAAGCCTGCTGTATTTAAGGTAGCATGCATTATATTAAAAAGGGGGCTAACTAAATTTAGGGGGCAGCGAGCGGCTGGCTCGTTTCTATTGCGACGGTCGGAAGTGCTTGAATAGTATGATTTTGCTCAGGCGGCACTATCAGCAAAACACTGGCAAGTGCAGCTGGGGATAAGCATAGGCAAAAAGCGCCTAGCGCAGCTTGTAAACTTAGCTTAAGGGCCACGTTTCTTCCTCCATGAAGATATCGCGCTATGTCTTTATCCTAGAAGAGGCATTTGCATCAAAGCAAGTAGAGATTTGCGGATCAAACAAGGGCGATTGGATGACAAAAATGCGCTGGCGCAGCATCGTTGCGTCTTTGTAACACTAGGAGTAGACTGATTCCATGAGTAAGTTAGCATTGTCTATAGATTCGCTGAATAAGACTTATGACAAGTCTTTTAAAGCGCTTTCCGATGTCTCTTTTTCGGTCGAAGAAGGGGACTTTTTTGCATTACTAGGGCCCAATGGGGCAGGGAAGTCCACAACGATAGGAATCTTGAGTACACTCGTGAAAAAAGATTCTGGTTCGGTCATTGTTTCTGGGTTGGATTTAGATAAAGATCCGTTGGCCGTGAAGCGTAATATTGGTGTAGTACCGCAAGAGTTTAACTTTCCTATTTTTGACAAAGTAGAAGATATTGTCATCAATCAAGCGGGATACTACGGTGTGCCTTATCGTCGTGCGAAAGAAAATGCCATGTACTTTTTAAAGAACTTGGATTTGTGGGATAAGCGTCACGTTCAAGCAGGAAAACTATCCGGTGGAATGAAGCGACGATTAATGATTGCTCGTGGCATGATTCATGAACCCAAGCTGCTTTTGTTGGATGAACCTACAGCCGGGGTTGATGTGGAAATGCGACGGACCACATGGTCATTCTTAAGAAAAATGAATGAGCATGGTGTGACCATTATTCTGACCACACACTACCTTGAAGAGGCGGAAGCTTTGTGTCGAAACTTGGCAGTCATCGATAAAGGTAAAATTAAAGCCACTGGTGAAATGCAGGCATTGCTGCGACAGCAACAAAATAAAACCTTTATTATTGAATGTACAGAGCCTGTCACCAATCTGCCCGAAGTGCCTGGTTATGATTTAACACTAAATGGATCGAATATCATTCAAGTCACTTGTGGGGGCGATGCGCAACTCAATCCTATTTTGACTGCTTTGGCGCAAGCAAATGCCGATATTCAAGCGGTCCGTCCCTCTACGAATCGGCTTGAACAGTTCTTTTTGGACTTGGTCGGTTCTAAGGAGGTATCTTCTTGAATACGTTAAGCTGGGTTGCTTTTACAACTGTTTTACGTCGTGAAATCGTTCGCATTATCCGTATTTGGCCCCAAACATTGTTGCCAACGCCAATTACCATGTTGTTGTACTTCTGTATCTTCGGTTACGTCATTGGACACCGTATAGAGTCGATGAGCGGCGTCTCCTATATACAGTTTTTAGTGCCGGGCCTAATGATGATGGGCATTGTCAATAATGCCTTCACCAACGTTGCATCCTCTTTATTCAGTAGTAAATATGCCCGCTTTATTGAAGAAATGCTGATTTCTCCGATGCCCAACTGGAGTATTTTGTTCGGTTTTGTGCTCGGAGGGGTGTTTAGGGCCGTAATGGTCGCTTTAGCGGTATTCGTTGTTATCAGCTGCTTTTTGGATATCCGGATGGCCCATCCCTGGATTGTGGCTTATCTATGCGTTATGACCGCCTTCTTACTCTCTTTTGGTGGATTCATCAACGGTATGTTGGCCAATAAATTTGATGATGTTGCCATTATTCCGACCTTTATTTTAACGCCCCTTACCTACCTAGGTGGCGTCTTTTACTCGATAGATTTGCTCCCTCCCTTTTGGCAGGTGATTTCGCATTTTAACCCTATTTTTTATATGGTTAACGGATTTAGAGAAGCGATGATTGGCCTTTCTGATGTGTCTTTATATGCCTCTGTGAGCGTCATTACAGGGCTGACAGTGCTGCTTGGAATAGCGGCCTATACCATGCTCAGACACCGAGTCGGTTTGAAATACTAACTAAGTTTAAACTTTGACTTACAGTCTAGATCTGGTAATATGCCCTCCAATTGGAGAGATGTCCGAGTGGCTGAAGGAGCACGCCTGGAAAGTGTGTATACGGTATTCCCGTATCGAGGGTTCGAATCCCTCTCTCTCCGCCAATATCCTTTGCTTCAGCACAGCCAGTTCACTTTAGTGCCTTTAGGCATGCAACCTCCAGAAAAAGTTTTCATCCCTAAAATTCTTACTTAACATCAGTGTGTACCCACATATATTAAAATCAATAAAAGGAAATACTGTGAAGATATACTTTATTGGTGGTGCTAGTGGCAGTGGTAAAACAGCCATTATGGAAAATCTACAAATTCGAGTAGGGCCGCAAATCTCTGTGTATGACTTTGATGACATCGGTGTGCCGGAAGATGCTGATGCTCGATGGCGGCAGAGTGCGACTGAACAATGGCTTAAAAAATTAATATCTGAAAATAAAAACGCCTGTTTGCTGGGCCAAATTGTGCTTGGTGAAATCTTATCTTGTCCCTCTGCGCAAGCGATAGAAAAAATATCGTACTGCTTGCTCGATGTTAGTGACTATGAACGTATTCAGCGATTGAGAAAACGTAACACGTATGGCGTCGATCAACATATGCTCAATTGGTCTTCTTGGCTTCGTATGCATCTTTTCGATCCACAGTGGGCTCAAAATGTTATCAAGGATAATGCGTGGGAAGATCTTGATTTTACAAAAGTAGAAGCTCTTAACGCTTGGGAGCCTCTAGCACACACGAAAATATTGGATACGACCGGATTGGATATAAACCAAGTGGCAAATGAAGTATCATTGTGGGTTCAATCATAAGCGGTTTTAAAAGATACGTAATTGAAGATGAAGTACAGCATTAAAGTGATTGCTCTTGCTGCGTTGTTAGCGCAAAGCACGAGTGCTCTGGGGGATGAACTTCTTAGCCAGTTTCGAATGATTCATTCAACGCCATTTGGCGTGCCCGCGACTAGCGAAACACTCGATACAATCGAAAACAGGTTGCCAGGGATCCCTAAAAGCAAAACCGGTAAAAGCTATTTAACCGTGAATAAAACAGGTTTCGACGTTTTGTCGAGTGAAAGCTCAAATAATTGGGTGCTAAAGGCCTACGGAGATTTTTTGAGTAGCGACAACAACCAAACCATTCTTGATGTCGGATGTGGATATGGAAGAATCGCGCATTTTGCCCTAGCGCATAACCAAACTGTTATCGCTAACGATATTGCAATGGAACATCTCATCTACACCAGACAGATAGCCAAAAAAAATGATCTAACGCTTGATAAACTCTATTTGAATAATGCTTACTTCCCAGAAGACATATCACTCGAGGATAACTCTCTAGATGCGGTCGTATTATATCGGGTGATGCATTTTATGTCTCCAGATGAGATTGAATTGGGACTGTCTAAAATGCATCGCTGGTTAAAAGATGAAGGAAAAATCTTTATCGTTGTTCTATCGCCACATCATAAAGAGTATGCCGACTGGTATTTGCCTATCTATAATGCCAAATGGGAAGCTGGTGATGAATGGCCCGGGGTTGGTTTGGAAGTCTCTAATGCACTACCTGCGCAGCTATACAATCTTCCTGCGCATCTTCATGTGATGGATGAGAAACCCCTCACGAAGGCTTTAGATAAAAAAGGATTTTCTGTCGTTCAATCTGGTTTTGTAGATATGAGCCGGTTTCATTCCAATGAAGGTGATTCCAGTAATCTAGGTAAAGAATCATTTGGTTTAATTGCCCAGAAGATATAAATGGATTGTGATAGGAGAGCGAGATGATAACAGGAAAATGCTACTGTGGGGCTATCTCATATGAGTTACAGTCTGCGCCTGTTAAATCTGGAATATGTACCTGTCAGGATTGCCAACGCCTGACTGGCGGAACCGCCTGGCCTTTTATGGCCGTTCTGAAAGAAGCTCTTCTCATTCATGGCACAGTAAAAGAGTTTACCCGGTCCGCAGCCAGTGGAAAGCATATTCATGTAGGCTTTTGTGACACTTGCGGCAGTACTGTGTTCGGGCGGCCTGAACGATGGCCTCATCTGACCATTGTTGGGGCAAGCAGTCTTGACGATAAATCACTTTTTTATCCTGAGGTGCAAGTTTGGTCGAGTGAAGCGCCTGAATGGATGCCCTTTCTTTCAGCTGTACCACAGTTCGATAAAGACGCATCCTAAAACTGCCGGCGTGAACGACACTTGTCTGAGCAATACTTCACTTCATCCCACACCTTTTCCCATTTTTTACGCCAGGTGAAGGGCCTTTGGCACACTGGGCAGGTTTTGATGGGCAGGTCTCGTTTCTTTACGCCTTTTGGCACCGTTTTCTCTCCTGCAAAGGCTTACTGACGTTTTTAGTATACCTCATAGCCCCTATGGTAAACGCCATGCCTTGTGCTATTGAGAGGGGATGGGTTGATCTTTAGGACAAATAAAGGTAAAAATGCATATAGTATTATGGTAATACATAAGAGGGTATTATGTGGATCAAAGAGCATCGTCAGCTATACCAGGGCGTGTCACCTGAAAGAATTTGGCGCAAATGGATAGATATTGAAAACTGGCCGAGTTGGCATTCCGATTTAGAGTATTGCACTCTAGAAGGGGAGTTTGCGGTTGGAAATCACTTTATGCTGAAGCCAAAAGGTGCGCCTGCAGTAAAAATCACGCTAACAGATATTCAGTGGATGAAAGCCTTTACGGACTGTACCCACTTCTTTGGGGCTAAGATGTGGGATACGCATACTCTAGAAGTAACAGACAATGGTATTCTACTGACCAATAAAGTGGTGGTGACTGGGCCTTTGAAATGGCTTTGGATACAATTAGTTGCTAAGAATGTCGCGGCTACTGCCCCTGATGAGATGGAGGCATTAGTAAATCAACTTAAAAGAGAAGAGCCTTAATTAATGAGTGAAGCGCCCTTTGGTTTTGATACTCCTGAGGATAGTCCTGGGTTTTTACTCTGGCAAACCACGGTATGTTGGCAGCGCTTAATAAAAAAAGCACTTGAACCTTATGACGTTTCACATGCTCAATTTGTGATTATTGCCCTATTGTTGTGGTGCCATCGTCAATCGCAGCCAGTCACTCAAGCAACGATTATATCGTTGTCAAAATTAGATAAAATGACGGTATCTGCTGCGCTTAAAAAGCTGGTCAGTTTAAAACTCGCCACTCGAAAAGAAAGTGAAGATGATGCGCGCACAAAGACAGTTGCACTTACAAACGCCGGGGTAAAGCTCGCCCATCAACTGGTGCCGGTGGTAGAAGCCATCGATGCGCAATTTTTCGGCAAGCTGTCAAAAAAACAACAAAATGAAATAATAGCGCTTATGCTAAAACTGGCAGAGGAGAAAGAGTCTTGATAAACCATTCAGTTGAAGAAGTCTTTTCGCTGCAGTCGCTTTTAAGTACCTTTAGTACTAGAGGTGAATACCAATTAAAAGCCAAAACAATTGATAGTCCATTAGGAAGTATGATTGCAATCGCCGATCATGAAAAACTATACTTTCTTTCCTATAGCGATCAGCCTAATCTTGCCAAAGAAATACAGACCATCGCTAAAAAAAATCGGGCAACCATTCAAGCAGGACAATCGAGTGTAATAGATTCTATTGAGGATGAACTCAAAAAATACTTTTCTGGTCAATTGTCTACCTTTGAGACGCCCATTCACTGTGTTGGAACAGACTTTCAGCATAAGGCCTGGCAAGCGTTGAAGGATATTCCATTTGGTCAAACGAGAAGCTATCAAGAACAAGCAAAAGCCATTGGCAATGAAAAAGCCTTTCGGGCAGTAGCCAATGCAAATGGTGCCAATCATTTGACGATTGTTTTACCATGCCACCGAATTATTAATCACAATGGTAAGCTCGGGGGATATAAAAATGGCCTAGACAGAAAATCATGGCTGCTTCAACATGAGAAAAAGACCCTTACAACGGCTTTCTCATAAATAAGCACTGACTATTATTCACATAGCCCGCACGCGTAAAATCTGTTGCATAGCCAAGACGCTCATAAAAATGAACTGCCTTTTGAAAACTCATAGTCTGAATAGTCGCGAACCGACAGCCCTTGGACTGACCAAACGCGTGTACTTTATCCATGATATTTCTAGCCAATCCTTGGCCGCGATGCGACGCATCTACCCATAGCTGATCGGTATAGATGGTGCCATAAATTAAAAAACCATTTGCGCCAGCAACAACTGAACCGTGATTGTCTCGAATATAAAAAGCAAATGGAGAAGCTTGTCCATGCTCGCTGGTTTCTTGATTGATTTTGCTGGTTAAAAAATCAATGAGTTCACTGGATGGGGCGTCAGTGAACTCAATATCAGGTGCGCTAGAGGGCATTGTAATCCTCTGCTGTTATAGCGTACCGTTCATGATCTCGCCATTCATTATTGATAAATAAGTATCGAGGTGAAAAGCCTTCTTTTTTAAAGCCTAATTTTTGGATTAAGCCAAGCGACCTTTGATTGTCCGGCTGAATATTCGCCTCAAGTCGATGTAGCATTAGCGTATCAAAACAATAACGACACACGAGTGAAAGGCCCTCAGACATGTAGCCTTGGCGCTCGTGCCCCGCAAATGCATAAAAGCCTAAATAAGCACTTTGGAAGACGCCCCTGACAATTTCACTGACATTAATAACACCAACTATTGCACCATCATCACGTTTCTTTAGTAAAAAACTGATTTGGCGCTCAAAATCAATATTATTAATATAGTTTTGAAATGTGGCTTCATCCTGGGGCGCTTTGATCCAAGGATGATGAAAAGACACACTTTCGGTCGCCGCTTTGATGAAGGCTCGGCAATCGTCAGAAGAAGGTATGCTCAATTGCAGACTCGTTCCAAAAGGAAGATCTGCCTGAGAGAATGGCGTTTCTGATATAGTCATAAAACAGTCGTTCTATCGAATTCCAATGAAAATATCTAATGAAGTGTTAGAAGGATCTTGAGCGCGCTCATCATAAATCTCAAAGTCCGCAACATAAGATCGCTTTCCACCAAAATCAGATTCAGTCATTTGCCATAAGTTCTGCCATGCGTTAATGCATACTTGAGGCATCGGACCTGGGCCACATTCAAACTGTGCATACTGACTAGCGGGGATGGTTAATGTTTCCATTGACGGATCAACCGTATCAAAAGCACTTACTTGCTCACCCACAAAGTAAGTGTATTCGCCATGCTCATCACTGTCATATTCGGTATAGACACAAAAAGTAGTTCCTGGTCTCGTCCGGTGGGACAGTTTTTCACTTAATTGCTTACCGAACCACTCACCAATCGTTGGGCCTATTTTTGCTGTTTGAGGATCCATTTCGTTCGCATTTTTAGTGCGAACCTTAATGCCAACCAACTTAATTTCAGAAAGAGTAGACATTGATTTGTTCACAGCTTTATCCTCATCAGGAATGTATATAGAAGTGTCTACAAGTTACCAGTCATCACTCAGATTATCAATGAATCATCATGAGAACGGCATGATGTAATTCCCCCTGTTATTGCGCAAGACTCATCAAGCTAAACCAGGTCAACTGCTATACTCTGGATACCGTAAATAATACCTAACACCCGAAAATGAACTATCAAAAGCGTATCGAGAAAGTGATTGAATATATCGGAAAGCACTTGGATGAGCCACTCAGTTTAGAGAAACTCTGTGAGGTTGCCTGCTGTTCAAAATATCACTTTCATCGTTTGTTTACAGCTAACTGCGGGGTTTCCCTAAGCAATTATATTCGATGGCTGCGGCTTAAAAGAGCTGCCCATCAGTTATCAATCTATAAAGGTGAGACCATTCTCAATATTGCGCTGGATGCAGGATTTGAGTCCCATGAGGCTTTTAGCCGAGCTTTCAAGCAAATTTGTGGTCAATCGCCCAGTGAGTTTAAATCGCAGCCCGATTGGGCCTTCTGGGAAAAGCCGCCGTACGCTATAACGTTCCAAGGAAATAAATGCATGAATGTCACAATAGAAAATAAACCCCAAAAACGATTGGCTGTTATGGAACACCATGGCGACCCTCTTAAAATGGTGGAGACCATAAACAAGCTAATTGCTTGGGCTAAAGCTCAGCCCATTGATCTCTCACCGAGACCAGGTCGCTCATTTGGATTTGGCTATCAGGACCCACGAACAACACCTCCAGAAGAGTTTCGTTTCGACCTGGCAATTCATGTGCCTGATGATTATCGCCTTGATGATACGGTGCTGGAAAAAATACTGCCAGCCGGCCGTTACGCTGTAACAACTCATAAAGGATCACGAGACAATATAGGGGATACAATCTATCCATTATATCGTGACTGGATTCATCGTCTGGATGAAGAACATGAAGAATTGGCAGATTTTCCTTGCGTGTTTCACTATATCAACTTTGAACACGAAGTTGCAGAAACAGAACTGTTAACAGAAATATGGGTTTTGCTCAAATAATTGTTTAAACTCTTGTGTTAATGATTTCTATCTACACAAGAGTTATTAAGTGAGCATAACTACAGCACAAGAAGCTAAGAAAGCTATCCAGAACGCTAAAGATAGTACGCCTGAAAAGGCGGCACTCTTTTTTAAAACGCAAACCGGAACCTACGGTGCGCACGAGAAATTCGTGGGAATAACCGTTCCTACGATTCGTAAAATAGCTAAACAAGCAAAGACGTTGTCATTTTTTCAGCTAAAGATCCTTCTTCAGTCTGTTTACAATGAGGAACGATTGCTCGCACTCATTATATTAATCTGCCAAAGGCGTTCAGACCCAGAAAAGCTTCCTGCCATTGTCGATTTTTATTTGGAGAATAAAGAGTGTGTCAATAACTGGAATCTCGTTGATGCTTCTGCACATACGATTTTAGGTGAATATCTCATCAAAAAAGATAAATCCATCTTGTTTGAAATGATTGATTCAGAAAACTTGTGGATACGGAGAATCGCAATAGTAGCAACGTGGGCTTTTATTAAAGAAGGCAATGTGAAGCCAACTTTTATGCTCGCAAAAAAATGTTTTAACGATCCCGAAGATTTGATGCACAAAGCCGTTGGGTGGATGCTTAGAGAAGCTGGAAAGAAAGATGAAAATGCATTGATCGATTTTTTAGACCAGTACTGGTCTAAAATGCCTAGAACAATGCTCCGGTACGCCATAGAAAGACTTCCAGAGACTCAGCGTCAAGCCGTTCTGAGAAGGCGATAAAAAGGCTAGAAAGTGAACTTATGATAGTTGATTCTTGAGTAGTTGGCGAGGTAACCAAGAATTCTAAAAGCTTGTATGTCTAGAAAGTAAGTTTTACTCTAAGCATCTAGATATTTTAAGGAATATTCCAAATGCTACGACCCCAGGATCAGCAGTTTGTTTTAATTACGTCTTTAGGCGATTTGTTTCCTTTAGATATTGGACAGGTTTGGGCTGCATTGCCGCGCGCATATAATACGGTTGAGCTATTGATTAGAGGGTATTTATCAGGTGCTTTAACGCAAGCAGACCAGCGCCATAAAATTGGATATAAAATTGGTCCAGAAGGTCAAGAAGACTATGAGTTTTCACACTTTTATCAAGATGTTCGACGGTGTTTCGCATTTGCTCAAGATGATATAGACAGCTTTCGCTCGGCTTGGAATGCTGGTGTCCAGTTTGATCTTGAAAGGGTAAAAGCGACTATTAAAGAAATACAAGACGCTGGTTTTGAGTGGCAAGTCGTATCAGGAACAAATGCAACCCACTGGCAACTAATTCAATTGTGGTGTAAAGAGAACGGAGTTGAGTTGCCCGAAAATTGTCGACTGACTTTTGCGGAAAAAAAGCCGTATGAAGAGCTGCTTTCCGATGAAATTAAGCGCTGTGCTGAAGCCAGAAAGATGCCGTGTATTTTAAGACATCGTCCTGAAGAGCAGGGTTGGTCTGCTGGTCTTCAGCCCTTGAGACGGATAATGGGTGCGCTCACGCAAAGAAGAAATGATACCTTAGATACACAGAGTGCTAATCAAATATATTGGTCAAAGAGCCCACAGTCCTTGAAACTATCACTTAATGAATTTCGACTATTGGGTTGCACCGATCGTCCCACTCAACAGGAAGTGTCTTCAGAGAATCTAGATGAGATAACGACGGCTTTTGTGGGAAGACGTTTATCAGGATCTAAAGGCAGGCTGGAACCAGCTGAGAATGATGGCAGTAGTGTAGACGAAGAAGAGCAAGATGAACACCGAAAAAGTCCGGTGTATACAGGGCTCTAGACTAAGAGTTAGGCACTGCTACTGGTTCTTGAGTCCTCTTCTTCTTGCTGCTAATTTTCGTGGTTCGCTTGTAGGTAAAGAGCGGCATTTTTCAGCCTTCATCTGTTGTGGGTATCCAGCTGTGGAGGCTAGCTTAACCAGTTGTTTAGTCCATGATTGAGCAGCTCTGTCACGAGAGAGCGTCATCAACTTGCTTTTTTTAGCAGGATGGGCTTGGTCAGCTTGGCATACAACATCTGTATCCGCTTTTCCTTTCAGCAAGTCTTCAAATGCCTGAGCGACTTGTTGAAATTCTCGAATAGTGTCTGGAGCGCAGCCATGCCCTTTAAGATTCGCTTCTGAAAAACCCTTACTTTCATCTGGAGAATTCCTATCTTTAGTTAAATTATTAATCATAGCAGCTAAGGGGATGAGGATTCCTTTAGAGCGGTACCTCTCACATTGATTTTTCAACGCGTCTATAAAGCCTCTTTTGATTTCTTTTTTCGTGAGTGACTTAATGTGTTCAAGCTGTTCAATAACGTCATCGTAATATTTAGAAATGCTTGCGTTTTTTGCTGCTGTAATGCTGGATTTAAAGGCCGCTTCTTGATCTTCAATCTTGACAATGATTTTATATTTTGATTCTGGTCCAATGGCTCTTGTTACTATTTCAGAGAGTATTTCCGTCCATACTAACTCTTCCTCTTTTGCTTTGAAGATATTATCTACAGGAGGAACAATTCCAAATATCTGCTTTAAATTGACAATAGAACCACAAACAGCTTTTCGACCAACACTGTCAGAACCATATTCGCATTTATCTTTAATCATATCCATTCTGATGAAGATATTCATAAATAAAGCGATGTCACCAGTAGGATTCTGAGTTGTTTCTGTCTGAATACCCTTAGCTAGCTCATTTAACAATCGATTAGTTTCTTCTTCATTCTTGTCTTGCTTGGCTTGAAATAAACGTTCTAAAAGAGAGCGAACAGTTTGCTCGGAGTCGCCTACTTTTAGAGTGGCTTCCTTAAGATATTGGGTTTCAGCGGCTTTAGATAAGGGTTTTTTGAGCCAGTATGCAGTAGTGTTTTCGCCAATCGTTTCAAACATTTCATTATCTTTCTGTAGCGTAGCAACTAGCTGCGACATCGTACTATCATAATCTCTTGTCGGAGCAGCCACACGTAATAAGCCTTTGACTGGACTGACTCGAGTTAGAGCAAGTCCTACTGCACTTAATGCCAAACGTGCATCAGCCTCTGATAATACTTTTTCTGCTTTTGGTGAAGGTTGCATGATGGATAGTCCTGATAATTTCTATACCCACTTATCGGCTGATTCTCGATAATTCTTTAAGTCGATGTGTAAGCTGACCTTGTGGCAAACTACTTAAGGATATTTTTAAGTGTTATCAGCGCATTAGCTCTAGCGCGTGTGCTTGGATAATCCCGGGCTAAGTGTTCATCTTCGATTCGAAAGGCAAAAGGTACTACCTGCTTATTTTTTTCAGCCCATCCCACAAACCACCCTACTAAAGGGGTTTGGTCTGTAATTGTGCCTAAATCTTGTCGGTGCGCAGCGCCCGTTTTGCCATAGACGGTCCAACCATTTGAAAGTGTCTGAACTTTTAGAATTTCTCTCGTAATCCTAACGGCTTCACTTGAAACTGGTAATGCGTCAGTTACTAAGCGGGAGATAAAGTCAATTTGCTCCAAAGGAGAAATTTGCAAGGAACTACTCAGCCACGCCCCCGCAACGCCTGGCTCCCCGTTTAACCCCTGAGCATCTTGATTACCATAATGAAAATCGCTGACGTATGTTTGAAATACTTCTTGACCTAGTAATTGGGTCATTACTTTGGAATACCAAAGACAGCTATTTCTAATCCAAGTGGTGGGATTGTGATGCTGCCGCCACTTATCTATCCCATCATCATAACCTTCTATAAATGGCAAATTAGGGTGCTGAGCGTCAGAAATAATTCCCTCATTAGCTGCCATTAAAGCAATCGCAATATTGAATGAACATGCAGGTGCACTTCGATGATGACACGTGCCTTCCTGCACTAAAAAGCGGTCGCTACTTTTAATGAGTGAGCAGGAAGCAGCGAGTGCGCTGCTTGAGGCAACGCACAGATATATTGCACTTAATGGCAGAATTATTTTGATCATTTACGAATTCTTTAGATGAAATAGGAGTCCAGATTATCTATGCTAAGAGGTAACTTTGCAATTTCAGGGCTAGATAAATGACCAATGCTATAGAACCTTGTAACTTAACCTTGACGGCAGTGACAGAAAAAGATCCGAAACACCTGCCTGAGTTATGGGTTGAGTATACAAAAGATCTAGAAGAAGTAACGGAGCAAAAGCTTGCCTCCAGTTACTTTCAGCGCTATCTCAAAGAGCCTAAACGTGCAGCGCTTGAAATCGATGTTAATGGTAAAGCGGTGGGCTTTATATTAATCAATGAAATATGTCACTTTGAGTCAAATAACAAAAACTTAGCTGAATTTTATATTCATCATGGTGCTCGACGTAAAGGGTATGGAAAGCTCGCTGCTTTGACGTTATGGGAACAAGATCCAGGTCGTTGGGAAATTAGCGTTCTACCTAAAAATATTCGAGCATTAAATTTTTGGCAGCAAATTATTCGAGAACGCTATGGCATTAACTTTCTCGAATCGGTTGAGCAAGTAGAATTTGATTTAATCAATCCTAATCGGTGGATACTGCAGGTTGATTCAGCACAGCATCTTTAAAGATGCTGTTTTAGTGCTTCAAAAGAAGCCTTTGCACTTAAATACGCGCCCTCAACTTTGCCTTGTACAAAGCTGTCCCCACACATCAGCATTTTTTCATTGGCATTCATTAAAAAGGTAGGACTGTCTTTGGGTCTTTTAGGATGGTTGGCAAAACGCCATCGATGACACACCTTTAAAGAGGGTGGGTGAGGATATCCTACTAAAGTAGATGCTTCCTGTTCCAGTTCAGCTGATATCTGTTCCAGTGGTAACTCTAGATGTGCTTGTGCCCAGGCATTACTGGCTAAACATGTTAACGTTGAGTGAGAGGTTCGTCCTGGTTTACTAGAGCCAGATGCTATCCAACTCAAAGCACTGTTTCTAACAAGTGCCGCATCAAACAGCATATCAAATGGTTTATCGAAGCCTAACATCAAAGCAAAGCAGGGTAGCATTGTCGGTAATGCCTTAGTATCAAAGAGCGTTGGCGCTAAAGCTAAAGATTGAGGAGGAGGGGCTGTTAAAATAACCCAATCAAAAGTGTCCAATGCTTGCGCTTCTTTATTGTATAGTTGCCATTGGGAAGAGACTTTCTCAATTTTGGCAATATGACAGTTCAGCTGAATGTTTAAACCAGTCACCAAGTGTTTTGCCACGGAATTCATTCGTGGTACACCAACATAGTGAGGTTTGTCATCCGACCACTGTCGGGTTAGCGTGACTTGGCCATCCGTAATTTCAGCAAAGCGCGCGCACCAAGGGGCGATTACGCCCTCCGATTCTAGGGTTTGACAAAACTGTTGAAAGTCAGGATCGTGTCCGGCAAAAAAAGGAGCACCATGATCGAACTCAAAGTCTTCAGCATAGCGAGTCGTTAAACGCCCGCCTACGCCACGTGCTTTGTCAAAAATGGTTACCTGAGCTAGTTCCGATAACCACTGTGCTAAACATAATCCAGTGATTCCCGAGCCAATAATCGCTATTTTCATAGAAGTAATACTAACATTATTGACCTGTTCTCGTCGCTTCTTTTCAACCAGTTGGCAAGCTTTCATCAAGAGTTAATATGCACATTCTGCTTGAACGAGATCGAGGGCCAGATATAATAATTCCATCTAATCTAGGAAGGGCAAGGATGTCTGAACGTCAACGTCATAAAACACTTGAGCCAGGTCAGGATGCTAGCTTTGGCTTTGTGTTCTCTGCCTTCTTTGCGCTGGTCTCACTTTATCCGCTTGTTATTGGCAACGGCTTTCGAGTCTGGGCACTCGTTGTATCCCTTTGTTTTTTAGCACCAGCTTTGCTTGCTCCTCGGGTTCTTAGACCCATGAATTGGGTATGGTTCAAGTTTGGTTTGCTTTTAGGGGCAGTGGTATCACCGGTTGTGATGGGGGTGATTTACTTTCTTGTGTTTACGCCAGTAGGTCTTCTCAGAAGAGCCTTTGGAAATGACACATTAGGATTAAAGTTTAACAAGCGGCAAGAGACATATTGGGTATCACGTGATAGTCACGATGACACCATGGCCGATCAATTTTAGGAGCCACTATGCAGTTTTTCTTAGAGTTATGGAAATTTATGCGTGTCCGTAAGAAATTATGGTTAGCCCCTATCTTAGGCTTTATGGCGCTTCTAGGTGGATTAATTGTGTTAACCCAAGGCTCTGCTGTGGCGCCTTTTATTTATACGTTGTTTTAAAATATGTGGATACTCGGTATTTCAGCTTTTTATCATGACAGTGCTGCTGCATTGATTCATGATGGTCATATTGTAGCAGCCGCTCAGGAAGAGCGATTTACTCGAATAAAACACGATCCTGGTTTTCCCTCGCATGCCATCGATTTTGTATTAAAGTTCGGCGGTATCGAGCTCTCAGATGTCAAAGCGGTTGTTTTTTACGATAAACCATTTTTAAAATTTGAGCGCCTTATTGAGAGCTATTTGGGGACAGCGCCTCGAGGCTTTGCATCATTTTCAATGGCAATGCCGGTCTGGCTAGATGAAAAGCTGTTTTTAAAGCGCATGTTGCTCAAGTTGTTTCAGAAAAAATCGAGTGATTTCAGCGTCGATAAACTGCGTTTTTGTGAACATCATTTTTCTCATGCTGCCAGTGCTTATTATCCGAGTCCGTTTGATGATGCTGTCGTTTTAACCCTAGATGGGGTTGGTGAATGGGCCACCACGACTGTGGCGCGCGGTTTTAAACAGCAACTCAAAATTGAGCAAGAGTTGCATTTTCCACACTCCTTAGGATTATTGTATTCCGCTTTTACTTACTATTTAGGATTTAAGGTAAATAGTGGAGAGTACAAAGTGATGGGGCTAGCGCCTTATGGTGAGCCCAAGTATGCTGATAAGGTCTTTGAGCATCTGATTGATTTGAAGGCAGATGGCTCATTCCGCCTCAACATGCGCTATTTTAATTACATCACCGGCCTTACCATGACCAATGCACGTTTTGATGCCTTGTTTGGTCAACCAAGACGTGAGCCGGAGTCGCAATCACTCACGCAATTCCATATGGATATGGCTGCATCAGTCCAAAAAGTAACCGAAACTGTCGTATTGACGATGACTCGGGCATTGGCTCAAAAATATGATACGGCTAACCTTTGTTTAGCGGGTGGCGTCGCTTTGAACTGTGTTGCTAATGGAAAAATTCGCCGCGATGGTCAGTTTAAAAATATTTGGATTCAGCCTGCAGCGGGCGATGCAGGAGGCGCTTTAGGCGCAGCCCTAGGTTATTGGCATCAAGTAATGAAGCAACCTCGTCTAATGCCTTTGAAAGACCAAATGCAAGGGGCTTATTTGGGTCCACAGTACTCGCAGTCCCAAATTGAACAGCAACTATCAGAAGCAGGTGCACAGTTCTCAGCGGTTAGTACGCAAGAAATGATTAAAGCAACTGCCCAAGCGCTCGCGCAAGGCAAAGCCGTTGGTTGGTTTCAAGGGCGAATGGAGTTTGGACCTCGAGCTTTAGGAGGACGTTCTATTCTAGGAGATCCACGATCACCGACGATGCAAAAAAATCTAAATCTCAAAGTGAAGTTTAGAGAAAGCTTTAGACCTTTTGCGCCATCCGTTGCTGCTGATGCGGTTAGTGAGTGGTTTGATTTTGAGGGTGACTCGCCTTACATGTTGATGGTGGATAAAGTACACCCCAAACACTGCTCTAAAATGAACGCTGAGGAAGAGGCGTTGTTTGGGATTGAAAAACTTAATGTGCAGCGCTCTACTATCCCGGCGATCACTCATGTGGATTACTCGGCGCGCATTCAAACTGTGCATAAAGAAACAAACCCAGCATATTATGCCCTGATTAAACAATTTGAGGCACTAACCGGTTGCCCAGTATTGGTAAATACATCCTTTAATGTACGCGGTGAACCAATCGTCTCAACCCCTAAGGATGCTTTTCGTTGCTTTATGGGAACTGATTTAGACCTGTTAGTCGTTGGGAACTGTTTAATGGTCAAATCAGAGCAAGCGACAGCCCTAGAAAAAGACTATCGCGAGCAGTACGCACTCGATTAGTGCTTTTGGACAGCAGCGCAAGAGCCAGCTAATATGCCACCGTCTATTTTGATGTCTGTGCCGGTTAAGAAGCTTGATTCATCACTGGCTAAGTAGACTGCAGCCCAGGCAACATCATCAGGACAGCCTAAATGCCCTAATGGTATTTGCTCGGCCATTCTTTTCTTTGCAGCGGTCCGTGTTGGTTCATTTTTACCTAAATGATCCCAAATGTTTGTGTCGATGGCCGCTGGGACGACACTGTTGCACCGAATCGGATACCCTTGTTCTGTGCAATAGAGTGCTACGCTTTTTGTATAATTTAGAATAGCGGCTTTAGATGCCGCATAGGCTGAAGCAGACGGAACTCCTACTAGGGCAGAGCGCGATGACATATTTATAATGCTACCACCGTTAGACTTCATCGCTCGAATCGCATGCTGACAGCCTAAAATCACACTCTCAATATTGATTTGCTGGATAGTGCGCCACGTTTTAAGAGAAAGGGATTCTGGATCGCTTCCTTCAAGATGAGAAGAGTTACAGTTAACGATTCCCGCGTTGTTGAATAGAATGTCGACCTTGCCAAAGTGTTTCAGCGTCCACTGAAAGACCGTTTCCCATGCTGATTCATTAGTAACATCCAAATGATGGTATGCCGCGTTATCGCCATAAGCTTTTGCTAAAGTCTCACCAAGATCATCTAAAATATCGGTGATAATGACAGTCGCCCCTTCTTCAGAAAAGCGTTGAACGGTTGCTGCGCCGATTCCGCGTGCAGCGCCTGTCACAATAGCGACCTTTCCGGTTAATCGATTTGACATATTGATTCCCTAATATGGTTTTGATCTAAGTGAAGTCCGTGAGTGCAATGTATAGGTGACAGTTTTAGGGACTAATGCGTTACCAGCCGCAGCTAATCGTCTAGAGTGCTTGATTTTAGGGGTTGTAATATTGGTCTCTTCAGAACATGTCATTGATATGCTGCCAGTGATAGGGAAGTGAGCCTGATTCTTTTGATATAATAGCGTGTCCTTTTCACCTTGTCGGCGAGACCAACTAAAACCGGGCTGACAATGCAAGAAGGGGAATAGTTCAGTGGTTTCATCTCCTTCATGGATTAATGTTTGAGTGGTGTGCCGCTCAAGTCGCTGAAAAGCATAAAGCTGTCCTCCTGGTACTAATACATCATGATACTGATGTAAAAGAGATAGTTTGTCTGCAGAGTAAGCAAGGGCTCCCCAAAGATCTAAAATCACATGTACCTGTTCTGTGCTTTTTCTCAATACGTTTTGAACGGTGCCTGGGTAATAGCGAAAGCGAGAAGGGAAATCGGTTGCTAAACTTTCAAGCGAATGAAAGTGATGAAGTGAAACGCCAATAACACTTGCAATAATACCTTCAAGTGCCGGATCGGAAAGTAACTGTCTGGAGGCATACCCTTGGCCACAACCGGCATCCAATATCACCAGCGGTTTTCCAAGTCTTTCTTTTAGCGCAATCAGTCGTTCTTTTAGAGCCATTTCGTCCGCAAATAACCAACGACTATACTCATTTAAATCTCGAGTGGAACAAGTTACATTCGTGGCATCATGTGCTCTTAAGCCCATATATGGGGTGAAAGTAGCCACTCTAGAGCTAAAAGGTCGCTTACCTTTAGGCATTATTTAATTCCCTTAACTAATCAAAAGTCTCATGGAATCAACAGCATAACAAAATCAGATACTTCAGGTCTTCGTGGATTCAGTTGCAATACGAGATGCAATTGATTAACATGGCTAGCTTGCAAACTGAATGGTTAGTGGGTATCCTCCCAATGTTTGAGTCAAAAGACCCGGCGTATCGATTGAGACTCGGGAACTACACCTTTATCTGGTTTAGCCAAAATGGCAAACATCTCCCTGCGCGTCAACGTTGGCTATTATTAAAACAACGTCTCGCCAATCCTACCGCTCATTTACGACTGGTTTATTCAAAAGCGCTTTTAGACATTGGTGAAGAAGAAAAACTTCTAGAGTTTTCTAAAGTACATCGATTAGAGCTGGTTGAATTAGAAGCAGTCAGGGCCCTTCACGTTCCGAATACAAAAGATGAAGAAATTTATCAACTCGTTCTAAAAGAACAAACCGCAATTAAGGAAATGAAAGAGGGCGCGCATGCTGTTTTTATGAGTGACTGGTTGCGTCATCACTACGGTCTGCTTCACACTGATTTAGCAACCTCAGAACCCTTTGTTGCCGGATGTGTCTATGTAGATATCGATAGACTGATTTCACACGTCAAAGGTAAGCAGATATTTTATACTTATAAACCTGTGATGGAAGCCTTGCATACAAGTGAGGACTATGGCGATGACCATTCGAATGATGTTGTCGCAATGCCAGAGCCATTAACTGATGTCGCAAAAGAAAACCAAGTTGAGTTAGTGTGTAGTCGACAAGAACATTTGCTTGTTCGTGAATCTCAATTAAGAAAAATGATTGAAAAAGAGTCATTTCCCGAGGCAATCGATAGGCATATTGATCGTTTCCTTATCAATCAAGAGAAGGAGTCGGTTGATGGTTCTAGTCTTTCGTTTCGTGAAGACATGCTTTCGTATATTCGCCCTTACATAGACCAAGTAATATACGACGGTGTGATGTTTCGAATAACGACCCTTTTGTCTGGTCCACAAGCATTGGCCCATTGGCTACTCGATGAAGCTATGAAGCATAAGATACATAAAGATAATATGATTACCCATCTGAGTTTTAATGGGACGCCTCTTAAATCCGCTGTTAATGGTCCTTATTCTCAAACCGATCTCTCTTGGCTGTCCTATGGTGAGGAAAAAATAGCTGAGATCACACTCGAAGAAGCAGCCATTTTAATCCAACGTCGGTATCGGCTGATGGCTTTTAACCGACTACGTGAATCGCGTCCCTGTGGTCAGGAAAAAGAGGAGGTTAAAACAAGTGTGCCAGAGGAATTTGCTTTCCGTGTAGGTGCTTGCTAGCTTTTTCGCTCTGCCCATTGTTGTTTTGTCATCTGATAGTAGACATGCTCGCTTAGCCAGTGATCGCTGGGTAGACGAGGGTGCCGAAATACCCCAGTGCGCTTTAATCCAATCTTTTCCATTAGCCGAATAGAAGGAATATTTTGGAGGGCCGTAAACGACACCACCTTGGGCAAATGATGTTCTTCAAACGCAGTCTGTAAGACAAGACTAGCGGCCTCGGATCCATATCCCTTTTTAAAATACTGACTACCTAAGCGCCAGCCAATTTCAACGGCCGGTGTAAATTCAGCCGTGAACCCAACAGTCCATAATCCACAAAATCCAATCCACTCGCCAGTATCTTTCAATATAAGGCTGTTAAGGGAATAGCCTTTATCATTTTGGTGCGCCAATATATTCTTCACAAAGTCTTCACTTTGTTCGTAAGATAATAGACTCGGAAAAAATTCCATTACTTTTGAGTCTTGATTGATCTGGGAGAAGGGTTCAACATCTTCTAATATCATTGGACGAATAATCAGTCGTTCGCTTTCGTATGTCATAGTGCCGCCCAAAGATTGAGAATAAAACCATATTTATTTACTGGCTGTCAAGAAGTCCTCTAAACCGTCTAACGCTAGCACTGACAGCATCATTATCACCAAAATGACGCGCCAGACATAACGTTTCCATTTCACCAATAAGACTATAAAACTCTGCCCGTTCAAAAAAAGTACTATCAAATGGATTGATACTTTGATACCCATCACACAAAGGGGCTAAAGCGCCAGGTGTTACTTTGCTAATATGGCGATACGAACGAAAATCCCAGGCTGGATCTGCAGAGAGCGCTCGGTCGAAACCAATCATCTGAATCACTTGTCCTCGACGTGTTAAAATTGCACTAAGGTCGAAGTTTCCATGGCATAAAACACCGTTTTTAATTTCTTTCCCATTTTCTATATGACGAGAACTTTTATGTTTGGCTTGTGTTATCAGTAAAGGTGGCAGTAAATGCGCTTGCTCAATAAGCATTAAAAACCACTGCGCCTTGGCATCTACCCATTCTATCCAACGCGAACAGGCTCTACCGTTCTGAATATCCACTAGAGCACCGAATTGAGAAAACTTCTGTTGGTGGCACTGTGCTAAATGGACACCTGCCTTAAAGGCACACTGTTGTTGCTCTGCAGGCGGAAGGCCTGGCCATATATCATAAAGCTCAGCACCCTGAGCTTGCTCAATGACCATCACTGAAAAAGGAAAATGCTGCCGGGTATTGTCGACATGACGAACTCGAGACACGGGCACTGCCAAATCCGCTAAGAGCTGAAGGGCGTAAACTGGATTCTCGAATTTATCATCAATACTGATTTCAATCAGAAAATGACCGTTCATTAAGACAGCCGGGTTCAATGTGGGGAGCAACACAGGCTTCAGATCGTAAATCTGACCTAGTTGAAAATGCTCTATAACTTGCTCAAAAGCGCTTAAATTGATACTCATTCCATAAACCTTGATAGCATTGATACGATTATAGTGAATGTCGCATTAGGCTGCTCTGGCAATAGGTCACAATCAATAAGACAAACTACAAAACAGCAGGTGCAGCATTTACTAAAAAATCATAAGCGCTATCAGTTATTGGCGAGTCATTTTTGCTTTTTTCGTGAGAGGAAGATCGCTGCTTTCATCCGCTGTGACCGGTGTTTCATCTTGCATAGTATCCTTAGTGAGCTTAATTATTTGGGCATGTGCTGCTGTGAAAAGATTCTCTTCCTCTGGAGAGCGTTGATCTTTGCAAGGTAAGCTGGCTAATCGTTGATAACATGCGCCCAAATTTAATTCACTTGAAGGGTCACTACCAGATGCTTGATCAGCTCCAGAACCTGGTTCTGTGATAGAACGATCGAATTCGGCTATTAGAGATCGCAGCTGCTTAGTTAAGGCAGTAGAGCGATTGCTTTTGCGCTTGGCACTGGGTTTTGGTTTTTCTGAAGCATCAAGAGCCGTTTCAATCGCTGCAATCTGAGAGCGAAAATTACGAGGCTGTACTGTAGGATGAGTTGTGCCAATGAGATCAGATAGCTGTTTTAATATAACCCCCCCCATATTTAGACAGATCTCTCGTATTTGAGATTGTGCGTCGGGATTCCCTTTAACCTGCTCGTTTTGGTAATAAACCAGATGTAAAATCGAAGCTAAGGCAAGTTTGCTCAAAATATAAAAATCTTCTCCTGGGTTAAGTATGACGCTTAAATCCTCAGGAAAAGAGCTCTTAATGAGTTCATTGAACTTACTTAAAGGAAAATGATTATAGAATGACTGATGAGTACGGCTTTGCAGATGAGAAAACAGAGAAGTGAGTAATAATAGAGTCTCTCGACACTGTTCTTGTTGTCCGATGAGGGGTACCGGTTGGTTCATCGCTTCCGCTTTTCTACAAGCTTCTTCTCGCTTTTGCTCAAGATAATCATTTAGATAAGTTCGAGTATATTCCTTTACGTAGTGATTGATGAATAAATCAACTGCTTCGTATAAAGGGTACATTGTCACGGGATTAAGTTTGGCATTAATGACTTTAAGTAGATGTTGCTCCATTCTCATCAATACTAGATCAGGGTGGATTGTGTCAGAAATCGGTGCGTCGCATTTAATTTGTAAAGAAAACTCACCAGAAGTAAAGTCGTAACGATCTTTTTGGGACAGTAAAGGGCCAAACTGTTTTGGAAGTCTATAAAACCAGGACCTATGGTAATAGGACTGACTGGTTGAAATGCTAGAGTAGCGCGCAAGGTGATGCAAAAAATATTGTTTGGCAAAAGGCATCGTTGGTAAGCAGCTATCAAAGTTTTTTTTAATACAGTCAATCTGATCGAGACTAAAACTCATTGGATTTTTCATCATTATTAAAAACAATGGGGAGGTGTTGATAGCATTAATGACAAGATCGGTTCTTTCAACTGCTTTAGAAAACTCTACCCATTCTGCTAGTGCCGAAGCGGTCTTTTCTTTGAGGGCTACAGTTAAATGACGAAATGAAGCCCAAAGCGTTGCTGATTGCTCTCGAATAGTTGATTCCGAAGGGGTAGGTCGACGGAATGTATAGTACTCTGGTAGTGCTTGGTGTAATCTCATTGAACGCTCAAGGATTTTTTTATAACTAACATTTGAAGCCCCTGCATAATAGCGGGGAAAAAAATCTTCAGTTAGAAGGGGATGGAGGTCATTAAGCTTTTCAGGTAACACTTCAGCTACAAATCTGTTAAAGGTCTCATCAGAACAAAAGCTGCAAAGCCAAGATATTGGATTGATTTCATTCCCTGCAAAATGATGAGAACGTAATCGCCCAGGTTTTTCTTGAGCCATTAATTTCAGATTGTGGCGATTCATCCGCGTAAAAGCATAAGGATGAATGGTCATGTAATTAATTAATTTTGTCTCACCGTCTTTACTTTGATCTCGAACATCAGCGTACAGCATGTAAAACATGTCATCTACGCGAAGGTTTACTTCAATCAATCCAGGTGTCAGTACAATTTTGGGGAGCGTATTTAAATATTGTCTCAATAAAGCATAACGAAATGCCCTTTCTGCACTACCCCCTTCGTATAAATTAAATAATGGGAACAAAACCACATTGGCAGGATATCGTTCTGGCTTTGTGTTAATCACTTCAAATACAGGGCTTAAATCGAAATCTGCGGTAGTCTCATCGTCCTTCATTTTTAAATGTTCACGTGGAAATAGTGACAACAGATTTATATTGGCAACTAAACCCACTCTATCAATTTCAATATTCAGCACCTGCCGTAGAGATTCTTTATATGCAGGTAGATAAGTGGCATCTAATGATCGAAGTGATCTCAAAAAAGCCTTCATGTATTGCTGATAGATGGCAGTACGAATTCTTATATCAACAGTACGAGATTGGGGAAGCTTGTCGAACAGCGGGAATAAAACGTTATCAGCAGAATAGAGATCGGGTCTTGTACAAAGCACCGAAAATATCGGTTCTAAATCAAAATCAGGCCTTCTTTCGCCTTCTTTCATTTTTAAACGTTCGACGGGAAAATGCTGTAGCGGATTGCCATGATGGATGAATGTTGCACTACAATCTTCTTTTGCGAGCATTGCCTGTATGGCCTGTGCAATTTTAGAGATATCGGCTTCTCTAAACTCAAATAATGTTTTAAAAAAAGCAGTTCCTTGAAGATCACCACCCGGCGTGCAATAGCGCAAAACTGCATCCTCTAGCGCTGCCGTACCATTGGCCAAAAGATCTAGATATAAAGTCGAACGCCCTTGTTCATCTACTTTTTCAAAAGGATTGCATTGCGCCAGCATATTTAACCACCAAAAAACTCATCAATTGGAGCGCAATTATATCACTGAAACAGTGAGAGGAAGGACGTTTGTATGGTTTATAACTTATTCGTTGAAGGGGCAGTAGGGACAAAGTATAAAAGGAGCCCCACCGGACCCAGAAGACCAAAATAACCCCACCAGCGGGGCCGACGTTTGGCCGCCATTAAGATCATCAATGACCAGGTAAGGAGTAAGTAGGCAAAGAGAAAAACAATGAACTGTATGGATTGAATGTATGGTATCGCGTCACTCAAAGACGGAACCCACACTAAAACGCCGTAAAGAGCCCACCCTAGGCAGGCCCAATATCGGTAGCGGCGGGCTTTAAAAGCCAACTGCTGCTCTATCATTACGATAAGGTCGCCTTTAGCATCCAGATGACTTTTTCATGAGCATCTAATCGCTCAATCGCTAAATCTTCAGTCACGGGATCTGAAGTGGTCTTCGATGCCTCAATAACCCGCTTCATAGAGGTGCATAATCCCTCATGCCCCTCAATTAGAGAATTCAGCATTTCTTTTGGGCCACCTTTAACAGGTGTTCCGCTAATCGTTGCTGTTTGGGCGTAGTCCTCAAAACTGCCGGGTGCTTCGTGGCCTAAAGCCCGAATGCGTTCAGCAATCACATCAACGGCTTCCGCTAAGTCTTTGTACTGTTCCTCAAACATCGAGTGCAAGCTGTGGAATTGTATACCCGTCACATTCCAATGGTAGTTTTGGGTCTTTAAGTACAAAACATATGTATCTGCTAAGGCCACATGTAAAGCTTTGACAGTATCATTAGGGTTTGGCATGTCGTGCTCTCCTTAACTCTCGACTCTCTTCATTATACACACTATTGTCTGGGCAGCTGCTATTTGAGCCCAATCCTATTCTAGAAGCCGTCCTAAAACGAAATTGCTGGATAAATGCTCCCTGTAAAGACGCTTCATGTGCTTTCGTTGCTGTTAGCCGCACACAGGGAGAGGGGAGTAAGTCCGTTTTAGCATGCATGTTCGAGGCATGCTGAAATGACCACTGCCTCAGTGTCAAAGATACCCAGCCTGTTAAGGATTGAACCCAGGTCAAGAAGGTTAAGATAATATTCTTCAACCAAAGCCAACAGGCTAACCAGGTTCTATGCCGCCGCGTGTTGCGCACATAACGATCGAATAATGGCTTACGCTTTTGGGGGTCATTTACCGATAAAGCTTTTGCTAAATCACACGCCGTTCCCATACTTGAATTCAAGCTGCTATAAAAGGGAGTGAACTCTTGAGCATCGCCCTCTAAGGCAATATCAAAAGGCCGGCCTCGTCGAGAAATTCGCTGCCAGAAAGTCGGTGCCTGAGTATGCTCCAATGAAATAGTATTTAGCTTGGCCTTACTCAAATTCACTGAATAAGGATGCCCCAACTCTTTCGTTAGTTTTCTCTCAACTTGCTGTATCCAGTTCGATAAACTGTAACGTAGCTTCTGGCTTAGTAAAGGATGGTCGAGTAAGTGATCGCTAATAAGCGGATTAGTCGCTGAAGCAATAGGGGTGCCATCTGGTTTTTGTAGTCGCGCATAAGTTGTTTCATCCACAAAAAAACGAGCGGTTAATCGAGAAGTTTGACCCTCACGGGCATCAACATGAGCAATGGCTTTAAAATCAAACAACCCAGCTGTCGGATAGGCAGAATCTAATCGAACTTTAGGATGCTCAGATAAATCAATTTCCAAACTTAATTGGACTACCCGACGAATAATGCGACGGTGAATCGGCTCGGCTTGGAAAAAAAGTTCGCGCATTAAGCTGTGCGATCCGTCGGTACCTATAAATCGATCGGCATTTGGCGTTAATCGAAAAATCTCTTTCAGCCAAGCTTTTTTACCCTCCGCAATCGCTGTTTCATACTTCGAGCGCTGCCAAAAGTCATCTTGGTTAATTTTTAATAAACTATCACACCAATCACTGATTTTCTGTGAACGGATCACCGTTACACCTAAGGCCTGTGCCTTTTCTAATAACAAATGCTCCAATGCATTCGCGCGTATCTGAATAGACTTTGTTGAATCCGTTAACCCCGGAATGTGCGTGTCCGGATGCATCTTGTCTTTGAACCAAGTTGGGTTAACCCACAAGGCGTGCTCGCGTGTGTGAGAAGGGCGCCGTTCAAAAATGACAATGTTTAATGGCCTGTTCGCCGCACGGGCATGCAGCGCAGCTTGAATGCTTAACCATAATCCAATCGATCCCGCTCCCTGGATATACACTTGCGCCTCGGCCATCCGTTTCCGCTGCTCTGGTGTTAAAGGAGCGCTCACCATAGATGCTCTTCCTCATAATAATGTTCTCAAAACGAGCGAGCATTATAACTGAGCGAGATGTTTTTGAAAGGCTTGTATTAGTTTCAACCAAATGGGCCCCGGTTCTCCATTAGAAACAGGTTGGTTGTCCAGCTTTGTAATGGGAAATAAGATACGAGAAGCACTGGCAATGAATATCTCATCAGCATTGATGACATCGTTTTTGGTGATTTGCTTTGCCTCAAACGGAATGTCCAATGAATGGGCCAGTTTCTGCATAGTGCATCGGGTGATACTGGGCAATAAAGCATGGGAATCCGGTGGCGCTTGAATAACGCCCTCTTTGACAATCATAACAGCCGAGCTTGCGCCCTCATGCAAAATGTCATCTGCAAAGTAAATAGCTTCAACTGCCTCAGAGTCCACCATTTTAGCACTTTGAAGGGCTAACACGTTTGCTAATAACGCCACAGATTTTATATCACATCGAGACCACCGGTTCTCAATAACACTCGCCGCATGGAACCCTCTCTTTAACCGCTCAATCGAAAAAGCTGGCACTGATTGTGTCATTACAAATACAGTCGGTTCAATCACCTCAGGGATCGGATGCGCCCGAGTGGGTTGAGCCCCACGAGTGATTTGGCAATAAACAAGAAAATCATCGCTCGACTCTTTTTGAGCCAGAGATTCCACCACTGATGTAAATGTCGATAAGTCAAAAGGACAGGGTAAAGATATCGCGCGGCATGATTGCTCCAAGCGTGCAAAATGTTCCGCTAAAAAAGGCGCGCAGCGATTAAAATAAGCCACTACCTCATAAATACCATCTGCAAATAAAAACCCGCGATCAAATACCGAAATGGTGGCTTGATCGCGGGCTACAAATTGACCGTTTAAATAGACCGGTGTCATGAACTCTGACTGCTACTAAATGTCATGCTGACATAATCTTTAAAGCGTCTAAATACACCACCTTTATCAACATTGTGAAGAGATATCAAAGGCTTGGTAGCTAGTAACTGATCGCCTAAAGACACCTCAATCGTTCCATAACGCGCCCCTTCAGTAATCGGAGCCCGAATGTTGTTGTCTAAACGAATGGTTGCTGTTAAGTCGTCATAATGGCCCTGAGGAATCGTGACAAAAATGTCTTCAGTTGTTCCTAAAGCCAATTCAGCCGAGTTACCCATCCAAACGCGTGCTTGTTTGAGCGGTTTGTATGACGCAAATAAACGGTGCGTCTCAAAGAAACGGAAACCATAAGTTAATAACTTGTTTGAACCATCCGTTCGACCAGTGTCATCATTGGCACCCAATACAACCGAGATCAATCGCATATTGTCTTTTGCAGCAGAAGCCACTAAACAATAACCAGCGCTGTCTGTGTGCCCGGTCTTAATGCCATCAACATGATCATTGCGCCACAATAGACGGTTGCGGTTGGGCTGTTTGATGCCGTTGTAACTGAACCACTTCTCTGAGTACAAAGCATAGTTTTCAGGGAAATCACGAATAATCGCTGAAGACAGTAATGCTAAATCCTTCGCAGTGGAGTAATGACCCTCCGTAGGAATACCCGTTACATTCTCGAAGTGCGTGTTCTGCATGCCTAAGCGCTGTGCATGCTGATTCATCATCGCAACAAATGCATCCTCAGAACCAGCAATGTATTCAGCCATCGCTATTGATGCATCATTTCCTGATTGGATAATAATGCCGCGTATCAAATCTGCTACGCTAACCTGAGTGTTGACCTCAACAAACATACGAGCGCCTTCCGCGCGCCATGCTTTTTCTGAAATGGTGACCATCTCATCTTCATGTAAACGACCACTCGCTAATTCATAGTCAATGACATACATTGTCATAATCTTGGTTAAAGACGCTGGCTCAACCCGCTCCTCAGACAGATGCTCACTCAAAACTTCTCCAGAGTGATAGTCCATCAAAATATGCGCGGTCGCGTTGACAGGCGGTGAGTTAGGGACAATGATGCCTAAACCATTGGCCTGAGCGACTGTGGCAACTAACATAAAAAATACCACAGAGAGATATCGTGCACAGATGCTCTGTTTCATTCCTAAATTCCCTTTTTAATATCGCAGTTGGGGTTAATAGCATTAATTCTAGCAGTTTACCATTAACTCGGAACAATGTGTGTGTTTTCGAAGCCAACTGACCTGAGTTTTTCACCGACATCATGCGCTTGTCGTCGCGTAGAAAAAGGCCCCGCTAAAACACGATATTGATTTCGGCGCATTTTGATTTCAGCTGAGGTGTGAGGCTCAAGGCGCTCAATTAATTTTTCTGCATTTCCTCGAGATGAAAATACACCCAGCTGGACATAATATTTTGTCAGAGACGGCAATATAGAAGGGGGTTTTGTTTTCGGCCGTCTAACTTGAAAAGATGGATCGTTAGGATCGATGGCTTCTACCAATACCTTAGCCGTGCCATCAATATATAACTTTTGCGCTGCAGCGTAAGATAAATCAATAATTCGGTCGCCGTGAAAAGGCCCTCGATCGTTTACCTTCACAATCACTGAGCGTTGATTCGAACAATTGGTGACCTTTACATACGTCGGTAAAGGTAAGGTTTTATGAGCCGCAGTCATGCCATATACATCATATAAATCGCCGCTCGATGTTTCGCGTCCATGAAACTTCATACCATACCAAGAAGCAATTCCAACTTCTTTGTACCCCTTGGCAGAAGGCATAGGGTGATAGCGTTGGCCAAATACCGTATAAGAACGATTGCCAATTCGACTCAACGATTCTTTTTTGGGAACAGCATCAGGGATTCGATGCACATTGCGTGTAAAGCGAGGGGGCCGATCTTGAATCGGCCCACACGCACTGGCAAAAATAACCAAAGTGGTCAGCAATAGCCAACGTTTCATCAGGATTTATCGAATTGCTTCTTGATTTCTTGACTCAATTGGAAAGCCGCCATGCCATATAAGCTAGAGTGATTGTAACGAGTGATCACGTAGAAATTCTTCGCACCTAACCAATACTCAGGACCATTCTCACCTTCTAACTCAATCAAGGCTACCTGCTCTTTGCGAATAGACTTTGGAACATCAATGCCCTGTGGTATTAATTCTCCAGCCTTGTAGTTAGGCTTGGGATTGTTACGAGGCGCCGCTAACCCTTCCAATGGCTGCATGGCATGAACCGGTACGGCAACAGGCTTGTTTTTCTCCCAACCATGCTTAGCAAAATAATTGGCCACTGAACCAATGACATCATCCATGTCATGGAATAAATCACGATGACCCGTTCCACTAAAATCTACCGCATAATGCCGGTAACTGCTTGGTATAAACTGCGGCGCTCCAATTGCCCCCGCATAAGAACCCTTCAAATCAAATAAATCTAAATCTTCTTCTTTCACTAATAGTAGAAATTGCTCCAACTCTTGGCGGAAGAACTTAGAACGAGGTGGGTACTTAAATGCTAATGTGGATAAAGCATCTAAAACTTTGTGATTGCCTGTGTTGCTACCATAACGTGTCTCAATACCTAAAATGGCAACAATCATCTCAGGCGGTATACCATAATAATGCTCCGCTGCGTCTAATGACTCTTTATGCGCCTTCCAAAACTCAACCCCGCGCTGAACATGCTTGTCCGTTACAAATAAAGGTCGATATTGATACCATGGCTTGGCCTCATAAGGACTGGCAATCGCCTTTAAAATACCATCTTGTACATGCGCCTGCTCGAAAATCGATTGTAAAACAACCCGGTCAAATTGATGCCGGTCTACCATCTCATCTATAAATGTTTGTACTTGAGGATCCTCTAATAACCCTACCGCTGGACCCGCTATCACCGATGATGACAACAAACCCCATAACACTGCTGTTCTAACTAATTCCTTGAACATATCCTATCCCTCTACAATCGACGTTTATGAGTGTGTATGGACATCAGGATACCGAATCCTGCCATCAACGTCACCAGGGCCGTGCCACCATAACTCATTAACGGCAATGGCAAACCAACAATCGGTAACACCCCACATACCATCCCTATGTTTACAAATATATATACAAAAAATGTGGACATCATTGAGGCACCTAACAATCGGGTAAACGTCTGGTCAGCCTGATAACAAATCCAGCCACCTCGGAGTAATACTAAACAATACATGAGCAATAAAATTACGGCCCCGATAAGACCAAACTCCTCGCCCAAAACAGCAAAAATAAAATCTGTATGACGCTCTGGTAGAAAGCGCAGTTGAGATTGGCTGCCGGCCAAAAATCCTTGTCCCCATAAACCCCCAGAGCCAATAGCGATTTTGGATTGAATAATATGATAGCCACTTCCTAATGGATCGTGCTCTGGGTTTAGAAAAGTGATAACGCGTCTTTTTTGGTAACCATGCATTAAAAAATGCCATGCCACAGGGATCATCGTTAAAACAGTGACCAGAGCTCCAACTATCCACCGCCAGCCAATCCCAGCAAAAAATAGGACAAATAAACCAGATGACGTAATTAACAAACTCGTCCCTAAATCAGGCTGTTTCGCAATCAATAGCCCAGGTAACATAATCATGCCCAAACAAAGACACAACGTCTGGAAAGTAGGGGGGAGTGTTCGATCGTTTAAATAGCGCGCCAACATCAAAGGCACGGCTATTTTCATTAACTCAGCCGGCTGAAAACGCACAACCTTTAAATCTAACCAGCGATGGGCGCCCTTGTGAGCCATTGAAAAAGCTAACACCAGCAGCAACATGATAATGCCAGCCCAATATAGCCACGGGGCCAAACGATAATACACGCGTGGCGGAATCTGAGCACAAAGGATCAACACCCCGAAACCCATGACTGTTCGGACGACCTGTTTCAACATAAATGGGTGACTCTGCCCAGATGCACTGTACAAAACCAACATCCCATACCCAATTACAATTAATAAGCTCATCAATAACGGAATATCGATATGCCATGACCGCTTTGCAAACATGACGACTCTCCTGTCTTGTCTTGTCTGTGAAAGTACACGATGGCGCTAAAGAATGGAAACTAACTGCCGATAAACTCTCTAATGAACAGTACTGTTAAAACAGTTTTAGATTAGGTCAACGAAGTACACCAAAGCATGCTTCGAAGAACTAAGTAAGGGGAAGTGTTAGATGGCCCGCAAGAAAGGCAAAAATACTGGAAGACCAGCGCAGCCCTTGCCAAAGGAGGGAAGTTCAGGCTATGCATCTTTGAACGAGGAAAAAATGGAGCGTCAACCTTTCAGACCGGATAAGGTTACGTATGACCATCTCGCAGATAATCATTCACAACCCTCTCGCTCAAGTGCAGAGTACCGGTCTCTAGGTCCAGGGGGAATAAGAAGAGCTCCAGTATCAAGTGGGTACGCTGAACTTGGGCCTAGAGAAGAACCTGCCTATGCGTCAAAAAGACCAGAGGGGACACCTGTAGTTGCAGATCGCCCCCCTCCTGTTAAAGGTTATCCGCCAGTAGGTAGAGTGAAATCTCAATATTCAAAGAAGTTAGAAGGATTTAATTTCGATCAATTAAAGGACGAGAGTTCCACTGTATTAGCTGAGTGGGAAGCAGCATTAAAAAGTAATGATAGAAATAGAATAGCGCGGGCTGAAGTTCGAAAAGATAATTTAGTTCTTGAATTGCTCACAAGAGGACTTGAGAAGGATGAGCCTAAGGCGCGTGAGTTGTGCTTTAAGACTATAAAACATTTGGATAAAACACGAAGTAAACTCGCCAGCACCTCATGGAATCCTTTTAGAAAAAAGAAAGATCGGGAAGCCGCAAAAAAAGATCAAGAACCTTATAAAGGTGCGTTAGCTTCACGAATTTCTCAAAGGAACGAAATGGTTCGAGCAATGAATGATGAAATTCAACAGTACATCGATAACGCTTCACCGGAACTGGCTTCTAAAATTCAAAGAAGAGCAGCCATAATAGACACCTATAATCGCAGCATAAAGCTTTTAATGAAAGGGGTAGACGTTGGTTCCGAAACGCTTAAGGGGTGCGATGCTCAACAGGTGGTACAGCGGGCCGCATTGAGAAGTCTAGAATTTTCCAAAACGCCAGAAATGGAGAAATGGTACAGAGGTATCGATACTAAAAAAGCAAAAGAACAAGTTAAGAAAGGCCAGGAAAATTCAGTAAAACCCGATGCTTTTAATATAGCTATGCAAATCGAAAGCGCCTTTCGAGCAGGTGGGCGTCGATTACGAAAATTTAAAGATAAATTACTTGGAAATAAACTTGAATCCATCGATGATCCATTATTAGAAAGTGCTGTGGCATTGGGAAGCAACAGAAATCTCCATCAATATCCTGAATATTCCCGTAGCCCAGTTATTAACGAAGGATATGAAAGTGTAGTGCTAGACGGCGTTAATCCTGCTAAAAATTCGTTTTCTTCAGGTGGTATAGGTAGTTCGCTTTATACTGCTGTTATGCCAACTGTTGGGGGAGACTATCAAAGTGTTGCACCTATAATTTCAGAAGAACCATCCGCTGTTTCTGGATTGGTAATACCTACAGTTTCAGATACAGCGCCAGCCCCTTCTGTCATTGGCAGAGGTATGTATGACCAAGGGGGGAATTTTCATCCTGCTGCAGAACTTTCAGGAAGTTCCCAACCAGCAATGGAGGGTGGCTATGAAGTTCGATATCCAGCAGCTGAAGAGGGATATATATCAATTGGTGGTACTGATAGCCCCTCAGAGCCGGCAGTTGAATTTTTTGACGAAGACGAATATAAAGAAAAATTTATTCGTTGCAGTCAGCTAGTTGAAGCTGCTAGTGCGAATTTATTGGAAGCACATCGCAGTGGTTATCCTGACGAGATAAAAACGCTTGCAACGGAGGCGGCTGAAAAGGTTGAGGAAGCAGCAGGCCTAATGTTTGAGATTGCCACTATGCCAGGCCTAGATTCAGAGCGTCGTGAGAAAGCTGAAAGAGCAGCAGCGAGCTTTCATACAGAAAGTGAACATTTTAAGACATTAGCAAGTAATGTCGTATCAGAAGTACCACTACCAACAAGCACTAAATTGTCAGATGTTTTAAAACCGTTCGAGTTAGGTGGTGTATCAAACCCATTGTATGGTTCTTGGGGAGAAATGGAGAGAAATCCATTAGCAGAGAGAGGTATATCAAACCCATTGTATGGTTCTGAAGGAGGGCAGCATGCTGTAAGCAGTCCGAGACCTGATGGGCCGTATGCTAACCCTACTGTTAAACCTCGGCTTGATGGGTATGCTCACCCTACTGTTGCTCCTTCGTTGCCTGATAGGGAGGCTAGGGATAAACATAGTGTAAGACCAAGTTCCACTGGTGAAACGCATCAGTATGAAAATGTTTTGCCCGGTGTTGATGAACCATCTGTAGTCGGTGATGGCCTACCAGCAGAAAATAGTACTCTTTCTGGAGTTGCTAGTGAACATGGTTATGAGAATGAAGATCCAACTGCAAGTGGCTCAATGGAATCAGATGGGAAGCCAGAGAGTGTTGTTAGTTTTAAAGGTGCTCCAACGGGAACATATTCCCCTTCTGGTTTGCGAGCCATCATGGAAGCAGATCCGACGGTGCGAACTTTCAAAGCGACAGAAGTTGATACTGATGGATCCTTATCCGTTCTAATGGAAGGATCCAGCGGACCCTCAAAAGGTAACCGAAAAGGGAACGCCCAATTTAAAGTTACCCCTACAGAAGACGGCGAAGGATTTAGTGTTATCCCCAATAGTATCAGTGTGCTAGATCGTAATCGCGATAAAATGTGCATCAATAAAGCCGTTGCATATGGCCTAATAGGGGCTTATACAAGAGTGGATGATCGCCCTTTTGAGCGCGAAATTGTTTTTAGTGCCACAGGGGAGGATGTTGGTCGATTACAATCAGTTGTCGCAGCACATTTAAAGAGTAAAAAATTTCAGCGTGAGCGTTTGCTGGCAGTTGGTAAAGAAGATCAAATTGTCATCCGAAATCGCGAGGGCAAGGATCACTACTATGACTTTAAAAGTGAAAGATTTACAATCGACCCTTTTGATTTTTCTGCCTATAAAGCGTCTAAAAAAGGACAGAAAGAGGTTGCTAAGTTTGAAAAGGAAGTTGAGAAGTATCAAGGTGGAAAATCATCAATAGTTGATGATAGAAAACCCAAAGCCCGTAGCCGTTTAGCGTTGAGACAGAATGCTGCTCAAAGATCGTTAGAAAAGCGATTAAAAAAGATTGAGAAAGGAAGAGAGAGGTTTGAAAATGCGATGGGAGATAACTCATCCATTCAAATAAAAGAAATGTCTGAAACACCTGATCAAGGTGCTGCAACCCTAGAGGTCAACGGACGCTCTAGACTAGATACCTCTAAACCCCTGTCTGATGAATACAATACACAAACTTTTGATGAGGCGATGGTGCGAATTGCCGATCGGTATGCAAACGGAGTAGGCTCTGAAGATGTAACGAAGCTACAGCGTGATAAAGAAGGAATGCCAATTCAAGGGCCTAATGAAGGTTTGGTGATGAGAAAGCAGAGTTATGAGAATAATAAAGCACTGCGATCTAAAACATATATTGAAGCCAGCCTTTCAAACAGTAATGGTCAAGAATGGATGCGTTTTACCGATGTCGAAAAAGTTAAAGTGAAAGGGGATAGGAAGTGGAGTAATTTTGGCTTAAAAGAAAGACTTGGAACAGAGTTTAAGCCTAAACGGACTTCTACTGCTAACGATCGTCAAAGGGTAGCAACAGAAGGCTTGCTAACCGCTCTGGAAGCCACAGTGCCCGGCACCGATCTTAAAATTAAAGAAACCAGTCCAGCTATGACAAAAGCTGCCCTCACGTCTTTACAGAAAATACATGATAAATTTCCGCATTTGCTTGAAGACAGAAATATCCAAATTGGTACAAAATGGGTCGTTAGTAAGAAAAAAGGTAAAGGCTTAGAACTCAGTGACACGCCGCCTGCCAATATCGCCGGGAACACAATCGACTTTAAAGTTGAAAAGGACGCGCCGAGTACTCCCGCGATTGGCGAAAGGGTATCAAACGGAGAAGCGGAAACACCACGGTCAGGCCGTGATGAACCAAGTGACAGTAGTACTCGTTTTAGAACTAGAATGAAATAACCTTTAACTTGGTGCTAATTTACTTTCAAAATACGCATCTAACACTTTCCTGCCTAAATCAGCACTACCATTTTGGTTTTCTAAAATAATCGCAATCGCTACTTCAGGTCTTTCAACCGGCGCAAAGGCAATGAATAAGGTATGATCGCGCAGGTGAGCTTCAACCTCACTCTTGACATATTTTTCACCTTCTTTTAAACCAAAGACCTGTGCGGTTCCTGTCTTTGCCCCAAATCGATACTCTGCTCCCTTTTTTAAGCGTCGCGCAGTACCACGATTCGACTCAATAGTTTGTACCATGCCTTCTATGACGGTCTGCCAGTGCTCGTTAGAGGCATTAACTGGTTTCAATGGTTGAGGCAATACCTGAATGGTCTCTCCCTCAGCTCCCCGAGTTGCTTTTAATAAATGGGGTTGGTAACGTTTTCCTTTGTTACTTAGGATGGCAGTAGAAACAGCCAGCTGAAGTGGGGTAGCAACAAAGTATCCTTGCCCAATCCCAACGTTTAATGACTCCCCAGTAAACCATTTCTCACCATAATGACGCCGTTTCCACTCCGGTGTTGGTACGATACCCGCATTCTCATGCGGTAAATCTATGTATGTTTTTTCACCAAAACCAAACTGTTTCAACCACTTCGCCATCGGAGTGATGCCCATTTCATGTGCTAAGTGATAAAAATAAGTATCACAGGATTCTGAAATGGCTTTAGTGAGGTTCACACTCCCGTGCCCTTGCCGTAACCAGTCGCGGTATACACGCGTGTCTTCTTCTATTTGATACCAACCCGGATCTTCGATTTTAAAGTCTCGTGTCACGACTTTTTCTTCTAAACCGGCTAGCCCAAAAAAAGGCTTTGCAGTTGAAGCAGGGGGATAACGTCCCTGAAGTACACGGTTAAATAAAGGTTTGTCCTTACTAGACTGCAATGCGGCGTAACTCTGTCTGTCCCACCCTCGAACAAACCCATTCGGATCGAACGCAGGCTGTGAAACCAATGATAAGACTTCACCAGATTGTGGGTCGATAACCACCACAGCCCCTCGCTTATCCTCCATCAGCGTAATGATTTTCTCCTGTAGTAGCGCATCAATGGTTAAATAGATGTCCATGCCTGGTATAGCAGGGTGAATACTGTGGTCTTTGATTCGTCGACCTGTTGCATCCACTTCTATCTCAACAAATCCCTGCTCTCCCACTAGTAAGCTTTGGTAATAGTACTCAATGCCGTTTTTACCGATAAACTCATTACCAGCATGTACCTGCTTGTCTAATGTACTGAGCTCTTCTTCACTAATACGACCCACATACCCCACTGAGTGCGCAAAAGCGGGTCCAGCAGGATACTCACGGATTAACGTAGCTTCGACTGAGACGCCATCAAACCGGTATTGCTCACTCATAAAGTTAGCCACTTCTTTTTCAGTCAAGTTAACTTTTAAAATGGCAGGCTCAAAACTACGTGCGCGCTTTAAACGATCTAATGCTCGTGCCTTGTCTTTCTCATCAGACCATACCCCAATGCCATCAAGTCCTTCAATCAATAGCATCTTGTCGATGGTTAACTGCTCAGGTATCGCTTGAAGCTGATAAGCGGGCTTGTTCTTTGCCAGTAAACGTCCATGACGATCATAAATGAGTCCCCGTGTCGGTTGAATAGGGCGAACACTGATAGCATTATTTTTGGCCAGCTGTCGGTAATGCTGATGCTCATAAAATTGGAGATACACTAAGCGTGCTATTAGTAAACCAAAAAGGATAATAACCATAGGAATCGCTAGCATCAGCCGAGAGCGAAATAGCCGCTGCTCAGCCGCTTGGTTCTTAAGCCATAAAGTCATGGAAGTCTCTTGAAGTTACACGGTATAGTGCCAGTTTCTCCGGCCTCTTCTTAATTGGTCAAGTGACAAAATAAGCTAGATCCACTATAATGATGTCTGCAGGTTTCAAATGAGAGATTGTTTCTATGCACCGTCCTCCTCCTCATGTCCAAAGAGAATTCGCGCCCTTTCTTTACAGCAATGCGCCTGGCTACAACAACTTTACGAGTGAGGGGCTCACTACGCTTTTACAGAATACAGCTGTCTGTGATATGCAGTGGTTTTCAGATACTGATACGCTGCAAATAGTGTTTCCGTCTCTCGCTAATAAGTATGCATTCATGATAAGTCTAGGGCTTGAAGCAGATAATACTGCCTTAGCTCAACCTACCCCAACAATGCTCAGAATTCCTCGACTAGACGCTTATATTCAAAGCGCTACAGAAAGTGCTGAAGAGCCAGTTTTGGGATATGTTCGTAACCTCTTTGATGCAATTGCGCGTGCGCGAGCACTTAAACCTGCTGCAGAGCAGACGGGATTACCCCAACAACCGCCTCCAGCACCTGAGCGTGTTTTTACACCAGCTATCTTATGGTCCCCCAGTGAGTTATTTCAACGCTTAACAGCACCAGCGTTTGATGAGCAGTTGCGACAATTGAAAGTGCAAAGGATTGTCGCCAATCGCGATGAAAGTGGGCGTGATCTTTTGATTATACAAATGCCAGATGCCCAGACCTATGAAGCGTTTCAGACGGCGTTTTTTGGACGGGTGATTTCACCGCCCAACGAAAAAAACCTTTTTTCTTTTGCTGTCCCTTTTGACATGTTATCTAAAATTGCTGAGAGAAGTGAATTAGCACAGGTCGTTATGGACCATTATGAACGAATGACCGGGCATAGAATCGAAGCCACTGTTCCGGTACCCCCATCAGAAAACCCGAGTGAGAGCTCTGAGCCTTCATCAACATCTGGATCAGTAGCTGATGCTGAGCCTGTGATAGAGGTTTTTGATGAAGGGCGACGCTCTCCCTTTAGAGGGGAGTCATACGTTGATGAACAACACTTCAAGGCCATTTTGGCGTCTGTAAAAGCCCTAAAGGACGACCCTAAAAATGAAATTGAACTAGAAGAGAAGGGACCCCATCAATACGCCGTTTCTTGTACCAAACTTAATAGTAAAGAGTGTGATGTACAAGCAACCTTTACTTCTAATCCTCGCAGCGTGAGTATCGCTTGGAAAAAAGGTCGCTTTGAAGATTTTTATCAGCTGACCGCGATGACGTTAGTGCATCAAGCGAAAAACGATCCCTCTATTCGTCAACTGAAAATGAATATTACGCCCCCAGAACAAGCGAAGAAATTGCTTGAGGCACTTTCTGAAGCAGCCGCTCAATCAGAGTTAAATATCGGCCTAAAACTAAATGGCGAAGACTATCGTTGGGATGCGAGTGGTAAAAGCTTTTCTAAAGCGCCAAAGCCTGATGCGCCAAGAAGCTCGGCTCCTGAAGGGGCAGAAGAGCATGAGGCAGTGCCACCCGGCACAACGGATGATAGTATGTTAGATCTAGAAGAGCCGCGACCAGGTGGCGCTCGAGAAGACAGCGTAAGTTCCCGGCGGCGGCCTAAATAAACGTTGCCGCTACACTGCGGGTCGGTTCTCGCTACTGGCTTCTGGTGCCGGTCCCCAGAGTTTTTCTAAATTATAAAACTCACGAGTTCTCGGATGCATGACGTGAACAACTACTTCACCAAAATCTACAAGCATCCAATCCCCATTGGGATCGCGCTGGTAGCTTAATGGTTTGATGCCACTGTTTTTGAGCTCTTTGATCAGATTGTCTGCAATCGCACACACATGACGTGTGGACGTTCCACTGGCAATGACCATATGATCAGTGACACAGGTTAAATCGCTTACGTCGATGGGAATGATGTTGATGGCTTTTTGATCTTCGAGTTCATGGACGACTTGGTCGATGAAAGATTTGGTCATGTGATGTGCTTACCTCTTATACCGCGTTGGCAGGATATCAAAGCGCGCATATTTAAGTCAATTTCCTCCCTTAATTTTATACAGTCCCTTACTACTAATATAGTCAGAAACCCCCTCAGGAAGGATAAAATGTGGAAATTTTTCCTGATTTAACCACTGTCGTAATCCGCTTGAAGAAATGTCTAATAAGGCTAAAGGTGTAAAAACATCAATAAAACCAGCGGGTTGAGTGGTTAAAGGCGTGTTGTCTGGCTTTTGGTGACGCTGAATTAAAGCGGCTTCCGCATTCTTGCAAGCGGGCGCGTCAGGACGATGACATACAACAATATGCGCCAAGCTTAATAAGCGTTCATATTCATACCATTGCGACAGTTGCGCAAAAGCATCCATCCCTAAAATTAAGGTAATCGCTGCATCAGGATATTGCTCTCGTAAAGAGGCCAATGTATCAACCATGTAAGAGGGACCTTGGCGGTCGATTTCAAGTCGATTACAAACAAACAACGGCTCATTGGCAATCGCTATTTTAACCATTGCCACCCGATCTTCAGCTGAAGCCTGCGGCTGACTGCGATGAGGTGGAACAGCATTCGGTATGAAATGCACCGCTGTGAAGTGATATAAATGCATCGCTTCCCAAGCCAGCTGACAATGCCCGACATGAATAGGATCGAAGGTTCCTCCTAATACGCCGATGTGCATAAACTTGCCTCCAATAATGTTCCATTACCACCCACAAACATCACTAAATCCGATAAAAGTGTCCAACCAGTGGTTAAATCACTCGATTTAAAAGCACGCTCTGCTTTTGCCGCAGCCGTTAATAACAATGGCAATTTCCCTGTTGGAAGGCGGCGAGCCGCCTCTAAAAATAAAGATTGTTTGGAAGACCAGATACCAGCGGTTTGACAGGCTGCCGCTGGTGCTTGCCCACTCGCTAATGCTTCAGATAATGTCATTAATTGTCGTAGTTGATACATCATCGGGGCTAAAACAGCTAGTCCTGCCATACCGGTTGCTTGACACTGCGTTAAACCATTTAAAGCCTTTAGTGTATTGCCTGCCAAGGCAGCATCAGTCATTTCAAAAACATCTAGTCGTAACTGCAGTGTTAAAACTTGCTCAAAGTTCTCAGTCGATACCGATCCCTCCGATAAAATAGCCAATTGTTTAAAACACTGCTCAGCGGCTAATGCATTGCCTTCAAAATGAAGCGCCATCTGCTCGCGTTGCTCAGAGCTTAAACTGATTTGATAAGACTTTTCACGCTGCATTAACCACTGAATAAAAGCAGCACCTTTAGCCGGTCTAAAGAGCTCAACGCCAATAGAAGCCTTTAATTGTTGAAACCACTTTGCTTTTAAAATGGCCATATCAAAATCTAATGACCATAAAAGTAAAACAGTGTTCTCATCTTTTGCTGCAACGAATGAAGCAATCGCTTCAATGGCTTTTTTATCCAGCTTGCAGCTGTCTAATCGACCTTCAACCAGTCTTTTTTCGGAAAATAAAGATAATGTTTGATGGGCAGAGGCTAATATGGACCAGTCAAAGCGCGCCGTCACTGTTTGCTGCTCGCGTTCATATCCCAACGCCACAAAATGCCGACGTATTTCATCAACTCGCTGCGTCAGAGAAAATGCCTCATCGCCTAAACATAAAAATACCCCAGAAGGGTGCTGAATGGTTTTAGACCCCACTAGTGCGCTTCCTCATGTGGATGCATGCCCGCCCACTGCAGTTGCTGCATCACTTGAGCAACCAGGTCGCGTCGGACCTCTTGAGCCATGCGATCAGATTCTGAAACATTCGCTAGATCGTAAGCTGAATAGTGATACTGGTCGCGTCGAGCTGACAACGTTTTGGGCGGCAGAATCTGAACGCCTTGAGCATCACTTAATTGAACCGTTAAGTGACCCTCTACGCGTTCACGACGAATTTCACCATCAACACCATAGGCTAAAGGAGTACGAGTGACCTGAAACTGACTGATCACTAATTTGGGTGCCCCTTGAGAAACTAGCTGCACTTTTGCTGACGCTAATGACTGCTCAAAGTTCTTCTTAAGAGCACGATGCTCAACGTCTAAACGCAGCTGTGGAAAAAACTGCTTCAATGAAGCCTGGTGTCCGCGCATCGCAAAACCACACCCACTGAGCAGTAGTGTTAACCCTATGACCCAAGCAATCCGTCGCATAAAGCCTCCTAATCTTAATTCGCCACAATATTGACAAGTTTACCCGGCACAACGATAACTTTGCGAACAGTTTTACCCTCTGTAAATCGTTGGACATGAGGATCGGCAAGCGCCGCTTGCTCAATTGCCGCTTTATCACTATCGCTAGGTAATTCAAGCTCTCCACGACGCTTGCCATTCACCTGTATGACCAACATGACAACATCACTTTGTAAGGCCGATTTATCTGCCACAGGGAAATCTACGTCCATTAAGTTCTGCTGATGGCCTAGTGCCTCCCACAACGCTTGTGTGATGTGAGGGGTAATTGGACTGAGCATCTTTATCATCGACTCAAAAGTTTCTTGAGCAACCCAACGATCACTTTCGCTCTCAATTTTAAACTTCGATAATGCATTTAATAATTCCATATTTGCCGCAATGACCGTATTAAAACTGTAACGCTCAGTCATGTCATGATTGGCTTTATCAATCACACTATGACACTGACGTCTTAGGTATGCTTGTTCGTCAGTGTAAGTTGAGGGCTGCTGGTGAGGTGAGTGCTCACTTTCTGCAATGCTATGACCCAAGCGCCACAAGCGCTTGAGGAAACGATGTGCTCCTTCAACGCCACTGTCAGACCATTCCAGTGTTTGCTCAGGTGGCGCAGCAAATAAAATAAACAGACGAACTGTATCCGCGCCATAGCGCTCAACCAGCTCAGAAGGATCCACGGTATTTCCCTTTGACTTCGACATTTTGGCGCCATCCTTCAACACCATTCCCTGAGTCAGTAGGCGTTTGAAAGGCTCATCACCCGGCGCATACCCTAAATCCCGTAAAACTTTGTGGAAAAAACGAGCGTACAGCAAGTGCAAAATGGCATGCTCAATACCACCCACATATTGATCAACAGGTGCCCAGTATCGACTCTCGTCATTTAAAATTTGCGTTTGCTCATTCGGGCAAGCATAGCGTAAATAATACCAAGAGGACTCAACAAATGTGTCAAAGGTGTCTGTTTCGCGACGTGCAGCTTTGCCACACTTTGGACAGTCAACGTCTAAGAAAGAGTTTAATTTTGCTAAAGGCGAGCCTGCGCCATCAACAGTGATATCGCGAGGCAATTCAACCGGTAAATCCTGCTCAGGTACTGGCACAGTGCCACAATCAGCGCAGTGAATCATCGGAATAGGGCAGCCCCAGTAGCGTTGGCGAGAAACACCCCAATCACGAAGTCGGAAGTTAACGCGTTTTTGAGCTTGTTGTTTAGTTTCTAAATGTGCGCAAATATTTTGCTTGGCTTCATCAGAAGATTGGCCAGCAAACGCCTCAGGCGCCATTACCGTCCCGTACGTCATGTACGCTTGGGATTGCACATCAATCTCACTACCATCGGTTGGCGTAATGACCTGACGAATCGGTAAGCCATACTGATGGGCAAAAATATGATCTCTTTCGTCATGTCCCGGTACGGCCATCACCGCTCCAGTACCATATGACATCAATACATAGTTGGCGACCCATACAGGGATAGACTCACCAGTTAACGGGTTGATAGCTTTAAAGCCAGTATCCATTCCCTTTTTTTCCATCGTTGCCATAGCGGCTTCAGCAACTTCATTCTTTTTGCAGGCCTCGATGAAATCACTTAACTGAGAATTATCCTTCGCCGCTAATGTTGCTAAAGGGTGCTCAGGTGCAATCGATAAATACGTCACGCCTGCTAATGTATCAATTCGAGTGGTATAGACAGTTAAGGGATCAACAGACTGTCCTTCTACTTCAAAATGAATGTCAGCCCCTTCAGAGCGACCAAGCCAGTTACGCTGCATCGCTTTTACCTGTTCAGGCCAAGCAGTCAGTGTGTCTAAATCATCAAGTAGCGGCTGCGCATAATCCGTAATTTTAAAAAACCACTGAGCGATCTCTTTGCGCTCTACCGGTGCGCCTGAGCGCCAGCCACAACCATCTACGACTTGCTCATTTGCCAGTACCGTTTGATCGACAGGGTCCCAATTGACGACCGCTGTTTTTCGGTAAACCAACCCCTTTTCATACATCTTTAAAAACAGCCACTGCTCCCATCGATAGTATGAAGGATCGCAAGTTGCAATCTCTCGATCCCAATCAAAAAATAACCCCAATCGCTTGAGCTGATCTTTCATATGCTCGGTATTTTTTAATGTCCACTCCGCAGGTGGGACTTTATGCTTGATAGCAGCATTTTCAGCTGGTAAACCAAATGCATCCCAGCCAATGGGGTGTAGCACATTCTTTTGACGCATTCGCCAAAATCGTGCAATCACATCACTCAGGGTATAGTTGCGAACATGCCCCATATGTAAGGCACCACTTGGGTAGGGGAACATGCTCAAACAGTAAAACTTCTCGCGGCTAGTATCCGCTGTGCTTGTGAAGGCCTCGGTCTTTTCCCAATAAGCCTGGATATCTTTTTCTAAAACGCGGGGATTATATTCGGTTTCCATTTTCATTTGTTCACATTATGTCAATCTGGAGGGTTTAGGTACTGACCCAAGAATATCTTCCTAGCCCCGTCTTTTCAACAAGACTCAGGATGAGTGCTAAACTGGGGACAGATGGTTCCTTCCAAAGGTGGTTCGTATGAACTGGAAACAATGGCTCAAAATACTCACTGTTCCAGTGGTTGCCGCTTCATTATGCTGCCTTTCTCCACTTCTGTTGGTAATGTTCGGCCTAGCCAGTGTCAGCTTTGCAGCCTCCCTGACCGACACGCTGTACTGGGAATGGCGTTGGGCTTTTCGATTAGGAGGCTTCCTATTATTGATGCTAACCCTGTTTCTTCACTGGAGAAAGCAGGGAATATGCACGCTAGATGCGGCCAGACGTCGTCGGAATGAGTTACTCAATCAATTCATTATTGCTGTCATTGCGGGCGTATTAGGGTACTTTTTCTTCCTTTACGTGGTTGTTCACTACATTGGTGTCTGGTTTAAAGTCTGGTAACAAGCATTTTATAAAGTTCAACTAACTAATACTCTTCTGTATACCTCTCAATCCAGTTTGATAGTGCACTGCCATATGCTAAGGTATGTCTCTGAGTTATCTTTCCTAGTTGAGACTTCAATATGTTAAATGCTGATAGCCGCAAACGTACGGCCGCGGAATTAAATGCCATGGATCAAGAAGAAGATACTGGTGCCGGGATGGCCTCTGATAGAGCATCTCACTCAAGTGCACCTGATAGAGGCTCACTCTCAAGTACAGCAAGTGCCAAAGACCGCAAAGAACAAATTAGAAAAATCGAACAAATTGCGATGAGCAAACTTGCGGAGCATTTCCCACCAAATTCAGATGCTTTTGCCAGCTATGGTATTGAAGACATTTTTGGCGCTCATCACGCTGGAGAAGGTGCGCCTGTGGAAGGAGAAACAGCGAATTTAGCGCCTGGGCAAATGTTATTTCATCTTGTCATTCCACCGATGTTAAAAGCGCTAGCCATGCGTCATATGGACGAGGCGTCTCGCCCAGACGTTTTACCAGTTCTTTCTGCTGAAAGCCGACTCTTAATGCATAATTTCGGATGGACATCAGTACTTGAGCAACATAAAAGCCGCACTGAATCTGTCATAAAAAGTGATTTATCAAAGGGTAAAGTAGATTCTCTTGTACGCGTTCTTCTTAATCCACGGATTCTAATTCTTATTCGTGTTGGAGAATTTATTGAAGCTGAAATTAAGGAGAATAAAAGACTTCTTACAGCGAGCGAACTATTTTCTAGATATGTTGCAATATTCACTAAGCTGCAAGCTTCCTTTAATGTTTTAATAAGAGGTAAGCCAGCGGATAAAAAAAGTGCTCTGGAACGTCTGAAAAAAGATTTTTCACGAGATGTAATAGCTAAATTACAAGCGCAAATCACGAAACTTAATTCAAGAATAGATGGTTTTAAGCACCTAGCAATCCAAAAGCTTCTTTCTGAGTTGCTTGAACGTACATCAGCTTCGTTGTCATTGTTGGCTGACATTGAAGAAAACATCAAAACGTCAGCATTTTCTGACTCACTGTTGGACAGTAATGCGTTAACTAATTTTGGCAAGACGATCAACGACGAATGGTCAAAGCTGCAGTTAGACTGTGAGCATGATGAGAAGGTCATTAAAGAACAATTCGAAGATATTCGTAAATGCGGCGTTTCAAATCGAGCCTTATTTATGGCAATTAGGGAATTACTTGCTTCCGGCGTAAAAGATTGGGATGCCGTTAGAAAATTCGTTACAGAAAATGACAACTTTATGGCCATTCATGAGGTATTATTTGCGGATGCAGATCCAAAGCTTATTGCTCGCCGAGAAAAGTGGACATCCGGTGAGGTCAATCTTATAGATTTGGCTGCCTATGAAGTAATGACAACTGTTTTTGGTGATAGAAATGTTAGAATCACCGGTCATGTTGATTCTGCCGATAAAACAGGATCATTAGCCCCGACCTTTCATATGCCCTCTAAATACATGCCAGAACTTAAAACACCATACTCTAGAGATAGATTGTTAGCCAGAGCGGTTAGAGAAGTTAGAGATGGGAAAGAATTTATTACTAACTTTGAAGGGTTTGATGGCGTTACTGGCGACAAAATGAGAATATGCCTCCACGCTGACTCATTCAACGCGATGGTAACGTCTCTAGTGGAATCAGAAGAGCAGGCTCGTAAAGGCCCTAATCTTTTAGCCAACCAGCAACTCGAGCAAACGTTAACCGATGTGTCTTCGCATTTCGAACGCGTATTCTTAAGTGCTTATCGCGATACTATTGAAGAAGCACTAGATGCAGGACGTCCCGTAGTCCTTCCTGCTATGCCATATAATCAAGGTCAATTTAGTGGTCACTTTACTACCTTTGTTGTACTGCCTATCAACAATCTCGGTGAAAATCCAGGTGCGTTGGTTTTGTATCAAGATTCATATGAAACAAACCCAGTGCGTGCAGATAGCGTAGATCGTATGGAAAAAGCGATGCATGAGGTGATAGGCGTTGGTATGGGACGCCAGGTAATCACTTGTGCAAACCCAATGGGCTATGCCCCTCAGTTAGATGGTCATAACTGTGGCTTTTTCAGCATATTCCACTCATTGGCATTGACACTGCACAGCCCATCAATTACTGCGATTACAAAGAACTTATATGAAAAGCATTTTGCTGGTGTAAATCTTTACGACAGATCATTACAAGGTCAACAGCAGATTGATAAAGCTGCCAGTGAATTTTATAACGATATGCATATTGCTTTACGTTATTTATTAAAACCGCTTCGTGCACCGATCATAGATTTTGCTTCTCCCGCTCATGCTTCACGCTTGCGTCATGTGGTTGCAGGCTGGTTAAACGCAGCACATGATTTGGGGCATAGCTTAAGAACAGAAGAGGTTGAAGACTTTGATCCATTTGAGTTTAGAGTGCCTGAAGTGGTTCCAGATGTGGAAGGACCTTATCCGCTGCATGAAATCCTAGACTGGGGTGCCAGAGATGAGCTTCCTCTTAAATCATTTGAAGATGTTAAAGATCTTGTCGAAGATAACTTATCAAACAGAACAAGTGACTCATGTAAGACATTGACTTTCACTTATGATGAAGCAGCTTCCGAACAAGTTGCGCTGCTAAAAAAGGCAGAACATTACAAGCTAATCATTCAATTGTCTCAGCTACACTGCAACTATGACTGCGTTAACTATGTTGATTTGCCACAGAGCTTTAAAAACCTCTGCGGAGACTATTTGGATGCTCTTAGAGCAAATATAGCAATATTAAAATCGCCAGAATCTTCTTCAGAAAGTAAGTCTTCAGCTGAACAACTACTTTTGAAATTGCTAAAAGAAAAGAACGAAGAACAGTTGGTTCGAGAAGTTCATGAAGGTGCAGTACCTTTGATAGCGCAAAGCGTTGAAAAAGATGAAAGAATCAATAAAACCACACGTGAACTGCTTGCACTAGCCGGACATCGACCTGAAGCATGGTTGGCTGCTCGACAAATGAATCCAGACCAAGCGGTGATAGCAATCAATGATTTGCTAAGCAAGCCAGCAGACGTGAGTAAACTGCTGGAGGAAGAATTAGGCTCGGTGCCTGCTCCGCTTTCAGCGGCTACTCAGGAACTAGATGTGCTTGATTTAGCCTCTCTGTTCTCATCAAACCAACCTAGAGAGATGAGTATGAGCCCAGACGTCCCATTTCTCCCTCCAGCATTTGCACCAATGGCAGCAAATGCTCAAGTGGCCGCAACAGCAGTTGCCATGGATTTAGAAGGAGATGAGGCTAGAGTCATGGAGTTAGAAGGGGGCGCTTCTCCAAAGCCAAAACGCTCTAGTACTGGTACCAAGTAAGGCAATCACTAAAACAAAAAAGGCGCTTCATAAAGCGCCTTTTTTGATGATGGTAATTAAAATGTAATGACGCTGCGAATACTCTCACCACTGTGCTGTAAATCAAAGGCAAGGTTCACGTCTTCTAAAGCCAGTGCATGAGTGATTAAATCATTCATCATGATTTCACCGTTGATGCACTGTTCAGCAAACTCGGGCAATTGGCTCCGTCCCTTCACGCCACCAAAGCGAGCGCCCTGAAACGTTCGACCACTGGTCAGCAAACCAGGCTGCATATCGATTCGATCGTTAGTGTCTGCAACCCCCAGCAACACTGCTTTTCCCCAACCAGGACGGGTGCATGCTAAAGCACTTTGCATCGTCTCAGAAAAACCAATGCACTCAAAAGCAAAATCTACTCCACCGTCTGTGATGTTTTTGATGACTGTCTCAATACTGTCACTGTGATCTCTAGGATTAATACAAGTTGATGCACCAAATTTTTGCGCTAAATTGAATTTGTTAATATTCGTGTCGATTCCAATAATCCGCGCTGCTTGAGACATCACAGCCGCCTGAATGACACTTAAACCAATCCCACCTAACCCAAAGACCGCGACAGTACTACCTGGTGTGATACGAGCGACATTCATGACTGCACCTAATCCAGTCGTTAATGTACAACCCAATAAACAAGCAGACTTCATATCAACTTGATGACTGATGCGAGCCAACGCAATTTCAGGGACCACAATATATTCACTCAAACATGACGTGCCCATAAAGTGATAAATCGGCTGCCCATTAAGATGATAGCGAGTCGTCCCATCCGGCATAACTCCCAACATCTGTGTATGATCCAAAGCAGTACATAAGTTGGTTTTAGCACTCATGCATGAGGGGCATTGTCCGCATTCAGGAACATATAGCGGTACCACTCGATCCCCAACTAATAAGTTCTTAACATCCGATCCAACTTCAACCACTTCTCCTGCACCTTCATGACCTAAAATCGTTGGGTAACGGGTGTGATTTAACTTACCTTGTTTTGCTAACATGTCCATATGACAGATAGAAGCTGAATGCATTTTCACCAGAACTTCGCCCGCCATCGGACCTGAGACATCGATTTCTTCAATCTGTAGCCTTTGATTAGGCTCGTAAAGAACTGCAGCACGGGATTTCATGTTTGCTTCCTTCTTTTACCAATTGAGCGCCAATGCGCCAAGCTTATGCCAATCATAACAAGCCATAACGGAAAATACCCCATTTGTGTGAAAGGTGTTGTCCCTGAATAGGTAATCATGGGAGCCGTTAGCTGTCCTTCTGTGAAGCACTCAAGCTGGTTGATAACCTGACCATCAGGACCGACTAAAGCCGTGACACCAGTATTACCAGCTTGGTAGATAGGACGGGCAACCGCTTTAGCTAGTGCCCGTATCATCTGGAACTGCTGCTGTGGCGCAAGAGAGTGACCAAACCAAGCGTTATTGACCACTGATACCACCATTGAGGCTAGCGGTACTTGGGACCGCCATAGCTCTACGAAACCCACCTCATAGCAAATGGTGGGTAAAATAGAACCAAATGGGGTGGTTAATAATACCGTGTCCTCACCTGAGATCATGTCAAAGACAGGAATGCTAAAAAGATCAATAATACCCCGCAACCCAAAGGGAACATACTCACCAAAGGGGACTAAATGACGCTTAGCATAGCTACCCTTAGCTGTTCCTAGCCCTAGTAGAACATTTTGCATCTTTTGAGACGTCGGATCTTCTGATGGAACCCCGAGCAAGACGCCCTGTTCTAAGAGATCTAAATGCTCCTCCATGCTCTCAAGTAATGGATCAGCATAGGGACGCGGTATCTCAAAAGCAGCCTCAGGAAAAATGACTAAATCAGCATCTTGGCTCGAGTGCCACAAGCGTAAATAAGTATCAACATTCTGTTGCGCTTGATGCCACTTTAGGGCTTGGGGAATGTTTCCTTGCAATAGAATAACCGATGCCTCTGTTGTGACATAAGGCTTGGGTTCATCAGGCCATAGATGAAGACCTAAACCCACCGCAATAAAAATCCAAGCATATCGGTACTGCCAAGCGCGTGCCATTAAAGTGCACATGATGACGGATGCGAATGTAACGCCCAGTGGCCCAATGATTGGTAACAACACTCCAAGTGGCGAGTCCACATGGCCGTAGCCTAACAACAACCAGGGAAACCCAGTAAAGGCCGTACACCTTAAGAGCTCTGCTAAAGTAAAGGCAATAGGCCAGCACCAAAAACTGGCTAAACGAAGACGATAGGTACAATAAAAAGGAATAATACTTAAAATAGATAAGAAAACGACAAAGACCGCTGTTAGTATCCCTGCCGCAAAAAGAGGCGTGTGGCCAAAGCGGTGAATCGGAATAACTACCCACGAAATACCCAAAGTAAAATAGCCCATAAAAAAGGCGAATGCAAATAGGTGAACCGCTTGAGATCGGTGCTCGCTAAGATAAATCGTAAAAGCCAATGGCAAAATTAGCAAAGGCCAAAATGTAAAAGGAGCACTGCCTAAAACCGTAAACGCACCAGCAATTGCCGCGGCTACTAAACTATGCCAAGGCTTCAATAATCGCATGCAGTACCTTATCCTCCCTCGGCTTCATCTTCTCAAGTGCCTGACCGGCCTGATTAATAACAATCACAACAGAGTAAGTCACATCTGAATCAGGTGGGCTCAAAAAACCTGCTAAAGCACTGATACTCGTTGCAGATCCAGTTTTTGCTCGCATTGTCCAGCCAGAAGGTAAGGGGCGGCTTTTCATTTTTTCTGAAACGCCCATCTGTGGGAATAACGCCACTAAACCTTCATGAGTGGATATGCGGCTCAGAAGTCGATGAATCAATTGAGGTGTAAACAAGTTATAGCGTGAAGAGCCAGAACCATCGAAGAGCGTAATGCTGTCATCCATTAAGTTTTCAGCAATATATTCTCCCATTGCTACCTTGCCTCGCGCAAGTGAGCCAGGTGCAGAAAAGTGCTGACCACCATATTGACGAAATAGATTATCCGCCACTACATTGTCCGACATCTGAATGACATCTTCAAGAAGATGGGTTAATGGTTCACCTCTGAGCGCCATGATTAGATTGGTTTCAATAGCTGATACCGAGCTCTGAACGACTGAGCCCTTTAAAGTAATATTATGTTTTTTTAACAACGACAATACTTGAGTTTTAAAATGCGCCTCAGGGTTGGTATAAGCAAATCGTAATAAGGCACCATTGCGCTCAGCCGGCCAACAACCGCGTAGGGTGAGCGTATTTTGCTCATCTACTTGCGCCTCTAAAGGACATATCGTTTCGGTAATATCCGTAGGGGCAAGCTCAACCCTCGTTTGAAATGCAGGAACAACTGAGGCTGGGCTAGAAGGGGATAAAAAAGCAGGCGATCCTAATTGTTCCCCTTCAATATAAGCACCCCAGCGATTCTTATCTAAAACTAACGCGCCTCCCGGTGCCGCAAAATACCAAGGGAGATCTTCAACCATAAAGTTGGAGACCGCAGGCCCCTCCATACTACTGGTCTCTAATATAAAATCTTGCTTGATAGATTTAATACCTTGTTTGGCTAAAGCCCGTATCAAAATGTTAAGTTGGTTACCTGTAAATGAAGGGTCGCCACTTAATCTTAATATCACTCGGTCAGCAGTGCCTTGCTCAATATCTAACCCGGTCGTTTCAATCTGTGTGACAAAAGCCCACGCAGGTCCAAATCGTTCCCACGCCGCTAATGAGGTGAAAAGTTTAGTTACACTAGCAGGGTAGAATAATTCATTTGCATGACGCGCGAAGATAGGCTCATTTTCATCTAAGCGCTGAATAAGAACACCAACGTGTGCTTTGGGAAACTGTGTCTGAATGGCTCTTTCAACACCAGAAAAGTCGGTGGCGTGCGCCACCGCAGTGCTAAAAATTAAAAAACTAACTGCTAGGAGACGAGCTATCATTAGAAGATTTTTCCACATTAAGCAAATAAATACGTCGATTATCCGCTCTAACGATGGTAAATGCAAAACCCTCTATATGTACCTTTTCAGCTCGGCTAGGTAAGCGGCCGAAGGCTTTTAAAACCAGTCCGCCAACTGTGTCTACGCCCTGTGACTGAAAATCAGTTGAAAACATGTCATCGAACTCTTCGATTGGTGTGATAGCCTTAATGGTCCAATGACCATCATCATGAGACAAAATGGTGGATTCATCATCATTGTCATCATGCTCATCTACAATATCCCCAACAATTTGTTCAAGGACATCTTCAATCGTAACTAACCCTGTGACAGCACCATACTCATCAACAACAATGGCCAAATGATTACGGTTTTGCCGAAAATCGTTTAGCAAAGCATCAAGTCGTTTGTTCTCAGGGACAAAAGTGGGTGCACGCATCCAAGGTCGCAATGAAAAACGCTCTTCTTGAGATGACTCGTGAACCCATTTAAGTAAATCTTTTGCTAACAGAATACCGACGACTTCCTCGCGGTTTTCACTCATTATCGGGAAACGCGAGTGTGCGGAAGAAACAACAGTTGGCATGACCTCATCAAAATCAGCATCTTTATCTAGAAAAATCATCTGTGCCCGAGGAATCATGACATCCTGAACGCGCATGTCAGAAATATGCATAACCCCTTCAATCATCGAAAGGGCATTGTTGCCAATAAGGTTTTTATCTTGTGCTTTCTTTAAGAAATGAACAATAGAGTCAGTATCAGATGGGTTGGCAAAAATTTCTTGTATCGCGTGAACAAAAGAGCGGCTTGGCTTTTTGTCTTCCTGAGTCATTCTGTTTCTCCGTAGGGAGCAGGATAACCAAGTTCCTGCATAATTGACGTCTCAAGTGATTCCATTTTTTCGGCTTCTCTACTCTTGACGTGGTCCATACCCAATAAATGCAAAACACTATGTACAAGCATGTGTGCCCAGTATGCTTCTAAGGGCTTGTTCTGTGCCTTCGCTTCACTTTCTAGAACGCTTGAGCAAATCACTACATCCCCAATGGGAAAAGTGCCATCTGGCAGATGATGCTCATCTTGAGGAAAGGATAAAACATTAGTGGGTTTGTCTTTGCCGCGGTAATCACGATTCAATTGCTGAATAGTATCCGTATCCACAATGCAAACGGACACTTCTGCGCTTTTGAGCGGATTATGTGCCAGGGCGGCTTCGGCCCACCTCAAAAACTGGTCTTGAGACGGAATCCAAAAATCATCACACATAACGTTTATATCAACGGTGATCGCCATTTTTGCCTTCTTTTTGTTCATACGCTTCAATAATTTGCTGAACGAGAGGATGCCTCACAACATCCTGTGCTTCAAAGAAAGTAAAACTGATGTCTGGGATGCCCTTAAGAACCTCGCAGGCATGCAACAGTCCAGAAGGGGTTTTGCCAGGCAAGTCAACCTGAGTTAAATCCCCTGTGACAATGGCTTTTGAACCAAAGCCAATCCGTGTTAAAAACATTTTCATCTGCTCACGCGTTGTGTTTTGACTCTCGTCTAAAAGAATCATCGCTCGAGTCAGTGTTCTACCGCGCATGTAGGCTAAAGGAGCAAGTTCTATCTTATGGCTGGCCAATAGCTTTTCAACCTTCTCAACACCCAGCATGTCATACAAGGCATCGTATAAAGGTCGCAAATAAGGATCGATTTTCTGAGATAAATCACCAGGTAAAAAGCCCAGACGCTCACCAGCTTCTACCGCTGGTCGAACTAAAATGATTTTTTCAACAGATTGGGCTTCTAATGCCGCAACTGCCAACGCCACCGCTAGAAAAGTTTTACCCGTACCGGCAGGGCCTATTCCAAAGTTTAAATGGTGCCGGACAATTCGGTCCATGTATAAACGCTGGTTGTCAGTGCGTCCACTAATTTGTCCAATACGTGTTTTAACCGTCACCGTTCCACGAGTGGCAATCTGACGCGTGCGATAATTTTGCGTTGTTGCATAAATATCTTTGGCCTCAATGACGCTATCAGCTGCCTGTTGGTATAAATCCAATAATCCCTCACGAGCCAGTAAGACATTTTCTTCAGCACCTGACAGAGTGAACTCATGACCACGGTGCTGAATATTAACGGATAACTGGGTTTCGATCTGGGTCAGATTGGCTTCTAATTCACCACACAAAGACTGAAGAACATGGTTGTCCTCCGGTGACAGTAATACTTGCGTAGTATGTAACCCCTTTGGGGTGTCAGGATGTGATTTCATTACTGATTTAGGATAGCCTATATCGCTTCGCTATGCACAACTTTTCCACGCAAACTATTGGGTAATGCCTCATAAATATCAACCAGAACAAACTGACCAATCATTGCTTGAGCCCCATGGGAGAAGTTTACAACACGATTGTTTTCAGTTCGTCCACTCAAGGCCATCGGATCTTTTTTAGAAGGTCCGGTTACCAGAACACGCTGTTGAGTACCAACCATGCCAGCACTAATACGTGCCGCTTGTTGGTTAAGCCGATCTTGGAGAATCTTTAGTCGTTTTTTCTTATCTTCAAGCGAAACATCATCAACCATATCCGCGGCTGGCGTGCCTGGGCGAGCGCTAAAAATAAAACTGTAAGATTGATCAAACCCAACTGTTGCGACTAAGTCTAAAGTGTCCTCAAAGTCTTTGTCGGTTTCACCTGGAAAGCCAACAATAAAGTCAGATGAGACAGGTAGGTTAGGGCGAGCATCTCGAAGAGAAGCAATAATATCAAGGTAATGCTCTCGAGTGTGTTGGCGTCCCATGAGCTGCAATACTCGGTTAGAACCGCTTTGCACAGGTAAATGTAACTGCGTAGCAAGCTCAGGAATTTCTCGATAGGCCGTTATCAAAGAAGGGCTAAACTCAATCGGGTGCGATGTGGAAAAACGTAAGCGATCGATACCATCAATATGTGATGCATATTGAATAAGAACCCCTAAATCTGCAGACTCGCCATCATGTGTTTTGCCCTGATAGGCATTCACATTTTGACCTAGGAACGTAATTTCACGTACCCCTTGCTCAGCCAAGTGAACAACTTCAGCAATCACATCATCAAATGGGCGATCAACTTCCTGACCTCGAGTGTAAGGAACAATACAATACTTACAATACTTGGAGCAGCCTTCCTGAATGGAAACATAGGCCGTCGGGCCATCAGCTTTAGGCTCCGGTAAACGGTCAAACTTTTCGATTTCCGGGAATGATATATCAATGACAGGCGCCTTTGAGTCATTGGCTGCATTCAGAAGCTCTGGTAAACGATGCAAAGTCTGAGGTCCAAATACCACGTCCACATAAGGTGCACGTTCACGTATCATTTCCCCTTCTTGAGAAGCCACGCAGCCCCCAACCCCAATTAGAATATGAGGTCGCTTAGCTTTGATATCGCGCCAGCGTCCTAGTAGTGAAAATACCTTCTCCTGAGCCTTTTCACGAATAGAACATGTCACCATCAACAAAACGTCTGCTTTTTGAGGGTCATCCGTTTGAGCAAGGTGGTGTGAAGACTCAAGTAACTCGTAAATGCGCTTGGTATCGTAGGTGTTCATCTGACACCCCCAAGTCTCTATATAAACATGCTGTGGCATAAACTCACTTCTGGGCTAGAAATCCAAATACGGCATTTTACTCTTAACCGTTCCCAATGAGAAGGGCAGGTTAGCTAAGTCTTCAAAGGTCCATATTTCATGTCTGGACGGTTGCCTGCAATTTAGACCGAAGCGCGCAGAGCAAAGCAGAGGCGCCAATTCTAAACTGGGCTGGGTTTAGTCCCGATTTTCCTCTGAACTGCTGAATAAGTTTTGAATATAAAAGGGCTTGGTCGACAGTTCTGATCCCACCGGAGACCTTGATGCCGGTCTGGCTTCCCTCACTCTCACAGGTCTCAAGTAAGCTTTTAACAGCTTGCTCAGTGGCCCCAGTTTCAATTTTGCCTGTAGAGGTTTTTAAAAAGTCTGCACCACCTGCAATGCTGGCACGTGCAGCCAATTGAATCTGCTCATTAGTTAAGGCCCCCGTCTCTAAAATAACTTTTAAAGTCCTGCCTTGGCATGCGACTTTGACCGCCGCAACAAATTCTTGAATAAGCTCAGCAGCAGAGGGCTGGCCTAAAGATCGATACGGAATGACACAGTCAATTTCGTCAGCACCTAGCATGACCGCATGTACGGTATCTGCTAAAACCATCTCAGTACTAGATATGCCACTCGGGAAATTGACCACAGTGGCCACTTTGATAGAAGAGTCACCAAGTGCCGCTTTCGCACAAGAAACAAACTGAGGGAAGCAACAAACGGCTGCCACATGGGGCAAAGTAAGTGCTTGCTTACACAGTGCTTTTATTGAGTCTGAAGTATCCGTTTCGGATAAGCTCGTTAAATCAACGCACTGAATCAAAGTGTCAATCATTCATCGTCATCCTTTTCTTTATCGTGATGATTACATTCTAGAGACAGTTTGAAGCCCTAAAATGTCGAGTCCTTGCTTTAATATTGATTGGACCATGAAACATAATTTTAATCGCCCAGATTGCTCATCACTACCTTCAACACGACAGTCACGGAAAAATTGGTTAAACAAAGTGGCCAACTGGTAAAGGTACTCTGCTAACCGGGAAGGTAATAAATCATCCGCCATGGCCACACAAACTTCTTGGAACTGACATAAATGTAAGGCCAATGCCTGCTCACTTGGGTGAGATAGACTAAAATCAACGGATTGTAACGAATCACGGTCAATTGATACTTTCCGTGTGATGCTGAGATTGCGGACGTAGGCATACAGTAAAAATGCCGCCGTGTTGCCTTCAAAACGTAGCATCTTGTCGTAACTGAACTGATAATCCGAAATTCGGTTGGTGCTTAGGTCAGCATATTTGACTGCCCCAATCCCCAAGCAGCGCGCCAAGTCTGATTTTTCACCTTCACTTAAATCTAAATCCCGGGCATCAATAATAGACTTGGACTTCTCAATGGCAGTGGTTAACAAGTCAATCAATCGCTCAGTATCTCCTGAGCGTGTTTTGAACTTTTTGCCATCTTCACCTAGAACTAAGCCGAATGGGACGTGATCTAGGCGGGTCTTTTGAGTGTCAACAAGGCCTGCCTTTTGAGCGCATGCGAATAACATCTGAAAATGTAAGGATTGACCGGCATCCGTGACGTAGATAATCCGTTCCGCTTTTTCTTCCTCAACTCGGTGGCGTAAAGCCGCTATATCCGTGGTGGCGTAGTTATAGCCCCCATCTGATTTTTGAACCATGAAAGGTAAAGGCTCTCCCTCTCGGCCAACAAAGCCATCAAGGTAGACACATTTTGCCCCCTCTGAAATCGTAATCAAGTTCTTGTGATTGAGGAGGTCAATTGCCTGAGATAAATAAGGATTATAAAATGACTCGCCTCTCACTGTTAAGCGAACATCCAATAATTGATATATCTCTTCATAAGCCTGCTCTGAAATAGCACAAATGTTTTTCCAGGCACCGTATGTTGGTTCTTCATGTGCTTGAAGCGTGACAACTTGAGCTTGTGCACGCTTCTTAAATGCTGAATCGGTATCAAAGACTTGCTTCGACTCACGATACCATTGAACCAAATCAGATAAAGTGGCGGTTGATTTGCCGGTGAGAAAGGCAGGATGCGTTTGCTCCAAATATGCAATTAACATCCCAAATGCAGTTCCCCAGTCACCAACATGGTTCAGCCTTAAAACATCAGCCCCCATTGCCTCAAAAAGCCGTGCGAGAGCATCCCCAATAATCGTTGAACGTAAATGGCCAACATGCATTTCTTTCGCAATATTCGGAGAAGAAAAGTCTATTACCACGCGAGGAGATGAAGACAACTGAGGTACCAGTGACCCACCGTCAAAGAACTTTGTTAGACGATTAGATAATACGTCTGTGCGTATGGTCAGATTTATAAAGCCTGGCCCGGCTATCTCTACCAAGGCAAAAAAATCAGCGTTGTTTTCATTCAGGTAAGAGACCACTGATTCAGCAACGGCTCTTGGAGCAGTTTTGAGAACTTTGGCCAAGCTCATTGCACTGTTGCACTGATAATGCCCGAACTTTGCTTGAGTGGCTTTGGTGACAATGGGAGAAAAAGAGGCTTCCAATGTAGGAAAGCTGGCCTTAAAGGCGCTGTCGAGCTGTTCTCTGACGGCTTCGATTAGAATCTTCATAAATAAAGTAACTCTTTGAGACGATTGGATACTTCTTCGACTTGCTGAGTAGTTTTAGGTATCACCATTAAACAGTCATCGCCTGCAATCGTGCCTAACACCATGAGCTCTTCTTGTCGAAAATCAACGATTCTTCCTATTAAAGAAGCGGCGCCTGGGCTGGTGTGAATAATTATCATTGCTTCATTCGCAACAATATCCAGCGCTAAGGTTTCAACGGAACTATCCATGGCCGGCGGGGCAGGCTCCTTGGGTAATCGATAAACGATTTCACCATCCGCATTTTTGGCTTTAATCGCCCCCAGTTTACGCAGCATCCGGGATACCCTGGACTGGCTAACCTCTTCATGCCCTAGAGCATTAAGGGTTTCAACCAGCTCTTCTTGAGTGCGGATTTGATTGTCTAATAATATCTGCCTTAGGGCATCCTCTAGGCGCATATTCGTTTCCTTAAATAGGTGGAGTCCCGATTATGCCAAAGCCAGTGGGTAAAGCCCAGCAATTAGGGTTTTGTCTTGCTATATGTGAATAATTATGTGTACTATGGGCATAATTATGAATAAATATACAGAAGGCTGTATATACAGATAAAAAGAGTAAACCTTCTTATGACTAAAGCCAACCATAAACTGGGTGTTCTTACTTTAACCCTAATGTCTGTGGCAGCCATTGCTAACCTTAGAAACTTGCCTATGATGGCCTTGCAAGGCTATGGGTGTATCTGGTTCTATCTCATTGCTTCCTTATGCTATTTTCTGCCAGCAGCATTGATTTGTAGCGAGTGTGCTTCACGCCCAGGCTCATCAGGTGGTCTATATGGGTGGGTGAAGTTAGCCTTTGGTCCACAAATTGGATTCATGACCATGTGGCTAGCAGGTGTCTTAAATATTGCATTTTTACCAACCGCATTAGCCTATCTTGCAAGCACCTTTGGTCAGATGCTGGGGGCGGAGTGGATAAACAACCCCTTTAGCATGTTAATTGTGATGTTGATTCTGTTATGGAGTTTAACGTTTATTAACTATGTGGGTATCGAAGGTTCCACTCGGTTGAATCGTTGGGCGCTCACACTCGGTACGCTGATTCCAGGTGCTATGATGATTGGTTTGGCACTCTGGTGGGTGTTTACTGGGCAACCATTACAAATCAGCTGGGAAGCCAGCGCTTGGGTTCCTACAATGAAGTTCGATAACATTGTATTCCTTGTCGGGGTAATGCTTGCTTTTCAAGGAATCGAAATGGGAGGCTATCACAGCGAGAAAATTGATAATCCTCAAACCACTTTTGCTAAATCAACTTTCTTTGCCACAATTATCTTAATGGTTTTATCAGTCTTAGGATCGCTATCTATTGCTTGGGTCGTGCCAGCAAATGAAATTAATATGGTTCAAGGTGTGATGCATGTTCTGCAAACATACTTTGCAGCGTTTCACTTGCCTATAGGCGCCGCTGTTATCGGTGTTTGTATCTTAATGGGAGGCATGGCAACTCTTTCTACATGGATTGCCGGTCCTGTTAAAGGTATGCAAGTTGCAGCCAAAGAAGGGTTATTACCTAACTATTTTGCCAGAGTGAATAGCAAAGGGGTTCCTGTGCCACTGATTAATTGGCAGTCCGGAATAGTTTCAGGCCTTATGGTGTTAGGTACTTTTGTTATGCCTAATGTTGAAGGTTTGTATTGGATGTTAACAATTTTAGCTGCTCAGTTTGCCTTTATTGCCTACATCCTTTTATTCTCTGCCGCGATTGTTATCAAAGCGAAGCACCCTCGTAGCCCAGGATTTAAAATTCCTGGTGGTGTTTGGGGAACAGGTGCCGTAGGGATTGTGGGTATTGTTACCTGTGGGTTTGGCTTTTTTCTTGGTTTTGTACCACCGGAAGGGTTTGCAATTTCACCGCTAGCTTTTGCTGCTGAGCTTGTGATTGCTATCGTTGCACTTTTGCTACCTGGGTTTTGGATGATTGCTCGATACAATAATGACAGCAATCTACCTGGTAATGATTTTCCAGATGACCTTGCACTTCAAAATGGCTAGTAATAAATGTCTGTCTAAAAACAAGAAAAGCGCCTACTGGCGCTTTTCTTGTTTTTAAATTGTGATTACTTGAAAAGTTGTTTCTGAAAAACAGTCAGCTCTTCAGGATTCGCAATACTGTCCCCGATAACTCGAACTGTTCCTTTTTCTAAATCATAGAACCATGGGTGAATCGAAATGGTTTGTTTTTTCTGCCATGCTTCGCGAATTACAGTCGTATGCCCCAAGTTTAATATCTGGTGAAGCACGTTGAGTTCTGCTAACCGCGTAACGCGCTCATTGTCTTCTTTGATTTTACTCAGTTCATCATCATGTAAGTGAATAACATCTCTGACATGCTGAAGCCAGTTATCAACTAATCCAGTATGATCAGTGAAACCCGCTTGACACCCTCCACAACGGGAGTGGCCACAAACAATCACATGTTCTACTTTTAAAACATCTACAGCAAAAGAAAGAGCCGTGATGACGTTGAGATCGGTATGACAAACCATATTGGCAACATTTCGTTGAACAAAAAACTCACCAGGTTGAACCTGAAGGATATGTTCAGCGGAAAGGCGAGAGTCTGAGCAGCCAATCCACATGACTTTTGGTGCCTGTCCTTTAGCAATATTTGCAAAGTAATCAGGCTCCTCTTGCTTGCGTTGCTCAGCCCACTGTTGGTTATTTTTGATCAGATCTTCGATTAGCTTCATCGTCATGATTATAGTCCACCAATTTTGCGTTTATCCCATGGTCCAAAATAAAATTCTCAAACTCTTCACAATACGCTTCTATCAAGTCCAAGGTTAAAGGCTTAATACGCATACGTTTGAGAAGGTTGTGTGTTTCTAACACTTCAATCACATATTGAACCGTTAACTTTTGAATATCGCAGTTCGGAATAAAATAAATCCTATTCCCGTCGACTGGTTGAAACATAAATAAAATTTCTGAGTCGACTAAATTGTCTAGCAACGGTTTCACGTAAGTATACGGTAGCATCAACCTTAACGAAATGTCTTTACCAGTTAATGGTCGTTTCTGACGAGCGACTTGTCGAACACACATTTGAGTGATTTTTAACATCAAAGATACCTGCATACGATGGCTTAATGCCCGGGCTCTTAATTCCCATGGTTGCCGCATTTTGGCTTGATAGGTAAAACTAATTTGACAGCCTAACAAAATGATTATCCAACAGATATATATCCATAAAAACAGTAGTGGAAGGGCAACAAAGCTTCCATATATCGCATCCACTCTTGTTGCCCCTAATTGAAATGAGATATAGAGCATCTGAGAGATAGAAAACAAAGCGCCAGCAACGCCGCCACCGATAATTGCGGATCTAAAATCAACCGCTGTGTTAGGCATGAAATAGTAAAGCCATGATAAAAGTAAGCAGATCATTGCAATTGGCGCTATTGAGAAAACCACCGCAATTAAGCGCATATGGATGGCGATGAATTCATTTTCACGGGCTAATAACATCACTTCATTTGATATATAGATGGCAAAACTGTTAGCTATGAATAGACCTAATGGCGCCAATACAATCAATGATAGGTAATCATTGATTCGACGACCTGCTGGACGTCCGCGCTTTATGCCCCAGATGGTATTAAACGCTTTTTCAACGTCTGCGAGTACTTTCATCACAGACCAGATTAAAATGACAATACCGACGCCCGCTATCAAACTTGACTTAGAACTTTGTAGTAAGTTCTGAGCGATGCCCACGACTATACTTATGGCCTCTTGATGGGAGGCAAAGTGTTCCACTAATACGTTCTGAATGTAGTTATCGAACCCAAATCCGCGGGCAATACCTAACATAAAGGCTAAAACTGGAACTAGCGCAATTAAGCTATAAAATGCAAGTGAGGCAGCATAAAGCAAACAATCATCATGCTTGAACTTAACAATAGCAAGCAGTAGCGTTCGCAGCGCCATAAGCACTCGATTATGCGAATCACCCAGCACTGTCCAAAACTGAGTGAATTTTCGTTGTAGTTTGCAGGCATATCTGGATTGCATTTTGAAAACTCAGCTGACTCAATACCTCCATATCGGCTGAATTGGTTAAAATCTTAAGTAGGAAAACTTAACTATCCTCTTGAATGCTATTAGGTCAAAATTCAGTTACAGGACTTGTCATTAGTGAAATAAGCGTTTACGCTAAGTAGGTGGCCCTTATTACAACAATCCATTCGATAGTGGCCTATCAGGAATTTCTGAGTTGCCATTTTGGCTAAAGCCCATTGGAGAAAGTGTATGGAAGCCCATCCGTCGGTTTTGAAAACCGTATTGATGTTTACCCCTATTGTTCTAATCCCCGCAATGTCTATGGACGTATATGTTCCATCTGTCCCTAGAATGATGGAGCTGCTCCATACCTCACAGGCCAGCATTCAAATGACTCTCAGTATTTTCATGTTTGGTATGAGTCTTGGGCAGTTACTGATGGGGCCATTAGCAGATCATTATGGTCGAAAAAATATTTTACAGGTAAGTTTGCTTATCTATGCCGCTGCCACTCTCAGTTGTGCTCTAGCGCACCATGTTTTGCCACTGATTATTTTTAGACTCATTCAGTCTGTCAGTGCTTGCGGGTGTATTGTTTGTGCTTGGGCCTGTGTTCGAGATGTCTACTCAGCTGAAGAGTCATCATCTGTTTATAGCTATCTTAACGGAGCTATAGGTCTGGCACCTATACTAGCCCCGATTATTGGAGGCTATCTTTTGTACTGGTCTGATACTTGGCGCTCAGGCTTCTTTTTTCTGAGCTTCTGGGTATTAGGTTGTTTGGCACTGGCAACCTGGGGGATTAAAGAAACGCTTTTAGTTCGCTCACATCAACGCCTTGATAGAAGCGTTCTTCGACACTATTGGAAAATACTGAAAAGCGAGCAGTTTCTTCGTTACACTTTTGGTGCAGCGATGGGAATGGCAGCGCTTTTTTTATTCTTTTCGATTAGCCCAATATTACTGATTCAACAGTTAGGGGTGGCTGAACATCATTTTGGCTTTTACTTTGGTGCGGTGGCATTGGTATTTTTTACCTTTAATATGGTGTGCCCACGCATTCATCGGACGCTTGGAAATGCTAAAACCTTATTACTCGCGAGTGTCTTTTTTATCTTAGGACCAATCCTAATGATTTTGTGGCACCAAGTGTGGGGATTAAGTGCTGCAGGTGTTGTTGTACCGACGCTGGCACTCTACATTGGTGTTGGCCTTATTTTTGGCCCCTCAACGGCAGGTTCACTTGCGCCATTTCCGCAAATGGCTGGGACAGCAGCCGCTTTATTTGGGGCGTTTGAGTTTGGAATTCCATGTGTTTTGGGTGCTGTGGTAATGCATTGGCCTATTACCTCAATGGTTAGTTATGCATTACCGTTACTTGGGATGGGAATTATATGCTTTACTTGGAGCTTGATAGCAGTCGTTAGGAAATAAGTTTAACGTCTGGCTGCTTTTCTTTTGTTTGAAAGAATGAGAACATTCGTTTCTTATGGACAAAGAGAAGACAATAATGCCAAGTATGGATCTGGCTTGCGCCTCTGAAAAATCGTCTAAAGGATGGAATCGTTATTGTAACGGCTTAATAGCCGCTGAGCTGAAAAGTATTATTCGATACTGCAAAAAAGTGATTCAGTATGCTCCTACTGGTGCAGATCAAGGAACGTTGCGTCGTTTGCTTGATGAAGATATGCCAGTGATTGAATCTCCAGATGAGCTCGTGGCAATGCTCAAAGACCACTCGGATGAGCCAGTTTCTGTTGTATTAAATGGGACTCTAAATCACGATTTTGATGGGCAAACGTTGTTGCAAAATTTGCATCAAGCATTACCTAGAGCAGCAGTTGTTAACATGGTGGTGTATAACTCTAGCCTTAGCTGGCTATACCGCTTAGCCAATTGGTTAGGGATCCGAAAAGGCCCTGCACCCACAACATTTCTGAATCGTTTAACACTTGAGCATATTGCGCGTTTATCCGGGTTTCAAATTACGCGCTGGCGTCGTTGTGTATATTTTCCTTTTTACTGTTTCGGTGTCGGGTCATTAATTAATGTCACCTTAAACTGGATACCCATCATTAACCGGTTTTCATTAGCGAATGTGGTGACACTTAAGCCAGTAAAGCCGTTAGAAGCCAACCCCTCGTTGAGTATTGTCATTCCGGCTCGTAATGAGTCTGGTCATATACATAAAGCCATCTCTCGGCTGCCTGAATTTCCGGCGCCGATAGAGATTATTTTTGTAGAAGGACACTCTAAAGACGATACTTGGTCTCAAATTCAACAATTACAACAAAACTATAATGGGCCACATACCATTAAAGCTTATCAACAAACCGGGAAGGGTAAATGTGATGCCGTTCGTCTCGGGTTTTCAAAAGCTTCTGGGCAACTGCTGACTATTTTAGACGCTGATTTGACAATGCCCCCTGAGAAGCTCCCATTATTTTATGAGGCCTATGTTTCAGGCAAGGCAGATTTTATTAATGGTTCTCGTTTGGTATACCCTATGGAAGGTAATGCAATGCGTCCCCTAAACTGGCTAGGCAACCGCTTCTTTGCGCGTGCTTTGAGTTGGGTGCTGGATACGCCGCTGACAGATTCGCTTTGTGGTACGAAGTTGGTGAGCAAAGCCGACTATCAGCGATTTGCTCAATGGCGTTATGATTTTGGTGACTTCGATCCATTTGGTGACTTTGAGTTAATCTTTCCTGCTGCCCAATTAGGATTGGGGGTTGTAGACATACCGATTCGCTATGGGGCAAGGGAGTATGGTGAAACGAATATTAGCCGTTTTCGACACGGGATTATTTTATTGAAGCTGACATGGATAGGATTTTGGAAAATTAAGCTAGGCAATGTAAAAGGCGCAAAACGGTGAGAACACATAATGCATGGGCAGCGGTCATTCCATGTAGTATGGTTTTACTGGCGTTACTGTTGGGGGCGACTCGTGGCCCATTTTATGTATTAGGACATGTTGATCCAGCGTATCAGTATTTGTTTTCTTCTTTAGCGATTCTTGATTTAACACCGCCACGTCATACCGATCATCCAGGGACAACGCTTCAGACCTTGGGTGCAATTGTCATTGCTATCAAGTGGGGATGGGCAAGTCTTCATGCAACGGTTGAAAGCTTACAGACACATGTTCTCATGAATGCAGAAAGTTATATTAAAGCAATTAACCATTTTTTGATTGGATTAATTGGTTTTAGTATGTTTTTTGCTGGCCGTCGTCTTCTGAAGCACACGCAAAGCTGGCTCGCCATGGCGGTAATGCAAATCACACCATTGTTTTTTATACAGACGATTATTTCTTTTTATAATAATTCGCCTGAACCACTGCTAATTGCAGTTGTTTTTGCCTTAATTTATTCTTTAATCCCTTGCTTAAGTCCCCTCAAGCCACCTACGGATACTGAGCAACGACGGTTTGCTATTCTTTTAGGCATAATATTTGGTTTTGGGCTGGCCACCAAGGTTACTTTTTATCCACTGCTTTTGTGTGTGTTTCTTTTGCCGGGCATAAGAAATCGAGCAGTGACAGCAGGGGTTACCTTGCTTAGTTTTATCTTTTTTACGTTACCCATTCTGCCACGTTATAAATTTATGGTGAAATGGAATATAGCTGTGCTAAAGCATAGTGACCAGTATGGTGGTGGAGATGTAGGCCTTCCTACCGTTAATAAGCTAGTCGAAAATACCTTCTATCTAATTGATAAAGCGCCTATGTATTTCATACTATTGGCGGTTTTTTGTGTGGCTTATATTCATTTGCGCTTTGGTCAACAGGTACCAAGCGATCGAAAAAGTCGCGTGCAGAGGTTAACTGGATTAGGTTTAGTTTGTATGGTGACGCAGTTACTAATTACTATCAAACATCCTTTAGACCGATATCTGTTACCAACAATGGTGTTTTCAGGATTTATCAGTGCAAGCCTTGTGTATTACTATACAAAGGAAGTGCTTGCCTACCAAAAACTTGCTGCAGCTAATCGAGCGATTGTCACCAGTGTAGCGGTTGCGGTTGCCTTAACGGGTCCAACGGCTTGGGGGCATATGAAAGAAGTTGTTCATAACCGTAAAGTAGCAAGAGCTATTATCGACTTGACTCAAAAAGATCATTGTATCCCCATGGGCTCGTATATCTCAGTCTATAAAAACTTTGCTTACTGGTTTGCCGACAATTGGAATGCAAAGCGACTAGGGCCTACTTTGCAGGCAATGAACCCAGATGCTTTATTCTATGAGCCGGCCAATGATACTTTTTCAAACTTTGCTCAACCCATCACAAGAGCAGAGGTTCAAACTATTCTCAATGACGGTAAGTGTATTTATCTGCAGACAACCCGAAAAGACCTGTTTGATAAAAAGCTGGTACTTGAAGAGGTCCCTCGTGAAGGATTAGCAGCTGAACTGCCACTTTATGAGCTAAAAGGGTTTCAAAATGAAAGACAGTTGGAAAAGTCATAAGCACTGGCTAAATGTTGTTTTATCGATTTCATGTTTAGCATGGCTTAGTAGCCAAATGCAGTGGTCGCAAGTTAAAGCAATTTGGTCGACTCTGTCTTGGTGGCACTTTAGTGCCGCTCTTAGCGTTCCTCTATTCATGTCGATTGTTCATGTTTGGCGTTGGCAAGCAGCAACCGCGTTTGTTGGTGAAACCATTACCTTCAATCTAGGCTTTCGACTTGTTTATATTGGCTATTTGTTTAATCAGTTGCTTCCCAGTAGCTTTGGAGGAGATGTAATCCGTACATGGGCGATGCGTAAGGAAGGGTACACTTGGCCAGTTTCATTAGGATCTGTTTTATTGGATAGGATCGTTGGTCTGTTTACCTTAACCGGCTTGTATGTGCTCTTATACCCTCTAATTCGACACTGGCTCTTACTGTCAGCGCTAGATTGGGTTTGGGGAGTTTTAGCGCTTTCATGGTTGGGACTTATTACAGTGGTTATGACCCGCTCTTGGTGGCGAAAATGGGTAACTGGTATAGCACAAGGGCGATTGGATTGGCTGCACAAGCTTGAACTCCCTGGCACTCAGCTGTTCTTAGCTTTAACATGTGGTTGTGTCGTACATTTCGGGATAGGTCTTAGTTTTTATATATTAGCCAGCGGCTTATCCATTCCGTTGCCCCTTATTACCGCCTTGGTCTTATTCCCGCTGATCAATCTTATCACCATGGTTCCATTATCCTTTGCTGGCTGGGGAGTGCGAGAGGGCGTCATGATGTTTGCCTTGCCGCATATTGGCATCCTTCCAGAGCAAGCATTTGCCTTATCGGTTAGCTACGGAGTTGTTCTTACGATTTCCGCACTGCCTGGTGTGCTTGTCTGGTGGTTTGCTCCAACAGAGAGATTAAAAACCAAAATATCTAGTTAGCTAATATATGGTTGTATAGTATGTTTCTAAGACACTACTCTGTGCCATAATGCATTCTTTTTTTTGAGACAATCTTTATGCGATTAGTTTTGGGTATAAGTGATTTTAACCATGCTGATGGTGAAATCGTCGGCGGAAGTCCTCAGCTTGCGAAAAGTGTGATTCACGAATATTTCCAAGAATATGGTTTAAATAGACATTCATTTGTGTTTACACTCATCTTTCATCGAAATCCTGAACGGTCACTTGGATTCATTGCCGTCTACGCAGGTACACATGAGAATGATTATAAGCTTCTGGAAGAACTGACGGAAAAATCGTTAGCAGCCTATTCTGGTTTTTCCATTCAAATACATTATAAGAGTGCTTCTGAGTTTAAGCTAAGTACTGACGAGACGGATCTATCTGAGTATAAATGGCACTTTATGCCAGGGCAAGCGTTAACTGCTGCGCAGAATTTTGAAATGGTAGTATTCGGTTCCTTGGGAGACTCCTCCACAGCAGAATCTGATCTCGATAAAATTGCTAGAAGCGATTTTAACCTCCCTATGCTCACGTCATTTTATAATTCTCGAATGACAGGTGCTGAATTAGATAAAGAAAGTAAAAAGCCAGACATCTGTTGTGATGAAATATTTCTTTCAGCAGGACTGTCACTCGCCGTAAATGTACCGGTTGAAATATGGGACAGAAAAGCAGATGAGATTCACTTTTCAGTATTAACTGGATTGCTTGATAGGTGTAAATATCCATTTCTGGTTCATATCACTAGTGAAAGATATATGGGGTTGCCGATAGTGTGTCGAGACCCGTACGAAGCAGAAGATATACATAGGAGAATGGTCATAAACTGCCAACTAATTTCCGAGACGCCATTAGGCTTAACAATTAAGATGATCCCAGTATCCAGAGACGAATTAAAAGCATTAAATCGAATTGGTGTGACGGAAGATATTACAAATGGATTGACGTCAAAGCTGTTTTATAGTTTGGTTGAAGCTGAGAGGGAAAGAAGAGAGCGGTTCAGCGTTGATGCTTTGAGAGAGCAAGAATCCCAAACCTTTAGACTTCAACGGACAAAAAGAGTTTAGAACGGATAGATTTGTCATGAAACTAATGAAAAATCCTGAATCATTTGTTGGTCAAAAATGGGCTGAAGCAGAAACAACTCCCGACAAGCTGGATGTAGAAAAGCTCATTGATCGAGTGCCATTTAATGTCAAATATATCATTACGCAAGAAGATAAAGATGAAGTGGTATGTGCAACCTGTTCCAATAAGTGGGATGTTAAGTCATTAGTCAAAATATTAGCGAATCACGTTAATAATAAGCGCTTGCTAGAAGCTTTTATCAGTGAAAAACTCACCCTAGTTAGAGGGCCAGAAGTAGGTCAACATCGGAGAAAATATCCTCCAGTAGATGAGAGTTTGGGTGATGAACTCTTTCTGGGACGTCGCTGGAAAGATGCTGAGCAAAATCCAAGTGGTATAGACCAAGCTGAGTTAAAGCAAAATTTACCGTTTAGGGTTAAATATACGCACTTAAATCATGAAGATATGTTTCAAACAGTGTGTATTAAATGCTCAACAGAAGAAAATATCCAAGCATTAATTAGAACTTTAAAAGATCTTGTTGCTAACAGAAAATTAGCAAGCGTTCACTATCAAGGAAATGCACTAGCATGCCATATTAAAGAAGATAGGAATGAATCTGCTAAAAATAAGGATATGGCGAAACGTGTGGAAGCGTTTTGGCGAGATGCAAGGGATGCTTTTCGTGCCTTTGATGGTTTGGAAGAAGAATTGCGTTCGCCAACTGCTAGAGCTATTTCTTTAGACAAAAACGCAGCAGTTTTACCATCCTATAATGATTTCATGGCTGCTAATGCCCCACCCAGCTTTGAAGAGTATCAGCAGACAAGAAATGCAATAAGCGGAGCGCCTCCTGAAGAAGAAATTACTCTTGCTCGATCCTCACGTTTAATGAAACGTCAGTAATGTAATATACCTCAAAGTAAAATTCCAACATTGACCAAGCATCAATCATCTGGTTGTTCACTGGGACATATTGTTGCGCCTTTAATGATGACTTTCTATCTAGTTCACTGCTAAAAATATTTAATTTAATCAAATCCATGCCGATGAATGGGTTAATAGCATTGTGGTGGATAATAATATGAGGTTGCGTACTAAGTTAGTAATTCCTTTGGTTATGATGGGGCTAGTGAGCATTATAGCGCTAATTTGGAGTGATCGAGTTAGTGATAAGTATGATGAAATCGTAAAAGCAGAGCTAGACAAAATGCGAATTGCACTGGAAATTGGTAGCAGTGCTAGAAGTGCTGTCATGAGCCTGAAAACCTATATTAGGGATGTCGAAGACGAAAATCGCATCACGTTTGAAGACAGCATTACAGAAACGACTCTAAATCTCAACAAATATAAAAAACGAAACCTTAGTACAACTGAAAAAAAATATTACCAACGCCTAAACAAATTATTTGATCAAATTCAAACCATTGGTAGAGAAACAGCAGATATATCAGACATACAAAATAAATTCTTAAAAGAAGTTACGTGGAAAGTCAGCAACGTTGTTGAAGATGTGCTCGATAATCACTGGGGAATTGAATTACAAGAACGAATTCCATTAGACCATGAAAAATTGAATGCGCTCATGGAAGTGGAAATAAACTTTCATGAGTTAGCTTCAGCAGTTCAGGAGTATTTGCTTAATGCAAAAGAATCGACAAAAGAAAAGATACTAGATAGTGAAGGTGATCTGAAATATTGGCTAGGCGTCCTCTCCGAAACAGAGTTAACAGCGCAAGAGAAAGTATGGCTCGAAGAAATAAGTAGAATAAATGATGAGGTCAATGATAAGTCAAATTTTATTGTCGATTATGAAGATAGTAAAAACATTAACATAGAAAGAGTTCTTAATCTGTCTAGCGACTTGGATAAAATAGTTGAAGAAGAAGTAAAATTAGGCGCTGAAAGAGATATTGAGAGTGCTGAATATGATTTAGAGCGGAATAAAGTATTAGCATCCACATTGACGCTGATTGCTTTGCTGCTGAGTGGTTTTGGCTCATGGTTTTATTCATCAAAATATATATTAAATCCAGTGCGAAAGCTGAAGCGGGCAGCTGATCATATCTCAAAAGGGGAGATCGATGTAGAAGTAGACATCATCGGTAGTGATGAGTTGAGTGATCTATCAAAAAGCTTTTCAACTTTAGCTCGTAATACTAAAAAACAAGCTGAACTAGCTCGGCAATTAGGAACAGGGGACTTTTCTATAGAGGTTATACCAAAAAGCGATAAAGATATTCTTGGAAACGCTTTGATGGAGCTAAAGAAAAATCTTGAATCATTTGATCAAGAAATCAAAGAGAAAATGTGGTCAAAGACGCAAGTCGCAAACCTAATAAACCTTACACAGGACACTCAAAATATACACCAATTGTTATCCAGTGTTATTAACGAAATGGCAAACGTGTTAGAGGCAGGTTATGGTGCAATATTTGTGAATGATAAAACTGCCAAAGGTGATATCGTAAAATACAAACTTCAAGCAAGCTACGCTTACAAAGAGCGAAAAGGGTTGTCTAATGAATTCAAGGTTGGAGAGGGTGTTATTGGTCAGTGTGCTTTAGAAAAACAGATCATTATAATATCGGATATACCTGATAATTACGTAAAAATTACATCGGGACTCGGTGAGAGTAAGCCCGATATTATTATTGCTATTCCTATCAAGTATCAAGAAAAAGTACTAGGTGTGATGGAGTTCGCTTTATTTGGAGAATTATCAGAATCCAAAAAAGATATCATTGAAGAGTTTTCAAAAACACTTGGTGTGAATATAAATAACTTAGAAAGTCATGTGGAAACGCAAAGACTTCTAAAAGAGTCTAAAGAACTTGCAGATGAATTGCAGGCTCAACAGGAAGAGTTGAGACTAACCAATGATGAGCTCAATGCAAAGACACGCGTCTTGAGGGATTCCGAAGAAGAGCTTAAGACACAAAGTGAAGAGCTTCAGGCCGCAAATGAAGAATTAGAAGAAAAGACAGAAAGGCTAGAGCAGCGAAACAGGGATATCGATAAAAAGAATAAGGAAATAGAAAAAGCCAAAGAAGAGGTAGAGCAAAGAGCCAGAGATTTGGCTTTGGCAAGTAAATATAAATCTGAATTTCTTGCAAATATGTCACATGAATTAAGGACTCCTCTCAACAGTCTACTTATTTTATCAAAAAGCTTAAGCCAAAATAAAAAAGGGAACTTAGACAGTCAACAGGTTGAAGCGGCTACGGTTATTAACAAAGGGGGGCAAGATCTCTTAAGGTTAATTAATGATATTCTTGACCTGTCTAAAGTTGAAGCAGGAAAACTACATGTTGATGTTCACCAATTTTCACTCAAAAATATGATCAATGAAATTCAACAGCAGTTTGAACCAATTGTTCAAGAAAAAGGTATTAAATTGAACATTTCATTTGATGGTCATGTAAATGAGTTGATTCAAACAGATGAGCAACGACTGTCTCAAATTCTTAAAAATCTCTTTTCTAACGCTATCAAATTTACTAGTGAGGGGAGCGTTTCACTATTTGTTGAACAAGATAAAATAAATAGTGACATGATTAATTTTAGAGTGATTGATACAGGAATTGGAATCCCTTCTGCAAAGCAGAAAGAAATCTTTGAAGCATTTCAACAGGCTGATGGTTCAACAAGTCGTAAATATGGTGGAACCGGTTTGGGACTGGCCATATCAAAGGCTATGGCTGAGCTGTTAGGTGGTACCATCACGATTTATAGTGAAGAGGGAAAAGGTAGTACATTTACGCTTAGCATTAAGTCAAAACACCAAGGCTTTAGCAATGATGAATCAGGCCAAGAATTTATTCCGCCGAATATAGATATGAATGTAACGCACAATCAGTCTCCTGTTCCTATCATTACTGATTCAAGCCAAGATATAGTAAAGAATGAATCGCAGAGTATTCCAAAAGACGACAGAAATAAACGTAATCAAAAATCCATATTAATTATCGAAGATGACTCAGACTTTAGAAATATTCTTGTTCAGTCAGCTAGAGAAAAGGGATTTAAAACATTATCTGCACCTGATGGGGCTACAGGGCTTTTGCTGGCTAAGAAGGAGTGCCCGAAGGCAATTATACTAGATTTGGGTCTGCCTGATATGGATGGAAAGAAAGTTTTAGAAAAGATTAAGCAAGATGAGGCTTTGTGTAATATTCCTGTTCATATTATATCGGGAAGAGAGCAAGACTCTGATATGTTTCAAAAGGGGGCGATCGGGTTTCTATCTAAACCAGCAACAGAAGAAAGTCTTCAGGCAGCATTTGAAAAAATAGAATCATTTATAGATAACAAAATCCAACGAATTCTCATAATAGAAGACGATCCATTCAATCAGCTTGCAATACAAACGGTGATAGCAAGTAATAAAGTTGATTTTGATACCGTTACAACAGCTGAAGACGGTTATAAGAATATTACTCATAAACAGTATGACTGCATTATTCTTGATTTAAATTTGCCTGATTACTCAGGGTTAGAGCTTTTGAAAAAGTGTAAGGCTAGTGTTTCTCATATGCCCCCCGTCATTATTAATACCGGTGGAGATTTAACTGAGCAAGAATACCAAGAACTACAAAAATTCTCTTCGACTATAGTCGTGAAAGGAGTCGACTCATCAGAGAGGCTGTTAGATGAAATATCACTCTTTTTACATAGTGTTAAATCTAAAATTCCTGAGGAAGTTATTGAAAAACCAAAGATGATTGTAAAATCAGATGAGGTTCTATCAGGAAGAAAAATACTTCTAGTAGACGATGATATGCGAAACGTGTTTGCTCTATCAAGCGTCCTTGAGGATTATGGATTGGAGATTTCTATTGCTTCAAACGGAAAAGTTGCGCTTGAAAAACTTAATGAGATAGATGATATAGATCTCGTATTGATGGATATTATGATGCCCGTTATGGATGGGTATGAGGCAATTTCTAAAATTAGAGCTCAAAAGAAATATGAAACGCTTCCGATTGTGGCTTTAACAGCAAAGGCTATGTCTGGCGATAAAGAAAAATGCCTTTCAAGTGGCGCTAGTGATTATATAACAAAGCCGGTAGATGAAAATAAATTGATTTCCATGTTGAAAGTATGGATGCAAAAATTATGAGCAATCAAAAAGTAGATGAAATCGAAATTGAACTTCTCTTAGAGGGCATTCTAAGGGTGTATGGCTATGATTTCAGACATTACGCAAGATCTTCTTTACGAAGAAGGCTTGATAGTATATTAAATGATCTTTCACTCAAAAATTACTCGCAGCTTCAGGAGTTAGTATTGCATGATGAAAGAGTATTTAATAAGTTTTTGTTAAGAATGTCTATAACAGTCACTGAGATGTTTAGAGATCCTGATTTTTATCAAGTATTTATTAATGATGTTATTCCTGTACTCAAAACATATCCATATTTAAAGATTTGGCACGCTGGTTGTGCAACAGGTGAAGAAGTATATTCTATGGCTATCATTCTTCATGAAGCAGGGCTGTTAGAAAGAGCAACCATATATGCAACTGATTTTAATAATGATGCCATTCAAAAAGCTAAAGAGGGAATTTATTCAGAAAAAGAAATTATTGAGTATGAGAAAAATTACATTCAGGCAGGGGGGAAGAGTCAGTTTTCAGAGTATTATCACAGTAAGTATGGTGCAGCAAAATTAAGTGGGTTCCTCAAGAAGAAAATTACTTTCGCTAATCATAATCTTGTTACTGACAAAGTTTTTGGCGAAATGAATGTGATATTGTGTAGAAACGTAATGATATATTTTAATTCTGAACTGCAGGATACTGTTCTTAAATTATTTAGAGATAGTCTATGTAAGTTGGGGTATCTATGCTTGGGATCAAGAGAGACTCTTGATTTCTCAACAGTTTCAGAGGATTTTACTCGTATCAATGAGTCTTTGAAAATCTACCGAAAGGCGAGGCGATGATATGAATAATACAATCATATGCATCGGTGTTTCGGCTGGTGGCTTTAGAGCCCTTGAGACTATATTTTCTATTTTGAAACCAATGGCTTGTCCAGTACTTATTGTGCAACACATGTCCGATGATGGAGGTTCGTACTTAAGCGATCACTTAAATGCTATCGGTCAGATAAATGTCCATTTTGCTCAAGACAAAATGCCCATTCAAAACGGTCATGCGTACATTGCACCTGGTGGCTATCATATGCTTTTAGAAAAAAATAAACGACTTACTTTGTCAATCGATGACAGGGTATCCTTTTCTAGACCCTCAATTGACGTTCTTTTTGAATCAGTTGCTGATGTGTCGGGGTCTGAAACACTTGGGATAGTTTTAACGGGTGCCAACAGTGATGGGACGCATGGGGCTCTTGAAATAAGGCGGGCAGGTGGATATATCATAGCGCAGTCACCCAATGAGGCTGAGGCTAGTGTTATGCCCCATTCAGTTATAAAAGTTAACGCAGCGAACAAGATTTTAACTTTAAAAGAAATAGCTGATTACTTGAATCAAACTTACTCAATTGAGGACGATTAATGATATGTATCAGAATATTTTTTTTAATGATAATCAGCACATTTTCTATATGAAATATTGTTCGGAGTGCATACAGAATGAAACAGAGTGCTTCTATTCTGCTGGTAGATGACAATCAGGAAAGCTTAATAGCTATGACACATCTTTTGTCTGCTTTAGATGTGCAGATCGATACGGCTGAAAACGGAGTAAAGGCTATAGAGCTTGCTCAAAAAAATAGGTATTGCGTTATTGTTTTGGATGTCAAGTTGCCTAAATTGGATGGGTATCAAACAGCATTAAAGATACGAGAAATATACAGTGAGTATGTCACTCCGGTTATATTTATAAGCGGCCAAAACAAGTCTGAGAGTGATATAGCTAGGGGATATCTATCTGGTGCTGTTGACTATTTGATAAAGCCTGTAAGCAATTCGGTTCTTCTGACTAAAATTAAATTGTTTATTGACATCTATAATCAAAAATTTAATGCTATCAGTGAACTTAAAAATGAATTAAATGAAGCAAAAGTTAATCTGAAAGATAATCTTGAAAAGCTAGAAACAGCAGTTGGACTTGATGCGCTAACGTCACTACCTAACCGAAAGCAATTTTTATCTGAGCTGGCGAAAATCATATCATTTTGCCGTAATCAGGAGAGAGTATTTTCGATTCTATTGATTAGTGTAGATAATTTTAAAGAACTTAATGAGAAGCTTGGATATTGTTCAGCTAATCAAGTTTTGAAATCTATTTCCTTGATTTTGAGAGGACAGTTGCGTCATGAGGATATCATAGCTCGTTTGGGAGATGATGAGTTTGGAATAATATTAGCTGATATTGAATCGCACGAGGACTCAGCTTCTGTATCAGAGCAAATATGTAAAACACTTACTGATGGTGTATATATTAGTGATAAAATTATTTTTACCACTTGTAGTATTGGCATTGCAGGTTACCCGAATGCGGGAGTAACAGGGACCCAACTATTAGACAGTGCCGATGCTGCGTTATATAGAGCTAAAAATAAAGGAAAAAACAATATTCAATACTATACAGATAGCCTTTCAAAACAATTCAACAGACGTGCTTTAATTGAGCGTGTGCTAAAAAGTGATATCCTTATAAAGGAGCTCAATCTTGTTTATCAAACTATCTATGATATTAATACAAGAAGTGTCTACAGCTACGAGGCATTGGTGCGCTGGAATTCTTTTCAGTTCGGGCAAGTGACCCCGAATGAGTTTCTTCCTATTGCTCAAAGTATTGGGGAAATGGAAAAAATAGATCTTTGGATAATTGAGAATGCATGTCATCAGTTTGCAAAATGGTACTATTGGGGTATGACAGATAATATGTTTTCATTTAACCTGTCTCATCAGTACTCATTTGATTCCTCTTTTATGAAAGCTGCTAAGGATATAATTATATCTTCTGGTTTACCGCCGACTAAGATTCAAATAGATGTGAAAGAGTCTGATTTAATGAAGAATAATGCTCAAATAGCCTTATTTGATGAACTGAGAGAGGTTGGACTAAGGATAGATATTGATGACTTTGGCGCTGGATTTACCTCATTGTCCAAACTGCATGAGATGCCTGTTAATGGAATCAAACTAGATAAAGGGTTAGTCCATAGTGTATCAGAAAATAAAAATAAAAGATTAGTCGTTAAAGCAATACTTTCTTTATCCGAATCATTAGGAATAAAATCAATAGCTGAGGGCGTTGAAACCGCTGAGGATTTTGAGTTTCTAAAGGACCATGGCTGTGCTCTGGCGCAAGGCTTTTATCTTTCGCATCCACAAAGTGCACGCTCCATAGAGTCTGCTTATTTAGGAGGTAATGGAAATGATGAATAATGTAGATCTTCCTCCCCCCAAAGTACTTGTGGTTGATGATGATCAAAAGAACCTTTTTGCCATGCGGACTGCTTTAGAGGATATGCCTATTACTTTACTTGAAGCTAGTAATGGTGAAGATGCTTTGCAAATTGCTGTAGACAATGAGCTGGCGCTAATCCTGCTTGATGTGCAGATGCCTAATATGGATGGTTTTGAGATTGCAGGAATATTGAATAAGAACAAACAGACTCAGTCAATTCCTATTATATTTGTAACAGCTATTAGCAAAGACATTAAGTATATGCAAAAAGGACACGAGCTAGGAGCTGTTGACTATCTATTCAAGCCAATTGATACAACGATACTAAGAAGTAAGGTCCAAATATTCATTGATTATTTTAATCAAAATAAAAGCATGAGTGAGCTTCTTAAGTCTTTAAATGAAACAAAGAAAAGCCTGGAAAAATCAAATGAACAGCTAAACTATCTCGCTCGTTCAGATGTTGTCACTGGACTATCAAATCGATTCAACTTTGATGAGTACTTAACCTCCGCACTTGAATCTGCCAAGAAATCAAAGCAAGTTATGGCTGTTTTATACCTCGATCTCGATAATTTCAAACAAATAAATGATACTTTTGGACACGCCCAAGGTGATAAACTCCTAATGGAGGTTGCTCTTAGAATCAAAGGGTCAATACGTCCAACGGATACCGTTCAAACACCCATCGCTAGACCTATGGTTTCCCGATTGGGGGGGGATGAGTTTGCCTTGGTGTTAACAGATATCGGCACACCCAATAATGCTAGTATCGTTGCGACAAGAATACTTGATAATGTGAAAAAGCCAATCGATTTAAATGAGCAAGAAGTAACCGTCGGAGTGAGTATAGGTATTGCTTGTTATCCACATGCTGGAGAGACGCCTGAAAAACTAAAAAAAGCGGCGGATGCTGCTATGTATCGCGCGAAGAGTAATGGTAAAAACAACATTGAGTATTTTTCCGATGAACTTAACGATCAACATAATCGATTCCTTTTGCTAGATAGAAGTTTAAAAAGTGAAGCGTATAAAAAAGACATTAGCCTTGTATATCAGCCTATATATAACTTGAATACTAAAGAAATTATCGCAGTAGAGGCATTCTCGAGGTGGAAACATCCGCAGTTGGGTGATATTCCCGTCAGTGAGTTTATTAAAATAGCGGAAGATACTGGTGCAATACACAAATTGGGTGTATTTATATGTGAGAAAATTGTTGCTGAGATCGAAAAATTGCACCAGTATGTTTCCTCATCATTTAAGATCCATGTCAATGTTTCAATTAAACAGCTGGAGTCAAACACCTTTGTTAATATGATGAAAAAACTTCTTGCTAAGTCATCATTTAATGCAGAAAACGTTATTTTTGAGCTTTCTGAAACAGCCCTCATCCGAAATAACGAAAAAATAAAGCAAGAGCTTGATTCGCTATATATGCTCGGATATAGCTTAAGTATTGATGACTTTGGGACAGGGTACTCATCTTTAGGAAGAATAAAGGATTTGCCTGTAAAATCAGTTAAGTTGGACAGAAAATTTATATCTAAAGGATTTAAAGATCCTAAGATAGCAATTATTGTCAAATCAATGGTGCACCTTGCACATGATCTAGAACTTGAATCGATTGCTGAGGGTATAGAAACAGAAGATCAGAATGAGCATCTTAAAAATATTGGATGTGATTGTGGCCAAGGGTTCTATCACTCTAAGCCACTACCACTCGATACGGTCATTGATTTAGTTAAACTAAAGTAACGCCTATATCTTTTTGAGTAGAATGCTACCAATCGAGTATCCTGCGCCAAATGAGCAAAGTAGGCCATGCTGGCCCGAATGAATGTCACTATGCAGGTGAAACGCTAGAACAGATCCTGCACTAGCAGTATTTCCATACTCACTTAATATAACCGGGGCATCGGATTGCGTTGGCTCTCGATCTAAAAGCTTTTTCATAATAAAGGCATTCATGTTTCCATTAGCTTGATGTAACCAATACCGTGATACGTCAGTAGGCATAAGTTTGTGTCTGGATAAGTGCTCAGTCACATGCCCAATAACTAATGGAGTAACTTCCTTAAATACTTTTCTGCCTTCTTGAGTAAAGTATCGTTCAATTGCACCGGATTCACTTACAGGATTTAAGAAACCAAAATTGCATCGTATATTATTTGAAAAGTCTGTTTTTAGATGGGTACTCATTACTTCAAACTGTGCTGTTTTCGCGGTATCTATAGCTTCAACAACAACAGCCGCTGCTGCATCACCAAAAATAAAATGGCTGTCTCGATTGGTGAAGTCTACCTGCGTAGAGCAAATCTCAGGGCTGAGTATCAAGCAACGTTTAGCTTGGCCTGTTTGTATGATATTTATAGCATTATTGATGCCAAAGGTAGCGGAAGAGCAAGCAACTTGCATGTCAAAAGCAAAAGCATTTTTGGCGCCCAATGCAGATTGAATTTCAATTGCTATCCCAGGATAGGGGCGTTGTATGTTGGTACATGACACGATGATACAATCTATCTCTTCGCCGGATATATTTGCATTTTTTAAAGCAGCCAAGCCAGCCTTATGGGCAAACTCTGCTTGAAATGATAGTTCATTATCCGATCTTTTAGGGATCGTGGGTGACATACGGGCTTGGTCGAGAACCCCTTCAGGATCAATTAAGTGGCGTCTTTCTATGGCTGAGGCCTTTTGAATGAATGCACTACTTGATTCCGGTGCACCAGATTGCTTGGCATGATTATTAAAAACCTCGACAAGCGTATCGTTGTCCACCGAATGCTCTGGGACATGCATGCCTGTACCTGATATACAAACCTTTCTCATCGCTGGGTTCTCCTAGCACAAAACTCGTTGATACTAGTGTTTGGATAATGAGTTGGTCAATCGCCATTTTTCAGGAGAGAACTGCTCTAATGTCTCTATAATCTCATGTGCCGATTGAATGAGGCTTCTGTTAAGACGTGGGTCTGGAACTGCAATAACGGTCATGCCGGCTTCCACCGCTGCTGTGACACCTGCAGGGGAGTCTTCAAAAGCAATACAGTGTTGCGGCGCGATCCCCAAACGCTCAGCGGCTAATAGAAAAATATCTGGTGATGGTTTACCACGCTTAATCATAGGATCATCACCCGTGACAATTGTTGTAAACCCTTGAAACCAATGCTGGTGGGGTCGTGTTTTCAATTCAAATAGCTGTCGGTTAGAGCTGGTTGCTAAAGCATGTGGTATTTCGTTGCTTTGCAATAATTGACATAACGCAATAGCGCCAGGCATGGCAGCAGCATTTTGAAACAAGAGATTGAGTCGTTCTTGACGGATTTTTAGGTAATCGGAAGGTGCTAGGGGAACGCCGAGAGTTTCTACAACCACTTTGGCTGATTCGGTAGAAGGGCGACCCATGATTTTTTCTTTTAAGTCCCAATCGAAGGTTTTTCCGTACTGCCCTAGGATTTCTTGCGAAGCCTGCATATATAAATTTTCAGTGTCTAGCAGCAAGCCATCCATATCAAATATTACTGCTTTATGTTCTCTAGCTTGGGACATAAAATCTCCAGATTTAGTATTGTGAGCAATTTTAATTTCTACATCTGGGCAATCTTAACATATGACACGAGTAAAACTTCATGCATTATGTTGCTTTGCTTATTTAACTGTCAGATACGAAAAACAAAAATAACTAAGATTACTGTGACTTTTCAGAGAAAAGGGGTTGCACTTTCTTCAAGAAAGTGTAGATTTCTAAGGAAGCGTTCGGAAATAGTTTTAAACATCTCTCGCGAGAGATGTATGACAAATTACCGGCCCAGTAGTAAACGTGTTGATGGGGGAAAGTTGTACAACACGTTTTGGCGCCTTTGATAGGGCTGATAGTGAAGTCAGTCACCTCTACGCCATAGAAGAAGTTGTTCTATTGAAAGTATAATTAGAAAAAGCGTGAACTAACTAAAAAACCTGTAGCAGCAGTCTCTACAGGTTTTTTTTTAGCTGTTTTTTCTGAATGCTGATTGCCAGTTAAATATTAGTGCTAATAGAGCACACAAAACCACATAAAAGGCCGGTGCCATAGGATTGTTGAACCAGACGAGCAAACTTTGTGCAACGAGAAGAGCAGTCCCTGAAAATAAGACAGCCGAAACATTCCAAGCAAGCCCAACCCCTCGGTATCTAAGTTCAGTCGGAAAGCAGTCGTGAAGGAGTTTAAACATCGGGCCACACAAAAACCCATAGACAATTGAATATAAAACGATAGCAATTTCGGGGGCATACCATATCGGTGCAGTTGGCAGCCAAAACATTAAGGGGGCAATGACTGCTACTAAAGCACTAGTAATCACAAATTGTTGTTCAGTTTTATTGTGCCAATCAGCCAATATGGCAGAAAAAGGAATCACAATCACAACGCCTACTTGTGCCCAGAAGGCATACTTCGCGGCAACCGCAGAGGGTAAGTGGGTATATTTTGTAAGGTGTGTAATAAAGTAGATATTACAGACATACAGCGTTACACCAATGAGCGCTGATATGCTCATAACTCTTAAGAAGGGTAACTTGAAATGCTTTAGTAGATCGAGGGAGCTTTGTTTTTTAGCTTGTACCTTATCGACAGCTTCAAGTGTTTCAGACAATCGCCTTCTAAATAGGTAGCAAACCAGATACAGCGCGCCACCTATAATAAAGGGAATACGCCAAGCGTGCGGATAAGCAGCATTTTCAACCAGCGTTGCAGTTAATGCTCCAATCACGGTGCCAATACCTGCGCCAACAGATACCCATGAGCCGGTTAAGTGCGGTAGGCCATCAGCTTTTTCAACAAGATATATTCCAGCACCATGATACTCCCCGCCCACTGAAAGGCCTTGTAGTAGGCGGCAGACGGTTAAAAGAATTGGGGCAAGAAGACCAGCTGTTGCATAAGTTGGACACAGGCCAATGCCTAAAGTAGCAAAGGCCATAAGTGACATCGAAATAACAAGAGCAGGTTTTCGACCAATTGTATCTCCAATGTGTCCAAACACTAATGCGCCCAAAGGGCGCATTAAGAAACCAATCGCGAAAATACCGAAAGTATACAAAAGCGCAACTTGCGGTGAGCTGTCAGAAGGGAAAAACAATCCCGATAGTATCGGTGCTAGGTAGGCATAAAATGTATACTCCGCCCACTCTAACATCGTTCCAAATAGAACGATAAATATCTGCCAGCTACGATTGATAGAACTCATTTTCTTAATGTTTCTTTCACATAGAACGTACATAACAGAGCGGCAACTAATGAAAATGGCATGATCAACATGGCTTGTCGGTAATCACTTGCCATATAAACCGGTACGCCTGCAATGATCGTCTCGTGTTGACCCCATAATGAATCTAATAAACGGCCAAAAAATGGGTTAACGATCATCCCTACCATAATGGTCATCATGTTAGCGATGGCAAGCGCTAAACCTGCTGTTTTAGCGGAATGCATCTCACCTGCGACGGTGTATGCAGCAACTAATCCACTGTTGGTTAATCCGAAGATAAGATTAAGAGCGATGATCATCGGATAAGACAAGGTGCAATACATTAGAATAGGGATAATGACTAACCCGCCAATCGCACTGAAACGCATGACAGGAAGTCGTCCGATATGATCAGCAATATAACCGGATAGAGGACCGCCAATGCACCAACCAACAAAGACTACACTTATAGCCACACCAGCTTGGGCATGTGTTAACGATTGTGCTTGTTCTAAAAAGTTAACGCCCCAGAATTCGCCGTAAATAACCATTGGTAAAAAAACAAGACCACAGTAAAAAGCGTTAACCCAGGTTTTTGAGCAACCTAAAACAGCCTTGAAGTCTCCCGCCTTCGCTTTGTCGCTTTCAGTGCTTTTGCCTTCTTTTGAAGCAGCAAAACTAACAGGTGAGTTTCTAACGAATATTAAAACTACAATCGCCAGTGCTAGAAATAGCCAACTAAAGGCTGAGAATGTATCACGCCATCCAAAGTTTTCCATTATGATAGTCATAGGAGCGGTACCAACTAGTCCACCAAACATTCCCAAGGCTTGTGTCATACCCACGGCTAATGCCAAGTGAGAGGAGGGTAACCAGCTATTCGCTAATTTTACAGCGGAAACAAATGCGACAGCCGCGCCTATACCAAAGCAAAAGCGCATCCAATATGCCAATTCGATCTGTGTTGAAAACGAGAAAACATATGTACTGGCTCCTGCCAATAAAATGCAAGCGCACAAAATGTATCTAACCCCTAATCGATCGACTAGAATACCCAGCGGAATTTGTGCACCAACGTAAGCAACATAAAAATAAAATGCGAGTGTACCCATCGCTGTCGCGGTGACATGAAAGTCATGCATCAGATCAGGAATAATCACTGATGGGGCAACCCGGACAAAGTAGTGCAAGAAGAAAAAGAGTGCCCCCATCGACCACATTGCCCAACCAAGCCAAAGTTTGCTGGAAGCGGCATTTTGGGGGAGTGGGTTGCTCATAATGGATTCCTTAGTGAGAAAGATTTCAAAATAGTGCTTTTGCTGTCCTTCCGACTTATAACATACAAAGCTTCCCACCTAAAGAGGCTGTAATGCGTCAGGGACTATGGTATTCTCATTTTTACTGGTTAGGAGGTTAACTTGAAAAGGTTAGTATTACTTTTAATATTAGGTGCTCCTGTAGCGACATATGGTCTTACTGAGCAAGATGTGGCCGACAAGGTTTTACAAGTGTACGTGCCATTGCAACAGCTATCGTTAGAAGAGCGTATCATTCAGTTTCAGGTTCAAGCCGCTAAGGCACCGTTTCAGTGGCAGTGGGTACTTGATTCTGGTACGCAGGTCTCTGCTTACGGACAAGAGCAATGGGAATCCAAATCTTTCGCTGGCCCAAAGGTGACCAGTAAAACGCGTTATGGAACCCAGGTGGATATCAGCGCTAAAGCACACGCTGGTGAGCCTAACCTAGTTGATACCAAAGTATCCGTAGAGCAACCTTTATTGAAAGGTCGTTCTCCCCAGATTAATCAATCTGATCTTATTGAAGCGCATGAAGCACAAAGGCGATTTGAGCTACAGTACCTTGAGCAGCAGTCTAAAGCGATCTTGGATGGATTAAGCCAGTGGTCACAGTGGCAGCTAGCGGTTAATAGATTGGCACATGCTGAGCAATCACTTGATCAGGCTCAGCGATTATACGAAAGCGTCAAACAGCGAATTCAAGCTGGTCGACTTGGGCAAACGGAATATGCTCAGGCAAACTTGTCGCTTCAGCAAGCACAGATTGAGTATGAAAAAGCCTTTACCAATGCAAGCCATATAAAACAAGAACTAATGTTAATGCTTGATATTGAAGACGAAGATGAGGTTTCAATTGAGGAGAACGTTAGTTTGTTGCCAGAGCTAAATCCGGTGCAGTGGTACCAGAATAAAGCCCTCACGCATGCTCGTGTATTTTTAGAGCAACCCCTTGATATGAGTCGAGCTGACCGAAAACTAATGAGCGCTAAAGATGGGACTCGCCCCGACTTAAAGCTACAAGTTTCTGCAAAGAAGAAGGTACGCTCTGAATTAAAAGCGGAGCCGGGTGAGTTTACCACCGGAGTTCAATTTACTATGCCAATCACTGGCTCTGCCTCGAATCGTTTGGCGGTGGCTAAGGCAACCGTTGCTAAGCAACAGTTAAGAACTCAGCAAGCATATGACAACAAAAAGTTTGAGCTTAATATGCTGCACACTTTTGAGGAAGCTCAGAGCCGCTTAAAACAAATTACTTTGACTGAACAAGCACAACGCAATGCAGAAAAAAGTTTTGAAGATGCTTTGCTTTTATTTGAAGCAGGTCGGGTAGGACTTTCAGAGGTTATTCAACTGAAAGAAAGAGCGGATGAGGCCCAATTAAAAATGCTAGAAGCGAAGCTTGCATACCTCATGCAGGTTTACCAGCTCGAGCATGATAGTGGCATATTCTTAGAAAGATGGCATGTTTAGACTCAATGCAAAAGATTCTCGGATTTTTGATAGCAACTGTATTGGGACTGTTGTTTAGTGCGGATGCGCTAACTCAAGCCCTCGTCTTTTCTGGTCGAGTTTCTCCAGTTCCATTGGCCGTTATTTATGCCCCTGCAGATGGTGAATTAAAGATAAATGCTGATGGCGGCTCGCAAGTATCTGAAGGGCAAATTCTTGGCCAGATCAATGCCCCTGTGCTGGAGGAAAAAGTTATCCAGTCACGGCAAGAATTATCGCTTCTCGAAGTTGAAATAGAAAAGCTGAGGGATTGGCAGGATAGCTATGAGGTTAAATCAGCTGAACATAGCTTTGAAAATGCGAAGCTGACCAAGCTTAGTGCCTGCCATCGGTTTCAGGGCAGTCAAACGCTATATGAGCATGGTCTAATATCTATGGATGAGTTTGACTCAGATGAACGGCAGTGTAGGTTAGCTGAGCGTGCCCAAGAGTTGAGTGAGGCTCACCTACTAGCAACGCAAAAAAGAGGTAGTGACGCTCAGCTTTTAGAGTTAGAGGGAAGAAAAGAACAGCTCACTCAACGCTTTCAAACTTACCAATCACTTGCAGAATCTTTAATTATATATACGGATGTCCCAGGAAAGCTGATTTCTAAGACAGATAGCGGAACAACACTATGGCAGCATAATATTCCAGTGTCTGCCGGGAAAGCACTAGCAATCATCGCGGATGCAAATCATCTCCAAATCAATATCAAAGCGGACGAGTTTGATGTTGTTTCGCTGAAAGCAGGGATGAGTGCTGATATTCAGCTCACAGCTTTTCCGAGTGTCTCTATAAAAGGACATATCGCTACAATTGATGATATGCCCTATGACGAATCAGATAAAATCCCAACCTATCTCGTGACTGTTATACTCGAGCTTGATCAATTATCAACCATTGATTGGCGCTATGGGTTCTCAGTGACAGTCGCTATTGAGGCATAGAATGCATATTCAAGCTTATGATGTATGCAAAGAGTATGAAGTTGCTAAACCTGTCCTGTCCAAACTTAGTTTTGATCTTCCTTCAGGCACCACTCTTGGAATAAGTGGACCATCAGGGGGAGGGAAGTCAACGCTCCTGCAATTAATGGGGCTTTTAGACAAACCAACAGCGGGGCAAGTAACGCACAATGGATCTGATATCACCGCTTTGTCTTTTAAGGCACAGGCTAGGTATCGCTCTGAGCACATCGGTTACGTCTTTCAGCAGTACGCTCTGCTTGAAAAAAGAACAGTCTGGGAAAATGTAGCTTTGCCTCTGTTATATCAAAATCAAACCAAGCATCAAGCCAAAAGAGCCGCAATTGAACGCCTGGAAGCGTTGGAAATGGGCGCCTGGGCTTGGAGAAAAGTAGCCAATCTTTCAGGTGGACAAAAGCAGCGAGTGGCTGTGGCACGTGCTCTTGTTACACAGCCATCTTTGATTATTGCCGATGAGCCAACGGGCGCTTTAGATAATAAATTGAGAGATGTTGTATGGGATATGTTAAAGGCGGCGCAGTCTAGCAATAATGCAACGTTGATAGTGGTTTCACACGATCCCACATTGATAAAACGTTGCTCACTCCATTGGCAAATTCATGAGGGGGGATTATGCGTTTAGTCTCTCTTCTTGAAGATGCCTTGAAAAACATATACTCATATAAAACACAAAGTATACTAACCTCACTCGGTGTCATGCTTGGGTGTGCTGCGATCGGGGCAAATGTATTGCTCAGTAGTACAGCAAAAGAAACGGCCAAAACGTTAATTGGCCCCCAGATGAATGCCTATCTTGTTCAGTTGCCTTCAAGTGATGCTCAGCGGTTAACACCCTTTATGTGGAAAAGACTGTTTTGTGATTCAGATGAAATGAATGGATTGGCACCATTAACGACTGTTTCTGCTCCGGTTATCCATAAAGGTAAAGCAATGCCTGCACAGGTCATTGCAACAACTAGTCAATTTTTTACAGCACAGCTACCTGACATCAAAATGGACGCTCTAAATACTATTGAGCGTGTTTGCTGGGTGGGTGCAGACTTACCTGCCAATATAGGTGAGTACCTTTTTATAGGTGGTATTGCTTGCCGCGTCACAAATTCTCTTTCGTACATGATGCCAAGTGCCCTGCTAAGCTTCGATATTAACAGGACCGTATATATCCCACATGCTGCCTTAAGTCGCTTTAGTGATACTTTACGAACCGATTTTTTATGGGGAAATACCCAAACAGGCGCCAGTCTTTATGAGACCTTAAGCTTTCTTGATAAGGAGTTTGGTGTACTGAAACGCCACTGGATAGATGGGAAGTCTATCTTGAAAAGTGTTGAAGACAGTGTGAATGTACTCAGGCAGGCATTATTTATGTTGGGGTGTATAGCCTTACTTGTGGGAGTATTTAATTTACTTAATTTGTTATTGATGATGACGCAAATCCGTCAAAAAGAGCTTGGCATACGACAAGTGCTAGGGGCAACGTCATTCAGTATAACGGTAATGCTTGCGGTAGAAATTAGTGTAATTGTTTTGACAAGTGCGGTAGTAGGGGCAATGCTGAGTATTATTATTTCACAAGCCATTTGTTTGAAAATGGGATGGCCGCTTGTTTTGAGTTGGCATCTCATCGGACTGATCCCTGTGATATGGGCTTTGTCACTGCTAGCCGTTGCTTATCCGCTTAGAAAATGCTCCAGAAGCAGTATAGTAGCCCTTATCGCAAGTTAAAAAATCTGCTCATCCCACCATTGCTCTGCTTTTTCAAGCTCTGCTTTAGTAAAATAATACCCGAGCTGGGTTCGTCGCGTTAATATATCTTCGATATTTCTGGCCCACTCATTTTGTAATAAGAACTTCGCCTCCTCATGATATAAGCCATGCCCAGCATGAGAGCCTAAGTCTTCAAGCGCTGTTTTACCATCCAGCAAAGGCAAGCAGCGCTGGCCATATGTTGCACTGTATCGGTTTAACAACGACTCAGGTAGCCAAGGGTATGAGCTTTGTAGCTCCTGTCGAAATTGTTCAAAGTCACCATCAGGAAATGTCCCACCTGGCAGAATAACAGAGCCCTTAACTGGATGTGCTGTGCTAGGAAGATAAGGGTCTAAACACTCTAACACCTTTTCAGCCAATGCGCGGTGGGTTGTTAGCTTACCTCCCCAAACGTTAACGATAGGAAGTTGTTTATTCTCAACACGAAGTTCAAGGCGGGCGCTTCGTGTTAAGTCTGTCATCGCCATTTTATCATTATCAATCAGAGGTCGAACACCGGACCATGAGCCAATGATATCTCTGGGTCGAACTCGGTGATGGAAGTATCGGTTTACAGCATCACATAAGTAATAAATTTCATCTGGCTCAATTACGCTGTTTACCGGATCGCCTTCATAGGGTACTTCAGTTGTGCCAACAGCAGTAAAATGATTCATGAACGGCAGGACAAAAATCACTCGCCCATCAATATTCTGGAGCAAGTAAGCCTCATTGCCCTCATAAAGCTTAGGAAAAACAAGGTGTGAGCCTTTTACTAGCCGTATTTTGTAGCTAGAGTGCATGGACAAAGTATCTCTGAGAAAACTGGAAGCCCAAGGGCCTGTCGCATTTACGAGCATTTTTGCATGATAGGTTTCAGTATCACCGCTGGTAGTTGATTGGCACTGAATTTTCCATAGATTGTTTTCTCTTTGGGCCATTGTGCAACGGTTTCTGGGCAGCATCAGCGCGTTATTTGCATGTGCAGCCAGCAAGTTTTCCATGACTAGGCGAGTGTCTTGAGTAATGCAGTCATAAAATGAAAACCCTTTCTTGAAGCTAAGGTTTAGAGGGTTTTCTTGTGAATCAGATGAAAATGTAATGCGTTTAGAGCGAGGAATATGTTGTCTTGATGTTAATCGATCATACAAAAACAGCCCGAGGCCTACTCGCCATGGTTTTCTTAAACGGTGCGCATCGGGCATATAGATTTTTAAAGGCTGAACAAGGTGTGCGGCACGCTTTCGTAAAGACTGTTGCTCCCTCAAAGACTCTCTAACTAATGAAAATTCAAGTTGCTCGAGATAGCGTATACCACCGTGGATCAGTTTTGTGCTTGCACCAGAGGTACCCTGGCCAAAATCAAGGGCATCACAAAGGGCAACAGACAAGCCCATTGCACTAGCCTGGTTTGCGACTGCAGCGCCATTAATGCCGCCACCGATAATGAATAAATCAAATACTGTTTCGTTAGACATATAAGTTCTTATACAATGAGTTTTATTCATTATAGTAGGATGGCTTAATACAAGTCGACAGCCTGAAACTGAATTGCTGCGTCGCACCGATTCGGTTAAGGCACTACTGTAACCATTGCGATTTTATTTAGGAGTTTGGGATGTCCGATAGTATACAATATCACTTGAAAGTGGCTGACTTACATGCGCATCAGTTTGAAATAACTATCATCATTGATGCTCCTAAGCCTGAAGGGCAAAAATTGAGTTGCCCCCGTTGGATTCCGGGCTCCTATTTAATTCGGGATTTTGCTAAACATATTATTCGTGTTACAGCGGAAGATGGCGCGGGCAAGGCTGTTTTGATTGAAAAGCATGCGATTGATACCTGGTTTGTTCAAGCGCCGCCTGAAACCCTAGTTGTGAAAGTCCTCGTTTATGCTTGGGATTTTAGTGTTCGAGGGGCGCATTTAGATCACTTTCATGGATTTTTTAACCCGATAGTTGGCTGTTTAGAGGTAGAGGGAAGAACAGAGAATACCTGTTTATTTACAGTTGAGTGTCCTGACTCTAAGCCTCATTGGCAGTGTGCGACAGGCATGACGCCTCTTGCTTGTGATGATAGGGGGTTTGGCCAGTATCAACTATCCAACTACCACCAACTCGTTGATTGCCCACTTGAAATGGGAGAGTTGTCAGAGTTTAAATTTACCGCAGGAAATAAACCTCATCGAATCGTGCTGTCAGGAGTTTGGCAAGGAAGCGCTGAAAGATTATTAAATGACGTACAAAGGGTCTGCCAATATTTGCAAAACTGGATGCCAGATCCGGCTTTGGATTTTAACCACTACAGCTTCCTATGTAACCTAACAGATAAAACTTATGGTGGCTTGGAGCATAGCAGTAGTACAGCGCTTATGGCGCCACGAAAGTATATGCCAGCCAGTATGCAGGCCACGGTAACCGATGACTATGCAGTGCTCTTAGGATTATTCTCGCACGAATACTTTCATAATTGGTTCATCAAACGGATCAAGCCAAGCCAGTTCACACCGTATCGCTACCAAGAGATCTCTTTGACCCAACAGTTGTGGGTATTTGAAGGTTTTACGTCATATTATGATGATTTATCTTTGGTTCGCTCAGGTGTAATTAGCCAACAGCAATATCTGAGTACTTTGGGGAAAACCATAACAAGATATTTAATGGGGCCAGGTCAACAAGTTCAAAGTGTTACTGATTCTAGCTTTGATGCTTGGATTAAGTTCTATCAACCCAATGAAAATACACCTAATACGGTTGTCAGTTATTACATAAAAGGAGCCTTAATTTGCTTGTGTCTGGATGCTCTAATTCGCCATCATGTTGGTGGTGGAAAAAGTCTCGATACGATTGTGTTTGAGATATGGAAACGTTATCACACAGGTGGTGTTCCTGAAAAAGCAATAGAAGCCCTTATCGGTACGATTGGCGGCCCTCATGTTACGGCCTTCCTTGAAAAAGCTCTATATACAACAGAACCTTTACCGTTGGCAGAGTGCTTAGCCATATTAGGGGTTAGGCTTGACCTAAGTGACGATCAGAAAAAGAGCAAAACAGGCCATAGCCATGGTTTATTGTTAGATAGTAATGGACGCGTTCTTACAGTCTTATCTGGTTCAGCGGCAGAGAGGGCTGGTCTCGCCTCAGATGATGTCATAGTTGCTTTGAATCAACAGATGTACGCTAAAGATATATTGGATGCTTTGCCGTCTGGACAAACTTTGGGCATTCACTTTTTTAGAGATGGTATTTTAAGAGAAACCTCTCTTGTCGCCCAAGCTTTGCCGAAGACAGTTGCACAACTGTCGATTGGTTCTGAATCTAAAGCGCGAGATTTGGTTGATTCCTGGCTAAATTAAAACTAAACCAGTGTTTTGCTTGAACCTATAGTGACCTTTGGGTATTGTTCCTACCATTCGTGTTGCTGACTGGAACTAGAATGTTTGAGGGATTATGGAAGGCCACCCGCTATTTGCGCAGTAAACTGCCAACCGCGGCTACATTCAAGCGTGTGGGGCGTTTTTATTGGTCTTTGAAGTGGATCATGCTTTCCAACGTGACCAAACTCGGGGCTGATATGGCCTTTTCCATGTTAGCAAGTCGCGGTGATGAAGATAGGGCGGCTATTTCAAATCAGTTAATGTCAACATACCTATTTGCAGCGGTTGGGAGTGCTATTGGAATTCAGGCCGCGCAGATTTATCTTGCTGATGCTAGACGTCAAGGGCGCTATAACGAATATGTTACCCGGGTAATGATTCCAATTTACCTAACTTGGGTGGGGATCTCATATGCGGCAATGCTTGGTGCAAGTAAAGCAGCAGGGTTGTTTATAGACAGCGATAATGTTCGCGAAGACTACCTCACTTCTGTTCACTCCTTTAACCAAGCTGTTGGTACAGGTGCCTTCGTTGCGCCGATTTTCGCACAAATATTGGTATTTGAGCGCAACCAAGCTTGGATTGATGCGATGGTTATGTTGTTGAGTTTTGCACCAACCGCAACAATGACAGGGCTCGCACTGGCTAATGTGCCAAGTGATGACAGAGTAGGTTATGCCCAAAGGCTGGGTACCTATCGTGCGCTGGCGTATTGGAGCGTTCCAGTGGGACACTTGCTGTTGGGATTACTATTCTGGAAAAAATCTTCTAGTAATATCACTGAACCCCTAACAGAGTATCAACCTAAGATTGACATGACCGATATGAGCTTCATGAATGCGCTAAGAGTCTACCGTAAAGTTTTCACGGTTGGCGCTTTGAGTGCGCCATCTTCGTATATGGAAAATGGAACCAGCTATGGAAGAGGCTTAATAGCCGCAGGACTCGGTCCAGTTGGTCAAGACAATGCTTTAGCTTTCTTGAACGCATTTTATGGCGCCGTCTGGACATCTATCGAAGTGCCCTCCGTAACATCCGTTGGCTTGGATGTTATGGGGCGTGTCAATCAGTTATCTTCAACTCAACGTCATAACGCACTCTGTGCGTACAGAAATGAAACCGTTATCAGTGCTGTCATTTTTGCTGAAATTTGCAGCGCGGCAGCAGCAGTTGGTGCTGGTCCGCAAATAGGAAAAATATTGGGGCCAGGGAGCTCGCTTGCTCAAAACAGAGCCATTTGGGCAGCAGCGTATCTTGCTGGACTAGGAATTGATGTGTTAACTCGTGTCTTGAACATGCACCTGAAAGCAGGTGGTAATAACAAAGAGATAGTGATAGGGACCGTTTCATCTTGTGCTGGATACTCAGCAGAGCTCGGAATGGCATATACATTAATGGCTTATGCAGGGTATGGTGCTGAGGCATATTTGATAGCACAAATATCAACACATTTACCTTTGAGCTTGGTGCCTAAGCTGGTGATGATGTTAAATGGGCAAAAACAACTCCGGCCTCTGTGCGAAGAAGAGTTAAGATTGGAATTAGAAAGACTGGTAGAACAGGTTGATACTGTCGATTCTGATGAATTACCAGTACAACAGCAAGATCAAGAGAGAGAGGCGTTACTACCTCAACGTAACGTCGAATTACAAAAACAGAAGTGTTTGAGTGTGCTTTGTGAATATAACAATAGCACCGAAAATTCAAGGAATAATAGGCTTGTAGCCGTATAAGGAGTACGATAATGATTAAAAAAATCGCATTAGTTTCTATAGTTTCAGTAGCTGTTTCATCAACAGCTATCGCAAAACCCCAGGCTGGTGACTGGTATCTTTCACCTCAGGTGGGTGGTGCATACATGGATAGCGATCGAAATGTAGAAGACACCTACGGGGCGGGTCTTGGTGTCGGACGTTGGATAAATGAGGACTGGCGGTACGGCTTGAGCTTCAATCACTTTGGAACCAAGAGTGAGACTACTCATAAAGAATTCTCAGTTCGAAGCATTGATTTTCAAGTTGCGCATTACCCAGTTGAATTCGGAAGCAAAACACGAGGCTTTATCATGGCAGGTGTTGGTGCTTGGTTAGCACCAGGGCGACCTGAAATGAACAGCGGTAGCCGATTTGCCGATGTTGGACTAGGTATTGATTACACAATTTGTGATCATTGGTCTGTAACCTTAGATGGACGCCGCCTATTTAACAGAGGCGGTGGACATTCATATGCTGACAAGATGGCGATGTTATCATTCAACTACGCCTTCCCTAAGAGTTCAAAACATGAAATTCGCAAACGTGCCCGCTTACAGGAAAAATTGAAGTCAGCAGGAATTTTGCCAAGAATGTCAGCTACTTTATTTGGTTTTGACTCAACCTCAGTGAGCATCGCAGACGAAGAGGCACTGATAGATATGATGCAATACCTAGAAGCCAATCCAAAGGCGAAGCTACTTGTAGAAGGGCATGCAGATGGTCGGGGTAAACCTCAATACAATCGTAAGCTTGCTATGCGCCGTGCTGAAGCCTTTAAGGATTACGTTTTAGACAGTTCTTCTGTGAATGAAGAACAGTTAGTGGTCCGCTCTAAAGGAGAGAAATTCCCAGTTGCTGATAACGCTACGGAAGAAGGTCGTGCAAAGAACCGTCGTGTTGAAGTGCAGGTCATTCCAGAAGGCATTGATATTGACGACTGGTCATAGTCTGATCGAGGTTTTAATTGCCATAGTGCTAACGGTTTCCGTTGGCACTATGGCGTTAAAAAGTAGTTTTGTTTGCCAAAAATCCCTTCAGAATATCTCTAAAGAGCTACACTCATTCACGCTTTCAGCGTAATTATGGTTATACCCTCGTTTCATTATTGATTGGAATAACGCTAATGAGTGGGGTTGTGCTATTATCCGATCAGCTGTGGTTGCTAAACAAAGCAGTTTCTCAAAAAAATCATGAAGCAATACATGAATCTCAAAATCTTCGAATGATTCAGTACTACCTGCAACACCATCTTCTACAAGCCGGTAATTTTATGCATCGTCGCTTTGATGTGACATATCCTGTTTTGTCCCGTACGCCTGAATTAAGAGCCCTGCAAAAAGGGAATGGCTTGGTTGTGAAGGATAATGCCCTATATTTGTTTTACTTAGAGTCCTCTTATTCAGCGCAGATTGGCCATCATACAATAAAGCTGTCATCGCCTGTTCATATAAATGATGGGCAGCACTGGTTTTTGCATAATCCCTTTGAGGCGATTGAACTCAATATATTGAACGCACCAGGGACGTATACCAACCTTTCAATACAAGACCCAATTGTCACAATGGAAGGATTAAATACTTTATCAGGCGCAGTGGTCCATAAAATATTTTTTGAAGACAATACGCTTTGGGAAAGACTAAATGATGCGCCGAAGCGAGCAATTGTTTCAGATTTGTCGGATTGGAGAGTGGCAATAGTAAATAAGAATATTCAAATCCTTGTTAAAGGAAAAACATTTGATTGGGTTGCTGATTGGCCTTTAACTAATGCTTAAAAATGGTTCAGCACTTGTTTTTGCCTTGGTAAGTATCACCTTAATATCTTTATTAAGCTTGGGCACTCTTGCTCTCTTAGTCAGCGAAAAAAAAACAATAGCACAGCACAAACAAAACCTCTCAGCCATTAAATCAGCCCTATCAATTACCTTTGATTGCAATAATCCACCTATTAACCCCTTTATATTTATTCCAGATACGTTGAATGCAGATGAGACCATGGGAGTGAACCTCTATCAAATTAATGACAGCACCGATCTGATTGGTCAGTTAAGGAGCTGCAGAAGTGTCCGGTTACCTGGAAAAGCCTATGCCGCTAATGGTGAGGAATTGCTGATTCACTATGAAACACTTAAAAAGAATGATTTTTTAGTTTTTGAAGGACAAAGTACAGAAATAAGAAAACAACTAAAATTAAAGCATATTTCACTGAACACGCTAACACCAACAGTGAGGAATGGAACCCGTATACTAAGTCGGTATTATGTTGCCGCTCAAAAAGGAGGCTTCTATCAGATTAATATAGGAAACTGGCCATATATTGATATTCAATATCATTATCGTGCCGCTCTTATTGCTAACCCTTTTATCTTGATGCCCCATCATGAGGGGACCGGTGACTTGGCACTATATTATTCTAATAAGCACTTTATGGCAGAGCGTTGTAACGATGATGTTTGTGAACCTTTATACGAGCTTGAATTTGTTGCACCTATTTTAAATGTGGGTATGCATTACGGAATGGTTTGGCTGGTGTTAGATACAAACCCCAAAGAAATGATTGTCTTTGATGCAGTTGATCATAATGTCAGATACCGTTATACCCAACCGGGTGATAGTAAATGGACAGAGCTAATATATGAAAAAGGAGACTTCTATTGGCGAACAAAACACCAAGGAAAACTACTGAGTCAGGCTGTGATAATTGATGCGCATCGTTTAGGGCGTATGTCGCAGTGGTGGTTGCCTAAGTAGGGCTGTGAACGTATATTGATTGCACATATAGGCACATGTGAGAGTTCAAATGAGTACATTAAAAGGACGTACAGTTATCATCACCGGGGCAAGTCGTGGTATTGGCTTGGCCATTGCTGAACGGTTTGCAAAAGAGGGCGCGAATATTGTGGTTGCCGCTAAAACCAGTGAACCACACCCTAAACTACCGGGAACAATTCACTCTGCAGCTGAAGTTGTTGAAAGCTACGGTGTAAAAGCCTTACCACTGGCTGTTGATGTCAGAAATGAAGAGGCTATTGCAGAAATGGTTGATACAACAATGTCTACCTTTGGCCGTATTGATGCATTGATTAATAACGCCAGTGCTATTTCATTGACCTCAACGCTTGATACTGAAATGAAACGCTATGATTTGATGCATTCAGTTAACGTTAGAGCAACTTTTGCTTGCTCAAAAGCGTGTATCCCTTATTTAAAGGATTCAGATCTAGCTCATATATTGACAATGTCACCGCCATTAGTGATGGATCCTAAGTGGTTCCAAGCCCACCTTGCTTACACAATGAGCAAGTATGGTATGAGTATGTGTACCCTTGGACTCGCACAAGAAATGAAAGGCATGGGTATTAGTGTTAACTCGCTATGGCCTAAAACAACAATAGCAACAGCGGCTATCGCGAATAACTTTCCACCTGAGTTAATGAAAGCAAGTCGCAAACCTGAGATCGTTGCGGATGCTGCATTAGCAATCTTAACGCGATCGTCAAAACCAACAGGACAATTTTTCATTGATGAAACAGTACTGAGAGAAAGTGGGGTAACTAGTTTCGATCATTATGCAGAAAGTCCGAACGTACCACTCATGACAGATTTGTTTTTGCCAGATGAATAACCTTTGTTTTAATTACTGAACTGTCTTTTTTGTTAGACGAATATTTTTAAGTTTGTTAGGATTTGAGCAGCTTTTTCAAGCTGGTGCCCTTAGGGGTAAAACATAAATCTTAGGAGATGTATGATGAGTAAACAGCGATTGAAGTTGGCCTCGCTTGCTTTAGCCGGTCTTAGCTGTGTGTTAGCTGCGCCTGCCAGTGCTACTGGTATGAGCGTTGACTCGAATGGTGGGATAATGGTCGGCAACAAAGGGGATGACCATTGGTTCAAGATTTCTGGGAACCTCCAGTTTGATGAAATCATTTACGATGGTAGCAGTGATTCAGCCGGTTACCCAAGTGGCTCTAACATTCGACGTGCTCGATTAGGTCTAAATGGTGGTTTGGGACAAGATTGGGAATATGTTTTCAGAACAGATTTCTCTGATTCACGTTCAGCTACTTCAGGCTCTGATGTTCTTGATGCCTATGTTACCTACACTGGTGTTGACAATGTAACGTTTAAAGCCGGTCAATTCATGCCAGTTATCGGGATGGAAAACACTGCACTCGGCTCTAACTTATGGTTTATGGAGCGTTCACTCGCGACAACAACTGTTCGTCCAGGTTTTAGAATGGGTGCAATGGTTGGTGTTCAAGGTGAAACTCTGAACCTTATGGCTGACGTGTTCCACGGTAATGACAAAACTACTCAAGCACGTTCTGGTAGTGAACCATTAGGTTATTCTGCGCGTTTGATTTTCGTTCCTGTTAACGAAGAAAACCACTTATGGCACTTTGGTGCGTCTGCTTTGTCTCAAAACAGACATGACACCGATGGCGGCACAGTTACATTTGCTACGCCTCATGAGCTAACAACGCGTTCTTCTTCAGCGGTTCTTTCAACAGGTGCACTAAGTGCTACTGAGTACCAGGTGTACGGCTTTGAAGCGGCTGCTCGTTGGCACGATGTTACTTTCCAAGGTGAGTACTTCCGAGTGCACGTTGATCGTTCTGCACAAGTTGGTGGTGATTTGTCTTTCAGCGGTTACTACGCTCAAGTCGCTTACAGCTTAACGGGTGAGCGTCGTCCTTACGAATTCTCAACCGGTACCTTTAAGCGCGTATCACCTGTCGCTAAAGACGGTGCTTGGGAAGTTGTTGCTCGTCATAGCTTCGTTGACTTGAGAGACAAGAGTGTTGGTGCGCCAGGTTCTGAGCACAACACCTCTGTTGGTGTGAACTGGTGGTTAAACGACAATATCAGCTTTGCTGGTAACTACGTTCGTGCGAACATTCCACGTTCAAACAACACAAGTGCTGACATCGATGCTGTTGGCCTACGTATGCAAGTAAACTTCTAATAGTTGATTGCCTGCAAAAAGCCCCTTTATGGGGCTTTTTTTATCTATAGAAAAAGTGAGTTAACAAAAAATACTGTTTAGAATTTTAATAAATACCCTTCATTGCTTTTATGAACCGCTCTTATCATGAAGTAGCAAGCTGACCCAGTTGTTGAGATAGGACAGGTGCGCTAGTATGCTTCTATTAGTAAAACTAGGTATAGTAAAAGCAAGATCCCGTAAATGGTTTTTAGGGATGCTTGTGTATTTTTTCTGGGCTAATAGCCCATTCAATTTATTTTTCTTTTAGGTGGCAATAAGTATGGATACGAGAAAAGTGGCCTTAGGCTTTTTATTGGTCGGGTTAACAACCGGTTTAGCAGGATGCTCAACAATAGAGTTGATCTCAAAAGAAAGAGCCCCTAATCCTGAAGACCCCTATGAGCCGCTGAATCGCGACATCTACGCTTTTAATCGCTTCATGGATAGAAATTTACTTAAACCGGCTGCCAAAGGTTATAGCGCCATTTTACCTGGCGCAATGCAGCGAGGAATTAATAACTTCTTTAATAACTTAAGAATGATTCCAACGGTTCTGAACGATGTTTTGCAATGGAAGTGGAGTGATGCTGCCGATGATGGTACTCGCTTACTTATCAACTCAACGGTTGGCGTTATCGGTTTTTATGATTGGGCCACTGGTTGGGGTTATCCCGCCCACTATGAAGATTTTGGTCAAACCTTAGCTACCTGGGGCTTTGAAGAGTCTGCCTTTCTAATGCTGCCACTAATGGGCCCTTCAACACTAAGAGATGGTGCTGGGATCTTTGTTGATCGTGGTTACTTGAGTATCTGGCCTTATATCGATGACGACAGAGTCTATTACGGGCTGCTAGCGACTGAAACGATCGACGATCGTGCAGCACTTCTAAGTTCAGAGCGGGTAGCAGAGTCTGCTACCGATGAGTATGCTCTTGTCAGAAGCGCATATTTGCAAAAACGTGCCCACCAAATACGTGATGGGCAAGTGCCTGAAGAAGAAGATGATTACTACAACGATCCTTTTGCTGATATGGATGAGTAGGGTGTAAAGATCATTTGACCAAGAACATCAGGGTGGTGGAGTTCAAACCACCACTGACTGAGCTCTCTTGCAAAAGCCTGTCCTTCTTTTATGGCATTTAACCCCTCTCTAGCGATAGTAATAGCTGTCAGCAAAGATTGAGGAGATAAATGTTGAAGCTCAAAAGATGTCAGTTCTTTCATATCGTTTTCCTTAACAAAAAAAAGCCCCCAATCGGGGGCTTTTTGATATGTCGCTGTTAAGCAAAGTTGACAGAAGCTGTCAGCCATACTTTATCAGTGTCTTGCAGGCCAGAAGAGGAAGTTGCATTAAACTTCGCATACTCTAGACCAACTTCGTACATACCAAATGAATGCCATGCACCCAAATCAAGTTCTGTACCAATACGTCCGCCGCCAGCATCAGGCTTGAATCGATGGTAACCGAAGTCAAAGTCAACATCATAGAATGTAGAACTAGCTAGGAAGTAAATATCAGAGATACCTGAGTCAGGAGTAGTCTCGAACATGTCTGCTTTACCCAAGAAGTTATGGTGTGAAGCAAGTGGTGTTCTGAACGCTTTACCAGCAGAACGATTGCCTGACAAAAGCTCATATCCAAGCTTGAACTGAACAGGGTGTAAGTCAGCCCCAACTTCTAATAAGTTGTAATCAGCAGAGAAGTCTGTGTGGTTATTGAAAGCATCTGTCTGGCGAGCCGCTTCAATCGCGTACTGAACCATGATGCCAGCCATTTCAGTTTCACCAGCGAATCGAGAACCAATTGTCGCGCTTGAGTTACTTCTGGTGTGACGATCGTTGATTAAGTAAGCATAACCAACAACGTGACCGTAAGGGAAACCATTCCAAGTAGCATTGAATAAGTGAGAAATGTTTGAACGATCAGCACCACCAATATTGGCACCTTGGTAAACAGAGTTTACTTGATCAACAAAAGCGTAAAACACTTCAATTTGTGGATAGCTGTGGTTAACAATAGTCAAAGCATCGTAAGTTTGAGGCGTTTGTCTAAATTCACGTGAGCCAACAAATCGTTGATTGTCTAAGTTAATAAACTGTCGACCAACACGAATTTGCGTGTCAGGAAAACCATCATAGTTTAAAAATGCACGAGTTAAAGCACTTCCTTTCGGATCGGCAATAACAGGACGTGAAGCCTTGGCAGGAGAAATGCCCATACCAGGGTTAAACGCACGATTACCATGGGCCGTAACGTTGTTGAATTCAATTAGTGCAGCAAACTGCTCGTAAGAAGAGGTTGCATAGTTCATGGTTGTCGACAATGTGTGCGCCGCACCATCTGGACTATTATGTAAGTCAACCGTCTCTACTCGAGCGCGGAAGTTTAAGCCGAGATCGCCATCCGTAATTGCGGACTCAAATGACTCAGCAATTCGGTTCGGTAGATCATTTTCAGTATTGTAAGTTGCAAAAGCAGAGCTTGATACCAATAAGCCTGCCGCCAATCCTAGCGGCCAAAAACTTGGCAAAGGTTTCATCATGATTGTTATTCTCCAAATTTTGTCATTAAGACAACCAATGAATGGTGGATTACAACACAAAAGAAGCTAAATAACACTATTTTTGTTAAATAACCTGGTTTATTGTTGCGCCGCAGTGTAGTCATTGTTGTTGCTTACCTTGTGCTATGTTTAGGGGTAAGTAAAGGAATTAACATTATGTCGGATTTAGATCTCAGTCAGTTCAATGAGCCGGAAGCAACTATTCTGGTTGTCGACGATGAAGATACTGTGCGAGAGAGTATTGTCGCCCACCTTGAAGACAGTGGCTTTGAATGTTTGCAAGCCAATGATGGTGAAGCCGGTTTAAAATTATTTCGTGATGAAAAACCAGATTGTATTTTGACTGACATTGATATGCCCAAAATGCGAGGCATTGATTTCTTATCAGCTATTGTCGATGAATCACCGGATACCCCCGTAATTGTTGTCTCAGGTGCCGGTGTGATGCAAGATGCTGTCAATGCATTAAGGCTGGGAGCCTGGGATTATCTGATTAAACCTATTCCGGATTTAACCGTTCTAGAGCATGCCGTCTGTAAAAGTTTAGAACAATCAAGGCTTAAAGCTGAAAACATTCGCTATCGAGCAGAGCTGGAAACAATGAACCAGAAGCTCAAAGAAAGTCTTGATATACTGCAAGAAGATCAAGAAGCGGGACGAGCTGTTCAAACATCACTTCTCCCTCAAGCCGTTCATCAAACCGGCGAATATACAATATCGCATAAAATAGAACCCAGTTTGTATTTAAGTGGAGACTTTGTTGACCACTTCCAAATTGATAAAATGCATTTTGGTTTTTATATTGCAGATGTGTCAGGACATGGCGCTTCTTCAGCCTTCGTGACCGTCTTGCTTAAAAGTTTAATGAATACGCTGCTGACCAATCATCAAGCAGGTACAGATGACACCCTGATGAACCCAGAAAATGTGCTTTCAACACTTTCTAAGGAAGTCTATGAAGCTAAAATGGGTAAGTATTTAACCATGGTCTACGGGGTGCTTAACCTTGAAACACATGAGCTTAAGTGGAGCATCGGAGGGCACTTTCCTTATCCACTCTTTGTCACAGGCAACAAAGTAGAGTTTCTAGAGAACAAAGGATTTCCAATCGGAATTACCGCTTCTGCTGAGTATGAGTGTCATACACTTCATATTCCTGAAAACGCGAAGCTTGCGATGTTTTCTGACGGTATTTTAGAGATTTCACCTGAGAGCGAGCTCGCCGAACAAGAAAAACACTTAAAAAATATGGTGCTCAACAATACAGCAAGTGTGGATGCCTTTTTCGAGGCACTACAGCTTAACGAATTAGATGCCTTACCAGATGATATAACGATGCTACTACTACAGAGGGGACAACTATCATGAGTGCTCACGTTCTGATTGGCCAGTACGATCACACTGCTGTACTCAAACTCATCGGCAGTCTTCGCTATCAAATTGCGCCGCAGATAGAACAAGCATTACATTTGCTCAATAGTGGTCATCTCCCCATTCAAGTAGATCTTAGTCAAGTTGATGTGATTGATAGCACAATATTAGGTCTGCTTGTGCAAAAGTTGATGCCACAGAAAGACTTAGCCAGCTTTATCGTGATAACAGACAGTCTGCACAAACAATTAAAAGCTATTCGTTTTGACACCACATTCCGTCTAATTAGCCAACTCCCAGGTAAAATCATTTCTTATACCGTCATTAGTCCCCAACTTCCTCAGGCAAATGAGCAAATTCGAAGCTACGTCCGCGCAGCGCATGAAGAATTGATCAAAATTGATAAACAAAACGAGAAAGATTATCGTAGAGTTATAGATTGCCTAAACAAAAAAGATAGTCAGTAGAATATCTTTTTTGGGTTTGCCAAGGACGGTTAAATGAAACACAAATGGTTAGTGCCAGCATTTTTGTTGGTCTGGACAAGTAACGCGTCTGCACAATTATTGACAGATGTCGTTATTAAAACGCTTGAAACTGGACCCGACATGCAAGTGGTCGTGGAAGAGCGCTTTATTAAAGAAGAACAAGTGCGAGAAGCTTATGGGCATTACTTTCCCCAAGTGACAACTGAAAGTCGTTTGGGTATACGGCGTGCAAACAGCCCCCTTACAAAACATCTTCATAACAATAATAGTCGAACCCTGAAAGAAAAATTTTTAAATTTTGAAGCCAAACAAATGCTCTTTGATGGATACTTTGCTCAAGCGGGGGTGGAGAAAAGCATTTGGGAAACGAAGGCTGAAGCTGCAAGAGTTGCTTTAACTGCTCAAGAAGTAACCTTAGCCGTTTCCAAGGTCTACCTTGATGTACTAAAAAATTATGAGCTGATGATGATAGCTGAAGATGACTTAGCGCGTTATGAACGCTTAGCCAATGAAACCCGATACAAGTTTCGGAATAAATTAGTACGAGAAAGCGCTGTGGATATGGTTAACGTGCAGTTGGCTGTAGCCCGCCAAAGAGCAACCGATGCAAAGCTTTTGCTCGATAATGCGAGCTATCACTTTAAACGGTTGGTTGGAACTTTTCCTGATATTGAAACGATGGAGATGCCTTCAGTCGATGAATCACAGTTTCCAACCACACAAACCAGAGCAATTGCTAAAGCATTACTTGAACATCCCGCTTTTAAAGCCGCGGTAAGGGATTATCAGGCATCTAAAGCAGAGCTGAAGAGGGCGGATGCAAGCTTATGGCCTGAGCTCTCACTCGAAGTAGATCTTCAAGAGGCTGAAAACTTAGATGGGCTTAGTGGTAGAAATAACAGTGTTGGTGCGAGCTTAGTGTTTAAGCATGATATTTATCAAGGAGGGCGGAAGCTGGCTCAGAAGAAGCAAGCTCAGCGCGCATTACACAAAGAGTCCGAAATGCGGAATATCGTGCGGCGTGAGATAGAGCTAGAGGTGAAGCAAGCCTGGGATCGGTATCAAATCTTAGGTGCACAAGCCGCTACCAAGCAAGAACATTATGCAGCATTAGCTCGTTCAAGAGATGCTATCTGGCATGACTTTACGCAAGGAGCGCTTCCTTTACATACCTGGCTACAAAGTGACGCCGCCGTAATAGAGGCAGAAAATCAACGAGTGAGTTTTGAATATGACAGTCTTTATGAGAAACTTAACTTTCTTTCTAGTATGGGAATCTTGCTGCCAGTGATGGATATTCCCTTGCCTGAAGCCGCTGAGTATACTGAGAAAACCGCCAACCCTTGGGACTTTGAGCCCTCTAACTGGGTTAAGAATTGGGATTTTGACTTTTCCAAACTGAACTTATTTTAGTTTATTTGCTAGCTTTCGCTCTTGCAAAAACGGGGGCTTTTCGGTAGCTTTTGTTCTTGATAATCACGAAGGAATAATTGAGTGAGCAAACCAAGTCGTAGCCTCTTTCCCTGGGTAATGTGCGGTTTGGCCGCCGTTTTTTATTGCTACGAATACCTGTTGCGGGTTGCGCCTGGGGTCATGTTGCCCCAATTGATGCAAAGCTTTCACTTATCCGCCGCTTCTTTAGGCGTATTATCCTCTTTTTACTACTACGCTTATGTCCCGATGCAGCTACCAGTCGGGATGATGATCGATCGATTTGGTCCGCGTCGCATTTTAACAGTTGCTGTTTTGACTTGTGCGCTTGGGGCATTAATCTTCTCTCTAACCAGCAATTTTTGGATCGCAGCTTTAGGTCGATTCTTAGTAGGTTTCGGGTCTGCTTTTGCTTTTGTCGGAGTTCTTAAACTGGCAACGATTTGGCTTCCGGCCAATCGATTTGCTTTTATAGCGGGCTTGGCGACAACACTTGGAATGGTTGGTGCCATTTCTGGGGAATTAATCTTATCCCGGCTGGTTGTAGATGTTGGTTGGGAAAAAACAGTCGTTTACTCAAGTGTCTGTGGTTTTCTTTTATTGCCACTAATGTGGTGGATCATAAAAGACACTAAGCCAGGTCAAGAGAATGCAGTTGAGCCTGCACCAGTAAACTCATCGCATTTTTGGCAAGAGATATGGCAAGTGGTTTCTCATCCACAGATATGGCTGGTTGGATTAATTGGTGGGCTTTTGTTTTTACCTCTGTCTGTATTTGCTGAATTATGGGGAAATGAGTACCTAAAAAGTATCTACAGTATGGATGTGAAGCAAGCAACCTATGGAACATCTTTAGTTTTTGCTGGGTGGGCAGTCGGTGGACCCATAGCAGGGGCATGTTCTGATGCGATTCGATCACGAAAGCTGCCATTATTAGTAGGGGCATTACTATCCAGTATAGTTTTGAGTGTTCTGATGCTTGGAGAAGGGTTTTCCCAAACAACAGCATATGCTTGTTTGTTTTTAACAGGCTTTTTAGGTGGTGTTCAGGTTATTGTATTTGCAGTAGGGCGTGAAAACTGTCCTATCCATTTATCAGGAACGGCTACAGCAACCGTAAACTTTTTAATTACAATGGTCGGCGCGCTCCTACAACCGTTAGCCGGTACAATTATTGATTTAACTTGGACGGGTGAGCATGCCTATGGTCACCATGTTTATGGTCCTGAGAGCTATCGTTTGGCGATGCTGATGGTGCCAGCCGGGATTATTCTCGCCTTTATTCTTATCCTTTTCCTTAGAGAAACTCACTGCGAACAACAGTAGAACAAATTGCAAGAGGCCTCAGTATGGTAGTTACTCGTTTTGCGCCTTCACCAACAGGCGACTTACATTTGGGCAGTGTTCGGACTGCTTTGTTTGCTTGGTTATTTGCCCGGCACCATCAAGGACAGTGCCTGTTACGCATTGAAGACACGGATTTAAACCGTTCTTCACAAGCGTCTGTTGAGGTTATTTTGCAGGGATTGCAATGGTTGGGGTTAGATTTCGATGGTGAAATTGTTTACCAAACTCAGCGGTCAGCTCGGTATCAGCAGATTATTGATGCCTTGTTTGAAAAAAATATGGCTTATGTTTGTGAGTGTACTCAAGAGCGATTAACTTCACTCCGAGAGTCTCAGCTTGAAAATAAGCAAAAACCTAAATATGACAGGGCGTGTATCAATAAAGGATTAGAGTGGGCGCCTGGGCGAGTAATTCGCTTTAAGCAGCCAACCGAGGGATCTACGCTCGTTGAGGATGTTGTTTTTGGAACAATTGAGGTTAAAAACGAAGAGCTAGACGATTTGGTTCTAGCACGTGCAGATGGCTCCCCAACGTATAACTTATGTGTTGTCATTGATGACTGGGATAGTGGGGTTACTCATGTTGTGCGTGGTGACGATCATATTAATAACACCCCTAGACAAATTAATATACTCAAAGCGCTAGGAGCACCTGTGCCGACGTATGCGCATCTACCTACCATATTGGGAACAGATGGTAAAAAGCTGTCTAAGCGTCATGGAGCAGTCAGTATTTTACAGTTCAAAGAAGAAGGGTACTTGCCTGAAGCAATGCTCAATATGCTAGTGCGTCTTGGCTGGTCCTATAAAGATGAAGAGTTATTTACGAAAGAGCAAATGATTGAACGCTTTACATTAGAAGGTGTGAATCGCTCTCCAGCGGCATTTGATCCCAAAAAGTTAACATGGCTAAACCAACATTACTTAAGGTCTATCCCACTTGAGCGGATTTCAGAAGCCTTGTTGCCCTTAATGGAATCAGCGGGTGTAAATGTTTCCGCTGGGCCAAGTCTGGATTCTGTGATTGAGATTCAAAGAGATAGGGCAAAGACCTTAATAGAAATGAAGGACAAGTCACTTTGTTTTTATCAGCAATGTGATAGCTATGATGAAAAAGAAGTCGCAAAACATTTAAATCAAGACTCACTACCTATTTTACAACATATGGAAAATATTTTTGTGGACTGCTCTTGGGATAAAACAGTCATTCATGATCATATAATCGAAGCAACCGAGCGTTTTTCGGTTGGATATGGTAAAGTTGGTCAACCGTTAAGAGTTGCGCTGACAGGGCACACCAATGCACCAGGTATTGAAGACACTTTGGTGATTTTTGGTCGGACGTCTGCATTGAAACAAATTCGCCAAGCAATCGAATATATCGAAAAATTGGTGTAAATTGTCTTGACAGGTAGGGGGAAGCGCCGTACAATTCTCGCCATTGCCGTGGGGCTATAGCTCAGCTGGGAGAGCACCAGCATGGCATGCTGGGGGTCGGCGGTTCGAACCCGCCTAGCTCCACCAAAAACCACGGTATATTTATCTAGGTCCCCATCGTCTAGAGGCCTAGGACACCGCCCTTTCACGGCGGTAACAGGGGTTCGAATCCCCTTGGGGACGCCATCTTTCAGCGTGTATCAGCGCTTATATTCTTTTAGGTTTTGATTGTTTGTCTGTCTTTGACAGTTCGATGCCATCGAGGTTTCTGCTGTTATCTGGTTCTGGTCTACTGGGGCGGTGAAGCTTTTCTTGGGGTTGATGTATAAACGCTGAGGGATAAACTCTATTACGACCTGACTCTGTTATAAAGTTGCTCACAGAATTAATGCGATAATGATGCTGATCCGCTTGTGATCCTGCCCTAGGCCGTACTTTTGGTTTAACAACCCCGTGGGGGAAGTAGGTTGGATATTGGTTTCTATCTGGATCAAAAATTCTAGGCGGTAGGCTGCCAACCGTCTTTCTTCTAGGACTTTTTTCCTTCACGTCAGAATACGGTGCCTCAAGGTCCAGCAGATCACTTAAAAATATAGAAGGAGGAGATTCAGCTTGAGCTCTTTCGCCCTCAGCAGCCTCTCCGAGCTTAGAGCGTTCTATTTTTGGCGGGGACTCACATTCATCTGAGTTTTGTTCAGGAATATCAATAGTGGCACCACGGGGATTGGCAGAATGAGATCGACTAGGACTTGAGTCTGTTGATCCTGCTACCAACCCTTTGAGACGACCAATAGCATTACGAGCGATTTCCTTAAGCCCTGAAACAAGCAAACTATCTGGAAGCAAAGGGTTATTAAGAAGTGTAAAGTAAACACCAAGCAAGTTTCTTAGGGATTTTACATAGCTAGTCCGTTCCTTGTATAAATCTCCCGTATATCGTTCAGCCTGTAGCTCTAATATATCTAAATATTCATAGAGAGTTCTTTGATGTTCAACCAGAAGATCTAATCGTAACTGATTAAAGGTTTTAGCTTCATTATAAACGCTATCAAAATCGAGTTTCTCACGACCGAATGAACTTTTAATTTTTTCAACAGCTGGGGTTAGTACTGATACCAAGTCGATATTGGTCATATTTCCCGGAATACAATTAAGAAGATTGTTTATAACAAAACCAAATCCATTAAATGTTAGAAAATATTTCTCATTTTTTATCTTAATGTACTCTTTTGCTAGTAGCTCTCTTAGTAAGCTACGAACGCCATGTTTAATTCCTGAGATGTGAAGGTGTCTTTGGCTTGAAAAGTAGTTATAGGCTCTAAAATCTAAAGTGCCTTTATCAGTATGACCTACTGCACTAAAGGCTGATGAAGTAGGGATAACCCGTACACTTGCGCGACGGAGGTTATGTATGCGTCTGGAAGAACGTCGTCTAGTTGCTGGCTTTTTAAAGCGACTGCTAACCCCTCTCCTTTTGTTACGATGACGTGATTCTTGGGTGTAGTCTGTATCCAGGACTTCTGTCTGAGGAATGCCTGCTAGTGTTTCATCACAGACATCTTGCCACCCAGGAGAAACTAGTGCAGAAGGAGAAGCTGAAGTAGATTGTTTTGGACTGTGATCACCTATGGGCATATACACTCCTGTTGAACTGAGTTTAATTCCCTGACTTTTTCAGACAAATCTAATCCTACTTAGTTCTGAATTTGCAGTGATCTCAGTGGAATGTCAAAAGAAGTTAACCTATATCCTAAAAATAAAGTGATTTATTTAACTTATATACGTATCAGGTGGTTGCTGCTAGTCCGTTATTTCTTGTTTTTCCAGAATTGGGTTGGGGGGGCGCCTATAATTTGGTCAGAGTTATCTTACAAGATTAGAGGTAAATGTTATGCCTAGAGAAAGAATGACCCAAGAAGAAAGACGTCAAGCAGCTAACCGTGTGATCGACACTGCTAGAGCAAAGATGGCTATGTTAGCGTTGCATAGCAAGTTTGGGACAGTAAATTCTCTAGCGCTTGAATTTAAAGATGAGTCAGCAGAACGTCGAGAAAAAATGGCTGAGCTGTTGAAAGAAAAACCTAGTGCTGCGCCGAAAGATTGGGTAATGCAGTTAGTGAAACTCATCGACAGACGCAATGTGGTAGATGAAGCCGGTAATTCGGCTGTTAGTCAGGAGGCCTTTGAGAAAATCTTCAAAGGTGGTGTCCAAACAATTAAAGAGCCTGGTGTGCCTGATGGTCAAGCAAAAGAGCTCAACGTTTATCGCTCAAGCCTTCAAGGATTTCCAGCGGCTGGTGATGAAGGAACAGAAATTGTTAATTATGAAGCAATAATTCTTGAGGACGCCTCAGGGCCCGGAGCGCCAGAACGTATTATATACATAAGGCGTTTAGTGACAGATAAAGCTGGTAAGGTTTTAGCAGATACCCGTGAAAGCAGTGCAGGGATTCCTTCAAGATTAACTGGTGAGGCAAGCGACTGGCCAATTCGTGTGAAGTATGATGATGGTAAGGGGGAGGAGAAAGTACCTGTATTGGAAGCCTTTCCAGTTTCTGTACTGGCCTACGAAGGAAGAAGTTTATTTGACGAGCTTGATCAGGGCAAGCTCGAAAAAGAGAGTGAGAGTTTATACGGCACAAAAAGTTTTGTGATTAAGCAAAGCTTAAAACTGGATGGAAAGGAAGAAGTATTTTATCGCCTAGCTGGATTGGATGCCCAGGTACAAATTGGTCAATATATGTATGAGAAATCAGAGAGAGCACTGGGAGCAGACCAAGATGAGCGTCCTATGATGACCGCTGTACTCGCAGGAACCGGATCTGGCAAAACATTTATTCAAACAGATTTAGCTACTTCTATGGGGCAAGGAATTTCAGTTGTTCCAGCTGAACTTAAAAAAGAAGTGCTAGAGGCCTATGTTAAAAATAAAGTATGTGCCGATGGAGACTTGCTGTCAGGTGGTACGGATGGTTGGAAGGATGCTCTTAAAGATAAAGCATTTGCTGTCTTATCTCAGGAAGAGTTCATGGAGCTTTTAGAGAATCCTCAGTATTATCCACAAGGCCGATTCTTTATGTTTGATGAAGCCGACCAAATGTTCTATGACGATACACCTGAGCATAAAGAACGCTGTGAAAAAATTTCAAAATTTATACGTGGTGAGGCGCCCTACGTCGATAGAGAGGGACGAGGTTTAGGTAACCATGTTCACTTATTAACAGGTACTCCGAATACAGGCTTGTTTGACGTGCTAGATCATTCAGATGCAAGCTATGGCTTTAGAAGAAGCTGTAACTTCTCATTGGGTGATGCTATGGAAGCCAGCTTGGCACGTAAAGCAAAATTATCAGGTACCAAGAAGGTAAAAGGATCAGTAGAAGATATTGCTCGCGAAGTTGTTATTCAGTACTTCGGTCATGACGATTTTCTATCTCCTGAAGACGCTGGATTCAAAGATTTCATGGAAGAAATTCGCCAAGTCATGAAAAAGGCTGAGCAAGCTCAATTGCAAGGAAAGTCATATGTCCCAACAGTGAACTTAAGTCCAAATAGTAGCATAGATGGATTAGAAGCCAGTGATGTGACAGCAGACACAGAAGCACTTTTGAGCTCTAGAGCTTCAGGCTTTAGTGCGCAACCTGCCAAGTTGCCTTCATCAGTAATGTCTAAAGTGCGAAAATTTATCTTTCGTGAAAGAGCGCCAGAAGTATTTGGTGTAGAGACAGTACTACCTGAGACAGTGATGCTAGCCGGAAGTGCTAAAATTATGGGAGCTAACCGACAGGCATTTTTTGAACAAACAGGATTTTTCTTCTCAGGCAACTCTGAGATGCGCGCTGCCATGATGAAAATGTTTGATGAGCTAGTGAGTATGGATGTTGATTTTGAAAATAAAAATTCGAATCCTAAAGCATTAGAGTTTGGCATTATACTCGCGCAAATCTCTGATTTGCAGTGCCAGCATCAAGCCCATGAAATTGATTTGATGATAAAAGAACTCTCAAAGGAAAAATCTAAGTTTGCGCAAGTTATTACAGCTTTGCGCCGAGAAAAAGTAGCGCTACAAGATAAAGACAAGTTGATGAAGCAATTTGTTAAGTCTAAAAAATGGCCAAGCAAAGAAGATGAATATGACAGCCTTATTAAAAACTTAAACATATTGTGTAAAAGTTTTAAATCTAGATACGAGCAGGCAAAGCTTTCTCATTTGGTGCTCAGTGTGAATGGTGGTGTTTTAGAGGAATATTTGAAGATAGATGATAAGAAAATGGTAGCATTAGTCCACCAAGATGGCATGCACGGAAGCCACGACAAACTTGTTTTAGGTGTGGATAACTTATTAGCAGGCGTTATGGCGAAACGAGCAAAATCCAGCTCAGATGAAGATAAAGATAAAGCCAATAATGCTTATAATAAAGTGTCAGAGCTTGTGAATTTAATTAAGCCAATCATGGAAGGGCTCAATAGTGGAAAAGCGCTTGAAGATTTGAGTGTAGACCATTCAACTGCAGTTGGCAAAATACGCGCTAAGGCTGAGGGTTTTGTGGGAAATAAATATAAAGGAATTAAAGACAGAGATCCGAAGCGCTTTGAAGCTTTAGTGAGGATGCATGGTATGGCTATGTGGCGTTTGGCATATAGAGCATATATCGCTGAAAAATTAGTTTCTGTCAATGACGGACGACTTAAAAATCAAGATTTACCTGAAGGTGCTAAACCAGCAAGTGATCTGACAGTAGATGAAGCCATACGTTTTGCTTTCTCTCGATCTGATGAAGAGCTAAAAGCAATGATTAAAGAAGGGGAAGTTATTCCTGGGAAAGGATCTGCTGATATTGCTGATAAACTTAGCCTTTTTAATGGACAGGCAGTCAAGGATCTTTGTTCCCTTCTATTAACACCAGCTTTTAAAGCTCTGGTTCAAGATGATTCAGCGCCAAACTGTCAACTTTTAAGAGAGTCACACTTGGATGAGTTTGTGTATAAAGTTCCTAGTGCGTCTAAACGAGAGCCTGTAGGCAAGTCTGTACAGAGTACTTTTAGAGAAGTTGTATCAGACCCTCATCATATGGGTTCGATTGGTCTGCATACCGGATCTTCGAAGGATTTAGTATTAGATAGCTATCATCTGGATGATCCTCAACCAGGAGACACGCGTACGCCTGAAGAACTTAAAGATGAAACTGATTATGTCAAAGAATTGTTCGATGCAGGCTTGTTGATGAATATCTATAGCGGAGCACGGTTAGCGACGGGCTACTCAAATGTAACAGCAATGGGAATTGTTCATGTAGAAAGTGACCCTCAGAGCATGTTTAATCCTGCTTTGACGGCACAGGCATTTGGTCGAGCAATTCGTCATGAATCGCGTGCAGCTGCGGCCATGCAGTTTGCAACAGATGAGTGTAAGCGCGGTTTACTATCGCATGAAGAGTGTGTTAGTAAAAAATTCTTTGCGCATCTGCAGAACAAGTGGCAAGACTACAACAGAGTTCAAGCCAAAGTGAAAGCAAAGCTTCGCAGTTAAGATAAGCATACCTATATAAAGCCTGATGATTCATCAGGCTTTTTTTTGTATCCTTTGTCTGATAGGCTGCCGCAAACACTAAAAGAGAACAAAATGAAATTTATCGCACACCGTATAAATGACCCTCAAGCGCTCGAAATGCTATCTCCTGAATATGGTGTTGAACTTGATTTAAGAGATGAAGGTGGAAAGCTTATTTGTCGACACGATCCGTTTGGCACAGGCCCAAGTTTTGATAGCATTTGTCAAAAATGGCGTCATGATATTATGGTTCTAAATATAAAAAGTGAACGAATAGAACAAGCAGTATTGGATACTTTGTCTCAATATAATATTAAAAACTATTTTTTCTTAGACTCCTCAATGCCTATGGTTGTTAGTCTTACTGAATCAGGAGAGTCCTCTGTCGCTTTAAGATATTCAGAGTATGAGTCTATTGAAACAGTGCTACGCTTTACCGGACAAGCGGACTGGGTATGGGTGGATGTTTTTACAAATTTAACCCTCACTGCACAAGATGCTATGAGATTAAAAGACGCAGGGTTTAAGCTCTGCCTAGTTTGCCCAGAGCTGCAAAAGCAACCTGAAAAAAGGCCTGCTTATATTCAGTATCTACTCAAAGAGAAGATAGTCCTGGATGCTATATGCTGTAAGCAACATGCGATTGATGAATGGAAAGCCTCTTATTTGGTTGAAATACAAACTAAGATTTCTGATAGACTACCAGTAACTTAGTAAGGCTTTCAGCGCAAGGAGTGCGGCATGATAGGCGTTGCGATTTATAGCCACGCCCTTGGGGCAGTCGTTCTATCGCTGGTTTCTTTGACGCTAACTTTAAACCCAACAGTCAGAAGCCAACATTTGTTGTTGCTGGCGAGCTTTTGGGTCTCAGCGGTCTGGGCGTCTCTTTTGGCGCTGGAACCATTGGTCTTCTGGATTGCCCCTTACAACTTATTGCCATTTTCATTAATAAAAACGCTTTGCTGGTGTTTGTGTTTGGGCAACTTCCTTAAAACCGGACACTACGAACAAAGGGTCTTCCGTTTTACCTGGGCAGGGTTTGTAAAAATTCTGCTGGGTGTCAGTGCCCTGACAGCCTTTCTAACCTTTTTGCAATGGCCAGATGAACGCTGGTACCTGCCAGGGTATTTAGTGCTAAGTTTACTTGGGCTGTTTCTTGCTGAGCAATTATTTCAAAATGCTCGTCGAGAGTATCGTTCAGCCCTGGTAGCCCTTGCATTATCTGCAGCAGTGTTATTTGCAGGAGACTTTTACATAAATGCAAACCACTGGTTTTATACGCCCTCTGAGCCCTTGCCGATGTATCGTCATGGACCATTTGTTTTGGTGGCAACTATTTTTGCTATCTGCATTATTTGGTTTGAAGATTGGAATGAAAACTTAAAGCTCGGTGGGACTTTTGCCTTTGAGTCCTATGCCGTTTTAGCGGGTATTGGCTTTTTTATTATCAATGGTCTGACAAGTATTGCTTGGCATCTATGGGGGGGGGAGGCTGAAGATCTCATCGCGCTGATATTTGGACTTTGCTTAGCCAGTATTGTTTTAGCGTCGCTATTTTCTAAAGTCCTTAAGACACGCTTGTCTCATTTCTATAACCCACACTTATTTGGACAAGAGTATAACTGGCGAGAGGAATGGTCCCGTTTTTCGCATATGTTGTCAAATGAGCAACATCAAATGGAAATATCTGAACGCGTTATTTTTTCAATGGCGAGCATGATCGGATCGAACGGGGGAGTATTGTATGAGGCAGACAAGAATCGATTTATTTTGCGTGCGCATTGGGGTATTGCTGCCAAGAAAGAAGCTCACGAGTTACCTGACTCTTTAGTGGCTACGTGTAAAGTCAATGCTAACGTTATAGAAAGAACCGCACTAAGTCAGCCTCATCGTCAGTGGTTTGATGAGCGTTGGCCTCGTACAGATTATTTAGTACCACTTATTTATAACAATGTTGTGGTTGCTCTTTTATGTTTAAGAAAACCCAACGGTGAGTTTACCTTAAGTCGAGAAGTGCTGAGTTTACTTAAAACAGCAGGTGCCCAAGCAGCAGTAAGCTTGGCTGAAAACCGTCATGCTGAAGCTTTATCTCAAGCCAGACAATTTGAAGGTTTTAATCGCCTATCAACTTTTATGATGCATGATGTTAAAAACATTATTATGCAGCTTTCCTTAACATTGGCTAATGCTGAAAAACATCGTAACAATCCTGAATTTATTGACAGCATGCTCAAAACAATTGGATCAAGCGTTCAACATTTAAAACAAATGGTGCAACAACTTCAGTCCGGTCAGACTAAACAACAGTCTAAAGCGGAGCCCTTTCAAGTGATGCCGATAATTCAGTCGGTTCTTGAAGAGCGTACTTGTTCTGAGCCAGAGCCAAAATGGATTAATTTGGTGACAGACGAAAAGTTAAGAGTCTTGGGTTCTGAAAAACGCTTTCGGAGTGTTTTACGTAATTTGATACACAATGCCCAAGAGGCTACCCCTCGACACGGGCGCATTAAAGTTTCAACCGAGATAGACTCAGGTTTTTTGACAATTACTATCGAAGATACAGGGTGTGGGATGTCAGAGTCTTTTGTTAAAAATGGATTATTTAACCCCTTTGTCACCACAAAAGGGTCGTATGGGATGGGAATTGGTGCTTATGAGGCCAAGACTTATATGCAGGCGATAGGGGGAAAAATACATGTGCATTCAGTGCTGGAGAAAGGGACACGCTTTACCTTAAAGTTTCCTCTAGCTGTTTCAATCGTGACATCAGCTGTCACATAAGGGAGAACTCATGGATAAAAAACGCTGCCTGCTGGTCGTAGATGACGACCCTGGTATTCAAGAACAGCTGAAGTGGTGCTTTTGTGATAGCACTCAAGTACTACCAGCCAGAAATCGTCAAGAGGCAATAGCAGCATTGCGGCGTTTTTCTCCTCCTGTGGTCATTTTAGATTTAGGCCTCCCGCCAGATGAAGCAGGAACCAGCCAAGGGTTGCTTCTGTTAGAAGAGATCCTGCAGCTGGCCCCTTTGACTAAGGTCATTGTCGTAACAGGAAGAGATGGACACGAGACAGCTGTCCAAGCAATAGGCATGGGGGCATATGATTTTTATGCAAAGCCCATAGACATTGAGCGGATTCGTTTGACTGTAGATAGAACGTTCCATATATACGAGCTAGAAAATGATTATCGTAGTCTCTATATGCCTCAAAATCGTTCTCTAGCTTGTGGTATTGTTTCGAATCATCCTTCAATGGAAAAAGTCTGTCGGATGATTGAAAAGGTAGCGCCAACAACGGTCACGACGCTCCTCTTAGGAGAAAGCGGAACTGGAAAGGAAATACTAGCCAAAGCCATTCATCGAATGAGTCCTCGCTCGGATGGACCTTTTATTGCTATTAACTGTGCCGCCATCCCTGAAAGTTTGTTGGAGAGTGAACTCTTTGGCTATGAAAAAGGCGCATTTACCGGTGCTAACCATACAAACAAGGGACGAATTGAATCGGCGGATGGGGGAACCTTATTTCTGGATGAGGTTGGAGATTTGCCGCTCAGCCTGCAGCCCAAATTACTTCGCTTTCTTCAAGAGCGTACCATCGAGCGATTGGGATCAACTCGCCAGCTCAACGTTGATGTCCGCATTGTTTGTGCAACGCATCATAATCTATCAGATTTAATAGGTCAGGGCGCTTTCAGAGAAGATTTGTTTTATCGCCTTTCTGAAATGTCAGTTGATATACCACCATTGCGATTACGGGGAAATGATGCGGTGCTGTTGGCTCGGATGTTCTTGCTTCGTTATGCCCAAGAATTAAAAAGACCGGTAAAGGGCTTTTTGCAAGAGGCTCTGGACGCGATTGAGCGATATCATTGGCCAGGCAACGTAAGAGAGCTCGAGAATGTTGTAAAGCGCGCCATGATTATTAGTGAGGGGGCCTGGGTAGGAAAAGTCGATTTGGGGCTCAACGTAGAAGGTGAGGATGCGATGCCATTTAGCCTTAGGGAAGTTAGAGACAATGCTGAAAGAATGTCTATTATCCGAGCCTTGAATCACTGCAGTTTCAACGTTTCCAAAGCCGCAGAATTATTAGGCATTACGCGCCCAACATTATACAATCTTATGGAGAAGTTAGATATACGGGAAACCGTGGGGACAGCAGATTCAGAGGATGACAGTTGAGTATGAGACGAAAGCCTAAAAGTACACCAGTGTCGCTCGGCGTATTGTTTTTGGGCGTCATGGGGGCGCTTCCAACAGCCATTGCACAAAGCCAGGGCGATCAAGAAATGGCAGCAGTTTTATCAATGATCCAGCTTTCCGATATTGAATCTAACTTGCTAACTATTAAAAAAGAGATTGCGGCTAATCCAAATAGTGGCGATCCTTGGGCGCGCTTAGGTGAAGCCTATTTGCGGCTAAAAGATTTTGTTCAAGCTGAGGATGCGTTTCATGAAGCCAGAAGTCGCCGTTTATCAGAGCGACGCTGGGCGGTTCCGCTTGGAAAGATTTACTTGGCACGCAAAAAATATGTCGAGTTGCTAGATGAGCTTCCAGAACCAAAAGATTGGTTGCCTGAGGATGAGTGGGTACAAGCTGTATTACTGCTGAGAGCAGAAGCCTTTCGGCAACTAGAGATGTTCTCTCGTTCTGCTCAGCTTTATGAAAGCATAGTTAGCGCTAATCCGGATAATGCCGAGGCGCACTTTGGCCTAGCCAAAGTAGGGTTCGCAATGGGGCAGCCAGAGGACGTTGTTCTTAAGAGTTTAGAGCGTGCCAAAAAAGCGAACTATTCAGATATTGACAGCATGGCAGAACTGGTTGCCTTGATGGCTCGTCGGGCAGGGCAGTGGACTGTTTTAGAAAAGGCGCATCAAGATTTAGCGGATGGGCCTAAGGCCAATCCTTTATCCTTGATGACCATGACCTATGCCACATTATTTCAAGGGCAAATTGGTGAGTTCTTTCATTATGCTGAAAAGCTATACAATGCGATTCCACAGCACCCTAAAGCACAGTATCTATATGCATTGAGTCGGTACCAGATAGACCATAAAGAGCAAGCAGAGGACATTCTAGCCACGGCTATTGATTCTGATCCTAGTAACGTCTTGCCATACTTTCTTTTATCCAAAATATACTACGAGAATAACAACTTGCCGTTGGCGGCAAGCATCTTATCCAAGCTACATCGCTTTTCTCCCGACAATGCCAATGCCACTTTCTTTTTAAGTGTAGTGCTTTTGCAAATGAAAGAGGCTGAGCGAGCATTGCCGCTGATTGGGCAACAACTTGAAAAAAGACCAAGTGATTATCGTTTGTATGGGTTGATGGGGAATACAATGTTGTTGCGACAAGATTGGACAGCAGCCCTGGATTACTACAGCATGGCCTCTTCACACTTTAATCCGGCCACTACCTCGCCACTGGTCGTCGACTTTAGTCAAGATGAAGATGCATTAGCGGCTTATCTTGATTTAAACAGTGTTGTTTCGATGGATGACTCGTTACTTCGAATAGATGCTATTCGTACTTTAAATGCTTTGCAGAACTATGATTACCTCCAAGCAGAAAGTTACGCTATGAAAAACTTGATGGTTCAGCAAGATCCGGTTGCAAACTATTTATATGGGCTAGTTCTTACTCAAATGGATCAGCCAGATAAGGCAGAATCGTATCTTAAAATGGCTCATGCGGATGCGCCCAACTTTACTGCAAATAAGAAACTTCTCGCGAAAGCATATCTGAAAAATGGTGATGTTGATTTAGCGCAAGCGCTGGTGACAGAGATGTTATCGGCTGACCCTAAAAATAGTGCGCTTCATGTGCTACAGGCTAAAGTCGCGGACAAGCGAGAAGAAGAATCTCAAACCATTGCTTGGTTGAGTTCAGCAATCGAAAACGATCCAGGCAATCCAGAGCCACGTTTGGCATTAGTCGCGTACTACCTGAAAATCGAAGACGAGCCTAAAGCCTTAGCATTAGCTAAAGAAAGTTATGAACGGTTTCCAAAGGAAATTCAGTTTTTGAACACCCTGGCTAAAGTTTCACTAAAGACACAAGAGTGGAAAATGGCCATTGAGGCGCATCAGCAACTTGAAAGTCGTTTGCCAGGTTCTGGAATGGTGCTGCTTAATTTGGCTAGGGCATATCATGGAAATCATGATAAGACTCAGGCCATCCAAACTTTAGATAAAATTTTGTCTCAAGATCCCCATGACTTAAATGCACTCGTTTTTAAAGCACAGCTACTGGAAAATGAAAACGATTTGCTGGGCGTTAAACAAGTCGCTGAAAAAATCTTAGCTATCCGCCCTGACCATCCAGTTGGACTTACCCTACTTGGGAAGTCTAGTGCAATAGAAGGGCAGTGGCATACTGCAATGCAGCTCTATGATAGGGCGTATGACGCTGCGCCATCAGCTGAATTGGCAATAGCTCGCTTTGAAGCCCGGCGGGAAATTGAGCAACTGCCGGAAGGCTTTGCTTTGTTACAAAATTGGATTAAAGAAAATCCACATGATTTTGATACCAAGCAATACCTTGCTGAGCAATACGATAGTTTAGGGTATTCTTACGAGGCGATATTAGCCTATGAAAGGCTTTTATTAGATCGGCCCGAAGACATTCACTCGTTAGTTTCTTTGGCTAGGCTTTATAGCAAGTATGATACGAAAAGAGCGTTAGACTTTATTAACCGGGCCCAGCATATCGCACCCAATAACGAGGAAGTACATGCGACCTTAGGGTGGGTCATGGTTTTAGATGGCAATCCGAAAAAAGGATTTCAATTCTTGAGTAAGGTGGTTGAAAATAACCCTAGTGATGTAAAAAGCCGCTATCATCTAGCTGTCGCCAAACACCGCCTTGGTGATATTAATGGCGCAAAAGAAGATCTTAGCTTCGTTATTCGTCAAAATGTGCTGCCTTCTGTTCAATATGAAGCGGCTGAGCTTTTACGTTCTCTTGATTTTGAAGAACATTATGACGCAGGTATCCGTTTATGAAACCCGCTTTACTGTATTTGACGAATCAAATACCGTTCCCGCCCAGTAAGAAATCTCGACTGCGTGACTTTTATACGCTTCAAGTGCTATCTGAACATTTTGATATTTCTTTGGGGGCATTTATTCGCGAAAAGAGTGATTGGCAGTATACCTCTATGCTCAGGCAGTGGTGTAAAGATGTATTTTTCTTGCCCAATATGGCTGAATTGCAAGAAACTATGGCCTGGGTTAAAGCGTGGGCTTTGGGTCATTCATACTTTAGGGTTATCTGTCAGCAGCCCGATATGCAAGAATGGATAGATGACATTCGTCAAAAAAGGCAAATGCAAAAGGTCTACATCGCAAACCCTCTCATGGCACATTATGTGCCATTTGACGATCCTAACCTGACGACAGTAGTAGATTTTACCCGGTTGCCTTCTGAGCAAGTTAAACAAAGAATTAACCGATCAGCTTGGCCGACTACCGCCTTTTTAAAGTGGGAGTTAGAAAAGCTGCAGCAAGAAGAGATAAATATCGCTAACCAGGCCAGTTTAAATCTGGGGTGTGCCTCAGCTGAGTTACACTCTTTTAAAGAAGAGCTTAAAAAAATTGACCGTCCGGCGTTGTTGCTTCCAGTTGGAGTCGATCAGAATTTCTTCGATCCTAAGCGCCAATACATCAATCCCTTCGAAGAAGAACAGAAAATTTTGGTCTTTCCGGGAGCCTTAGACTATTGGCCGAACGTTGATGCGGTTACTTGGTTTGTTCGTGAAATCTTCCCTTTGATTCGTTCTCGCGTTAAAAATGCACATTTTTACATCATCGGTGAAAATCCCTGTATGCCGGTTCAAGTATTGGCTCAGTATCCAGGTGTGCATGTAGTGGATGAGTACCACGATATTCGTCCTTATTTGGCACACGCAAACGTCGCGATAGCACCTGTTCAGTTAGCTGAAATGGCAAAAACACAGATTCTAGAGGCTATTTCCATGGCTACTCCTCTAGTCGCTTCAAAAGGTGCTCTAGAAAATCTGGCCATCGAAGCTAAAAAACCAATTTATTGCGAAGAGACAGACGAACAGTGGGTTCACCGAATAGTGGAGTGCTTAACCAGTCCTGATGATAAAGCCGCACTTGACTGGGAACGTGAAATTATCGTTAAAGAGCACAATTGGGAAGTCACTTTATCCCCTCTGTTACACTTTTTAGGTGTTGATATTCAAGAGCCCAAGTGGGTGAGGGCATTCTCTGACAAGCGTGTTAAAGTGGGAACTAAGTCGAGTGGATAGTAACTTAAACTTAGCTGCTCTGGAAAAAGTAATTGATACGCACCAGGAAGGGTATGTGCTGATACTCTCGAACCGTGTTTACTTCGCTAATCCGGCGGCGCATCTTCTCCTTAGCCGCATATCAACCGATATCAGTAAAATCCAATACGAAACCTTAAAAAATCATAATCAGTACATTTTGCGTTCAATGCCACTAGAGGTCGGTCAATTAAAAGGTGAGCTGGTTCATATTCGGGACCGTAATATCCGTTCACCCATGGATAAAATCAAAAAATTTTTTGGGGACTACGATCTACTGTCTGGTCTGATTAATCGAAAAACGCTTGAAAGATTGCTCCGAGCTGCAATAAAGCGCGCCAATAGAATTGAATCTAAAGTCGCATTATTACAAATTGATATTTTAGATTTGCATACCTCTGAAGAGTATTTGGACATTATTGAGAAGTATATTGAGCATTTTTCAAAGATATGTGAAACCGCCTTAAGGGAAACAGATAGTCTGGCGCATTTAGCTGAAAGTTCTTTTGCCGTTCTTTTAGAAGACTTACGAGTGGTCTCCGATGCCTCCAGCGTGGCCGAGAAACTTTTAAAGAAAATTTATGACCCTCAAAACTGGCCAAAGAAAACACCACCGAAGGTTAAAATAGGAGTGGTGGTATTTCCTGATGGGGGCCTGACAGCGTCTGAGTTGCTGAATAATGCTCAAATTGCTTGCGAGTCTGCTCAGAGCGGACGCTATTCCTATTTTTTGCCTACGGTAGGAGAATACGATCGCAATTTGATGGCAATGGATATGAACCTACGAAATGCGCTGGCTAAAAAAGAGTTCTCGTTGGTATATCAACCAGTTATGAGTTTAGTCTCTTCTAAAGTGGTTGCACTTGAGGCGCTGCTTCGGTGGAATAATCCCATTTTAGGACAAGTATCCCCATCATTGTTTATTCCGCGTTTGGAGATTAGTGGCGCTATTAAAAATGTGGGAATGTGGGTCATTAATGAGGCCTGTCGCCAGTTTAGAAATGCGAATCTTGGCCCAGATATTTATCTTTCAGTGAATGTATCTCCTATTCAACTAATGCAAACAGATTTCCCGACACAGTATTTTGAAGCGCTAAAAAGTAATCAACTGCAGACAAGCGAGGTTATTTTAGAAATTACTGAATCAACCTCAACGCATCAAAATAAGATTGTTGCTCAAAATCTAAATATCCTTCATAAGAAAGGGGTTAGATTAGCTGTTGATGATTTTGGTACAGGCTATGCTTCTTTACGCTCTCTTATAGACACCACTTTTAGCATTATGAAATTAGATCAAAGCTACATTGATAAAGTGCATCAAAATCAAGATGAAGCAACTTTTGTAAAGTGTCTCATTTCATTGGCAAAAGCCTTAAACCTACGGATTATTGCTGAGGGGGTGAATACTGCCGATCAGCCCATGCTTCTCAAGGAATATGGCTGTGATGCTATTCAAGGCACACTTGTTTCTGAACCGATAGATATATTAGAGGTGTACTCGTTTATACAGAGTTTTAAACCCACCTTCTCATAAAAAAAGCCGGTCATGAACCGGCTTTTTTTATGGCGTGCTTATCTGCTTTTTGGTCTTGTCTGTGTAGCGGCTAATTCAGAACCTTCTTCATTTGCGGTATGCTGAATTTTCTCAAAGCTTGGTTGCATTTTTCTTTTCCAATCAGAGAAGAAAGAACGTGCACTCTCAGCTCTCGCTTCTGCTCCACGCGCATTAACATCGGCTAAAACAGGTGCTATTGCTGTTTTGTGAGCAGCTTTATTTGCGGTAGTAACCAGCTCATTTAATGCGTTTTTCTTCAATTGTTTTTGTGCAGAAACGTCTTCCGAAAACTTAGCATGCTCACTCTGTTCACGGGCAACTTCATCCATCCAAAAGGCTTTATCAAATGTTTTTTCACCCACTTTGACTTGCTGAAGGGTAGGCATATGTTCCTTCAGTTCTTTATGTAAAGCGATTTTCGGATGCGGTTTCAGGGTTGATAGGTCAAAGTCATGAATCCTTGCGAGCAGAGAAGCGCGCGCGTCGGAAGTAACACCCGAAAGTTGAGTATTGCTCGCTGCCAAAGCCATCGCACTATCTGCTAATTGACGACGTTGGGCTTCCCGAATCTCTTCTTCTGATGCAGTAGGGCCGAAAGGGGAAAGGTCATCCTGCTGAGTAGGTTCTGCAGCGACAGCGACTTCTTCAACTGTTAAGTTATAAGGCTTCTCCACTGATTGCCAACCATTCGCTGCTTCTGCCAGGAGGCTGTCTGTTTGTTGGTCTGCTGCTGCAAGGATAGCACGGCCCAGAGGATTGGCCTCATCCTCATCATCAAAATCAGAATCAACATTTTCTGGATGAGGATGGATTAAAACATCGTCATTATCTTCAACACTGACAGGAGGTTCGCAAAATGAGGTTTCTTGAGTGGTGGTGTTAGGCTGTGTCGCTGCCGGCGCTGCTTCAGCAACAGGTTCAACCCTAACCGATTGCCCGTTTAGTATTGCTGCTAATTCTGTTTTCGCTTGAGTTGCCCAGTTAGTGGAAAATCTAGATTCGTGAGCAGTCAGTGCTATAGAAACTAAGTGAGCGGGAACATCTGTCTTATAGCTTCTAAGATAGTGAGCTAGAGAAAACTGTTGATTTGCTTCAAGGCGCTGACAAACCGTTTGGTATTTGCTTTCAGCAGAACCTGGAATAGCTTCAACCAGCTTATCTGCACCTGCAAGAAAGGCTTTTATCTCTTGTGCTGCGATCCCTTGCTGGGCAGACCTAAAACTTACGCTTGGAGTCAGGTGATCTAAAACAGCTGCTAATGAGGATAATGCACTAAGAATACTAAAGTGATACTCAAGCGCTTTGGCATCATCTGGGCGTTGTGTTAAATCAACCGTTTCACCCAAATATCCATTGTAAGCTTGTGCTTTTATTCTGATAGCGGATAAAGTTTTTCGAACTTCTGTATGAAGTTCTCCTTCATATTTAGAAAGGATATCTAGGGCTTCATCAAGTTTTGGGGCGCCGAGCGTGTCGGCAAAAGACTTAGGCATTCGTAAACTCCCTTTTAATATTAAGCTATTTGTATGGTTCGCTTAGATTGAAGACTTGTCTTCATTGTTTTGTCTAAATGCTCACTCTCTAACTCAAGCCATAAAGCAAAGCTAATCAACAACCACAAAACTTTATCTTGAGAGTGGGGTGACAATTCATGTCCACCTTTTTGGATAATATGATCCAGGAAGGATAAGTTAAAGATATTATGCGATTTCATCGAGCAAATTAACTTATCAACCCAGGCCTTAAATTGTGGATCAGAGTGCAACCAAAGCCCAAGAGGGGCAGCGGTATGCTCATATGAAAGCTCGGATAATTCTTCTGATAGCAGGCGCGTAATAAAAGCCTGATGTCGACCCAGATCGATTTTCCAACTATCCTTTAGGCCCAAAGAAAAGGCAATGAGCTTTGAGGAGAGATAGGGGAAGAAAAATGAAATCCCACTCACTTGTGAAACCAGTCGGTAGTTAGCAAGTTGGCAAGTGGATAGATTGTGCTCAAGGTTAACAGCCTGTAATTTACCCAAAGTGGTTTGGCAATTAGCTTCTCTAAAAGTGTCTAGGAGGCGACCTTTTGGTTGTTCTAAATCACAATTTTCAAGAAAGCTAGGCGTAAACACACTATCCAGCCCTAAACGCTCTAGCCAATGTCCTGACTCAGCAGCGTTGAGTAAGTTTTCGTCAAGGCTTGAAGCACTTTGCCAAACATTTAACCAACTCTTCATTAACCAGCCACCGATTCCCCAAGAGCGGATAGCGTATCGAGATGAATGTAAGAATAAGGTTTTACATCCTTGAGCGCTAAGTAGTGTATTCAAACCGTTTTTCATGCACAGCTCTGAAGCAAATAGGGCATTCAGTGCTGGGAGATAGCCAATGGGGGCTCTTAACACTTTTGTCGCTTTGGTTAGTGAGTGAATAAAATGCTCTGGTGATACCTCAATACGATAATGATTAAAGCCTGGTGTGTCACTTGGCGCTTCTAAGCCACGGATTTGTGTCGGACGACCTTGGTAGTCTACTGAAAATAATGGTAAAGGTTGTGAGAGGTGCTGCGCAGCAAGAATATTAGCGAGATAGACACTAGGGGAGTCTTCCCCCACTAAGACACCGACTTGTGGGCGACCACCGTATCGGTTAGTGGCGCGTTGTAAGTGCTTTTTAAACAAGATCTCACGCTGTTTAAAACTGCCTGCAGGTGAGGCACCATGCATGTTTGCCCGCCAGTAAAAATGCGGTGTTGCAACCCCGTCGCGCCAGACAACTGCTTGACCGGGCCGTAGTGCTTTCGCGTCGTTAGAAATTAACCCACTATTAAAATACAGTAGATTTAAAAGTTTTTGTTCTGAATTGCCCGTGTCGTCAAGGTTTAGGGTGCTAAATAAAATCCCTTTTTCATAGGTTTGATAAAACAGAGGGACGGAAGCCAATCTGTCAACACCAACAAATGCATGCTGTACGCCACTAAGCAAAATGATGACAGCAAACTGTCCTGAGCAGTCTTCAAGAAAGGAAGGGCCAACACGACGATATGCAGCAAGCAGGCCTTCCATAGGTTCACGGTATTGGCGGTGTGGACCATTAATGTGTCCTACCACCACAATAGTTGCATCAGCATTTCGAAAAAAACGTACGGTGTTTGAACGTTGGGCAATAATCGTGCTGTTAGTGTTTTGTAGAGTCACACAGTCTGAGTGATGCTCAATAACGCCATATAAGTGCTTTAAAGCACTCTCAGAAGCAGTAGAGTCTACAGTGCCAATAAAGCCACATAGATTAGACATAAGTGTATCCCTTCACTACCAAGCGCCTACTGCGGCTAACTTGTCTTTTAATGTTGGAAAAGGATAACCATGTTCACGCAGAATGTCAGCTTGTTCTTTTGCTTTTGCGATATTGCCCTGAGCAAAATAAGCTAATCCTAGTGGGTAGCGAAGGGTAAGATGCACTTTCTCTTCTTCAACGAGAGGTAACAAGCGAGTAATCGCTGCATCATTCAAGTGCGCTTCTACCAGAAACTCTCCATAGATACCTGCCGTCTCAGAAACACTAGGGTATAAGTTTAGCGCTCGTTCAAATAAAGTTACTGCTTTTGCCGGTGCGCCCATTGTAATACTGAGCTCACCAGCTTGTCTAAGTGCTTTAGGATGGTTAGGAAAGTAATGTAATACAAAAGCTAGCTCTCCCCATGCAAAGTCAAGGTTTCCTTTTGCCAGCTCCCTTTCGGCCTGAGGAAGATGATTATTTTCTACGTTCTCGATCAGCTTGACCGGAGCTGGGGCATAAAAGTTATAAGGTGCTTCAGCTACTGCGACGGTTGGTAGTAATAATAGAAGCGGAAATGAAAATAAAATCGAATAGAGCTTTTTTTTCATTGATACACCAGATCTTTAAACATTCAGGCTAGCACCCTAAAAATTAACTATGCATCCAACACAACTGGTTAATTGACTGAGATGAAACCTAGCGTTATAAAAGACCAGTCTAAGCAAGGGATTGAATTTAAGATGAAAATTGGTGTACCAAAAGAAATAAAGAATCATGAATATCGAGTAGGATTAGTTCCTCGCTTTGTCAGAGAGCTAGTCGCGAAAGGGCACGAGGTCTTAGTAGAAAAAAATGCTGGTATCGGAATAGGCATGACTGATGAGGATTACAGAGAAGTCGGTGCACAGATAGCAGAGACAGCAGCCGAGGTATTTGATTGGGCTGAAATGATCGTTAAGGTCAAAGAACCCCAGCCAAATGAATGTCAGCAATTAAAGGAAGATCAGATTTTATTCACCTACCTGCATTTAGCACCTGACCCAGCTCAAACGCAATTGCTCATGGACTCAGGATGTATTGCGATTGCCTATGAAACAGTGACTGATCAATATGGTCGATTACCACTTCTTACGCCAATGAGCGAGGTTGCTGGGCGGTTAGCAGTTCAAGCCGGTGCGCACTGTCTTGAAAAAATAAATGGCGGGCGAGGGGTACTACTAGGTGGTGTCCCAGGTGTTTTACCCGCTCGCGTGTTAATTATCGGTGGTGGTGTTTCAGGCACACAGTCCATTAGAATGGCACTGGGTTTAGAAGCTGAAGTAACAGTAATTGAGCGTTCAATAGATAGAATGCGAGAATTAAAGAATCAGTTTGGATCACGTATTCGAACGGTCTACTCCAGTAGTGATGCAATTGAGGTTGAATTGTTAAAGTCTGATCTCGTGATAGGTGCTGTCCTAATTCCAGGCGCAGCTGCTCCTAAACTTGTGACCAGAGAAAACATGAAGATGATGCAAAAAGGCGCCGTGTTTGTTGATGTTGCTATTGACCAAGGTGGCTGCGCTGAAACATCCAAGCCAACAACACACTCTGAGCCAACCTATATAGAAGAAGATGTTGTGCACTACTGTGTGACCAATATGCCAGGCGCTGTTCCTCGTACCTCTACCTTTGCGCTTAATAATGCGACCATACCCTATATCCAAGCACTTGCTGCTTTGGGAGCAGAAGGCGCGTGCCGCAAAGATATTGGTCTATTAAATGGTGTAAACATATGTCGCGGGCAGGTCACTCAAGCCGCGGTGGCAGAGTGCCAAGACAGAAACTATGTTGATCCTTTATCAGCGCTATAAACTAGCGCTGATTTAAGGGAACAAAATCACGTTTAGCCGCGCCAGTGTACAGCTGGCGCGGGCGTGAAATACTCTGACCCGGTGTCCCAATCATTTCATTCCAATGTGCCACCCATCCCACAGTACGAGATAACGCGAATATTACTGAAAACATATTGGTAGGAATGCCAATCGCTTTCATAATAATTCCAGAGTAGAAATCAACATTCGGGTAAAGTTTACGATCGAGGAAGTACGAGTCTTTCAAAGCAATATCTTCAAGCTGTAATGCAATATCAAACAACTGGTCATTCACACCAACTGCTTGTAAAACATCGTGACAAGATTTGCGCATGATTTTTGCACGTGGATCAAAATTTTTGTAAACACGGTGACCGAAACCCATTAAACGGAATGGGTCATCTTTGTCTTTGGCGCGCTTCAAAAAGGCTGGAATGTTTTTAGGGTGTTCAATTGCTTCTAGCATGTGAATTACCGCCTCATTTGCACCGCCGTGCGCAGGCCCCCATAGGGCAGCAATACCAGAAGCAATACAAGCAAACGGATTCGCGCCAGAAGAGCCCGCTAAACGAACCGTTGATGTTGAAGCATTTTGCTCATGGTCTGCATGAAGGATAAAAATCTTATCCATTGTTTGGGTCAGTACAGGATTAGGTTCGTAGTCAAAGGTTGGCAGCGAAAACATCATGTTTAAAAAGTTTTCAGCATAGGACATGTCATTTCTAGGATATATGAACGGATGGCCAACAGAGTACTTGTAACACATGGCTGCCAAGGTAGGCATTTTAGCAATCAGTCTCAAAGCAGAGTTAGTTCTGTGTTCATCATTTTGGATATCTAGAGTGTCATGATAAAAAGCAGACAGTGCCCCTACCACACCACACATAATGGCCATAGGGTGTGCGTTGCGAGGAAAGCCGTTGAAAAAATTGATAAGTTGTTCATGCACTAAAGTATGATGTGTAACTTCATCGTAGAAATTTTGTTTCTGAGTTTCGTTGGGAAGCTCACCATTTAGAAGAAGGTAGCAAACTTCAAGGTATTCAGAAGATTCGGCAAGTTGCTCAATGGGGTAGCCACGATGAAGCAAAATACCGTTTGAGCCATCGATAAATGTAATATCAGATCGACAAGAAGCGGTTGAACGAAAGCCTGGATCAAATGTAAAAACGCTGGACTTATTTAGATCGCCAATATCGATTACCGGTGCACCATAAGTTCCCTCATAGACAGGTAACTGAAGTGACTCATTGTTCGGTAGAGATAAAGTGGCAGTTTTTTGATTGTCTGACATTGACTTCCTCCAGGCGCGTCTTCGCAACCAGGATATAGGCTTGCAGATAGTCGAGCAACTCTTTTTACGAAAATTCGGTCTGAATCAATAAAAATCTCTCATTGTGAGAAATGGGTGTAAATAGGTTATAATTGTGCGTGATTAAATTGTCTTCAAACACAGAGTGATCCTTACCACCATGAATAAACAACCAGTTAACATGGATTTACGAACGATTCGGCTGCCGATCACGGCAATTGTTTCTATTGGCCACAGATTATCTGGGCTACTAACTTTTTTAATGATCCCTTTTTTGCTTCAACTGTTGAGTTGTTCATTAGACAGTGAAGCGTCCTATCTACACTTAGCTTCCTACATGGACAGTTTTGTCTTTAAGGGGGTTGTGTGGGTCGCCATTCTTGGGTTGGGTTATCATCTCATAGCAGGTGTAAGACATTTATTAATGGATCTTCATATTGGTGAAGGACGTTGCAGCGGTAAAATTGGCGCTTGGCTTGTTTTGCTTGTTTTCATAGTTTTTGCTGCGGGTGTCTCAATGAAGGTTTGGGGGTAACAGAATATGAAATTTGGCAGCTCAGGCATACATGATTGGTTAGCTCAGCGTTTGACGGCAGTTGTGTTGCTTGCCTATATCATTTTTTTGACAGGTTTTTGGCTCAGCTCACAACCAATGGACTTTTTCGTTTGGCAGAGCCTTTTTCACAATACTTGGATGAAAGTAGCAACGGTATTAGCAATTGTTAGTGTTGCCTGGCATGCCTGGATTGGTTTGTGGACAATTACGACGGACTATGTGAAGCCTAAAATGCTTCGATTAGTGCTGCAGTGGATATTCTTTTTATCTTTGCTTGGCTACGTCGTATGGGGCTTAATGATTTTATGGGGTAAAGCATGAAACAACCCGCTCAAAAGACTTATGGTGCAGTTATTGTTGGGGCTGGCGGCGCTGGTATGCGTGCGGCACTTGCCTTATCAGAGGCCGGTGTCTCGACAGCGCTTGTATCCAAAGTATTTCCAACGCGCTCTCATACGGTTTCCGCCCAAGGGGGAATCACCGTTGCGTTAGGGAATATGCATGACGATGATTGGCGTTGGCATATGTTTGATACAGTTAAAGGGTCCGATTATATCGGAGATCAGGATTGTATTGAGTATATGTGTCAAACTGGTCCTGAAGCCATTTTAGAGCTTGAGCATATGGGGTTGCCTTTTTCGAGAACAGAAAAAGGAAAAATTTACCAACGACCTTTCGGTGGTCAGTCTAAAGCGTTTGGTGGCGAGCAGGCAGCGAGGACCGCTGCGGCTGCTGATAGAACAGGGCATGCATTACTGCATACGCTTTACCAAAAAAATGTTCAAGCGCAAACGAAAGTTTATAGTGAATTCTATGCTATTGACCTAGTAAAAGGGCAAGACGGTTCTGTTGTTGGCGTTTTAGTCATGTCCATTGAGTCAGGCGAAATTATTTTCTTGCGTTCAAAAGCGGTGGTCTTGGCAACAGGTGGTGCCGGCCGTATTTATCGTTCTACAACTAATGCGCATATCTGTACAGGTGATGGACCAGGTATGGTGTTAAGAGCTGGTTTTGTTTGCCAAGATATGGAAATGTGGCAGTTTCATCCGACCGGTATTGCCGGTGCTGGAAGCTTGGTGACTGAAGGGTGCCGAGGAGAGGGTGGCTATCTTGTGAATGCTCAAGGGGAACGTTTTATGGAACGTTACGCCCCAACTGCAAAAGATCTTGCTTCACGTGATGTCGTAGCTCGTTCAATGGCGATGGAAATTCGAGAAGGTCGCGGCTGTGGTCCTAACAAGGATCATGTATACCTAAAATTAGATCACTTAGGTGAAGACATTATTAACCAACGTCTTCCTAGTGTTCGTGAATTATCAAAAACTTTTGCGAATGCAGATCCTGTCAATAAACCTATTCCAGTTGTACCGACCTGTCATTATATGATGGGCGGTATACCAACAAACCGTCATGGTCAGGCTCTGACAGTGACTGAAGATGGAAGAGATCAGGTTATTCCTGGTTTATTTGCTGTCGGTGAGTGCGCTTGTGTATCGGTTCATGGCGCAAATCGTCTTGGCGGTAACTCTTTATTAGATCTTGTTGTTTTTGGTCGTTCTGCTGGTTTGTTTATTGCTGACAGTTTAAACCAAGGGGTGCCCGATGTACCCGTCAGTCAAGAAGATATTGAGCAAGCTAGTGAGCGATATAACCGTTTACAGGCAACCACGAGTGGGGAAACGATTGGCGACTTAAGAAAGGCGCTACAAGAAGTCATGCAAAATGACTTTGGGGTGTTCCGCTCAGAAGAAAGCATGTTGCAAGGTGTCAAAGCGCTTAAAGACATTCAAAGCAGAGTGGCCCACGTCCATCTGCAAGATAAGAGCGAGGTCTTTAATACCGCTCGAGTTGAAGCGTTTGAGTTGGATAACTTAATGTCTGTTGCGATGGCAACAGCTGTTTCTGCGCTAGAGAGAAAGGAAAGTCGTGGCGCGCATTCCCGCGAAGACTATCCTAAAAGAGATGATCAAAATTGGTTAAAACACACGATTGTGGATGGGTCGGATAAGGTCAGAGGCCGTCCGGTTAATATGAAGCCTTCAACAGTTGAGGCATTTCCACCAAAAGATCGAGTGTATTAAATAACGAAGTGAAGGGGCTAAGCCATGCGTTTTTCTATTTATCGTTTTAATCCTGACCGGGACGAGAAGCCCTATATGCAGGATTTTGATATCGATATTGATAAGCACAACTTAATTATGGTGCTGGACGCCTTGTTGTTTATCAAAGATAACTTGGATGAAACCTTGGCTATGCGACGTTCATGTCGGGAAGGGGTTTGTGGTTCTGATGCTATGAATATTAATGGTAAGAACTGCTTAGCTTGTATTACCCCGATTCGGAACCTGGGTAGCAAAGTGACAGTTCGTCCCTTGACCGGAAATGGTATGCCAGTCATTCGTGACTTAACTGTGGACATGACCCAGTTCTTTAAACAGTACAATAGTATTAAGCCATACTTACAAAATAATTCTCGTTTGCCTGCTAAAGAGCATCTGCAGTCGCCTGAAGAACGAGCTAAGTTAGATGGCTTGTATGAATGTATCCTCTGTGGCTGCTGTACCAGCTCGTGTCCTTCTTACTGGTGGAATCCTGATAAGTTTAAGGGGCCTGCAGCCTTGTTGCAGGCGTGTCGTTTTATCGAAGACTCTAGGGATGATGCTACACGCGAGCGTCTTGATGATTTGAATGATGCTTATAGCTTGTTCCGGTGTCGCGGCATCATGAATTGCACGGATGTTTGCCCTAAAGGGCTAAATCCTACTAAGGCAATTAGTCAAATACGCACAAAGTTAATAGACGATGACGCTTAGTTTGCTATAATATTGCTGGCAACTGACATAGTTCTAGTAATGGTGGGAATCCTTGCTGTTGTTCCCACAATAGAGGTAAACCAATGACACAACACAAATCCATGGCTGCTTTATGGGATTCATCCCCATTTGCCGGCGGAAACGCTGCATACCTAGAAGACCTCTTTGAAACATATCTTACTAACCCGGACTCACTGCCGGGTCATTGGCAGGAGTTTTTCCGAAACCTGCCAGGTCAGGGTATCGACAAATCACATGCTAGTATTCGAGAAGCTTTTGCTCAATTAGTGAAGAGTCCTGTTACTGTTTCAGGTGCTTCTTCAGACGTAGAGCACGAGCGTATGCAAATGCGTGTTCGTGATTTAGTTCACGCCTACCGTTTAGACGGACATGTTAAAGCAAAAATTGATCCACTAAAGACCATTACTCCCCCAGAAGTAAAAGAACTGTCGCTGCAGTTTCATGGTCTGAGTGATGCAGACAAAAGCACTACCTTTAAAGTAGGTGATTTTGCAGGTCCAGCTGAACTAACACTAGCTGAAATCGAAAAGGCACTGAATGACACTTACTGTGGCAGCATTGGTTTTGAAACCATGCATATTGTTTCAACTGAAGAACGTCAGTGGCTACAAAATCAAATAGAAGCGGGTCGAGGCAGACAACAGTACTCAGCTGAAAAGAAAAAGCGCATTTTAGAACGGTTAACAGCGGCCGAAGGTCTTGAAAAGTATCTCGGTGCCAAATACCCTGGTGCAAAGCGGTTCTCTCTAGAAGGAGGGGATGCTTTGGCTGTGATGATGGATACTGTTATTCATCGCTGTGGTGATTTGGGTGCCAAAGATATGGTTATTGGTATGGCACACCGTGGTCGATTAAACGTATTGGTTAACTCATTAGGTAAAAAACCAAGCGATCTTTTTAGCGAATTTGAAGGTAAATACGCTCCCGATTTAGAGTCTGGAGATGTTAAGTACCACCAAGGTTTTTCTTCAGACTTCAAAACGAAGCACGGCACTATGCATGCTTCACTAGCATTTAACCCATCTCACTTAGAAATCGTTACTCCCGTTGTGATTGGTTCAGTAAGAGCCCGTCAAGAAGCGCGGCAGGATTCGACACGCAATCAAGTGATTCCAGTTGCCATCCATGGTGATGCGGCGTTCGCCGGCCAAGGGGTGGTTATGGAAGTGTTGAATATGTCACAAACACGTGGATACCGAGTGGGTGGAACATTACATATTGTTATTAATAACCAAGTTGGTTTTACCACCAGTAATCCAGATGACGCCCGTTCAACATTATACTGCTCTGATGTTGCTAAAATGATTCAGGCGCCTATTTTCCACGTCAATGGTGATGATCCAGAAGCCGTGCTTTGGGCAACTGAACTGGCTGTTGATTACCGAATGAAATTCAATAAAGACGTAGTTATTGATCTTACGTGTTACCGTCGTCATGGACATAACGAAGCGGATGAGCCTGCAATGACTCAGCCACAAATGTATCAGTTCATTAGAAAGCACCCAACGGTTCGTAAATTATATGCAGATCAGTTAGTGCGTGAAAATGTAATCACTGAAGATGATGCGAATGCTTTCGTTAAACGTAACCGGGAGCAACTCGATAAAGGGGAAAACCTAGCTCTTGAGTTGCTTCAGAAATCCGGTGAAGTTGAGACGGCATTTAACTGGCGTCCACACTTGAAACAAGATTGGCGTTGGGATGGTTCTACAGGCGTTAATGCTGCGGAATTAAGACAAGCTGGTGAACGCCTCACGACGATTCCTGATAATATTCAATTGCATTCTCGAGTACAAAAACTGATTGGCGACCGCCAAAAAATGGCGAAAGGCGAGCAGTTAATGGACTGGGGATTTGCGGAAAACATGGCTTACGCTACGTTGTTGCGAGAAGGCACTAACGTTCGTCTATCAGGGCAAGACTGTGGTCGTGGAACTTTCTCTCACCGACATGCTGCCATGTACGATCAAAAGACAGCTGAACCATACTTTACTCTTCAAAATCTTGCTGATAATCAAGGCACTTTTACTGTCATTGACTCGCTCCTTTCGGAAGAAGCGGTATTGGCATTTGAATATGGGTTCTCATCAACAGATCCAAATACTTTAACTATCTGGGAAGCACAGTTTGGTGATTTCGCTAACGGCGCTCAGGTGGTTATTGACCAGTTTATTTCTTCTGGGGAACAAAAGTGGGGCCGTCTGTCGGGATTGGTCATGCTATTACCGCATGGATATGAAGGAATGGGTCCTGAACACTCATCTGCGCGCTTAGAGCGGTTTTTACAATTATGTGCACAACACAATATTCAGGTTTGCGTGCCTTCAACACCAGCTCAAGTATTCCATATGTTAAGAAGACAGATTCAGCGGCCCATGAGACGACCACTTGTTGTCATGTCGCCTAAGTCACTCCTTCGACATAAAGAAGCGGTTTCTGAGCTATCTGAACTTGAAACGGGTGAATTTAAAACCGTCATTGATGACAATGAATTGGCCGGATCCAAGTCTGTGGAGCGGGTTGTTATGTGTTCCGGAAAAGTATATTACGACTTGCTGCAAACTCGTCGTGATCTACAAAAAGATAATGTTGCTTTGGTGCGGGTTGAACAACTTTACCCGTTCCCTAAACCAGAGCTGAAAGACATTTTGGCCAGCTATCCAAAAGCTAAAGAGGTAGTTTGGTGCCAAGAGGAGCCAATGAACCAAGGAGCGTGGTACAGCTCTCAACATCACATGAGGGCATGTCTTGCTGCAGGACAAGAGTTACGTTACGCCGGTAGATTGGCTTCAGCCTCTCCCGCGGCCGGTTACGCCTCTTTACACCAGCAGCAACAAAACGAATTGCTATACGATGCGATTAAATGATTTGAATCAACTTTTAGGAAGCCTCACTAATGAGTATTGAAATTAAAGTACCCGTTCTACCAGAGTCTGTTGCAGATGCCACCATTGCAACTTGGCATAAAAAACCTGGTGAGCCTGTTAAACAAGACGAAAACCTGGTTGATATTGAAACCGATAAAGTGGTGCTAGAAGTCGTTGCACCCGCTGACGGAACGCTAGAAAGCATCATTAAAGATGCTGGTGCAACTGTCTTAGGTGAAGAAGTTATCGCTCAGTTCAAAGAAGGTGCTGTAGCAGCTGCTGCACCTGCTGCTAGCGCTGAGGCGGCGCCAGCGGCTTCTGCGCCTGCTGATGAAGAAGCGAATGCTGGTCCTGCTGCTCGTCGAATGATGGCAGAGTCTTCTGTTGATCCATCGACTGTTCAAGCGACAGGTAAAGGTGGACGTATTACAACTGCTGATGTGAAAAATGCACAAAGTGGGACACAAGTCGTTCCTCAAAACACAGCTGTAGCAGCTTCAATTGCGGTAACAGGCGCTCGAACAGAAGAAAGAGTACCTATGACGCGCTTGCGTTCACGAATTGCTGAGCGTTTAGTTGAAGCACAACAAACTGCAGCTATCTTGACCACTTTTAATGAAATTAACATGAAGCCAGTTATGGATTTACGTAAGCGTTACAAAGATGACTTTGAAAAGCGCCACGGAATCAAATTAGGATTTATGTCCTTCTTTACTAAAGCAACTATCGAAGCGCTTAAGCGCTTCCCCGTTGTAAACGCGTCTATCGATGGTAAAGACATTGTTTATCATGGTTACCATGACATCGGTATTGCGGTTTCTTCACCACGTGGATTAGTTGTGCCTGTTATTCGAAATGCTGAAATGTTAAGCATGGCTGAAATTGAGCAAAGCATCACTACTTACGGTCAAAAAGCAAAAGAGGGCACCCTCGGAATTGATGAAATCACCGGTGGTACTTTCACTATTTCAAATGGTGGCGTCTTTGGTTCACTCCTTTCGACCCCTATTTTGAATCCTCCCCAAACCGGTATTCTTGGGTTACATAAGATCCAAGAACGCGCCGTAGTGGAAAATGGAGAAGTCGTTGTTCGTCCTATGATGTATGTGGCACTTTCCTACGATCACCGCATTATCGACGGAGCTGAGTCTGTTCGATTCTTAGCGACCATCAAAGAGCTGCTCGAAGATCCAGCTCGTTTAATTTTAGATGTTTAATTAATGTAAGAGGCGATGCCATGAATTTGCATGAATACCAAGCCAAATCTCTATTTGCGTCATTTGGGTTGCCAGTACCGGCTGGAAAACCGGTTAGAAGTGTTGAAGAGGCTGTTGAGGCAGCTAAAGAATTAGGCGGAGATCGATGGGTAGTTAAAGCTCAGGTTCACGCTGGAGGCCGTGGTAAAGCAGGTGGTGTAAAACTTGTTAGCGGTCTTGACGAGCTTAAAGAAGCGGCTCGCGGTATGCTTCACACACGTTTGGTTACTTACCAAACGGACGCAAATGGCCAACCAGTTAATGAATTATTAATTGAAGGTCTTTGCAATATTGATAAAGAACTTTACCTTGGTGCTGTTCTAGACCGCGCTAGCCAACGCGTTATTATCATGGCCTCTACTGAAGGTGGTGTTGAAATCGAGAAAGTGGCTGAAGAGACCCCTGAAAAAATTCTTAAAATCGAAGTTGATCCAATGGTTGGTGTAATGCCTTACCAGTGCCGTGACGTTGGCTTCCAACTTGGATTGAACAAAGATCAACTTAAGCAGTTCACTCAAATCACTACCGGTATTGGTAAAATGTTTATGGATTGTGATTTAAGCTTGCTTGAAATCAACCCATTAGTGATTACCAAAGAAGGTAACCTATTATGCCTAGATGGTAAAATTAACGTTGATGAAAATGCGCTTTATCGCCAGCCTGATATTTGGAAAATGCGTGACACTACTCAAGAAGATGATCGTGAAAACCGAGCCAAAGAATGGGAACTTAACTACATTGCACTAGATGGTAACATCGGTTGTATGGTTAACGGTGCCGGTCTTGCAATGGCAACAATGGACCTAATTAAACTTCATGGTGGTGACCCTGCTAACTTCCTTGACGTTGGTGGTGGTGCGACTGAAGAGCGTGTTACAGAAGCTTTCAAGATCATTTTATCTGATGACAATGTTAAAGGTGTTTTAGTCAACATCTTCGGTGGTATCGTGCGATGTGATGATATTGCGAACGGTATTATCAACGCTGTTAAACAGGTTGGAATTAAAGTACCTGTCGTTGTTCGATTAGAGGGTAATAATGCCGAAAAAGCACGTCAGCTACTAAATGATAGTGGATTGAACATCATCGGGGCCAGTGGGCTTACCGAAGCAGCGCAAGCTGTAGTTAAAGCTGTGGAGGCCGCATAATGAGTGTATTAATTAACAAATCTACTAAAGTGATTTGCCAAGGTTTCACTGGTAAACAAGGGACATTTCACTCTGAACAAGCAATTGAGTACGGCACACAAATGGTGGGTGGTGTAACACCTGGCAAAGGTGGCACTAAGCATTTAGGATTGCCAGTATTTAACACGGTTAGAGAAGCGGTTGAACAAACCGGTGCTACTGCCAGTGTGATTTACGTACCAGCAGCATTCTGTAAAGACTCAATTTTAGAAGCCGTTGAAGCAGGTATCGAACTGGTTGTTTGTATTACTGAAGGGGTTCCAGCGCTTGATATGCTTCACGTTGCTGAAGTCTTAAAAACCACAGATACCCGTTTAATCGGACCAAACTGCCCAGGTATCATTACCCCAGGTGAGTGCAAAATTGGTATTATGCCAGGTTCTATTCACTTACCCGGTAAAGTCGGTATCGTTTCCCGTTCAGGTACACTAACTTATGAAGCGGTTAAGCAAACAACCGATCTTGGTTTAGGTCAAAGTACTTGTATCGGTATCGGTGGTGACCCAATTCCAGGAACCAGCTTTATTGATGCTTTAGAACTATTCCAGAACGACGAGCAAACTGAAGCGATTATCATGGTCGGTGAAATCGGTGGTTCAGCTGAAGAAGAAGCAGCTGCATACATCAAAGACTTCGTGACTAAGCCTGTCGTTTCTTACATTGCTGGTGTTACAGCGCCTCCCGGAAAACGGATGGGGCACGCTGGTGCGATTATCGCCGGTGGTAAAGGTACAGCGGCTGAAAAGTTTGCTGCATTGGAAGCTGCTGGTGTGCGAACCACTCGTTCACCTGCCGATCTTGGTAGCGTTCTAAAAGAACTTCTATAACGAAGTCTCTAATAAAAAGCCCAGCAATTGCTGGGCTTTTTTGTATCCATAAAACTACGGTCTATTGGGTGGTCTCGTCCTGCCGGGATAAAAAGATAGCCTGGCCAACGATAAACAAAAAGGTCAGGCCTAAGCCCCCGAATACCTTAAAATTCACCCAGGTAGCAGTATCATAATGATGGGCTACAAAGAGATTTAGTCCGCCCATTAATATGAAAAATAGAACCCATGAATGATTTAGGCGCCGCCAAGCCCATACTGGTAAAGTGACACTGTTTTGTAGCGCGTGCTGGATTAAAGGCTTTTTTAACAGCTGACTAATTGCAAAGACAATCGCCATTATCCAATAAACCACCGAGGGCTTGTACTTTATAAAGGTCTCATCTTTTAATAGTATGGTTGCGCCACCAAGGAATGTCAGGATAGCCAGAGTGATTAACTGCATTGGCTCTACCCGCCGATAATATACCCACGTTAACAGTACCCCCAATGCCGTGGCTCCTATCGCAACACCCGTAGCAATATAAATGTCATAAACTTTAAAACATATAAAAAACAGCAGTAGTGGTATGGTCTCGAATATAAACTTCATGTCGATTCCCAAAGTTAGATGTTTAAATTAATGATTGAGAGTGTATGCGGGTATGGGAGAAACTCCCAACTGACCGTATAATGACAAGTTTAACAAGTCTATAGGGTTTTGTAAGAAAAGTGGAGAGTATATCTCAGGATAACCGACGAGTCGTCTCAGGCATGAGAACAACAGGACCATTACATCTAGGGCATTACCATGGTGTATTGAAGAATTGGACAAAGCTGCAGCATGAGTATGAGTGCTTCTTTTTTGCTGCTGATTGGCATGCTTTAACGACTCACTATCAAGAAAGTGAGCAAATTCAGGAGCATACCATTCAGATGGTGACAGACTGGTTAGCAGCTGGCGTCAACCCAGGTTCCTGTCGGTTGTTTGTTCAGTCCAAAGTACCTGAGCATGCTGAGCTGCATCTACTTTTGTCTATGATTACCCCGCTAGGGTGGTTAGAGCGCGTTCCTACCTATAAAGACCAGCAAGAGAAGCTTAAAGACAAAGATTTGAGCAATTATGGGTTCCTAGGGTATCCCTTATTACAAACGGCTGATGTCTTGGTTTACAAGGCTGGTTTAGTACCAGTTGGTGAAGATCAGGTCTCTCATTTAGAGTTAAGTCGTGAAGTTGCCCGCCGATTTAACTATATCTATGGTCGAGAGCCTGATTTTACTGAAAAAGCTGAAGCCGCAATGGATAACCTGGGCAAAAAAAACGCCAAAGTTTTTCGTCGGTTGCTAAAATCATATCAAGAGACCGGAGATATTGAGGCTTTAGATACCGGAAAAGCCCTTATTAGCGCTCAAGGTCATTTATCTCAGCAAGATAGAGAAAGGTTAGTTGGATTACTAGAGGGTGGTGGGCGCATTATATTACCTGAGCCTCAAGCATTATTAACCCCAGTTTCTAAGTTTGTTGGCTTGGATGGGCAGAAAATGTCTAAGTCCTATAACAACACGATTGCATTAAGAGAGAAACCTGAAGCTGTTGAGCAAAAGATAAAGGTGATGCCAACGGATCCAGCTCGAGTTAGGCGAACGGACCCAGGTAATCCAGATGTTTGTCCAGTATGGTCATGGCACAAAGTCTTTTCTGACGACAGGACTCAGGAGTGGGTACAAGAAGGGTGTCGTTCAGCCAAGATTGGGTGCATTGAGTGTAAAAAGCGAGTTTCAGATCGGGTGATAGAAGAGCAGGCACCGATATTAGAGCGAGCGAAAGAATTTGAAGAAAATCCTCGCCTTGTAAAAGAAATTTTACGAGAAGGGGCGGAGCAGGCCAGGGAAGTGGCTCGTGAAACCATGGAAGAAGTTAGAGAGGTAATGGGATTATAATGGAAACCGCTACGGCAGCAGTGCTTGAGACGCATGAAGATTCCGCTATCAAAGTGGCTGGTCAGCCGCTTGAGCAGTTGCCAGCGGATTTATATATTCCCCCTGAGGCACTAGAGGTATTTTTAGAGCTGTTCCAGGGCCCGCTAGATTTACTGCTATATCTGATTAAAAAGCAAAACCTAGATATTCTGGATATTCCTATTGCTCAGATTACGCATCAGTATATGCAGTACGTTGAGATTATGAAGCAGGTTCGTTTAGATTTAGCAGCCGATTATTTGGTGATGGCGGCAGCATTAGCCGAAATCAAATCTCGTATGTTGCTTCCTCGCTCTAATGAAGAAGAGGAAGAAGAGTATGAAGATCCTAGAGCTGAATTGGTTCGACGCTTACAAGAATACGAGCGTTTCAAAAAAGCAGCTGGCGATATTGAGTCACTGCCACAGGTAGGGAAAGATACATTCCTAGGAATGGTGTTGCCCCCTCAAATGCCAGAGGCGCCTCGTCCAGGGATTGAAATGTCTGAGCTAATGAATGCCTTTAGAGAGGTATTAATGCGCATTGATTTGAATGCGACCCATGACATTCAAAAAGAAACGCTGTCGCTAAGAGAGCGAATGGCTCAAGTACTCGAGAAAGTAAATCACTTAAAGTTTGTAGCTTTTGGGGCATTTTTTAGTGAGCAAGAAGGTCGATTGGGGGTGGTTGTATCCTTCATGGCTTTGCTTGAATTACTTAAAGAGTCATTGATTGATGTGGTTCAAACTGAAGCTTTTGGGCCAATCTACGTTAAAGCTGTGCAAGTAGAGGAAGAAGACGATGAGTCAACTGGAACGTATAATTGAGGCGGCTCTTTTTGCTGCCCCTAAGCCTTTAACGATCAAGGCGCTATTAAAATTGTTTCCTGAAGATGCTTGCCCTGAAGCAGGCGAAATAGAAGCCGCATTACAAAGCATTGAGTCAGATTATGCAGAACGTGGCATTAACCTGAAACAAGTTTCTAGTGGATATCGATTTCAGGTGAGCGCTGATGTGGCACCTGAGCTGAGAGTGCTGTTTGAAGAAAAGCCAGCACGGTACTCTCGAGCGCTATTAGAAACACTTGCGTTGATTGCCTATCGGCAACCCATTACTCGAGCTGAAGTGGAAGAGGTCAGAGGCGTTGTTGTCAGTACAAATATTGTTAAGACCTTACTTGAGCATGAGTGGATACGCATAGTTGGTCATAAAGATGTGCCTGGTAAACCTGCGTTATTTGCAACAACAAAACAGTTTCTTGATCACTTCAATTTAAAAAGTTTAGATGAGCTGCCACCCTTAAGCCAAATTGTTGATTTGGATAAAATTACTTCAAGTGTAGAAGAGAAGACCGTTAGTACAGATGATGCTGTAGAATCTCAGGTGGAAGATGAAGTTGAAACAGATGTAGATGTTGAAACGGAAGCGTCCGAAGCTGAACTGGAAGAGAACAGCACCCTATTAGATGAGTCAGAAGAAGTTTCAGATACTTCTGAAGAACGGTTCGCAGATTTTTCTGAAGTGGTTATTTCTAACCGTGAACCTTCAGAAGACGTTGAAAGTAATTCCTAAATGACCTTATTTTCGACGAACTAATGTCGTAGGGCTTTTTTTGAGATCTGTTTGTTCAGATTTACGTTCAGACTCAATATTTTTCGCCGCAATGCTCTGAGGCGTGTAATGCTTCAGATCTGTCGCGATATTTAATAAACGCTCCCGATGTTCAAGAGCTCTGTTCTGTTCCAAAGCGCTAAAATGCTTTCTCGCTGCGTCAAATAACTCTTCACTTCTTCTAAGGTGTTTGAGAGGCATTTGTTTTTTTTGAGCCAATCGGTCTTTTAGCTGGGTGATTTGGGCAGCGTAGGGTGTTTGAATGCTTTGGCAAATCGTCACAAGCGTTTTGAATTCTTTTGCGAGGTCTTGAGCGTTACCTTGAACTGATGGGTTAGTATCTAAGGTATTAAGCCACTCAATTTCCAGCTGTAGTGCATTAATTTGGCATGTTAGCATGGCATCAGTTTCTAAAAGTTTGTTTAGCTGCTGCTGGTGAGGTAAAACATCATAAGGAAATAGAGGGTTATCTTGAGCAAGAATGGCAAGATATGCAGCCCTAAGCAGATGACGTTGGCGCGTGTCATAAAAGGTGGCAACAACCGGTAATAAAAGAGGTTTACGAGCTTGGATAAGATTCAGAAATTGTTGGCTAATCACGGCATTGCTTCTCGACGTAAGGTTGAAGAAATGATATCAGCTGGTCGAATCACAATCAACGGAAAGTTAGCTAACATTGGCGATAGAGCCTCTATTTCAGACAAAATTTTGGTTGATGGAAGGCAAATTGCCTTAGATGCGGTCGAAACTGTTCTCCTAATGTATCATAAGCCCGAAGGGCAGATATGCACTCATGATGATCCACAAGACCGCCCAACCGTTTATGAGGCCTTACCTGAGCCTCCTCAGGGACGTTGGATCAGCATCGGGCGGCTAGACTTCAATACGCAAGGACTCTTACTGTTTACTAATAATGGTGAGCTTGCAAACCAGTGGATGCACCCCAGTGCCAATATTGAGAGAGAATACTTAGTACGTGTCAGAGGGCAAATTACGCCTGACATTCTTGCTCGGCTAGAGAAAGGAGTGATGCTAGATGATGGTTTTGCTCAATGTAAAATTGCTGAAAAGCTCAGGGAAGATCAGACAAAACAAAACCAGTGGTTACGACTGGTGATAACGGAAGGCCGCAATAGAGAGGTTCGACGGTTAATGGAAGCTTGCGACCTTAAAGTTAGTCAGTTGAAAAGAATCCGCTTTGGTCATTTATCCTTACCTAAAAGCTTGCCTGTTGGACAAACAGTACAAGTGCCTGAGAAAAAACATCAGCCCCGATAAGTGGAGAACTGAAATGCTCAAGACCCCATCTGGTTTAATGATAAGACTTCTTTTTACATGGATTATATTGGTGGGGACAGCTTTTGCTGTAGAAAGGACAGAAGAGCAATTACTCTTAGACCAAAAGATTCATTTTATTGAAACAATGCTAAAAGGTTTCCAGGCAGTATCTGATCCAACTGAGATATGGTCAGGTTTTAATCCTATTGAATCCCCTTTGATTGTTGCAATGGATGACGGTGACTGGTTCGGAATTAATATCGAAGCCTTAGAAGGGTGGAAAAAAATAAATGCTGAGGGTCTAAGCTTTCCCATCTATATGACGCAAATAAATGTCGCTGGGAAACAAGATAAAGTACGCGATGTTCGCGTATTGAGGCTCAGCGATGGAACTATCGTCCCAATCCTTCACTTGTCAGATGAATCTTTTAACGATCGGGAACGACTGAATGCTTTAGCAAACTTGATAAGTCAGCGCTTTAAGTTTTATGCTCGGGTTGAAAGTGAAAATCTGCAACAGTTTTGGATAATGGGTGGAGATAACATCGTTGATTTGTTTTCAACACGGCTGCTCCGTGCAAAGAGAATGGCGTCAATGGCGTTGGCACGTGATCAGCTCACCAATTATGTTCATACCCTTGATATCAATCACTTATTAAACTACTTGGCTCTTTATAAAGATATGACTCATATTCTCAGCGAAGAAGAAATGCTGAGAATGCAAATTGGTAACATCGATGGGGTTGGGGAGTATGTTGCCTCAAAGGCAGCGCTGAGGTTTTTCCCAGGCTTGATTCTCAAAGATCTCATTGTTCGGTCGCTGACAACTTATAATGTCACAGACAATATTGTGAATTGGCTTAACTATGGTCGACAACTAAGTATTGGTCAAACGCTTGCTTTTGCGCTTGATACCACAAAAATACCGGACTGGCAGAAGCTAGTTGGGAAGATGCCACTCGAAGATATTCTAATTTCCAGTTTAAATGTTTCTAATGAAGAACTTATAGATAGAGCAAATTCATTTATGTCAGGTTCTTTATTTGATGCCATGGTCGCAAGAGCAGATGATGAAATAGCAGATTACGATCAAAAAGTGGACAGCATGATTCGGGAATATGAAAAATATGATGATGGACTTTTACTAGAGCTGGTTGGTCCCGTTATGCTGTTTGGGCAAAATATTTCCTCATTTGAGCTGGACCTAAAAAAACTTACTCTGATCCCTGATTTCGATGGCACGATTCGTCTACCTGGTGAACCAGTACGGTTTTTAATAGATCATTTACCAGTGGCTATCATTAATGCCAAAGAACATCATATTCCGCTCAGTGAAATGCAACTTGAGATCACGGTGGATGGTCAAAGTGGATTAACTGTTAATAAGGACTCAAAATGGTACAGGCGTTTTAAGTCGCTATCTTTTGAAACCAATAAGGTAATAGCATCCGTTGAAAGACCAGGATTTATTAGCGCGGATAAAGGAAAAATCTTTATTCAAGTGTCACAATAGAGAACTTGATTTTTGCCACCGCTTTTTGCTTTATAAAGAGCTGTGTCGCTTTTTTTGAAAAATTGCTCAGTTTCTATAGGAGATTTTTCTTTAGAACTTGTGCCGATACTAACAGTGACCGTGACAGGGATTTTATCGGAGGTGAGAACCGATAAGTTGCTTACCGCATCACAAATTCTTTGCCCTAAAGCCATCGCACCATCTTGACCCGTGTGTCCCATGATGAGAGCAAACTCTTCACCGCCATATCTAAAAACCCTATCGGATTGGCGGCTGACTTCAACTAATGCCTCAGCGACTGATTTTAGAACCATATCTCCCACCGCGTGACCGTGTTGATCGTTCACCTTTTTGAAGTCATCAATGTCAATTAGCAATAATGATAAAGGGAGATTATAACGATTCGCTGAACTTAACTCTTTTTCGAGTATCTGATCGAAAGCAGCCCGGTTATTAATTTGAGTTAAAGGATCTGTCATAGAAGCTTCAACGGCTTCAAAATAGCGAAGGCAGTTTCTAAGAGGAAGAAGAAATAAGTTCGAGAGTACTTCGATATTCCTTAGCTGTTGATCGGTAAAAGGCTCATTTGAGCGAACATACGTAATAGCCCCGAGATTTAAATCATTCAGAGAAAGAACGTGTTCTACGGTATGCCCAGTTAAATCTCCGATTAAGTATCGAACCCCAAATCGGTTACACTCATATTTTAGGCCGGTGACTTCCAGTAGTTCCTTAAGATATGAATGTAACGTATCGAGAAGTTGGTGCACTTCTAGGGTTGAGTGTAGGTCAGTCATCAAGCGCTCGACGCTTACAGTCCCTGAGGGGGCTAACAGCATACTGCTTGGTTGAGTAAGAGTCATAGCAACCAACCTTAAAAGAATCAATCACCCAACAGTATAGTCAATCAGACCCAATCAGCGATGAAGAATTTCAGCTAGAATTGCCGATACATATGCCTCAGGAAGCGGGTTTTTTCCACTGGGATCACCAGGGTACGCATTGGCTCTTAGTGCTGTTTGCATAGGTCCAGGTGTGAACTCTATAAAGTTGATACCAGTATTATCCGCTAATTCTTCTGCCCACATCTTAAATACAGTTGATAAGGCCATTTTTGCTGCAGCATAAGCTCCCCAGTAAGGATGAGCATGTATTGCGTGCTCATCATTAATAAATAAGCAGGTCGATTCATCTGGACGCTTAAGAAGAGGCAATATTGCTTGGGTTAACATCATCGGTGCATGACAGTTGATCTGCATGACACGATGCCATTGTTGTTCAGGGTAATGCCCGATCGGAGTTAAAGAACCAACATGGGCTGCTGCGTGAATAATGATGTCTATCTTTTCAACATGCTCAGCAACAGCATGAGCTAAATTGTTAGCCGAGCTTTGGTTCAGTTGTGCAAAGTCGTATGAAAGCAAAAGAGGTGCCGGTGCGCCAGCAGATACAATTGTGTCACTTGTTTCGCTAAGTTTTTTTTTATCCCGGCCAAGAAGAATTAACTCGGCACCAAGTTGTGAAAAGGCAGCAGCCAAAGCTGCGCCCAATCCGCTGCCAGCACCCGTAATTAGTACAACTTTTCCAGATAATGCATCTGGCTCATATGAATTAGATTTCAAGGGTAATAACTCCTTGTTGAACAGAATTTCTCATTTTTTTAATTGATTTTATACACTGCTGTCCACTCATCATGGCACCTTCTATTGTAGAAGGGTAAGGCGTATGGCAATAATCGCCGGCCAGCCATAAGCCAGGGACGTAAGTGCGGTTTCTAGGGCGGTATTCTTGACAACCAGGGGTAGCTGAAATTGCCCCGTGACGATCACGAATCCACTTAGTTATTGGCTGGTTGGAGCCTAAATATGGGAAGTAAGCGGTTAGTCGAGAAACAATAGCTTGGCTAAACTCTGCTGTTCCAATCTCTCCAATAGCATCAAAGCTAGAGGTTACAACGGCAAGTAATCCTGGTGTCCCATGCGTAATGCCTCGATCAAATACCCATTGAAGAATAGGGTCAGAAAATCCCAGCATGGGTTGACCAATTGTCGCGGTTGGAGGGAACTGCAAATATAAAGTTGAAATAGGCTCACTCTTGATCTGATCAATCATAAGAGCAAGAGAATCAAGGTCAGAAGTTTCAAAAATTTTCTTAGCAGCTCGCGGTGCTGTTGCTAAGATAACATAATCGGCATGAAAGGACTGGCCACCTATTTCGACACCAATTGCTTTATTTTCTTTTAGCAGTATCTTTGAGACGCGACTTTTTAGGTGAAGGTGAGCCCCTTTTGTTGCCAGCCACTTAACAGCCGGTAAGGGGAAAATGCGATCTAACGTCTGCGTAGGAAAATACCAATCGCTGTTTCTCGCCTGTGTAAAAAATACCTGATGCAGAACTTCATATAATAAAAAAGCACTGGCGTTTGAAACAGGTGTTGTGAGTGCCCCTAAACATAAAGGGGACCAAAATCTTTCAATCAAGGACTCGGTTTGTCCTAAGGATAATAACCATATATCTGCGGGGCAATCTTCGGATGGTCTTTTAAGCTGCTTAATTAGACGATAAAAAGCATTTTTCTCAGAAAAAGATAGACCTTTAGCAAATAGACCACCAACAAATAAATGCCAAGGAGCAGTTAAGTTCCGACTTGCTTTGAGTTGAAGGACCTCATCACCGATGATAGTAATGTCAAATGGTTGGCTCTCAAAAAAATCTTCGACTTTTAGACCAATTTTTTTCATCATTTCAAAACAATGATGATAAGCCCCCATAAACAGATGTTGGCCATTATCAACCGTTATGCCATTGAATTCACAAGCGCGGGCTCTTCCTCCCCACTGAGGGGCCGCTTCAAATAGGGTGACTTGATAACCAGCAAGTGTCGCTTCAGTAGCAGCAGTTAATCCTGCCCAACCGCCACCGATGATGATGACCGTTGGCCGCTGAAGGGAATCATTTCTTTTATTATTACTTTCCATGCGGTTATAAACTTACGTGAGCTGGTTAGATTTATCTTGCGATCCATCACGTCAAACTGAGAATCTTCAAGTGTGTCTAGTAAATCAAAATATATGGCAGCCATTACAAGGCTAGGGCGCTGAGCCTTCCGTTCTGCTGAGCTCAAGAATGATAAAGCTTTCGCATAGTACTGTCGAGCACGCTTTGCTTCTGTGGCTAGAAAAGATCTTATCTGAGGGGTGTTCTGACCGAGTCTTAACATGGTCTCTGTGACGCCATGAGATTCATATAGGGCCCTTGGAAAGTATATCCTTCCTTCTCTTACATCCTCACCAATGTCCCTAATCATATTCACCCACTGAAAAGCTCTCCCAAGGTAGGTGGCGAACTCAAGCGTGTTATCCGTTCTAGCGCCGAAAATCTTAGCGCTCATAAAACCAACAACTGAGGCAACACGGTATGTATAGGCTTCTAAATCTTCTAAAGTTTGAATCGGTACTTGATGAACATCCCATAACATTCCTTCAATTAGTGACATAAACCAAACTTGCTTTAAGTCGAACTGTTTGATTGGGCCTAGAAGGGCTTTTGTAATTGGGTGCTCTGGCATCCCTCGGAATAGGCGATCGATTTCGTGTTGCCACCACGTTAGTTTTTTCTCAGCAATCGATACTTCAGACACGGTATCGGCAATATCATCGACGGATTTGCAAAAGGCGTAGACGGCAGTTAATGCTTGGCGCTTATCAGGTGAGAGAAAACGAAACACAGATGAAAAATTAGAGCCACTCTTTTTAAGAACTTCTTCGCAATAAAGATTAGGATTCATTAGGTGGACTCCGTTTGTTGAACAAAACGCTGAGAGGAACGCAACTTGGAAACGCCGGTTAGAGCTCTAATGAGAACGACGCACCGGTCTAGTTTCGTTAATATAGGCCGCTCATTAAAGCAAGTACGTCTGGCGAGTTTATCCAGAAGTATTGCAGCACTTTCTATAACACACCGGCAGTAAAGCCGGAGAGTAAATGGTTTAATATTTGCTAAAGATTGCCCTTCAATTAGAAGCAACTGAGCCTTTTCAAGCAGCGGTGCTATAGCTTGCTGTTGTAATGAATGTGGTGCTTGAAGCATTGTGTTAAGCGTTAGATTGGCAGCAGCTAGGTCACATAAAGGAATGTAGCAGCGGTTTCTATCTTTTAAGTCACTATCTATGTCTTGTGCAAAGTTTATGAGCTGTAATGCAATGCACACACTTTCAGAGGCATGAGTATGTTTTTGTTCTTTGTAAAGTGCTAACACTAGCGCCCCAACCGGGCAGGCACTTCGTTGACAGTAATCAATCACCTCATCAATATCTTGATAGGTGCTCTTGATAACATCTTGCTCAAAAGCACTGAGCAAATCGTAAAAAGCAGAAATGGGAAGTTGATGCTCAAGACATATCTTTTTTAGAGTTGTAAAGAAGGGCGAAGGAGAGTCATTTGTACTGCCCTCAACATAACTTAGTGCTTGTTTGAACTTTCTTAAGTTGAACAGTCGTTCATTTTGAGGGATAGAGGCATCATCAGCAATGTCATCCGCTGTTCGGGCAAAGGCGTAAATTGCCTTAAGTGCTTGCCGCCTTTTAGAAGAAAAAAAGCGAGGGCTGACTGGAAAGTTTTCATAGTGTGTTGTCGCAAGGTCCCAAAGACTTTCTTGATCACTCAAACTAAATGGTTTCACTTTTTTTATCCTGCACCGGGTCCAATATCGAGAACAAATCTTCAGCTTTGTGTAATTCGTAATCAGCCTTCCAAAGGGAAGGCTGATCGTTGCTACTCAGGTATCCAAATAAAGCTACAGCTGTAGGCATACCAGCGCTTTTTCCCGCCTGTATATCTCTTTCAGCATCGCCAACATACAAAGTTTTACCAGGCTCGATTTGCATTTGATGGCAAGCAAAGGCAAGTGGGGCAGGGTCTGGCTTTTTCTGTAACAGCGTATCCCCGCTCACTATACATTGAGCCTTAGTTTCAAGCCCTAGTGCATTGAGTAAGGGCTCAGTGAACCGCTTGGGTTTGTTTGTTACTACTCCCCAAGGCAGTCCCCAATATTCACATCGCTCTAGTAGTCGATCCATGCCTTCAAATAATCGAGCATGCGAAGCCAGAGAACGCTCATACGCATCTAATAATGCATTTAATACCGATTCAAACTTTGATTGCTGTTCAGAGACTAGCAAGCACTCTTTAACCAGGCGTTTTGCCCCATGGGAGACATGCGGACGAATGTCAGTGAGCTCAAGAGGGAATAGACCCATTTGCAGCCTAACTTCGTTTACAGCGGGAACAAAGTCCAGTGCGGTATCTAATAAGGTGCCGTCTAAATCAAATAAGATGCCTGAGAATTCCGTTTTCATGAACTCGCTACTTTCTGTAAATGAACTATGTAATTGACCTTTACGTCGCGAACCAACTTGGCTCTTCGAGTAAAGGGGTTATAATCAAGGCCACTCATAGAGATCATCCGAAATCCACATGTGCTGGCCCACTTTTCAAGCTCTGATGGGCGAATAAACTTCCTATACTCATGCGTCCCTTTAGGTAGCATCTTCAAGACGTATTCAGCGCCTAGTATGGCAGCCATAAAGCTTTTAGGGGTCCTGTTTAAAGTGGAAATGAATAAATCACCACCAACTTTTAGTACCTTAGCACAGTCTTGGAGCAGCTTTTCAGGGCTAGGCACATGCTCAATTAATTCTAAACATGTCACCACGTCAAAGCGCGGGACCATAGTTTGTGCATAGTCTTCTAACAAACCTACTTGGTAGTCTATGCTTAAGCCTCGAGTTTGAGCATGCGCCTTGGCGACGTCAATAGCAGCGCCACTGGCATCTAATCCTACAGCATAGTCGCTGAACTTGCTTAGAGATTCAGTGAGAATACCGCCACCACAACCGACATCCAAAACAGCTTTTCCCTGTAAATCAACACGTTGCAAAATAAAATCCAGTCGTGTTGGGTTCAAATCATGCAGTGGTTTGCAGTCACCATCTGGATTCCACCAATGCGCTGCCATGTCATCGAATTTTTTGACTTCTTCCGGGTCAACATTCATTCAGATACTCCTATGTGACATGAGTTTTAAGCCCCATTATGGTAATATGATGCGACAGTGTCACGCTTAACGTGATTGACAAAATGTCATCAATGTAAGCATGCCAACTTATATAGGAATTCCTGATGAGCGAAGTTGCCAAAGAAGTCTTACCAGTTAATATCGAGGACGAGCTAAAGCAGTCCTATATGGATTATGCCATGAGCGTCATCGTCGGTCGTGCTTTACCCGACGTTCGAGATGGTTTAAAGCCGGTTCACCGACGTGTTTTATATTCAATGCATGAGATCGGTAATGACTGGAACAAAGGATACAAAAAATCAGCCCGTATCGTAGGGGACGTAATCGGTAAATATCACCCTCATGGGGATGTCGCTGTATATGACACAATTGTTCGTCTAGCACAGCCGTTCTCAATGCGTTACATGCTAGTTGATGGACAGGGTAACTTTGGTTCTATTGACGGTGACTCTGCCGCGGCCATGCGATACACCGAGATTCGTTTAGCGAAAATATCGCATTCTATTATGGCGGATTTAGATAAAGAGACTGTGGACTTTGTGCCCAATTATGATGAGAGCGAATTCATGCCGGCTGTCATGCCGACACGTATACCTAATCTACTCGTCAATGGGGCTAGTGGTATTGCGGTCGGTATGGCAACCAACATTCCTACTCATAACTTAGGTGAGGTAATCGATGCCACAATTGCGTTGATTGCAGATCCTGATTTGACTATTGATGACTTAATGCAACACATACCGGGTCCTGATTTTCCGACAGCCGGTATTATCAGTGGTCGGGCAGGTATCATGGATGCCTACCGAACTGGTCGAGGCCGTGTTTATGTTCGTGCCCGCACTGAAATTGAAGAAGACAAGAACTCTTCAAAACAAGCCATTATTGTTAATGAGCTGCCTTATCAGGTAAATAAAGCACGTTTAATTGAAAAAATTGCTGAGTTGGTAAAAGACAAGAAGCTTGAAGGTATTTCAGGCCTTCGAGACGAGTCGGATAAAGACGGAATACGGATTGTTATTGAGCTCAAACGAGGTGAAATGCCTGAGGTCGTGTTAAATAATCTTTACACGTACACTCAACTGCAGTCAGTGACTGGTATTAACATGGTTGCTTTGAATGATGGGCGTCCGCAGTTGATGAATTTAAAACAAATTCTGCAAGCGTTTGTCCGTCACCGACGCGTTGTTGTCAACCGTCGAACCGTCTATGAGCTAAAGAAAGCGCGCGACAGGGCACATGTTTTGGAAGGGCTAGGTATTGCACTGGTTAATATCGATCCGGTTATTCAGAAAATTAAGGAGTCAGCGAATCCTGCTGAAGCTAGGGAACGCCTCCAGGCGACCCTATGGGCTCCAGGTGTTGTTGCTCAAATGCTTTCGCGATCAGGTGCAGAAATTTCACGGCCTGAAGGACTTTCAAAAGACATTGGGATGCAAGGCCAAGGGTACCGTTTATCTGAAACACAAGCGCAAGCTATTCTTGACCTTAAATTACATCGATTAACAGCGCTTGAGAAAGATAAGATCTTAGAAGAGTACGAAGCTATTATTCAAAAGATAAAAGATTTAATTGATATTTTAGAAAATCCAGAGCGACTCATGCGAGTTATTACCGATGAGCTGGTCGAAATTAAATCTGAATTTTCTGATGAGCGACGAACTGAAATCACTGCTGCGGCACATGATTTGTCTCGTGAAGACTTGATTTCAGAAGAAGACAGGGTTGTGACGCTGTCTAAAGAAGGGTATGTCAAAGCCCAACCAGTAGATGCCTATCAAGCTCAGCGTCGAGGTGGTCGAGGAAAGTCGGCAACATCTATGAAAGATGAAGACCTTATCGATCAGATTTTAGTCGCCAGCACACACGATACAATTCTCTGCTTCTCTAGTGCGGGTAAAGTGTACTGGCTGAAAGTCTATCAGTTACCTTTAGGCTCTCGTACCTCCAGAGGGCGCCCGATTGTCAATTTGCTACCCCTTGAAGAGGGTGAAAACATCAGCGCAATTTTGCCGTTGCGTCTTGGGGTAACTGATGGCAAGTTTGTGATTATGGCAACAACTAAAGGAACGGTTAAAAAGGTTTCTTTGACAGACTTTTCACGCCCACGTTCAAGTGGAATTATCGCTATCGACTTGGATTCTGATGACAGTCTAGTTGGAGCTTCCTTGACTGAAGGCCAAAGCGACATTCTTTTATTCAGTAATGCTGGTAAAGTAGCTCGTTTCAATGAAAATACTGTGCGTTGCATGGGGAGAAATGCACGTGGGGTGAGAGGAATTAGGATGGGAGATACGCAACATGTGATCTCTTTAATTGTTCGTCCTGAAACTGACGACGTCTCTATTCTAACAGCAACTGAAAATGGTTTTGGTAAACGAACATTATTGAGTGAGTTCCCAGTGAAAGGGCGGGGTGGACAGGGTGTCATCGCGATACAGACAACGGATCGAAATGGTTCAGTTGTAGGTGCCGTCAGTGTTGAGGCTGCTGATGATGTGATCCTCATTACAGATATGGGCACTCTGGTTCGTATTCCAGCTCAAGATATTTCCTTGGTAGGTAGAAACACCCAAGGGGTTCGGTTAATTAATCTTTGTGAAAAAGAAAGACTTGTGGGCTTACAACGAATCAGTGAGCTCCAAGAGGATGAAACTACTGAGTCTGTGGAAGATACCGAAGAGTCTTCATGAGGCCATTAAAAGTTGAGCAGTCAGCTGCCCTTACAGGGCAGCTGTCAATGCCGGGTGATAAATCTATATCTCATCGTTGTGCCATTCTTGGTGCATTAGCTTTTGGTCAAAGTACATTCCACAATTTTTTAAAGAGTGAAGACACACTCGCAACACTATCCGTTCTTAGTCACTTAGCGGTTCAATTACATCTGACAAATGAGAATGTTCTAACGGTTAGTGGCAAAGGACTTAAGAGCCTATCCCCCCCTGTAGTGCAACTAGATTGTTGTAATGCTGGGACATGTGCTCGATTAATAACAGGGGTTTTGGCCGCACAGTCTTTTACTAGCGAGCTTATTGGAGATGCCTCATTAATGCAAAGGCCGCAGCAACGTGTGGCAGATCCATTAAATGCATTAGGGGCAAATGTTAAAACTGCCAATGGCAAAATGCCAGTTGTTATCGAACCTGGTTCAATAAAATCAGGCGATTTTGATTTAGATTCACCAAGTGCTCAAGTAAAATCAGCGCTAATTTTAGCGGCGTTATGTGCGGGCAAGTCGTTGTCATTAAGTGTCAGCACTGCTTCTCGTGATCATACAGAACGTTTGCTTGAAGTTTTTGGGGCGCCAATTAAATACTCTCCTCACCATGTCGCGCTGCCCCCAACTACTGAGTTAAAAGCGGTTAATTTTACGATTCCTGGAGATCTCTCATCATGTGTTTTTTGGTGTTTGGCAGCCAGTATTATTCCAGGTAGCCACATTATCTGTCAGGCGGTTAGTTTAAATCCTTCTCGCACACATGTTTTTTCTGTGATGAAAAAAATGGGTGCTGTGATTGAAATTCATTCAGATAATAATGTCTGCGAGCCTGCGGGAGATGTTCATATTTATTACCCCTCTGAACCGCTCAAAAGTATTGAGCTGAAGGCAGATGAAGCAGTGTCTTTAATTGATGAGTTTCCGGCGTTAAGCGTTATGGCTGCTTTTGCCCAGGGAACCTCTATTTTTAGAGGCTTAGCAGAGTTAAGACATAAAGAGTCTAATCGCTTGGATGCTATTGTTCAAAACCTTGGAAAAGGTGGGGTTTCTGTTGAGTTAAACAAGGACACACTTATTATTCATGGCGGTGGGTTTGTTGGTGGACAGATGTTGAGTTACGGTGATCATCGTATTGCAATGGCATTTTTAATTGCAGGCCTTGCGACTGAAAAGGGTGTCAGTTTAGATGATGTCTCTGTGATTGATATTTCCTATCCAGAATTCTTATCGCATCTAAGTACCCTGTCAAAGAAGTAGTATAAGGAGGTAGCTTTAATGATCCCTGTAATCACTATTGACGGGCCAAGTGGCTCCGGAAAAGGCACTTTGGCCAATCGCCTAGCAGAAAAGCTTGGTTGGCATTTCTTAGATAGTGGCGCTTTATACCGCGTTTTAGCCTTTTCTGCACAAGAATCAGGAATTAAGCTAGATGACATAGAGCGTTTGGTTGAACATGCACTGGTTATGCCTATTCATTTTGCTTCTGCAATAGGGCAAGAGAGCACACATGTGTTTTTAGGGGAAAAAGAGATAACCACAGCGATTCGGACTGAAATATGCGGAAATGCGGCATCTCAAGTTGCGCAATATTCGCCGGTACGTCAAGCACTTATCGACAAGCAGCGTGACTTTATGAAGGCGCCAGGTTTAGTGGCGGATGGCCGAGATATGGGAACGGTTATTTTTCCCGATGCAGCGCTTAAGATTTATCTTGAAGCAAGCCCAATAGCCCGTGCGCAAAGGCGCTTGAATCAGTTGCATGCGGCTGGTTTGGATGCTAATCTTGAGAGCCTTTTGGTGGAGATCGAGGCTCGTGATTTGCGGGATAAAAACCGTTCTGCGAGTCCTTTGAAACCTGCTGAAGATGCATTGGTTGTAGATACAACTAATATGAGCGCTCAACAAGTTGTAGATCGTATCTGGGACTTGGTTGCTCAAACATTCGGTGTGGCATAGTTGCCACGGTGTTTAACCTTAACAAACAGTGTAAGTTTTACTTACACGCGGTCACATAAGTGACCTAGGAATGACTTAATTATGGCAGAAACTTTTGCACAACTATTTGAGGAAAGCTTGTCACAAATCGACATGCGTCCAGGTTCTATCTTCGAAGGTAAAGTATTAGCTATCAACGAAGAAACGGGTTTGGTTACGATTGACACCCCCCTCAAATCAGAAGGTTATGTTCGAATAGAAGAATTTCAAGACCCAGAAGGGGCTCTTGAAGTAGCAGTTGGGGACTCAGTTCCTGTTGCTCTAGAAGCAGTGGAAGATGGTTGGGGAGAAACCCGCCTATCTCGTATCCGCGCGAAGCGACAAGAAGTATGGCATGAATTGGACACCGCTTTCCAAGATAGCAAACCTGTTATCGGTATTATTTACGGTAAAGTCAAAGGTGGTTTTACAGTAGATATCAATGGTATTCGTGCTTTCCTACCGGGCTCACTTATTGATGTACGCCCTGTACGGGATACTTCTCATCTTGAGAACAAGCCACTAGAATTTAAAGTGATCAAGCTAGACCAAAAACGTAATAACGTTGTTGTATCTAGACGTCAAGTAGTTGAAACAGAAAACTCTGCTGAAAGAGAGTCTCTATTGTCCAACTTGCAAGAAGGTCAAGTGGTCACTGGGGCTGTTAAGAATCTTACCGACTACGGTGCCTTCATTGACTTGGGTGGCGTTGATGGTCTTTTACATATCACCGATATCGCTTGGAAGCGGGTTAAGCATCCATCTGAAGCATTAACAGTTGGTGAAGAAATTTCTGTTAAGGTTTTACGTTTTGACAAAGAACGTATGCGAGTTTCTCTAGGTCTTAAGCAGCTAGGCGATGATCCATGGGTTGGTGTTGCTCAACGTTACCCAGAAAACTCACGCGTGACTGGTAAAGTAACCAGCATTGCTGACTACGGTTGCTTTGTTGAAATCGAAGAAGGCATTGAAGGTCTTGTTCACGTTTCTGAAATGGACTGGACAAACCGAAACATTCACCCATCTCGAGTTGTTCAATCAGGTGAAATGGTTGAAGTAATGGTTCTCGATATCGATGAAGAGCGTCGTCGTATTTCGTTGGGTCTTAAGCAGTGCAAAGATAGCCCATGGGCTGCTTTCGCTGACAGATACAACAAAGGCGATAAAATCATTGGTAAGATTAAGTCTATCACCGACTTCGGTGTATTCATCGGTCTTGAAGGGGATATCGACGGTTTAGTTCACCTATCTGATATCGCTTGGAATGAGTCTGGTGAAGATGCTGTTCGTGATTACAAGAAAGGTGATGAAGTTGAGGCAATCGTCTTATCTATCGACCCTGAGCGCGAGCGTATTTCACTAGGTATCAAGCAAATGAATGCTGATCCATACTCTAACTGGTTAGCAGAGAATCCAAAGGGTTCTGTTGTTACTGGTAAGATCATTGAAGTAGATGCTAAAGGCGCAACGTTAGAGTTGGCTGAAGGTGTTGAAGGGGTTCTTAAAGCTTCTGATATCTCTCTTGAGCGTGTTGATGATGCACGTACTCATCTTGATGTTGGTCAAGAAATTGAAGCGAAGTTTGTGGCAGTTGACCGCAAAACGCGTTCAATCATGTTGTCCATCAAAGCGAAAGAGGAAGAAGAAGAACAAGCAGTACTTCGTAACTACACACGACACACCCAAACAGAAGATGGGGCGTCAGTTGGTGGTGCTACGCTTGGTGATTTACTTAAGAAGCACATCACTCCTGGTGATGAGTCTTAAAAGTAAAGACATCCTCATAAAAAACGGCGCTATATGCGCCGTTTTTTTTATGTGCAATTTTTAAACATGCATATGATTATCGATTTCTTTGATTCCTTTTTGCTCAGATATGATATCGATTACTCGAGCCATATCATCTGCTGTAGCGACATGCCCTGCAACATGAACATACCCGTTTTTACATTCTAATAAGATATCATCATGAACATCGACTTGACCTGCCGCCTTGGCTTGAAGGATACGGTTTTTAATCCTTCTCTCCGTTATAAGATCTTTAACGTGGTTATGACTTTTTTCGACGTGTAAATCATGAGCATCAATGAACTTGATACGTTTATCACTATTTTGTGCAATATCTATTATTTCCTGCATCTCAAGTTCAGTTTTTATTTCACCAGAAATACATACGACGTCATCACATGTGGAAATGTGAAGGTCTTTATAAGGCATATGGTGTTCGTGAATGAGATTGTTACAAACTTCAGCGGCAATAATATTATCTTCGGTGACGGGAGGTGGGCTAGCAAAAGCCAGCCCACTGTTTGCGAGTAGTGTTGTTAGTACAACCATTGTGCATAATTGAGTTTTGCATTTCATAGCTAAATCCTCTTAGCAATGTAAAAATCCTTCTAAGCAATGCCTAAACTCTATGCATTTAGGCAACGCCTAATCGGTTATCTATGTTTTTAACCCCTTTGGTATCTTCAATTATTTGGCCAATTTTTTTAATGTCCTCTTTGTTTTTAACTTGGCCAGTTACAAAGACTTTTCCATCCGTTGTCTCTAAATGGACATTTTTAGAGCTGCTAATATCATTTTTAAAAGCAGCGGCTAAAATTTTGTTTCTAAGCTTCATGCTTATAAATATATCTTGTAACAGATCTGAGCTTTTTTTAACAGTGAAATTATCAGTATTTACTTCCGCAATATCACCGTCAGCATCAAGGGCCAATTGAATGATGTCTTGATACTCAAGCGTTGTATCAACCGTTCCAGATAAGTAGACAACATTATCTTTAGTGGAGACTTTTACATCTTTGTAGGGCACGTATTTTCCACCCACTAAGTTAGCGGTGACTTCACCAGTAATAGCGGTATCAGATGCTTTACTTGCTATGTCTGCACTGGCAGCACCAGCGAAGAGAGCTGCGGATAGAAGTAGTGTTGTTGGTAGTAAAGATTTTTTGTATTGAATAGTCATTGTAGCCTCCAATTGTACTGCTTAAACGAATTGTCAAAGTTACTTTTTAAAATGACTGGTAATCATCCATAAGGACTTTTCATTTTTTTGTAAGATGGCGGTTAATAAATCAACCGTTCCAAAATCGGTTTCCTCCTGTAATTGTTTAATACCTTGTCTCATAGAACTAATTTGCGTTTTAAACTGTTCACTCAGTACTAGCAACGCTTCAGTAAAATCAGAAATTGCCTCGTTGTGTGATAACTCAGATTGTTCGTACATCTTTTTTAGACCACTGGGCGGGTTCTGGCCCAACGACCGTATTCTTTCTGCTAGATCGTCTACTTGATCTTTTAAGTCATTATATTGCTCTTCAAGGAATTTGTGTAGCGAAATAAATTCACTAGACTCTAAATTCCAATGAATGTTTAAAGTAAGCATATATAGAGAATAAGCATTCGCTAATGACTGGCTTAAGACAGTGGTAGAATGATTAACTTCGTCTTGAGTCAACGCTATTTGCGCAGGTGACATAATCGTTTTCCTCTGTGTTTGTTTTATTTAAGGCTAACAAATGCGCAGATAACTTCAAGTCAGGCTCAGCGCCTTAAACCTGAAATTTTGCATAATGATGCGCATTATGTGTGACTGTGATACTGTTAATTCACTTATATCCGATACCATGAATATTCATTCAATTTTGTTTGAAAGACAAATAAGAAGGGAACCTTCACCCGTTCTTTTGATACTCTACTGAGACGGCTAAATTTGATGCATCGCTCTTGGTTTTGTTTAGAGTGAAGAGTGTTTGTACTGATCATACGTCAAGCTTATTAAACAAAAGTGAGTGTTAATAACATTTACCTTGGAGGAACTTGAGTGAGAGTCATTATTCTCCTGATAGCACTATCGATTGCTTTATTGGTGGCGGCTTTTGCAATGCTAAACGCACAAGTTGTCCAGCTAAACTATATTCTGGGCGAGGTAAGTATTCCCTTAGTCGCTATTATTCTTGTCGCTTTTGCATTGGGAGCAATGCTGGCAGGGTTTGTATTTTCAGGTTCCTTATTTCGGCACAGCATAGCGAATCGTCGACTCAAGTCTCAACTAGCGAAGTGCAATGAAAGCCATAAAGGCATGACGAATTATTAAAGGACAGGGATACCTTGAAAACAGAACTCTTGGTTGGCGCGCTACCCTTGGCCGTATGGTTCGGATGGAAATGGGGCACGAGATATCGACAAGCGCAACCGGACTCACCTTCTTTTTCTGCTAGTTACTACGCCGGGGTTAACTACCTCGTCAACGAGCAAACGGATAAAGCCGTTGAGGCATTTATTCAGATGTTGGATTTGAGCCCGGAGACCGTAGATACCACCATGACGCTCGGAAACCTGTTCCGAAGAAGAGGCGAGGTTGATAAGGCCATACAGATTCATCAAAATCTGATTGCGCGTCCTTCACTTACCCGCGAACAAAGATCTCGAGCCTTATTAGCGCTTGGAGAAGATTACTTAAGTGCAGGAGTGTTAGATCGCGCTGAAAACTTATTTCTCGAATTAATAGAGATGGCAACCGTTGAAAAAAGTGACGCACAGCGCCATTTAATTCATATTTTTGAACGGGAAAAAGACTGGGATAGGGCCATCGAAATCGCTAAGCAGTTTCAATTGAGTACTGGACAGCCATTGGGTAAAGCCATTGCACATTACTATTGCGAAAAAGCACAACTAGCACTCCATCAAAACGATAATAGAGGGGCACTAAAACATATTAAAAATGCTCTTAATTCAGATCCCAATTGTGTTAGAGCGAGTATCTTATTAGGGCGTATTGAAGTCGCTGGCGGGCATTATAAAACAGCCTTGCGTTCTTATAAGCAAGTTCAGTATCAATGTGAAGCTTACCTGCCTGAGGTTATTGGGGATATTTGTGCGTGCTTTATTGCTCTTAAACAAGAAAACCAATTGGCTACCTATCTTGAAGGTTTGCTGGAGGCTAGTCCTAGTACCAGTGTTGTTCTTGCTAATGCTCATCGACTATCTCATACCGGCAACGGTGAGCGGGCCGCTAATGCCGTTACAGAGCATCTAAAGCACTATCCATCTATACGAGGGATAAAGCACCTAATTGAGTATCATATGTCTCGCCTAAATGATGGGGGACCGCATCGTGAACTCCTGGTTCTTCATGACCTAGTCGAACAGCTCCTGGCTGAAAAACCCATTTATAGATGTGAGTCTTGTGGTTTTTCCAGCAAAACACTCCTTTGGCAGTGTCCCAGTTGCCACGAGTGGTCGGTTATCAAGCCCATCCAGGGCTTAGAGGGCGAGTAACCCTGATTCATGGTATAATTCCGTATCTGAATCAGCTCTATGGAAACTGAATAACTAATGGAAGATAAAAAACTTATTATTGCTTTTGATTTTCCTTATGAGGCACTTGAACAAGCCAAAGCACTCGCCCAAAAGTTAGATCCTACTTTATGTCGGTTAAAGGTGGGTAAACAAATGTTTACCGATCATGGTCCTGCCTTTCTTCAATGGCTACAAGACAAAAATTTTGAGATTTTCTTAGATTTGAAGTTTCACGATATTCCTAGCACTGTGGCTAAGGCCCTTGAGGCCGCCAGGCGCTTAGGGGTTTGGATGGTAAACGTTCATACCCTAGGAGGGGAGAAAATGCTCTCCATGGCCAGAGAGGCGCTTCCTAAAGGTCGGGGCCCACTGTTGATAGGGGTAACGGTTTTGACGAGCATGGACGCACACCAACTGGCAACGCTAGGGATTCAAATGTCCCCTCAAGAGCTTGCTTTAAAACTAGCGCGCCTGGCACATCAGGCTCAGCTAGATGGTGTTGTTTGTAGTGCTCAAGAAAGCCCAGATATCAAAGCAGCAACAGAAAGCGGTTTCTTAACCATTTGTCCAGGAATTAGGCCCAAGGATGCCCCAGTTGATGACCAATCTCGCATCGTTACGCCTAATGAGGCAGTAGCACTCGGGGCGGATTACTTGGTGGTAGGAAGACCAGTTACTCAGGCTGAAGAGCCCATGGCAGTGGTCACATCGCTGTTAAGCGAGTTGTAGGAGTCTCATTAGTGGTAATGGAGTACCTAGTTCTTTTTTCTGTCAGCCTAGGTGCCGTATGGCAAGTGCGTCGCTTAGCACTGGCGAAAGGGTTAATTGATATTCCAAATGAACGCTCCTCCCATGTTATCGCTACACCTCGGGGAGGGGGGCTTGGTTTTGTATTGGTATTTTCTTTGCTCGGGCTTGTCTCCTGCTATAACACCCCCTTTTCTTTGCCGCTTTTGACTACCCTGTGTTGCTCAATCGGGATCAGTGTCCTTTCTTTTGTTGATGACTGGCTGTCACTCAGTGCGAAAATGCGGCTATTAACGCAGCTTATTATTGCTACAGTTGGTCTAGTCGGATTAACGCTATTTTCAATAGCGCCTTGGCCCATAGGGGTATCGCCCTTTGCCTTATTAGGAATCGTCTGGTTTTTGAACCTCTATAATTTTATGGATGGTACAGACGGCTTGGCAGCACTAGAAGCCATCAGTATTTTGACCCCGATGGGGGTTCTCTTTCAAGCAAGCCATGAAACGTTGCTGGCGATGCTGTGTTTTAGTTTAAGTGCCTGTGTTGCTGGCTTTTTGGTATTCAACCTTCCCAAAGCAAAAATATTTATGGGAGACGTGGGGAGTACCTTTCTCGGTTTTTTTATTGCCATGATGACCCTGTATACCGCATTCAATACAAATGTTAACTGGCTTTATTGGATTTTATTATCAACTTGCTTTTGGCTGGATGCCAGCGTTACCTTACTCCGTCGCGTTTTAAATCGCGAAAGCATTACACAAGCACATAAAACGCACGCCTATCAGCGTCTCCATCAGTCTGGCTGGTCTCATGGTCAACTGCTGGTTGGTCTTCTGATAGTGAATACTGTATTAATAGTTTTTGCCAGTTTTGCATTTTTAGGATATTTTTCACCCCAAATAGCGACGCTTTTAGGTCTTTTCATTGGACTAAGCATATTGGGGGCTATTGAATATAAACAACCGAGACAATAAATAATAAGGATATAATTATGTGGTTAGCTCGGAGGCGCTTTTTACCTGCACAGGCGGTTGCCTTTATTCACGATTCATTAATGATCCCTTTTGCTTGGTTTGGTGCCTACTGGTTTCGATATAACTTTGAAACCATACCCGCGGTCGTCCTTGAGCCTGCGATCATGATTTTTCCCGTTGTTTTTATCCTCCAAACACTTTCTTATTGGTACTTTGGCTTGTATCGAGGCATGTGGCGATTTGCCTCACTACCTGATCTAACAAGAATCCTAAAAGCGGTTACTTGTGGGTTATTGCTGTCAGTATTGTGCTTCTTTTTGCTCTCTAGAGGTGAAAATATACCCCGTTCTGTGTTTTTACTGTACGGGATGTTATTGACCATGGCTTTGTGTGGTGCGCGATTAACCATTCGCTGGCTGAAAGACCGAGCAGGCTTTACGCTAAATGGTACCCGGGTGCTGATTATCGGTGCTGGGAAGGCTGGAGAGAGTCTTGCCAGAGACTTGCTTCGAAATAAATCATCAGAGTTTGTGCCGGTTGCATTTGTTGATGATGCTCAAAGGCATATTGGTAGAGAATTGTATGGTCTGAGGATTGTTGGTGGGACAGAAGACATTCCAGACGTGGTAAAACGCTTTTCAGTTGAGCTCATATTAATTGCGATACCTTCAGCAACAGCTGGGGAGATGCGCCGTTTAGTGAGTATCTGTGAAACAACGCAGTGTCCTGTAAGGACTTTGCCTGCGGTTGGGGATATTATGCAAGGGCTTGTCACCGTGGGCCAACTGCGCGAAATCAATTTGGATGACCTGCTAGGGCGAGATCCAATAGAGCTGGATTGGCGTAAAATTGGTCAGCATTTAGCTGGGAATAGTATCTTAGTGACTGGTGGGGGTGGCTCAATTGGGTCAGAATTGTGTCGACAAATCTTAAGCCAAAGACCTCAGCGTCTTATTATTGTTGATACCTCCGAATACAACTTGTTTAACCTTGAGCGAGAGCTGCGCTTAAAATGTTCTTCCAGTTGTGAGCTCATTTGTCGCTTAATGGATGTTGGCGATCAAAAAGCAGTTGATGACTTATTTAACCGCTATCGAGTAGATACCATTTTCCATGCTGCTGCCTACAAGCACGTGCCTATTTTGGAAGGACAAATTAGAGAAGCTGCTAAAAATAATGTTTTGGGCACTTACACAATGGCTAGGGCGGCACTTAAACACCAAGTGAGCCAGTTTGTGCTGGTTTCAACTGATAAAGCCGTAAATCCAACAAACGTGATGGGGGCTAGCAAACGGATTGCAGAGCGCCTGTGTCAAGCATTAGGGAATTATGGTTCAACCTTATTTACAGTTGTACGCTTTGGAAATGTACTAGGCTCTCGAGGTTCAGTTGTTGAAATTTTTAAAAGTCAGCTGAAAAAAGGGGGACCTTTAACCGTGACTCATCCTAACGTCACCAGATTCTTTATGACAATACCAGAAGCATCACAGTTGATTCTTCAAGCCGCTTGTTTATCTTCTGGCGGTGAGATTTACATGTTAGACATGGGTGAGCCAGTTTCTATTCGATATTTGGCAGAACAGATGATTAAGCTGTCAGGTAAAGAGATCGGAACAGAAGTTGAAATACGATTTACGGGACTGCGTCCTGGTGAAAAAATTACCGAAGAGCTTTTTCATGAAAAAGAACAGTTAACAAAAACAGAACACCCTAAAATTATGCGGCTTCAATGTCGTGAAGAAGGAATGTCTCCTGAGCGGTGGATTGCTCAGATCGAGTACGGGATTAAGCAATATAATGAGCTGTCTCTTTTAGAAACATTCGCTGAATTAGTCCCTGAATTTGAAGCAAGTGAAATGGCAACCTGCGCCTCTAAACCAGCACATGCCATTGTAGAATAAGGAGCATTAAATGATAACGAAAGCAGTTTTTCCAGTTGCAGGATTAGGGACACGGTTTTTACCAGCGACAAAAGCAAACCCAAAAGAAATGCTGCCAATCGTCGATAAACCAGTGATCCAATATGCCGTTGAGGAAGCTATAGAAGCAGGAATTCGAGAGCTTATCTTTGTCACTTCCAGTGCAAAACGGGCGATTGAAGATCACTTTGATAGTAATTTCGAGCTTGAATACCGGCTAAGAAAAAATGGAAAGGCAAAAGAGTTAGATGCGATTAAAAATATTACTCCTAAAGGGGTTCGCTGTATCTATGTTCGGCAAGAAGAGGCGCTTGGGTTAGGGCATGCAATATTGTGTGCTAAAGAAGTCGTTGGAGAAGAAGATTTTGCTGTTTTATTAGCCGATGACCTCATTAAAGCCAATACCGGTGCTCTAAAGCAACTGGTAGACCACTATGAAAGAACAAAACATTACACTATCGCAGTGACGCCAGTCCCCAAAAGTAAAACCCATCAGTACGGTATTGTAAAAGCGGCATCTGAAGGTCGTATAGAACAGATAGTTGAAAAACCTCAACCAGAAGTGGCTCCCTCTAACCTCGGTGTCGTCGGGAGATATGTTTTACCAGGGTCGTTATTCTCAACTTTGGAAAAAACTTTACCGGGTGCAGGCGGTGAAATTCAATTGACTGACGCGTTGTCGGCCAGCCTATCAACCCATAACTTTGATGCCATCGCAATTGAAGGGCAGCGATTTGATTGTGGTAATAAGCTTGATTACCTCAAGGCAACATTAACCTATGGATTAAGTCACCCTGAAGTTGGAGCAGAGTGGAAAGCATGGCTCGCTAAACAGCTCCAGACAGAAAAGAGTACTGTCTAGGCTTTTATCGAGCGCGTGGTCCGGTAGAGGGGAGATCGACAGCATCGGCCCCTAACAGATCGCGTTCTGTCATATCATCTGTATCTAGTCCACGGCATTTCTCAGAAGAATCAGAAAATTGGGAAAATACTAGGCGTGGATTTTTAGGATCGACCACATGCGGCTTACCGTCATCACCAAATAAAACCACCAGCTTTTTGGTTTCATCTGTTTGAGCAATATCATTCAGCCTATCTCTTGAGCTAGCAGCTCCAAACAGTCTACACATTCTGTCATAGAGCGTTTGTGGTAATTCAGGGGCTGCTTTAGCAGTTTCCTCATTTTCAGAGTGAGTTTTATTTGTTCTGTTGCGACGCCAAAAAAACATGCTGCCTCCAACTGTGCCAATCGCCAGTATAGATAGTCCTTCAACAACCATGATTCTCTCCGGTGTAAAAACCTTCTATCCATACTGACGGTTTTGGCTTTAAAATGGAATAGGACATTGGCGCTGCTATTGAGCCGTCTTATCCTACCTGATAAAGCTGGTACCGCTGTGCACTTGCTCGGTTCAGCTCTTCCCATAAAGCATTACCAGCTAATCCTTTACCCTGAAGCCTCTCAGCGCCAATAATGGCATCTGCCGTGTCGCCGGCATTATTGTAGTCATAAAGGCGGTAACGGCCCGTCCAGGGCGTTGAGTAGGCAACAATTGTTAACGTATGCTCAGGATGTGATTCACCCCAACTTTGGAATTGTTCAAGTGCAATTTCTCGAGCAATACGATGGGCGATATGCTCGTCATCCTCAAAAGGAACAGCAATAACAATATTATTCACATCAGCAAGCGTATCAATCTCCTGCATCAATTTTGACCTATCGTCAGAACTAACCTGGTAGTGATTGTCATAAAATGGCAGGGCTAAAGGTTTTACTTGGTGTGGGTGTTGATGCCTTTGGGCTAATAAGCTGACAGCATTAGAGGTCTCTTCGTGTCTGATAGCGGATTTGAGATTTGGGTCCTCAATAAGCCCTCTTTTTAGGGCGATTGCTTGAGTCACCAATGCTTCAGACATATTAGGATTGTCGATGACATCATCCACTGAAATAGCAATATGATGTCCTTGTGTCACCGTCCACACTTCTGTAGGGGTATGAGCAAAGCGATCAATTAATCCAGCAGCACCAATTTCAGCATCATCAGGGTGTGGCGCAATCACGACGAGTTTATCTTTATCCGTGAATAGGGCAGGATCAAATTGATTCAATGCATTGCCATGGATATCACTCACAAAATAGCCCTCTAGTCCCTTAGCAGATATTTGCTTGTGATGGGGTTGTGATAATTTTAGTAAAGATTGGCTTTTAATTTTAGGAATGTCTGCAAAAGCAGTTCTTCTTACTTGAGAGACGTGTTGGTTCCGAGCATTTTCAAAGCGGGTCTGCTGTTCATCATCTAAAGCAATCCAGTAATTATAGCGAGAGAGCAATCCAGGCTCAGTATCATATTGCGCAATTAAAGTTTTCCCCCACTTTAGCGCTTGCTCTGCAGCAATAGATTCAATTTTTGAGATGGCAGTTCGTGTGTTTTCATTGTGTGCCAATGGAAGAACAACTAGAGCTGGCTGAGTTTGCTGGTAAACAGCTTGAATTTCCTGTGCATCCGTTGTCGTTATTTTTAATGAGTGCGGGTAATGGGTATTCCAATAGGTAGGCCACTCTTGATTTTCATCAAAACGAACCATTAGAACGCGTTTCTGGGGATCGGGCACAACAGTTTGTGTGCTAGCGGTTCTCATATCAAGTAAACTCGCACGAGTGGTTGCTGGCTCAATACCTAAGGCTTTACTGGCAAGGGCTAGCGTATTGAGTTCAGGTGTAATCCAAAACTCAACGGTCCCTTTTGATTTCGATAACAAAGATGCAGGAACTTTATAGGTCGGCTCTGAAAGAAAAGTATTTTCAACAGAGGCTCGTTTAGATGGCGTGTTTGCCATAATAATGATTCGATCAGCCTGCATTAGTTCAGCCATACCCACCGTAATAGCATGTGTGAAATCGACCTGGTTTGTCTGGCTGGTTTGAGTGTCTAATGATACTAATCGTGTGGGAAGAGAAAGCGCCTTTTCAGTTTTTTTGGCATCTGACAATCGCTTGTTACTATAAAATTTCTCGGTGGTTAAATCGTTAAACGCAATATGAGCAGGAGAAGCGCCAATACCGCCAAAAACAATAAATCGTGCGCCTGGCTCATGGATGGCTTTGTCTAGCGTATTGCGGTAGGACTGGGCGGCCAGTTCAGCTTCTTTAACAGATCGAGAAAATGAAGGAATATGAACTTTGCTTTTAACTAAACCACGGGGCTTATCGACAACATGTTGATAGAGATGCTGCTTCATAAATGCATTGTAACTAAGTTGTTCATCAGCATTTGGTGTTCCAACATATTCATCCATGTTAAATAATGTCACATGACTTAAATCGAGCTGTTGTTCCTGGTGTAATCGAACAATTTGTTCGTAAAAAGGAATAGCAGTAGATCCCGTCGGAACCATCACTACTAGTGGATACTGACTAGCACGAGCCTGTTCCGCTTCTTGCTGCAAAATTCGAGCCGCTTCATGCGCTAAACGCTGCTTATCAGTGCTTAGATGAAGGGTCGGTGGAAGTGCATAACATTGAGTGCTAAAAAATATTGATAGAATTGTAAAGGCAATCCTTTGGCGCATAACAAAGTTCCTTGCTCAAAAGGTCCTTGATACGCGCTATCAAAGATATTGTCAAACCAGTTACCGTGTTGAAAATCGATTAACTAACTTTTTAGTATTGCCCTTCCTCTCGCCATCGCTAGACCTTTTTCCAGTAGTCTTTAGGTGCTCTGGAAAGTATTTTCTGTCTGAGTGGTCTTTTTGACATGTTGCTTTTAATTGCATGTAAGGCAACATAGAAGCAGTAGTGCTTGATGGGTTTGAATGAAGATTTTTAGGCTTGATAGCTAGGGCGGCATTCAGACGTTGGTCCACAAGTTTATAGGCTAAGCGGTCAAGCATACAAAGTGATTTGATAACCTCTTTAATATCTTCAGGCTGTAATGCCGGAAATCTATCGAGTATTTCAGAGGTTATAAATACTCGATGGATTGCGTTGAGTGGTAGGTTGCCAAATTTTCCAAGCCTAATAGGTTTTAATTTATATATAAATTTTAATCTCGGATAATTTTCTTGAAGTGTTACGTATTCACGAAATCTTGGACTGTGCTGTATTTGGTTGGTGTATCGCTGGGAAAAATAGCTAATGTAATGAGAGGACAAAAGTTCAAAAAGTCTATTTTTATGTTGAATGCGCATAACACTTAGAAGAAGATTTTGTTTCTCAGTCGTGTCAGCATAGTGAACATCCCTTACACGTATAGTAGGCGCCTTAGATTTTAATGCACCGTCTTTGTTATAGAACTTAGCTTTAAGTGAGAGGTAGTCATCAGTTCGAAGCGAAACGTAAAGTGCTTGGTCTAATACTTTCGTTTTATGTAGCAGCTCATTTATTCGTGGTGCAACTAACCCCATATCAGGTGTATCAATAAGGATGGTTGAAGCACCAAAATCGAGTAGTAATTGAGCGGTTTTAACATTCCCCCCATGAGCTATAACAAGGTACATTGGGGATTCCATAATCGAGGCCAGCGTTGAAAGGGGGCTTTGGCGACCATCAGGAAATGCACCATACTCTAAAAGCGCTTTTGCATATTTATAATTTTCTGGCTTGCCGTTAAAAATAGTTGAAGGCGGAAGACTCGGAACCGCATTCAGTTCAAGCAAAGTCATAAACGTAGAGTACAGATACAAACTATGTGCCAGTGACAAGGGGGTTTGATGAAATACATTTCTGGCATTAAGATTAGCGTGATGTTTGCTCAACAACTTAAGAAGTGCATTATTACCGGCGCTCACCGCAAGATGGACACAGGTTTGTCCTTGTTGATTACTGACATATGGATCAGCACCTGCTTTCAGTAATGCTTCAACTATATAGACATCTCCGATTTCACAGGCTTTTATAATTAACGGGACACCTTGGTCGGTTAACGCATTTGGGTTTGCGTGATGGTTAAGTAAGTACGTAACAATTTGTCGCCGCCGAGCAATACTTTCATTAGAACCGAAAGTTGAATATAGAATAATTACTGACGCTAGAGGGGTGAATCCTCTTTTTGATAGAGAGTCTACACTTCTAGGCACCATAGAATGAAGATATTGTAGCGTATTAAAGCAAGCGTATTGTGCCGCGTAATGTATAGGAAGAAAGCCTTCATTATCAGGGCAATCAAAAAAAGCTCCAGCTTTAAATGCGCGTTTAAGTAGGTGTGTTTTTCCGTGCGTTGCAAAATAGTGACAAGCTGTGTTTTTATTGGATGGATGAACATAACGAATATTTGCCCCTTTTTTAATCAATGCCTCGCATACTGTATCATTTGCAGATGAGGCAGCTTGTAGTAAGGGCGTATATTTTTGCAGTGATAAAGTTTCAAGTGGAGCATCATTTTCAATTAGGGCAATAGATATATTCCTATAGTTATGGCTGATAGCGTAATTTAAAGGATATTGACCCTGTACGTTTCGGTAATGTGTGGCAGCGCCTTTTTCTATTAGAAATAGACAGAATGGGTAATTTTTTTGAACCAAGGCTCTAGAGAGAGGGGTTTCCATTTCTGAATTGATACTGTTTAAAGAGGCCCCCTGGGTAATGAGTAAATCCCCAGTCCTTGTTGAAGCCTTTGATGCGGCCCAGTGTAGCGCTGTAAACTGATTTGCATCTACATCATCAGCGCTCACATGAAAAGAAAAAAGCGCTCTAATAGCCTGATACTGATCGTGATAAGCGGCAAACATAAGCGGTGTGTGCCTGCTTTCACCGATAGGTGTGCTAGCTAGAGAAGGATTAAGATGACAGAGCTTAACAATATCATCAACATTGCCGATGGAGGCAGCATAATGGAGGGGATAGAGATTCGCTAACTTGTCATCAAAGTCGATTTCAGGTGTTATGAACATAAGAAATATCACAAAGCTAGTTGCATAAAAGGAGACTAATTTTATGATATTTAATATGCTAAAGCGAGGCGCTGCCTGATGGATTAACTTACCTGACTTTCATATATGCGTTTGAAGTCATCAAGTAGATAAAATACTTAAACCCACTGTAGTGAATTAAACTACTAAAAGTAGTTTAAACTCTCTTTTGTTTAGCTTGACTTGTTTTAAGTATATTTTCTGCATTGTGAACTTGGATAGAAGTTCTTTTGGCATTGTTTAATTGCCTCAAGCCCTGTAATTGTAATTGAGGTAAAACTAACTGGGGTGCTTTAGCTCGCTTCGCTGGGTTAGGTTTGCCTTCAGGAGATGAGGCAGTCGGCCGCTTACCGTCATAACAAGATGATGTAAGCGCATCTAATCTTTTATATTGCAATAGAACTTTTTCTGAACGCTTTTCTACAAGTTTGCATGCAAGGAAATTAAGTTTGGTTAGATAATCTCTAACTCGGTTAATATCCTGTTGTGTGAGGGCTGGATAGTTTGCTAATGTTCTTTTGTTAAACAATATACGAAACAGAGCATCAGGTACCAGATCCCCAAACGGAACGGAAGTGATAGAAAAATCATCTTTTGCTCTAAGACAGCCTTGGAAGTTATGTTGCAAATTGCCTAGCTCATGACTTTTAGACGTTGTGCTCATTTCATTCGTGTAGTGTTGTGTTAAATAGGCAAGATATACCGGTCTCAGAGCTTCATAAAGCGCTCTTGACTGCTGCTTTCTTTGAACCTCTTGGAGTAGTGTTTTCACCCCGGGGGTCGGGGCACGACGAATGTCCCGGATTCTGACTGTAGGCACATCATCCTTCACGCGTCCATTAGTATGCATTAATAAATTCTGTAATTTCTGTAAAGATATTTCACTAAGAATATTAAATAAAGGAATATCGTCGTCAGCTGTTTGGATAATAAGGTCACGCAGAACATCATCTAAGCTACCAGGTTCACAGTAAAATCTATTTTCTTTAATTCTTTTTAAAACCAATTGAGTAGATGCCCCATAACTTAACAAGGTTTCTACAGAAGCAACATCTCTGTTAATAACCGCCTGGTATAATGGTGAATCAGGTGCATAAACTAAAGGTAGACCTGGTTGACTATTTCCATCTGGTGAAATGCCATTTTCTAATAGGGCTCTTAAATACCGCGTATCACCTTCTGGTTGAAGCATTCGTACCTCTTTTAAAAGACCCGTATGAGCACTCATGCGAGCTCCGAGCTCAAGAAGAAGTGTGAATGTGGAAAAGTGATTAGACTGGCAAGCAGCACTTAAAGGAGATGTACCGTCTTCATTGACGCTGCTGAGGTCTGTGTGAAACTCATGAAGCGTTCGAATCATTTGATCGTCACCATTTCTTGCGGCAATAAGTATCGGGCTATCACTGTAGTTATCTCTCAAATTTGGATCAGCGCCACATTGAATCAATATGCTCACTAACCGGTGATCTCCGGAAAGACAAGCATGCATTAGGCCTGTAAATCCTTCTTCATTGCAACAGTTTGGGTTAGCCCCATGTGCTATAAGCCATCGAATTGCTTTGTATGCCTCTTTCTTATCAGAGTCATTATCTAGTTGAGCACAATATTCAATCAAGAGATATAACGGTGTAACCACATCATCAAAGCGTAAGTCATTTATTAGTCTAGAAGAATGGTTGACCAGTGTTTTAATTGTTTGAATGTGTCCAGATCTGGCAGCAAGGTGAAGCGGAGTGTATCGAAAATTATCTTTCAAAGTAGGATCCGCATTGGCAAGCAAGGCTCTTAGTACTAAATCACTTTCACCCTGATCAGCTAAATAATGCAGAGCTGTTCTTTGTGAGCGAGGATGGTGGCCAGTGATCGGAGCTAAATGTGTTAATAGCTTTGAACAGATAAGAGGTTGGCCGGTACTGGCTGCCAGTAAGAAAGGGGGAATACCTTCGGGTGAAAGATCACCAAGATGAGCTCCATGCTCAATAAGTGCGATCGCAACCTCTGTCTGTCTTTTTGATATTGTTGATATTAGCAGTGGTGTCTTAAAAAAACCTTTACAATTAAGGTTGGCACCATTTTCAATTAAAAACACAGCAAATGTCGTTTTACCATTTCGAATGGCGATATTAAGAGGCGTGTCTTCAGTTTGATTTGTTTTGTTAATATTCGCCCCAGCCTGAATTAGTCGCTGAGCAATATCAGTTGGTTCAAACTCAGCTTCGATAGCCCAAAACAGAGCGGTTTCGCCGCTGAGGTCTTCATGATTCACAGGGACACCAAGAGATAGTAGATAGTCGACCACTTCACGTTGCTCATGAAAAGAGGCATACATTAATGGCGTATGCTCTTTTTCCGCAGAACATAATTCTATTAATTTACCCGGGTGTTTCTTATTAAATTGACGCAGTGCATCGACATCTCCTATTGACGCAGCATAATGAGCGGGAAAAAGTTCCCTTTCTATATCATCAAATGGCTTGTTTGGTAGTCTTAACACTTTGGATCACCTAAATATTACATATCAGTCAGTTTTTAAAAAATAATTTCAAATAAAGTAGGGTGAAGGCCTACTTTACAAATCAATTTAAAATCTCTAATTTATTTTTTTTAACTTGGAACGAGTCTCACCCGAATTATTGCTTTCTTTCAGGGATTTATTTCTTTTAGCGTTATTCCCTTCTGGAAGATTCTCTCTATCTTTAAACCGTTTTCCCGGGGGGGGAGTATCACGATCAGGCCTTCTTCTGGGGCTTGCTGGATAGCTATAAGCGGGCGTAAAAGTCTTCATTTCTTCTTTTAAACGCCTTTCGACCATTTTAATAGCTAATGGCTCGAGGTTGCGTAGTGAATGTCTTACTTTTGCTATATCACCTCTACTCAGAGCTGGATATTGAGATAATGAACTTTTCGTCAAGCCTGCTATAATATCGTAAGTATCAGGAAACAAGTCACCGATCGGTAATGCTGTTAAATCCAATTCTCGTTTGTGTTTTTTTTTCGAACGATTACTTTGTTTTTTCAAAGCTTTAACACTTGGTTTGCTTTGAATGCTGTTTATATAGTGCTGAGCAAACCAATCAATATAAGTTTGTTTCCATCTTGTATATAACGACAATTTTTCTTTTTCTATTTCTGCTTTTGTTAAAAGACTATTCATATCTATTGAGGTGCAAGCTCTAAAATCTCGTTTTCGGATAGTTGGCGTCGCTTCAAGAATCCTTCCGTTTTGATCAAACAATGTATTTCTAACCGCATCAATTAGGTTCCTTCTAATTTTATTGTACAGCAAAGTATCATGGTGCCATGTGCGTGATATGAGAGCATGAATATCTCTTTGTTGAGGGCTCATCATATAATGGCTGCACATGTAGCCACCGAAATAGGACGGAGCACCATGCTCTAAAAGGAGTTCTGCCCCTTCATAATTATTTGATTTAAATGCTGTAATCATTGGTTGGCCTCTATTCTGTCCGATTCCGCCGTTAACCTCTGCAGTATATTCAAGCAGGAGCGAAGAAAACCGAAGAGGAAGCCTTTGAATCGATAGGCTTAAAGGTAATAAACCATCAACTGACCCTAAGTCTGGGTTTGCTCCAAAAATTAACAGTCTTTCTAGAGCTTCATAATTGGTGCTAAGAAGGGCCAAAATCAATGGACTATACCCACGACTGTCAATATGCTCAATGTCTGCGTGATGTTCACATAGTAAGTCGATCATTGCGGTATCATTTAGAGCAACGGCAACATGAAGACAAGAAAGATTATTGCTATCCAATATATCGGGATCTGCGCCTTTTTCGAGCAATATCCTTACAGCATTTAAATCCCCTCGTTTACAGGCTTTCATTAAGGGTGTTTCGTTTTTAAGATCAAACAAATCAGTGTTAGCGTGGCGTCTTGTTAATGCCCTAATTGCATCGTGTCGCCTTGATATATTGGCATCATATTTTTGTTTGCCATCTTCATCATTTAGATCACATTGTGGAGGATAGCCTTGAAAAACACATGTTAGAGGGGTCTCATTAAATATATTTTGTGTATCAATGAGTCCTGGGGCGTTTATTAGTAATATATTAAGTAGTTCATTATTACCATAAAGCGCTGCGGTGTGAAGCGGTGTCATGCGACTACTGTTGGTAATGGTAATATGAGCACCACAAGAAATCAGCCGCCGTGCAATTGTGTTTCGTGAGAGTGCAACGGCAATATTTAAGGGACTTGAATCATCTGTGTGATATGTGGCATTTAAATTGGCTTGGTGTTTGATTAGTGCATCAACTACTTCAAATTGATCTTTTGAAATGGCGAGTACAAGTGGTGACTCCATTTGTTCGTTAAGAGCGTCAACAGGTGCTCCATGCTCTATTAAGTACACTGCGAGTCTTGGATTGTTATTTTGAATGGCTCTATGTAAAGCGGAACTCTCATAACCCTCTTCAAAAGTTAAGTTTGCCCCATTTTCGACAAGCCAAATAGCCAGTTCTGTATGTCCCTTTTCGATAGCAATCATTAGCGGGGTTAGACCAGATGCATCTTTAATATTTATGTCAGACTTTGCGGCGAGTAAACACTTTGCTGCCTTTTTATGACCTTGATATGCTGCCCAGTACAAGGGGGTGCGCTCATTTAGATCTTGGACATCCGCTTCGATTCCTTTCTCTAGTAGATACCGAATGCTGGCTTCCTGATTATAAAATGCCGCAACAATTAAAGGCTCAAAGCCATCTGGACCTTTTCGCGACAAGGCATTTGGAAGAATCTGGCTATACATCCTCAAAAATGCAATATCCCCATTAGCCGCAGCAACCATAGCAGGATAATTTGTTTGATAAGCAGGGTTTAGTCGAATGTCTGGTAACATGAAGGTTCCTATCTTTGACACGCTTTGCAGAAACATTTAGGTATTCTACCAAAGTTTGAAAACTAAGGAAGCATAGTCAGAAAGCTTAACCTATTTATATATAGCTTTAAAATTGCCTCGTATACCAGATGTTAGCCTCAGTGAGCTGCTCGGTGATAGGGTTCTTAAAGGGAATTAGATTTAATACAAGGAATAAGAAACACTTTCTTACTGATTCATCATTGAAAAGTAAGGGATTTTCTTTTGTAAAAACAGCATGATCAAACTTCTTGACCTTCTTAGGGAGTGTGAGCTCCTAGACGTGAATGTTCACCAATTAGAGGATAACCCCGAAATATCAGGGGTGGCCGGGTGCATCCAGGATGTGGCACCGGGGGCGCTATTTGTCGCCGATTTCTCTGAATGTACCGATATGACACAGGTAACGCGGTTTTTGGAGGGGGCTGAGTATCTCCAAGAGGCCATTGATATGGGAGCAGCCGCACTTATTGTGAGGCCAGATTGTCAAAAGCATGTGCAGGCTCTAATCAGTGCTGCTCATATTCCAGTAATAGAGCATACGTCGCCATTGAGTATTTTGGGGCCACTTGCTGCTGTCTACACGGCGTTTGAAAAGCCACAATATAGGGGAGCGGTGACAGGAACTAATGGTAAAACAAGCTCTGTTAATTTTGCCAGCCAGTTATGTCATTTGTTGGGAGTCAAATCAAGCTCAATAGGCACACTTGGGATACTAGATGGAAAAGGCCAGCATTTGGAGGAAATCACAAGCGGACTCAGTATTCCTGAAACAGTTAGATTCCAGAAAATACTAAAAAAGCTTAAAAATGATGGTGTTCAGGCAGTTTTTACTGAAGCACCTTCACATGGGTTGCACCAATATAGACTAAATGGACTCTCACCTCAGGTGGGAGCCTTTACAAACTTTATGGAAGATCATCTCGATCTGCATGGGACGATGGAGTCTTACTTCAACACTAAAATGCGGTTGTTTACGCAAACGATGCACACACCAGGTACCACAATATTAAATGCTGATATGGACACGGAATATTTTGATCGAGCAAAACAGATATGCTTGTCTATGGGACATAAGGTGGTTGAGTTTGGCTATAAGGGGCAGGATTTAACGATAACTGACGTAGAGAATAAACAGAACCTGTTAACTGCACACTTTACCTGGGACGGTGTCGACTATTCATTTAAAGTCCCTTTGATTGGATACTATAACATTCATAACGTGTTTACAGGATTACTGATGGTTGATAGTCTTCTTGATGTTGAGCGCCCAAAACTTATAGCAGCCCTTAACAAGTTGAAGCCAGTACAAGGCCGAATGGAGCAAGTTGCAAGACACCCGAATGGTGGAAATATTTATATTGATTTTGCACACAACGCTGATGGTATGCAAAACATGCTAAAAAGTCTAAAAGAGGCTGGTTTTAGCAATGTAAGTGTTGTTTTTGGGTGTAATGGCGGGCGTCATCCAGATATAGCGCCTTCATTGGGTATCGCATCAACATGGGCAGATAAAGTTATTATTACTGATGCCTTGCCAATGGGAGACGATCCGGATTTTATCCGAAAACAGCTTGTTGTCGCAGCGAAAAAATCCCACAAAAATGTATGCGAAATTCCGTGCCGATATGAGGCAATAAAACATGCAATTTCCACCATTGAATCAAATGAAACCTTGATAATTTGTGGCTTGGTGATAAAAAAATGGCCGGTTGGTGGGCAAGGAGGGGAGTTGATAGATGACTATGCAGCGATTAAAAGAATACTTAATACTGAAGAATAGGAAAGTCGATGTTTGCAGTAATATATAGGTTTAAACTAAAACCCACTCAAGAAAAACAATATATAAAGTGCTGGAATGAAATTGCGAACTATTTTTCAACCGAAAGAGGCGCCGTAGGGTCTTGTTTGCATAAAGGGGAGGATGGTTTATGGGTTGCTTATTCGCGCTGGCCAGATAGACAAACAAGAGATGCCTCTTGGCCAATAGGAGAAGGAATAAACCAGTCTCTTCCACCTCATATACAAGACGCTATTCAATATATGGTTGAGATTAAAGAGCACAATAGCAGCTTACAGCAGTATGATGAAATTTGTCTTGATGTTGTGGAAGATAAGCTGTTAGGGGTGAAGTAGACCAGTTCACAAAATGACGCTGCGGCGCCGTTGCTGATGGGTGCCGAAGGCCTGGTCTTTCTAATGTTACCTTGTTCTGAGAATATCGCGCATAGCATTGGTATGGTAAGTTATTTTATGGGCGTTCTTCTTTAGTTGTTGATTGTGATTTCTGGTGAGAAACAAATTGTACCACCACATAAAACAACGGCACAAAGAAGATGGCGATAATGGTTGCTGCTAGCATGCCGCCCATCACGCTGATGCCGATTGCATTCTGGCTAGCGGAGCCAGCCCCAGTAGCGATCGCCAGCGGTGTAACCCCAAGAATAAAGGCCATGGATGTCATGATGATAGGGCGAAAACGCTGTCTGGAAGCGATGATTACTGCTTTTTTGAGATCATGCCCTTGATCATATAAATGCTTGGCAAACTCAACGATCAGAATAGCGTTTTTTGAGGCCAGCCCCATCGTAGTCAATAGCCCTACCTGGAAATAGACATCGTTGCTCAAGCCAAACAGATGCGCGGCTACCACTGCACCGATGATCCCCAGCGGTACTGAAAGAATTACCGAGAAAGGTACCGACCAGCTTTCATACAGCGCAGCAAGACACAAAAAGATGACTAATATCGACAGTGCATAGAGTGCTGGCGCCTGTGCTCCTGTCAGACGTTCTTCGTAGGAAAGGCCAACCCATTCTATGCCGAATCCTCCGGCTAGCTGTTTCACCATGGCTTCCATTTCTGCCATTGCTTCACCGGTGCTGACCCCAGGCGCTGCGCCACCCTGAATATTTACCGAACTGATGCCATTAAATCGTTCTAGCTTTGGTGAACCATACATCCATTTGGCCGTAGAAAAACTATTAAACGGGACCATCTCTCCTTGGTTATTACGCACATACCATAAATCAACATCGTCAGGCATCATGCGGTAGGGCGTATCGGCCTGCATATAGACTTTTTTAATACGTCCCCTATCGATGAAGTCATTAACATAGGCTGAACCCCACGCTGTTTGTAATGTTCGGTTTATATCAGCAATCGAAAGTCCCAATGCGCTGGCTTTTTCGTTATCAATATTGATTTTATATTGTGCTACATCGCTGAGTCCGTTTGGTCGTACGCCTTGAAGGTTCGGGTTTTGTGCCGCCATGCCAAGTAATTGATTACGAGCTTGCATTAATGCTTCATGACCTTTCCCCCCGCGATCTACTAGCTGCATATCAAAGCCTGATGCGTTTCCTAGCTCCCGAATCGGCGGAGGATAGAAGGCAAATACCATAGCATCCTTGATTTGCTGGAATGCTCCCATGGAGCGTCCGGCCAGCGTAAACACGGATTGAGTGTCAGGATCACGTTCGTCCCATGGTTTAAGACCGACAAAGCCCAAGGCAACATTCTGCGCTCTTCCGGCAAAGCTGAAGCCGGTGACAGTGAATAAATGATCGACTGTATCCTGCTCATTTTCAAGGTAGTAGTTTTCTACTTGTTCAACACTTTTCATCGTGCGCTCTAGAGTGGAGCCTTCAGGTGCAGTGGCCATTAAGAACATGGTTCCCTGATCTTCATTTGGCAGGAAAGAGCCAGGAAGTGAAGAAAATAATAGCGCTAATCCCCCAATCAGTACGCCATAAACCAGGAGAAAGCGTTTGGTCCGATGAATCATATATTCCGCACCACTTGCAAACATATCACGGCTTTTATTAAAACTGCGATTAAACCAGCCGAAGAAACCTCTTGTGGGACGATGATGGTCGGTTTCTTCTTTTGCCTTTAGAAATGTGGCACAAAGTGATGGAGACAGTACCAGCGCCACTAGTACTGATAGCCCCATGGCCGAAACAATAGTGAGTGAGAACTGACGGTAGATTGCCCCTGCCGAGCCAGTGAAAAATGCCATTGGCACAAATACCGCGGACAACACCAGTGCTATACCAATTAGTGCCCCAGTGATTTGATCCATGGATTTACGAGTAGCCTCTTTAGGTGACAAGCCTTCCTGATTCATGATGCGTTCGACATTTTCTACCACCACGATAGCATCATCTACTAGCAGCCCAATCGCCAAGACCATGGCGAACATCGTTAGCACGTTGATGGAAAATCCGAAGGCTGACAATACGCCAAACGTGCCGAGCAATACAATCGGCACTGCAATGGTTGGAATAAGGGTGGCACGAAAATTCTGTAAAAAAAGGTACATAACCAGAAACACCAGTACGACTGCTTCAATCAGTGTTTTGATGACATCTTCAATAGACAATTTTACAAAGGGTGTGGTGTCGTAAGGATAAATTACTTTGATATTAGCAGGCAGAAATTCCTTCAGGGTAGCGATTTGCTCTTTTACCGCATCCGCTGTATCCAGTGCGTTCGCTCCCGTTGCCAGGCTCACCGCAATTCCCGAAGCGGGTTTGCGCTTATAGCGGACGACACGGCCATAGCCCTGTGAGCCGAGCTCTACCCGTGCCACGTCGTGTAGACGTACTTGCGAGCCATCCGTATTCACACGCAGGATAATTTTTTGAAAATCTTCCACTGTCTGAAGTCGTGACTGGGCGCTGATGGTGGCATTGATCTGCTGACCTTTTATTGCGGGGAGGCCGCCAATCTGCCCAGCAGAAACATCAGTATTTTGTACCTGAATAGCATTTTGCACATCCATCACGGTCAGGTTATAGCTAAATAGCTTATGTGGATTTAGCCAAATACGCATGGAGTGAGGTTCACCGAATACAGTTACATTCCCTACGCCATTGACTCGCGCAATTGTATCTTTGACTGTTGAGTTCAGTATGTCACCCAATTCTGACTGAGAAATTGAGCCATCCTCAGAATAAAATCCAGCAACCAACAAAAAGCTGCTATTAGCTTTGGTGACCGTGACGCCTTGTTGCTGGACCTCCTGTGGCAATAAGGGCAGGGCGGATTGCAGCTTGTTCTGGACTTGCACCTGAGCAATGTCGGCATCAGCTTCTGGCTCAAAAGTGACAGTAATAGACACCGAACCGGAAGAATCACTGCTAGAGGAGAAGTAACGCATATAATCAATGCCGGTAAGACTTTGTTCGATCACCTGCGTAACGCTGTTTTCAAGTGTTTCCGCCGATGCACCGGGGTAAACAGCATTAATGGAAACTGATGGTGGTGCAATGTTGGGATATTGTTCAACTGGCAGGCGTAGGATAGAAATCACCCCAGCCAACATAATAATGATAGCGATTACCCATGCGAATACCGGTCTGTCGATAAAAAAGCGTGCCATAATTACTCTCCAGTGTTTAGCTCAGAGGTAACCGCCTGAGTGTTGCTTGCTTCAAACACGGGAGTGATTTTTGTACCCGGCTGCAAGCTGATTAATCCTTCAGTCACGATCACATCGCCTGCTTTTACACCATCAGACAAAATCCAATTACCATCCAATGCGCCGCTGGTAGCAATGGTGGTGCGCTGTACCGCCCCTGTTTCATCGAGCTTCCATACGCTTAAGCTCCCATCAGGCTGACGAGTGGTAGCATGCTGCGCAACCAATAAGACATTTGGTTTCTCCAGTGCAAGTTTGGCACGTACAAACATACCAGGTAGTAGCAGATTGTTAGGGTTGGGGAATAGCGCTCTTAGCTGCACAGAACCAGTTGTCTGTTCTACAGTCACTTCATGGAACTGGAGTTTACCTGTATGGGGATAGGGTTGGCTGCTTTCACCAAGGAATAAGGTAACCGGAATATTTTCATAATCCTTGACGCTCGCACGCAGCTGCATAAGATCGTCGCTGGATTGTGTCATATCGACATAGATAGGATTGAGAGAAGTGATCGTGGCAAGGGCAGCAGTTTGGCCGGCAGTCACCAGCGCTCCTTTCGTAATGTTTGATTTTCCGATCGTACCACTAATCGGAGCATAGACTTTTGTGTAATCAAGATTAATTTTTGCCTGTGCGACAGCTGCCTTCGCAATGGCAATATCGGCATTGGCCTGCGCAAGACTGGCCTCAATATCATCATATTCCTGTTTGCTGACAGCATCGACCTTTACTAACTCTTCATAGCGTTGTTTACGTGCTGTAACAGACTTTAAATTGGCTTCGGCTTTAAGTACATCAGCTTTAGCACTATCATAAGCTGCCTGGTAGGGGGCCGAATCAATTAAATAAAGTTGCTGGCCTTCGTCTACTGCGCTGCCTTCTTTAAATAGGCGCTCTGTTATGATACCGCTCACCTGAGGACGTATTTCCGCTATCCTATATGCCGTGGTTCGTCCTGGTAGTTCCTCATAAGCGGTGACATTCTGTGTGATAAGCTCAATGGCCTGTAAAGGTCGTGCTTGTGCCGCTGGGTTTTGCCTATGGGTCATATCCTCGCCACTTCCACCGATCTGCCAGTAGGTTGCTGCTGCTAACCCAACTGCCCCGATCAATATCATGGTTACTTTGTTCATATCTGTCAGCTCCCTCTAACGGCTATGCAATTTTTAAGTGTAGACATGGCGAATCACAACACTTGACTGTTATACATACACTCATGTATGTATAACAGTCAAGTGTTGTGATTAATAGGCATAAAAGAAACGTGGCACGGAAGACAAAAGAGCAGGCAGAAGCCACTAAAGAGGCTATTTTAGAAGCAGCCGCAATGGTGTTTGTTGATAAAGGAGTATCTAGAGCTTCATTGGAAGAAATTGCTTCTCAAGCAGGTGTTACACGAGGTGGGGTCTACTGGCACTTTAAGAATAAGGCGGATATTTTTGCAGCACTGCATGAGCAGCTATATATCCCTTTCTCAGAGATGTTCCTGGAGGGGCTGGAGAAAAACGATCCGTATCCACTACAACAACTGGAAAAATTGTGTGTCGATTTGCTGAAAGAACTGGAGGACAACCCGCAAAAGAAACGTTTGCTGACAATTTTCTTCCTGAAATGTGATTACTCTGGAGACATGGCTTGTTTCCTAGAATATCAAAAGAAGCAGAAAGCACAAAGCATGGAAGCGTTTTCCCGCTATTTTGAGCGGGCGGAGGAAAAAGGCTATTTAAGCGGTCATGCCAATCCCTATATTCTTCCTCGTGCGCTGGTTTGCTATGTGACGGGCATTGCTACTGAATATTTACGGAATCCGGAAATCTTTAATCTCAAAGAACAAGCGGAATCGCTGATGCAGATTTTTTTTAAATGGGTGTGTTCTGAGAAATAGAGGACTAAACAATAAGCAGATGGCATATTTGACTAAAAGAGAAGAATGGCTCCCCGGGCCGGACTCGAACCAGCGACCAACGGATTAACAGTCCGTCGCTCTACCAACTGAGCTACCGGGGAACAGAACTGAGTTTGAATACTAAAATTTTGTCTCTCTAAAGTCAAGACCACACTAGATTTTCACGCTAATGATTACTGTGTAAGTAACTGAGCTTGCTTTTTAAGTTGCTTGAGAAAGCGGACGGCATTTGCTATTTTCTAGGTCCCAAAATATTCCAAAAGTTAGTTTAGCTATGAAATTTTTAAAGCCGGTTTTGCTATTGTCTAGCATCGTCTCAACCTGTCTCCCATTGTCTGCTGAAGCCCGTTTAATTGGGCTGATGGACAATGATGGGGTGTTTCAGGGGGGGACTGCTAAAATCGTTACTAATGGTTCTAAGTACTTGTTCGACAAGTTTAACGAAGAACGAAATGATAATGAGGCTATCCCTCATCTACCCTCAGACTTTGTTCCTCGCCAATACGTTAATCTTGAATACAAAGAACATTTAGCCAATCATGGTATTGAAGATGCATTCTGTCACGAAGGTGAGTTAAAGCCGATTTCTGAGCACTTGGGTTGTGAGTTTACGGATAAACTTTTTGGTATTAATACTCACTATGAAGAGCCATTCTCAACACCAGAAGACTTTGAGCATGAGCCGTATCCAGTAGCGGGTGGTAAAGAGTTTTTAGCATACCTCAATAACCGCGAAATTCCTTGGGCGCTTGTGTCCAATGGTTACTCCAACTTTGCTATTCGCTTCTGGAAAGATGCGGGTCTTCTTGAGCACCGAAACAACGCTCCTATCGTATTCCCAGAAGGTTTAGAAAGTCTTGAGCATAGCAAACCTAGCCCTGTGCATTTAGAAACAGCGCTTCATAACTTGGATGTTCAAGATGATGAAGAAGTCACTTTGTTTATGGTTGGAGACTCTATGGGCTCTGATATGACCGCAGCTTATCGGTTGGCAACACGTCATCCAAGCTACAAAGTGCATGCTATTTACTTCACAAAAGAGCATCCTAAAACAAAAGTAATAGATAAAGATATCGAGAAACTGAAAACGTGGCAAAAAGAGCAACCTAACTTCGAAGTAACTGTTTGTCATACTTTTGAAGAAGTTCAAGCGTATGTGGACACGCTAGGATAATTGTCGGCTCGTTACCATACTATTAAGGCCCTTAGCTTTCAAAGCTGAGGGTTTTTTTTGCATTAAATCGATAAAAGAAAGAGAGAAATGGCTCCCCGGGCCGGACTCGAACCAGCGACCAACGGATTAACAGTCCGTCGCTCTACCAACTGAGCTACCGGGGAACGCTTGAAGTGTCAAAAGTCTACTGGTGCCTCTCTTTAATGTCAAGCCACTAAAAATGGACTATGACTTTGAGTAAGCTTGCAGCTTTTCAATGGCCTTATCGAGGTTTTCTTGGCTGGTGGCAAATGACATGCGCATGAAGCCAGGTGCCCCAAAAGCACTACCAGGTACTGCCGCAACCCCCGCTTCTAACCAGGCCTCAGCTAATTGACTGTCTGTCTCGATGCTTTTAGCATGCATCAGCTCAGAAACATCTGCAAAGGCGTAAAACGCGCCGTCGCTTTTTTCGCATCGAATGCCATCAATGCCATTTAGGGCCGCTACAAATTTTTCATGTCGAACCTTGAAGGCTTCGATCATTGGAGCAATCATGGATAAGTTACTACGGAATGCAGCTGCAGCAGCGGCTTGAGAGATAGAACAAGGATTTGATGTGCTTTGTCCTTGAAGTTTTTTCATCGCCTTAATTAAGTCTGCATGTGCTGCCGCAAAGCCAATGCGCCAACCGGTCATTGCATAAGCTTTTGAAACGCCATTGATAACGATAGTGCGGTCTTTCAGCTCAGGGCAAACCATAGGAAGGTTGACGAATTTACCGTTCCACAAAATATGCTCATAAATGTCATCACTCATAATCAATACATGAGGGTGTTGCTTGAGGACTTCACCTAAAGCTTTCAGTTCATCAGCAGAATAGGCCATTCCCGTAGGGTTGGAAGGGGTGTTTAAAAATAGAAGCTTAGTTTTGCTTGTAATGGCTTGTGCCAATTGCTCAGGGGAAATTTTATGGCGTGTTTCGCTTGTGGTTTCAACCACGACAGGCTTACCACCACATAACTGGACCATATCCGTGTAGGATACCCAATAAGGCGCAGGAATAATCACTTCATCGCCTGTGTTTTCGTCAATAAGCGCCGCAAGTAGGTTGTAGATACTATGTTTTGCGCCACAAGAGACCAGAATTTCCTCAGGCTTATAACTAAGCTGATTATCTCGCGCTAGCTTTTCTATAATGGCTTCCTTTAGATCTTTTGTACCATCAACAGCCGTATAGTGTGTATCTCCCGCTTGGATAGCTTTGATTGCTGCCTGACAGATCGACTCTGGGGTAGCGAAATCAGGCTCTCCAGCAGTAAGCGCAACAATGTCTTTGCCTTGGGCTTTAAGAGCATTTGCTTGAGCGGTCAAAGTCATCGTTGGAGAAGGTTTAATACGAGAAACACGGGCTGCAAAATCGAAAGACACGGTATACCTCACAGTGAGCTAGGAGTGTTAAGAACGTGCTAAATATGGCATACTTGAGCAATAATTGCCAGGAAACTGACCAGTATGCCTAAAGCCTTCCAACTCGATGCTCAATTCTCACCCGCAGGGGATCAGCCTGGTGCTATCAGGGCACTGGTGGACTCTCTAGAGGCAGGAAATCAAGGGCAGGTTCTCTTGGGGGTAACGGGGTCTGGTAAGACTTTTACCATCGCGAATATCCTCAGTACTCTCCAAAGACCTTGCTTGATGATGGCACCTAATAAGACACTTGCGGCGCAGCTGTATGGAGAGATGAAGTCATTTTTTCCAAATAATGCCGTTGAATATTTTGTTTCCTACTATGACTATTATCAGCCGGAGGCATATGTCCCCTCAACGGATACGTTTATTGAAAAAGACGCATCGGTTAACGAACAGATAGAGCAAATGCGCCTGTCAGCAACTCGAGCCCTACTCGAACGTCGTGATGTTATTATTGTTGCAACCGTCTCAGCAATTTACGGCCTAGGAGATCCAGATGCTTACTTATCAATGGTTATTGCGCTTGAGAAAGGGGATAAAGTTGAACAGCGTCAGTTTCTAAGACGCTTGGCCGAGCTACAATACACCCGAAATGATGTCGACTTAAGTCGAGGGAACTATCGTGTTCGTGGTGATGTGATAGATATTTTTCCAGCAGAATCAGATGAGGCAGCGATCCGGTGTCAATTATTTGATGATGAAATAGAAGACTTGGCCTGGTTCGATCCATTAACCGGGGAAATCCTGGAAAAAGTCGACGAGGTTAAAATATTCCCAAAGACCCATTATGTGACGCCGAGAGAGAAGGTCCTTAAGGCGATAGATCTTATTAAGGCTGAGCTTAAAGAACGGTTGGATTTTTTGAATAAAGAAAATCGATTAGTCGAAGCACAGCGTCTTGCTCAAAGAACCCAATTCGACTTAGAAATGTTAAATGAACTCGGTTACTGTACAGGGATTGAAAATTATTCCCGTTTGCTCACTGGGCGCTCGCCAGGAATGGCTCCTCCAACTTTAATCGACTTTTTGCCTAAGGATGCTTTGCTTGTTCTGGATGAGTCGCATGTTATGGTTCCCCAATTAGGCGCAATGTCAAAAGGTGATGCCGCTCGAAAACAAACTTTAGTTGAGTATGGCTTTCGTCTACCCTCGGCAAAAGATAACCGGCCTCTGAACTTTGAGGAGTTTGAAGTAGTCATGCCTCAAACCATTTTTGTCTCAGCGACTCCCGGTGATTATGAAATGACACATTCTCAGACAGTGGCGGAACAGATTGTTAGACCTACTGGATTAATCGATCCCCAAGTGATTATACGTCCCGTTGAAACTCAAGTGGATGACCTGCTAGGTGAGATAAGAGGAAGAGTAGAAAAACAAGAAAGAATTCTTGTAACCACATTAACCAAGAGAATGGCAGAAAATCTTACAGAGTATTATAGCGAGCAGGGGGTCAGAGTTCGCTACTTGCACTCTGATATCGATACTGTTGAGCGGATGGAGATTCTCAGAGATTTACGATTGGGGGTATTTGATGTATTGGTAGGGATTAACTTGCTTCGAGAGGGGCTTGATTTACCCGAGGTGTCTCTGGTCGCTATTTTAGATGCGGACAAAGAGGGGTTTCTTCGCTCGACACGTTCTCTGATCCAGACCGTTGGTCGTGCAGCTCGAAATGCGGAAGGGATAGCTATCTTGTATGCAGACTCGATTACAGGTTCAATGAAAAGAGCTTTGGAAGAAATGGATCGACGTCGTGAAAAACAATTAAAACATAACGAAGAAAATGGAATCACGCCACAAACCATTCGAAAAGCCATTAAAGATGTCATGGATGCAGGAAAAGAAAAAGAAAAAATGACGGGTATAAGTGGTGAGTCAACTATAGAGCCACTTTCTGAAAAAGAAGTCTTTAGTAAAATCAAGTCGCTTGAAAAAGAAATGCACCTAAAAGCTCAAGCATTAGAGTTTGAAGCAGCAGCAGCCCTAAGAGATGAAGTGCGAATATTGAAAGAGCGTTACTTGAAGCATTCCTCGTAATACGTGATTACAATCACCTACCTGGACCTCTAGGTTTATCGGCACCTTTTTCAAGATCGGGTCTCGGCTCTTCATCTTCGTCGAGGATATAATAATCAACCATTTCTTCAGACCAAGATAAGTATTTTTCTTTTGATAATGGTTCCTTTTCACCAGATTCTGTTACAAAAGCAACATCAAAGAACCTTTTGTCGTCAAGGAAATCATAAAATTCTCCAACAGTAGGCAGTCTTTCCCCGCCATAATTTTCACCGCAAAGCACAAGTTCTCTCTGAAGCGCTTCTTCAACAGGTTCATCTGTGCTCCAGTCAGCAACTTGCAGGGCGGCCGCGTCTTCAGCAGTCAAAAGATTTTCTTGTGCAAACTCTTGAAGTGTTCGACATCTGTCTTCAAAACATACGCCTTCAAATGCTCTGAAATATTGTTCTAACATATCGTCACCGGCATTTTTTGCAGTCATTAAATCTTCGGTAAGAAATTTCTCAATATATTCCATGTATATCTTTTCAACAGCGGGGGAGTTTCGATCAGGATGCCAAGCCATTCCAGTCAATTGACAGAATTCGAGGTATAAATCTTTAGTTGTTTTACCAGCATCTAGAATCGTATGCAAATGTTCTTTATTGGCGATCATTCTTCCAAAGCGAAGAATCCGCAGATAGGTCTCTTCATAGACACTTTGATTGCCAGCTTTAGCATTAAATAGTGCTCCTAATTTTTTCCAGAGGGCTTTCGGCCACCACTGTTTTTTCTGGGTCATTTTTAACCAATCTTTAACAGCGGTCATAGGCACACCGAATAGGACTTTCTGTGCATCCGGATCATCTAGGGTTGGATGCTCATCTCCAAAATTAGGGCTACCGCCAAGTTTATCTTTCAGCCTATCTAACTCTTCTAGAGCAGTCGCCACATATTTCGCCTCATAGCCGGGCTCTTTTTCTTCATGCGTGGATACAACTTCAACATTTTCCGTAATCGCCTCATGAATTTCGTCTGCTGATAAGCCCTTCACTTCAGAAGCTATATCAGACTCTCTATCGAATAGTTGAGCTACTTTTTGTGCGACTCTTTTGCGTCTATCTTTTCTCGCTTCCTTGCGTGCTTGTCGTGCGCCTTTTCTTTTTTCGTTAAATAGAAACATAGCTGTTGTCTCTCTAAAGTCGATTGCTTTCCCTGATTATAGAAGTTATGTGTTTAAATTTATGAAAATTAGGCGAAAAAAGAGGTTTTCTACACCATAGTAAGGGATTGGCGTAGGTCATATTGTTTCAGAGTAAGGGATGAATTATCATCTCTAGAACAGCGACTTCTAAAAAAATCAAATAAACACTCTTTTGAAAAAGAAGTTAATTGTTAACTGAACATTGGCTTAGGTTTCGCCTTTGGATCACAGTTAGTAATATTGTCAGAGAATAAACGGTCTTTAAGTGGTGACCTGGGAGAGGAGATGGGGTGGCGTGCTGAAGCGGCAAGGGGGGTAAATGCAGCAACTGCTTCCTTAGTATATGGCAAAGCGTTTTCAGCATACTCTTGTATAGCGCGGATAAGCTCTTTCGTGACTGGCCTTGGGACATAGTTTGCATCTACCAGTTCAGTGCATACACACATCAAGAGCTTTAGCTCAGATAATGGTAAAGACAAGTGATAGTGGTTTGCAAACTGTCCAGGTGTTGTTCTATGCCAGTGCTTTGCAGGACTTGTGAAGTGATCCAGCCAGAAAAGAATGTGGGGAGAGTTTTCAGAAAAACTAGCCAACATGTCCCTTAGACGAGCAGACTTACGTTCAAATTTCGACTTAAGGCCTGATACATCAAAGATGCTAAGGTTTATTGACCCATCAACAATAGCTGCATCAATAGAGGAAATTAGGTATTGCCCAAAAGCATCATCGTCTAACTCAAGTGACTGCTCACAAACTTGTTGCGTAGAAATAGAAATAAAAAACTGCATAGGGCTAGAAAATTCGAATAAGTACCTAAATATATTACCTCAAGCATGCCCTTGTGAACAATACAGACGAATAAGTTAAATAACCAATATTTTTTACAGCTTTTTGGGGGTTGCACACGCTTGATAAACAATAAAAAGAAGGGTAGACTCCCCAGCTAGTATTAGGCGCGTAGCTCAGGGGTTAGAGCACTACCTTGACATGGTAGGGGTCGGTGGTTCGATTCCACTCGCGCCTACCACTGAAATGCTCTCGATATCATCTTTCTTCACTCGTTATGTTCAGTAATGTTTAGTAAACCCCCCGTCACAAGCAATATTCGTTCCAGTGATATGATCAGACTGCTCTGATAAGAAAAACGCGACTATATTCGCTATTTCAGAAACAGAAGCATATTTTCTTAAAGGCACATTTGCAGTTGATTGAGCATACTGAGTTTCAAAATCCGTTTTATTATTCTCTGCTTTTTTTTGTATCAGTGATGTCATGTAGTCTGTCAAAATCCCTCCTGGTGAAAGGGTATTTACATGAATGCCTTGAGGACCGAGCTGATGCGATAAGGCTTTAGCGTGGGCCAGCCACATTGCCCTAAGCGTACCAAATGCTGCGTGTTCAGGCATAACTTGTAATGAAGAAATGCCTGAGATAACAACCAGTTTTCCATTGTGACCGTAAAAAGGAAGGCTGGATTTAATAATGTCTAGTGGTCCCACAAAGCAATCCTGAATCATTGTTTGCCACTCATCTGTTGTCGGAAATAGATTGTCGGTCAGTTGTGGTCGTGGCGTAATAATAACGGTTCCCTGTAAATCAATAGGGTTCTTCGTTAACCATTTTTGAAACAAGTCTAGTGACTGCTTCTCAGAAAAATTCACTGACTGAATCTGTACTGACTTCGAACCATTTTTAACAGCTTGATGCTGTATCTTTTTCAAAGTCATTTCATCTCGTCCCAGCAATATAAGGGGGTATTGCTGTTTTGATAGGTGTTGAATGATCCCTTGGCCCAGATGGCTGGTTGCGCAGGTCACCAGTATATGTCGCATGCTGTGTCTCCAATAGATAAAGAAATACCATACATAAAATAGCCAATAATGCCTAATGTATGACCTATTGCGATTGGGGGGGTAGTGGAACTATTGATAAATTCAGCGGTCGGAATTTTAGATCACAGATTTATCTACTGGAGACAAACATGGCTAGAAAACCTAGTACGAAAGACCAAAAAAAGAAGAAAGGAAAAATTCGCTGGGGTAAGGTTTTCGCTTATGGCGCATTGGGACTAGCTTCTGCCATTGGAGGTGCTGCAGTTGCCATCGGGATTAGTTTTGCCAGCTTCGGAGGGGCCGCAGCAGTAGGAGCGGGTGCAGGCGTTTTGGTTGGTGGTGGTATATTTGCCGCTGGAACAGCAATGTTAACTAAACGTTTTGGACCACCAACTTCATTTAGACGAGTTGAACATACCAAGCAGGACCTTGAGACCGAGCTAGAGAAGAAGGAAAAGGCCCTTGAAAGTAAAAGTGAGAGGGTTAATGAACTATCGCGTCAGTTGGAAGAAGAAAAAGCTACTCGCCAATTAGCTGAAAGAAACGTTCTGAGACTGCAAGAGGGTCTGGCTGCTGAACAAGAAAGAAATGTGGAATTAGCGGCTGAAAGGGATGCGGCCCGGGCAGAGACAAGAGAGGTGAGAGCTGAACTTGGTCAAATAAGAGAGGCCCTAGAAGAGGCTCGTTCAGAGTTACGAGCTGCTGTTGGTGCAGGAAGGGATAAAGATGCTCGTTATAAGAGCGTCGAAAGAGAGCGTGCGGCTCTGCAGATACGGTTTGAGGATTTAGAGAAGAGACATGCAGCTCTTGTAGATCAATTAGATACAGCGACAGCTGATGTTACACAGCTGAGAGCAGCCTTAAGTGAGTTGGTAGAAGGTTCGGAGCAATTAAGACAAGACTTAGAAGCTGTGGCAAGTGAAAGAGATGATCTTGAAGGCGAGAGAACTAAGCTGAGCTCTGAAAATGAATCACTTAGAATGGCGCTTGAGGGTGAAACCACTGCTCATCAGACAGAGTATGAACAAATGATTTTGAGACTTGCAGAGCTGCAAGGGGTTGAGGCGGAGAGAGATCGAGTGGTTCACCAGCTTCACTCATATGAGGAGTCAGTGACGGCGTTAGAGTCTGATCTTGCCGGATTAAGAAGAGAATTATCCGCTGAAAAAGTAAGAAGTAGTAGATTTGAAGCGCTATTAAGAAAAGCCTACACATCAAACGAGTCTCTTGGAGAAAAAGTTAAAGCCGGTAGACATACAAATCAGAAACTTCGCCAGCAAATAGCCACAATGGAGGCAAACCTAGTAGCCAATAATGATGAAATGGTGGCGCTTGGTGAGAAAATTAAACGGCTTGAGGCCGATAAACGGTCTTTAGTGCAGGAAAACAGCGATCACTTGGGTGAGCTGGAAGCTCTGGCAGGTGAAAGGGAAGAGGTTGAAGAGGCGTTTCAGGGATTTGAGACAAGAATTCGGGATAAAAATCGAGAGCTGAGTGAGCTACAAGGACAATATGATGCTCTTCAAGAGGATAAATCCAAGCTTGAGGAAGAAACTCAAAGATTAGAGAGAGAACTTGAAAGTGCAAGTGATCTGTTGCTAGAGAGACGTTCCACAACGGAATCAGAGCGGACTACTTATGCTGAAGCGAAAAGTGAACTGGGTATTCTCAGAAATGAAAATGCTCGGCTTCTCAGCAGAATGAGAGCCTTAGAACGGCAATTGAGAGAGCAAGAGGTAAAAGCACAGCGTCATGTAGAGGAACTACAAAGACAGTATGAGGTAAATATACAAAAGGCACAGGATAAAGTAAAAGAAGTGTTGAGCAAAGAAGAAGCCCGGCGTCTTGAAATCGCACGAGAATTAAAAGATGTAAGAAAAAAACTAAGCAAGAATGAAGTACAAGTTGAAACACTTTTAGATAAAAATCGTCAATTACTTGAAGCCGGTAGGCATCAGCAGCGACTCATGGAAGAAGCACGAAAAGATAGTGCTAGAGAGTCAGACACATTAAGAGTGCGTTTAGGAGAAGTGGTCGTTGAAAAAGAAAATCTAGGAGCACGTTTATCAGCTGATGAAGCCGAAATGGTTAAGGCGCGTGAAATAGCGCGCAGGGCAGAGGAAAGAGCTGAGAAGGCTTATCAAGAAGTAGCAAGGGAGCATGATAATGTTGCCCATTTAAGATCAGAGATTATACGGCTTAAAGAGGCTGGTGGCGTTGAAAGAGAAGCCCTTAGCTTGGAGCTAGCAATGGCGCAGGAAAAACTGCGAGAAGCAGAAGCCGCGCGAGATGAAGCAAGACGAGCCTTTGAAAGTACACAACCAACATTGCAAGCAGATGCTGCTTTTAGCAAGCGTGAAAAACAAACTGTTCGAAAACTAAGCTTAGCTGAACTAAATCAAATAAAGCGATCGAATTCTTCAACAAGGCTTTTTGATGAGCCAGCAATTATTCTAGAGTCTTTGCAAGCGGAAGGGTTTAATGTGGTTTGTAAGCAAGGGGTTCGTCGCAAAGCAGATTTAAGAACGTATTTTGATTGTGAGCCTGAAGCAGGATATGTACAACTGCCGTTTGCATTTTTGCCAACAAATTACGCTCAACCGATATTCTTAGAGGTCAAGCCTAAAGAAGGTCAGACTCTAGATGAGTTTTATAATGACGTGCGAGCAGGCCTAAAAGGAGCATTTTCCAAGATCGATAAGATTCATAAGGGGAAATATTTGACGCATGTTTATCGAAAATCACTTGCAAAAGTGGCAGGGCAAGCTGAGCGTGACTGGATATATCAAAGGGACCCCGCTCAAGTCTACAATCCAGTGGATGCAGATTTAACCCGAAGTCAGGAATTATCGTCTACTCGAGGTGTGCCATCTAGATTAGCGAAAACCTGGTCTGAAGAGTTCAAAGCTTTGCTCCAAGAAGGGGTTGGAAAAGGGGTAAGCTTTAAAGCACCACCAACCGGAAGACAGAGCGTGCTGGGCATGGGTAGAGAAAGACCTCACTAGGGCTAAGAGGCTTAGTCGAGTTCATAGGTTAAATGACTTTCTTTATGGTTTGTCTTTTCAACCAGCTCAATCCGGGTTATCTTATCGGCTTAGTTTTAGATAGCGCACGGGTGGACGGATGCCAACAATTACTTTGCCGGATGGTGCTCAGAAGTCTTTTGACCAGCCAGTAACGGTATTCCAGGTAGCACAAAGCATAGGGGCAGGTCTTGCCGCTGCTGCTTTAGCAGGACGAGTCAATGATCGTTTGGTCGATACTTCTTTTGAAATTACAGAAGATACCCAGCTTGCTATTATCACCGAAAAGGACCCAGAGGGGCTGGACATTATTCGACACTCCTGTGCTCACTTGCTTGCTCAAGCCGTCCAATCCGTTTATCCAACTGCTCAAGTAACTATTGGTCCTGTCATTGAGGATGGTTTTTATTACGATTTTGCTTTTGAGCGTGCTTTTACTCCTGAAGACTTGGCATTATTTGAAAAAAAGATGCTTGAGATTACTAAGGAAAAGCTTAGTGTTCAACGTGAAGTCAAAACGCGCGAAGAAGCGATTGCTTTGTTTGAAAAAATGGGCGAAGCCTATAAAGTTGAGATTATTAAAGACTTGCCTGAAGGTGAAGTTTTAAGCTTTTATCGCCAAGGGGACTTTATCGATCTTTGTCGAGGGCCTCACGTACCAAACACAGGGCATATCAAGGCTTTTAAATTGCTCAAGGTAGCGGGGGCATACTGGCGCGGAGACGCTAAGAACGCAATGCTTCAGCGGGTTTATGGAACAGCTTGGAAGAATAGTAAAGATCTTAAATCCTATATCAACATGCTGGAAGAAGCAGCAAAAAGAGATCATCGCAAAATTGCGAAAGATTTAGACTTGTTCCACATCCAAAATGAAGCGCCAGGGATGGTCTTTTGGCATCCACGAGGTTGGCGTATTTATCAGGTTCTACAGCAGTACATTCGTAAAGTATTAGAAGCGCATGACTACCAGGAAATTAATACACCACAGATGGTTGAAAACACCTTGTGGCAGCAATCAGGTCACTGGGATAAGTTTCGTGAGAATATGTTTACTGTGGACACAGAAGGGCGCACTTATGCGGTAAAGCCAATGAATTGTCCGTGTCATATCCAGGTGTTTAACCAAGGTCTAAAAAGTTACCGTGATTTACCTTTGCGCTTAGCGGAATTTGGTTCCTGTCATCGTTACGAGCCAACTGGAGCGCTTCATGGTTTAATGCGCGTAAGAAACTTTGTTCAAGATGATGCGCATATTTTTTGTACAGAAAACCAGATTCAGAGCGAAGTTAGTAGCTTCATTGATCTGCTGTTTGAAGTCTATAAGCGTTTAGGCTTTGAAAAGATTTTAGTTCGCTTGTCCACAAGACCAGAGCAACGTGTTGGTAGTGATGAGATTTGGGACAAGTCTGAAAAGGCACTTGAAGTGGCACTAGATGACAAAGGGCTAGACTGGGAGCTCCTGCCAGGTGAGGGGGCCTTCTATGGCCCTAAGATTGAATTTACTCTAAAAGATTCAATTGGTCGATTATGGCAATGTGGGACGATCCAAGTCGACTTTTCTATGCCTGAGCGCCTTGGTGCTACTTATATTGCAGAGGATGGCTCTAAGCAGCATCCTGTGATGTTACACCGAGCAATCTTAGGGACCTTTGAGCGTTTCTTGGGGATACTGATCGAAGAGCATGCTGGAAACTTGCCGGTTTGGCTTGCCCCTGATCAGGTAGTTGTGATGAATATCACTGACAAACATGCCCCATATGCTCAAAAAATGACCGATAAGTTGAAAAAACTTGGGTTTAGAGCAATAACTGACTTGAGAAATGAGAAGATAGGCTTTAAAATTCGCGAGCGTACCTTGCAAAAGATCCCTTATCTGATTGTGGTTGGTGACAAAGAGGAACAATCGTGTACCCTCTCGGTTCGACGACGTGATGGGGAAGATTTAGGGCCGATGACGCTTGAAGCGTTATCGAAGCACCTAAGTGAGGAATGCAACAGTCTTTAATAGGGGGAAGGATTTGGTAATGGGCCCTGCTGGCAATAATAGCCAAGGTCGCCAAAAAGGCGGTAACAATAAGATTCGGGTCAACCGATTCATCACAGCTAGACAAGTTCGACTCGTTGACCCAGAAGGACTGTTGGTTGATGAGACAGGAAATGCTGATGCAGAACTAATAGGGATAATGTCCCGTGATGATGCTTTGAGAAAAGCTGAAGCGTTAGATCTGGATTTGGTAGAGGTTTCGCCAAACGCGAAGCCGCCAGTCGTTCGGATTATGGACTATGGTAAATTTTTGTTTGACGAAAAAAAGAAGCGTAAAAAGCAGAAAATCGTCAAGTTAAAAGAGATCAAGTTCCGTCCGGTGACTGAGGAAGGAGATTATCAGGTAAAACTACGCAACCTGATGAGCTTCTTGGCATCTGGCGACAAAGTGAAAGTCACTATTCGGTTCAGAGGTCGTGAAATAACCCACCAACAAATTGGTATGGAGTTGTTGAAGCGTCTTGTAGCTGAAATTGGCGACACTGGAAACGTTGAGCAAATGCCAAAATTGGAAGGGCGACAATTAATTATGATTGTAGCGCCTATTAAAAAGAACAACTGAAACAAATAGCGGAGTTTCAAATGGCTAAGTCCAAAGTTAAGAAAAACAAGCTCAAGACTCTTAAAGGCGCTTTGAAGCGTTTTAAGGTTACTGGCTCAGGTAAAGTTCGATTCCGTCGTGCTAACCGAAGTCACTACAACACCTCTCGTACCACTAAGCAGATGCGTGATGCACGTGCTAATGGCGTTGCTTGCAAATCAGATGAAGTAATGATTAAGAGAATGTTAAACGTGGAGGGGGTGTAGTATGTCTCGAGTAAAACGTGGTGTTACTGCCCGTCGTCGTCATAAAAAAGTTTTAAAGCAAGCGAAAGGGTACTATGGTGCTCGTTCACGTTGCTACAAAGTTGCTAAGCAAGCGGTTCTAAAAGCGGGTCAATACGCATACCGTGACCGTCGTCAACGCAAACGTCAATTCAGAGCGCTGTGGATTACCCGTATTAACGCGGCAGCTCGTGAAAATGGTCTTTCTTACTCTCGTCTAATGTCTGGTCTTAAACTGGCTGGCGTTGAAGTTGATAGAAAGATTTTGGCTGAGCTCGCAGTTTTTGATGCAACCGCATTCACTGCTATCGCTGCTCAAGCGAAAGACGCGTTAGCTAACGCACCAGATGCACAGGCTGCTGCCTAAGGATTTCAAGTGCATATGGTTGATTTCAACAGGCTCAGGATGGTCCTCATTCTGAGCCTTTTTCTTTCTGGCTGTAGTGGTCTTAGTCACCTTCAAGAGCGTATGGACGAAAGTTACCGCTATCGAGTGTGCTCATATGACAAAGCCTATGCATTGGGGAACAATGATGCTGCTGCGCATTATCCCATGCGGCCTCTAGTGGCTGAAAAATGTCCCGATGCCGTTCAAGCTGATGTTCAGCAAGGCTATCGTGACGGATATGTTGAAGCCCAACGAAACCATCCTGTGACGACTCAAGTCTCAAAATATGCCCCCGAGGCTTCCACGCATCAGGCCACCCCTCGGGTTAGAATTCATCCTAAGCATCAGGCTCAGTATGAGTGCCGTGCTGATGGCTCTGGTGAAAAGGTTTGTGGGTATAACTGCTCACGAATTGAGGGGCACTGGTATTGCGCTAAAGAGCCCAACCTACACTGCCGAAAGCGAGGTGGTCGAGTCGTCTGTATTCAGCGCGACTAGGCCCTGCATACACGCTCGAGCTATGGTAGGATGAGTCATCTTGATAGTGAAAAAGTGGCCGTCTTATGTCTGACATCCAAGCCTTACTCGCTGAGGCGCTTGAAGCGCTTGAAGGGGCTCAAACCTCTAATGATGTGGTGCAAATCAAATCCCAGTATCTTGGTAAAAAAGGAAAACTGAGTGATTTGATGAAATCCCTTAAGTCTTTACCGACTGACGAAAGGCCTGCCTTTGGTCAAAAGGTCAATGAAGCAAAACAAGCTCTTGAAACCAAACTGTTAGAAAAGTCAGAAGCACTGAATCAGCAAGCGATTAATTTGCAGCTTCAAAAGGAAACTTGTGATGTAACGCTTGCGCCTCGTGGTGATACCTGTGGTGGGCTACACCCCGTGACTAAAACCATGCATAGAATGATTTCACTGTTTGAACAGATGGGATTTTCAGTTGCTACTGGTCCTGAGATTGAAACTGACTTCTATAATTTTGAGGCGTTAAATTTTCCGCCAGACCATCCTGCCCGAGCGATGCAAGATACCTTTTATCTGCCGGATGGGCATCTATTAAGAACACATACCTCTCCGGTACAAATACGTCATTTAGAAAACCATCAGCCGCCGGTTCGTATTGTAGCACCTGGGCGTGTATTTAGATGTGATTCTGATGTGACACATACCCCAATGTTTCACCAGATTGAAGGATTATGGGTTGATGAGACGATCAGTTTTGCGGCATTAAAAGGATTCTTGGCAGACTTTATGGAGCAGTTTTTTGAGCAGTCTCTAAAAGTACGATTTCGCCCTTCCTTTTTTCCTTTTGTTGAGCCAGGCGCTGAAATGGATATTACCTGCACACATTGTCAAGGGGCGGGTTGTCGAATCTGTAAGGGTTCAGGTTGGCTAGAAGTATTGGGCTGTGGAATGGTTCATCCAAACGTGCTTAAAGCGGTCAACATTGATACTGAAAAGTATCAAGGCTTTGCCTTTGGTATGGGGGTCGACCGAATGACGATGTTACGCTACCACATTTCTGATTTGCGGTCCTTATTTGAAAACGACAGTCGGTTTTTAAAAGCATTTTCTTTCGGGAGCTAAGGGAAAAAAATGAAGTTTCCAATCAGTTGGTTAAAAGAAATGGTCGAGGTGTCCGCATCTCCCGAAAAAATTGCTGAGATGTTAACAATGGCTGGCCTCGAAGTGGATGCCATTTCAGAAGTAGGAACTGACGTTGTTATTGACATCGATTTGACGCCCAATCGTGCGGATTGTACGAGTCTTTTGGGGATAGCTCAGGAGATTGGTGCACTCTCAAAAGTACCTTTTTCATTACCTGAAGTCGCATTTGTGCCTCCCACGACCGAAGATAAAATAGCGGTTTCAATAGAAGCTAAAAAGGCGTGTCATCATTATGCATCAAGAGTTTTATCCGGCCTTGATAACACTAAACCAACCCCCGAATGGTTAAAAGCCCGATTAGAGGCCTGTGGTGCCAGAAGTATTGATCCAATTGTGGATGTTTTGAATTACGTCATGTTTGCTATTGGCCAACCAATGCATGCTTTTGATAAAGACAAATTAACCAACACAATCACTGTGGCGCTACTAGATAAATTAGGCACATTGACGGTTATTGACGAGTCTGAGAAAAAGCTTAGTCCGAATACCCTGGTCATTAAAGATGATAATGCCATCCAGGCAGTTGCAGGTATTATGGGTGGAAAAAGTAGTTCTGTATCATCAGCAACAACAACGGTTGTATTGGAAAGCGCATACTTTACCCCCCAGTCTGTTGCGGGCAAAAGCACAGAATATAACCTTCATACAGAATCCAGCTATCGATTTGAGCGGGGAATACACCCTGCGAGACAGATCATGGCAATTGAAATGGCAACGGCGTTAATTTTAGAGATATGTGGAGGCGCTTGTGGTCCTACTATCTCAACCCGTGCCACTGATGTCGCTGAACCTCAACCGGAAGTCATTCTTTTAAGACATGCGCGTGTTGAAAAGCTATTGGGTATCACGGTATCGGCAGCTGATATTGAAGATATTTTAACGCGCTTAGGCGGTGCTTGTAAGCCGGTAGAAGGTGGCTGGGAAGTGACCGCACCACTGGCCAGACAAGATTGGAAGATTGAGGCCGACTTGATTGAGGAGGTTGCGCGCTTAATTGGGTATCATAATATTCCTGCGCAGTTACCAAGACCAGCGCTGAGTTTTCCGCCTGCACCAGAAAAACAGGTAAAGGAACATCGGTTAAAGCAACTATTAGCAGACATTGGCTACCAAGAAATTATATCTTATAGCTTTGTTGATCCGCAGATTCAGTCAAAACTGTTGCCCAAACATGATGCGGTGCCCCTTTTGAACCCTATCTCCGCAGATAAAGCCCACATGCGTCTTAGTTGTTGGCCAGGACTCCTGTCGGTGATTGGTTTTCATCAACGCCGACAATATGCTGGGATGAAAATTTTTGAAGTCGGGCAAGTGTTTGAAATGAACAATGGAAACATTGATCAAAAATCAGTGATTGCAGGGGCTTTGTTTGGTAATCCAGAAGGGGATAGTTGGGCTAACTCAAAGCAAGCGCCAGATTTTTATGACATAAAACATCCTTGCAGCCAGCTACTAAAGTACTACGGATTAGACTCAAAAGTTCGCTATACACCAGCTGAACATCCAAGCTTGCATCCAGGCCAATGTGCGGAAATATCCATTGATGGAAAAACAATCGGTTACTTAGGGCGACTGCATCCAAGCTTACAAAAGCCGTTAGACCTTCAAGGGCCTATTTATCTGTTTGAGATGGATATCAAGGCACTATCTGTCCCCTCGTTACCTAAAGCGCCTACACTCTCTAAGTTTCCAAGCGCCAGAAGAGATATTGCTCTGCTGGTGAATAAAGATATTCTTGCTCAAGACTTGATTGATGCACTGCAAGGCACTGTCTCTGATTTATCAGATTGTTGGGTATTTGATGTGTATGAAGGTAAAGGCGTACCAGAAGGCAAGAAAAGTCTGGCCATAGGCTTGATTTTGCAGGATATATCACGCACGCTGTTAGAAGAAGAAGTTGATTCTAGTATCAACGAAGCAGTACAACTACTAGAGAAAAATTTTGGAGCCAAGTTAAGGGAATAACATCGATGGCATTGACCAAAGCCGACATATCAGACCGTTTATCCGATGAAATGAATCTTGATAAGCGGGATTCTAAACTTTTGGTTGAGTCTTTGTTTGAAGTGATGCGAGAAGCACTTGAACAAGGATCTCACGTAAAGATCTCTGGATTTGGAAACTGGGAGCTAAGAGATAAAAACGAGCGTCCCGGTCGTAACCCCAAAACGGGGGAAGAAATTCCGATCACTGCTCGTCGTGTTGTCACCTATAAGCCAGGACAGAAGCTCAAAAATCGAGTCGAACTGTTCGAAGGTGAAGCTGAAGCAGAGCATTCCGGGGACGATCTCTAGTAATTTAGGGCAAAATTCGATACTATGTGCGCTTCAACGGGGTGTAGCGCAGCCTGGTAGCGTACATGCATGGGGTGCATGTGGTCGGAGGTTCAAATCCTCTCACCCCGACCATTCTTAGCAATTAAAATAACTCAATTTCCTCTCGGTTTAGATATCTATTCGTCGCTTGTTCCTTTGAGCCTGCTAGGAGACAATTCTCTTTAAGTCCCGTTTTACACGAACAAGGAACAAGTTATGCCGAGGTTTAGATCTCGTTCTACCAGAATCAAATATAACGCAAGGGAATTAGTATCTGCTTGTCAAAGCGATAGATACTTTGCTCGTGAGCTTATGGTAGGAATATTCCTATTACAGTTAGGGCTGCAGATAGAAGATTTAGGGCCTGAAGCACATAAGACTGAACTGCAACCGTATTTACCAAAATCGCCTAAGAAAGGAAAACATGCTCACCCTAATATAGAAGATGAACAATCAACGTTAAAGCTATGCTTACATAGTGCGCGTCAGTTAGAGTCAATCGCCTGCTTTTCTATGGTGGCGCATGGGCTTGAGAGAGTATGTCCAGAATATGTATTACTTGAAACACTGGCTAATCTTTGTCAAAAAAATATCTCTAAAGATTATCAAAACTTTTTTTCTGAAAAAGCAAAACATTTGTTTTTAGGCACTGAGCATAAATGGCTTGAGGGCGTCCGTCAGCACAGAGATAAAAAATCAGATTTTCATAGCATTCCTGAAGTCCGTGAGTGTATTTTACTGCTTCAGTTGTTAGATGTTGCGGGTGATTGGTATGTTGAATATGTTAGTCATAGCAGTAGAGAGAGCATATTTGAAAAACAAATTGAAGACTTGGTTCATGCGTCATTATCAGCACTAGAGAAAATGCGTTCATTGACTATGGCTAAAGAGAACGACCTCGTTGAACCTCGGTGTCTTGTTCAAGTGCCTATATCTATCAAAGTTGTTACCAGCTTATCTTTAGAACCATTAAAAGAAAGGGATTTTAAAAGCTTTGAAAGGTACGCGCCTTCAGATGCTAAAGCTCTAAAAGAGAGATTAGCGAGCAGGGTAGTCATTATGGACGGCTATGATGATGAAATACAAATGCATCTAGAAAATCTTTGTCTTGAAGGGTTATCTGTGACGAATCCCTTTATCACACTCCAAGATGGTCGACGTGTATTAAATATCGAAAGACTTAACAATGTAAAAGACACAAAAGATAACTACTATCATTTGCTGGCTTTAATGGATGAAGCGCGGTTTCAACAGACACATCTTTCAGAAGACTATCCAGAAGTCATGTTGTGCGACAAATTCAGTCGATTTGATTTAAAACGCTTTCAAGTAGATGTTTTTGAAGATGCTGTGCGCTCAGGGAAGCCTTTTATATTTGAACGCTCCTTGAGATCACTTTTGAAAAATGATGACTTTAAGTTAAAGGGGCAAAAGTTTCTGCTTTTCGCCGCTCAACATCTTCGAATAGAATGGATGCTTCAAAATGAGAGACTCCCTGAGAAACATCAAGAGCTTCTGTTTTCTAATCCCACGTTATTTGCAATAGCTCTTAGAGCCGGTAGACAAATTGACATAGAAGAAAAATATTGTCGCGCCGCCCGGATTTCATTCGAACAAGCAAAGGAATACTCGGTAGAGCAACCAAGAGAGTTTCAAAATATACTGATGGGTGTGATATATGTTGCCCTTGCCCCTTTATTGTATACAAAACCGTTTGAAATAAATGCGGGCTCTGAACGAGAGCGCCTGCTTGAAGTGATGAAAGGGTATTTCTCTGAAAATCCACTGAATGGTGAGCCTGTTCTATTACACCTTCTGGAAATGGACAGATATGCCCTAGCGCATGACTACATTTTTACGGCGACTCAGGATATTCCTAGTGTCTTACAAGGGTTACCAGTTCTTCCTCTGGATTTGCCTGACATCGATGATTTAAGAGAGATTTTTGATAGAGCTATTGCCCGAAATAAAGCGCTTAATGCCTCAAATGTCCCCTTTATTCGTTTGTGGAGAACATGGCAAGATCGTACTCAGGCACCCGATAGTATTAATATTCAAACCCGTTTATTTAATTCTCTTTCCAGAGAGCTACCCAGCGATAATGATGAGACTAAACCATTACCATATACAATCATTCCTGATAAAAGTTCTTCCGGATTAACTCCTGCTGTACATATACGACAAAGAATAGGCATGATGGCACTAAAGCAAGACAATAACCGACTGCTGGCTGCAAGATTGGCATGGCAATTTGGGCATCTTGATATGCTAGATGATATGTTACTACGTGCTTTTGCAACGGCTGACTTTAATGCATTGCTAGTGATATTACATCCTGAAAGCCCGTTTGGGGTGGGCAAACCACTACTGCCCTTAATTACTCTCATGAATACCAAAAAGCATGAGGTGCGATTTGTGAAGATGATGGATGTTGTCGACTCAATGCTTAGTGCGGCTGTATTTGAAAAAGAGCTTTCAAGTTATTACAATCATACGCCTAAAATATTTCAGATGTATTTAGAGATATTTAATTCTATAAAGCTTAATGTTAAGTCTGCACATACATTAGCTTGTTTATATCGACACTTTTTCAGAAAAGTTTTTGATAGCAGAGTGCCTGAGCTTCCACATTTTTGTCAAGAAGCCGTCATCCAAATCCTTAATTTTCAATTGTCTAATCATTTACAAGTTAGATACGCATTATTGCTAGGTGAACAATATCTATCGACCCTTAATGGGATCTCTGATTACTATGAAGATGAACGTGTTCGCTTATTAACAAACTTTAAATTACATGACAAAGCGATTGCTGTACTGACAGAGCTTTGCTCTAGTGGTTCTGATGAAGCGGCTGAATTTGTACGGGTCTGGATGTCGTTGCTGTCGCCACATGAAGCCGCTCAGTTAAATGAGCGTGTTTTCAGTAGCAAGGGTAGTTCTATACGTGAGCCTGAAAGAAAATGTTGGTTGCCCTTAAAGCTTTGTGTCTTCAGTGCTCATGCCAAAGAAAGTGCTCAACGTCCCCTTCAACTAGAAGAGGACACGTTAGAGATACAGGTTTCTGAAGTGGGGAAGTATGGACGCCTTGCCAGGGTTTAGCACTTTTCTCGGTATCGATGTGCCCGAATCGCTGGTAAAAAGGGTTCTGGATCTATTTTGACATCAGAGCGTTGGGGGCGAGAAGTGTCTCGTCCTCTCTTTTCCGATGGCGGACTGAAGCTTGGAATAGGGGTGCCTGTATCTGCTTTAAAAAAAATAGGGATAGGACCTTTAACCATGACACGCTCTTGTGCGCCTTCCGCCGCTGTGTAAGCAACATTAACTCTAAGGTGAGGCGCAAGGTCTTGAACGATTGCTAGTGGCTCGCTGGGGCTTAAACTGGCTAATTTTTGAAGCTGAAAATCAATACTCGGATTGCTTCGACGCTTACTAAGGCGGTCAATGGCTTGCTGCACAGTAATACGTTTGATGGCACGTGTGTTTGCCCATGTCCAACTTAACTTATCAGGCGTGCGGTCTAATATGGGAATTAATCGATAACATTGCTTCAAATGAAGGCGTGCCATTCCCATTGTTCTTAATGCTGAAGCCAGTTTAGCCTCTCGTTTAGCAATAAACTTATCTAAAGTCTTAATTAATTCAGGATCTAAGTTATTAGATTTATTCGCCCTAAGCGCAATCATGGCAGACTTGAAAGACCGTTTTGCTTCATTGACTTGTGCAACGACAGTTAACGTTTCATCAGATGCGCCTATAAAACCAGGACAAAGTAAAATACTACGAGGCGCTTGATCGGGAGTATATTCCAACTGCGCATAAGCATTAAAAGCCAATTGACGAGCCGAGCGGCTGTCTAGAGGAGTAGTAGGTGTGCCTTGAACCCAAGCCATTAAATTCTCTTCGGCTTTCATGGCTTGTTGCAAGTCCGATAAGCAATCTAAAAGGTGCTGAAAAGTTTCAAGTACTTCAATACGTAAAGGGGCTTCCATTCCCGACACTCCTCTATTTGATTGCCTAATGTCCTGTATAGACATTATTCTTAAAAGCAATCTTACTTATTGTGTTGCGATGAGGCAAAAACATCTATTTTATAGAGTCTTGCCCACCACGGATAATATGAACTGTTGATTAATGGAAGGTATTTTTCAACAGTTCGGGTTATATCATCACAAAAGTGATAATGATCAGCAGGCTTTTTATAGCCAAAAACCTTTCTGGCCAATTCATAATGCCAGCGCTCGTTCGGGGATAATACGGTGAGTTGTCCCCCCGGCGCTAGTAAAAACGGTAACTTTTGCGCTAATTTGTCTAAGTTTTGAACATGTTCAAAGACAGATGTTGCAACAATCCTGTCGAATTGCTGCCCCTCAAAGTCATACTCAAGGATATCGCCCTGCAGCAGATGTACCGCTGATAAGCCATATTTGTTAAAATTCAACTGCGTCTGAGCGTATTGGCTTTTGGCGAGTTCTATACCATACAACAGTGAATTTTCATGTTGCTGTGCGAGCTTGGCCAGTAATATACCGTGTTCAAAGCCGATATCTAGTACCGTCATACCCGGCTGGATATCCGCTTTTTGGATTAAATAATGCAATCGAGAACGATATACTTGAGAAACTATCGGTTGATGATAGATTCGTTTTTGTTGATACAATGCATCAAGTAACTTTTGTTTGGGCATATAAAATCAGCCAGCCTTTAAACCTCAACACCTTCAGAATACGCTCCGGTAAAACAGATGGGAAGAGTAAACCTAAATGAGTCTTGATGCAAAGAACAACAGTGTTGCAATGCATTTATAGGAGAAAATCATGCCAAAATTGTCTGGGTCACTTGAAAAAATGTCAGCTACATTGAGTGAGCCGGTTTCCTATGGTTTAAGAATAGGAGACGCAACTGTTGAGTTGAATCCATTGATTGGCCAATCTCTTAAAATTAGCTATGAAGGCAAAATTATATGTCTAGGCTGTGCTAAAGCCACTAAGAAAAGCTATAACCAAGGGTATTGTTTTATGTGCTTCAAGCGACTTGCTCGTTGTGATATGTGTATCCTTAAGCCAGAGCAGTGCCACTATCATCTAGGGACATGCCGTGAGCCAGAGTGGGGTAATACGCATTGTATGATAGATCACTATGTCTATTTAGCGAACACATCCGGCCTTAAAGTAGGATTGACTAGGCATTCTCAAATTCCAACTCGCTGGATAGATCAGGGTGCCACTCAAGCCATGCCAATCATCAAAACACAGTCTAGACGGATAGCAGGTCTGATTGAGGTGGCAATTGGTCAACATATGAAGGATAAAACTGATTGGCGAGCACTTTTAAAATCTGCGCCAACGCCTTTGACTTTGGCTGACATAAAAATAGAAGCACTAGATAAGGTCGCTGAAAATTTGTCACAAATCAGAGAAAAGTTCGGTGAAGATGCTTTTAGTGTATTAGAAGATCCAGAGACAAATCTGAGTTATCCTGTGGCGGCCTACCCTGAAAAGGTTACCTCTGTTGGGCTTGATAAACTGCCAACAATAGAAGGAACCTTAACAGGCATCAAAGGACAATACTTATACTTTGGCAACAAGGTGTTTAATGTCCGTAAACACAGCGCCTATCATGTGTCTTTAGAGTATTAAGGCTTAGTGCTTGTATCTATTTGAGAGGGGCCAGTAATCACTGATGGTACTGAGCGACTCTCAGATGGATCTGGCTTAGGCTTTGGGGGACAGCAGGGCCCCGCTTCAACACTACCATCGGCTTTCTTGATTTCTAATTTAACAGGGAAGCCCCATAGACTATAAATGTGCTTTATCACTTCTTCAGCATCGTCAGAAAGAGGGCGCTTTGCATTTTGTTGGTACCGTAAGGTAAGAGAGCGATCTCCACGTAAGTCTACGTTATAGACTTGAATGTCCGGATCAATGTTTCCTATATTATACTGCTCTGATAAAGCTTGACGTACTGCACGATAGCCGTCTTCATTGTGGATCGCATCAACCATCAGAGTATCTCTTTCTTCTTCATCCATAATGCAAAACAACTTCAAATCACGAATCACTTTAGGCGATAAAAATTGCGCTACGAAACTCTCATCTTTAAAGTTTTCCATAGCAAAATGAAGGGTTGTTAGCCAATCAGTGCCTGCAATATCAGGAAACCATTGCTTGTCTTCATCCGTTGGATTTTCACAGATGCGACGTAAGTCTGAAAAAATCGCAAAACCTAATGTGTAAGGGTTGATACCGGAGTAATATTGAGAATCATACCCTGGCTGAAATACAACATTGGTATGATTGTGTAAAAACTCCATCATGAACTTTTCACTAATGAGACCCTCATCATAAAGCTCATGCATAATCGTGTAATGCCAAAAGGTTGCCCAGCCTTCGTTCATAACCTTGGTTTGACGTTGTGGGTAAAAATATTGCGCCATCTTACGCACAATTCTAACTAACTCTCGCTGCCAGGTTTCAAGCAAAGGGGCATTTTTTTCAATAAAGTATAAAATATTTTCCTGAGGATCTTTGGGGAAGCGCTCGGTATGGTCCCCTTTTTCATGAGAGTCTTTACGGGGCAGTGTTCGCCACAGGTCTTGGACCATATGCTGTATATATTCAGCCCTTTCTGTCTGACTTGCTTCCTCGGATGAAAGTGAAAGGTTTTTAGGACGACGATATCGGTCAACACCATGGTTCATAATTGAGTGACAAGCATCTATAACCGCTTCTACCGCCTCAATGCCATGGGCTTCTTCACAGTCTGATACATATTTTTTAGCAAAAACTAAGTAATCAATAATTGAATCAGCATTGGTCCACGTCTTAAATAGATAGTTACTTTTAAAAAAGGAGTTATGCCCATAGCAAGCGTGGGCAATCACCAGCACCTGCATTGGCAGTGTGTTTTCTTCCATTAAATATGAAATACAAGGGTTAGAGTTGATTACCAACTCGTATGCAAGCCCCATTGCGCCACGCTTATAGTTTTTTTCGACAGATAAAAACTGTTTTCCGAAAGACCAATGATTATAACCAACAGGCATACCCACTGATGAGTAGGCATCCATCATCTGCTCAGATGAAATGACCTCAATCTGATTAGGATAAGTATCTAATTTGAATTTTTCAGCGATACGAGCGATTTCAGTTTGGAAACGCTCTAATAAATCAAATGACCATTCTGAGTTATCAGTAATTAATTTTGATGAGGAGGTCATAGCTGTCCTTAAACCGTCTCAGAGGGCTGCTTAAATAGTTCACGAAACACAGGATAGATATCTTGTGTGTTCTCGATATTCTGCATCGCAAAGTTATCACAGGTGGCACTGACATCTAAGTAGGCTTCCCATAGACTTTGATGATGTCTCGGTAATATCTCAACATATGAGAAATATTGAACATGCGGGAGTATGCTGTTTACCAATAGATCTCTACATCGGGGTGAATCATTGTTCCAGTTATCCCCATCTGACGCTTGAGCAGCATAGATATTCCAATCAGAAGTAGGGTAGCGATCTTGCATAACTTCAACCATCTTTTCTAAGGCACTTGATACAACTGTTCCCCCCGTTTCGCGGGAGTAGAAAAAGTCATTTTCGTTGACCTCTTTAGCCGAGGTATGATGTCGGATAAACACCAGCTCTACATTTTCGTATGTTCTTGATAAGAATAAATACAAAAGAATAAAAAATCGCTTAGCTATGTCTTTTTTTGTTTCATCCATGGAGCCTGAGACATCCATAAGACAAAACATAACGGCTTGTGTTGAAGGTTGGGGGCGCTTAACACGGTTGTTATATCTTAAATCAAACGGATCAATAAAAGGGACAGAGCTTATTCGTCGTTTAAGTGTCTCAATTTCTTCTAATAGCTGTGGGCGTTTGGACTCCGTGCAGGAAGGAAGCTGAGCCTCTAAATCCGCCAGCTCTCTTTTCAATGGGCCCTGTATGGCGAGTCGACGTCCCATTGCGCCTCGTAGTGACCGCACAACATTTATATTGCTTGGTACACCGTCTGAAGTAAATCCAGCCCGAACGGTCTTCATCGTCACCATTTTAGCGAGTTTGGTTTTAAGTAGGTTCGGTAACGCCAAATCTTCAAAAAAGACTTCTAGGAACTCATCTCTTGACAGGTGAAAAACAAAGTCATCATCACCCTCTCCAGAGTCACTAGCTTGATTTCCTTCTCCTTTGCCACCGCCCTGAGGAGGGCGCTGTATTTGGTCACCCGTTGAGAATTCTTTATTTCCTGGAAGAATAATATCGCGATCACCCCCTTGTCCATAATGGAACTGGGGCTCAGAGATGTCCTTAGTTGGAATGGTGATGGTCTCACCATGTTCATCCACTTCAGTAATACTTCTGCCAGAGATCGCTTTTCGAACAGCATCACGTATTTGCTTCTTGTATCGCCGCATAAATCGTTGACGATTGACAGCACTCTTGTTTCGTCCTTGAGGACGCCGATCAATAAAGCGATCTGCAGGCATAGGGTCTCCTTAAGAAGACTTACGTACCCGTAGGTACCATTCACATAACAGTCGAATTTGCTTGCGTGTGTAACCTTTTTCCATCATGCGAGCGACAAAGTCCTCATGCTTTTTCTGTTCATCCGCACTGGATTTAGTATTAAAGGAAACCACGGGAAGTAAATCTTCAGTGTTCGAGAACATTTTTTTCTCAATAACGACCCGTAGTTTTTCGTAGCTAGTCCAGTCAGGATTTTTGCCACCATGAGAGGCTCTCGCACGTAAAACAAAGTTTACTATCTCATTTCTAAAGTCTTTTGGATTGCTTATGCCAGCTGGCTTTTCAATTTTTTCAAGCTCTTCGTTAAGTGCTTGTCTGTCGAAAAGTTCACCTGTGTCAGGATCTCTATAATCTTGGTCCTGTATCCAAAAATCAGCATAAGTAACATATCGGTCGAAAATATTCTGTCCATACTCAGAATAAGATTCCAGATAAGCAGTTTGGATTTCTTTACCTATAAACTCGACGTAGCGAGGAGACAAGAAGCCTTTAAGGAAAGAAATATATCTGTCATGTATTTCTTGTGAAAACTGCTCACGTTCTATTTGCTGTTCAAGTACGTATAACAAGTGAACTGGGTTAGCGGCTATTTCAGCGCCATCAAAATTGAACACCCTTGATAGAATTTTGAAAGCAAACCGAGTAGAAAGACCTTCCATCCCTTCATCAACACCGGCAAAGTCCCGATACTCTTGGTAGGATTTGGCTTTGGGATCGGTATCTTTGAGGTTTTGTCCATCATATACTCGCATTTTAGAATATATACTGGAATTTTCAGGTTCTTTTATTCGTGATAAAACTGAAAATTGAGCCATCATTTCTAAAGTGCCTGGTGCACAAGGTGCTTTTGATAAAGAACTGTTTTTCAAAAGCTTTTGATATATCTTCACTTCCTCAGTAACCCTTAAGCAGTAGGGTACCTTGATGATATAAACCCGATCTAAAAAGGCTTCGTTGTGCTTGTTATTCTTAAATGTCTGCCACTCACTTTCGTTAGAGTGCGCTAGAATGATGCCATCAAACGGAAGTGATGAGGTGCCTTCGGTTCCATTGTAGTTCCCTTCCTGCGTTGCTGTTAGCAGAGGGTGCAAAACCTTAATTGGCGCTTTAAACATCTCAACAAATTCAAGTAAACCGCGGTTAGCTCGGCATAACCCACCAGAATAGCTGTAAGCATCAGCATCATCTTGTGCAAATCGCTCAAGCATCCGAATATCCACCTTACCAACTAAAGATGAGATATCTTGGTTGTTTTCGTCACCAGGTTCAGTTTTAGCAATACCCAACTGTTTGAGGCGAGAAGGCCAAAGTTTAACAACTTTGAATTGGTTTACATCGCCATTAAACTCTGACAGTCGTTTAACTGCCCATGGTGAAAGTACGCCGCGAATGTAACGTTTAGGGATATTAAACTCTTCTTCTAAGATGTGACCATCTTCTTGAGGGTCAAAAAGGTTAAGAGGATTATCAAAGACGGGAGAGCCCTTTATTGCATAGAAAGGAACTTTCTCCATCAACTCTTTTAACTTCTCCGCCAAAGAAGACTTACCACCACCAACAGGTCCTAACAAATATAAAACTTGCTTGCGTTCTTCAAGTCCTTGAGCAGCATGACGGAAAAATGAAACAATTTGTTCGATCGCTTCTTCCATGCCGTAAAAGCCCTTAAAGGCTTCATAGGAACGAATGATTTTATTTTGAAAGATCTGTGCTAATCGTGGGTCTTTGCTCGTATCGATATCTGTTGGCTCACCAATTGCTTGTAAGATACGCTCAGCTGGATTGGCATAAGCCATTTTGTCTTTTTTACATAATTCTAGATACTCTTGAAGTGTTAGTTCTTCAGTATCCCCAAAACGTGAAGCGTATCGCTCCTGCATTCCATCTAATAAACCCATAGAGGTAAGCTCCCTGCTGTACTACTAACTCTTACTATCATTCTAAGGGGTGCCTAAACAGCATAGCAAGTGTTTTTCTTGATTCTACAATGAGATACACTTAGCCAATATTAAATTTCCCTAGGGGTTAAATGATGATTGATGCAGCTGTTACGCCACAAGCTATCCATTTGAAAGATTACGTTGCACCTCATTATGAGGTGGTTAAAGTTGATTTAGATATCACGCTAGATCCTAAATCGACAAAAGTGATAAACAAGATGCAGTTTAAGATGCATGGTAAAGACAAAAGTCCCATTCTTTTACATGCAGATTCTATTGTTCTTGATGAAATTTTAATTGATGGCAAAATACTCGATAAAAATGCGTATCAACTAACTGATAAAGGTTTAGAGCTAAGTGAATACCCTGATAAGTTTGAATTAACAGTTGTTAATCACTTTAGCCCAGAAGCAAACAAAGCGCTTTCAGGTCTGTATATGTCAAAAGATATGTACTGTACTCAATGTGAATCACAGGGTTTTCGACGAATAACCTTCTATCCAGACCGTCCAGATGTTTTATCTACCTTCACGACAACTATAAGAGCATCTGAAAAAGAATATCCGGTGATGCTTTCAAACGGTAACCCGATCGAACATAAAAAACTTGATGGTGGAATGCATCAAGTAACTTGGAAGGACCCTTTTAAGAAGCCAAGCTATCTTTTTGCCCTTGTTGCCGGTCCATTGGCTGAAGTTAAAGACAGTTTTCAAACAAAAAGTGGTCGAAATATTGAGTTGGCTTTTTATGTTCGGCCTGAAGATAAAAATCGGTGTGGTCACGCGATTGAAGCTTTAAAGAAAGCTATGAAGTGGGATGAAGATACCTATGGTTTGGAGTATGACCTAGATATTTACATGGTTGTGGCGGTAAGTGACTTCAATATGGGGGCAATGGAAAACAAGGGATTGAATATATTCAACACGAAATATATTCTCGCTGACCCCCAAACGGCTACGGATAAGGACTATCAGTTAATTGAAGCTGTTATAGGGCATGAATATTTTCATAACTGGAGTGGAAACCGAGTCACCTGCAGAGACTGGTTTCAACTTAGTTTGAAAGAAGGGTTAACTGTCTTTAGAGAACAGCAGTTTTCTGATTATTGTGGGTCACCTGGTGTTAATCGAATAGAACAGGCGAATTTAATGCAAACACGACAGTTTGCTGAAGATAGTAGCCCATTAAGTCATCCAATACGACCAGAGACTTATATCGAAATAAATAACTTTTATACGCTTACTGTTTATGAAAAAGGTTGCGAAGTTATTCGAATGCTTCACACGCTGCTAGGTGACAAAGGCTTCAAAAATGGAATGAAGACTTATTTTGAAAGGCACGATGGTCAAGCCGTAACGACGGAAGACTTTTTAAAAGCCCATGCTGATGCTAATGAAAAGGACCTGTCACAATTTTCAAGATGGTACCGACAAGCCGGAACCCCTAATGTTCAGGTAACAGGGCATTGGAATGCACAAGCGAACAAGTACCAGTTGCACACTAAACAATCATATCGACCGGCCGTAGGGGATAAGACGCCTAAAGAACCAGTTGTTATTCCGATGAAGGTAGAGCTTTTAGCGGATGATGGAAGTGTTCTTTTTAAGGAGTCTGTTCTTGAGATAACCAAAGAAGATCAAACCTTCACATTCGATGGGATAAAAGAAAGACCTATTCCTGCACTGTTTAGTGATTTCAGTGCGCCAGTCAAATTTTCATACCCCTATCATAATCATGAGTATGGCGTGATGCTTAAACACTCAAGCGACCCATTTACTCGCTGGAATGCTGCTCAAAAAATGATTATTGAAACGATTGAGCATTTGGCAAAACAACGCACAAATAAGAAGGCGATGCTTCTGGACAGTGAAGTGTTTTCTGACTTTGAGCCCGTCGTGGCAGAGAGTTTTGATGACTTGAACTTTAAAGCTTTATTGCTAACGCTGCCGACCTTTGGGGTTGCCACTCAAGCCCTTCCTAATGTGACTCAGACCGTGCTGTGGGAAGTCTATGATTATTTCACAAAATTTTTCTCGGCCAAGTTGTGTGATGACTGGAAGGTTCTTTATGCTGAACACTATGCTGCGAGGAAGGATGATATTTCACAGTCAGCTTCTGGCAATCGACAAATGGCTAATGTAAGTTTAGGGCACCTAATGCGTTGTGATGAAAATGCCGGTGCAGAACAGGCTTTAAATCAATATCAGAATGCCTATAACATGACGGAAAAAATGGGGGCTCTCAATGCTGTTAATAACTCTCATCATGAAGTCAGAAAACAGCTGCTCGAACTGTTCTTGGAAGAGTATCAATCAAATGAGTTAGCTATGGATAAATGGTTTGCCCTACAGGCATCCTCTACTCGTGATGATACAATTGATCAAGTTAAAAACTTGTTATCACACAAAAACTTTTCAATTCAAAATCCCAATAAGGTATATGCTCTATTGAATACCTTTGCTCACAATGAGAGGCACTTTCACGCCGAAAGTGGAGAGGGGTATCAATTGGTTGCAGATAACATTGCAACAATTGATAAGTTTAATCCCCAAGTGGCTGCACGCTTAGCATCTGCTTTTTCTACATGGCGTCGTTTAGATGAATCTCGACAAGCTAAAGTTAAAGTGATTCTAAAACGTCTGTTGGATGAGCAAAAGCTCTCTAATGATACATTTGAGATAATTTCAAAGACGGTGAGCGACTAAAGGTGAGGGTGGCTTTGACTGCCACCATGATTATCTGGTCTTAGCCGTGGTCTACTGCTTGGATTTTCGGTATGTTTCTTGTGACTTATTTCATCAAACAGTAAGTCACAAGAGGCATGAGAGGCCAGTGGGCTAGCAGAAATCTCTTGTTCTTTTCTAAGGGGCTCTAGTGCCTCAAGCGCTTCTTTCAGTTCAGTGACTGCAGGACCTGAGGCTTCTGGGCTATGTACTTGTTCTAGTACTTCAGCTAATGCTTGTTTTTGGCATAAAGAAGCCGCTTGCAACATAGAGGCTTGTAGGGTCTTCTTTAGGTCGGGGTGTTTATAGGAGTTTTTCCCACTTTTAATAGCTTTTCGATACTCATCTAGTCCACGAATCAGTCGATCTAATAATTGAATAACGGGGGCGTTGCCGCCATCTTTTTCAATGATGTCTTTCCGTAATGCTTTAAGCTTATCGATTTGCTCAGTTGCTTTGTTCACAGGGTGCTCTGGATTAAATAAACGATCAATTGAATTACTAAAGCGGTTTAATAGTGAGTTACCAGGCCTAAATATTGCTTTATCCCAATTACGTCTAAACCAGTTTTTAGCGCGTTTCAATCCTTTTGCAACACCAACCATTAGGCTCCCTGCGCCCCGCATTATTTCGGCTGGCAATCGTAAGGGCAGGGCAGTAAGGCCGCCAAGGAACTGGCTTTTCTTCATGATTGCTTGATGGGCTTTTCGTCCTACGTCACCAATTGTATGAAGCATATCACCAGCAGTACCAATAATACGTGAGGGAACAGTCAAGAGAAGTTCATTCGCCAACTTTGGAACATAATTAAGGGTTCGCCAGGTAAATTTGGCTAAACCCGAAACAAAGCTCATTCCTGCATAGGCTGAGCTGACAATCTTCTTACCGGCCTCTTTAAGCTCAAATGTAAATGCCTCTGTCTTACCCGTTAGCGCAAGTCCTGCGCTAGCAATCAGTCTTGCCGTTGTGCTGACAAATTGAAAAGGAAACCTAAGTGCAGAAGAGACAATAGATCTAACATTGGGATAGACGTTGTAGCCTCGAAAGGCGATAGTTTCAGCCATTAATGCCGTTCTAAGTGATGCATTTATTCGGTATGCATGGTTAGACATGGCCCTTTGATTTAAACCAATAGAGGTCATGGTTAATATGTAGTCAGCAAATGCGAATGGGTCTTCTAGATTTTTGTCGAGCGCTTCAAAGTAATTTCCAACCCCACCAGAAGCTAAAGCACTGACGATAGAACCCGTTGCTCCGGATGCTTTGATTTCACTAGATACGGTATCTAATGCGCGTAAGGTGCGAGTTGAATGTCCTCTATGCAAGGCATGAATGTTCTGAGCGGCACCTGCATGGTTTAGAACTGATAATTGTGCAAAGGCCTGTGATCCGGCGAAAGATTTTCCACCGCTAGCCTTTAAGATGCCAATCATGTCAAAAGGCAATAGAACAGAGATAGCAGGGACAACGCCAAGACAAACAAGAGTGGCATAGATGGTTGGGTTTTGCAGAACAAACTCTTGGTTCATTTCTAACATTCTTCGAGCGGGCATAAGCAAATTAGCAAAAATATTGTCGTGCTCTAGAGTGCTTAGTGCTCGTTCTGGTGCTAAGACCATGTAATCAGGTTTGGCTTGAGAAGAGTCACTGTTTGACTCACTTAGTAGCTGTTGCTCTTCAATGTCTTTTTTAGCCAGTTTCTTTAGAGCATTTTTTTCTCGTTGATTGATCGCACTTTCAAAATGACAGTTTTTAAAATCTAGGTACTCTTGCCGCAGGAAGTTAAAGCCATCAGCGATACCCATCGTGATTGAGGTAGGAACACCAATTAAAAACTTACTTAAGTTTCGAGCAACCCTTGTTAGAAAACTAGTTGTAAATTTCTTTTGGGTAGTATAAAGCTTATCTAAATCAGGGTTAATTTTCTTATCAGGTTGAAAGCGCATTCTGCGAATGTTTAAGACTTGCAATAAGCGATCGAATCCTCTTTGGATAGGGTTGCGATAGCCGGGTAGTTCGGCTGTTCGTCTTTGATGATATAACCACTGCATGAATGCAACTGTTTCATGTGGCCCCTTTCCATGACTACTTAACTTAAAGAAAAATGGTTTTCCGTCTTCTGCATCTTCAGGATGAATTTGATCGGTTCTACAATATCCACTGACTGGAAATCTAAATGTTTCCATACGATAGCGTAAACTGTCTACAACTTTTCCCAGTCGACCTTCTGAGTGGAAGAAGCTGTAACTAATGTTGTGATTATCTTTATTTAAATCATCTAAAATCTCTAGAACTTCATTTCGTAGAGCTTCTTGGCCAATTGAGTCACCAGGCAGCAATGCTAATTCTTTTTGCTCGATTTCAAGGAGTCTTTTCTGAGCATGGCGGACTGCTCTTACTTTATGTTGCGTTGTTGTCGGAAGAGCCGCTAGAGTTCTCACCGTCATGACTTTGCGTAGGTAGTCCCCTAAGTCGGCTATTGCTATCGCTGCTGGCGTTTGGCCTCTTGCCAGTCCAAACATTTTAAGCGCATGCGCAGTCCTTTTAGAGGTGCTTTCAATCACATAATCAGGATTTTTGAACGGCCAAGTACGAATGGTGCGACCTGGAACTGTTTCAGCCCCAGCATTAAAAAAGTGGATGGTATCTACTTCATTATTTTCTACAGCAACTTTAACGGTCGCTCGATCATCAGAGGGTAACCCCCTGAAATCTTTATGAAAAGAGTCTGCTGTATACATATAAGATTCTCACTTGGATATCTTAATTAGTATAAGAGACAGCACCTAGTATCGCCATTTCAGACATGCTATTTTGTTGCAGGTCAGTGGCATAATTAAACTTTGGAGAATTGCGTGACTCGGCGAGCCGTTCTATGTCTAAATCTGGGTTCCCCAGATGCCCCAAAAGTGGCCCCTATTAGGCGGTATTTGAAGAATTTTCTCGATGATCGTCGCGTTTTGACATTACCGCTTCCGTTTAGAAAACTATTGTTGTGGGGCATTATTCTGCCGCTTAGACCCTACAAGGTAAAAAAGGCCTATGAAGCAATTTGGGATAGCAAAACAGGCTCTCCTTTAATCCATTATTCCCAGCTATTTGCAGATAAGTTAAATAGCGCTTTTGATAGCGATACCCAGGTCTACATAGGCATGCGCCATGGGCGGCCAAACTGGCAAGTTGCTATAGATAAAATACTGTATTCTAATCCTGACGAAATCGTTCTTTTTAGCCAATTTCCCCAGTATGCTAGTGCCACGACAGGCTCTTTAGTAGAGGCTATTTATCAGTACATTTCGACAAAGACGGTTGTCCCGAGTATTAGACTGATATCAGATTTTTATGATCATCATGCATTTATAAGAGCGCAAGCAAAACAAATTTCACCTTATGTAAACGAAACAACAGAGCTAGTACTTAGCTACCACGGCTTACCTGTTAAAGATGTGGTTGCTGTTGATGGTAAAAATTTTCCATGTGATCATAAAGCGCCTTGTCCAGTTATTGGACCAACAAATCGATACTGTTATCGCGCGCAGTGCTATGAAACATCTCGCCAATTAATTCAAATGCTTGGTATAAGCCCAGATCGTGTTCATACCACCTTTCAATCTCGATTAGGTAAAATTCCTTGGATACAGCCTTATACCGATTTATACCTTAAACAACTACGCGAACAGGGTAAAACGGAGGTCGTTATTGCGTGTCCCGCATTTACTGCTGATTGTCTTGAGACTTTAGAAGAGGTAGGTATAGGTTTAAAAGAGCAGTGGCTAGAGTCTGGGGGAACCAAGTTTACACTGGTCCCCTGTTTGAATGATAGTGATGAGTGGGTCAAAGCGGCAAAAGAAATTATTCTTCAGACTCAGCCTTCATCCGCTTAGCTTTGCGGGCGGCACGTCGAATGAGCTTATTTACTCGCTTAAGTCCCGCGGCCGCATCTTCTGTATCCAATAGCTCTAATGAAGCAATGTAATCTTTTTGAGCTTTAACCAGTTGGCCGCTCTTTTCATATGCTAAGCCGCGCTCATAGAGAGGTGCGTAAAACTCAGGGTGTAGCCGAATAGCAACAGTAAATTGGTAAATAGCTTCCTGGTAGTTTTCTTCTTTGAAATTAACCAGGCCAAGTAATCGATGTGCTTGATGAAGGCCAGGTGATGCTGTCATAACTTTTTCAGCCTGACTTCTTGCGAGCTCTAATTCATCCTTTTCTAGCGCTTCGAATCCAATGCCTAATTTTTTGTATGATGGAATGTCAGTTCTGAGTTTTTCAGTGGCTTTTTGAAAAGCGTCCTTTCCTGTATACAACCCCTCTTGCATAGTATTTGCCAAAGCTTGGTTGGCCTCCACCCGATCGTGAGAGGGGGGGTGGCTGGCAAGCATTTGCTCAAACACACCAGGTTTTTCTTCCTCAAATAAGCGAACAAATGTTTTTTGTAGGGTAACAGCCTCTTGAGGATCATACCCGGCTCGCTCCATGTAAATCATTCCGTAGTGATCTGCTTCTTTCTCATCCACTCGTGAATATTTTAAAGAAAGCAAATATGATCCAAAACTAGCGCCAGCTAAAATTAGAGTCCGATTTTTATTATCCCCCAAAGCTGCATCAGCAAGTGTCAGACCCGCCATTAACAAAGAGGCTCTTTCCATTTGACGGGCAGAGTGACGAGCCGCCGCGTGCACCATTTCATGGCCTAAAACGGCAGCCAGCTCAGCCTCGCTAGTTAGCTCTTGTAATAACCCTCTGTGAATGGCCATTTTTCCCCCTGGGAGAGCCCATGCATTCACAGTGCTAGTATCTAAAATGACGATTTGGTAAGGTAGCTCAGGTCGGTCAGAGACTTTGGCTAGTTTGCCAATAACATCACTAACATAGTCCGACAAGGCAGGGTCGCGAGTATAAAGGCCCCCAGAGACTTGCTGAAGAGGTTCATAGTATGTCAACCCCATCTCTATTTCTTTGGCTTGGGAGACGAAGGTGAATTCATTTGCTCCTGTGACAGGATTAACAGAGCAGCCAAAAAGTACTGGTAGTAGAACAAGGCCAGTTAGGGCTGTACGTAGACGCATCCTCACCTCTCTTTGGGCTTCGGTCACCCAAAATTAAATCGTTTAGGTGACCTAGTATAAACATATTCTTTTATCGAATGGGAATTTAATCTTGTGCCAGCTATATTTATAATAAGGTTAATTTTTTTACGATCATTGCCGATAAATCAGATAGTTCTCCAAAATTGAAGAGGCAAATCATGTCCATCGAAAACGACATAGGTCGCGCTGAAATCATTGAGCGTATTTGCAGAGAAGCAAGTAAACTTCCCAAAAAAGAGGCTGAGTTATTTTGTAAATTTGTACATGCTTTTTACCGGCGCATCTTTATCGACGACTTTAAAGAACGCTCTATCATTGATTTGTACGGTGCTGCTTTGTCGGAATGGCAGCTTTTAAAAAAGCGCAATGGTTCACCTGAGTCTATTCGGGTTTACAATCCGCAATTTGAGCAACATGGTTGGCAGTCATCAAAGACGATCGTTGAGGCTGTTCATGAGAACATTCCTTTTTTGGTGGATTCACTACGAGCCGAGCTGAATGAGCGTGGCTATTTTTGTCATCTAATGTTGTACGTATCTGATGTGCAGTTAGTGAAAGATAAGTCTGGCGAAATTGTTGATATTCTGATCGATGACAAAATTGATGCGAGTAAACCGTCAAATACTGTTATTTATGTTGAAATCAACCGACAGGTGGAAGAAGGGGTTTGTGAACAAATCGAGTCACAACTAAAAGCGGTATTTCATGATGTACGGGCTTGTGTAGAAGACTGGTCTGAAATGAAGGGTAAGTTAAATGATGTTATTGAGGAAATAACAAACTTGTCTGTTAATGTACCCAAAGAAGAGCAGGCTGAAACGCTTGAATTCCTTAAGTGGTTAACGCAAAACAACTTTACGTTTATTGGCTATTACCGCTTAGATATATGTGCCGAAGAAAATGATACTTTATTCAGGATGGCTAAAGATTCGGGTCTCGGGGTATTGCGTCATAAAAAGCCGACTATTAGCTATCGATTGAGTGAGTTGCATGATGACGGTCAGCGTCAGCTTTTAGGTGAAGTGCCTTTAATTATTCAAGGTAAAACCAGTACCGTTTCAACCGTCCACCGTCCTGTATATACTGATGTTATCTCAGTAAAAAAATTCGATCAGAACGGGCGTGTTGTAGGGCACCACAAATTTATTGGGTTATATACCTCCTCTGCATATAACCAGCGTCCCCACAATATTCCTATCACCCGACAAAAAGTAAAATCTATTTTACATAAAGCAAATGTTGTCGCGGACTCTCATGAGGGAAAAGAAATATACAATATTCTTGAGACGCTGCCTCGTGATGAAATTATTCAAGCCTCAACAGATGAAATCTATGAAACCACCATGGGTGTTTTGCAGCTAGCTGAAAGGTTGCGGGTGAGATTATTTGTACGTAAAGACATACTTGGAAGCTTTTATTCGTGCTTGGCCTTTGTTCCGAGAGATAAATTTAATTCAGAGTTGAGAAAAAAGATTGCTAATATTCTTCAAAATGCTTTTGGAGGCTATCAAACGAATTTTTCAACCCACTTTTCAGATTCCTTACTAGCACGTATTTACTTTGTTGTGCGTATTAAAAGAGGCACAAAAGCAGTTGAAAGTGATATTAAGAAGCTTGAAAGAAAAATCTCAGAGGCCTCACTGACCTGGGAAGAGGAACTGAGCACAGCCATATCAGACCAATTTGGTGATGAGCAGGGAGATCGTTATTTCAAAAGTTACCAAAATGCTTTTCCTGCGAGTTACATAGAAGATTTTCCTGCCAGAATGGCAGTATTTGATATTCAGCATATTGAAGGGCTAGCGAATAATAAGTCGATAGCAATGAGTTTCTATCGTCCCTTAGAAGAAATGAATGCATTGTTGCGGTTTAAGCTTTTTCAGCCGGGTAGTCCAATTCCATTGTCTGATGTCGTTCCAATGCTTGAAAACTTTGGTCTAGAGGTTAAGAGCCAAGCTCCATATGGCATCCAAGTTAGTAAAGAAAAGATGGTTTGGATTAATGATTTTTGTATGTCTCATGTTCGTGGAAAAGACCTTAATGTTGAGACCGTCAAAGATATTTTTCAATCAGCATTTTACCATGTTTGGGCAGGTAATGCGGAAAGTGATGGTTTTAACCGTTTAGTTCTAGCGGCTGAATTGTCTTGGCGTGAAATATCTATTGTTCGCGCATATGCTAAGTACTTATGGCAAATTGGATTTACTTTTAGTCAAAATTATCTTGAAAAAGCCTTGTTTGAGCACCCAGATATCGCTCAAATGTTGGTTCAAATGTTTGATGCTCGCTTTAATCCAAATATGCTTGATAAGCAAGAGTCAGTTCTCAAAGAACTAGATGAAGCTTTTAATGGGGCCTTAGATAATGTTAAGAGCCTTGATGAAGACAAGATTTTGAGACGATACAGAGATGTAATATATGGCACTCTAAGAACTAACTTTTATCAAAAGGATGAAAGTGGTGCGCCAAAACACTATATTTCTTTTAAAATTAATCCCCAAGCTATTCCTGATATGCCTAAACCCTTACCAGCGTATGAAATATTTGTTTACTCACCAAGGGTTGAAGGGGTACATCTAAGAACATCAAATGTAGCCCGTGGTGGTCTACGATGGTCTGACAGACGAGAAGACTTTAGGACTGAGGTATTAGGGCTTGTGAAAGCCCAGCGCGTTAAAAACTCAGTGATTGTCCCAATGGGAGCAAAAGGTGGGTTTTATCCAAAATGTTTGCCACTAAATGGTACTCGAGAAGAGATCATGGAAGAGGGTATCAGCTGTTACAAGACCTTCATAAGAGGGTTGCTAGACATCACTGATAACCTTGTGAATTCAGAGGTGGTTCCACCAGACGATGTTGTTCGTCATGATCATGACGATTACTACTTAGTAGTGGCCGCTGACAAGGGAACTGCGACCTTCTCAGATATTGCCAACAGTATTTCAGCTGAATATAACTTTTGGCTTGCGGATGCGTTTGCTTCTGGCGGCTCCGAAGGTTACGACCATAAGGGTATGGGAATTACCGCTCGTGGTGGCTGGGAATCCGTTAAACGTCACTTTAAAGAAATTGGAGTTGATTGCCAAAAAGAAGACTTTACTGTTGTTGGTATTGGTGACATGAGTGGGGACGTCTTTGGGAATGGGATGCTCCTGTCTGAGCATATATGTTTGGTAGGTGCCTTTAACCACTTGCATATCTTTGTAGACCCCAATCCTGACGCTAAATCGAGTTTCAATGAAAGAAAGCGCTTATTTGAAACGCCCCGTACTCATTGGACAGATTACAATGTGGAACTGATTTCAGAAGGGGGAGGAGTATTTTCTCGTTCAGCAAAATCGATCCCCGTTAGTCCTCAGATGAAAGAGCGTTTTGGACTGTCAGAAAACCAAATCGAACCAAACAAGTTGATTAAGGCAATGCTTAAATCGCCTGTTGATCTCTTGTGGAATGGAGGAATTGGTACTTACGTGAAGTCTGTCTCTGAAACCAACGGGCAAGTTGGGGATAGAGCAAATGATCAGCTTCGCATTAATGGTAAAGACCTGAGTGCAAAAATTGTTGGTGAAGGTGGAAACCTTGGTTTCACGCAGCTTGGTCGAATCGAATATGCACTTGCAGGCGGTCGTGTTAATACAGATGCGATTGACAACTCTGCCGGGGTAGATTGTTCTGACCATGAGGTCAATATCAAAATTTTGTTAAATGAATTGGTTAGACAAGGCGAGCTGACACATAAACACCGAAATCAACTTTTAGTTGAGATGACTGATGAGGTGGCAGAGCTTTGCTTAGAAAACAACCGACTACAAACAGAAGCACTGAGTGTTGCTCAGTTCTTTGGTCCTGACAATATCGAAATGCATAAGCGATTGATTAGTGTTCTAGAGTCTGAGGCTAATCTGGATCGCGAGATTGAATTTATTCCGGATACTGAGGGATTGCAGGAACGAAAAAAGAACGAGTTGGGTTTGGTTAGACCTGAAATCGCCGTTTTAATGGCGTATGTTAAAATATCACTCAAGCAGCAAATCATTAATTCAAAGATTCCGGAAGATAAGTTTGCGTTTGCTTATTTAGAGTCTGCCTTTCCAAAAGTCCTAAAAGAAAGATACGAGTCAGTGATGCGAGAGCATCGACTATACAGAGAGATAATAGCAACACAGCTATCCAATGCACTGGTGAATGAAATGGGTATTAATTTCGTTCAGCGACTAAAAGATGAAACGGGTGCGGATACGTGTGACATCGTTCGGGGCTATATTATTGCTCGGGCATTATTTGATGTGCCTGGCTTGAGAGAAAAAGTTGTCGCACTTGGCTGTAGTGTAGCGGCTGATGTTCAATCACAATTACTATATGAAATTATTCGATTAACCAGAAGGGCGACCCGTTGGTTATTACGGCACCGTCGTCATTTAATGAATATCCATGAGACGATAGAAACATTCAAGCCACAAATTGATACTGTAGCGAGTTTGGTTCCAACTTCACTACGCTCCAGTGCTAAAAAAGCAATGGAAGAGACGCTTGAGAAATATCATAATGCTGGAGTGCCGTCTGATTTGGCAGTCCGAGTTTCTTCTTTTTCTGGATTGTTTTCTTCACTGGATATTGTTGAGGCTTGCCTAGAGAATCACTTAGCAATTGAAGGTTTTACACAAGTGTACTACGCCATTGGCGCGAAACTTCGTCTTGGTTGGTTCAGAGAAGAGATAAAGAATCATCCAGTGGCTTCTAATTGGGATGCTCTGGCAAGAGCAGCATTTAGAGACTCACTGGACTCTAAGCAGCGAGACTTGTCTGTATCGGTTCTTCAGTGTGCCCATAAGAATGAGAATGATACGGAAGGCTGTATAGATCGATGGTTCTCAAAATATGAGACTCAAGTTCAACGTTGGGAAGGGATGATTCAGGATTTGAAAGCGGCGCCAAAACGAGACTACACCATGTATTCAGTTGCATTAAGAGAGCTAATGGATATGGGTGGCACGCCTTGCGATATGCCTGATGAGAAAGACTAAGTCATTCTCATCTTGACACTGAGTCCTGTGATGATAAGAGATATAACCGCTAATCCAAATATTATTTGAATGAAGCGGATATTGGCGTCAAAAAGTATCATCAATAACAAAGATGAAGTTGCCATCCAAAAAGAGACAACAATATTAAGGCAACCGATAATCCGTGCACGATGAGCCGTATCGATCCTTTTCATCATTACCGCGTAGAATGGAACAATATACATTCCGCCAAAGGCAGACAGTGCAAATAAATCAATGCTGATGCGCCAGCCTTGAGGTGAGCTTAAAAAGCTTTCTATCCCTACTAGTGCAGCAGGTGCTGGAGGGCGAATATACAGACTGGAAGCAATCCCCCAGTCAATTAATGCCATCGTTAACCCCATTGCAGCCCATGGTGCTAATTTTAGGCTGATTCGAGACTTCAAAAGCATATTGCATCCTAATGAGCCCAGGCCTACGCCTAAGGTGAACAGGCATAAAAAATAGGTTACACAAGTTTCATCTCCATGAATAATTGATTTCGAAAAATTAGGTAGCTGAGACAAAATAGTGGCGCCTAAAAACCAAAACCAGCTAATAAACCCTAATAGTTTAGGGGTGGAGTGAAGTGTTAGTCCAAATTGTAAAGTGTGCCATAGTGAGACTAAAAAGTTATACCGGATATCAAGGTGCGCATCACCTGCAGCAAGTTTAGGTACCATTAAACTGCTGATGATGCCTAGGCAGGCAGTGATTATCATCAGAGTGCTGATAACACTTGTCCCATTAGGACTAAGAATATATAAACTACCAATAATCGTCCCAAGTAGAATGCTCACAAATGTTGCTGCATTTATTAGACCATTTGCTGCAACAAGGTGAGCCTCATCTGTCAGTTGGGGAATAGCGCTATACTTAAGAGGACCAAAAAATGCAGACTGACATCCCATACAAAAGATCACTGCAAATAAACCCCAGACAGCTTCAGTGTAAAAGGTAATAGCAACCAATATAGCAACGAAAAGCTCTAATATTTTGAGCTGTCGAATGAGTCGACTTTTTTCATATTTGTCCGAGATATCGCCCGCTAAACCTGAAAACATGAAAAAAGGAAAAATGAGAAGACCAGCTGCTAAAGCAGAGAGAATGCCTGGTTGCATTGCTATTGAATCAAGTGCGGAATAGGTAATAAATACCAACACACTACTTTTCAATATATTGTCGTTTAATGCACCAAGCATTTGGGTTAACCACAAACCTAAAAAACCTGGCTGAGCTAGTAACCGCCATTGTGAGTGTGTCATGGTATATCCCAATACAATATAATGTTTATATACTATCGTTCTAGCTGGTTAGCCAGTCATGAGACTTTCAAGTCTTGAATGGTTTTGTATCTCTCGGGTAATATTTAGGCAGTCAGTATTCTAGGTATGATTATGCTATATCGTTGCACACGTCCATTTCTTTTTATGCTCTCGCCAGAGTGCGCACATGATGTGACTTTGAAAGGGTTATCAGTCCTTTCTAAGTGCCATTTGTTGCCTAAGAATACCCCTGATTCAAGCCAATCAGCTCGGGTAATGGGGTTAGATTTTCCATCTAGAGTGGGGCTTGCTGCTGGTTTGGACAAGAATGCTCAATATATTGAGGGATTGGGTCGACTGGGATTCGGATTTATCGAAGTGGGAACCGTGACACCGCTCCCTCAAGAGGGCAACCCAAAACCCCGTTTGTTCAGGCTGACTCATGAGAAGGCTGTTATTAACCGCATGGGTTTTAATAATCAGGGATTAGAAAGAATGATTCCAAGGTTAATCAATAGACGATGGCCAGGAATCTTAGGTGTGAATATTGGAAAAAACAAAATTACACCAAATGATAAAGCAGTGAATGACTATCTGACAGGGTTGAGAGCTGTTTATCCATATGCAGACTATGTAACAGTCAATATTTCCTCCCCTAATACTCCGGATTTGCGTGCGCTCCAAGATGAAAAGGCGCTTTTTGAACTATTGACTGCCTTGAAGTCGGCCCAAGCACAGCTTCAATCTGAGCAAGGGCGGCGTGTTCCCATGGTGGTTAAGGTGGCGCCTGATTTAGGGAAGCGAGACATACAAGTTATTTCTAAAGTCTTGCTTGATTGTGAGATAGAAGGGTTGATTGCAACAAATACAACTGTTGAGCGTCCTTTGAAAACAGCGCTTGCAAAGCCTATTACGGGTGGTTTGAGTGGGGCGCCACTATTTGAGAGTTCTACCGATGTCTTAAAGCAGTTTTCTGATCACCTGCAAGGTAAGGTGGCTATAATTGCATCGGGGGGGATTGATAGTAATGACGCGGCGCAAGCCAAGCGGGCAGCAGGGGCGGATTTAGTGCAATTATATACTGGACTTATTTACAACGGTCCTGCTCTAATCAAGAGTATTACTTTCTAGCATTAAGGGGTTGTTTTTGACAGCACCAAGACTGCCTAGAGCTATCCATATTGGCATTCGTTTAGCGTTGAGTTCGTTATATCGAGAGCTAGCGTTGATTTTAGAGCGAACGAACGGGTTCTGGTTTCGCTTTTTTCAGCTCGGCTCAGAAGGGCGTGAGCTAGCAGCTCTGCAAGAAAAAAATATTCGAGGGATACAGATCTGGATTGCCCATACGCTGGTGGCATTCCGCTGGGATTTGTTTGGTGCGCAGGACTGTCTAGCCCAGATAAACAAGCGGATGGAAGATTTAACTAATGCGGACAATCATGCTTATTTGCGCCGTTTTTTTTCAATTCATGCCATTCGGCAATGGGATAACAGTGGCATTGGACAAGAGATCAATCGACTTGATGAGATGTATCTAAAGTGGTTCGATTTATGCTGGATGGGTGCCCAAGTCGAAAATGAAACGAGAGATTTAGTTCAGACACTTCCTCAAAGGATTGACGATTTAATTTCAATAGTGAAATTTATTGAAAATGAACGGCGCTCATTTAGAGATTGGTTTGTAGACTTTTGGGCTTGGTTGACGAATAAAGCCCCCTCATCATATACAAAAACAATAATCGATGATCTGAAAAGGGCAAAACTAGAAACGGATGCCATTGATTGCACAAAGCAAGTAAAAAGTGCAATCAGGCGGTGGAAGTCTGTGATTGCACAATCACCGCTGACAGAAAGAGTTAAACGCTGGCAGTGGGTTCGCGCCAGTTTTGAAAAATTATTCGCGGGTCTGGGGGAGCGATTAGAATACGAGATGACTCTTCCTGGTGCTGCAGTGGTTAAGCCTCGAAATGCTCCGAAGCTCTTTTATTTTGAGCGTGATAAGGACAATCACTTGAAAGCGGTCCATCAGCCAGTGCCTTCTAAAACAAAATGTAAAAGAGGCCCGAGAAGATATTTTCTGCGCTGAACCCGTGGCAAGCGTGCCCTAGAATGTTATAGTAGCCCGTTATGACGTAGTTACTTACCTAAAGGTGCCAAGACTCAATGACGGATACTACGCGGCCTTTGACGGTCAAGCCCTCAAAATCTCGCCAAACTGTTGACTCAGCTGTGATTCACTTTGCTGGAGATTCTGGAGATGGAATGCAGGTGACAGGGGCTTTATTTACTGCTGAAAGTGCTCTTCACGGCAATGATATTCAAACATTCCCTGATTTTCCTGCTGAGATCCGTGCGCCAGCAGGTACTGTTGCTGGTGTTTCAGGGTTCCAGCTTCGGTTTTCAGACCATCCTATTCATACGCCCGGTGATACAGTGGATGTCCTCGTGGCGATGAACCCGGCAGCGCTGAAAAGTGCTATCCCTACGCTTAAGAAAGGCGCCTTAATTGTTCTCGATGCAGACAAATTTACCGACAAAGATTTTAAGAAAGCTGGCTTAGATTCTAATCCGCTAGAGTCAGGGCTGCTGAGCGGTTATACCATCATCAGCGCGCCGATTACGCACTTGACGTTGAGTGCTGTTGAATCTTTGGGACTTTCCCGAGCACAGTCACGACGAGCTAAAAACCTGTTTGCGCTGGGAATGATGTTTTGGTTATACGATCGTTCCTTGCAGCACACGATTGAATGGATAGAAAAAAAGTTTGCCCAAAAGCCTGATGTTATTGAAGCCAACGTTCGAGCCTTAAAAGGGGGGTATCAATATGCGATATCCGCTGAACTATTCGAAAATTATTATGAAGTTGCACCAATGGTGCTGGCACCCGGAGACTATCGACAAATAACGGCAAACCAAGCCGTCGCCTGGGCCTGCGCAGCGGCTGCTTGTTTATCTGAGCAGACAGTGCTACTAGCTGGTTATCCAATTACACCAGCTTCAGATATCCTACATCAAGCAGCGTTGTTACAAGAATATGGTGTTGCGACCTTGCAGGCTGAAGATGAAATGGCGGCAGTGGGGGCTGCTATTGGCGCTTCTTATGGTGGGAACCTAGGGGTTACTTGTACCAGTGGACCAGGCTTGGACTTGAAAATGGAGGCTATTGGCTTAGCCGTAACGGCGGAGCTTCCATTGGTCGTTGTCGACGTACAAAGAGCTGGCCCGTCAACCGGAATGCCAACCAAAACAGAGCAGTCTGATTTGCTAGCAGCCATTCATGGACGGCATGGAGAATGCCCTCTACCCGTTATCGCACCACTGAGCCCTTCGGATGCATTTGAGTGCACGCTAGAAGCTTTTAGAATAGCTTCAAGGTATATGACCCCAGTGATTGTTTTAAGTGATGGATATCTTGCTAATGGGTCTGAGGCATGGAAAATTCCGGATATTAATAATTTCCAATTAATGAAGCCTAACTTTGTTGAACACGCTAGTGAGATAGATGGGCCTTACCAAAGAGAGCTTGAGACGCTCGCTCGACCTTGGATTAAGCCAGGGACCCCGGGCTTAATGCACTGTATAGGGGGGCTAGAGAAGTCAGTTCCTTCAGGTTCGATCAGTTACGATCCTCAAAATCATCAACAAATGGTTCATGACCGAGCGAATAAGGTAGCAGGTGTTCAAACATCGCTCCCCGCGGTGCAATGGCTAGGTCCACAAGCAAACAAGCTACTCGTTGTTACTTGGGGAAGCCCTTATGGTGCGGTTAGAAGCGCCGTGGAGGCACTACAAGCGAATGGGGCCTCTGTTTCTGCCTTAATGATTCGTTTAGTGAATCCACTACCAGCGGATTTAAAACAATGGTGTCAAGCCTTTGAGAAAGTGGTAGTTGTTGAGTTAAACAGTGGACAATTGTGTCAGCTGATAAGAGCCAGGACGTTAGTTGATGCACAATCGGTCAATCAAGTTACCGGAAAGCCATTTCAGGTCGAAGCACTGATTGAGCGGCTAGCAGAGCATTTAGAGGAGGGCGCTTAATGTCTCTGAGCAAAGCAGATTTTGAAACAAGTAATGAAGTAAGATGGTGCCCTGGTTGTGGTGACTACGCGGTCTTAGCCACAATGCAAAGAATGTTGCCAGAGTTGGATATTGCCCCAGAAAACATCGCCTTTATTTCAGGTATTGGGTGCAGTAGCCGATTTCCCTACTATATGAAAACCTATGGGTTTCATACGATTCACGGCAGAGCACCGACGTTTGCAACCGGTTTAGCAGTAACACGTCCCGAATTATTGGTTTGGGTTGTTACTGGTGATGGTGATGGGCTAAGTATTGGGTCTAATCATTTGCTGCATCTGTTAAGACGAAACGTGAATGCTAAAGTGATGCTGTTTAACAATCAGATCTACGGTCTGACAAAAGGACAGTATTCCCCAACGTCTGAGCGGGGCAAGGTGACAAAGTCTTCACCTGCAGGTTCCCAAGAAGAGCCAGTAAACCCCTTACGCTTTGCGCTTGCAGCCAATGCCTCATTTGTAGCGCGTGGTATCGATGTTGATGCAAAGCGATTAGAGCAAGTATTAAAAGCGGCTGCTTTACACCAAGGCAGTGCGTTCATTGAAATCTACCAAAACTGTAACGTGTTCAACGATGGCGCTTTTGCGAGCTTCTCAGAGAGACGTGTAAGGGATGCCAAAACAGTGAGCGTCTTTCCCGGTGAGAAGATGATTTTTGGTGCTTCACAAGAAAATGGACTGGCCTGGCGTGCGGAGCAGTGGGAAATCGTTGATGCAGAGGAAGCAGATATATGGCCACATATGCCCTCAGAAGCTCAGTGTCTTGCAATGACAACCCTGACAGATCCAGTTCCGGTTGGAATTTTTAAACAGGCCTATAGAGATATATATACGCCATTAGTAACCCCGCCTAAAGCTCAGAGTCGGCAGAAGCTGCAAAAGTTGCTTCACAGCGGTGATGTTTGGTCAGTGTCAGACAAATCTTGATGCTTTAACCCTAAGCAGATTACACTATTGGATAAATCTTCCCAAGGAAGGGAGCGCTTATGGGAGCTAATTTTAACCAAACCCTACAAGGCAAGGTGGTTTATGTTGTCTTGCTGACCTGCTTTGTAAGCTTGTTAGTCACTTCAGCAGCTTTCGTTTCGTACGAGTGGTATGCCTTAAAAAACAATCAAGAAACTGAGCTCAAACATATTACCCATTTACTGACAAAGCAGTTAAAGCGTTCGTTAGATATGGGTAATAAAGAAGCAGCCCGACAAGAACTTGATATCCTGCAAGCCCTCCCAACGATTGAATCTGCATATTTGTTTTCGGCACAACAAAGCTTATTTGCTTACTATCGACGCTCTGATGAGCATCATGCATTACCGGCTAACTTTGCTGCCAGTCAGGACATGCTAGCGCATACCGCGAATTTTCAATTACCCGTTGAGGTTAACGGTAAAATGCTTGGTACCTTGGTATTGGTTTCGGATTTAGATCCAGTCCACGAAATCCTAAAGGGTTTCGGGTTAAAAGCTCTGATCACCTTACTGCTTGCCTTATTTATTGCCTATTTACTGGGTGACAGACTTAAAAAAACTATTACTGAACCCATTATAGAATTGACCAAAACAACCCGTAAAATCGCAAATGAGCAGTCGTATCATCTTCGTGTAGATATGGTTGATATTGAAGAATTAGGCCAGCTCATTGATTCGTTTAATCACATGCTCTCAGTGATATCAACACGCTCCGCTGAAGTTGAGAACATAAAAAATTACTTATATGAAATGATTGATGCTATCGATACAGTCATGATTGGAGTCGATAGTGATTTACAAGTGGTTTATTTTAACGAGTCCGGCTGTAAGCTTGCCCATCAGCCCTTAGAGCGCATTATAGGTGAGTCACTCTTTAGTACATTGCCATTCGTTGCTTTTCAAGAAGAAAACATTCGAGCTTGTATTAGTGAACACCAATCTTTTCAATCAAACCGTTTTATTGTAGAGCAAAATGGTGTGCCCCATACCTTTATGTTGAGTGGATACCCGCTGCATCATGAGACTGGCGCGGTTCTACTTTTACAAGACATTACTGATAATATAGCGATGGAAAATCGTTTAATTCAAAATGAAAAAATGCTTTCCCTTGGCGGAATGGCGGCTGGGATGGCCCATGAAATCAATAACCCTCTCGGGGGCGTGATGCAAGGGGCACAAAATATAGAAAGAAGGCTCGATTTAACACTACCAGCCAACCAAAATGTTGCTCGTAAAGTCAATTTAGAAGCAAAGGCTTTTGATGCGTATTTAGAAGAACGGCAAATCAAGCACTTTCTTAGCGGTATTCGTCGCATGGGTGAGCGCATGGCTAAAATTATTCAAACCATGCTCCAGTTTGCAAAAGGAACAGCCCCTCAGCAAAGTGTCTGTAGTATTGATTTGCTTCTGAATTCCGCAATGGAAGTCGCGCGTTCTACCAAGCATTTGCATGGCGTTACCATTAATACGCTGCTTGATTCTGGACTTCCAGCTATACGCTGCTCATCAACAGAGATTCAGCAAGTATTTGTGAACTTGATTCTGAATGCTGCACAAGCAATGCAAAATCAAAGTTCACCAGTTCCGACACTCACAATTTCAGTCCGCCAAGAAGACAAAGAAATTGTATTTGAGTTTAAAGACAATGGTCCAGGCATTCCTGAGCAAGCACAAAATAGAATCTTTGAGCCATTTTATACAACCAAACAGGAGGGAAAGGGTACTGGCCTAGGTATGTCACTCTCATACTTTATTGTTTGTACTCGACACGGGGGGCAAATGACTTTATTGAAAAGCACTCCTAAGGGAACGGTTTTTCAGATTCGGTTGCCGGTGTCAGGTTTATCTTCAACTAATGCCGCATAAACAGGGGCAAAGGTGGATTCTATATCAGGGGATTTACCCAGCATTTGACGATAGATCATCAAATTAGCTAATACTTTTTTTAAGTATCCACGTGTTTCATAAAAGGGGATAGTTTCCACCCAAAGATCGGCTTCTGTTGGATTATCAGGTAACCACTCCTCAACCTTGCTGGGCCCTGCATTGTATGCGGCAGTTGCAAGAATAATATGGTTGCTAAAGTTATCTAGTAAATGATGCAGGTAGCTACTACCTAAGCTGATGTTAGTCTCTTCCTCTACTAAAGACCACTGAGAACCATATGGAAGATTGTAAATTCCAGCTACTCTAGCAGCTGTTTCAGGTAATATCTGCATTAATCCTATTGCCCCTCGAGAGGATTTAGCGTCCTTCTTAAAGTGGCTTTCTTGATGGGCGATAGAGAATATCCATGCAGGATCTATTGATAAGCGTACAGCTTGCTGAGTGACAATGTTCTCGTTCCCTAGAGGAAATTGAAGCGACAAGTCTGCTTGATCTTTAACATGATGAACGGCATATAGCGAAAAGTGATGCCAGCCCATTCGACTGGCTAAACGAGCGGCAGCTAACCGCTTGTTTAGTGGTAATCTATCAATAACAAAGTACCATTCTTTACGGGCATCCAGTAATTGGTTTACGGCAATCAACTCGTTGGCGCGCTCAACACCGGGAAGCGCTGAAATGCCAACAATCAGAGCCGGATCAACGTCAACATCTATTTGTTTAACAGAGATAGGAAGTCCCAACCGATAAGAGGCAAGGTATCCATAATACTCTTTAAGAGGCGCTATGTTTTGATATAGCTGTTCGGCTTGAGCATCTGAGCCTAGCGTTCGATAGGCTGTTCCCAACCAGTACTGCCACTGGGGTAGCTCAGCAAGATTGTTAGACATGGCTTCTATTGCCCGTATCACCCCCGGCCAGTCATGACGTTTCATGGCTTGGCGAACACGCCACTCTTGTATTGCGGTGGTTCGAGCGCTTTTCGGTAAACTTTCTATCCACTGTTCAGAATCAACATCAGCATCTAGTGCTAAATGTAAAGCGATGGTTTGTTGGATTTTAGTCAATGTATTTAAATTGCGCCATTTTATATCATTAATGTCTTTAAATAGGGTCTTGGCGATTAAAGGATCAGCATCAGTGAGTTCTTTATAGATATTTACAGCCATGTCATCCCTAAACACAGTATCAGCTTCTTTGATGATGTCATTAGTAAATGTTAAAGGGTGTTTTTGGTAGTGTAACCACTGTTCAATAGTTCTCTTTTGTTTACCGTCTTCGAGAAGTGTTGATAAGTGCTGAGCAAGCTTTCGGTTTTCATTAGAAACAGCTTTAATGATTCGTTTTTGAAGTAGCGCTTGCGTTAAGTACCCGCTGGCCTGCCATTGCTCGAAAACGTCATCACAGGCTTTTGGTTGAGAAAATCCAACATTCCAAAGAGACTCAATTCGATTTTGAAATGTCTCAATAGACTCTCCAGCGGCTAAAGCCGCTCTTAATGCATAACAGCCACGAGGGGCGGGGTCCTTTACATTAATAAATGGTGTTATGTCATCCCAGTCCTTGTTTTTGGCATGGAGGGTTATCCATTGAGATTCTAGACTCTGTCCAATAGGGGTATCTTTGTGCTTGGTCACAAATGCTCGGATGTCCCAAATCGAATAATCTAACAGGTTAGCTTCAATGCGCATTTGTTCTAGATAGGGCTGGAGAGGGTAATCAAGACTGATTTTTTGGCGGATAAGATCAAACTCATGAATATTGTTAGCTCGATATGCCTTTAAAGCTTCAACGTACAACGCTCTATCTCGCTCTCGAATGGACTCAGAGGCCCCAGCATGCCCACCAATGAGTAAGCCAATAACAATGGCGATAGAGGATAACCAGTAGCGTTTGAGTGATCCCACCTTCAGCTTCCTTAGGAAAGAGGATACTTTTAAGACTAGCACAAGGAGTAAGGCAGTCAACTTTGCGTTATTCGTTGGAATACGTTGCTCAGCTCACCTACAATTAAAATAGGAAAGCTATCAGCCCAAGCGGGCTCAGAAAGGTAGGGTAAGGGTGAAACAGCAAAGCGAAGAGGCGGCGTCGAGACGAAAGAAAACGTATGACTCATATCAGGCTTATGTGACCGCTGAACGTAAGTATCTAAGAGAGCCTACGCCCGAAAACTGGGAAAACAAAGAGCGCGCATTTGAAATTTTCAATCGCGCTCTTTTAGAACAGCAAAACAGTTCAATGCACTAGAGACTGAGTCTCAGCACACCAACACAGACACCTTCAATGGTCATATGCTCTGTTGGATAGTGAATTCCAATACTGGCAAAATCCGGATTAGCTGACTGTAGCTCAATGTGAGATTTATCACGCCAAAAAAATCGTTTGACGCATAGATCTCTTCCATGAAGCCTGACAACAATCACTTGTCCATTCTCCGCTTCATTAGTCTGGCGAACAGCCAATAGATCGTTTTGCATAATACCGGCATCTCTCATGCTCATATCATGAACTCGATAGAGATAATCAGGTCGCTCTAAAAATAAAGACGGATCAATTTGAATACGCGTTTTTATATGTTGCTCGCTTAAAAGGGCACTAGTGGAGCTAATCGCATGTACTAAAGGAATCCCTACACGATACTGTCCTTTCAGTTGGATACCACGAGAGGTGCCAGCCGATAATGAGATGACCCCTTTTCTGGCCAGAGCTCGAAGGTGATCTTCAGCAGCATTAACCGAACGAAAACCTAAAGAAGCTGCAATTTCTGCTCGCGTCGGGGGTATTCCGTACTCACTAATATGTTGTCTGATAACGTCCAGGACATCCTCCTGTCGCTGGGTTAACTGAACTTTGTCAGGTGATGCAGTAATTTCCATTGGCCATCCATAGCATTAAGTTGACCCAAATAGGATACTCAACATTGGATAGTTGGCCAATTGATTGAATACATTTTTATATCAGGCATTGAAATTTAACGTAACAACCGTCAGTTCTCCCTTTCTGCTGGTCTTTATGGTAGCCTTTTGGGCAACCAATGGAGACTTGAACTAAGGATGGTGTGATGGCTGGTGTAGAAGTATTGGTCATTGTTTTGGGGGTGGTTGGACTCGTTTTCTTTCAAGCCCCGCTTTGGGTGTATACCGTAACACTTGCAGTGTCATTATCAATTGCAACATATTTTGAAGTGCTGGGATGGATTTTAGTACCATTGTGGGCCGTTTTGGCGGGTGTCAGCATTCTAATGCATTTGCGACCTGTCAGGCTTCATGTTTTATCTAAACCTCTTTTTGCGTTGTTCCGTTCACGCATGCCACCGATGAGTGACACTGAAAAAGCAGCGATAGAAGCTGGTGATGTATGGTGGGATGCTCAGCTTGTTCAAGGTCGTCCTGACTGGAATACCTTACTGTCTTTTCCAAAACCAAAATTGTCTGATGAAGAGACACAATTTATTAACAATCAGGTCAAAACATTATTAAGTATGACGGATGATTGGAAAATTGTGATGGAGTCATTCGATCTAACACCCGAAATTTGGGAATACCTTCGAAAAGAACGTTTCTTTGGGATGGCGATTTCAAAAGAGTATGGGGGATTAGCTTTCTCTAGTTATGCGCAATCTACCATCATTTCAATGTTGGGCACTAAAAGTTCTTCTTTGGCTGCAACCACAATGGTGCCAAACTCTTTAGGTCCAGGAGAGCTATTGCAACATTATGGGACTACTCAACAAAAAGAGTATTACTTGCCCCGATTAGCATGTGGTGATGAAATTCCTTGTTTTGCTTTGACTGGACCAGAAGCAGGTTCTGATGCCGGTGCAATGCCAGATGTAGGTACGATCTGTCGCGGTGAATGGGAAGGTGAGCAGGTTCTGGGATTAAAGTTAAACTGGTCGAAGCGCTATATAACACTAGCACCAGTTGCTACTGTTATGGGGCTTGCGTTCAAGTTAAGGGATCCGGACCAACTGCTTTCAGGTGATGTAGAGCGTGGGATCACACTGTGCTTAATTCCGACTAATACCCCTGGGGTAAAAATAGGTCGTCGCCACTTTGCCACCGGCGTTTCCTTTCAGAATGGCCCAATTGATGGGGAAGATGTTTTTGTGCCGCTAGATACCATTATCGGTGGTGTTGAAATGATCGGTCAGGGATGGCGGATGTTGATGGAGTGTCTTTCATCGGGCCGTGGGATCTCTTTGCCTGCACTTTCAACGGCAACAAGCCAATTAGCCTTTAGAGGAACAGGAAACTACGCGCGTTTACGACAGCAGTTTGGTGTAGCTATTGGTCAATTTGATGGGGTTCAGGCCCAGATGGCAACTATCGCAGGTAATAACTATCGAATTGAAGCGACTCGTTCACTTACGGCAGCAGCAGTCGATGCTAAATTAAAGCCTGCTATTATTTCTGCTATTGCAAAGTATCATATGACTGAAATGGCACGTGAGGCCATGAAGTGTGCGATGGATATCCATGCGGGAAGAGCTGTGATGCGAGGACCATTAAACTACTTAACCGAGTGTAACACTGCTACGCCTGTGATGATAACGGTTGAGGGTGCAAATATTCTGACTCGTAATTTGATGATATTTGGGCAGGGCGCGATTCGATGCCACCCATACGTTCAAAAAGAGCTACTTGCGGTTTCAGAGAAAGATAAGAATAAGGGGTTAGCAGCATTTGATGCAATTTTTTACTCACATCTTGGATACTTTATTTCTAATGGTGTTCGATCATTTGTCACTGCTTTGACTTTTGGACGAGTGCAAAGCTCCTCAGTTGTTCCGGAATTGTCCGATTACATGCGAAAACTGAATTGGATGAGTACGAATCTTGCTTTTGCGACTGATTTTGCAATGATGGTACTCGGTGGTTCTTTGAAGCGCCAGGAACGGCTTAGCGCAAGGTTAGGGGATGTCCTGTCACATTTATACCTCGCTTCAGCCGTCATCAAATACTTTGTAGATTCAGGTAAACCTGTTAGTGATATTAGTGCTGTACGCTGGTCATTAAAAGTTTCATTGTATGAGTGTCAGGAAGCGTTTTACGATTTTACCCGAAACTTTCCTATCCGTTGGCTGGGTTTAGTTTTGAGACGCATTTTGTTTCCACTAGGCAAAGTATTTGCACCACCAAGAGACACACTCGATGCAACGCTAGCCAGCCAAATGATGCAGCCAAGTGAGTATCGAAATCGTTTAAGCTGCTGTGTTGCCATTGCAGAAGATAAAAAAGATGCATTGGGTTTAATGGAAGAGGCGGTTGAAAAACAGATAGCAGCTCAAGCCGCTTATGAATCCCTTAAACAGCTGGTTAAAGAGAAAAAAATTCCTAAGGGGCTAAGTCTAACAGGACAAATCGAAGTGGCTAAAAAGGAACAGTTACTGTCGGATATTGAGATTGTTTTGCTTGCAGCCTATGATGAGGTGCGACGTCGAGCGATAGCTGTAGATGACTTTGCACCAGAATATTTCAATGTAGAGAGGTCAAAATGCCAGAGTCAGTCCCAACCCGCGATGTCTACCTGGTAGACGGGGTTAGAACACCTTTTCTAAAGTCTAAAAATAAGCCAGGTCCTTTTTCTGCCTCAGATATGGCAGTGAGTGCAGGGCGACAGTTGTTGTCTAGACAACCAATTGATAGCGCATCTTTCGATGAAGTAATTATTGGTTGTGTCGGGGCGAGTGCAGATGAAGCGAATATTGGTCGTATCATTGCATTACGATTAGGCTTTCCAGTGGAAACCCCCGCATGGACGGTTCAACGAAACTGTGCTTCTGGTTTGCAGGCACTAGATTCCGCCTTTAATAGTATTCAAGCTGGTGCGGATCTGGTTTTAGCAGGTGGATGTGAAACCATGTCTAGAGCCCCTTTGTTATTCAACAACAAAATGGTGAATTGGTTTTGTCAGCTCAATGGCGCTCGTGATGTCATGTCAAAACTGAAAACTTTTGCTCAATTTAGACCTGCCTTTTTAGCCCCCGATCTTGCGATCGTAAAGGGCTTATCAGATGCCACGGTTGGAATGAGCATGGGGCAGACAGCTGAAGAGCTAGCGTATCGTTTCGAGATAGACAGAGCAGCAATGGATCAGTTTTCTGCGCGATCTCATCGTCGAGCATTGGCAGCTGAAGAAGAACATCTCTTTAATGATGAGCGTGTGTCAGCTTTTAGTTGGGACGGTCAGTCATTTGAGTTTGATGATGGGGTGCGCTCAGATAGTACACCTGAACGACTTGCCAAGTTGCGTAGTGTCTTTGATAAGTTTGGAAACATTACAGCTGGTAATAGTTCACAAATTTCAGATGGGGCGTGTCTTTGTGTTCTTGCTTCTAAAGAGGCAGTAGAACGCTATAACCTAAAGCCTTTGGCTAAACTAACGGCGTTTCAGTGGGCTGCGCTTGATCCAAGAGTGATGGGACTGGGACCGGTTCACGCTATCGCACCATTAATGGACCGTTTTGGCCTCACGTTCGATGATATGGCTGCGGTAGAAATTAACGAAGCTTTTGCTGCTCAAGTTATTGCCTGTCAAAAAGCATTAAATAAACCAGAGTATTTAAAAGAGTGGCTTGGTTTAGAGCGCGACTTAGGTCAGCTTGATGATGAAAAGCTGAATATAAATGGTGGCGCGATAGCACTCGGCCATCCTGTGGGGGCCAGTGGGGCACGGTTGGCCTTACATATATGTCGATTATTGCAAAAAAGTGATCGCTCACATGCCATTGCCAGCTTATGTATTGGTGGTGGACAAGGTGGAGCAGTGTTAGCAGAGAAGGTATCGTAATGGCTGAGCGAATTCATTGGGAAAAAGTAGTTGATGAAAATAAAATTTGCTGGTTGACACTCGACCGCAAAGGCGCGTCTGTGAATAGTTTGAATGCCGAGGTCTTAGAAGAGCTTGATGCATTAATTTCAGAAATAGACAAAGAAGTGGGGCTGTGTTCAGTAGTGATAACCTCTGGGAAGCAGACAGGCTTTATTGCAGGGGCTGATATTGAGCAATTTAAAACGCTGACAAGTGTTGATATGGCAAAAGAGCTCATCACTCAAGGCGCCAAAGTATTTGATCGTTTAGCCGCTTTGAAGTTGCCAACGATCGCCTCAATTAAAGGATTTTGCCTTGGTGGTGGACTGGAACTGGCTCTATGTTGTAAATATCGTATAGCCTTAGAGGATGACCGTACTCGAATAGGTCTACCTGAAGTAAAACTCGGTATCCATCCTGGTTGGGGAGGGACCGTACGTTTACCAAGGCTGGTTGGTGCGCCTAATGCGCTTGATTTGATTCTGAGTGGCCGAACTTTACGGGCAAAGCAAGCCGCTAAGATGGGTGTTGTTGATGCAGCTGTACCACTTCGCTTGTTTGACCAGGTAGTCAAGGAGTATGCCTTAAATCCTCCGTCCCGCAAAAAACTAAAAGGTTTTAAAGCGTGGTCTAATCATGGTGTTGTGCGGTTACCGCTCGCTTATATGGTCGGCCGTCAATTGAAATCAAAAGCAAAGCGACAGCATTATCCCGCACCCTATGCAGTTATCGACAACTGGGTAGAACATGGTGTGAATGGAAAAAGACCTTTTCAAGTAGAAATTGACTCGATTGGACGACTGCTTGTTTCAGACACTGCCAAAAACTTGTTGAAAGTATTCTATCTCCAAGAGCGTCTCAAATCATTAGCGCCTAAAGTGAATAAACAGTTCAATCATGTTCATGTCATTGGTGGTGGTGTTATGGGGGGCGCTATTGCTGCTTGGTGTGCTATGAGAAAATGTACCGTCTCAGTACAAGACCCTAACGGACAAAGTATTGCTAAGACGATTGCAAGCGCACATAAATTGGCTAAAAAGCGTCTCAAAGAACCACATCTAATCATGCAGATGATGGATCGATTGATCCCAGATCCTCAGGGCCAATGTTTACAAAAGACAGATATAGTGATTGAGGCTGTATCTGAAAATTGTGAGTTAAAGCAAAAAATCCTCGCAGATGCTGTTGCAAAGGCACCTTCTGATGCTGTTATCGCAACAAACACTTCTACCATTTGTATCGAAGAAATAGCGAAAGCACTCCCTGATCCGACACGATTAGTAGGCGTACATTTCTTTAATCCAGTTGCACTCATGCCATTGGTTGAAGTTGTTATTGGAGAGCAGACACAACAAGATGTTGTTGATATGGCGCTGGCATTTGTTAAGAAGATTGATAAGTTACCTCTACCTGTTAAGAGTGCTCCTGGCTTTTTAGTCAACAGAATTCTAATGCCTTACATGTTAGAGGCAGTGACTTTGCTTGAAGAGGGTAAGTCTGGTGAGCAGATTGACGCAGCCGCTGAAAGCTTTGGTATGCCAATGGGACCGATTACACTCGCGGATACCGTTGGACTGGATATATGTAAAGCCGCTTTAGAGTCAATGAAGGATACTATTGGTGCTGATGTGCCTGTGGGGCTTCTTGAGAAAGTTGAGAAAGGAGATTTAGGTGCCAAAACCGGTCGTGGGTATTACGAGTGGAAGAATGGAAAGATAACAAAGCAAAAATCAGAAACAACCAACGTCTCTTCTGAAATTCGCGACCGACTAGTATTACGCATGATCAATGAAGCTTTAGCGTGCCTGCGTGAGGGCATCGTATCAGATGCACAACTGCTGAACGCTGGATCGATTTTTGGTTTCGGGTTTCCTCCATTTAGAGGAGGCGTTTTAAACTATTTAAGTGATACTGGAAAGGACAAGCTTAAGCATCAACTGGAAGAGTTTTCGCAAAAATATGGTGACAGGTTTAGAGCAGATCCGGCATGGTCTAAAGAAGAATTATTCGTATAGGGGAATTCAATGAGAATCAAGAAGGTTGCAGTACTTGGTGCTGGTGTTATGGGTGCCCAGATAGCTGCTCATTTTGTTAATGCTGGGTTTGAAACATTACTATTTGATTTGGCTGTAGAGGGAAACAACCCTAAGTTAGCAGTTCAAAAATCGATTGATGCTCTTAAAAAGCTTAAGCCAGCGCCACTAGCGACTCTTGAAAAGGCCGCTTTAATACAAGCAAAAGACTATGATAATAACTTGCCAGAGTTGAAAGACTGTCAATTGGTGATTGAAGCTATATCTGAACGCTTGGATTGGAAACAAGATTTGTTTTCGCGAGTGTCGCCCTTTTTAAGCAAAGAAGCTATATTAGCCACTAACTCTTCTGGTTTAAGTATAGAGAAGATGTCCGATACTTTGCCGGCTGATTTAAAGTCTCGTTTTTGTGGTGTGCACTTCTTTAATCCCCCGCGCTACATGCGATTAGTTGAAGTTATTCCGAGCTCACAGACAGCACCTGAAATATTAGACAGTCTTGAGACTGTTTTAGTCGATCGTCTTGGAAAAGGGGTGGTTCGCGCTAAAGGTACTCCTAACTTTATTGCAAATCGTGTTGGCGTTTTTGCTTTCTTATCTGCATTGAAACAAGCGGAAAAATTCCAACTGTCTCCCGAGACGGTAGATGCATTAACTGGTCCTATTATGGGAAGAGCCAAAAGTGCGACCTTCAGAACTATGGATGTTGTGGGTCTAGATGTACTTCAACACGTCGTACAGACGTTAAAAGATAGTACTGGTGAAGATCCTTGGAGAGGTGAGTATGAGCTGCCTCAATGGGTGACGTCTCTGATTACCAGTGGGGCTGTTGGCCAGAAGGCTAAAAAAGGCATCTATCAGAAAACTGCTAAGGAATTATTAGTTTTTGATGCTTCAAAAAAGGATTACCGCCCGGTAGCACCCCCATCGAATCCGGCACTTATTGAAAAAATGAAAAAGGCATCATTGGGTGAGCGCTTAGCGATATGTAAAAGTGACTCATCTCCCGAAGCACAATTTGTATGGGCAATACACAAAGAGTTATTTCACTACAGCGCTTACCACCTAAGTGAAATAGCCAGTAGTGTGAGAGATGTTGATTTGTGTATTCGTTGGGGATTTGGCTGGGAAATGGGCCCCTTTGAGTTATGGCAATCTCTTGGTTTTAAAGAGACGCTAGAACAATTAGATGATGAGACGATGAATCCAAAGGCATCTATGCCTAGGTGGGCGAATGATATAAATGCCTTGTATAACGATACAGGTGCTTGGTCCCCTCAGGCTAGAGCGTATGTCAGTAGTTCTTCATTGCCGGTATATGATAAGCAGCTGGCACCCCAGCCAATGCACTATCAGAAACCTGTTCAAGGGACCACCATCAGTAAAACGAGCGCGACACGGCTTTGGACATTGAAGGATGATGTCTTTATCTATAGTTGGTATACGCCCCGAAACTGTATTGGCACTGAAGTCTTGGAAGGGGTTATATCCGCGATAGAAGAAACTGAAGCAAATGGGCAAGCGTTGATTCTTTACCCGGACCTAAGTCCTGATTTTAGTGTTGGTGCAAACCTTAAACAGGTTACCAAGGCTTTGAATGTCGGGGCATATGACTTGTATGAGCAGGCTGTTCAGTTGTTTCAAAAAACAGCCCTCAGTCTGAAATACGCTCAAGTGCCTTGTGTTGCAGCATTGAGAGGTTTGGTCTTAGGTGGTGGTTGTGAACTAGCACTGTATTGTGATCAACGTGTCGCTGCTCACGAAACTTACATTGGGCTCGTTGAGACAGGTGTCGGCTTAATTCCTGCCGCAGGTGGAACAACTTTGATGTCTCGGCAAGCAGCAGATAGTCTAACGGTCGTAGAACAAAGTGCACGACTGATGACGCGTTTCAAACAATTGGCTATGGCAGAGATGGCCACCAGTGCACATGAAGCGATAGAAAAAGGGTATTTAAAAGCATCAGACCGTATCTTAATGCAACATGAAAATATTCTTCATACGGCTATTGAGTCTGCCAAGGCATTAAGTGCAGCGAATTATCATCCCCCTATTAAATCTTCTTTTAAGGTACTTGGAAAAGAGGGTAAAGCGCAGTTAGAGAGTCTAATCGTTAATATGCAGGCAGGTCACATGGTGACACCACATGACGTTACAGTTGCCAAACATTTAGCACACGTTATTTGTGGTGGTGATGTTACTGCAGGCACTCAAGTATCAGAAGAGTGGATGTTCGCGCTAGAGCTAGAGGCATTTTTAGCGTTGGGTCATGAAGAAAAGACGCAACAAAGAATCCAGTACACCCTAGAAAACGGTAAACCGCTACGAAATTAAGGATAGAAATATGCAAGACGTATACATTGTGGCGGCTCAGCGCACAGCCGTCGGGAAAGCAAGGGGCTGTTTTTCTACAACTCGTCCAGATGATTTACTTGCTGTGGCGATAAAAGCGGCGTTGGCAAAGGTGCCACAATTGTCACCCCGCGACATAACAGATGTTATCGTAGGTTGTGCAATGCCTGAAGCTCAACAAGGTATGAACGTAGCTCGAATCGCGGCGTTATTAGCTGGGGTACCTGACACGGTAAGTGCCATGACGCTGAATCGTTTTTGTGCTTCCGGTTTACAAGCGATAGCAACAGCAGCGGATAGGATACGTTTGGGCGAGGCTGATGTGATGTTGGCGGGCGGTGTTGAAAGTATGTCAATGGTTCCAATGGGAGGACATCTTTATGCACCTAATCCGGCGATATTCAGTCAATCGGAGCATGTTGGTATCGCTTACGGCATGGGAATTACGGCTGAAAAAGTTGCTAAAAAATGGAAAATAGACAGACAGCGCCAAGATAGCTTTGCTCTGTCAAGCCACCAAAAGGCATTAGCGGCTCAGAAAGAAGGATTTGTTGCAGAGGAAATAGCACCGGTAACAGTGTCACTGTCATTGCCGAAATCTTCAGGAACTCAAGTAAAAACAATAGAAAGAGTGATTGAGCAGGACGAGGGGCCGAGAGCGGACTCCTCAATTGAAGCGCTCAGCCGCCTGCGTCCTGTATTCGATGTGATGGGAAGTGTTACGGCTGGTAATACCTCACAAATGTCGGATGGCGCAGCCTGCTTAGTTCTTATGAGTGAGGCAATGGTTTCCAGATTAGATGTTACCCCTTTAGCCAAATGGCGTGGTTTTGCGACAGCTGGAGTAGCTCCTGAAGTGATGGGAATAGGACCAGTAGAAGCGATTCCCAAAGTCTTAAAACAAACAGGCTTGTCACAATCTGATATAGACTGGATTGAGCTAAATGAAGCGTTTGCTGCTCAGTCATTAGCAGTTATTGACACCTTGTCGCTAGATGAGAGTAAAGTAAATCCTCGTGGAGGTGCTATTGCACTAGGCCATCCTTTAGGTGCTACCGGAGCAATTAAAGCAACTTCTTTGTTGCATGGACTTAGACAGACCAAAAAACGATATGGAATGGTCACCATGTGTATCGGAACAGGGATGGGGGCAGCAGGAATTTTCGAGGCAGTTTAATGGGTTAGGCGCAGCACACCACTGCTGCGCCGCACGATGCTTTGATTTGTCTTACCTTTCAAGGAAACGTTTATACTAAATGTAATAATTTTTTTGTGGGGTGCCTATGTCAGGACAGGAAACTGATGATGAGTTGTCTAACTTGCAACAAGAGCTTGATCCAAAAAAGTTAACAGCCTATTACGCGATTGCTCTTCTTATCATTGCCTCGCTCTCAGTAGTATCACATGTACTTCTCAACTTCATGGTCAAACAAAATGATGGTTATGCCGAACTGATTAATGTCAGTGGTCGTCAGCGTATGCTCTCTCAAAGAATCGCTGGAATGTCTGAACGTTATGCGGGAGGAGAAGTCGTCATAAAAGATCAGTTAAGAGACGCCATCAACTTATTTGAATCCTCTCACGCCTATTTAAAACAATCGAAGGATGTACAGTCCGGGACGTCTACTAATGCAGAGCGCTTGCGTGATATTTACTTTGAAGGCTACCAGCCTCTTGACGATCAAGTATCACAGTATATCGAGGTTGCTCGGGAGGTATTAAAAGATGGCTCACGATCAAAACTAACAGATGAAGCTGTTAAGTACCTTCAAGAAGAAGCTGATTTAGAGCTACTTCTTACTCTTGATCGAGTGGTGCAAACCTTTCAGGCAGAAAGTGAGCGAAAACTTGAGAACTTGAGATTATTTCAGAAAGGAATTTTACTGATCGTCCTTTTAACATTGCTCTGCGAAGCGTTGTTGCTGTTTAGACCCATGATTAAAAAAATTGTTCATGTATCTTCTATGTTGGTCTTGCAAGTGTCGATGGACCCTATCAGTAAACTGCACAATAAAAAGAGTTTTTTAACGAGTATTAATGCTGCTGTCAAAGAATCTCGCATGAGAGAAAGGACAAGCTTCTTACTGATTTTTGAGATTGGCAACTATGATCTTTTGCATGAAAAACATGGGTATAAAGTGACAGATGCCCTTGCTGATCGAGTTGGAGAGTGTGTTCAAAAGCAACTCCAGAAGCAGGATATTGGCGGCCGTATCAGCGAACATGGTTTTGGTATTTTATTAACCGCCTCCAGTTTAGAGCGGACAGCTTTATGCGCTACACGTTTATTGGAAAGTATCCAAGGGATTCTTTTAACCATTGGCAAGACTGATGTTCCTATAGATGTCAGTATGGGCGTTAGCGAAGTAAACACAAATATTGAAGTGACGGAGGCGCTTGCACAAGCAAACCGAGCCTTGGCTAAAGCAAAGCTTTCGAAAGACAATCCAGTGATGATTTTTTACAAAGACCGCGTACAAAATATTAACGATTTATAGAATATGTCAGTGATTTGTGGGCGTTTTATAGTATTGCTAAGCAACTAACAAAAACCCCTTTGGGAAATAATCTAGGGGGTTTACATGAGTCGCTCATCTGTGTAGAGTTAAGTGCTTCTAGACAGAGGGATTCTGGCATGGCGAAACAGCTTAAAAGCGTAAAATGGATTGCCCCCACGCTGTTATTTAGCGTCTCATCAATCGTAAATGCATCAGCCTTTCAGCTGATGGAGCAAAATGTAACCAACCTTGGAAATGCCTACAGCGGAACAGCCGCGCTAGCATCTGACGTAACCACTTCTTTTTTCAACCCTGCGGGTTTGACGTATATCGATCAAAAAGCAGTTGCACAATCGTTTGTAACAGTTGCGCCGGATGTTGAGCTTACAATGAGTAGTGCAACCTCAAACACAGGGACAACACCAGAAGGGCGGTTTAGAGACAACCCAGCCAGCCCAGCGGTTATCCCTGCGTTACATTATGGAGCTCGAGTAACTGATCGTTTGGTTTTTGGTTTAACAATTGCACCGCCTTACGGGACTAAAGTCGATTATTCAACGGATGGGGCCGCTCGTTACGTTGCATCCTTGTCTGAAATTCAAGTTATTGGAATATCCCCCAGCTTTGCGTATGCATGGAACGATCAGTTTTCATTTGCGCTGGGAGGAGATGCTGATTATGTCAAAGCTCGCCTAAACGCTCGTGTTGGTACAGGTTTAATACAAAACGACGGCTATCAAAAGAATAGTGCAGATGATTGGGGATATGGTTGGCATGGTGGCTTATTGTATCGCATGAATGATGCGACTCGATTTGGCTTGATGTATCGCTCATTAGTGCGTTTTGAAGCACGTGGTGTTAGTAAAACATTGCTTAGTGGTATTGCAACTCAGCAAGAGATTACGGCAGCTGTTGATCTGCCAGAAAGTCTAACTTTCTCAGCCTACCATGATTTATCATCCAAGTGGGCAGTATTAGCTGATGTGGCTTGGACTCGCTGGAATCGTTTTGATGTGCTTGAGTTAGAATATTCAGGTGTTCATACCGGAACGGGCGTTCGTACATCGAATGTTACTGAAGTACCGATGTATTTTAAAAACACGGTTCGTTTTGCATTGGGTGCGAATTATCAGCTCAATAATAAATGGTTATTAAGAACTGGGATCGCTAAAGATCCAACGCCTGTTCGAGGTCAGTACCGAACAGCGCGTGTGCCAGATGCCGATCGAAAATGGATTGCATTTGGTGGGCAATATCAATGGTCTTCTGATTTAAAAGTTGATTTTGGATATGCTCATTTATTCTTCCGTGATGCAGATGTAAGCGACTATGGACCGATTTCGGCAAATAGTGGTCTTAATATTACTTCTGCAAGCATGGTAGGAAAATACGAATCTCAGGCTGATTTGTTTGGTATTCAAATACAGTGGGATTTCGTGTAATCTTAGTAAGTTAGAAAGGGGTTTTATGACAATTGTCATAAATTGTGTTGGTCTAAAGGGCAAGATAAAGCAATCCCGATAGGGCGTGCATATTAGTCCTTAGCAGTAAATAATGGAATAAGAAGTTATGCCACGGAAAACAGATAAACGCATCCGACTAATCGAAGCAGCAAAAGTCCTCATCCATCAACAAGGTTTTAACCTAACCACCCTTGCGGATATTGCGCAAGAAGCTGATGTACCTTTGGGGAACGTATATTACTACTTCAAAACAAAAGAAGCGATCGGAATCGCTGTCATTGAGCGTCGTGCGACTGAATGGGCTGAGTTATTAGCAAGCTGGAGTGAAAACGCAGATCCATTAGCGCGTTTGTTCTCATTAGTTGATCATGGCATGGGCGAGCTAGACCTAATTGCTCGTTATGGTTGCCCAATTGGTGGTCTATGTCAGGAGCTTGGTAAGCAGGGCGGTTCCCTTGCAGATTTAGCTGCCAAGTTGTTACATGATATTCTTGAATGGAGTGAAGAGCAATTTAAAGGTTTAGGCTTCTCAGATCGTTCTAAAGAACTCGCTCTTAGCCTTATTTCAAATATTCAGGGAATGTACTTGTTAACACATACATTCAAAGATCCTAAATTAGCTTCACGTCAAAGTGATAGCATTAAGCATTGGTTGGAAAGCTTGGTTGATCGTAAAGTCACTACCACTGCTGCTCCAGTGAGTGCAGAAGCAGTTGCAGGTTAATCTCCTCGCTACTTCAGCATTAAAAAAAGCCCTCACTTGAGGGCTTTTTTAATGCTTTCTAGGAGGCGTTATATTTTGGGTTACACCCAGGTCAGCGGGCGTTTGAGCATTGGGCGTTTTGGTAGCTTTGCGCCCTTTGCGCCTAAAAAGAATTCCGCCGGCACGAGAGCGATGTCCTTCTTGTTGGCCCGCAGGATCTATAACTTTAGGCTCATCTTTCAATCCTTGGGTTACTTGCTCATGACCAATATGTCTTAGCATGGCTTTTTCCGCCATCACTAGAGCACTTTTTGAATTACTAACCTTGGGCGCTTTTGCATGAAGAAGCTGCATGCCTGGACCTTCTGTTGTTTTTTCAGCTGCTTTTAAGTTGACTTCTAAATTGCTGTGGGCAGTTAAATACTCTTCAACTCTGGCAGTTCTTCTTTCAGTATGTCTATTTTCAGATCGTGCTTTAAAAAAGTTAAAGCTGCTGGGTAAAAGATCTGTGCGGCCTGCTTTGAGACGTCGTTCGTTTACCGTTTTATCAATGATAGCACCTGCAACAACGGGTAAGGTCGAAACGGTCACTGCAACAGCTGCTACTGAAGCCGCAAGGCCAATAACTACCGGAGCAGCAAGAATCATTCCGAATGTTTTTAAAGCGGATAGCGCTTTTTTTGTCTTACGACCTTTTGGTTTTTTCTTCTTTTTGGCCGATGAAACATAGCCACCAGCATCAGGTGTTCCGGATTGGTTTAATAGTGAGCGCGGATCGTCTTCAGCCTTTTGTGCCTTTGACTTATTAATACCTGAGAGGTTAGATTGAATTTCTACATACTTAGGCATATGAGATTCTTTAGCGCGCCTTTTGACTGCCTTGATAAGATGCTCAGGCATAATCCCAAACATATTTTTCAATCCCATTGAGCCTGGAGCGTTATAGTGAGCTTTGATTTGCTCGAAGTTCGTTAAAAAATCATTAGCGAAGATTTCAGAAAAGCGTTTGCGCTCCTTTTTATTGTCCATGTTGGGAAATTGACCATAAATCGCTTCATAGTCAAATAGGGCTCTAGAGTAACATTGCTCGATACCTTTTCTGTCTTTACCACTCTTACAGGAACCTGAACCGATACCCTCTATTGAATCTAGTAATGCTTGCTCAAGTCCAGCTCTTTCTAGGTTTCTATTACGAGGACTGGATTTTTTGCGAACCTTCGATAAGAACTTTTTAATGCCACCTGCAGCAAGCGAGAATGTTAGACTTTGATGAAAATATCGTTCTGAAATAGTTGGCTTAATTGAATCATAATATTGTTTTAAAACTCGTTCACATTTAGCCTTTTTATGCTCATCGGCCTTATCGGATTTTACATAGTTATGTGCCATTTGTATGATTTTGGGTGTTCCCATTGGTTTATCACCCACAAACCAGGTGTTTCTACTGTCACTAAGGGTCTGAAACTCGTTTAATGAACGATAACTGTCAGTTATGTTTCTAGTCCCAAATTTAACAGCTTCACCATGTACATTTAGTTCAAGTGGTTTATCTCCCATCTGAGCTAAGATATGCATCACTGTTTGGTTAATCGTGGTTTGACGGTTTTCTATTCCAGTACCAAATATGTTTAGATTATGGTCGATCCTGGTAACTAACACTTGAACCAAATAGGGAATATCAAAAGTTCCGTCATCCCTTTTCCATGCGGCATACTTTTTGTCCATAAAATCGTTAAAGGTTAAGGCTGGTTCTCCGTTAGAAAGGGCTCGTTCTTTATAGAAGACATACTCTTCAGATAACATTGTTTCTAGAGCTTGTTTCATGTTTTGGATCTGAAGCCTGATAGCTTCCATTCGACCCTGATCGAATTTTTCTTTCTTATCCACTTTTAATTCAAAGGGGCAAGCTACACCATGTCGTAGCGATGTACGATGATCAACAACTTTACCTTCTTTGTCATAACGAATTTGTCGAACAAAGGCACCATTGGCAATCCCTGGGTAATAGCGAATGGTGGTTGGTTGCTGGGACATGACTAGAGATAAACTATCTCTAAATGCATTGAGTTGATCTTCCGTTCTTGGCATTAATGGTGTTTTTTCAAGTTCATCTATACTAAGTTTATGAATTGATAATACAACAGATTCTTTAAAGCATTTTTCTAGTTCATACTTGAAAGGGCATATCGTGCTTGGCAGGGCACGTATGGCTTTCAGATAATCTGCATTAGTGGGAGTGTTGGGTGGGTTCCCTGGAAGTAGATTATGTACATAAAGATATGATCTAATTGCATTATTAATCTTATCTTCATTTATTTTAAAATATTCTTTTTGCTGCCGAGATAGACTTGCAAAAATAAAGTTGGCATTCTTTGACCAGTCGCCACCAGCTTTAATCTCTTCGGGACTAACACCTGATATGAATGATAAGAAGTTGGATTTAGAATCCAGCTCATCATCTGAATGTAATGGATTATATCTTCCTAAACCTATGGATTCTATAACAATATCCTTAAGCTTTTCTCTTTCAAGAGCAGGAAGTTGCTTAATCCATTCAGGTTGATTGTCAGCGCTTGAATGTAGAAAAATTTCTAAATATTCTATTGCTTGTTCTGTTGTGAGTTTAGTAAATGGAACGTTTTGATAAACAACACGTTCTCTGGATAGGGGCACAATCTGGCTCAAAGGAATAGATTCGGTTTTTCCTTTCATGTTTTGGACCACGATTTTTTTATTGGGGTCTTTGTAATACTCTCCAAGATTGTTTTTGAAGGATAACATTACTTCATCATCATTCTTAAATTGCTGATAGCACATTTGAATTAGGTGATTTCGTATACGTTTTAAAATAGATCGTTCTATGCCGCTTATGGATCCAGAGCTCATAGCTGAAGAAATGTGATTGATGAAGTGCACCAAAGGAATAGGTTCTTTTCCGTTGTTACGAACAAAATCAGCGTAATGTTTTTGAAGAAAACTCTGGATGTTTCTAACATGCCTTGGCGGATCTTGTGATTGCACCTGATACATAATTGCTTTAAAGGAAGTGAGCCTGGTGATGTCGTTTCTTTCATTTTGTGAAAGATTATTTCCTTCTAAAGCAGGAAACTTCTTATTCAAGGCATCGATAAAAGCTTGTTGCACAGTACTTGTGACGGCATCTGAAAGGTCAAGATTGATATCATCTTGCCATACAGGAGAGGTGCCCGGAAGTTTGGCAACTGCTTCCAGCATTTCGAGCTCATCATGTAACGATGACGTTTTTTGACTTTTGGCTGCTTTTACTATACCAGAACAGCTTTCTCTGAAAGCCTTTCTGAATTTAAAGTTTGCATCAGGATCTTCTTGAAGTGCTTTTAGAAATTTATTGTATTGTTTGGATGATATATTTATCACCGAAACATCATCAATTTTGGGCTCAATTATTGATTTTATTTGGGTTTGCAACGCTTCTAATGCAATATCAAGAACCCTTAATCGAACATTGTAGAGTACTTGAAACCCAGGTGAATGAAATATGCGATTGATTAGTTGTCCTATATCTTCTTCATTCTCTTGACCTATGAAACTTTTAATATAAGCCTTTAGCTTCTTATCTTTATTTAAGAGCTTATCTTTAGATAGCTGTTTCAATAGGGCACTTTTAACATCATTACATACCAGAGTGTCAATTATCTTTTTAGGGAGTGAACGTAGTCCAATAACAACAGCATGTCGGTTAAAGTCATGTTGGTCCTCAGGTGACAAGAGATCTGAAAGTGTGCTCGCTTTTGTTGATGATGAACCTGCCTTTGTATCAGTGCCTGAGAGCTTAATACCCTGAAGAAAAGCTTGAAATCGTTCAGCCTGTACATCTACTTCTTCTTTAATTGGGTGTGTGCTTTTGTAAGCGGATCTGCATGAAGCTCGCAATAGTTCCTTGACATGTTTTCGGTCGATATCGTACAGAATTTTAATTCCAGTCATAAATTCTTTAAGGTTCTCATCACTGATAGAGGAATCTGTGATAGAAACTATACAAGACATTACTCCAGAGACGGTTCTAGAATATTTGGTGTCACGGGATAAAAGGGCAAGCTTTTCTAAAAGGGTATTATTTAATTCAGTCGCTTGATTTTCATTGCCGCTAGCTAATGCGATTTTTAGTTTGGTTGAAATCTTAGTGATTTCATTGATTGCGTTTGTTTCCAATTCACCTTCGGGTTTTGGCAAGATAGAGAGTAGATCAACAGCGATATAATGTAACATTAAGTCACGTCGCTCTTTAGCGATTGAACCAATGAATCCATTAAAGGCTTTATTAATATCTGTATACTCCTTAACACCTTTAAAAGAGGGAAGGGTATCAACTGTTCTTGTGTGCTTAAGCCCCGGGATACCTTTTTGCCAAAGAGCAATATTTGCAAAATGATTCAATACATGAGCTGCTTCTTTTACATGCGTTTTATCCATATCACCGCTGTAGACAACTACTCGTTTTCCAGATTGTAAGCTACAGGCTACAGCCACTGATTTATGAATCAATTTTTTAAAGAGCTCTTTAGGTTTTGCTGGTTTTGATGAAAATCCATCTTTGTTTTTCTTGTAGCTATCATAGTCATTTTGAGCTTTATTAAAGTCCGTTTTATCAATCAAATAACGAAAGTCTTCAATCTCATGCCGCATTTTTTCTAAATGAGAAAATTCTGCGTTTTTTTGTCTATGGTATTCCGAAAGTGCATCATCACCAGCCAATTTAACCTTTTGTTCAGCGGATTCAGAGTATGTAGATAAAGCTTTTTGATATTTTTGCCTGTAAAGTTCTACTAGACCTTCATAGTAGTTATATAATCGGTCCTTATAAAAGCGATTGAATGACCCCTGTACGCTGGTATGCGATACTTCATTATGTGACGCTAATAGATCTAAGTCAGCATCTCCAACTTCTAAGAGAGGATCATGCAGTATATGAACGGCATCATCTTCAAGACCAATGTTACGGAATATATCAACCAAGGTAGTTTCATGACTTGAAGGAGCGGCTTGGCGCTGAACAGTTTCTAAGTATTCTTGGTAAAGAGAGAGCTTAGTGTTGTCAAATGGGCCTACCTCGCCATACGTGCTATTTACCGTTGGAGCTAAATCATTTGGTAACCATAAAGCGTTTTTAACTTTTTGGTCATAAACGTCATACTTGTCTTTGTTTTCAGGATTGCTTCTCTCTTTAATGGCTTCAAGTGCTGCAACTTTTCTGTCATTTACCTCATATCTAAAGCTATCCAAGAAACGAAGCAGCATCTCATCATGATATTTCTTGTACTGTTTTCCTTCTTTTTTAGGGTTAAAGCTCACTTTGGGTTCGTTGTCTAGTAAGTTTATTTTAAAATCTTTAACAAGCTCATGTTTCTGATGATCACTCAGGTCAGAAGGGAGGGTATGCCATGCTGATTTTAAAATATTCAGAGAGTATACGGTTAAGGGTTTTCCGCCAAAATAATCGTTTAATGTTTTATCAGTGATATCACCGCGTTCACTAAATTGATAACTGCCAAGAAGCACTTCTGGCAGACTATCGTATTGAAAATATTTATCCATATTCAATGGGTCTGACAGATTCATCTCATTGTAATCAATACCCTGTACCTTTAAATATGCTTCGTTATATAAGTCGTCGCAATACTTTTCAATTTTTTTAGCATAATCATCACCACTACGTGCTTCTTCTGCTATTACTCCAAAATGTTTTTCTTGAGCTTCAGCACCAAACACTCTAAATGTGGTGCCTGTTAAATCCACTCTATGAACTCCGAGGTGCGGTGCGCTTCGTTCACGCTCAAGTTTTCCATTAAGCCAGGTTGAGTATAAGCGTGTTTGGCGATTTAAACCTTTATTTTTTTCTGAGACCTGTCGGTACATTTCTGCCAATTTGGCGTTGCCAAGTTCTGATTCCCCTTCACGCATGTCTAAATATTTTCGAGCGCTCTTGAGTTTTGTAGATATTTCATCTGCTTCAAGAAAGCACTGTATCTGCGCGCCGTATGTGCGTACAATTTTTCTCGCACATTCCAAAGCTTCTTCTTTTTGTTTTTCTGTTAGGCCTGTGTTTTCATAAAATTTTAATATTTCTTGATAAGTTTGTCTGGTTAGGACTTTGTATACCAGAAGTTTCTTCCCTTCGGGTGTGCTTGGGTTCAGTTGAGTTTCTGTTAACTGTAATCCCCTGATAGTTTCAGGATCTAGAAGGTCGCCTAAATCTTTTACGCACATTCCATTACCGGCTTTGTGTAAAATAAAGGAAATTATTCCTTCAGTTTTATCGGCAATTCTGAAAGCGTTAGAGCTATCAATAGTCGATGGCATTCCTCGACTCATTTCACTTGATAGCACTTTGACAGCAATTTCTTGCTGTCTCTTTGATGCGTTCATAGTGGTAATCATTTCTGATAGCGAGTTTTGAAGCACGGTATATTCGCGCTCTTCGATATTAAGCGCTAACGTCCTTCCACTGGCGTCTTGAACGCCTGAACTGGTAGAAAACTCGGTATTGCCTCTGGTCACACTATACCCTTTCAAATTTAATCTCTCATTGAGATATATCGACCAGGTATTGAATAACTTTATCTTCTATAAAGTATTTGTGGTGTAAGTGCAATAGATAGGAAGTGATTGAAACCTAAAGAAAAAAGCCGGCAGGCGCCGGCTTTTTAACCTACAGATTATTTACTAACAATTCTGATATTGGTTACGGGTACCGTATCCCAACCCAAAAGCTCAATTTTATCTGAGTATTCAGGTGTTAACTGTGGGGCACTGACTACTGAGGCATCTAATATGTTCATGTACACGGTTCCAATCAACAGACCATTGTCATGATCGTAAAACTCGATTGGGCAGTTGGTCGGGACGCCATCCATGTTGCATCGAGCCATTACCCCAATGAAAGGAACGCTGAAATTAGAAGACTGTCGGTCAATAGATGCACCAACCTGACCAGCTGTGTAAGCGTCTAGCTGGATGTCTGTCAGGTTGTCAAAAGAAATACTGTTAGGAACCGCGGCACTGGCGGAAGCACTTAACGCAATTGAGCCTGCAACAAGCGCAGATTTTACAAGAGATATAAACTTCATAATTACTCCTTAATTTTTTTTGGTTGTTATACCAAAATGCCTTTCATAATATAGAGATCCGCCTACACAATCGCAAGGATTGAGCATGATACAAATAGTAATTAAGGTTTCAAACCAAAAACTCTATCTTAACGAGGGCAGTAACTGTCTTAAATCATGGGATATTTCAACCGCAAAAAATGGGGTTGGCCAGAATGAAGGAAGTTTTCAAACTCCTTTGGGCAAGCACATTGTACGTGCCAAGATTGGGCACGATATTCCTAAAGGGGGCGTTTTGGTTGGAAGGCGCTTTACTGGTGAAGTGTACAGCGAGGACTTAGCCTCACAGTGGCCGAAGAGAGATTGGATTCTAACTCGTATCCTTTGGTTGAGCGGCTGTGAGTTACATAGAAATAGGTTGGGCGACTGTGATACGATGCGTCGTTATATATACATCCATGGAACACCCGATACTGAACCAATGGGTGAGCCACATTCACATGGCTGTATTCGAATGAGAAACGATGCAATCACTGAACTGTTTGAATTGATACCACCGTACACGTCGGTATTAATTTCTGAATGAGGGTATAATGAGTTCAAAGCAACTGTATAGAGTGTCATATACAAATCAAGATTTAGTATATGAGATATACGCAGAACAAATTTCAGATGAAGCCTTATTTGGCTTTTTGAAAATAATACAGCCTGTTTTTGGGAATCAAAGCCAAGTGGTTATCGATCCTTCTGAAGAAAAACTCAAAACTGAGTTTGATGGTGTCAAAGCATTTTATATTCCTATTCATAATATTATTCGCGTTGATGAGGTTGAGCGTAGAGGCCAATGTAAAATTCATCCCATGGGTGACAGTGCCAGCTCCAACGTAAAATCATTTCCATTGTTTACTAAAGATCCAAATTCTAAAGGATAAGATCTATGTCAATTGGACGCGTGATATTTGACATTGAAGGACTGCATCTAACCGCGGAAGACAAGTCTTTACTCAGACACTCTGAGTGTGGGGGAGTGATTTTTTTCGCTCGTCAAGATGCTGGGCCTTCTGCAATTAAAGAATTAACTAATGAAATACGTGAAGTTAATCCCCACGTAGTGATTGCCGTAGATCAAGAAGGTGGACGTGTTCAACGCTTTAAACGTGGCTTTACTCGTCTTCCTAAGCCTAGTTATTTCGGTAATTGTTGGGATAAAGATCCGGCTAAAGGCACCGCACTTGCAGAGGAAGTGGGTGAATTAATGGCCAAAGAACTAAAGGCAGTTGGGGTGGATATTAGCTTTGCACCAGTTGCCGATAGAATGTGTTTTGATAGTGATGTGCTTAGAGACAGAGTGTTTTCGGATACAGTTAAAGGTATACAAGCTCTAACTTCAGCATTTATAAAAGGGATGGCTAAAGAAAAAATGCCAGCAACCCTTAAGCACTTTCCAGGTCACGGAGGTGTGTCTCTCGACTCGCATTTGATCCTGCCCGAAGATAAACGCAGCTTTGAATCGCTCCAAGAAGATATAAATATATTTAAATATCTGATAAACAAAGGGGCAGAGGCAATTATGCCTGCACACATTGTATTCCCTGAAGTTGACAAAATGCCAGTTGGGTTTTCAGCCGTCTGGTTAAAAAAAATCCTTCGTGGAGAACTAAAGTTCGACGGCATTGTTTTTAGTGATGACTTAACGATGAAAGCAACAGAAGCCTACGGTAATTATGCTCAAAGAAGCCAGCTGGCAATTGATGCAGGATGCGACTTTGTCTTGGTGTGTCAAAATCGTGCAGGTGCTATTGAGTCAATGAATGCTATTAAAGATATCAAAGACTGCGTTGACAGCGCTAGAAGACGTGAACAGTTTTTATCAAGTTTAAATGTTTCAGTACAAACGTCATCAACCGTTAAAGGAGAATGATTTTGGATATTATAACGAGGTGGCTCTTAGAACCAGCAAATGTTATGTGGTTGGTTCAAATGTTATCCATGCTACTTTTTATCTATGTTCTAAGTTTCTTAGAAGGACGTTTCTATAACCGAGCGTTAGAGCGGTTAAAACAAACCTCTAAGGTATGGGATGATGCGCTTGTTATTTCTCTACACCAACCCTGTCGATTGCTTATTTGGGGTGTTGGTCTTTCTTATGTTGTGCAACACGCCCCAAAAATATTTAGCGTCTCAATCTTAAGTGAGAGCATGGAGGGTATACGGGTATTTTTAGTAATTGTTGCGGGTGTCCTATTCCTTTACAAACTGACTGGTCAAATAGAGCAAAATTTAGCAAGAGTTGAGCCAGATAAAAAATCATTTGATCCCGCGACAGCAAAGGTAATTGGTCGAGCTCTCAGAACTATTTTGCTGCTGCTTTTTGGCCTTATGGCGATGAATGCCATTGGAATAGATATTAGTGGCCTTCTAACTTTCGGGGGGGTTGGAACGTTAGTTATCGGTTTGGCCGGTAAAGAACTGCTCTCTAACTTCTTTGGTGGTCTGTTTATCATCTGGGATAAGCCCTTTACAGTTGGTGAGTGGATTCGTTTACCAGACAAAAATCTAGAAGGGGTTGTGGAAGAAATCGGTTGGCGTATGACTCGTATGAGAACGTTTGATCGTCGCCCAATGTTTGTACCGAACGCAACATTCTCTTCAGTTGCTATCGAAAATCCATCTCGTATGTATAATCGACGGATTAAACACAATGTTGGGGTGCGATATGATGACGCAAAACGCATACCCGGAATAGTAGAAGATATACGAGCAATGTTAAGAGAACATCCTGATATCGATCAACGACAATTCATGATGGTACATTTGCTCGAATTTGGGCCCAGTTCTTTGGATATTTCTATATACTGCTTTACCAAAACGACAAACTGGGAAGCCTTTAGAGATGTTCAAGAAGATGTGTTTCTTCGAGTTATTGAGATTATTGAAAAACATGGTGGTGAATGTGCATTCCCAACACGAACATTACATGTTCCAGAACCGGTTACTATGGATCAAAAAGAACACTTAAGTACAACTTAAGGAAGTATGATGTTATCAGTTGAAACAGTTAATGGTGTCTTTGAGCGGGCAGAAAAAATATATAGCCCTGCTGAAATATATGAAGCAATCGATACAGTCGCACAGAAAATGACAAGTGCGCTCCATGACAAAAATCCTTTGTTATTGTGTGTGTTAGTTGGGGGAATTGTTCCAGCAGGCTACTTAATTGATAGACTGCATTTTCCCCTTCAGATAGATTACGTTCATGCCACACGCTACCAAGATAAAACAGTAGGTACAGAACTGCATTGGGTTGCAAAACCTAGAACTGAGTTAACCAACCGTACTGTTGTCATTATTGATGATATTTTAGATGGTGGTATCACGCTTGCTGAAGTTGTTAAGTGGTGTAATGAACAAGGGGCAAAAGAAGTGCTCACAATGGCTTTAGTAGATAAAAAAGCTGCTAGGGCGGAGGGCGGTCTTGATACCGTCGACTTCACGGCATTAACAGCACCCGATAAATTTCTATTTGGCTTTGGTCTCGATTATAAAGGATATTTACGAAATGCGCCTGGCATTTATGCCGTCGCAAAAGAAGATCAATAGAGGCTTTAGTAGATTGTCAGAGAGCAATGAAGGCTATCTCGTACAAATTTATGTCCATAGTTAGTTGACCTGTATCTGCAGATTTACTTGTACAGCAATTACACAAGGATGTGTAACATAAGTCGTACTGAGCCGCATAAAGATAGGATGATGGAGCGTCGCTTGCCCATACTTATCAATCACTAGAGAAAGAATTTCCCGCCAATGCTGATATCTTTAGAATCACTAAGTTCTAATAAATTCGCACGTTTTGGTGTCGGTCACTACAAAATCGAGGATGTTTCAATAGTAAAGAATAGGATCGAGTGACTCGAAAGGGACGATTTAAGAATGTATGGAAGCAAACGTCTGAAGCATTTTTTAGTTAAATGGGCTCAATCGATCATTTTATGCCTACAGTAATCGTCTATGTTAAAGCTTCAGAGGTTGCTTTTGATATACTGTCTCCCTCTCATCCTGATGGGCGGGTGTGCTTCCGAATGAAAGTTTACGGCGGGAGGAAATCCAGATAAAAGGTATCCCATCCCTCCACTGTAACACTCTTCACCCATTCCAATAATGAAAAGCGCTAAGGGAAAACTCAGAACACCTAGAATAGTCAGGGTAGAGTTACCAATTGACATGGATGATGTTGAAACAGTAGCTTCTTCTACAAATTTATCAAACTCAGGATCTGATAAAGACGCAACAACTGTAGGGGTTGAAATAGATGTGGGTGAAAGAGTGCAAATGCTGCGTTAAAACTATCCGAAGTAACTCAGACTACATGAAAGTGTCATCACCGTCGTGTGTTACTTTCTGATTCAGAAGGAAGATGAGAAAATAGTAACAACTCATCATACAGCGACGCTAGTTAGTTTTGCGGTCTATTCTAATCAGTAGCCCGAAATAAGGATGGTCCACGTAGTGAACCTCCTTAGATCGCATTTTTGCATTTCCACGCGCTCGAATAGCTTGCCCATCAACGGTTTGATAAACAAAATCTGTATCCACATGCATATAACGAGAGAGGCGCATTTCTATGGTGCCCTCTATTTCCCAAGGGTAGGGGGGTAAAAGGTATTCCGGTACCATTTGAGCATGAGCAAGAGAAAATGCCGGGCGTTCTAAAGAATAAAAACTACTGTGACGGCTTGGGAGAACAGGTTCTACAATGCGCTTTCCACCATGAAGGCGAATACTTAAGTTCTTCTCATCATTGATATATTGCTCCCACTTTTCGTGAAAGAGAACGTGTGTTTTGTCAGAGTAGTTAATATTTTTATAGGAATCGTTAAAGTCACGTTCATTTTTAGGAAGCCGTCTAATCCCAAGGAGGGTTTCAGGTGTGTTGCTATTAAGCAATGTTGCAGCGTTGCTTAACTCTGGAAAGCCAGAAAGGGCAGGCCATGTTTCAGTTGAAACTGCTGGATTATCATAGGCAAAAGCCAAAACTTCTACCTCGTACCACTGAGCTTTTGCTAAAACAATAGTCGGTAACAACAAAAGAAATGCCAGCCAGCGATGTCTCGCCATACCCCTCTCCTTAGTTAGCTGGTAAAAGTGCCTTTAGCACCTCTTCAACAGCGGCAAACTTTTTATCTGCCGAACTGAACTGTCCTTGAAGAAGTAACTGCTCAGTACCTTTCAACTGAAACTCTTTAGGTCGACATTGTATCATGGTTATTAATTTTTCTGCGTCTAGCTTCGAATCTGGCAAAAAAACAAAACGAACACGGTCATCAGCGGCTTCTATTTTTTTCATGCCGATGGGAGCTGCCTTGAGCTTGAGAAGAGTTATTTTAAATAAATTATCAACCGGAGCAGGAAGTAGTCCAAAACGATCTATCATTTCGACCTGGATAGATTCAAGCGCCTTTTCTGACTTTGCACTAGCTATCCGTTTATACAAGACTAAGCGCGTATCAACATCAGGAATATAATCATCAGGAATGATAGCCGGGAGTTTTAAGTCCACTTCTGCACCAAAATGGAGCGGAGTATCTAGATTGATTTTCTCTCCATTATTAAGCGCCTCAACCGCTCGTTCCAGTAAGGCCATATACAAACTAAACCCTACACTTTGGACATTACCACTTTGCCCTTCACCCAGAAGCTCTCCAGCGCCTCTAATTTCAAGGTCATGGGTTGCTAGTGCAAATCCTGCCCCTAAATCTTCAAGACTTGCTAAAGCATTTAGCCGTTTTTCAGCATCAGCGGTCATCTGTTTTTTAGGTGGGGTAAAGCAATATGCGTAGGCTTGATGATGAGAGCGTCCGACACGCCCTCTAAGCTGATGGAGTTGTGCTAGTCCTAATTTATCAGCCCGGTCCATAATAATGGTGTTAGCTGTTGGTACGTCTATTCCTGTTTCAACAATTGTGGTACAGACCAATATATTGAACTGCTGATGATAAAAGGCACTCATGACGCTCTCAAGCTGGCGTTCACTCATCTGGCCATGAGCAATTTCCACTTTTGATTCGGGTACGAGCTCTCGAATTTTGTCGGCAGTCTTTTCAATTGAGGCGACATCGTTATGTAAATAGTATACTTGCCCCCCCCGCATCAGTTCACGAAGAATGGCCTCTCGTACGATAATAGGGTTCGACTCTTGTACAAAAGTTTTTATTGAAAGGCGCTTGGCTGGTGGAGTCGCAATAATAGACAAATCTCTGATGGATGAAAGGGCCATATTGAGTGTTCTTGGAATAGGGGTCGCTGTTAATGCTAAAAAGTCTACTTCTGCCCGCATTGATTTTAGCCGCTCTTTTTGCTTGACGCCAAATCGATGTTCTTCATCGACAATCACGAGACCCAAATTCGCGAACTGTATGTCTGCTTGTAACAGTTTATGAGTTCCCACCACAATATCAGTTTTGCCACTTGCCAACTCATCTAATATGTTGTTACTTTGTTTGCCTGTTTGAAAGCGCGATAGTACAGATATTTTAACAGGCCAGTCTGAAAAGCGATCACAAAAAGTTTGATAGTGCTGCTGCGCCAATAACGTAGTCGGAACTAATACAACAACCTGCTTGCCAGATTGGACAGCAACAAATGCAGCTCTCATTGCAACTTCAGTCTTTCCAAAACCTACATCGCCACACACCAAGCGGTCCATTGGTCTATCACTATACATATCCTTCAAAGTAGCGTTGATAGCTTGTTCTTGATCCGGGGTTTCCTCAAAACCGAAGGCACTACAAAATTGTGTATATTCAGCTTGAGGATCTGAAAATGAGAAGCCCGGTTTAGCACTTCTTTTGGCATATATATTTAACAGCTCTGCGGCTACATCTGCTGCCTTTTCAGCAGCTTTTCGCTTAGCTCTATCCCACGCCTCTGTTCCAAGCTTTGTAAGCTGGACAGCTTCGCTGTCAGCGCCTGTATATCGAGATAAAAGATGAAGGCTGCTAACGGGAACATAAATTTTATCACCCGAGGCATACTCTAATATCATGTACTCGTCTTCATATGGACCTAAGTTTAGGCGTTGAAGACCCAGGTATCGTCCAATTCCATGATCGTAATGAACAATTGGTGCGCCTATGCTCAGTTCAGATAAATCAGCTATGGCATTTTCATTGCTCGATACTTCGTTTGTGCGTCGACGTCTTTGCAAGACACGGCGGCCATATAATTGAGCTTCTGCTATAATGGCTACTTTGGAAGGCGCATGCTCAAAACCTGCATCGATAGGGGAAATTAATAAGCCAAACGGACAGTCACTTTCAAGAAAATCATTCCATGTTTTAAAGATCTTTGCGCTTAAATGACTTTTGGTAATTAACTCTTTTAAAACCTGGAGACGTCCTGTTGATTCTGCACACAGTAAAAAGCGCCATCCACTCATTTTATCAAGCCACTTTTTTAACCGACCGAGTGGTTCGGATGCTTGGCTATCAATATTAATTTCAGGCAAAGGATGAATAGTAGAGTCATCTTCAGCCTGCGTTGTTATGTTCAGTTGGCCAAAACGATTTAATTCTGAGAAGAGGTGGTCAGTTGCTAAAAAGAGAGATTTTGGTGGAAGGATAGGCCGTCGTATATCATACCTTAATTGTTCATAGCGCTCTTCTATTTCCAACCATTGATGTTGAGCATGTTTATGTAGGTCATCAACCGTCACAACAATCGCATCTTCATGTATATAGTCGAATAAGGATGACATTTTTTCATAAAAGAGTGGCAGGTAGTACTCTATTCCACTAAAAGGGATTCCCTCACTAACCGACTGATAAAGTGGGCAGTCAACCACCGCTTGATTAAACAACTCTCTCCAGCAACTACGAAAATGTTTTATGCCTGCCGAGTCCAAAGGAAACTCTCTTGCCGGCATGATTTCAATGGAATCGACTTTGTCAATTGATAGCTGAGTTTCAACGTCAAAAGTTCGTAAAGAGCTAATTTCATCATCAAATAAATCAAGTCGTATTGGTGTTGTATATCCATTGGGGAAAATATCAAGCACCCCACCACGAAGGGCAAATTCACCAGGAGTCGAGATTTGTTTAACAGATCGATATCCTGCGTCTGTTAATATAGATAATTGCTTATCAACAGAAAAGTGCATTCCTACTTTATAATCAAAGTGATGGCTGAGTAGGTGCTTTTTAGGCATGACATAATGTAAAAGCGTATGGAGGGGAACAACAGTTATTCCCTTATCGCCTCTTGCCAAGTGTGACAAGGTTCTCATTCGGACTGAGGTAATATCTTGGTGCGGTGAAAAATGATCGTATGGCAGAATCTCCCAATCAGGGAATAGGTGCACAGAGGCATTAGCGCCACCGAATAATTTTAACCCCTCAATTAAGCTGTAAGCACTGTTCGCATCAGGTGTAATCACCAGAATCTGTCTTGGATTTTGCTGATAAGCTTCCATAATGGCCAGTGCACTGCTCGAACCTAAGCAAGACTTAAGTTTAACCTTATAGCCAGGACGTAGTTGCTTTAGATGAGAGGTATCAATAATCATGACTGCACAAGCCTTTGTGCTAAGGCGAGTCGCTTATGGTAAGTTTCTCGGCATAAGTTCATATCTTCAACAAACATCTGTAACTGATCGATGGTTAACGCCTGGTGCCCGTCACATAAAGCCTTTTGGGGCTCTGGATGAAAGTCTACTAAAAGCATGTTTGCACCAGCGATAACCGATTGGGCACTGACATGTTGAATATCGCTTAACCCATGGATGTCAGGTGCGCGTGAACCTGCTGAGTGAGAGGGATCGGCGCATACATTCAAGCGAGTTAGACGTTTAATCGTGCTAACATGCCCAAAATCAACTAGGTTTCGGTGAGGGGCAGCGCCAATTGATTTTACCCCACGTAGGCAAAAAATAATCTTACAATTACCGGCCGCGGCAATATGCTCTGCTGCAAACAAGGATTCGTGTAGAGATATTCCAAAACCGCGTTTTAGTAAAACAGGATACTCTTGTTGAGCGCCGACCGCTTTCAACAAGGCGACATTTTGACAGTTGCGAGTCCCGATTTGAAGCATGACGCCTGTTGGGCGACCAGTCGCTTCTAAAATCTTATCAATTTGCTCAATGTCTGCAGGGTCAAGGACTTCCATCGCAATTACCTTGATACCATGTTTTCCCGCTGCTTCAAAAACATATGGTAAACATTCAGCTCCGAGCCCTTGAAATGAATACGGGCTGGTTCTTGGCTTGAAGGCACCCATCCGAGTACAGCTTAATCCTGCTGCCTGACAAGCCGCCATCATTGTGGTCGCGCTTTGCTCACTGTCGACAGCGCATAACCCTGCAAAAATATGAAATGAATCATCATCAAAGCGGACACCGTTATACTCAAAGCCAAAACGCTCACCCGCCGGTTGAATCCCGATTCGCGGAAAAGGAGAGTGATGTTCAATGACATCCCCAACTGGCTCAACAAGGGCTGTTATTTTTTCCTGTATTACCGCTTCGACAGTCGATAGAATCTGAATCTCAGTTCGGATACCGTTGGACAAAGAAGGGTAGTAAGAAGAATAGCTTATCTGGTGTTCTTTTAGGATGGTTTCTAGAGAACGAATAGCCGCTTCTTGGGCTGATAAGTTCTTATTGAAGGTAATAATCATTTGATTTCAACTGTAATGGATTTCTTAATGGCTAATGATAGGCAGCTTCCACACTGGGTGCAACAGAAGTCGCCTTTGGGTAGACTAATCAGATGAAAAATATGCTCTCTCTTTACATTGCGCTTAGGTACACACGAGCCAAGCGACGAAATCACTTCATTTCCTTCATTTCTTTAACGTCATTGTTAGGGATAGCCTTGGGGGTATGTGTCTTAATAACGGTGTTGTCTGTTATGAACGGCTTTTCTGAGGAAGTTCAGCATCGAATATTGAATATGACCCCACATATCAGTGTTAGCCGTCCAGGAGAGTTAATGGATGACTGGCACGTAGTTCAGGCTGACATGTTGAGAATGAAGCAAGTTACAGGGGCTGCGCCTTATATAGATGGCCAAGGGATGTTGATGAAGGCGGGCCGGATGCAGGGCGTGCTGATTCGGGGGGTTGAACCGAGTATGGTCGATGCTGTATATCCTTTGTCTTCGGTCATGCGGCACGGACAATTGACGGATCTTGAGGATACTCCCTTCGGTGTTTTGCTGGGGTACCCTATTGCGGATTCCTTAGGTATATCAGTAGGGGATAAGGTTACTTTGGCAATCCCTGAAGCCACTGTCAGCCTAGCCGGGGTTGCACCCCGAATGCGTCAAATGACGGTTGTGGGACTATTCGATTCTGGTTACCTGTATGACAATACGCACATATTTGTTCATCTTCGGGATATGGTTAAACTGTACAATACGAACGGGCTAATCAGTGGGATTCAATGTCGAACGACCGATCCATTCTTAGCGCCTATTATTGCTAATCGTATTCAATCAGAGTTTGCAGGACATTTGGTTGCAGAACCTTGGACATGGCGGCATGCGCATTACTTCCAAGCTGTTCAAATGGAAAAAACAATGATGTTTTTTATTCTGCTCCTGATTATTGCTGTGGCAGCATTTAATCTGGTGTCCACCCTGGTCATGATGGTGACTGATAAAACAACAGATATTGCTATTTTAAGAACCATGGGTGCATCAAAGAGGCAGGTAATGGGTATATTTGTCTGGCAAGGCGCGATAGTTGGGTTGCTTGGTACGGGGGTTGGTACCGGTCTTGGTATTTGGTTGTCTTTGAATGTTTCAGAGGTGGCGGCTTTTATTGAGCAATTGGCAGGGCGTCAATTGCTTACCTCAGATATTTATTTGATTGATTATCTACCTTCATTGTTCTTATGGACAGATGCGATACAGGTGTGCTTAATTTCTTTATTGTTAAGCTTGCTCGCCACATTATATCCAGCCTGGCGAGGAGCAAGCTTATCTCCGGTAGAGGGGCTTCGTCATGGGTGATCCTTTATTAGCCTGTCTACAGCTCAGTAAGTCCTATAAGGATGGTCGTCAGACCATTGATGTTTTGCAGGAGATTGATTTTTCAGTCCGTCCTGGTCAGATGGTTGGAATAGTGGGGCGATCTGGGTCTGGCAAAACGACGCTGCTAAACTGCTTGGCGGGGATCGATACTCCAACGACAGGTCAGGTAATGTTTGCTGGTCAATCATTATCACAAATGACAACACGCGAAGTTGAAAAAATGCGTGCAACATCGATGGGCTTTGTTTTCCAGTTTCATTTTTTGTTACCAGGATTTTCTGCGCAAGAGAATGTTGCTATGGCTCGAAGAATCGCCGGTGTGCCAGCAACGCAAGCGATGAAAGAAGCTGCTCACCAGTGTGAGTTGGTAGGCTTGTCTCACCGACTTCAACATCCGGTTAGTGCATTATCTGGTGGAGAGCGTCAACGTGTTGCAATCGCTCGTGCTTTAGTAGGTCAGCCTAAAGTAATTTTTGCGGATGAGCCAACAGGAAACCTCGATGAAAAAACTGGCCAAGAAGTCATTGAGGTCATGTTAGAATTAACTAAGCAGTGTCAGACGGCTTTTGTTGTTGTGACGCACGATAAATGGTTAGCAAGTCAGTTAGACAAGGTCGTCACTTTAACAGAGGGGCGACTGTCGAATTAAGGGGAGACAGGGATGGTAGCCCGAAACGTTAAAAAGTTTTTGCAGATGGAAACCCTTGGCGGGTTGCTGCTGATGTTCAGTGCTCTACTTGCCATTGTTTTAAGCAATTCTAGTTTTAGTAGTTGGTATGAGTATCTTTTAAATCTCCCCGTCGCCGTTGAGATAGGCGACTTATTAGTCCTAAAAAAGCCTTTAGTTTTATGGGTGAATGACGGCCTAATGGCTATCTTTTTTCTAATGGTCGCATTGGAGATCAAATTAGAAGTTAAACATGGACAATTGTCACAGATGTCTCACTGGGTATTGCCCAGTGCTGCGGCGATTGGGGGGATGGCACTACCAGGGCTTATCTTCGTTATGTTTAATGCTAGCGATCCGATTGGTTTAAAAGGGTGGGCTATTCCTTGTGCCACTGATATTGCGTTTACACTTGGACTGTTAGGCCTGTTTGGTAGTCGAGTTCCGATTGGTTTGAAAATGTTTTTGATGACCTTTGCGATATTAGATGACTTGGCTGCGATTATTGTTATTGCTCTTTTTTATACCAGCAAACTCTCTATCGCATCGATGGTACTGTCGGTAGCTTTTATGTCACTGTTGCTAATTTTTAATCTTCTAAAAGTCTCACGTATTTCATTGTACGCGGTGGTTGGTACCGCTTTGTGGGTTTGTGTTTTAAAATCAGGGGTTCATGCCACTTTGGCTGGGGTGATAGTCGGATTCTTGATGCCTTATCAAGTGCCAGATCCACATAGTCCTAATAAATCACTAACCCTCACCTCTCAATTGCTCCATCACATTCATCCTTGGGTAGCCTTTTTTATTGTCCCTACTTTTGCATTTTTGAATGCAGGGGTTCCTCTGGGAGGTATTAGTATTGATACCCTTATGGCACCGGTGACAGCTGGGATAATGAAAGGACTATTTTTTGGCAAAATAACCGGCATTTTCTCCTTTAGTTTTGTAGTAGTGATGTTAGGTGTTGCCCATTTGCCGACGGGTGTCAAATGGCGGCATGTATTTGCAGCTTCAGCGTTGGGAGGGATCGGTTTTACTATGAGTTTATTTATCGCCACTCTGGCTTACTCAGAAAAAGCCCTCCACTATATGGTTGATGCACGCCTAGGCATTATAGCTGGTTCCGCTCTATCAATGATTGCAGGGTGCTTGTTATTGTATTTTACCTTGCCCAAACCAGTCAGTCATTTTAAAACCTAATCACATTTCATTAGGCAAGGAGGCCTTATGTTGCTGTATATATTGGGAATATTTTGGGTGCTGCTAGGACTTTTGTTTTTGGCTTTTCCAGAGAAAGTACGAAAAAGAATCCAGCGCAAAGGAATGAAAAGAGTCCGCCAAATATTGTTTTTGTTTGCCTGGGTTATTGGTGGGGCATTTATTGCCGCAGCATGGGATATCAGTAGTAAAGTCGTCTCAATTTTTCTGATAGCGATAGGGGTCATTGCCATACTGAAAGGTATGTTTATGGTTAAGCGATCTGCCGCTGAAAAAATCATCGAGTGGGTAAGCAAGATTTCAACCAACGGCCTCAGAGGAATCGCAGTCCTTTACATTCTATTTGGTGCAGCTCTGATTGGGATGAGCTATCTTAACTAGACTGTTTCTTTTGGCGGCGGTGGGCTAACCGCTGCTGCCATTGATAACGAACGGATAATCGCCAAAGCGCTTGTATAAATATGTATCCAAACACAGAGCTGATAACGCCACAGACAAAGCAGCCTAGTAAAAAGGGCTTCCAAATAGCAAGCATGCCTGTAACTAACCATTCCCAAGACAATTCAAAGCTGAATTTACCTGGTGTCTCCCCCAGAATAAACAGCCCGACACGGTACGAAAAATAATATAAAATTGGCATAGTTAGTGGATTAGTAATCCAGACTAAAATGACCGATATTGCTAAGTTTGCTCTGAATAATATGGCGCAGGCTGCAGAGCAAAGCATTTGGAAGGGAATGGGTACCCAAGCCCAAGCTAATCCAACAGAAAAAGCCTTAGCAACACTGTATCGATTTAAATGCCATAAATTAGGTGAGTTAATAATGCCGCCAAACATTTTTAATGATTGGTGCCCTCTAATTTTGGCAGTATTAGGGAAGATGCGCTTGATTAGTCGACGTGACATATGTACTCACAAACCTTAAATAATCACTTGTTGCCGATTTCGGCGGCTCTTTATTTACTCATATCTTGTCTGGTGCTCGAGTATGCACTTGTACCTACAATGACACTGATAGGGCTTCTCATAAGCCTACTTTTCGGTTGGGGATACAAGCAGTGCGCTGCATCCATATCCACCATAGCACTCATAGCCATTGTAGGGCTAAGCTCAGCCGGCGTCCAGAAATACACACTGAATCAAAAAAGTTTGTCGAACAACTATTTTGAGGGGCCAGTAACATTGATGGGACAGGTGGCCCATGCTACTCAGAGTCCAACTGGTACCAGCTTTGTTCTATCATCAGCACGCCTTTGCCAAGCAACAAAATGTGTTAAACACAATGCGAAATATCAGTTATACGCGCCTAAGCGGCGATTGTTTCCAGGTGAGCAGTGGGTTCTGCATGCCCAGTTAAAACCGCTTGCAAGCTATCGTAATCCTGGGCTTAAAGACCCTGCTGACGCCAAACGGCAACAGGGCATTGTAGCTAGAGGAAAAATGTTGTCGGGGGATCTGGTAATCCCAGCCAGTACATTCTATCAGTTGATTAACAGATTTAAAGAAAACCTACAAATAGGATTAAAGAACTTGAAGCAAGCAGCACTGCTACAGGGACTGATTGTTGGTGATAAGAGCTCCATAAGTGATGAGCAAAAACAAATCTTTGAAAATACTGGGACTTCACACCTACTAGCAATTTCAGGTTTGCATATTGGGAGTATTGCCGCAATTGTTGGTTTAATGCTGACATATTGTATGCCGGCGATGGGGGGCTATAGAAAAAGTTTCGCTAGCGCGGTGTCTATGGCAGTGGCAATCTTTTATGCCTTTTTAGCTGGATTTGCACTGCCAACCCAAAGAGCAATTATCATGATTGCCTGTCTATTGGTTCCAAATATCCTAGCTCTAAAAATACGATTGAGCGACAGAATTGCTTTAGCTATGCTGGCTGTTTTATTGTTTGATGCCTTTGCAATATATAATCCAGGATTTTGGCTCAGTTTTGGGGCAGTCTCTATTTTTGCTTGGGTTGGGCAGAACCGGACTTCAAAAAAGTGGCAGCAATGGGTGATGATTCAGGCAGCAGCTTTTATCGGAATGTTTCCCTTAACGAGCATATTTTTTGCTGAGGTAGCATGGATCAGTCCCCTCGCAAACATTCTCGCTATTCCCGTTGTTTCGGCGATATTACCGCTGGCATTAATGGGGGCATTCATAAGTCAATTCTCAACCGTTTTAGGTCACACAATATTAGGGGTTGGTAGTGCCTGTCTTAATGTTCTGTACACTTACCTTCAATTAATTGCCTTCAGTACCATTAAATTGACTCCGATTTCAGTTCCTGGTGCATTACTCATTTTTTTTGGAGCGCTTTGGCTTCTAGCGCCGCGAGGGTTTTGGGGAAAGAAATGGGCATTAATATGCTTCTTGCCCATATTAGTGTCTCCCCAGAGACCTCCACAAAACGAGGCCTGGATAACTGTCCTCGATATTGGACAGGGGCTGAGTGTGGTTGTGCAAACTGCTCAACATGTCCTGGTTTATGACACCGGCCCCAAGCTGTACGGATTCGATGCTGGTAAACAGGTATTAATTCCCTATCTCAAAACCATGGGTATTTCCCAGTTGGATAAGCTTATTCTAAGCCATTTAGATAGTGATCATATTGGAGGGGCTAATAGTTTAATCAGTCGTATCCAGACACTTAGCATCGATAGCTCAGATATCCGTTTTCCGAATAGTCAAAGTTGTCTTGCCGGTCAAAAATGGGTTTGGGATGGAGTAACATTTGAGTATCTGTTTCCAACAGAAGATGATTGGGATTTAAGCAAAAATAATCGCTCATGTGTCATGAAAATATCTAGCAAAGCCCAACAAATCATTTTGACTGGAGATATTGAGACAGAGGCAGAGAAAAGACTAGTTAATCGCTATGGGACTCAGTTACGCTCAACATATATTACGAGTCCTCATCATGGTAGTAAAAGCTCATCCTCACAGGGTTTCATAGGAGCGATAGAGCCGGAAAGTATACTAATCAGCGCTGGAAGAATGAATCAGTACCACCATCCGCATCCAAGTGTCATCAATCGCTATAAAATAGCGCAAATAACATGGAAAAATACGGCTGACCATGGCGCAATCACAGTTAGATTACGTTAGTTCTTAAATCGAACTATTTATAAAGGTAATGGACTAATGAGGCATGTGAAACCTTGTTGGAACAAGACCTATGCCTAAAGTTGAAAAAGACAAGCCATTGAATTTAATAGACTATAAGACTATTAGGCTGCAGGCTATAGTAGATAAAGGAAGCACACAACTTAAACTTTGGATACGCTTGCCTGGCACTGCGGAGTTAATTGCCTTTCGAGACAGTACTGGAAAAGAATACTTTGATCCCCGACAAGCAATGGATCTTGAGTCTCTATATCAGCGTATAGACCAGTTAATTAAGTCTCATGATGAAAAACTTTTACGTTATGAAAGAAAGGTCAGTCAAACATATCAAAGCATAGACAGGCTGAACAATGAGAATAAAGAATCTAATCATCCGCGAATTTTAGAGCTGAAACAGAGTATAAGAACAATAAATGAGTATATTGAAAAGGTAAAAAATCATCGTTTGAATGCTCTAAGAGTTGGCTTGTACTTGTGCAGTCAGGCTAAGTTTCAAGAAGAGAAAAGAGCATATTTTGAAGCTGAAGAAACAAGTTTGAAAACATCTCTGCAAGGATTGAATAAACAAGATGCCATTGATGAAGTGTCGAGTTTTCTACCATTTTCTGCTTTGTCTGATGGTGGAGCAGAACTAGACGATAGCTATAGTCCTTCATCAGTACTTGAAAAGCGTTTTTCCAGAGTAGCAGAAGAGACAAGACAGGATACTGAAAAGCCCAAGGTGCATATGATCAGGGATGATCAGGTAAAAGAAAAGTTTGAAATAATTTTGCCGCCAACTAATAGATCAGTAATTCGAGAAAAACCTTTAAATGATAAAGAAGTAAAATCTGATTTTTATTTAGAAAGTACCCGAGATAAAAGTGGCCTTAAATTAAATATTACCTTCCCATCTGAGCCACCAGCCAGAAGTGAAACGCCTAAAAGCCGTTCTATGAGTATTAAATTATTTGAGAACGGATTACATATTCAAGCAAGTAGATCAAAAATATCACTCGATAAACCGTTTGATGTCAAACAAGCATCATCAGCTGTTGAAGCATTGGTATCTCTCGCTTCTGAATGTCTTGTTTCAGGGAAAGTAGACAGTAAACAAAAAACTGTTCGAGCGGATGGTTTGGTTTATCAAGAAATATCTGATTTCTTTAAACAGGAACTCACCACTGATTTGGCTAAGCGTTCGGGGGGAAGAGAAGCAAGCTTGCTCTTGATTTTAAACCCCAAAATGAATACACACCTTAAGCTGACTAAAAGTGATTATGTGGATATCTTTGAAAACAATATTGAGGCTGTTTTTGAAGCTTGGAGTAAGTATAGAGTAGAAGGAAAAAATACTCTTGGTCAAATACTTTCAAATCCTATCCTTCAAGAAGCACTTTCAGAAGTGGCAAACTCAAAAATTAGTTCAGTCAAGTCTATTCATCAACAAAAAGCACGTCAGATTCTACGAGAGATAGATGCTTACATGAATCGAAGAAAATACTTTGGTCTTAAAAGAATGAAAGATCGTGTGAAAGATAAGCGTTCTGGGTTTAAAGATAAAACAAAAGGAAAGTATAGAACACAGGCTGCTGAGGGTGCAGGCTTGTTAATAACTAAAGCATTTAGAACTGATTATCATGTGATGGGTTCTCAGGCCAAAATGTTTATAAATATATTAGATGACAATAAGGATTCATCAGTCCTTTCATCTCTAAGTAATGATGTGGTTATTGAAGAATATATCTGTGTTGCCCATGGTGGACAGATTATGAGTGCGAGTGATTTTATTAAAAAACTTGAGGGTGTCCCTGAACAGGAAAGGACGCAGGCGATGGGATTTGCCATACATCAAACCAAAAAAATGCTTCAGGAAATGACTCAAAACCTACAGGTTGAAATTCTGAGAGAGGGCGGAAGAGCGTTAACAACTCAGGAGCGAGCAAAAAGATCATCAACGCCTCAAAAACGTGTAAAAACTCATTTGAAAGAACAAAAAGAAGAATTGAAAAAAGGAATAAAGGATTTTAAACGAATGAAAAAGGCTGCAAAGTATTAGTGATAAATTTATATCAAGATTTGCATTAGCGAGTAATATAAATGTTTAAAAAAGATGAAGAACCAAAGCCGTTTGCTGAAGTAGGGTCTCATAGATTATCAGTTCTTCCTGGTAAAAAGGGGAAACCACATAGGGTCGTGCTTCAAGGCCAGCTAGGTGATTCGTGGATTGTGCAATCTGGGAAGACTGAAGCTATCTTTGATCCAACTAAACTAGAGGGGCTTGAATCTTTATATGCCACTATTCAAGAGCTGTACGAAGGATATAGTAAGCAGATAAAGCTTTCAAATGAGCGCATACAAAAAATCAATAAAAAAGGACCTTTTTCAAAACGAAAGCATAAGGACTTTCTTAAACAACTAAAGCATACTAGGGATAAATATATTGCCTTTCAACGAGAATTACTTCAACTGAGTATTTACGTTGCTGATGCTGCCAAACAATTTCCTAATACGAGAGTTAACTATGCTCTCGATGAAAAAGGAAAAGTCACCGAACTAAAAGCAATGTCTGGTTACTCAGCTGTTGCCAGAGCATATTCATTCCCAACATTTAAAACCGTTTTCGAAAGATTAGACAGGGGTGAGAATGATTTAAGAGCAGATGAACCACAGGCTGTTTACAGACGGTATGCATTAGCGACCAGAACCGTTGACGCAGGCCAGAGATCTCCAAGCCAACGTATGGTCGATTCTAAAGATTACCCCTCGTTATATAGAGCGCTATTCACAAAATCACGTAGAAAGAAAATGGTTTCTTTCGATGATGATGTAATATATTTAAATAAGGTAAATAGTGCTATTAGTACAGAAAGTGGCGTTCCATCGCTTACCCTAAGTACTTTAGAGGATGATACAGAACTTTTTGTGGAATTCACAGATTCTGGTATTCATTTCTCTGACAATCAGTTAGGAAAGTTTTTATTAGAAAATGAGCTTGACACTGAAGAAAGTGTTTCTGAATTATTTTATGCTATTAGTAAACTTAGTTCAGGAGGAACCGCTCAAGCGTTTCGACAAAAATTATGTGATTTTTTTATAAGTCACATTGGCGATGTTGATACCAATCAACAAGCAATATTAATGTCTTTGTTCTTAAAAGTTACAACAAGAGAGTTTGTTCAACTGTCAAAGGACAATTATATTGATGTTATAAAATGTAATCCAGAAGTTGCTCTTGATAAATGCTTAGACCATTATAAGTTTGTTCCAGAAGTGAGAGCTGAGTCATCGAATCCCAACTTGGATATTATTCTAGAGTCTAGAGAGTTATCTATTTACGACAATGCTGAATTACGTGCAGCGCTTACTGAATCCTGTTCTTCACTGTTAGATTCTGAGCCCAGAGACTCAAGTTTATACAAGAAAGCACTACAGGCCTTAAAGGAGATCGATAGTTATAAAAACAGAAGCGTTCATTTTGGAAATAAAGATAAGCTATATCGGGTCTATGATAGGCAAATGATGCCTGATCGAAAGAAATACATAGGTCGACCTACCTTCTACGGCTGGAAGGCTTCTTTCAAAGAATCCACCTTCGGTTCAAAAGGGCGACTCTTTCTAGACACGATATATGAATCAAACTTTTCAGTTTTAGGGTCACCGCTTAAATTATTTTTTAATATTAAGAATGATCCTTCAAACCCAAATCCACTATCAACATTTGACGGAAGTGAGAGGCTTGAAGAGTACATACATGTTGCGCATGCTGGAAAAATATTATCCGCTGAAGAGTTTATAGAGAAGCTCAATGCAATCAGAAAAACAGACAGTTCCCCTGCTATTAAAAGAGCACTTAAGGAGACAAAAAAATATCTTAAAGTGATGGTTCGGCATTTGCGATCTGAGATTCCAAAGCAGGAACGAAAAGTTGTCACGTCTATGAATGAATCCATAAAAGAAAGAATAAAACGGAAGGCGTCAAAAATTTTATCAAAGACATTGAGCACAACTGCGAGTCATAAACCACAAACTTTGAAAGAAAGGCTTTTTAAAAAGAAATAATATATAATGAATTGAAAACAGGGAGCAGATTATGCCCTTTTTTTTAAACCCGTTTTGCTGGTAAAAATGGTTTTTGGTCTTCAAGCTCAACATTACTTTGTGTCTCGCTATCATAAGAATCAGTCACTGCACTAAAGGCTGTAAGTGTGTATGATTTACAGTAGTTAATAGTCATAAGACTGTAGAACTAACTCTCCCAATATGGATGATAGCGCCGAAAAGTTGAAATAGAGACTGCTGGCCATAATACAATATTATCTGAATGCTTGTCTTTTTGGAGTTCTGATTTCATTTTTTGAAGAGTATACGCACCATCACCTTGAACTAAATCATCAGATTTTCCTTGACTTAAGTCAGGCGCAGCAAGGCGGTGAAGCAGTGAAGTTTTTTCATTAGCCTAACAGCTTCATGTTCATGTGGTTTTGAAACGGAAGGAGGAAGTTGAGTAGTATTAGGATCTACCCATTCTACAGTTCCCTGAGCGTCATATTCTAATGTCACCAAAAATATTTTTTATCTCTTGTGTCATGCAGAAGCTTAGGTTCTATTTTTGCTCGTGCCGCTATGAGAGAAGCATCTCTCAAGTTCGACATATTTTTCTTTAACTCACCGCATTACAAATTGATCAGGAAAGAATTCAGAAGCAGTGTCAAGGTATGCTTTAGTACAGAAGACTTTTCCTCCCCCTGGACCTAAGTCAACCATCACCATTTGATTTTGTGCACCTCCCTGTAACTCATGAGGCGTAGCCGCTGCAGAGAAGTCTTTCCTAGTGATTCTCTTGAAGGACTCAGTAAAAAATGGGACATTTTCTGGGGCTATTTCAATCATACTGTTCTCCTAAAACGACTCAGGATGAATTAGAATTCAGCTCTAATAATCTATTTTTTCATCAACTGGTCTAAAGCGAGTATGAAAGGTGACAAACATATTTATCTTTAATCTCAAACATGCCTCTAGTAGCCGGTGGTTTGCATCAACGTGATATAATCAACTAAATTTTAAGTGGGATTACTTATGTCTAAAATCGATGGAAAGCAGGTATATAAGCGTCTTTTAGGAGAGGTGAAGCCTTACTGGGTGATGTTTACCTTGGCCATCGTCGGAAATATATTATATGCCTTCGTCGATGCCGGTTTGGTGAAGCTGCTAGAGCCTTTGCTTAATGAGGGCTTTGTTGCTCGAAATGAGTCCTTTATCGGCTGGATACCCGTGGTCGTTTTAGGGATTTTTACCCTTAGAGGATTGGCGACCTTCTTATCTACCTATTTTATGGGCTGGGTGGGGCGCACCGTTGTCATGAATTTCAGACGTAAGCTTTTTAATCAGTACCTGCATCTGCCTCATAGTTTTTATGACAATCATAGCTCAGGTGAGTTGTTATCCCGTATTACTTTTAATGTGGAACAGGTTGCTGATGCGTGTACAGATGCGTTAACGGTGATGGTTAGAGAAAGTTTTACAGCCATTGGTTTATTAATTGTGATGCTCTCAATTAGTGTTCCGTTAACATTATTGTTTTTGGTGACTATGCCACTTATGGCGCTTGTAATGCATATCTTTAGTAAGCGTCTCAGAAAGTATAGTAATCGCGTTCAAGACTCCATGGCCGATGTGACGCATATCTCTGAAGAAGCGATTGAAGGGCATCAGGTTGTTAAAAGTTTTACAGGCCAAGAACAAGCACAGCGCACTTTTGATGAGATATCAGCAAATAATCGCCATCAAGAAATGCGGCATATTACGACCTCAGCGATTAGTATCCCGATTATTCAGATATTGGGAGCATGCGCACTAGCCGCCACTATCTATCTCGCAACGGCAGACACAACCTTCAGTACAAGTATTTCTCCAGGTGCATTTGCAGCGATGATCTCGTCGATGTTGATTATATTAAAACCAATTAAACAGTTGACCAAGGTAAACGCCACTATTCAAAAAGGAATAGCCGGTGCGGCGAGTATCTTTGAGCTGTTAGATGAGCCAATTGAACCTGATCACGGTACTCAGCCCCTGGGAGATGCGGGAGGAGAAATCGTCTTTAAACGAGTCAGCTTTCAATACCCTTCAGCTCACGGTGTTGCGCCAGTGCTCAAAGATATCAGTTTCTCTGTGAAAAGAGGAGAAACGGTTGCTATCGTAGGGCGTTCAGGCGGGGGTAAATCAACTCTAGTTGGATTGGTTCCTCGCTTTTATGACGCAGATGGGCAAATATTAATTGATGGAATACAAGTTCAAGATATTCCACTGCAAGATTTAAGGAACAATATTGCAGTGGTCTCTCAACATATCACGCTATTCAATGAGACCATTGGATATAACATTGCCTACGGTGCAATGGGGCGTGAGGTATCGAGTGAAGAGATTATGGAGGCGGCTCGTTCGGCATATATGCTTGAGTTTATTGACAGCCTGCCAGATGGTCTTAATACAGTAGTCGGTGAAAACGGTTTACGCCTTTCTGGTGGACAGCGACAACGGATTGCTATTGCAAGGGCTATTATTAAAAAGGCTCCGATTCTTATCCTAGACGAAGCCACTAGTGCTCTGGATACTGAGTCTGAGCGCTATATTCAGGCGGCTTTGGACGATCTGATGAAACATTGTACAACTTTGGTAATCGCCCACCGATTATCTACTATCGAAAATGCAGATAAAATTCTTGTTATAGAGCAGGGGCAGATCGTTGAAATGGGTCCCCATAATGAGCTCATTGAAAAGGGGGGCGCGTACGTGAATTTACGACGCCTGCAGTTTGATGTTGTTACTTAGTACCGTCTGGCAAAGACTTGCTTATAGTCCCTATCCCTGGCTGCTGCCTCTGTATCCTTTGGGTTGGCTCTTTAGGATAATTACTACCTATCGACGACGATTGTATCGCAGTGGGCGTTTAAACCAAATTCGCTTTTCCTGCCCAGTCATTGTTGTCGGAAATATTACTATCGGTGGAACCGGTAAGACGCCAACTGTCATGTGGCTCGCGGAGTTCTTGAGCCATCATGGTTATCGTCCAGGAGTGGTTAGCAAAGGATACAAAGGGGCTATAGAAGGGCCTCACTTGGTGGAGGCATCTGATAAGCCAGAAGCCGTCGGTGATGAGCCTTTGCTAATGGCTCAACAACTGAAGTGCCCTGTGGTCGTTAGTAAAAAACGGGCTAAGGGGATTCAGTTTTTAAGAAATGAACTGAATGTAGATATCGTTTTAATGGACGATGGCATGCAACATTACGCCGTTGCCCGTGATTATGAGATTGCGGTCCTGGATGGGCAAAGAGGGCTTGGTAATTATCAGTGTTTGCCTGCAGGCCCCCTAAGAGAACCCGCGAGCCGATTAGAAACTGTTGATTGGCTTATATCTCAGGGGCAAAGTCAAAAAGCTAAAATCAATTTCTCGTTACAACCAAGTGGTTGCATACAAATCGGTAATCCACTAAATACAAAGCCATTGGGTGCTTTTAACGGAACCGTGCATGCAGTTGCAGGTATCGGTAATCCACAGCGGTTCTTTGATACGCTAACAGCGGCAGGCATTACTATTATTCAGCATGCGTTTGCTGATCACCATAAATTTACGGCAGACGATTTTGAGAACATAGCAAGTGAGTGCATCATTATGACTGATAAAGATGCTGTAAAGTGTGCGGGCTTTGGTCTTGCTAATGCCTGGCGGCTGAGTGTAGTTCCACATGGCTTAGATACACTCGGATTTGAATTACTTAACCAATTGAAGGGGTAAAATATGGATCCCAAGCTCATGGAAATCTTGGCTTGTCCTGTTTGCAAAGGCAAGCTTTCTTATCACGAACAAAAAACAGAACTTGTTTGTCGTTTTGACCGTCTAGCTTTTCCTGTGAAAGAAGGGATACCTGTTATGCTACCGTCTGAAGCGCGACAGATGACGTCTGAAGAGTTGGAAGACGTTAAATGAGCTTTCACATTATTATTCCAGCTCGGTATGCCTCTTCACGTTTTCCAGGTAAGGTGCTTGCTCCAATAGGCAATCAATCAATGTTAGAGCATGTCTGGAGAAGAGCAATGATGACAGAGGCAAAAAGTGTCACTATTGCTGTCGATGATGAGCGAGTTTTAAAAGTTGCTGAATCATTTGGTGCGCAAGTGATCATGACTGGTTCCGATCACCCAACAGGTACCGATCGTCTTTTTGAGGCAGTTCAACGATTAGCTTTCGATATCAATGATGTTGTTGTAAATGTCCAAGCCGATGAGCCTGTCATACCGGTTGAAAATGTTCATCAGGTAGCCGCCAACTGTAGTCTACCTGGCATTGATGTTGCGACACTTTGTGAACCTATTTTGGATCCAGAAGAGTTTGAGAGCCCGAATGTTGTTAAGGTCGTCGTGGATAAAAACAATCGAGCGCTTTATTTTTCAAGGGCAGCAATTCCCCACAAGGGACCAGGTTTAAGACACATTGGGCTGTATGCCTATCGTGCAGGTTTTTTATTAAATCTTCACACCCTATATGCGAGTCCATTAGAAAAAAGTGAGAATCTTGAGCAGCTTCGCTGGCTATATAACGGTGCAGTTATTCAGGTAGAGAAGGCTAAACTTTCGACGCCAATCGGAGTGGACACCGAAGCAGATCTCATAAAAGTTTCGGCTTTTATTAACTCATGAGCATTAAAAAAGGGAGCTAATCGCTCCCTTTTCTTTATCCTTCCGCAGAAGAACTACCTGTGCTGCCTGATGAGGTTGTCTCACTAGACTCAGGTTTTTTCTTTGAGACAACTTGCTGCAAATTGCCTTGCGGACTAGCTAATGGAGAAACCGGTGGGGGCATGCGAGATGCAGAGCGCTTAGCCGGTGCACTTTTTTCCACTTTTTTCTCAGCTTCTTTCTTAGGCTTAGGCTGTTCGGATGAAACCGCTTTTGGCGCAGTATCTGTTCGCGTAGAAGCAGCTGGTTTTGATTCCTTCTTGAACATAGGCGCACTAGTTGGCGGGGTAGCGTCCTGTGTTTTTTCAGAAGGATTCGCAACTTCTATTTTAGAAACCGACTGGTTGTCTGGCCGATAGTTGCTATCCGTATTGCCACTAGCCGCTGTATTGCTGTTGGCTTCTGAGCTTCCATCCGCAGATTTGCGACGGTTGCCATATTGGCCACGACGGCGTCGTCTCTGATTCGGGTTGTTACGTCGATTGTTACCAGACTCAGCACCATTATTATTCATTGCGTTGTCAGGTTGATCGATAACGGTTGCCGTATCTGGGTCGGTTGAGAAAGCTCTTTCTTTAGCAGAAAGTTGCTCTTCAGGACTTGGCAAAGCCAACGACAAACTATCTTCATCTCTTGTATCAACCGCGGCGCGCTGTTCATTACCATTCTGACGACTTCCACCTCTAGAGCGGTTATTAGTGCCAGTATTGTTATTATTACCGTTTCCACGGTTGTTGTTGCGTCGACGGTTGTTGTTATTATTGTTTGAGCGGTTTTGCTGAGGACCACGACGGCGATGGTTATTGCCAATGTTGTCATCGTCTTCATTTTGAATGGCCGCTTCGTCGTTTTGATTAGCAGCAACCTTGTCGCTTGGACGATCGTCATTTTGTCGACGTCGATTGCGGTTGTTATTTCGACGGTTGTTGTTATTGCGATTACGGTTTCCATTACCGTTCTGGTAACGTGAGCGTGAGCGGTTACCGCCTTGCTCATCATCAGATTCTGAACTGTCAGAACGTGAACGGTTATCAGTTTTGTCTTTAATCTTGTTTTCAACCCCGAAGACAGCAGACCAGAGGCGCGAGATAATACCGCTCTCAGTAGACCGTGTGCCAGTTCTAGGAAGAATAGGAGCCGTTGGGGTCACTGAGCGAAGTGCTGGTTGCTCACTTACAACAGTACTTTTAGCGAGGCCAACAAGCTCATCTGAGCGATCTAGTTTTTCAACCTGGTCGTAACTGTTTCCAGCATTCGAATCTACGTTGTCTTCACGAACCCGTTCAACGGTGTATTTAGGTGTTTGTAAGTCTTTGTTAGGCAGAATCAACACGTGACAGCCATGACGCTCTTCAATCTCATGTACGACGCGACGTTTTTCGTTTAACAAGAAGGTAGCGACCTTGACAGGCACTTGAGCGCGTACTTGACCAGTATTTTGTTTCATTGCCTCTTCTTCAATCACCCTCAAAATTGAAAGCGCTAGAGAAGGAATAGTGCGAATCGTTCCTTGCCCTTCACAACGAGTACAAGGTAATTGAGTAGCATCATCAAGAGATGGACGCACTCGTTGACGTGACATCTCAAGTAAACCAAATCGTGAGATACGACCGATTTGTACTCGAGCACGGTCATGCCGCATCTCTTCACGTAGCACGTTCTCAATGCCGCGTTGGTGACGTGGTGAGTTCATGTCGATAAAGTCGATTACGATTAGACCGCCGGTATCCCGGATTCTCAGCTGGCGTGCAATTTCACGAGCCGCCGCTTCGTTTGTTTTAAAGGCAGTCTCTTCGATATCAGCACCTTCCGTCGCTTTGGAGGAGTTGATGTCGATTGACGTCAAAGCTTCTGTTGGGTCAATAACAATAGAGGCTCTGTTTTCTAAGACGACTTCACGCTGGAAGGCAGACTCAATCTGACTTTCGATTTGATATCGGTTAAAGAGGGGAAGAGGGTCTTGGTACAATTTAATTCGGCTCAAAAAGTCAGGTCGGACACCTGCGATATAGCTTTTTGCTCGTTCGAAAGCTTCTTCCGTATCAACTAAAATTTCACTGATGTCTGGACGTAAGTAGTCACGAATGGCTCGAACAATAACATCGCTCTCTTGGTAGACCAGGAAAGGGCCTTTGCGCTCATCAACAACTCGCTGAATGGCTTCCCACTGGGATAGTAAAACACTTAAGTCCCACTCAAGTTCCTCTAGGCTACGGCCTAAACCTGCTGTTCGGACAATCAAGCCCATGCCTTCTGGAACACTGAGTTCTTTAAGTACATCACGAAGTTCAGCCCGTTCTCCACCTTCGATGCGACGAGAAATCCCGCCAGCTCGAGGGTTGTTAGGCATGAGTACCAAGTAACATCCCGCTAAAGAAATGTAAGTCGTCAGCGCCGCGCCTTTAGTACCGCGTTCTTCTTTGTCTACCTGAACCAAAATCTCTTGACCAGGTTTTAACAAATCTTTAATGCTGGGGCGTCTTAGTTCATCAGAGCCTTCAGCATAATAGTCGCGAGCCACTTCCTTACTGGGTAAAAAACCATGGCGATCAGCACCGTAATCGATGAATGCAGCTTCTAAACTGGGCTCAACTCTAGAGACAACCCCTTTGTAAATATTAGCTTTTTTCTGTTTGCTGACGGCTTGTTCGATGTCAAGATTTTCTAAACGTTGGCCCTTGACGATGGCCACGCGCAACTCTTCAGATTGAGTTGCGTTTATTAACATTCTGTTTGACATAGTATCAGTTGCTTAATTAACCTATATGTTTTGATAAGTGATATGCGTTCTTAGGGCAATGAATTCTTATCTGCCTGTAGACTTACGCGATATTTTCAGTAGCATCGAACCTCCATCTGGGAGCACCAAAATGCTCTACCATAGTTGTCAGGGCGGGCAGTTGGGCCTGGTTAAATTGGATAGGCTTCACCAACTGAGCTTGACTAGGGTCAAACTGCGTCATAGCCGTGGAGGGCTTTTTATAAGATGCGAATATCATTCTAACCCTTGGACTAGGAATATGCCAGGGAAAAATAGTCGCGAAGCTTGTTTAGACAACTAGCGTGCAATTGCACCTCACCTAATTTGGGATCAATGTATTAAATATGAGTAATAACTCTGACAAATCAAAAGCAAAGCTGGTTACTGTGGATGAAGGCAGTGAAGGGCAGCGGTTAGACAATTTTTTGGTTAAGCAGCTAAAAGGCGTGCCCAAAAGCCGAGTCTATCGGATTATCCGAAAGGGGGAGGTGCGCGTAAATAAAGGACGCGCACAAGCTAGTCAAAAACTGGAAATCGGCGATGAAGTAAGAATTCCTCCAATTCGAGTAAGCGAAAATGAGAAGAAAGTTTCTCCCTCTACTTACTGGGGAAATGTCATAGCTGCTGCTACCATTCGTGAGACACCAGAATATTTGTTTATTAACAAGCCAAGTGGTCTAGCGGTTCATGGCGGTTCTGGTCAATCTGCCGGGTTGATTGAGCAGTTACGACTCTCTCGCCCCAATGAAAGAGCCTTGGAGCTTGTTCACCGATTGGATAAAGACACCTCTGGCGTCATTGTGGTCGCCAAAAAACGCTCTAGCCTCAGACGGTTACAAATGGCCTGGCAGGAAGGCCAAGTAGATAAAACTTATACGGCATTGGTACAAGGTGAGTATGATGGTCCTAGTGAAATAAGACTGCCTCTAAGAAAACTGGTTACCCAGCAAGGGGATCGAAAAACGATCGTTGACCATGAGGATGGAAAAGATTCAATCACTGAGGTAAAAGTGGTTGAGCGTCTTAAGGGAGCCACGCTGATAGAGGCAAAACTGATTACGGGTAGGATGCATCAGATTCGCTGCCATCTAGCCGCTGTTGGATATCCGATTGTTGCAGACGACAAATACGGTAACTTCAAACGTAACGGTGAGTTCTCTAAAAAGTATCAGATAAGTCAGCTTTGCCTTCATGCGAGTGAGCTTGCCTGGCCTAACGCTGAGTGGGAAGTTCGGGCGCCTTTACCAGCGCATTTTGTTAAAGGTCTCAACCAGTTAAGAAAACTAAGTAATCTTGACTAAATTAGTCGGGTATGGCACTCTGCGCATAAGTTTACGCAGGAGGTCCTGGTGCGTCTTACGACTAAGGGGCGCTACGCCGTTACGGCCATGATAGATGTTGCTCTGCATGAATCATCTTGGCCAATTCGATTAGCGGATATCGCCGTCCGACAACAGATTACAATTGCTTACCTTGAGCAACTGGCATCTAAGCTTCGCCAGAGTGGCCTGCTGCAAAGTACGCGTGGCCCCAACGGCGGCTACCGTCTTTGTCGTCCTGCTGCTGAGATTACCCTTGGTGAAATTCTAAAATCAGCGGATGAGGATATTGACGTCACGCGTTGTGGTGGATCTTCAAATTGCCAAGCCGGACAACGCTGTCTGACTCACGATCTCTGGGCTGAACTCAATCAAGAAATTTGGCGTCTCCTTGAAAGCATTTCGTTGCGAGATATATGTCAAAAATCCAATGTTCGTCGTATTGCCGCCAGGCAAGATGCTGCGTTTGCAGATCTTCTCAAAGAGCAGGAGGTGTGCGAGTGAGTATTTACGCAGATCATAACGCAACAGCACCTATCTATTCTGAAGTCATAACCTGCCAACATGAGCTATCACAGTTAATTGGTAATGCCGCGAGTTTACATCGTTATGGTCGCTATGCGCAGTCCGTAGTAGAGCAAGCAAAAAGTCAGGTCGCTGCACTGGTAAATGCATCGCCTGAGCAAATCTTTTTTACTAGTGGTGCTACCGAAGCAAACAACTGGGTCATTAAGGGAATGGCTTTCTCGCATCCAGGCTTAAGGCTAGCGGTTAGTGCTACTGAGCATGAGGCTATATTACGCCCCGCTGAATTTGTTGCCGAATATATGAAAGCACAACTAACGTTACTACCAGTTACACCGCTTGGAAGAGTAGAGAAAGACACCCTGGTGGATACACAATTGACCAGTATTATGTGGGCGAACAATGAGACCGGTGTCATTAACGATATTCAGGCACTCGCAGAAAAAATAAGAATATTCGGCGGAATGCTGCACTCAGATGCTGCGCAAGTCTGTGGCAAAATACCCATAGATTTTTCGAAGGCAGGGGTAGATTTCATGAGCCTGTCTAGTCATAAACTTGGTGGGCCCATGGGTGTAGGGGCGCTTGTTGTAAAAGATCCATATCAGCCATTGATTCCTCTGCTACACGGTGGAGGTCACCAGGAAGGCTTACGGTCAGGTACTGAGAATATTCCTGGGATAGGGGCATTTGGCCTTGCTTGTGAAATAGCAGCAAAACAGCTTGATGAGTACCAATCTAAGACCCGTTTATTGCGTGATAGTCTGGAAGAAAGTTTATTAGAGAACACAGGCATCACTATTTTTGCACAGTCTGCTGAGCGTCTCCCTAATACTTCCTTTTTTGCTATGGAAGGAGTAAGCGGTGAAATGGCTGTCATGAGTTTTGATAAAATGGGCATTGCTGTTTCTGGCGGTGCTGCGTGTGGTCGTCATCATGCAGAAACGGCCTCACATGTGCTGCAAGCAATGGGTGTTAGTAATGAACTGTCTGATCAGGCTGTGCGCGTCAGCTTTGGCATAAATAATTCGATAGAGGATGTTAAGGCGATTGTGTCTGCCGTCCTCAAGATAAGCAAACAATACCCGATACAGGCAAGGAGGCTTGGGTAATGATTAAAGCTAAAGTAATAAACCAAGAAGAAAAGGTCGTTGGCTATTGTAGTTTTACAAAAGCAAGTGATTTGCTTTCTAAAGGGATAGTAAAAGTACAAAAATTTTACCCTTACACTTTGATGTTAAAAGGATCTCGTTGGCATGACATGGCGCTTCGCCCTGAACTCACGCCGACGGCAGATTCTTCACAGGAGTTGTTAAATGTCTGATAAACCCATTTACATGGATTACTCATCTACTACACCAATCGATCCTGCAGTGCAGGAGGTGATGATTGACTGTATACGAAATACATATGGTAATCCTGCTTCTCGTTCCCATACTTACGGTTGGGAAGCCGAGTCATTGGTTGATTGGTCACGTCACCAAGTAGCAAATCTTATTCACGCTAATGCGAAAGAAATTGTTTTTACATCCGGTGCAACTGAATCAAACAACTTAGCTCTGAAGGGGGCCGCTCACTTTTATAAATCACGTGGACAGCACATTATTACTTGTAAGACTGAACATAAAGCAGTCTTAGATGTGTGCCGTCAACTTGAAGCTGAAGGGTACAGTGTCACCTATCTTGATCCTTTGCCAAATGGTTTGGTTGACTTGAAGGTGCTAGAAAATGCTATGCAAGATGACACCATTTTAGTGTCTATTATGCATGGAAATAATGAGACTGGTGTATTACAAGATATCGAAGCAATCGGTCGATTGACACGCGAAAAAGGTATTATTTTGCATGTTGATGCCGCTCAAACAGCTGGAAAAGTGGAAATCGATGTCGAGAAGATGAATATCGACTTATTATCTATATCTGCTCATAAGCTTTATGGACCAAAAGGGATAGGCGCTTTGTATGTGCGTCGCAAACCTCGAATAAGGCTTGAGGCTCAAATGCATGGGGGGGGGCATGAGCGTGGTATGCGTTCAGGAACTTTACCAACCCATCAAATCGTTGGTCTTGGAAAAGCTTGTGAAGTTGCCATCGAAAATATGCCAGAAGAGAGTAAACGAACTAGAGCTTTAAGAGATCGTTTATATAACGGGCTTAAAGATATGGAGGCGGTTGTTGTAAATGGAGATCTTGAACAGCGATTGCCTGGTAATTTAAACATAAGTTTTAATTATGTTGAAGGTGAGTCTCTGATGATGTCTTTGAAGAACGTGGCCCTATCATCAGGTTCAGCATGTACATCAGCAAGCTTGGAACCTTCCTATGTTCTTCGAGCTTTAGGGCTGAGCGACGAGTTAGCACACAGCTCTTTAAGATTTGGGATTGGTCGTTTTACGACAGAAAAGGAAATTGATCAGGTCATTGAAGCAGTTAAAACTGCCGTAACACGTTTAAGAGATTTATCTCCGTTGTGGGATATGTATAAAGCAGGAATTGATTTAGATACTGTTCAATGGGCAGAACACTGAAATAGTAATGCATTTGTAGCAGAGGTAAGCAAACATGGCATACAGTGAAAAAGTTATCGATCATTATGAAAACCCACGTAATGTCGGTTCATTAGATGAAAAAAATAAAAACGTAGGAACTGGTATGGTTGGCGCACCTGCCTGTGGTGATGTTATGAAACTTCAAATAGAAGTTGAAGAAGGTGTCATTAAAAAAGCCGTATTCAAAACCTATGGTTGTGGATCAGCAATCGCTTCAAGTTCTTTGGCAACAGAGATGCTTCAGAATATGGCATTGTCTGAAGTGGAAAAGGTGAAGAACAAAGACATCGCCGAAGCCTTGTCCTTACCACCTGTTAAGATTCACTGTTCAATTTTAGCCGAAGACGCCATTAAAGCAGCGGTGAAAGATTATCAATCCAAGCAGGAAAAATGAGATAAGTGCCATGGCTATTGATATTACCATCACTGATACAGCGGCAGATCATATAAAAGAGGCAATGACCAATGCGCAAGGCGATTCTGTTAAAGGAGTGCGCCTTCATGTGAAAAAAGCTGGTTGTTCAGGGTATGAGTATGTTGTTGAATATGCTTATGATCTAGGACCTCTGGATAGCGAGATTTCTAAAAATGGTGCTTGTCTGGTGGTTGATCGAGAGATATATCAAAAGTTCCTAGTAGGCACTGTTGTTGATTTTCGGCAAGAAGGTTTGAATGAAGGCCTGGTGTTTGACAATCCTAATGTGGTTGGGCAATGCGGGTGCGGTGAGAGTTTTGCGCTTAAAGAAAAAGGTGTTGAATGACAGCGGGTAGTCGTCAGAATAACCCTTTTAAATTAATGGGGTTACCTATCCAGTATGCTATCGATATTAAAGCCTTAGAGGCCACGTATCGGCAGCTAATGCAGCACTATCATCCAGATAATTATGTATCTGAGCCAATGGTTGTCAGAAAATCTGCTGTTCAAATGTCTACACGAATTAATGACGCGATGTATCAACTTAGATCTCCGTTATCGAGAGCTATTACTTGGATGAATCTTCACGGACTTTCTAAAGATAATGAAAGAGGTTCTTCGTTGGGTACAGATTTTTTGATGGAACAAATGCGCTGGCGTGAAAGAATTGCTGATGCAGATGCCGATCAAGTCTGCTCAATCCAAAATGAGATACTTGAAAAACTCCAGTCATTTGAGTCAGAGTTCGAGTCATTATCAGTCGATGAGGAAAAAATCATTGCTTCAGGTTGGGAACTTATCGAGAAGTGGCAGTTTTTTGAAAAACTAGCAAAAGTTGTAAAAGAAAAAGGGGAGTCACTATGAGCCTCTATAAAATAGCAGAACCAAAACAGTCCAAACAAGAAAGTACCTTAACCGTAGGGATAGATTTGGGCACCACTCACTCTTTGGCTGCAGTCGTAGATGCTTCTGGGACCTGTCAGTTTCTTAAGGATGAGCAAGGTGAAGTACTGCTTCCGTCAGCGGTGGCTTTTTTAGATGGTGAAGTAATTGTTGGTGACCGATTAGCCAAAAATGCTTTGATTTCAACCAAACGCCTGATGGGACAGGCCCCTGATGCGGTTGCTCATTTACCGTTTCCATTTGCAAGTCTAGATGGGGCAACACCAACACTGAGTACTGGCGATGGTCCTAAAACACCTATCGAAGTGGCCAGTGAAATACTAAAAGCATTATGGGCCAGAGCGCAAAAAGCCTACCCGAATGAAACATTCAAAGGCGCAGTCATTACAGTGCCAGCCTATTTTGATGAAGCAGCTCGAAAAGCAACAGCAGATGCCGCCCGGTTGGCGCAGGTGCCCGTAATGAGGCTAATTAATGAGCCAACGGCTGCTGCCTATGCGTATGGATACGGACAAGACCAGTCCTCTAATTTGCTTGTGTTTGATTTTGGAGGAGGGACTTTTGATGTCTCCATCCTTGCTCTAGAAAAAGGTGTTTTTCGTGTTTTATCAACCGCCGGTGATTTACAGTGTGGGGGGGATAATGTAGACGAGTATTTGGCAAACATAATTGTTCATAACCTAGGGCTTTCCCCGGATTACGCTGAATATAAAAACATCTGCGAAAAAGCCAAGCTTGCTAAGGAAGCCTTATCACAGGCATCGTCGACTTATATTCAAATCGGTAAAAAAACGATTGAAATTGATGAGTCAGTATTATTTAAAGCAATAGAGCCGCTTAGTAACAAAATGATAGCTCTATGTGAGCAAGCCTTAAATGATGCTGGATTATCTAAAGCAGATATTACGAACATCTTAATGGTGGGTGGTTCGACTAGGCTGAAGGCTATCCAACAAAACATCGAAACGTGGTTCGGAAAGGCCCCAAAGACGGATTGCAATCCTGATACTATTGTTGCCCGAGGTGCTGCCTATCAAGCGGATAGACTTGCTGGAAATAAAAGGCATAGTCATAGTGATTTGCTTGTAGATGTAACCCCTTTATCTATAGGTTTAGAGATGATGGGGGGCGTCAATGAAAAAATTATTCCTCGTAATACGCCTGTGCCTACTCGAGTGGTTCAACGTTTTACAACCTATCAAGATGGTCAAACTGGTTTGATACTTCATATCGTTCAAGGTGAGCGAGAAATGGTGAATGATTGTTTGTCTTTAGGTCGTTGTGAATTGACGGGTATTCCATCAATGCCAGCGGGTAAAGCTGAAGTGGAAGTGGTTTTTACGATGGATGCGGATGGATTGCTAACCGTCAGCGCAACGGAAGTACACTCAAATGTCGCGGTAAGTATTGAGCTTAAACCGAGCTATGGTTTGGATGATGAAACGATTCTTGCGATGTTAGAAAGTTCTTTGTCACATGCAGATGATGACATTCGAGTAAAGCAGCGCCAGATGAAAATTGTAGAAGCTCAACAGCTGTTACAGACTATCGAAAATACACTTTCTACTGATGAAGAATCTTTCCTATCAGAAGATGAGTTTACCAAGCTCGAGTCAGCGATGTTGAACGTTGCTAAATCAATAGAGGATGGTGCGTCTACAGTAGAGCTGAGCAATGCCATGAAGGCACTAGAACCATTAGCCAGTCACTATATTGATTGTCGATTGCAAGCCGGACTTCAAAAAGTATTGTCTGGACAATCAATCGATAAACTTAGGGATTAATACATGCCAAAAATAACCTTTTATCCCCATCCTGAATTATGCCCGAATGGAAAAGTGGTTTCTGCTGATAAGGGAGAAAGTGTTCTTGATGTGGCGTTGAGAAACGGCATTGATATTGAGCATGCTTGCGAGCGCTCTTGTGCCTGTACAACCTGCCATGTGATCATTGCAAAAGGGTTTAATAGCTTGGAAGATCCTGAAGAGGTCGAAGAAGATCTATTAGATCGGGCTTGGGGACTAAAACCTACTTCTCGTTTAGGATGCCAAGCACTGGTTGAAGACGATGATCTTGAAGTTGAAATACCAAAATATACAATTAACCATGCTAGGGAATAACCATTATGCAATGGACTGATATTCAAGAAATAGTCGATGCACTTTGTGATGAGTATCCAAATGAAGATCCCGAACAGGTGCGTTTTACCGATCTAAGGAAAAAGGTATGTTCTCTATCTGATTTTTCAGATGATCCTAATCGATGTAACGAAAGAATTCTTGAAGCTATCCAGATGACATGGATAGATGAAATCTCTGATTAATACCGCTATATTCAAAGTCCCAGTTATCCTATTTTTATCAGGAGAGGGACATGGTAGGTCCTACAGTACTTATTCGAATTTACCGGAAACTTCAGTATATTCGTGAAAACTTTTCATTGTATTTGAGCAACACAGATTTAAAATCGTTTGGCTTTAGGGATCCTGCCCAGCTAAATTCGATTACTTGTTTCCGTGAGCTTGATAGTCAACTTGATCGTAATATTCAAATGTTATCGGAGCAAGGTGAAAGAGAGAATCGTGTTTATATAAACCGATTTAGGTATCTCAGTAGTTGCTTGAAAAGGTTGGGCCTCAGTGAAGCCGCAGATAAAGCCACATATCGGACAGCGATTATTCTAGCGGTAAAATACGGTGAGGGACGAGCTATACCGTTATTGCTTAGCGATGCGGAAAAGCTTCATAATTTAAATCCCTATGACATCAAAGTTGATTGTGACAAAAGTCGTAAAAACCTTTTGGAGTATGCTGCATATCTTGGTCAATATGCGAGTGCTGAAGGCTTATTACTAGATGCTATCCCAAGTCAATGGATGCGCTCTGAAGGGATAAATCTAGTAAACACCGAAGGGTCTAGTTTATTGCTCCAGGCATGTTTAAATAAGAATAGTCTTTTAGTTCGTCGACTGCTCTTGGCAGGGGCTGATCCTAATCATATGCATCCTCTGATTATGAGGCACAAAACGGTGAGGGCATTTACAAGTCCACTAATGAAAGCAGCAGAGAGATGTTCTGTTAAGTTCTTTCTTAATGTTTTTGAGTTCTCTTTTCACTCCTATAATGTGCCAAATGAAAACGGGGTTTATCCAATTCATCGAGCGGTTCAAAAGAATACGGCACAGGTAGTTGAGTACTTATGTGGGCTTGTTAGGACGGACCCATCTAAAGATCCAGGTTCTCTTAAACGAGTTGATGTCAATGTGGCCACACGAAATGGTGACTTGCCTCTTTTTATGGCATTACGTCCGGACTGTCCTGATGGGGATAAGAAAGTGGAGGTTTTACTTAAAGCTGGCTCTAAAGTTATGTTTAAAGAGGAGGGGGGATATCGGTCGCCTTTAGCTTATCTGCTATCCATTACAGGATGTTACGGTATTAGCGGCGATCAAGGTATAAGGTACCCTCATTTGCTCAAAGCTTTAAACATGATGTTGAACAGTTCTACTGACAAGTCCGAATTGCTAGCGCATCTTAACAACTGTCTTTCATATGCCAGAACTAAATTAAGGTATTTTGGTTCACCTGATATAGAGCTATTTATTCCACTCATGGCACAAGTCACAGCTAAATTGGAAGCAGATAGTTATGAGGGACCAGTTAGGGTCCGGTTATCAACAGATATGTTGAATTCGTCTCAAGTGCCAAGCGCAACTGTATCCTCTTCAGCTAAAGCAGCGCAAAGTTCTTCAGCTCAAACCTCTTCTCCTAAGACTGCTGAAATCAAAGAGCACGTAGCTAGCGAAGTGCCATCATTAAAGAAGCACTCTCCTAAACGTCAGGTTAAAGCGTTAGAAGAGTTGAGCTTACGAGGAAGAGAATTAGAATTCCTGAACTCCTTACGAAGAAGAGACGCAGATAGGAGCTCTGCTATGCCGGAAAGTGTGCCAAAAAGGGACTTTGCTTTAACGTTTACGGATGCCTTTTCAGGCAAGCCAACAGAGTATCCAGAGGAGCGTTTTAAGGATCCTTTTCAAGATATAGAGGGGGTACGTAAAAGAGAGATATTTCTGGCGTGGAAACAAAAGCGTGCACAAGCACGAAAAAGTCCTCCACCTGAAGAGGTGAATACCTCCATAGATGAAGCAAAAAAGAGCGCAATTTACGCACGCTATGCTAAAAGGCGTTAAGTGATTGTCTTTAAAACCATTTTTTTAGGACTGAGAGAAGAGAGTTTCTCTGGCCCCTGAGGCTATGATTGCGTATAATACACCACACGTATGATTTAGCTAACATAGATAGAGGATAATATTTATATGTCTCAAGAACGTACCTTGTCTATCATCAAACCAGATGCAGTGAGTAAAAATGTGGTCGGTCAGATCATCAGCATGTTTGAAGCCAAAGGCCTGAAAGTTGTCGCGGCAAAAATGATGCAATTGACTCAAGAGCAAGCAGAAGGTTTCTATGAAGTTCACAAAGAGCGTCCTTTCTTCAACGACCTAGTCAAGTTCATGATTTCTGGTCCTGTTTTAGTTCAGGTTCTAGAAGGGGATAACGCCATTGCTTTGAACCGTGAAATTATGGGTGCAACCAACCCTAAAGAAGCAGCGCCTGGTACGATTCGTGCAACATTTGCTAGCTCAATCGATGAAAATGCCGTTCATGGTTCTGACGCACCTGAAACTGCTAAAAACGAAATCAGCTTCTTTTTCAAAGATGCTGAGCTGTGCCCTAGAACTCGATAGGCATTAGCATGGAAAAGGTGAATCTATTAGGTTTTGATCGCTTAGCACTGAGAGAATATTTTGTTGAAAAACTCAATGAAAAGGCTTTTCGTGGAGATCAGGTTTTCAAGTGGATTCACCAAGCCCGAGTAGATGATTTTGAGCAGATGAGCAATTTGCCAAAATCTCTACGGGCCGAGTTGGCTGGAACTTGCTATATCGCTTCAGCCCCCGTTATCTATGATTCGATTGCGACGGATGGTACCCGTAAATGGTTGCATAAAGTTGGCAACAGCGCGGTTGAAGTGGTTTTAATCCCTGAGCCTAAGCGGAACACCTTGTGCGTGTCTTCGCAAGTCGGCTGTATGCTGGATTGTAAATTCTGCTCAACTGGGAAGCAAGGGTTCCAGAGAAACTTGACGGCAGCCGAGATTATTGGGCAGTTATGGCATGTTCAACGAACCTTAGATGCAGAAGGCAAAGAGGCGCGCGTCACAAACGTCGTGTTTATGGGCATGGGAGAGCCTCTGCTCAACGTTGAGAATGTATTTTCTGCCTTGAGTATAATGCGTGATGACTTAGCATATGGTCTTTCAAAACGAAGAGTGACCCTCAGTACCTCAGGCTTAGTCCCAGAGATAGCCCGATTTGCTAGAGAGTGTGATGCTGCCTTGGCAGTTTCGCTACATGCACCGAATGATACGTTGCGTGATGAAATTGTTCCCATTAACAAAAAGTATCCCTTAAAGAAATTGTTAGCAGCTTGCCGAGACTACGTAGCTATCGATCCTCGTCGTCATGTCACGATTGAGTACGTAATGTTGGATGGCGTAAATGATACGCCGCAGCATGCTCGCCAGTTAACCCGCTTATTAGCCGGGCTTCCTTCAAAGGTCAATTTAATTCCCTTTAATCCCTTCCCTTACGCCCCATACAAATGCTCTTCAGATAGAGCGATTACAGAATTTCGTGATATGCTGATCAAATCGGGATATGTCACTACCGTTAGAAAGACCCGCGGTCAAGATATTGACGCTGCTTGTGGTCAGTTGGCGGGACAGGTGCAGGATAAAACCCGTCGACAGTTACGTTGGATAGAAAGGAATCAAGCCAGTGTCACGGATGTTTCAGGTGAAGTGGGAGCAAACACTTAAATTAGCTGCAATGGTTCTGTTGTGCTCGGGTTGTGTTAGCTCTGGCACCTCTGGAGACACCACGGCTTTAGCACCTGCCGATCCCATTCTTAAAGTGAACCATGAAAAAGCCGCACGTTTAAATGCCGAGTTGGGTGTTGCCTATCTTGAAAAAGGGCAGATAGCGCGAGCTAAGTCTAAGTTACTCAGAGCAAGAGAGTTAGCGCCGCAGCTTCCTGAAGTTCATTACACCATGGGATATTTTCTTGAATTCGTTGGTGATATCGATGAAGCAGAAGTGGCTTATCAAAGAGCACTTAGTATCACCCCGAAGTCTGGTGAAGCAAATAATAATTACGGAACATTTTTGTGCCGTCGAAAACAGTATCTTCAGGCGGATAAGTATTTCCAGATAGCTTTAGAAGATAAAGATTACGTAGAAACAGCTGGTGTATATGAAAATGCCGGCATGTGTATGGCTCAGACAAAGAATCAAGAGCAGGCAAAAGAGTACTTCCTAAAAGCAACGCGTTACGATCCAAGCCGTCCCTTACCATGGCTTGAGCTTTCTTATATGAGCCTTGAAGCGGATGATGTTCAATCCGCGCGCTTTTATTTTGAACGATATGAACAGCTGCCGCATAGTCCAGATCCAAGAGGCTTGTTTATGAAGCATCAGCTTGCTCGACAAGTCGGAGATGAAAATGCCGCTGCCAGCGCAGCGTTGTTGTTGCGCTCTCAATTTCCAATGTCCAAAGAAACCATTGCTATCGAGCCACCAGGCTGATCATTGCGTGACCAACAACAGGGAGTGTTACGGGGATGCAATACGATGATGAAGATGAACTCATCGCACCAAAAATTCGAACGACCGCGGGCCAGCTTTTGCGAGAAGCTCGTTTAAATCATGAGCTGACGATTGAAGCTGTCGCTGATGAGTTAAGACTGTCTGTGCAGTTAATTTCAGATCTGGAAAATAATACGCCAGACTCTCGTTATAAGTCTACTTTTATTAGAGGCTATCTAAGGGCCTATGCCCGATATGTTGGAATCTCGCCAGCATTGGTGGTTGAGTTATATGAAAACGAACAAAACGAAGCAAAACCTTCGGACAAGGTGAGTCGTTCTTTACCTCAACCTTCACCCAACCAAATGCCAACAGCTGTAATGAATTCATGGTTTAAGCGGTTTGGCGGAACAGTTTCTGAAAACAAAAGACCAATTGCAGCCGTTTTATCAATAGCAATGATTGGTACTGCGCTTTTGAGCGGTCCAAAAGAGACAGTCATGCCAGATAATATGAACTCAGCGCAAAGTAAAGCGGTGACAAATATTGCTGAAAGGTTGGATGAACCCAAGCAGCCTTTATCGGTTAAAGCTGAAATGATGGCGAACAAGTCGCCTGCAGAAGTTTCAGTAAAAGAGAATGTGGCTGTGTTAAAAGTAGAGTTTGTCGATACCTGTTGGATAACAGTTTTTGATGGAAACCATAAAAAGCTAGTTACAGGAATGCGTGATCCTAAAACACCTTTGGTTGTTGAAGGAAAGCCCCCATTACGCGTAATGCTTGGTAATCCAAAAGTGGCTCAAATCAGTTACAATGGTGAGCCAGTTGATTTAGACATCCCCGTAAAAGATGAAATGGTGAATTTGACATTAGGCTAAAAGGACAGCAGCATGAATCACAATCAACTCCTATCGATGACTGAGTTGACCAACGTCAATGTTTTATTAGGGTTATTTATGAACCCTCATGGTCGCTTGTCACGACAAAACTTTTTCGTTGGACTCATCGTGTTGACAGCGCTAGTGGGCGTCTCTTTATTTATCCTCTCGTTCGCAGGGCTCTTTCTGCGAGCCCTTGAGTTTCCCATTCTGACGGATCTTGTTTTCTTTACACCAATGTTTTTTGGGGCCTATGGTTTCATCACCATGTCCGCTAAACGCCTACATGATATGAATCTATCTGGTTGGTGGGGAATGCCGGGACTTATTCCGATTTTTGGGACATTGCCTATGTTTATCATCTTGTTTCTGATTAAAGGGAGTGAGGGTGATAACCGATATGGTGCTGATCCAACTCGTTTTGCTTAGTCAACAACCTCAAAATAACACAACTAGCTAACTTTTTAAGGTGTGAGTGAGATACCAAGCTTGTTCTTGCCCTTTCTGTTTGATATATTTCATCAACATAGAGATATAGAAGATGCATACATATTCGTGTAATTGCATCATTTAGAGGGGTTGATAATGGTTCCAGAAACAGATGAAGCTCGTAGATTACGTGTACTTAATGATGCAAAAGATGTTGTTGCTGAGCGTTTGGAGCTAGAACGTGCTGAAATAGACCGACTGAACGGTTTTATGCCTCGTCAACTCAATCCTGCGGTTGCACAGTTTATTCGTGTTGGATTTAAGGATCCCTCTGCCGAAAGAGATCCTATTGAGGACCGCTTAGAGCGCAAAATTTCTATCGCTCGTTACTTAGATGCTTTAACGCAATCCCCCAATTTGTATGGCCCTCGAAGGGCGACGGCAAGAACGAAAGCACGCGCCGGATTAGCTTCTACAGTCGATGTTATGCAACGTGCGGCTTTAAAGCTTTACCAAACTGAGTTTGATCAGGATGATGATGACGCTCTAAAAGAATTTATTCGCAATAGTTTTGGCGGTAATGAGCGAAGAGTCGATATTATGTTTTTGGCCTTCAAGCGTTTGCGTCAGTCAGTAGTTAATGTCTTAAAGTCTAGGTCTCAAGGAAGTCGACATTTAAGAACCGCTGAGGCCGATCATGTACAAGCGGCCTATTTACAAATTCTTACACCAGATGGTATCAGTATGGGAGTTACTGGTAATACTGGTGCAGAATACCTAGCCGCAGGTGGGTTTACAGGAGCCGGCATAAGAGAACTATTGTTGTCGTATGCTGATCACATGGCAACAACAATCAGTGATGCTTATGATGAAGCCCTTCGTGTTGCTCAGAATCCGGAGCACATGCCGCCTCTTGAAGATATTTTTGCTGAAAATTATGAGCTGGCTATTGATCTAGCGCATCATGCGGTTAACCCAGATCGTCAGTTTACGATTGGTGCATTCAGAGGGGATTACCACGGAAGCCGTTTGGGCTCTACACTAGCGGAGCTGTACCAATCAATTCCTTCAGTTGAGCGAGCAGGTGTTCGGCGATTCTTTAATCATAACTACGATCTGATTCACCCAGCAGATGTTGAAATTCATAAGCAAACACTCGTTAGTGGCCAGCTACAATGGATACTGCCTATAACATCTTTGCAGGTGTACCCAAACACAGTTGCTGACCTAAGAATGCCGATCTTAAATGAAATAATGGATGCTTTTGGGCGACGATTACCTGATGGTATTGAAATGCCAGATGAAATATTAATCCCCGTCCGAGTTAATCATCGAGGCTACCACTGGACCGGGATGCATATCACGGTTCCCCTGTCATCGGAAATGAAACAGTTTTTCAGGGAAAATGCAGGTCAATTTATCGTGGATAGAGAAAGAGGTATCGATGATAGAAGAGAGCAAGTCTGTGGGGTTTTAAAAAACGCTGCCATTCGAGTGGAACACTTCGAAAGTGCTGGCGGTGGACCTGGATTAGTAAAATCTAAGAAGCGTAAAAGAAAAGGTAAATCAAAACCCGCTGAACAACTAATTCTAGGTGCTTGTCAGGCGGAGATATGGAACGCTGTTCTAGATGCGAGGCGGAACTATTTCCCTAACATGCGGAATATGGAGGTAGTACCCGTCACAAAACAAGCTGGTACAACGTGTCTAGATCATGCGATGTGGAATATTTTTCTTCATACTTTCGTTGAGGCCCCCGGTCCAGAGTTAGATTCCCATTTGCTGCGGCTGATAACAGATACGATTGATTGGCGTGATCGAAACCAGCTAGCGATGGAGATGATAGAGTCTATGGGACTCAAACCCGTTCCTGAGGAATTAGAGACAGCTGTAGAAGTAGCAGGTCAAAGTAGTATTGGTTCAGAGAAACCACCAACACCTGCGCCAGAAGGCAATGAGTTGCCTGAAGATGACCTAACAGATGCTCCTTCAACTTTGGCTGCAGCGGACAATCTTGACGAAGACCCTACAGAAGGTTTTAGACCTAGAGAAGATGAAGTTCATTCAGTAGTTAGCGCGCCCGTTCTTGCTCAACCACATGTTGCAGCATCAATTGATGGTAATACTAGCGCACCAAGCACATTCCCAGTCGAGGCACAGCGATCTGTTCCTCCTGTCCCTGAGAATGATGCTCCTGAAACTTCTGCTCCTTTACCAGCTGAGGTAGAACCTAGTACTGAGGAGAACATCGAAGCAAGGTCTAACTCATCTACGATCCGTAGAAGAAGAGTTCTTACACCAGATGTTACGCCCCCTGAAGTTTTACCTGAGCCACTACCGTTGCCGGAGCCAAGCCCGGCAGGAGAGGCACCCTCTAAACCTAAACGGCGACGAGTGTGGCAACCTGCTGAAATTCGTGGTGCTTTAGCGTCCGGGATTGACAAATATCGTCACCAAACACAGAGATTATTTGGTAGCTATATTGAAAACAAGGTGTGGGGCTTTTTAACTTTTATGTTAATGCTCTGTACATTGTTTATCGTGCATAAACCTTTTTTCAATCATCTTCGTACTAACCAGCTACAAAACTATGTCGCCACTGATAAAATAAGTGTTCGTGAAGCTCTCGTTCAGAAGTGGGGGATCGCAGGCCGAACAGCAGAAAAGGTCAGTTTGAATAGTAGTGATGCAAGGTTATTAGAGCAATACGGGGACAGTAACAACCCAGCTGTCGTAACACTATCTAAAGTTCAAGCAATTGCAATTAAAGCATTACCATCAGACCAAGATGACGACTCTCCTCGTTTTCGTGGAAAAGTTGCTACACCATCTGGTGGTTAATAGTGATACGGGCGGTGGTGGCAAATCGTCATCGCCCGATATATCTGCTCTAGAAAAAATATATGTGCCATGTCATGAGTCGTGGTCATTTTCGATAGCGAAAGACATCCGTCAAATTCCCGTTTAAGTTGCTCGTCAACGCCCTTGGGGCCACCAAGGCAAATCGTTACATGTTCTCCTGCTTGTTCCCAACGCTCACATTTTTGCGCAAAGGCTTCGGAGCTTAACAAATCACCCTGCGCATCTAGCAACAAACAAGGGCCTTTGCTGGATTGAGTATGGGCCGTCTTCAGCTCATTGACTACAACATGTGTCAGTTTTACAAAAGTCGGTAAAGGCTTTTTCAGTTTATTCGCAATATCTCGATAAGGTCCGCTGGGAAGGTCACCAACAGTGATCCACGTTAAATACAACATAATTGCTCCAGAGTCAGTAAACCAAGTATAAGCAAATGAGAGCGCTTAAGGTTCTAAAAGTGTTCATGGTAAGATGTCCCGCTCAACGACGTCAAACAAGGGTGATGGCCGAAAACCATAGTCCCTTAGTTGCTGCTAATATATGATACGGTTACTATTGTCTCGTCACTCAACGCAAAAGTAAGGTAAATTCCTTGTCTGTAACAATACAAGCAATTCGGGGAATGAACGATATTCTCCCAGAGCAAATAGGGGCTTGGCAGAAACTAGAAGCGCTGCTAAAGCGTCATCTTGATCAGTTTGGCTATGAAGAAATCCGCTGTCCAGTACTAGAGCAGACCGCTCTTTTTAAGCGTAGTATCGGTGACGTGACCGACATTGTTGAAAAAGAGATGTATACCTTTACCGATCGAAATGGTGATCAGTTGAGTTTGCGCCCAGAAGGGACCGCTCAGGTTGTACGGGCGGCATTAGAGCATAATCTGCTTTACGGCCAGACACCAAGGTTATGGTACTGTGGGCCCATGTTTCGACATGAGCGACCTCAAAAAGGTCGTTACCGCCAGTTCTACCAGTGTTCAGTAGAAGTTTTTGGGATCGATGGGCCGGATATTGATGCAGAACTTATTTTACTGTCACACACTTTATTGAAAGCTTGTGGCCTTGGGGCGAATGTAAAGTTAACCTTGAACACGTTAGGCACGGCTGAGTCTAGAGCTCAATATCGCGATAAACTGGTGGCTTATTTTTCAGAACATCAAAATAGTCTTGATGAAGACTCGAAAAGACGGCTCACAACTAATCCTTTAAGAATATTGGATAGCAAAAATCCAGATTTGGCAGAGTTGATATCGAATGCACCAAAGTTAATAGATTCTCTTGATGAAGTGTCGTTAAATCACTTTGAACAGTTAAAACAGTTGTTAGATGCTGCGGAAGTTCCTTACGAAATAAACCCTCAATTGGTTCGTGGGTTGGACTATTATAGTAAAACCGTTTTTGAATGGGTTACGACGGATTTAGGTGCACAAGGTACTGTTATTGGAGGCGGGCGATATGATGGCCTGATTACCCAGCTTGGTAGTAAGCAACCATGTCCTGCAATCGGTTTTTCTATTGGTCTAGAACGTCTTTTGTTGTTGTTAGAGCAAACAGACTTCGCGCCTAAGCGGGGGTGTGATGTTTATGTGTTAACAGTTGGTGAAAATGCTGTTAAACAGGCTTTTAAAACAGTAAGCCAGTGGCGAGAGGCCGCGCCGGGTGTAAAGATTATTCAACACTGTGGCGGGGGAAGCTTTAAAAGCCAATTTAAAAAAGCTGATAAGTCTGGCGCTCAAGTAGCGCTTATATTAGGCGACGAAGAAGTCGCCAAAGGTACTGTTGGAGTGAAGTATCTAAGGGAAGACAAACCCCAGGAAACACTTCAGCAATCAGAGGTTATGGATAAACTGATGGAAATTTGGAGGAAATAATGGACGCTGCTGAACAAGAAAGTCTAGAAGCGCTACGAATTTGGTGGAATCGTTGGGGGAACACAATTAGTTTTCTCGTTATTGCTGCGGCGGTCGTCTATGGTGGTTACACCTATTACAACTGGAGCGTCAATGAAAAGAAAGCCAGTGCATCAGAAGCTTACACAATGTTGATTCGTAATGCTCAGGCACAAGAAGATGATGCTTTTTTAGCGAGCGCAGATAAAATCATCCACCAGTACCCTAATTTGCCTTATGCAGACTTAACCAGCTTTTTACTTGCAGATAAGTTGGCTAAGGATGAAGATTGGTTAGCCGCTGCCCAAACCTTAGAGCGAGTTACAAAGGAGAGCAAAAATTCAGCGCTTTCAGATATTGCACGTATCCGGTTGGCTCGACTACATTTTAGTCAAAAAAGCTTTGAGTCTGCGCTAGTGGCTTTAAAAGATATTAAAACGGATTCCTTCAAACCTTTAGCCCTTGAGCTTAAAGGTGACTTGTATCGTGCTCAAAAGAATGTGGATGAAGCCATTAAAGCTTACCAAGCTGCACTAGCTTCAGATCCGATTGCCAGAGAGCTTCGTGAGTCCTTCATTATGATGAAGCTGGGGGATTTAGGGGTTGACCCTGCCTTATTAGATATACCCTTAGATTAAGAGGTTCAAATGAAATTTGTTTTCAATAGTGCAGCAACGTTAGTTTTGCTTGGTGCGCTTTCCGGTTGCTCCATGCTTGCATCAAAAGATAAACCGATGGCTCAATTGCCTGATTTTGATGGGGGACAAGTAGCCACCAAAAGCCTTTGGTCTACTTCTAATGGTGCCGACCGAGAAAAACAATGGGTCGGTGTCAGTAATGTTGTGAAAGGACCAGCGGTATTTTCGGCTGATGTCTTTGGCAATGTGACAGCGCGATCTGCTTTAACCGGTGATAAAATTTGGGCTGTAAAGCTTCCAGAAAGCTTATCAGCTGGTCCAAGCGTTGAAGGTGATGTTTGTATTGTCAGTTCGCAAGAAGGTCAGTTATTTGCCATGAGTGCTGAAGATGGGCGCCCGCTATGGGTTGCTCGCACTCAGTCAGAGACGCTATCTCCTGTACTGATCGATATGACTGGCAAAAGAGTGTATGTTCATGGGACAGACTCTAGCCTCCACGCTTTATCCCTTGTTGATGGCTCCCATTTATGGACAAGCTTTCACGATGCTCCAGCTCTGACTCTCCGAGCAACCAGCCATCCTATTTTGGTAGATGATATGGTAGTTGTGGGACAGCCAAGTGGACGTGTACTTGCACTGGACGCTCGCTCTGGAGAGCAGGAGTGGGAAAGTACCCTATCAGTGCCTGAAGGGCGGACTGATATTCAGAGAATGGTGGATATTGTCGCGACGCCAATAGCTGTCGGAGACAAGCTATACGTGGTAAGCTATCAGGGTAAGTTAGCTGGCATGTCAGTGTCCAGCGGCCGGGTAGTATGGAATAAAAATCTATCTGTCACAGCAGACTTTGCAGTTGAAGGGGATGTCCTGTATCTAACCGATCAATCAGATGTGGTCTGGGCCGTTGACCGCCACAGCGGAGAAACCCTTTGGAAACAGCCTGCATTATTTAATCGTGGCTTAACCGGGCCAACGCTTTGGGGCGACAGTGTTGTCGTCGGTGATAAGCTTGGGTATTTGCATTGGTTAAATACTAAGACAGGTCAGTGGGAAAGCTGGCGCCATATTACAAAGCAGCCGCTATTAAAACCGCAAATCACTGAACAAAACGATCTACTCGTTTCAGGTCAGGGCGGGCGATTAACCATTTTAAGAAGTAACTAGAAAAAATATGATACCAGTCATTGCGATTGTGGGCCGTCCAAATGTTGGAAAGTCCACATTGTTTAATTGTTTGACCAAAAGTAAAGATGCCATTGTTGCTGATGAACCCGGGGTAACTCGGGATCGTCAGTTTGGTGATGGTGCTATCGGTGAAAAACCATACATTGTGATTGATACCGGTGGTATTGGTCATGATGAGGTGGGTATTGATGCTCAGATGGCCGATCAGTCTCGTTTAGCCGCAGCAGATGCTGATATTATTTTATTTGTAGCATCAGCCAAAGACGGGCTTACCGCAGCAGATGAGGCAATTGCTAAACAGCTTCGAACATTGAATAAACCATTATTTATAGCGGTCAATAAAATTGATGGTCAGGACCCAGATATAGCGATGTCTGAGTTTTATGGCTTAGGTATTGAATCTCTATCACCGGTTGCCGCAGCGCATAAGCGGGGTATTAACACTTTAGTAGAGACGCTTTTAGAAGATATTGAGACGCCTGTTGAGGAACTGGAAAATCCTGCTGACCAGCGGATTAAAATTGCGGTTGCTGGAAGGCCTAACGTTGGGAAGTCCACTCTAATCAATCGATTTTTGAATGAAGAGCGGGTGGTTGTGTACGATCAGCCCGGCACAACCCGTGACAGTATTTATATCAACTTTGACCGTGGAGAAGATCAATATACTTTTATTGATACCGCCGGTGTTCGAAAGCGGGCAAGGGTAACTGAAGCGGTCGAGAAATTTTCTGTTATTAAAACTCTGCAAGCCATTAAAGATGCTCATGTAGTGATATTAGTAGTAGACGCCCATGATGATATTACTGATCAGGATTTAAGCCTTCTTGGTTTTGTTATTGAAACCGGAAAATCGTTGGTTATTGCGATTAACAAGTGGGATGGCCTTGAGGTTGAACAGAAAGAATGGATTAAGCGAAACTTAAGCTCTCGGCTAAGGTTTGCTTCATTCGCTGAAACTTTCTTTATTTCCGCGTTGCATGGGACAAACGTTGGGCATTTGTATGAGCCTATTAAAAAAGCCTACGCTTCTGCAACCCAAGACTTGCCAACAGCACTTTTAACTCGAATACTAGAAGAAGCCGTTAAGGCACATCCGCCACCATTAGTAAATGGAAGACGAATCAAGCTTCGATACGCACACTGTGGTGGTCATAACCCACCTATCATCGTTATTCACGGTAACCAAACGGAAGATGTTCCAAAATCCTATCTTCGTTATCTTGAAGGCGTGTTTAGAAAAGCGATAAAACTGTACGGTACACCGATTCGTATTTTAACTAAAACTGCAATGAATCCTTTTAAGGGTAAGCGCAATACGTTAACCCCTAGACAGCAGGCGAAGCGAAAGCGTTTGATGAAGCACATCAAAAAAAATAGTAAGAAATAAATCGGTCTAGGATCCCAAATGGAAATCACTTCAGTAAAAGCTAAGGTTGAAGAACTCATTGAACGCTCGAATGCGTTGAGGGGGTATCTTTGACTATGAGCTTAAGAAAGAGCGCCTTGAAGAAGTCACAAAAGAGCTAGAAAGCCCCGAGGTTTGGAATCAGCCTGATCGCGCACAACAGCTCGGAAAAGAAAGAGTGGCTTTAGAAAAGACTGTCTTGGCTCTATCCTCTCTTAAATTAAATTTGTCTGACGCTAAAGAAATGTTAGAGCTTGCTATATCTGATGATGATGAATCACTCTTTGATGAAGTGGTTAATGATATGACATCATTTGAATCAATTATTGAAAAGCTAGAATTCGAGCGAATGTTTAGTGGTGAAATGGATGACAAGGATGCTTATGTAGACATTCAATCCGGATCTGGTGGAACAGAAGCGCAAGACTGGGCTGAAATGTTACTAAGGATGTATTTGCGCTGGTGTGAAAAGCAAGGCTTCAAGTCTGAATTGATTGAATGTTCAGAAGGTGAAGTTGCTGGAATTAAAAGCGCGACCATTAAGGTTGAAGGTCCTCACTCTTTTGGATGGCTTAGAACGGAAAGTGGGGTACACCGGCTAGTTCGAAAATCGCCTTTCGACTCAGGTAATAGACGACATACCTCGTTTGCCGCAGTCTTTGTATCACCAATAATTGATGACTCTGTTGAAATCGAAATCAATCCTGCTGATTTAAGAATAGATACTTATCGTGCCAGTGGCGCTGGTGGTCAGCACGTTAACCGTACCGACTCCGCAGTGCGTATAACGCATGAGCCTTCGGGTATCGTTGTTCAATGTCAAAACGATCGCTCGCAACATAAGAATAAAGCGCAGGCGATGAACCAGTTAAAAGCAAAGTTGTACCAACTGGAAATGCAAAAGCGGATGAGCGAACAACAAGCGATGGAGGCAGAGAAATCTGATATCGGATGGGGGTCTCAAATCCGATCGTATGTGTTGGATGACTCACGAATTAAAGATCTCAGAACAGGTGTGGAAACCTCTAACACCAGCTCAATGTTAGATGGTAACCTGTTAAACATGTTTATCGAAGCGAGCTTAAAAAGCGGATTATAGAAGAATGGCACAAGAGATAGAAGAACCCTTAGGAACCCAATCAAGCTTAGAAGATCAAATGGCGCTGAGACGAAAGAAGCTCGATCTCCTTGCTGAACAAAGTAACCCCTATGTTAATGATTTTCACCCTGAGCACTTTTGTGGTGATTTGCTTGCACGATATGCCGACATATCAAAAGAAGGTCTAGAGAACAAATCTCGCTCCGTGAGCATTGCAGGTCGTATGATGCAGCGACGCTTAATGGGTAAAGCGAGCTTTATTCATCTACAAGACATGAGTGGGCGCTTGCAGGTTTATGTACGAAAAGATGATGTCACAGAAGAAACCTACGAAGCATTTAAAGATTGGGATCTTGGAGACATCGTCGGAGTAACTGGACGTTTATTCAGAACCAAAACCGGGGAGCTGTCTGTTCATGCCGATAGCATTCGTCTACTGACAAAATCATTACGCCCGCTACCAGATAAATTTCATGGTCTGTCCGATAAAGAAACCTGCTATCGTCAGCGGTATCTCGATCTAATGGTCAATGAAAAAACACGTGAAACATTCATGATACGCTCTAAAATCGTTAGTGCTGTTAGAGACTTTCTTAGTGCTCAACGATACCTGGAAGTAGAAACGCCGATGATGCAGCCTCTTGCAGGGGGCGCTGTAGCCCGACCTTTTATCACGCATCATAACGCTCTAGATATGCCGCTGTTCTTACGAATTGCCCCTGAGCTTTACCTCAAACGTCTTGTTGTGGGGGGCTTTGAGCGTGTTTTTGAAATTAACCGTAACTTTAGAAATGAAGGGTTATCGACTCGTCATAACCCAGAGTTTACGATGGTTGAGTTCTATCAAGCATACGCAACCTACACTGATCTTATGGATCTGACAGAAGAAATGTTTAGATTCATCTCCCAACAAGTGCTGGGTACAACGGCTTTATCCTACCAAGGAACGACAATTGAGTTATCAAGTCCGTTTTTGCGTCTGACCGTCTTAGAGTCGATTGAACGATTTAATCCCGATATTACGATTGCCCAATTAAATGACGACACAAAATGTCGAAAAGTAGCTGAATCTCTCGGGATTAAAGTTAAACCAACTTGGGGACTCGGAAAAGTTCAAATCGAAATATTTGAAAAAACTGTTGAAGACAAGCTTATTCAGCCCACCTTTATTACCGAATACCCAACAGAAGTGTCACCATTGGCTCGTAAAAATGACCAAAATCCTTTTGTAACCGATCGGTTTGAGTTCTTTGTTGCGGGAAGGGAAATTGCAAATGGATTCTCGGAATTGAATGATGCTGCCGATCAAGCAGAACGTTTCAAAGCTCAAGTAGCTGAGAAAGATGCTGGAGATGATGAGGCAATGTGTTATGACGAAGATTATGTTACAGCACTAGAATATGGGTTGCCCCCCACAGCAGGTGAGGGGATTGGTATTGATCGGCTTGTGATGCTATTTACTGATAGTCCATCCATTCGGGATGTCATTTTATTCCCTCATATGCGACCACAAGATAAATAGTGCTTAATTCCGCATTAGTATGTTGGGGCTATCTTCGGCCTCAACATATTCTTTTCCATCATCACAAACACATAAAGCCTTGTTTGCAATACCGTATAAAACAACCCCAGTTTTTTGACCTTCTCTTGAATATAAAGCCTGACCTGGTTTAGCTGGTGATGAAAATCCAGAAAGAATCTGAGTGTGTTTTTTGATATTACCCTTATAATGCATTCGTGCCACAATTTCTTGGCCAAGATAGCAACCTTTTTCAAAGTTAACCCCCCCTAAATCTACCAACGATGAGTAGTGGGGGAGAACTGATTCCAGCGTTTCGGAATATATCCAAGGCACTTTAGCTTCAATATCTTTTTCTACCCATTGGGCTAGCAATTCTTGATTGGCATTTTTTTCAGCGGCCCATGATATTTGACGGTTACCCTCAAGGTTGATAGCTTCACCAACAATGCTCCACGGGTCTCCATCATTTTTGTCTAACTTTCCATATAATGGGTACTGCTCTGAAACATTAGCCACTTTCACCCTTGAGAAAGCCGCATAGCGACTGAGTGTCTTCTCTACGGTATCAATGATGTCAGCTGGCATTAACATCCAGCACTTAGTCTCATCTAAGCACAATAAGTAAAACACGCTCAGGAGACGGCCTTTAATGTTTGTGTATCCCCCCAGTTGTGCTTCATTGGGAGACAGCGATTTAGCATCTGAAGTGATTTGTCCTTGTAAAAATGTTCTTGTGTTATCACCGGTTAGCTCAAGTACACCGAGTGATGTTAAGCGGGTTGAGGACATGTGGTTACTCCCATACTCTCGATAATAGATTCTAATTGTTCAATATCCTGAAAACGGTGTCCGACATTTAAGCTGAAACGGATCCTAGAGGTATTTTCAGGGACAGTTGGAGGACGAATAACAGGCGCCCATATACCAGCTTCCTTTAACGCATGATGCGCTTGCCAAGTAGCATCATCCGATCCTAATACCCATGGCTGGATGACAGAAGCGGACTTTGAATGTAAAACGGTTTGGGTTTTATTAATCAAATGGCCCAAATGTGCTCTCTCACTTTCTAAAGTAGGCATGAGTTTTATCGCTCTTAAGGCATGACCTATGCAATACGGGGGTAAAGCCGTTGTGTAGATATAGGTGCGTGCAGAACTAATAATTGCTTCTATATTGTCAACTGATGAAGCAATAAATGCCCCATAGCCTCCAAATGCTTTTCCAAATGCCCCCACAATAAAAGGCACCTCTTCAAAGCCTAAGCCTGCTGCAAAGACCGATCCTTTTCCCTGAGGTCCTAACACGCCTATTCCGTGCGCATCATCTACAACCAAAGTAGCACTATAGTGCTGACACAAAGCAGACAGTTCTTGTAGCGGGGCGATATCCCCATCCATGCTAAATAAGCCGTCTGTGATTACCCAAGCGGGTCCATTTGCTTTTTGTAATGCTCGCTCGCACATGAATATGTCTTTATGCGCATAACGATAAATCTTCGCGCCTGCCAGGCGGGCGCCATCCACTATTGAGGCGTGTACTAGACGGTCCAAAATGACGCTTTGTCGCCTCCTAACAAAGGTCTGTTGTAATGCCAGGTTTGCCATGAAGCCGTTGGATAATACTAGAACTTTTGGATAGCCTAAAAAGTCCGCAAGAGCCTGCTCAAGCTCTGCTTGCTCAGCTCTAAAACCAGAAACAACCGCTGAACTGCCACTGCCAGTGGGCAATTGAGCCTCTGGCACTCTTAATCGTGGATCATGGGTCAGACTAAGATAATCATTTCTGGAAAAGTCGATATAGCACTTTCCATCAACTAAAACGCTTCGACTATCTAATGGCTGAACGCACTGTCTGACTCGACGCCTTTGGGTATTTGGCATGCGGGTACCCAACTCTGCTAAACTGTGGCTATCTTAGCAAATAAAGGTGCTGTCATGGAGCAGAGCCATAAAAATAGACTCCATTGGGGATGCCGTCGAGGCATGCTTGAGTTGGATTTATTACTACTGCCGTTCTTTGAATCCCATTTTGATACGCTTTCTGAGCCACAGCAGAAGGCCTTTGAAGATCTTCTAGGGCAAACGGATCCTGAGCTGTTTTCTTGGTTAATGGGCCACCAACTATGTCCAGATGCCCGACTGGCATCAATGGTTCAGATCATCCGAGAGGCGCAATGCGCATTGTCATAGGGGCTAGCCGTCCCCTGGCAATCGCTTTGGTATTACTATTTATGATACCAAGCCTAGCCTTCTTGTTTTTTCCAAAGGGCGGTTGGCTTTTTATAATATCCCTCGCTGTTGGTTTTACACTGGGATTTGAAATTGCCAAGGTCCATGCTCTGGGACAGGCCAAAAGTAGTTTGGTCTGTTTGATTCCTCCTGAAAATAGTGATGACACATGGTCTTTAGTGTTTCGAGCCGGATTTGTTCAGAAAAGTAAAAATGTTCAGATTACCCCTTTTCTAGGATGTCTTTGGCTCAAAGCAGAAGGGAATAGTTGCCTCATTTCCCCAGATAGAGTCAGTCCTGAAAGTTGGTCAGCCCTTCAGTGGCTGGGCAAGCAGCGGGACGAAGTACCGTATCTTCTGCCTCCTCTGAAAGATGAGGAAAATCTTCCATAAAATGTAGACCTCGGCTTTCTTTGCGGTGTAAAGCAGAGCGTACGATGAGCTGGCTAATCAATAAAAGGTTTTTCAGTTCTACAAAATGAGGGTGTATACAATCTCCCCCAAAGGCTTGCGCAATTTCATTTTCAATATAGACAAGATGCTCTTGTGCTTTTAAAAGTCTAGACTCGCTTCGACAAATCCCAACGAAGTTCCACATGGTTCTGCGAATGGCATCCCAATTATGGGCTATGGTGACCATAGCCGTCGCACTATCTATTTCGCAGCGGTCTGGTAAAACGACGGTTCCAGGTTTTGGGGAAGAACCCGTTATTAGCGCTTTGTTGATATGCTCAGCTGCCTTTTTACCAAAGACAAGACACTCTAGAAGGGAGTTGCTTGCTAATCGGTTTGCACCATGCAATCCGGTGCAAGCGACTTCACCAATCGCATATAAATTAGGTAAATCAGTGTGACCGTCTAAATCCGTAAGAACGCCGCCACAGGTGTAGTGAGCAGCCGGAACAACAGGAACTGGGCCAGTTCTTAAGTCATACCCAAAAGATAGACACTGTTTGACGAGTGTTGGAAATCGCTTTTCAACAAGCGCTGCGCCAATATGAGAAATATCTAGCCAAACATGTTTTAAGCCCAAACGTTTCATTTCAGTGTCAATTGCCCGGGCAACCACATCACGAGGGGCAAGCTCAGCATCAGGGTGATAATGTGACATGAACCGATGCCCCTCATCACCACTAGTTAAAATACCGCCTTCGCCACGGATGGCCTCTGAGAGTAGTAGCCTAGATTTGTCGTGATATAAAGCAGTGGGGTGAAACTGATTGAATTCAAGATTGGCAACACGACAACCGGCACGCCAGGCCATGGCGATTCCATCACCACTGGAGACATCTGGGTTTGTTGAATATAAATAAGCTCTTGATGCTCCCCCCGTTGCGAGAATGACTTTATTCGCGTGAATAATATGACTATCACCCGTTTGAACATTGATAAAGTGTGCGCCCACAACTGCGCCATCTTTTAGGAGTAAGTCTATTGCTAGCCAATGGCTGTAAAACTGCAGGTTTGTACGTGTTTGGCAGGCCGCTATTAACTTTTCATGGATGGCCTTACCTGTTGCATCCGCAACGTGAGCAATACGGCGATGAGAATGCCCCCCCTCGCGTGTTAAGTGTTTTTGACCAGTACTTTCTTGGGTGAAAGGGACACCTAAAGCCTCTAAAGCAAGGATGGTTTGACTACTGTGTGCAACGGTTTGCTCAACAGCTGAGCGGTGACAAAGGCCAGCACCAGCAATTAACGTGTCTTGTATATGTGCCTCTGCACTATCCTCACTGGATAAGACTCCCGCAATACCACCCTGAGCCCATTGAGTAGCGCCTAACTGTAGAGAGCCTTTGGAAATAAGGGCAACTCGTGCAGTTTCATCAATATTTAAGGCGCAGTTCAAGCCCGCGGCACCGGTGCCGATAATACAAACATCGAAACAATGTGGTTGTGCAGACATTGAAGTAGGCCTTAGGTCACTTATTAGGCGTATGGTACCTGGTCAGAATACTAATCTACAACCCCTGGAGGCGGCTTTGAGCGAACAAGATAAACAGGATGATGCCGAAGTAATTGAAGCGGTGCTAGAAGGCCGCTCTGAGTGTTTCAATGCTTTAGTCCTGAAGTATGAAACACGCTTAAAACGTTTGGCCATGCGATTCGTTTCAGACCCCTCTGAGGCCAAAGACATCGTACAAGAAGCTTTTATTAGAGCTTATCAGGGATTAGACACCTTCAGAGGTGATAGCAGCTTTTATACTTGGATATATCGAATCACTGTAAACACAGCCAAAAACTATATCAGTGTTAAAGACCGTAAAATGCTTGTGAAATGTGGGTTGAGTGATGAAGAGCTGGGTATGCTGTTCGAGTTTGAAGATGCTCACCATGAAGAAAACCCCGAGTACGAAACCCATTTAACCGAAGTTAAAGAAACACTAATGCATGCTATTAACGGTATGCCTGAGGACCTCAAAATAACCTTAACGCTAAGAGAGGTCAGTGGTCTTAGCTATCATGAAATAGCCCATGTCATGCACTGTCCAGTGGGTACGATTCGTTCTCGCCTTCATCGAGCCAGAACTCTCATTTCCCAGCACCTCGATGGGGATGGTGTGAAATAAATTTATAATACCAACTAAATTATTCAGAGCCTGATTATACCTAGCACTGCACCCGGTGGTTCGCGTAGAATACTAAAGAAGATTTTTTAATAGTAAGTATTCTTAATTTATGGACCATATCCGAAATTTCTCCATTATTGCGCATATCGACCACGGGAAGTCGACACTTTCTGATCGTCTTATTCAAATCTGTGGTGGTTTGACAGACCGTGAAATGGCAGCGCAAGTATTAGACAGTATGGATATTGAGCGTGAGCGCGGTATTACGATTAAAGCGCAAAGTGTTACGCTAAACTACGAAGCCAAGGATGGAAAAACCTATCAGCTGAACTTTATTGATACACCAGGGCATGTCGACTTTTCTTATGAGGTATCACGTTCACTTGCTGCCTGTGAGGGCGCACTTTTAGTTGTGGATGCCGGTCAAGGTGTTGAAGCTCAAACAGTAGCAAACTGCTATACCGCTATCGACCAAGGTTTAGAGGTTATTAGTGTTTTAAACAAAATTGACTTGCCACAAGCTGAACCCGAGCGTGTGATTGAAGAAATTGAGAACATTGTTGGTGTTGAAGCAAAAGATGCAGTGTGTGTCAGCGCTAAAACAGGACAAGGTGTCCCAGATTTGCTGGAAAGAATTATTACTGCCGTACCGCCACCGGTGGGTAAAGTCGATGCGCCATTACAAGCACTGATTGTAGACTCGTGGTTTGACAATTACTTGGGGGTGGTCTCACTGGTTCGTATTAAAAATGGTGAGCTGAAAAAAGGCGAAAAGATTAGGGTAATGTCTACTGGTGTGGATCATGTGGTCGGAGATTTAGGGATCTTCACCCCAAAACGGCTTTCAAAGACCGGGTTAAAGACTGGGGAAGTCGGCTACATAGTTGCAGGAATTAAAGATATTAATGGGGCGCCGGTGGGTGACACCATTACTTTGACGCAACAGCTAGCAGACAAACCGTTGCCTGGTTTTACAAAAGTAAAACCTCAAGTGTTTGCCGGACTGTTTCCTGTAAACAGTGAAGATTACGATGCCTTCCGAGAGGCGCTATCTAAACTTAGATTAAACGACGCTGCGTTACATTTTGAGCCAGAAAATTCTGGTGCATTAGGCTTTGGATTCCGGTGCGGTTTCTTGGGTATGCTTCATATGGAGATTGTCCAAGAGCGTCTTGAGAGAGAGTACGACCTAGATTTAATTACAACCGCCCCAACCGTTGTTTATGAAATTCTTAAAACGGATGGTACGGTCGTTAGAATTGATAACCCGGCAGATTTGCCAGACAGAAATTATATTGAAGAATTTAGAGAGCCTTTTGTTGAAGCAAGCATATTGGTTCCAAAAGACTATGTTGGCGCCTGTATTACACTCTGTATTGAGAAACGAGGGGTTCAGAAGCGTCTAGATTATTTGGGTAGCCAAGTAGCCATTGTGTATGAAATACCAATGGGTGAAGTCGTCCTAGACTTTTTTGATCGCTTAAAATCAGTTTCTAGAGGTTACGCGTCACTTGACTATCAGTTTATTGATTTTAGAGCGGGCGATCTTGTGAAGCTAGACGTTTTAATTAACTCTGAAATTGTTGAGTCGCTTGCTTGGATTGTGCATCGCAGTGTTTCACAGTACAGAGGGCGCGAGTTAACCCGTGTTTTAAAAGATTTAATTCCGAGGCAGCAGTTCGATATTGCCGTTCAAGCCGCGATTGGTGCTCAAATAGTTGCACGTTCTACAGTTAAAGCCGTTCGTAAAAATGTGACCGCTAAATGTTATGGTGGTGATGTGAGCCGAAAACGTAAGCTGCTTGAAAAACAAAAAGCTGGGAAAAAACGTATGAAGTCAGTTGGTAAAGTCGATATACCTCAAGAAGCTTTTCTGGCAGTTCTAAAAATTGATAAGGATAAAAGTTAATGTCAATTTATTTGGATTTTAATGGAATGTTAGCCATAGCCTCTCTCGTTGCAGGTGTGATTCTGTTGTTAGAAAGGTATGTATTAAGACCTCAACGAATTAGCCAGGGAATACCAGCAGATTACGAATCAAAGTTGATTGAGTATGTCAGGGCATTTTTTCCTGTCTTTTTATTGGTTCTGGGTCTGAGAGTGATTATAGCTGAGCCTTTTCGCATTCCTTCAGGCTCAATGAAGCCAACTTTGTTGGAAGGTGAATTTATAATTGCGAATAAATTTTTATATGGAATACGTCTTCCGGTAACCGGTACAAAGATAATTAAAATCAGTGAGCCAAAACGAGGAGATATTGTTGTTTTTCGCTCTCCTCAAAACCCTCAAGAAATGAATCTTATTAAACGGATTGTTGCTGTTGCAGGTGACATAGTTTCATATAAAGACAAAGTTTTATATGTTAATGGTCAAGCTCAAGAGCAAGTGGTCTTGAATAAGGATTTTGATGTGGAACCTAATGGATACGTTTGGAAGGTCAGTAAGATCGATGAAACGCTTGATGGTCTACACCATGAAATATTTCTGCGTCCAGGTATGGGGTTTGATATGCAGGAAATGACAATTCCTGACGGGCATTATTTTGCAATGGGTGACAACCGAGATAATAGCGAAGATTCTCGATCTTGGGGGGTTCTATCGGATGAATATCTTATAGGGAAAGCCACTTATATTTGGATGAGTTGGGATGGCCCTAATCACTCGATTCGTTGGGACCGACTAGGGAAGAGGATAAGCTTAAGTAAAGGATAAAGCGATGCCAAAGCCACCATTAATAGAGCTTGAAAAGAATTTAGGCTATAGCTTTAAAGATCAATCGTTGCTTGAAATTGCGCTTATGCACCGAAGTTCAGGGGCGCCTAATAACGAAAGATTAGAGTTTTTTGGCGATTCAATTTTAGGGTTTGTGATATCTGAGTACCTGTTTCAGCAGTTTCCAAAAGCCAGCGAAGGGCAATTAACGCGGCTAAGAGCTCGACTTGTCAAAAAAGAAACATTAAGCATCATTGCCAAGAGTTTTGAAATAGAGAAATTCGTCACACTGGGCCCTGGTGAGTTGCAAGCTGGTGGGGCGCAGCGGTCAAGTATTCAAGCGGATGCCGTAGAGGCCATTATTGCAGCGATTTATCTTGAGTCTGGGATAGAAGCAGCTAAATCATGTATTCATAGCTGGTTTGCCGCAATTTTTGATGGTTTATCAATGAAAGATGTTCAAAAAGATCCTAAAACACAACTTCAAGAGTGGCTACAAAGTAAACACTTGTCACTTCCGGAATATGAGTTAAAAGAATGTGATGGGCCGGCTCACCGACAAATATTTACGATTGAGTGTCTAGTTGAAGGTTATCCGCCTCAGTCTGGGATTGGTAAGTCAAGACGAATTGCGGAGCAAGAAGCGGCAGGTAAAATGTTAGAAGTAATTAAAGAGCAAAAAAACAATGACTAAAAAATGTGGGACTATTGCTATTGTAGGGCGCCCCAATGTTGGAAAATCGACACTTATTAACCACATTCTGAGTAATAAAATATCTATTACGTCACGACGTCCACAGACAACACGTCATCAGGTTCAAGGCATTCTAACAAAAGAAGATACCCAATTTGTATTTCTTGACACACCTGGTATTCATCATGGTCGAGGTAAGGCATTAAATCGTTATATGAATAAAGCAGCAATTGCTTCTTTAGAAGGTGTTGATGTTGTTATCTTTGTCGTTGAAGCACTTAAATGGACAGATGATGATACTCGCGTTCTTAAACTTGTTGAAAAAGTAAAGGCCCCGGTGATTTTGTGTGTTAACAAAGTCGATTCTCTAAAAAACAGGCCACAACTGATGCCGTTTTTAGCGGAGTGTCAGAAAAAGCTTAATTTTGATGAGATATTTCCTCTGTGTGCAAGAAGAACCAGTCATGTAGAGCAGCTCGTGGAAATGATTTCAAAAAGATTGCCAGAGTCCCCATGGCTTTATGATGCTGAAACGATTACAGATCGAGGAATGGGCTTTAGAATTACTGAGTTAGTGCGTGAGAAAGTAATGCGAGTGGTCGGTGAAGAGCTACCGTATGAAACAACGGTGACTCTAGAGAAGTGTGATTTAGAAGCGAAGTGTGCTTCTATTCAAGCAGTTATTTGGGTAGAGCGCGAAGGGCAAAAGCCTATTCTTATTGGTGAAAAAGGCCGTCGTATGAAACTGATTGGTGAGCAAGCGAGGGGAGATCTTGAGAAATTGCTTCAGCAAAAAGTTTTTTTACAACTTTGGGTTAAAGTGAAAAGTGGCTGGTCAGATGATGAGTCTGTTTTGTCGGTATTAGGCTACGATGACGCGTGAAACTAAAACGCTTGAGTCAGCGTATATTTTACATCGGCGGCCTTGGAGTGAAACCAGTCTGACTGTAAGTTTTTTCACCAAAACAGAAGGCTTGATTAATTGTTTAGCAAAGGGGGCTCGTCGGCCCAAATCACCGTTAAGAGGCGCACTTCATCCTTTTACTCGTGTTGAGATTAGTTATACTGGCGCAAGTACTGCAAGTCTTAAAACGCTTACTGATGTTCAGATTCTTAATTGTGCGCCCCAGTATAAGGGCATGGCTTTAATGTCCGCATTATATATTAATGAGCTTCTATTTAAGTTGCTGCCGACTGCTGATATGAGTGTTGGTGTTATGTTTGAGATGTATGAGCAGACATTAGAACGCTTTAAGCAAGATTCAGATCACAGATGGGCACTTCGTGAGTTTGAGATGACTTTGCTAGATCAAATGGGATTTGGCTTGGACTTTACACATGACATGCATAATCTTAAGCTGAACCCGCAGGCCTTATATAGCTTTGATATCGAAGAAGGGATTGTCAAAATTGCACACTATGCAGGAGACAATCCGCAAGAAGGAATCCCTGGTGAGGTGATACTTGCATTAGGTGATAGTCGGTTTGAAGAAAAACATTTAGGATATGCTCGTCGACTTCTTCAAAAAGCACTACATTTTCATTTGGGTCATATGACATCTACTTCACATCGTACATTGCAAAAATTAAAACAGGAATAACCAAATGCGTCATATCTATCTCGGCGTAAATGTCGATCATGTTGGAACCGTTAGAAATGCACGAGGCACTCATTATCCATCTCCTGTTGAAGTAGCCTTGCTTGCTGAAGAAGCAGGCGCAGATGGGATAACAATGCACCTAAGAGAAGACAGACGACACATAGTAGACAAGGACGTATTTGAGTATGCTCAAAAGGGGCGAACACGGCTTAATTTTGAGATGGCAATGACAGATGAAATGCTCGAGATTGCTTTAAAGGTTAAGCCCGCTACTGTATGTCTAGTACCTGAAAAAAGAGAAGAATTAACCACAGAAGGTGGACTAGATGTTATCACTCACTTTGCACGAGTTAAGGCATTTGTTACGCAGTTGCAATCATCAGGCATTAATGTATCCCTTTTTATCGATCCAGATCAAAATCAAATAGAAGCAAGCGCTAAGACAAAAGCCAAAATCATTGAGCTGCATACAGGCGATTATGCTGAAAATGCATCCAGTAGTGAATTGGAAAAAATATGCAATGGCGCAAAGTTTGCAAGTGACTGCGGTCTTATTGTAAATGCTGGTCATGGTTTAACTTTGGAAAATGTTTTAGGTATAGCTAAAATTCCGCAAATTAATGAATTAAATATTGGCCACAGTATAGTAGCGAGAAGTATAACCGTAGGTTTTGTTAAAGCCGTTCAAGAGATGAAAGCACAAATGATGAAGGCGGTATCATGATCACGGGAATCGGTTGTGACATAGTACAAATAGACAGAGTAAATAAAATATACTCTAAATTTGGTGAAAAGTTTGTCAGAAGAATATTGTCAAGCCGAGAGCAGATTGAGTGCAGAAAAAATGCAAACCCAGTTCCGTATTTGGCTAAAAGATTTGCTGCAAAAGAAGCAATCGTGAAAGCCATGGGAACTGGGTTTTCGTTTGGGATTCAAGTAAATGATATCAGTATCTGTTCAGATGTAAATGGAAAGCCTGAGGTTTTTTTAGAGAATAGGGCTAAAGAAATATTTTCTGCATCGGGCGCTAAAAATATTCTGATCAGTATTGCGGATGAGAAGGCGTATGCAATAGCTTATGCAACGATTCTTCGGTAGCCTAAGGCTAGTAGGCTACCGAAGAAAAAATAATATTTAGGCTTTTGCTTTATTAAGAGGTAGAATCATTGTCTCTGCTGTTTGCATCCGAATTCTTTCACCTTTGATAGCATCTATAAGTTCGTAAGATGGCATACCATGTGTGATATATAGAACATGCTTATCGGGTCTTTCACCATATTCTTCTAGTGTTTCTTTGTAAAGCGACATAACCCTCTCTTTTACTTGGTAATTGGTTTCTCCAAGATACTCAGAGGCATTTGGTCTTTCCCAAGGATCTTCATTGAAAATATCGGTTGATAATCCCTCACGATCACCGGCACTGACCTCTATTAAGCGATTATCTATGCGAATTTTATCCGGTGTAAATAATCCTTGTTCTACTAAGACTTTTGCAGTTTGACGGGTACGGGGTAACGGTGAAACAACAACTTCCGCAATATTGTCATTTGAGTATCCTTTTTCTAAAAGAGACTTGGCTGTTTTGACAGATTGTTTGACGCCTAATGGGGTTAAACAAGAAACGCGGTACTTAGGATGAGATGGATTAGAGTTGTATTCGTGAGCAAGATTGTTCTGGCTGTTACCATGGCGAATAATTAAAAGGTCGCCTGCGAAAACTGAAGTGCTATAAAGTAAGGAGATTAAGCAAATAACAGAAGTTAGTCGCAACATCGTGCAACTCCTTTTTTAGATGTATTGGTAAAATGGAGCACGACAATAACATGGGCCTTTTAGTTTGTCTATTAAGCTAAGGCAGTAGCTAACCACAAAACCCTCTCAATTTCAGTATTTAAGAGATGAACCCCTTTTTCGATTTGTGCTATATCAGCCTCTTTTAGAAAATTTTCTAACTGTGAAGCGGCCTTTTGTAAGTAAGGCACTCCACAATAACAACAAGCGCCATGAAGTCGATGTACTCGTTCTTTAATGGTTGAGAAATCTTTTGTTGCCAGGGCTTGGTTAATTGCAATTTTATCAGAGGGTAAGCATTCAATTAATTTGTCGAGCAGTTCCTGTGCCAACTTTTCTTTTCCAGCAGCTCTTTTAATGGCAAGATTCCAGTCGATAGCTTCTTCAGTATTATTTGGATTTAGGCTTTTAAGCGAAGGGGTCTCTTTTACAACAGGGGATTTATCAAGACGTTTAACCCACTTTTGTAGAAGTGTATGTAGTTCTTGTTCATTGATTGGTTTTGTTAAATAGTCATCCATGCCACAAGAAAGTAGATGCTCTCGTTCTGACAAAAGGGCATGCGCTGTTAAGGCAATGATTGGTGTTCTTCTAGAGCGGCCTTGTAATCGTCTAATGGCCTGCATGCATTCAACCCCATCCATTTCAGGCATTTGAATATCCATCAGTATTAGATCAAAGTGATGAACTTTGGCAGCGTCTAAAGCCTCAGAGCCGGATTTTGCTGTATGAACTTTTAAGTTCATTCCTTCAAGCAATGCTTTTACAAGTTTCAAGTTTGGCTCATAATCATCAACCGCTAAAATATGAATAGCCTCTAAGTATTTAGGGGTTGCAACCGGAAGTTCTTTATAACTTGAGCCAGAAAGAGATGGGGTGTCTTGTAAAAGAACAGAGGAGAGTAGGTCATACAATTTATTGCTATGCAAGGGCTTATTATATGTAAAATCTGCCTTGTAGTGTTCAACACACCAGTCTTGCAAAGTAGTATCCGTTGTGTTGACTAGTATACCGATAGGGCAATCTACGCTATGAGAAGCCTCGATGTAATCGGCCATACTATCATCCTGCAAATTCGGAAGATTAGCGCTGAATAAGACTACGTCAAGATGCTTAGCCGCTTCCGATCGTAAACCATCAATTGACTCAATCACTTTGACTTTAGCTTTCCACGAATTGAGTAGGTGTGTCAGTGCTAGGCGTGCAGTTGGTTGTGGCTCATAAATAGCAATGACCTTGTCTTTTAATTGACTACTTTGTGGCTCAGTAGTATTGATTCGGTTGGTTTTAAATGTAAACCAAAAAGTCGAGCCCCTTCCTTGAGTGCTATCAACCCCTATTTCACCCCCCATTTGGTGAACGAGTTGCTTTGAAATAACCAATCCAAGTCCTGTGCCCATTTTCTTTCGAGAGGCTTTGGAGTCAAGCTGTCTGAAGGCTTGGAACAGTTGTTGTTGATCATCCGGGGACATTCCCATTCCTGTATCTGTGACGCTGATACATATGACCAAATTATCATTTTCTTCTTTTTCAAGCATGACGCGGATGACGACTTGTCCTTTCTCGGTAAACTTGATCGCATTGTTAACAAGATTTGTAATCACCTGCTTGATTCTAAGTGGGTCTCCTTGAATACTACTTGGAACGTCTGAATAAATCATTGGGATCAGTTCTAGGTTCTTTTCACAACCCATCGGTGCTAATAGAATTAAAGCATCCTCAATGCATTCTCTTAAATCCATTTGAGAAGATTCTAAGCGCAGCTTGCCTGCCTCTATCTTCGAAAAATCTAGAATATCATTGATAATAGACAACAAGTTTGTAGCAGATTTCTGAATAGTGATGAGATATTCTCTTTGTGTATCATCCAACTTGGTTTTCATTAAAAGATTAATAAAACCGATAACGCCATTTAGCGGTGTCCGAATTTCATGTGACATATTTGCTAAAAACTCAGACTTAACCTGAGATGCGGCTTCCGCTTCTTTTCTGGCGAGTTCAAGCTCTATATTTTGTATCTCAATGGTTTCAAGCGTTTGTCGTAAGTCAGCAGTAGCCTGCTCAACACTTTGTTGCATCTCTTCATGTGCTTTTTTCAAAGAGGCCGCCATCATGTTGATGCCGGATTCTAGGCGCTTAAGCTCACCTCTCGCTCCTGTAAATATTCGAGTATCAAGATTTCCATCTTTAATCTTATCGACGGCTTCTGTAATACTAAGAATAGGGCGTGTAACATCGCGTCCCATACGAAACGCAATCATTCCACTGATTCCAAGCCCAATAAGAACGATAATGCTACAGGCGAAAAGAACGTGATACTGGCGTAATTTTGTTGTCATTCGCCCCAGTTCAATCGTAATCCATCCGATTACATTGTCTTGCGATCCGACGTAGTTCAGTAAAACATCATCGGCATATAACTCATCCGGAAAGTCATCGATTATTGCATCCCGCATTGTAATGGGGGCCGTGAACAGTAGCGAGTTTCCAGCATCGGCCATCGTAATACCGTTGCTAGTATTGCTGACAGATCGAATATTATTTGGTAGCTGCATCTTATGGCCACCATGTGCTAACAGGCGCCCCTCTTTATTAAAAATAGAAACAGCTCGTACTTCAGGCTCATCTAAGGCACGATTGGCTATCCTCTGTAAGGCCTGGACATTTCCTGAGAAAACCCCATATTCACTCACCGGTGCAAGTTGAAGCGCAATGGCATATCCTCTATCTCTCAATGCATCTTCTAAATCATGTAAACGGGCCGTCGTAAAGTACGCGGCAAGAAGAATCGATATAGCAATTGTAGGGACCAGTGTTAAAACAAGGACGCGAGTCTTAATACCCCATTCTTTCATGTGGCTGCATTTCCTATGTAGTCATTTCCACTTTCGCGGGCATCAATTTGCTGCTTAAGTATTGTTTCCGACAATATACCGCGTTTTAGCAGTTGTGCGACATGCGAGTTCACTGTAACTGAAAATTGAGAGGCCATCTGTGGAGCAGGAAGCCTTCTCGTCTCACCAGACAAGAAATCATTAATCGACTTAGCGATCTGGTTGGCGACTTGTTTGGGGGTGACATATAAGGCTGATAGTGCCCCCATCTTCACATAAGTTTGCGAATAGGCAGCAACAGGAACATGTTTACGATATGCGGTTAGTAGCATCCCTCGGGCCGTTTGAGAGCTAAACACATGTTCATCTGGTATCGCTAATAAAACATCTGAGTCATCAAGGACGTGGTTGAGCGCTACAACTGGGTTTGCATCATTGTTAACGACAACCGCATTTAGTTGTATCCCAAGAAGGTTCGCCTCAACTTGGTACTTTTGTAGCTCAAGTGATGAGGAGGGGCCAAGTACAACACCTACACGTCTTTGTTTACTATCTTTTGGAATCAAGAGATTCGCTAACTGTAGTGACCGCATAAAGGGTTGATCTAGATAGACAGCGCTAATACTTCGATTGTTTTCTAGGGACAAATCAAATTCACATAATATGTCTTCAAAAGTACTTTTATAGACAAGAGTTGAAAGGATAGGAGCTACCTTTGTTACTTCTAGCATCGCTCGAGTGGCCTTAGGCCCAATGGCAACAACAAGCGCTAGATCTTCATTACAGTCGCAGATGCGATCTAAGTGGTATTCTCTGATTTTGTCTGGGTCTACCCAGATTACATTTGGGTGCTCTGTCCCTGAAGCATACAGAGCAGCCTCAATACGGTGGACAATAGCATGATGGTTTGCAGGTGCTACCAGAGCAATTTTATCCCGACTGATCGCTTCCGCTGTACCGACGGCTAAGCATAACATCACCCAGCTGCACATTAATCTAGAGAATAGCCCCATACAACACCCGACCGCTAACCAATCTTGAATAAGACATCACTTTACCATAGCCAATGAGTAGGTTTAAAAAGGTTGAACTCTAAGTTTGTCAGCTTGTCTAAAGAGGGTGATTTAAGGAGATAGAAGAGTGTTTAAAGTAATCGCATTGGTGCTAAGCTTGACGATGCTAGCCAGTGGCTGTAGCTGGAACAGTGACTTTAGAGACCGTAAACAGCCCGAAGACTATTTAGATAAGTCAGAACCTATCGTTATTGATTAAGGTGTTCCTAAAGTAGGGGCCAGTGTACAATTATACCCTTTTGATACAAGAGGGTAGTGATGACAACACTAGTTTTTGATATTGAGACGGTCCCAGATGCCTCCAAAGGCCGTCTACTATATAACGGCGCCGAAAACCTTAATGACGCCGATGTAGGTCAAATGCTACTGGCTCAACAAAGAGCAAAGAACCTGTCGGAATTCCTACCGCATTATCTTCACCAAGTCGTTGCAATAAGCGTACTGTTATTCGATGGAGGCAACGTCCGTGTCTGGAGTATAGGGGAAGAAACAGATGATGAAAAATCCCTTATTGAACGGTTTTGGCGTGGCCTTGAAAAGTACCAGCCAACTCTTGTTTCCTGGAACGGTTCAGGTTTTGATTTACCCGTGCTGCATTACCGCTCCTTGTTCCATAAAATTCAAGCACCTCTTTACTGGGAAATGGGTGAAAAAGACAATAGTTATAAGTGGAACAACTACCTAAACCGTTATCACTTGCGACATTGTGATGTAATGGATATGCTATCTGGCTACCAAAGTAGGGCATTTGCTGGACTGGATGCAGTAGCCACTTTATGTGGTCTCCCAGGCAAGCAAGGCATGTCCGGGAAAGCAGTGTATGATCACTTTCTCCAACAAGATCTTCGCTCTATTCGTCATTACTGCGAGACCGATGTTCTAAACACATATTTAGTGTATTTGCGGTTTGAGTGGATGCGGGGACGGATCAATGAGATTCAGTTTTCAAAACAGCTCGAGCTAGTAAAAAATACTGGGCATGACAAGCCTCATTTACAAGAGTTTATTGACAGCATATCTGAAGAGTATTTTGTATGAGTAAGCGTTACAGACGTAAAAAAAAATTTCCAGAGGGTGAGTTTGAAGCAAAAATAGAATCACTGTCTGATGATGGTCGAGGAATTGCCAGAATAGACGGTAAAACTACGTTTATACGAAATGCTTTGCCGGATGAGAGCGTTAAATTTCAGTATACATCAAGTACAAGTAAGTACGATGAGGGTAAAGCCGTTGAAATCCTAGAGGCTTCATCAGATAGAGTTACACCTGCTTGCGAATACTCACAGATATGTGGCGGTTGCAGTCTTCATCATATGTCTTCACACGCCCAAAGAGAATCAAAACAAGCAGCAGTAAAGCGCTTATTTTCAACTGTCTCTAAAATCGATGTTGAATCATTTTGGGCACCTTTAATTGGACCAACGGTGGGGTATCGAACAAAAGCGCGTCTAGGCGTTCGATATGTTCAGAAAAAAGAAAAGTTGTTAGTTGGATTTAGAGAAGTTGGTTCAAATAAGCTAGCAGATATAGATCGCTGTGTCGTTTTAGATCCCCGTGTCGGCGAAAAGATTAAAGATTTAAAAGAATTAATTCAATCTTTAGAAGCATATGATCATATTCCCCAGATAGAAGTTGCGTGTGGGGACGATGATGTGACACTTGTGGTGCGACATATGAATCCTCTGAGTGAAAAGGATATAGTCTCTTTAAAGGATTTTGCAAAGCTGCATGAATTTCAAATAATGGGCCAACCTAAGGGACCAGATACAATTTATCCACTCTGGCCTGAAAAAACAAAAGGTCTGACATATCAGCTTTGTGAAGGGCGAGTTAAGCATACTTTTGAGCCGCTCGACTTTACACAGGTGAATCAGTCAATTAATGAGCAAATGATTGAACAAGCCATTAAGTTGTTAGATGTCCAGCCTAAGGACCGTGTGTTAGACTTATTCTGTGGATTAGGAAATTTTACCCTGCCTTTGGCCACTAAAAGTCAATTTGTTACGGGTGTAGAAGGGTCTCAATCTCTAGTAGAACGAGCGAAACAAGCTGCAGTTGCCAATCAGCTTAGTGACAGAGTGAGTTTTTACTACGCAAACTTATATGAAAACTGGTGGAATTTGCCGTGGGCCCGTCAACCGGTTGACAAGTTATTGTTAGATCCGCCCAGATCAGGTGCTGAGTTAGTTGTTGAAAACATCCAGTATTTAAATCCTAAAAAGATACTGTATGTATCATGTCATGCTGCAGCCTTAGCAAGAGATGCAGGGATTTTACAAAATGAAAAAGGGTATGAGTTGAAGGGGATAGGCATTATGGATATGTTCCCTAATACCACTCACGTTGAAACAATGGCTTTGTTCGAGAAAAAATCAGAGTAAAAAAATGGTTAAACTTTACGATGAGCTTCCATACACGGATAGTGGGACTGTCGACTACGAGCGATGGATTAGTGATATCGGAAGTTATTTCCCTGCAGATGAAAAAGATAAAATACGGTCTGCAGTTTTGCTTGTGCACGATCTTGGCAATAATAGTAAAACGATTGTTGGACAAACCTACTTTGAACAAGGTTTAAAAACCGCTCAAGTTCTACTTAAGCTCCAGCCAGATATACATACCCTATTGGCAGCAATTGTATATCTGTGTGTTCAAGGGGAGAAGGTTTCTCTTGAAGATATAGAGACGCAACTCGGGAGTAAAGTGAGTGCTCTAGTTGGCGGAATTGTTCAGCTTTCATCCACCGAGCCAACCGTCTGGGATAATAATACAGATACTCCCGAAGTCGTTGCAGGCCAATCACAGCGTGACAACATTAGAAAAATGTTGTTAGCAATTGTTGAGGATGTTCGAGTTGTCTTAATAAAATTATCAGAACAAGTCGTCCTATTGAGGGAAACGCCTAAAGACGCTGTTGATACTGCTCAAGAAATCGCTACACAGGTTAAAAATATATATGCCCCGCTTGCTAATCGTTTGGGAATCGGACAGATTAAGTGGGAGCTTGAAGACTTATCATTTAGATATTTGGACGGAAACCACTATAAAAATATTGCTAAATTGCTGGATGAGAAACGGGGGGATCGCGAATCTTATATTAAGCGATCTGTCGAGATTATAAATGAAACACTACAAAGCAATAACATTGATGCTCAGGTTAATGGCAGAGCAAAACACATCTATAGTATTTGGCGTAAGATGTCGCGAAAGGGACTTGAGTTCTCAGATATATATGATGTGCGAGCAATCCGAATTTTAGTAGACGGTATTTCAGAGTGCTATACCGTTTTGGGGTTGATACATAACCTTTGGCAGTACATACCAAAAGAATTTGATGACTATATAGCAACACCAAAAGAGAATGGCTACCGTTCGCTACATACAGCAGTTATTGGCCCAGAAGGAAAAAACCTAGAGGTACAAATAAGAACGCATCAAATGCATAAAGAAGCGGAGCTGGGTGTTGCCGCGCATTGGCTGTATAAAGAAGGATTACGACACGATTCCAGCTATCACACTAAGCTTGCTACTCTAAGACAGATACTTGATTGGCAAGAAGAAGTGGATACCAATAATGAAGGAAGCGATAACGTTCAATATGCTGAATTGTTCGATGATCGTGTATATGTTTTTACGCCCCGTGGAGATGTTGTTGACTTGCCTAAAGGTGCGACACCCATAGATTTTGCCTACCACATTCACAGTGAGGTAGGGCATCGATGTAGAGGGGCTAAAATTAATGGTGCCATGGTATCTTTGATATATAATCTTCGTTCAGGCGATCAAATTGAAATACTGACGTCCAAGCATCCAAAACCATCAAGAGATTGGTTGAACCCACACCTAGGTTATGTCAATACCTCTCGGGCCAAAGCCAAGATACAGGCATGGTTTAGATTACAAGACAGAGACAAAAACATTCTAGAAGGTAAAGAAATGCTGGATAAGGAATGTAAACGCTTAGGCATGAATAAAGTTGATCTGTTATCCGCTGCAAAACGCTTTAACATGGCAAAAGATGAAGATGTTTTAGCTGGATTGGGTCGAGGTGATATTAAGCTTGGTCAACTGGTTTCAGAGCAACATACTTTATCAAAAGATACCGATCAAATTGACGTGCAAGCGCCTTCTAGATATTTGAATACCTCCCAGATTCAAATATTGGGCATAGGAAATATGCTATTTAGCTTCGCTAAGTGCTGTAAACCACTACCGGGAGATCCGATAGTTGGCTATATCACATCAGGACGAGGCGTTACAATTCATCGAGATGATTGTGTAAACATGTTTTCTGAAGATCAACATCGTGAAGATAGGTGTATACAGGTTTCTTGGGGTAAGGCAAGTCAGACTCTCTATCCCGTTGATATTGGAATTGTCGCTTATGATAGGAAAGGGTTATTAAGTGATATTTCATCAGTTCTTGCAAAAGAGCAAGTAAATGTGACACAAGTGACAACATCATCTTCAAAAGATAATACTGCCTTACTATTTTTAACCTTACAAATCGATAACCTATCTACTTTGGGCAAAATTTTGACAAAAATACTACAGGTGCCTAATGTGATTGAAGCCTATAGGGTAAAGGAAGGATAAATGTCCGAACAACATTGGGCTACCAATCTAGAAGAACTAATGGCAGCGCTTAGAGATCCTACTACAGGATGTCCTTGGGATTTAAAGCAAAATTGGAACTCTTTAACAAAGCATACACTCGAAGAAGTATATGAGTGCATTGACGCCATAGAGCAAAATGAATCTGAGCATGTGAAAGAAGAATTGGGAGATCTATTATTTCACGTTTATTTCTATGCCCAGATAGCCAAAGAAAATAAATTATTTTCTATCGAAGATATAGCCAAAGATTTAAATACAAAAATGAGAGAGCGCCATCCACATGTTTTCTCGAATGCTACTTTTGAATCAGTTGATCAGCACTTGAAAGAGTGGGAATTGAGAAAGATGAAGAACAGGCAAACCGTTATGGATGATATTCCAAATGCATTGCCAGCATTAATTAGAGCACAAAAAACACAGAAAAAAGTTTCTGTTTTTGGCTTTGATTGGCCAAATGTTACTGGTCCCCTTAATAAGTGCCATGAAGAACTGGCTGAGATTACTACGGAACTAAATACAGTAGATAACCAGGATAAGCTTGAAGAGGAAATTGGTGATCTTTTATTTTCAGTTGTTAATCTGGCCAGACATTGTAAAATTGATGCCGAGATGGCTCTAAAAGCTGCTACTAATAAATTTATTGATAGATTTAAAACTGTTGAAAAAAACAGTGCTTCAGCGGGCAAACCTTTGGCTGAGCATACTATAGAAGAATTAGAGTCTCTTTGGGCAACTGCAAAAAAATCTTAAATTTTCCTTTTTTTTAAAAGCGGCTCAAATGTCTGGCTATAATCAGTAGTGTAAACAAGCGGTAAGGCACACTACATGTTTAGGCAACTTAGGACATCGGTCAAATACGGCGTCGGCGGAGGCCTCTTTTTTAGTATATACATAGGTCTTGCTAGTCATATCATTGATGTCAAATCAAACAATAAATCAGACCATAGTTATGCAATGGTTTCACCGCTCGTTGCCGTTCAACTTATTGATTACTCTGCCCATGAAAATAATTCTGCTGAATCATATTGGGGCAGTCAAACTAATCCCTACCAATCGACTCCTCGTGATGAAACAGGGTACTTCCAAGATCAGTGGCGCAGTACTGACCCAAACTCAGGTTTTGGCTATTGGTCAAATGGCCAGTGGATTCTAACGGAGCCATCCGGTGAGGGATACTGGAGAAATGGTCAGTGGGTGCGCACGTCACCTGGCCCTTCTCGTGGTGGTTATTGGGAGTTTGGTACTTGGGTTGATACACCTGAACATAATCATAGCAAAGAGCAGATTGACTCTGTTAATGAACAAGATGCAGAAGAAAGCAGGCGTCTTGAACAGCAAAAACAAGAAAACTAAGCTTAAAACTTTAACTCATTATAAATCATGTATTTAAAAGATATTTGCTAATAGTTCATTAATATATTTTTATTCCTGCCGATATATTTAAACAACAGTACATGGAACATCACGCATGTTTATATGTCTATATATTTAAGGACAGAAGCGGGAGTGTAGATGCAATGAAAAAAAATAGCGGTTTTACTTTAATTGAGATGGTTGTCGTTATTGTACTTATAGGTATTTTATCCGCTGTTGCCTTGCCTCGATTTTTTGATTTTACCTCAAGTGCAATTAAGTCTGTTGTTGAGGGAACAGCTGGTGCTCTATCGACTGGTGTATCAATGACTCAAACGAAATACTTAATAACACGAAAAGATCCACTTGCTGTAGGTGGATATGAGCTGCTGCTTAATGACAAAGGATACCCTGAAGGTGTTGGTGGGATAGATAGCACGGGAGATGATATATCAGCAGATGCATGTGCTTCTATCGCACAAAGTCTACTCAGTGATAACAGTGTTCAGTTCGGGTCGAGTGAAAACCTAGCTAACAATACAAAGGAACAGATTAAAAGTAAATATACATTCGTAGCTGTTCCATATAAAGATTATGCCTCTGCAAAATCTGGGGAGAATGAATGATGAGCCGGTCTAATACAAGAATCTTCAGTCTGAAAAAATATACGCTTATAGTATCTTCAATAAGTTTGGCTGGTATTGTTTTTGCGTCTGACGCTAGAGCAGAAAGCGAGGATGAGTGGATATATAGTGATATATCATCATTCAATACGTTGCTTGAAAGCGATGAGGTGAATCTCTCCTATAAAGATTATGGTGCAGAGGTCTTGCTTGTCAGTTTTTCGGAAATAAATGTTGATGAGGCACTATCCTGTGAAGGAAAAACAAGAAAACTTAAAATTGATGCTCCTCACTATGTAACTAATTATTCAATTGAGCAAAATGTAGGTAAAGGAATACAAATTAACTGTAAAAATTACCTTGGATATTTGACTGAAGATAAGAGCAAGTATGTGTACTATCCCGTCGACGAATTGGGCAATCGGGTAGAGGATGCCGATCCAATTTTTGAGGACTACACAAAAGGTGGAGAGCTGTATACAGACAGAACAGAATATACAAATTCTTCTGGAGATGTTGTTGAAATAATTGATTGGTCAAAAGTGGGTGATTCAGAAATTATTTATAGTCCTAAAGGAACAATTTTTAAAGGTCCTGAAACGGGATATAAAGAAATGTTTTTAGACCCTAGCGATGGAAAGTTGTATGAGGCTAAATATGACATAAATATGATTTACAAGGTTGACGAAGATGGAAATGAAAACTTTTTAACCTATGACACAACATATGAAACAGACTACACCTACTATGAAGGAGAAGAGAATAGAGGGCATTTAGCGCACTCATACGATCAGTCTTCACGATTGGGGACAGATATTGTTACATCAGGGGGTGTGCATTTAACTCAGGATACTGATTCAGGGGATTATTATGATACTGATGGAGTAAAGTACCGACGTGAAGGCGATAAATTTTATTTAAGCGACTTGGATGTTGGCGACTCATACGAAAAGCAGGCTGTTCTTTCTTTTAATGATGAAGCAGCTGCTCAAAACAGTGTTCTTGATTTAAGAGAAGGACTTGATTCTGAATCATTAGGCAGCATATTCAAAGATATTAGCTTACCAAGTGATGTCTATTATCCTGAAGGAACCTATAGCTATAACAACCATGAGAGTGAAAAGTTCGGCTTCATTGTCGATGGTGTTGTATATACCTGGAACCAAGATGACTTTAACTACTTAAATGAGAGTAATAATCAGGCTTATGAGTTTCACTATGATTCTTATCAGGTTGTTGATGGTGAAAGATATTATAGGAAAGAAGATCCGTATAGATATGAAAATAAGGATGGTAAAGCATATGTTTGGGATAACTCTATTAGAGGTTATGCCTATTTTCCGGAAGATGGATCAGAAAAAGTCCCACTTAGTGATGTAAAAAGTGGTGGTGGTTCCGATCGAATTCTAACATCAATTACTAATCCAGATGAAAGTGTGACTATTGATGAACATGCAATTTCGTCTGTTGCTCTATATTCCGGTGGATACATGGAAACATCTCCTACGTATGATCCGAATATTGGTGGCAATGTAACACCAACTAGGAAATATTTTGATAATTATGGAAGAGAAGTTGAAGCGTTCCGTGATGGTTCAACCAGTGAATTTTACTATATCAATGAGGATGGTTTTCGTCAGTATGTCAATAAAAAGGCTGGGAGAGATACAGATCTGATACGAGTAGAAAGTAAAAAATATGTATCTGAAAATCCCCAGTCTGTCTATTATCTTATTTCAGATGATGATGGCGAGTATCTAATAAGCAGCCGTGATGGTTCTCGAATTTATCCAAACGAAAGTAGTGAGTATTTTATAGGGGATGATACAGTTACATCAGAAATGATGACAGACACACTTATTTCTAAAGCATTTGATAGCTACAATAATAGCACATTCTATGAAATACAAGATGTTTATGGTGTCCCAATGCTTTGGTCTGAAGACACAGAGGAAACATTCTATCCAGATGGTGCTGGAATATATGACAATAAACTTTCTAGTGGTGCTATGTTCTATATCGACAGATTTGAGACTGATGAAAGGCTGTACCTCGATGATAAAAACTATTTGTTTAAAAATACCAATGGCGAGTACTTTATTCGAAATGAAGACTTGGGCTTAGCAATTCCTGTTAAATATGATGCTGCAACGGGTTCTATTAATGCATGCGCAAATGACAACTGCTATGCACTTTATGAAGGCTTTGAGTATATTGCACCACCGTATGACCCTCTCGATAATATTAGCGACACTGGTCAATTGGTTGATAACCAAGGTAATGTCCTTCCAGAAGATACAACCTATACGCCTTCTACAGGTACTTTCTCTCTAGGTGGCTCTGCATGGAGTTCCAATGATTCAACCCCTGAGTTTACTGTCGACGATAGCGGAAATGTCACAGTTCAGCCGGAAGATGGCTCAACTGGTTTGGATTCGCTGGCCGGTGATGGCTCAAACTATGACTATGATGGCGCATATAAGGCCCCTGGTGATGACTATGTTTTTAACGAAGAAACAGGCCAATGGGAGCTTGCCGATGGTAGTTCAGCACAGGAAAATGGACTTGTTTGGAATGAGGATACTAACTCCTGGGAAAATGCCAGTGGTGATAAATCAGGAAAGTGTGCCTGGGTTTATGTTGATAGCGGTATGGCAGAGGCCTTAGAGGGATCTTCTAACATTAGTGACTATACGAGAAATATGAATGTGATTGTGTATGACTCTAAGACCGGTACAGTCTCAACAGAAAGCTGGTAGGTTTGAAAATGGTCTTGGATATTTAAATGGAACTTTAATTGGTGACCATGGTCTAAACAGATATCTGGTGGGGTATTAGGAAAGTTGTTTACAACTATATGTATTGAAGAAGATTAGATTATCTAGGAAAAATATTAAGTTATTTTCAACAAAACCTATATTTTTACCTGACCACTCACGAAAGTAAAAGGGTGCTAGCAAATACACGGATTATACTTAGATGGAAGCGAAATCTAGACCTAAATTTGTGCGTCGCACAAATAAAAAGGGGGAGACATGGTTAAGCAACATCGGGGTTTTACATTAATCGAGATGGTCGTAGTGATTGTCTTGATTGGAATATTGTCTGCTGTGGCTTTGCCCCGGTTTTTTGACTTTACCAGTGATGCGCAAAAAGCAGTTGTGGATGGCACAGCTGGGGCGCTCTCCTCAGGTTTATCGCTCGCTCAGACCAAATGGCTAATCTCAAATAAAGACCCTATGGAAATCGGAAATACAAGCTTTCAAATGTCTACGAGTGGTTATCCCGTCGGATTGGCAGGAGAGAGCGGTAACGATGTCATGTCTTCTGCATCATGTGCTGAATTAGCACAAAGTCTTCTAGATGATCGAAGTGTACGATTTGGGGATGTTGATTCAATCAACTCGGGCGTGAACGTTAACACGCTTCAAAAAGAGTATACCTACATCGCGGTGCCATTCAGCGATGTCGAGAAGATAGTAGGAGGGCAATAAGATGTCACAAAGACGAAGAGTAATCAAAAGAAGCCCTCAGACCAAAGTTATATCTATTAAAAAATATAATCATAAGCTATCAGCAGCGGCGTTTGTTTGTGTTGCTTATCTAATGTCATCTGATATTCATGCTGATTCTTATGATGACTGGATTGTTCATGAGAATAAATCAATTGAGCAGTTAATATCAGAAGGAACTAATAATGTTCAACTATACTATGGCGCCCAAATAACAAAAGTTTCATTAAATGTATCTGGCTATGAAAATTTGTCAGAAATAAAAGCACAACAGGATCAAGCTAAGGCAGATGCGCTGGAGGAAAAAGAGCGTAAAGAGGCCGACGAGGACGAGAACATATCACGCTTAACCTACGATGCGAGCCAAGCCGAAGCAGAGATGGATGCTGCTACTGATAAGTTAGAAAAGCTTAATGGACAATTGGAAGAGCAAAACTCAGTTGTTAGCGATTTGAACAAAGCTGTTACTGACAAGGAAAAAAAAGTAAATAATAAAGGAAAACAGCTTATTGATACAGCAGGACAAAGAGCAGTTGTTGAACTAGAATTGTCGTTGGCGGCAGCCTCACTTAAAAGTATGCCTAATCCAGCAAATGTAGTTAAACATGCTCAACTATTTCAGAAAAAGCTTGAGTTACTAGCAAAAGCTTCAGAATTAGAAAATGATCTAAAATCAATGGAATCGGATCTGGACTCTCTAAAAGCAGAGCATTCTGGAGCTGTTAGCTATCAGGAACAATTAACTGGTGAGCAAGAGCGCGTTGAAGCTGATGTTGTAAGAACAGAAACGATTTATTCGTTAAAAGCAGAAGAAGCCTCTGAAGCGAAAAAGTTGAAAGCAGATCGTATCGCAGCTGAAAAAGTGGTCACTTCTTATGAGAAAAAAGAATTAGATGATAGATATATCGTTGAGTATAAGAATACGTACGGTGATATCGTTGAAACGCACGTTCTTAAAAAGGGTGATGATAACAGTGAATGGACGACCCACTCATCTGGTCCCAATATGGGCGCTGAAATCACATCTAATGTTCAATCTGTGACAATTATATCGCCTGAAGGTAAAGAAAAAACCATAGAAGATGTATCTGCATATACATTGACTGATTTTGAATCTGGCCCAGGTGCGCAAATAGGGCTCAGCGACAAAGAAGGCTACGATAGTAAATACGGATATATAAAACCTGCTGATGAAATAGAAGTGTTTTATGTGATGGCTGAAGGAAATACGCCACCCAATGGTATGCCATCTTACATGGAGCTCTCTGACAATTCATTTAGTGACGACGAAGTAAAAGGGATGAACTATGTCGTTTACGATAATGATACGGACATTTTATTTAATTATAACGATAATGGTGAAGTTGTTTCATATCAACTTTGGGATGAAAGTGTTTCAAAACGTACAGATCCTATTCCTATCAGCGAATATCTAGTTCAAACCGATGGTTCTGGCCCAACACTGGAAAAAAATAAAATATGGAGTCCTATTTACGACTTTGTTGAGTCATCAAGTACAAAGTCTTCATCAAGAGATTTCCAAACAGCTGTTGAGACTGCTGATATAAACAAGATTGATATAGAAGAAACACCATTTGCTTCATCTGGAGTGTATGTCCCTCAATTTGATACGAATTTAGGTAAAGTTAAGTCAATTTATAAAAACCCAATTGATGGTAGCTATGCAATTGAATACGAATCGGGTACCTATGTTCAAACAACAGATAAATCTGTTAAATCATTATATGACGCTATGAAAGCTGGTTATGCAACTAATGAAGATTTAGAGTCATTAGAGCTCTCATCTTGGACCGCCAGTTATACAGATGGTAGTGTTAGCAAAGTGCAAGAGGATGGTTCTTGGGAAATCTCCTATAGAGATTCACTGTATCAATATGATGGTAATTCAGCCAAAATTTTACCATCAAATTATGATGTATCATCAATTAGTGCTGAAATTAACGCACCTGCTGGTTCGATAGTTGATTATTCAAATATACTATCAAGTGGGAAAGTATCTGTGTCAGGAAGTGATGGAGTTGAGGGTGAGTATCAGTTTGATGGAGTAGGATCATTAGAATCATTTAAACAAACCATTCCTTCTGAAGGGGTAACTGTAACAGATTACTATCGTCCCAATGCTGAGTATACGCAATATAAAGAATATGATAACGGTCAGAAAGAGTATGTCTTTCCCTCAGATAGTGACTATAAGTCGTTAACTGTTTATCAAGATGGTAAAGAAGAGTATTTGTACGATAATGGTGACAAAAAAGAAGTCAGAAATGGTGTTGAGACAATAGTTTATGCCGAGGGTGAATCCACATCTTTTGATATACCAGAAGCGATACTTAAAAACTTTCAGGAAAGCACCTTTGGAACGCCAGAGTTACTCGAGTCAACAAAGTTGCCAAATGGAGATGAGGTTAAGAAATATAGTGATGGAACAACAGTAACCTATCGTGAGTCTGATGGATCAACTTCATATGATTTTTCATCAGGTGTATCAGGCATAAAATCAGAATCAGGTGAGTATGTAGTATTTGATGGAAGATCTAACACGACATATGAAGTAGATGGGGCGGGAAACTACATCTTAAAAGCAGGTAATGGCTACGAAGAAGGAATCAATGTTGATGGTAGCTCATTTGTTAAAGACCCCACAATAGATCGTTATGAGATGAAATACGATGATGGTACGAGTGAGTGGTATAGCATTTCTAATCCTAAAATTGGCGGATATACCGCCTTTGATGATAATGGCGAAAAATACACTTACTCGTATGATGAAATGAATGATTCTTACGATAAACAATATGAGAATGGATCTTACGAAAAAATAGACAATTATGGCAATAAAGTCACGTATGACAGTAATACAGGTTGGACGATGACGTATTACGACAGTCATATAAGTGGATCAAAAGAAGACGGGAGCTATAGCTCAATATACCCGAATGGATATGAGGGTGTTTTTGATCAAGAAACAGGTATTTACTCACAAAAAAATGAAGATGGTTCTTCCCATTGGACTGATCAAGATGGAAACGGTGGTTGGACACAAGTTGATGGGAAAAGCGGAGAAATTTCAGAAAATGGAAACTTTATAACACTCTATGACGAAGGCGGGAATGTAATATCTGCCTACCAAGACAACCTGCAAGCAACCTATATCTCAAAGTTCGATCAGAATGGTAATGAATACAGAGGATATGAGATAGATGGTGTTGAATATGTTGAGTCCAGAGTTAATGGAAACTACGTTTATAATATACGTAATCCAGATGGGACATTAGGGGATGAAACTTTTACCTATACATATGGATTCCCTGGTTCGTTAGTCTCCGATACTGGAACGACTGTGTATTTCAATAGCGGTGATACTGCTAATGAACAATATAATCAATACGGAGAATTGACATATTCGAGCTATCCTGATGACTGGCAGTTTGTCGAGGACTCTTCTCATACGCTCGCCAACCGGATTGACCAGTCAAGCAAAATCGGCGATAAAATAACAACTGCCAACGGAACAGTACTACAAAAAGTTCAGTCTCAAACAGCCAGTGGCGGTTTTGAAACTGCTTATATTGATGTCGAAAATGGTGGGTATTATTACAGATCTGGAAATGGGTTTATAAGTGAGGATGGACTTACATCACTTGCTTGGGATGAAACTGCAGCGACACAAACAGAGCTAGAACGTATATTAGGAGGCAGTGACCTCGAACAAGCCTTTGATGAGCCTGAAGGTGTACCTCCTATTGATACATCTTATAACCATTCTTTCATACACGGTGAGTTAGGTAATGGTCTGGTAGTGGATGGTGAAGCTTATACCCGTGCGCTGGATGAAGTTACTGGGACTGAGTATTTTAAGAATCTCAATACGGGTGAGATTTACTACATGGAAGTGAATCCACAAACTGGATTGATGGAACTTCGAAGTGAGGATGGTCAAGTTTCACATTCTCTTGAAGGTACTGATACTAGTGTTGTTGAGTACGTTAATGAAGGCATACTTTCATATAACCCTGCAATTAGTTCAAATCTGTTGTTCTATCCGAACGATTGTTTGGATACTTCTACCTGTCAGGGATATGATTTATTACACTTTGGAAGTGACCGTTACATAACTTTAGAAGATGGAACTAGGCAATATGTTTCTTATGTGGATTCAGATGCATATTCCGATGGCTATTTAGAAATGGGAAATGTGCCTAATTTATATCTGTACACTGAAAATGGCGTCACTGGTTCATATCTAGAAAAAATAGACTCAAATGGTAGAAAATACTTATTCGATCCTCTTTTAGGCGAAACTATCTATGCTGACGCAGATGGTAATTATCCAGGAACCTTAACCCCTACAGGAGAGGTGACAACATTTATTGACCCCTATGGGTATTCATATATTGAATTAATAGGGGATGATGGCATCCTCTATTATTACAACCCTGATACTGGTGACATGTTAAATGCAGATGGTTATGGTCAGATTAGTGGAAGCATTATGGTAGATGGAATTGAGATGCCTATTTACGGTAGAGCTGCTTATCGTCAGTACCTAGATGATAACCACTATATCTTCTCAGATCCCGATACTGGCTCAAGATACCTGGTGGACTCAGAAACCGGAAAAGCATACCCCGTTTCTTATGATGAAAACTTAGATCAGTACTCCGCATGTTTTGGTGGTGCTTGCTACTTATTAGAAGATGGGTTAAATATTTTTGGTACGATTGAAGATACACCTACAAATACTTACGATCCTTTGTTATATGTCAATGATGAAGGTCAATACACTACACCAGATGGTGAAGTTCTTCCTGAAAACACGATTTATAGTCCAACCACTGGTCTTTACTCTCTAAATGGTTATGAGTGGACGCCTGGTGAAGCCGTTCCACCCGAGGCGCTATATGCGACAGCAAACCCAACAGGTACAGTTGATTCAGAAGGTGGGGATGGCACAGCGACTGATGTTCCACTTTTTGCAGGGGCCTATGCACCACCTGAGGGTGAATATTATTACGATGAAGAGAAAAATGCTTGGGTGCTCCCTGATGGTTCAACAGCATCAGATAATGGCTGGATGTGGGACTCTGATTTGGGGGCTTGGCAAAGCGCAGCCAATGGTGATGCTGATGGTTCCGCTTCGGGTAAATGTGCTTGGGTTTATGTTAATTCTGGCGTAGCTAAGACTCTGGTTGATGGCTCTGAACTCAGCACCTATGAAGGTCCCATGAATATGATTATTTATGATGCTACCACCGGTGCTATCTCAACTATCCATAACAAGAATAGTGGTGGTTGAGAGAATTGATAAAAAAAGGGCCATTAAGGCCCTTTTTTTGTATTTAAATATTAGATAAAAACTGTGTTGAGTGCTCACATGGATCGATTTTTCGCTCCTTATAAAACGACTCAATAGCACTGACAACTTCTTCAGGTGTCTCAACCACAGTGAATAAATCTAAATGTGATTTAGCAATCATGTTAGCTTCAATTAAAGTGGTTTCAAGCCAGTCTGTAAAACCGGACCAAAACCCCTTGTTGACAATTACAACCGGGATTCGTCGAGTTTTGCCTGTTTGTATTAAGGCTAAAATTTCACATAGCTCATCAAGTGTGCCGTAGCCTCCTGGTGCAACAACATACGCAGAAGCGTATTTAACAAACATTATTTTTCGGGTAAAAAAATGTCTAAATCTAAGAGATATATCTTGGTATGCGTTAGGGGGTTCTATTTCTGGCAGCTCTATATTCAATCCAATGCTGAGAGACTTTCCTTCATATGCCCCTTTATTAGCAGCCTCCATGATCCCTGGTCCGCCTCCAGTAACAACAGAAAATCCTGCGTCTGAAAGGGCTAGACCGATATCATGCGCCAGTTTGTAAAAGGGGTGAGCTGGATCAGTCCTTGAACTCCCAAATAAACTTACTGCTGGTCGAACACTAACTAACCGCTCATAGCCTTCTACAAATTCGGCAATGACCTGGAAGATTTTCCATGACTCTCGTGTCATTGAGGAATCATCAACAGATGGAGGAGGGCTGGGGCGTGTTTTTTTGGTTTCTTTTGTCATATCGAAGTCCTTAAAACCATACTTCTCTTTCATCATCTCTGTAGATGCACCAAAAATCAATGCCTTAGCGCTTACAAAGTGATGGCAGATTGCTATTCTATAGGTAAGTCTCTTTAGCCTTGAGGTTTAAATGAATCTTTCAGCCCGCATTAAACAATACTTGGATAGCCACAAAGTTAGTTACCACGTATTCTGCCATCCTCCAACCGTCACCTTAACGGAAGCGGGTGAAATGCTGTCGATCTCACCTGAACAAATTCTCAGGAGTGTTCTTTTATCTGATGGTCATGGATACTTACTAGTGGTCTTGTCCCTTTCTAGGAAAATCGATTTTGCGCTCCTTAAGTCTGTAACAAGAAGAGATTATAAAATTGTTCCTCGCTCAATTGCAGACCGACTGTTTATGGATTGTGAACCTGGATCACATCCGCCATTGGGTGAAGCTTATAAAATTCCGGTGATGGTAGATCGCTCTGTTTCAACTCTGAAGAATGTCTATTTCGAGCCAGGGGCGCATACATGTCTAGTTAGAATGCACCAAAGTGAATTTCATTATCTTTTAGCAGACGCGCCATGGGAACGCTTTAGCGTACCGATGGAAGATAGGGATTCTGTTTCTAGTCACTGGGCAAGACAGCCTGATTTATTGGTTCCCTTGCAGCTTTCGATTCGACCTGACTTAGAAGCAGTGGGCAGAAACATACTGAGTACATATAAAGTACCAGCGCCCAACCAAAGTTTATTGGGCCTACAGAATCAACCATTTGAAGAGACAAAGGTGGGACTTAGCAGTTTTCTTGATGGTCACCCCAATCTCTGCCTATTGTTAAGTCGCTATAAGATCACTACAACAGAAATTAATGAGTGGCAGGAGGATCCTATGGGCTGTGCACAGTTAGATCGGCTGCTGTTTATTGTTACGGTGGTTGACTTGATGGAGCAGTTTCAGTTTAACCAAAAAGGTCCCATATCTCGGGACAACCTCATTCACCACAGTCTAATAAGTGGCCTACTCTTTGAGCAGTTGGCGATACAGCACCTGACCTCCAGTATTAATCCCTTTATCGCTTTAAAGGTTGGACTGTGCCAGAATTTGGGTCTGTTCCTAATTGGCCAACTCTTCTCTCCTGAGTACCAGATGCTGAGTAAGATGGTCTTATTTAACCCTAAGACGCCAATCACTATATTAGAAAAGCGTTTAGTCGGTATGGGTAAAGCCCAGCAGGTCATCAAAAAGGGCCACTCTCTTGTCGGTGCTTGGTTAATTACCCACTGGCAAATCATGCCAGAAGAGGTGTCACTGGTAACAACAGAACATCATAACCTCTATTATGAGGGCCCAATGAGCGAGTATATTCGCCTACTGGTTCCGCTGAACGCGCTTCTAAGAGCTCAGACAGGGCTTGGAGATGGGGTCCATGTGCAAGCAATTAATAAACAGTTGAGCCACCTGGAGGAACAGGGGCTACATTTGGAGCAATGGACAAAAGATTGGCTAAATACTCATCAAGATTGTCTATTAATCCCGCTTAGCTAAGTGCATATCCTGCATTATTAATAGCCTCAGCTGAAAATCTTCCCTAAATCCCGCCCAACTGGGCGGGTAAGTTTGTTCGTCGTGTTAAAATGCCCTACAATCGGCAGGAACAATATTAGGAGAGAGATTATGCGCTTAATTCTTCTCGGCCCCCCAGGCGCGGGCAAAGGTACGCAAGCGAAGCGTATTTGTGAGTACTTTAATATCCCCCAGATATCTACTGGAGATATGCTTCGAGCTGCGGTTGCAGCTGGAACGGAATTGGGTAAAAAAGCTGAAAAGGTGATGGCCAGTGGTGCGCTTGTCTCAGATGACATTATCATTGGGATTGTAGAAGAGCGGTTAGCAGAGCCAGATTGCGCAGAAGGCTATCTGCTGGATGGGTTCCCACGCACCGTGGCACAAGCCCAGGCCCTCAAAAGTGCTGGCGTTGTTTTGGACCACATTGTGCAAATTGATGCAACCGATAATGAAATCATTCGCCGTCTTACTGGTCGTCGTGTTCACTTGGCGTCTGGTCGCGTTTATCACCTCGATCTCAATCGTCCTAAGGTCGAAGGAAAAGATGACATTACAGGTGAAGATTTAATTCAGCGTGAGGACGATACAGAAGCAACAGTCAAAAAACGTTTGAATGTCTATCGAGAACAAACAGAACCTGTCGTTGCTTATTACCAAGAGCATGCGAATACTATTGGTATCGATATGATGAAAGTCAATGGTGAGCAATCGGTTGAAACGGTCACCAATGAAATCTTAACCCACCTCAAAAAGTAATTAGGATATGGCCCGTTAATTGGGCCATTCATTCTTTATTTTCTCGATGCGACGCAGCATAAATCACTGACCAATTTACAAACTACGCCCAAAAAAATTATATTCTTAAAAAAAAATTTTTCATTCCTTGGATATATATACAGTAACCTACTAACAATGACCCTCTACGGTGTCAAAAACAGGAACAATTTTTGACAAAAAAACGTTCTTAAACAGAATGTAAAAATATTACTGAAACAGTGCTGTGAAAAAACCGTTTAAAAAAATCAAATAAAACATTGTGTTATAAAATACAAAATTTGCTTTTTTAAAACGAGTATTTAAATCAGAAAACTGTAATGCTATAAATAAACGTGTCAATTATGCCTCACCATTGAACCTTAATACGTAACAATTTCTTTGTTTTTATTGTTTTTTGAAACTTAAAAATTGGAAACTTGAAAAAAAAGTTTAAATATTCCTTGCAATTTGTCGAAAAACCTAGGTGATGGTCAAAACATTGTGCTATGTTTGGATTGTCAACGTTCTTTTGCTGATCAGACGTTAGGAGAAAAAACCATGGTTGCAAAACGTAAAGCGAAAGCTAAAAAAGCGCCAGCTCGTAAAAAGGCTGTAGCTCGTAAACCTGCCAAGCGTAAAGTTGCTCGTAAAGCAGCTCCACGTAAAGCAAAACGTAAAGTAGTTAAAAAGGCTTCTTCAGCAGATGCTGCCAAAATGAAAAAAATGGCTGCTGACTTGAAGAAAGCTGTTGCCGCAGTTAAAGCAGCTGAGAAGAAACTCAAAGCTCAAAAAGCAGCTTATGAGAAGAAACTCAAGAAAGCTAAAGCTGACGCAGCTAAGAAACTTAAACAAGTTCGTGCTGAAGCAGCTAAGAAACGAGCAGAAGCAGTTAAGAAAGCTCGTGCGGCAAAGAAAACTGTTAAAAAAGTAGTTCGTAAAAAAGCGAAAAAAGTAGCTTCTAAAGCGGCTGCAAAGCCTGCTAAAAAAGCTGCTAAACGCAAAACAGTGAAAAAAGTTGCTAAGAAAAAAGTAGCTAAAAAATCACCTGTAAAAAAAGCGGTAAAACGTAAAGCAGTTAAGCGTAAAGTCGCTAAAAAACCAGCTAAACGTAAAGTTGCTCGTCGTAAGAAAGCTGCTTAAGTTTAGCGTCAGTAAAAAGGTCACCTCGGTGGCCTTTTTCTTTGTGCTAAATTCGGCTAAACTTCCTTCCCATGAACACTATACTCAGTCTTGATACATCCTCAGAAGCCTATTCTGTAGCCGTCGCCTTCAGGGGTGGTAGGGTGTATGAGCACTTTTATCACGCCCCTCGTCAAGCAGCCCTTGATTTGTTGCCAACGATGGATACCTTATTAGCCAAAACAGGGCTGACATTATCAGATATGGATGCCATCGTCACAACGATAGGTCCAGGAAGTTTTACTGGCTTAAGGCTCGCAGTGAGTGTTGCTCAAGGGTTAGCATGGGCCAATAGCCTTCAGACTTTGGGCTTGAACACCCTTGAGGTCTTAGCCTGGGATGCCGTTACTCACCATAATATGGAGAGTGTATTAGTTGCGATCGATGCGCGAAAGTCTGAAGCCTACTGGGGCGTATATCAAAAGTGTGAAAAGCTCGGGGTTATTCCAGTTGGTGATATCCAGTTAAGTCCGCCGTCTGCTATCAAGGTCTCGGGTGTTGATGGAGGCATTGGAACCGCTTTTCATGCCTTCGCTCAGCTTGGTGATCATTTATCCCTCAATAATGTATTAACACCACGTTGGCCCAAAGCATCATGCGCCGCACAACTGGCGCTGTTACGCGAACCTGAGTTAAGTAGTCCTAGCGAGCTTCAGCCTCTATATGTCAGAAATGACATTCTCTAGGCGTTGACTTCATTTAGTTCTCTTAAAATAGCTTCATATATATTGCTTAGAAGTGTAATGTCATCAACTGCGACATTTTCACCTATTTGATGAATGGTTGCATTTGGGACACCGCACTCGACGACATGCGTCCCCATTGGTGCAAAGAACCGCCCGTCTGATGTACCACCAGCGGTACTAATAGCTGGTTCTTGTCCCGTGCAGTTTTTAATCGCCGTTATACAGGCACTCAAAAATGGGCTGTCTTTAGGAGTATAAAAAGGCTCTGCTGAACAACGGTGCTCAATGTGATAGTCATTGATGCCTGATGAGACAAGAATCCGTTCGAGCTCAGCCAAAAGTTTTTTTGGCGTACTCTCGGGAGAAAAGCGCCAGTTCATTCTTAAAAGACACTGCTCTGGAACCACGTTTTCAGCACCAGAATCACTCTCGATCTTGGTTACTTGAAAACTCGTGGGCAAGAAAAATGCATTCCCACTATCCCATTGTGTTTTGTGAAGTTCGTTTATAATATCTCCGGCAGCATGAATGGGGTTCTGGCATTGCTCAGGGTAAGCGACGTGACCCTGTTTTCCTTTAAGCATAACGGTTGCATGCAGAGAGCCTCTTCGGCCAGGCTTGATAGTATCTCCAGCATGTTTGTCAGATGAGGGTTCTCCCACTAAACAATAATCAATGATTTCTGATCGTTTATTCAGCTTTTCTAAAATGGCTTTTGTACCATTGATGGCGGGTCCTTCCTCATCAGATGTAATTAAAAAAGCTAACCTAAAGTTTAGAGAAGTATTTTTTAGAAAACGATTAACTGCCACCATCATAGCTGCAATGGCCGTTTTCATGTCCGCAGCGCCTCTACCATAGAGATAATTGTTTTCAATCGTCGGACTAAAAGGAGGATAAGGCCATAGTTCTAATGGGCCAGGCGGGACAACATCCGTGTGGCCAGCAAAGCAGAATGTTTTTTCACCAGAGCCAATTGTTGCCCAAAGATTGTCCACGTCACCAGCTTTCATTGGCTCAATGGTAAAACCTAAAGCACTCAAGTGCTCAGCAATTAGTTTTTGGCACCCAGCATCATCCGGGGTTATAGAAGGGCATTCTATTAACTGCTTGGAAAGAGATAAGGGCATATGCGGACTCCTTTATTCAGTTGGTCGCAAAAGGGCGTTTATACCAACTTTGTCTCGGGTTTGCTTGTCTGCATACTTTACAATAATTGCGGCCGACAAAGCATACTCACCATCCTTGCTGGGCAAAGTTCCAGGGACAACCACTGCATTTTTGGGAACACGACCATAAAAGGTCTTTCCAGTTGTCCGGTCATAAATTCGGGTACTTTGGCCAATAAAAACTCCCATTGAAATGACAGCCCCTTCTTCCACAATAACCCCTTCAACTATCTCTGAACGAGCACCAATGAAACAATTATCTTCAATGATAGTAGGAGTGGCTTGTAGTGGTTCAAGAACACCGCCAATTCCAACACCACCAGATATATGGACATTGTTTCCTATTTGCGCACAGGAGCCGATTGTTGCCCAGGTATCTATCATTGTCCCCATACCAACATAGGCCCCTATATTGACGTATGAGGGCATTAGAACAGTTCCTTTGCCCAAGAATGCACCTCGTCGGGCCACAGCTGGAGGAACAATCCGAACGCCACGAGCTTGGTAGTCAGTATTTGTTTGCCCAGAGAACTGTAGTGCAACCTTATCATAGAACTGCGTAAAACCACCTTCGATAACGGCGTTATCAAAAACAGCAAAATATAGAAGTATTGTCTGTTTTACCCATTCATTAACTATCCAGCCACTATCGGTTTTTTCAGCAACTCTAAGTTTGCCAAGCTCAAGTTCAGCCAGCACGTTCTCTATGGCAGGCTTTAGAAAAGCTGGGGGAGAAGCTTTAGTCCACTGTTCTCTTGTTTTCCACGCGTTCTCAATACAGTTTTGGTTCTCACTTGTGCTTAAAGCAGCTTCAGTCATGTCTCTGGTCCCTATAAAAACATTGAATAGTAGGATAGACGGGTTTAAGACAAAAAAAAAGCGCTGAGAGTTCAGCGCTTTTACGAAGAAGAGAAAACTAGAAGCTATTGTTTCTAGTGCGAGTTTCTCTTGGTGATCTTTCACTATCTTCTTGAAGTGAAGCTGTGCTCCTGGTTCTTCTGATAGCTGGGGAATAATGTGCCTCTTCGTCGGCAACTCTTGCTCGGTCGTACTGTAGTGTAAATCCTCGCCGTCGTGGTAGGGAGGGAGAGTCTACAGGGGCTGAGATCGTCAGAGACGCACTAGAGAAAGCATCAAGCTCAGTCGGTACCTCAGAAGCAGATGTTTCATCAGCCGCCGCTTCATCAGCAACCACCTCAGCAGAAGCAGATGCTTCATTCACGTCTTCAACAGACACCTCAGCAGATGCAGATGCTTCATTCACTTCTTCAGCAGAAGCAGATGCTTCAGAAACCACCTCAGCAGAAGCAGGTGTTTCGTTAGCAGCCGCTTCTTCAGCAACCACCTCAGCAGAAGCAGATGCTTCATTCACTTCTTCAGCAGAAGCAGATGCTTCAGAAACCACCTCAGCAGAAGCAGGTGCTTCGTCAGCAGCTGCTTCTTCAGCAAACACCTCAGCAGATGCAGATGCTTCATTCACTTCTTCAGCAGAAGCAGATGCTTCAGAAACCACCTCAGCAGAAGCAGGTGTTTCGTCAGCAGCTGCTTCATCAGCACCAAGAACACTTACTTGCTCATCAAGAAGTTGTTCACTGGAGTGCACTAATGCTTCATTTTCTGACAAATAATCTTCAATCACTTGCTGTACTGCAGCTGTGTCTAATGTAGGAGACATGTGATTAACCGTGCCTGCCAAGACAGTAGCACTGACTTTAAGTATGTGATGTCCATCATTGTAAGCACCCACTCGAGCAGGTGTATCACCGAGATCAAGTAAAGTAGCAACTAAATTGTGGTTGCTGGCAATGACTGCTTGGTGAATAGGGCACAATCCTTGAGGGTTTTGGGTAGCTAGCGCTTGAGCGAATTCTTGAGGATAAGTCTCACTCAAGAGTTTTAACATATCCTCACTGTATTCTTCAGAATATACATTTAATGCCATATCAGAAATAAGATCAGCTATCCACGCAGGTGTTGGGCTTTGCTGTGTCATCTCATTCAAAATAGGTACTAGTTGAGGGTAAGTAGTAATAGAGCCAGGAAGAGAGTCTGGATTTTCAGCACTTACAGAGGAGTGTTCAGAGGCATCATCTGTCATCAGTTCATCGTCGGATAGCAACTGGTCAGACTGCCATGCCATTGCACTAAGAAGGCTACTGAGATCTTCTTTTCCACTCAGCAATGCTTCAAGAGAAGCAAATACGCCAGGCACATCAGCTTGTATTAACCCAGGCAGGTAAACAAAATCATTAGCTTGAAGAGCAGATAGTTTTTGGTGATCAACGTGACCTATGATAAGAGCTATTGCTGGTGCTTCTTTAACTGGTCCTTTATCTGTCTGAGTCTCTCTAGTTTTGTATAGAGCAGTTAAAGGCATTTTTAGCTCAACCATTCGCTCAACAACAGCTTCAAATCGAGTTAATGAGTATGGGTGTTCATTGGTGCTAATTTTGGCAAGTTTTTCGAGTAATGCTGAAAGAATATCAAAATCGTTAATATTAGAAACAATATGATCAAACAGATCATTTGAAACTTGACCATCAACAAGTCTTTGAATCACCATTCCGAAGCTGCCTGCATGCTTGATTGCGGCATTAAGATCTAGACCGTAACTTAAAACTGCTCTGAAGTTGTTAAGTGTTAAGGTGTTTGAAATCGCCAGTTGAATAAAGCCTAATTCATGGTATTCACGAATGTAATCTGTTGCCCGTCTATCATGCATGGCTAGCTGTATTGCTGTATGTGAAAATTCTGGATTTTCAAGTGCGATAAGGCCAAGATTTCCTGCAGAAAACATGCTGTATGTCGCATCATGTGCTAATTCTTCACGAGCGTTTTCATCATCAAGTTCATTTATTCTGTTCAGCGTATGAGTTGCAAATTTTTCTCTCAATACTTGAACAACGAGTGGTGAAATAGCTTCAGAGGAACTTTCATATTTTTCAGCTAAGAAGGTTACATCTTGTGGGTGAACAATATCTCTTAGAATATGCGCTCTAAAAGCAGCGTCAGTTCTATTGTTTTGAACAAGCGTATCTAGGAAGTTTTGATGTTCAACAGAGCCGCTTGGTAAAAGACTAACAGGTAGTCCCGCACGTATTAACGCTTGCGTGAACTCAGTAAATGATACGCGTCTGCTAGCTTGTTCCTGAGAAAGCTCTCCTGATCTTAACTCTCTGCCCATTTGTGCAAGAGCGTAAATCAAAGGTGAAGGCGTATTATTAAGAAGATGTAACAAGAGCGCTTTATTTTCGGTATGAACCGCTTCTACAACAATATTCTTAAACGCTGATTGTGCATGAGCTTGGATAGGAGCTAAATGTTGCTGATTACTATGTCCAATGAAAGCCATATCAAGGTATTGGTTGATTGGTCCATATTTCCTGAATCCAAATACGTTATTAGTATCAAGAAGCAGCTCAGAGATCGCTTGATTGGAATGCTCGTATGCAGCGGCATGCTTTTGAGCCAAATCATTTAGCTGTTCGGTTAATAGCTCATAAGTAGTAGCTTCGTCAGAGGCAGCTACCTCATCAGCTTCATCAGTCACGACTTCAGCAGAAGCCACAGACGCTTCATTTGCTTCGTCAGCAACCACAGCGGAAGCTACAGTCTCTTCATTCGCTTCGTCGTCAGCAACTACAGCAGATGCCACAGATGCTTCATTCGCTTCGTCAGCAACTACAGCAGATGCCACAGATGCTTCATTCGCTTCGTCAGCAACTACATCAACAGAAGTAGATGCCTTTGTAGCTTCATCCAGTACTAATACAGAAGCCTCAGGGGTGAGTTCAGTTTCAGCAGCTAAAACATCCGAATTTTCCCCATCTTCACTAGAGGAGAGATCTAAATCCTGTAATTTTTCATTTAGAACTCTTTGCTCTTGAGCAAAAGCTTCAATTTCTGAAGCGGTTAATAGATTTGAAATATGACCTATAGCATCGTTAGTTCTGCTCGTATGTAGTTGTAGTAGACTAATGTTTTGATAGTCACCAGCGTTTTGTGCTTCGGAGACTATATGCAAAAACGAGCGCATATCAAACTGGTTATCATCTCTTGCGACGAGTGAAGGGAGGTAGTGTGATGAATGTTCTAATTCCTCATTGCTAGCAGAGATGAAAAATTTCTCAGTAATAGCAATCCGGTCTTGATAGAGGGGGTAGATAGCTTCACGAGTTTTAAGCGAGCACTCTAATAGTGCATTGTTAATGTGGTCAATGTGATTCCCGCCGATAGTAGAAGGGAATAAGAAATAGTGTCCACCGGGTTGGGTGCCTGGGTCTCTTAATAAATCTGCAGCAAGTTCAATGTTGTTTGAGACAATTGCTTGTTTGACAAGGACGGCAAAGCATACCTGCCGAGCGACACCATTGGCAATCCCGCTGAGAAAGTCGAAGACATTACCATTAGCGTCAAAAGAGCTGCTTAGGTCTAGGTGGTTTAAAATAGTGGGAAAACTAAACATCGCACTATTAACATCAGTCAAGGTCCGAGCAATCTTGTTAATAAGGGCTGCTTCAGATCCTGGGACACGGAGTCGTAGATGTCGTTCTGCTGGTAATAGCTGAAGAATCTCAGATGCGATGGGTGCGCCGCCAGTGTGTATAAGATAATCCGCTAGAGAAACATTTTCTTCGTCACTTCTGAATTGAACAAGCTCATGGCAATGCTTATTCATTTCAACCGCAGCCTTCACGGTCGGAATATCTAGTGGAAGAAGAACAGCTTTTGTTAAAGAGGCGTTTTTAGACAAAATAGTTGCTAATCGAAGGAGCTTTTTGTGCCCTTGTGAATGTACTTCATCATCACTATCACCTAATTCGACTAATGCTTTTTCAATAGCCTCTTGTGCCACTATAGCTGAGATAGGGCAGTCACTTGCGCTACTCAAGCTGATATTGTTAACGACAACCTCTGCTGGTATTGCTGCTTCATTTAAGTAGGCTTCGGCGAGTGCGGCCTTACCACCTTGTAAGCTTCTGACAACGCTGTCAGGACCGGCACCAACCCAGTCCTTGCCCTGAATTTTTAGCGCAACGTCTCTTTTGATCAACCCGTCTCTAAAAGCAATCAGGCAGGCATTAAGTTCATGTTGAGCATCTGGGTTACCAGCATTTAGAGCAATTCTTTCTACAATGTCCTCAACAATAGCTTCATAATCGCTTGGTATGTAATCTTGATCACCATACTCAAAAAGTTTCTCTATACGAGTAACATCATGATTTTTAATAGCTAATTTTAGATCTGAAACCCATTTAGAAAAAAATGTGGTGTATTTAATGCGATCGTATGCTTCTGTAGCGACAATCGCTTCTGGAGTATCATCATGGCGGGCTTCATTCTTTGCACTTAGGCTAGGACGTGAATCGAACCCTATTAAGCGTGCAACGAAAAGCGCTAATCCACACCAAAATGCACCGACAACGCCAATAAACACTTGTAATGCTGTTGGGCGTTTTTTCTCACGAGTCCAATATATGGTACCGTCCTCAGCTTCAACATAACGGATGGTATCAAAGCCAAAAAGCCAAGCAAGCGGCTTTCTCAAGTTATTGAGCGCGGTTTCAGTGTTATTTTTTCGACCACCAACAGGCATTACAGGTGTGCAAAAGCTGCAGAAGTCACGAGCTAAACCGGCGAAGAAAGGCGCAGATGAAGACATAATTACTCCGAGGATGTACTACATAAAACGACTCGGAAGTTTATCATGCCCCTGTGCTAATTGAAAAAAGAGCCAAAAATCAGGCATCTAGCTTACTTTTTGGTTCCGATATATTTCTAAGATTTCATTTATGACTTCTTGAATAACCCCAGCGGCTTCTTCGTCACCTACAGCGCCCTTAGATTCTTTCGTTTGTGATAGGCGTTGTTCAATTACTCTGGCAGCGGAACCACTTGGGTAAAGCATGGCTAACAATTTACGGGCTTCGCCTGCACCAATTTCTCGATAGAGGGCATTTCGAATCCGTGCATCTTCTGCAGTTGTATTAAATGCCCAAAGCTCAATGGGGCCTAAAGTGCTAGTGACTAATTGAGTATTAATCCCCATCTTTGTAGCAAATTGAGCAAGGAAGGTTGCACCGGATGCCCTGGGTCCATGGACGCGGTTAATTAAGGCTAAACGGGCTGAAGAAGTGAGACCAAATGTTTTGACAGATTTGTCGACAGCCTGTTTGGGTCCTGCATCCATAATAAAGATAGAAGTTGCAAACTCAATCATTGTTGGATCAAAATCTTCTAAGGACTGCGATAGTAAAGCCACTTGAACTTTCCACTTACGTCCTTCACGCATATCTACAAGAACCTGCTCTCTTACTGCCTGCGCTTTAGATGTGCGGTGAAACTCATCCATACATAGGCGCTTAGGATCTTCACGTATTTCCAAGATTCGTTGACGATGAAAGTCATGGTATTGCTTTGGCATATCTTCAAGATTTTCTTCGGTCAGATAGAAGTGTCGGGCCAGTACGTATCGGGCTAACATATACATAACCGCAGTTTGTCGATCTGCAGCCTCACCACCTGTTTTGGCAACTTCATCTAAGTCGAGAGAAACAACTCGAGCTTCACCTAAGTCAAAAGCCGTGATACGAGAGAGAATAGGGTACTCACGTACCGCACTAGAAATCATCCGGCTAAAGGCAGCAATTAATGGTTCACCTGTTGGCGCAACAATCTGGCCATACAAGTCCTCGATAACTTTAGAACGACAAATAGACACTGTGTCAGCAAGCAAGGGCATGGCGTAACGTTGCGCCAAGGCGGCTAAATGAGGTTTGCCGGCAGCGAACAAAGCATCGGTCACTTCCCACCAGGTAGTATGAGAGTCGACGTTTAAATTCATCTCTCTTATTTGTTTATCTAGCTCTGGATTTAAATCTGTCGTATAACGATGAGGCGCCTGATCATCTTTGAGATTTTTATACATCTCATCAATAATCATACCGGCCATGTCCGTAATACCATCATAAGCCCGCTGTTCACCGACAGGTGTTGCCAGGAGCGTCAAAAAGTTTACTAGAAAACTTCTCTCAAGTGGGGTTGGTTTACGGCACCCCAGTTGTGTATCAAATGGATTGATAGAGTAAGCAGCTGTCATTCGTAGGCGGTGGTACGCAACTAAGTGACGTTTGTTTTCAGGTAAGGACTCTTTAAGTAGAGAAATCAGTCCGCTACTAGATGGGCCAATATCAATAATAGAGACACGAGGTAGCCGCGTAATACCGGGTTGTAAACACAACGCCAGATTTGTCGAATTGGATAGAACCGATTTACCCGAACCTGGACGGGCATAAACTAAATCAATCCAGGTCGTCTGCTGGGTAGAACCTGGTTGGTAGGGCCAAGGCTTGCCGTCAGGTGATCGAAATAATATTGCCCCAGTAGTCCAAGGTGACGCTGGGCGAGAAAAAGGCAACATATAGGCAACATCACTAACTGGGGCGACTGAGTGCGTTGCCACATTGGTTCGGTTTAACGCTAATGCACTAGATAAAGCACCCATATACGGATCGCCAGATATCTCACCAACCTCGCATAAGCCCCATCCTTGAATGGATTTAATTAATTCGGATGCATTCTGTCTTAGGCGTTGCTCTTCACTTGCATTTGTCCATGTTGCAAAGGCAACACGTAATTTAACAACGGAATCATCCGTATTAGTGTGAATGTAATTTAATAATTCAGCAGAGTCAGCAATCAAACGATTATGGGCAGAGGCAAAGCTGAGAATAGAAGCTAGCATGGGCTTCATACCCATAGTCGATAAGCCATTTCCCTCTAGAAGAAAAGAGACTCGCCAAGGAACAGTGCCTGTTGAGAGACGTTTAAAAAGTTCGTGGAAAGTTTGAATATCTTGAGGAAAAAGATCGATAAAAACACTGGCAAAAATTCGATCGCCAATTCTGGCTGTTCGCAGGTTTAAGATCTCACCATCGCGAGGAATAACTTGGCGTGTTACCGGCGGCCAAAGTAGTTCAGAAATGTCGCGACCATTTTTGTCTTTAACTTCTCGCATAGGAATTTTATCGCCAGGCAAGACAGGGCGCCATTCAGGACTGGTGACATCCTCATCAACGCTCTTACGGACTTCATATAAAGCTCGGTGAACATCAAGTAGTGCTGAATGAAGCTTCATATCTTTTAAATCAGATAAAAATGTTCTAACCAAAGAGTCGTGGGATTCCCTCAGCTCAGGAATCGCAGCAATAAAATCTTGCGCATTTCTTAATGGGGGGAATTTGCCTTCCTGACGTCGCTTCAATCGACCTTTATTGGCATCTTCCATCTGTTGTTTTGTCAAAATAAGAGGGTGAGTCCAAATGGCAATGAAACAGGACTCTGAAGCGCAATATTTTTGAAGATGACTCTCGCGCTCATTAAATAAATCTTTTAAATCCAATTCAAGACGAGCAGCTGTGGCACGAGCCGGAGCAAATACCTCAGAAATTTCACGTTTGGCACCGCCTTGATCATAATGAAAATAGAACTGAAATGTGTGCCCAGCTCTGGAGAGAGCCGAACCTAAGGCACGTGAAAGGCCTCGGTGAACTCTGTCAAACTCGTCTGGGCCGACAAGTTCCGTACAGCCAAAGAGTTGAATAACTGAAAGTAAGGAGCCATCACGGGTCACAAGGGTATGACGATTTTCAGCAGACTCTAAGTCGCAATAGGCATCCGTGGTCTGCCCCAGGGAAGTACCCATCCAAGCTAGGATGGCATCAATTGAATCTAAAATTGGGTCAATTATCATCCCTAACCCCAAAAATAGGCCAAGCGCAATATCGCGCCTGGCCTTATGCGTTTAATTAAATGAATCGATACCTTGTCCACTAGCACCACCAGTCGCCTGGTCGCCACCAAAGACAGTTTCACCAGCTGTTCCGATGATGGAAGGTAGGAAAACCAACCCTGCAGCAACAGCAATCAACACGATTGGTGCTGATAATGGAACCTGGGTAGGGTTGTCACGGTGTGCTTTGAACTTAACCATACCAGCAAGCGCAAATCCAACCCCTGCAACATAAGAAGCAGCAGTGATCAATTTTGCAACCGCTTCAATGTTACTGGTAACGTTGTCAGCCAATCCGGCTAAGTCAGAACCGCCCGCAAAAGCATGTTCAGAAAGTAAAAATAAAGAGAATAATGAACCAAAATAAAGCAATAGTTTACCAACTGCCTTGGAATGGTTAGACCGTGATTTCATTGAAGTGCCTCCTCGACATAAGCTAATACCAGTTTAAACTATTTCTGAATTAAAGTGGTACCTTGGCAAAAACAGTTTGCTTCCAGTATTGAATCTGCTTGTTGAACATATTCCTTGCCGGTAACAGGCGAAGGTTTTGAAGCAAAGGATGGTTTAATTGCTCATCATCTAGGTAAGCATCAATTAATCCTTGCCCAAAAACCTGAGGACAGCTGCTTTCTGGTCCAAAACAGTTTTCAACAGGAGCAGAGCGATCTTTAAGACTTAAGAACGCAGATTGTAATTTACTCTTGTATGCAGACTCTTTATCTAATGCTGAAAAGAGTATTCGGCAAAAGTGATTTAAGTCAGCCTGTGAAAACTCAGGTAAGTAAATAATCGTGCCCCCCGAGTTATTATCGAGAGTCAGTGAGTCAAGAAAAAAGCACTGGGCACAGAAAACACAAGCGGTTGCCATATTTTCCATCGTATTGTTCTTGTAATCATGATCAATATTTACAACTTCTTGATACTTATCAGAATGAAAGCCACAGTATCGACAGGTATTTTCATCGCGCTGCAAAATTTGAACGCGACGTTTTTTAAAGTTCTTATTACTCTTACGGGTCATAAAAGCACGCCAGTTGTTACGTCGCGCAGTAAGGACTATAGGTAGTAGATCAGTATCGCTCATAATATCAGCTTATCTAAAACCAAATGTTTCCGCTAGTATATTGACCGTGTCGACAAGATTAATCAAAAGAACCCCCCCGATTAAGTGGGTGATGCCTTTCCCCAGCATCCCAGGTTGTGAGCCCTGATGCCCCATCTTGGAGAGAATAAACCAGCCGCGTACAAAGGCAATTAAGCCTAACAACTTAAGGTACTTAACGATAACGCCTGACAACTCGTCCCAACGAGCAAACGTTGAAATTGTCCCGTATCCAATCATTTCTTGAACACCACCAGTGCTGCCTAAGTCTTCATCAAAAATGGTTTGTAAGGAGGAGTCTAAGGTGGTTGGAAGGTAAATTAACATCGCTCCTACAACCATAAACACCATAGGGCCTGCTATTTCACCTCTAGCAGAGGTTTGAGTGATATGCTGACCAAAGGCTCGATACATCATCAACCCTCGCGCTACTAATACTATTCCTGCTACGTAGGAAATAGCAATGACCAGCGACTGCAGACTGTCGGCAGTCGCTGTAAGGTTGACGATCATCTGATCGAAACTAAATGATGACGATGAGTTAAAGGTATCGAAAGAAGACATCTTGTCTCACCTAATCCTTAGCGGAGTGTTACCCCCGAACTGGTTACAACAGCACCTGATGAGGCATCAATAGCAAGTACTTTTCCGTATTCGCCAAGCAAATCCCCCTCTGATACTGTCAAAATACCGCCATCATGTTTCTTTAACCAAGCTCGTCCAGGAATAATGGCATGGACATGCAAGCTTGGGTTCGCAAACATTTCTTGACGGGCCATTTCTTGCCGGTCGGTATCTTGAGAAGAGCCGAGCATTTTGAATTGATCAGACATATTCGAAACCAAATGGCCCATACCTGACACCTTATCCCCCATATTGCCAAGGTTACGATTTATATCATCAAGGTCATCACTGACACTTCTAATATTAGACTCTATGCGACGCATACGGGCACTCATAACTTCATTATACTCTTGAAGCATGCCTTCAATTTCAGATAAGTCTACTTCAGCTTTAACAACGGTTGGTTGAGCTGGCGCAGGGACGGGGTTCGTCGGTGCAGGTGCTTTTGCCACCGTGGGAGCCGAAGGAGTCTCCTGAGGGGTTGGTTTGGTTTCAGTTGGTTTCATCGCCGTGTCTGAATCTACAGATGCAACTTTAGTATCTGTATTCGAATCGTCCTTTGCCATCACGCTGTCTGAATCTTTAGTCGTGTCTTCAGGCATGACTTCTTGCTCAAGCGTATCGAGTTCACTTTCAGCTGATGCAAACAAACCATCTAATTCAGAAGGGGGCTTTTGTTTGTCTTCAGTGGTTTGAGCGACAGTTGTTGGCACTGGGTCTTCAGACCCCCCAGAGAACACCTGCCAAGTGATAAAGGCAAAAGCGACTGCAGCCGCAAAGCCACCAATTAATTTAACGGGGGCACCTTGCATTGGTCCTTGGCCACCCCCATTACCTCCTGGGCCATCGCCATCGTCGCTTGCAGCAAAGGTATCGTCTTCATCTGTTAATTCAAAAGGATCATCATCGTCATCATAAGAATCAAAGACGTCTTCTTCATCTTCGACATCTAAAGAGGCATCGAAAGTATCCTCTGAGTCTTTATTAAGATCATCATCTGGCAAACTACCACTGCTGTCTAATGAAGAAGTAAGCTCAGGAGTACTGTACTCACTAGTCTCTCGATGGCTAGAAGAGGCGGCAACATCGATCGCTGGAGGCTCATCAGTGTCATCACTATCAAAGCCATACTCAGCATCTATATCAAAGTTTTCGTCGCCGAAAGTGTCATCATCCAGAAACTTATCGCCAGATTCATTTTTGTCTTTGTCGTCTATCATCAGTCGCCTCTAACCCTGTGAACTTTGAGTAACGTTTAAATCACTCATAAACAATATGCCTACACCAGTACCAGATTCAATAGTGATGGTGGGGAGTGTATTGAATAGTGGCGCCGCTTGTGCACCCCATTCTGATCCAACGTTTCCTAATGCAGAGAACAGCTGCTCTTCACCCGATAGATTAGCTGTCGAAGTGGTGGTAGAACCATCTTGATTTTCGACTCGGGTGGCACCAGCTTCTTTAACTGCTTTTCCGTATCCTTCCATGAAAGCTGAAGCAAATAATGAGCCATAGCGCAAGAAGTAGTGATGGTCGACATCTGATGCAACAGCTGTTTGAGCGGTGTCAGGATCAACCGCAACCGCATCTACTGTCAGAGACTTGTTCATATCAGGTAATACCATTCTGGTGAATTTCACCGTCAGCGACTCTGAGTTCATAGTAGGAGGGGCAAACTGACCAATCAAGCGAGCCCCTTTGTACTCACCATGAACAACAGACGCTAAGACTGGGCCGTTGTTGTCGCTGTTTACAGATGTATCAATGACAGCAAATAAAATAGAACCAGCCGTAATGACTTCATCGTTGGGGTTTGTGCCTTGTGATTGTCCGTCACCCACAACACCGCCAGCAAGAAGCATGTTGGTTGAGTTTGCTTCCATCTCTTTTTGTTTCTCAATTAGTTCATAGAACTGAGAGCCATACACATGTGCTTGCGGAATGACAGTTGACCAAGAAGCGAATAGCGCTTTAGCTTGGTTATCCATTAATGATGTTGTCTCTTCAACGGACTGTGCGTCAACACGTGTTTGCTGCTCTTGCTTTTGGCGTTGTTGAGTCGCTATTAACTGTGCTTCACGCTCTTTACGCATTTGCTCAATACGATCACGCTCTGCATCGAGTCTGTCTTGTGCTATTTGAGTTGCAGATTTCTTGGGTTGTTCATACCACTCAGGTGCAAAAGGGCCATTAGGATCATATGGACGACCATCTGGTCCTATTCCGAATGGGTTACCATCGGCATCCACACCATAAGGACCATTGGGTCCAAAGCCATGTATTTGATAGCCTGCCTGGTTAGTTCTCAAGGCGTCAGTGTACTTGCTGCCACCTGGTGCATAGTCAAGAACACCGCTATCGCGTAATCCTTGTAAATAAGATGGGTCGATTAAATTACCATTTTCATCGTAAAGGGGGCCGTTATATCCAGGACCGACTAGATTACCGTCGGCATCATAAACGGGCTTTCCATCAGGGCCTAAAAGAATAACCTGACCATCCGGGCCCAGGCCGATAACAGGTTTTCCATTAGGGCCAATACCATAAGGCTTTCCATCAGGGCCAATCCCAAAAGGTTTACCGTCTGGGCCAAAACCATAGGGACCATTGGGACCGTAACCATGTATCACGTATCCTTCTGTACCGTAAACTTTCCCATCTGGGCCAACCCCGAAAGGGGTTTTACCGTCGCTATCAACACCATAAGGGCCATATGGGCTTTCACCATGGATAATTTCATTACCCAGAAGACCAAAGCCGCCTCGAGTACCTTTGACGACATCGGTATGAACAATCGTTGGGATAGCGCTTTGGTTTTCTTGCTTCTTGGCTTCCGCAGCTCGTTTCTCGTTATCGACCATTTGTAGTTCACGATAACGCTCTGGTGTTTTATTTCCCGGTATTGCTTTAATATTTGAAGGAATCGCGGTTGTCTGACTTGCGCGCTCAGCAATCGGATCGTCTCCTCCGATTAAAGAAGATAAGGCAACCGTTACCGCTATTAAAAACACGACACCAAAAAATAACACGACGGTTCTGGATTTGGTGTTACCGAATTTGGCTGCTAAAGAGAGCTTCTTCGCCATCTATAAGCCCTCCACGTGAATAGAAACTGTGCGGCCCTCATCTGATGCTAGCAACATTGGTGTTGGCGCAAGCTCGTAAACACGAGTGCCATCCGCTGAAGAAACAGAGGCCCCCCAAGCAGGGGAAAGTAAAGTTAATTTTGTTCTAAAATACATTCTTCCGTTATGCATCCATGCCATACCGTATTGTGTTCCTACATCTAAGCGTGTGCTGTCCTTAGGAGGAATCGCATCCAAAAAATTCACCAATATGTCACTGCGGTCTAATGAGTAGTCCATGGACATATAAGGAACGACAGCATTTGGTCCACGCTGCTGTACCTGCATATCAACACGGTAATCCACTTCTTTTTGACCAGATACTAGCGAAATCATTACGGGAGTATCTAAGTTCTTCAAGCGTATTGCGAGGTTTCCATGAGAGTAGGACTTCATCGCTTGGATAAAAATGGCGTTAGTATCATTATCCCATTGAATATTGAAAGCTTCAGGATTACCAATACCGTAACTCACGATTGGCCAGTTTGAGCCGGTCACGTCTACAAAGACCAAAGAGGTCACAAAGCCTGAGGCTAGACGTATGACAGGGGGTTGTTGTCCCGGACCTAAATTAACGGCCATGGAAGAGGAAACCGGAATCGGTGGGGGGGCAGGTGTGGCAAAGGCAGCTTGCTGAGTGACGTCATAAAGCTTTCTAAGTTTTTCTATTTGGTCAGGGCTTAAAGGCAAATTAAGCTCTAACATTTTGCGATAGGCCGCATCGTTAAAAGGATCCGACGGCGGGGGAGCTGAGGCACCCGACATCTCACCCTCTGCCCCTGCAGCACAAGTGAGTCCAAGTAACAGACAGCTCACTGCGACTTGGATCAGGGTACGATACTTCAGCCTAAACATTACCACGCGTTGTCTCCACGATAAATTGAGCGATACCAATCCCTTTCGGTGAGTCCAGCGTTGGGATCCTCACAATTAGCATGGTCAGCTTAATGTTTTGGCGGATCACTTCCGTCGCACTTTGATAGGAGATTAACATTGGCATTTCGACTTGCCAAGCATAGCGCCCGGCTATGCGGCCCTCGTTCACAACAATAGGCACACCGGTTGGAACAGATGAGACAACCAACTTCTTTTCTTTAACCGCTTCTAAGTTACGTGAGTCTTCTATCGCCTTTAGATAGTTCTTGTAACCCTCTGGGGTGAAATAGTTGCGAGCCTGCTGGAACGCGTCGCGATAATTCACGAAGTTATAGGTATAAGCACCTGTTGCAGCCTGTGTTGCCCACTGCAAAAGAGTATTGGTAGATAAGTTGGGCTGATCTAAAGGAATCAGCTCAATCAAAGCCCCTTCAGTTGTTGTTGCAAAATACTTTGGCGCTGGGCGGGAAATATATTGAAAATAAATATAGCCACCTAACCCAAATGCAAGTACGAGCAACCAAAAACAAATAGTCATCATTCGATAATAATTGTCTCGATAGAAGTAGTTGCGGGCCATAATCATCTCAAGAGAGCGTGATTGAGGGATTTTCTTTTTAGCGGCTGCTTTATTGTCATTTGCCATGTTAAAAGCTGTCCTTGTTAAATCGCGTCTACATTGATGACAGGACGAGCCAAGAAGGCTCTGTCCGGATCTTCACTGGATATTAACGGTATCAATTCACCACTATGAGTTGATACGTAAACATCTGCCACTGGCATCGTGTATGTTTGATAGAAAATGTACCCTAATAAGGCAGAGTCGACCAACAACATAAAAAAGCAAAGACGGACCATTCTTCGAAAATTGTCCCGAAAATAAAAACCGCGTCGTTGACTGAACTCTTCAATTGGGGCCCGCATAAGTAATCTCTAAATAAGTTGACCAAATGTTATTGGTGCATGACCACGCACAATAGACAGTATAGCAATTTGTATTGCATCAAAAGAAGGGGATTAAACCCACCAAGGGCGAGCAACTCGATGATTTCCGGCTAAGAAAGCTCGCATGAATCGCTTAAAGACAGGTAGAGTAAAGCCAAAGCGCTCTAGAATGGCAAAAAATATAATCGTGATGATGGCTAAAAAAAATGTCCACCATCGAATATGTAGAGTAAAGATAAGAAGTGGAAACGCCGCATAGGCGTCAATGAAAAAAAACTTTGGTGCGCGAGCTGAATCACGCCAGTGGGCATTAGTCCCCGCCATTTTGCGCTCCTTCTTTAGCATCTACATCTGCAAACAAGGCACTCTTAGCTAGAAGGTTATATTCTCTTTCGCTGATAATACCTTCATCAAATTTTTTCTTTGCGTCAACAATCATAGGTTGACCGCGTGTTTTTAATAGCTCGCGGGTCTTAGCTGCCAGAGCCTCAACGGGGGTATCGACAAGCGTATCCCGTACATATTCATCGAATACCAAAAACTCTCTAAGCGCGACACGTTTTTGATCGACCGTTGGTACGAGCTTTTGCCAAACAACCATACGGAGGGTTTCAAGAATGTCTAGAGCCCGCCCATGTCTTTCTTCAGCAGGGAAGGTAGATACCATCCTTCTAACACAGTCGGCCACACCGTTACTATGTAAGGTGGTATAAACAGGATGGCCAGTTAATGCTGCATCAATCACGGCTGCGATAGTTTCTGGATCTCTGGCTTCACCAACTAAAATCAGACGAGGTTTACGTCGTAAAGCATTTCGTACACCGGCCGCAAAGGAGGGTAGGTGTCGAGGTATTTCAGACTGAGAGATAATGGAAGTTGGACTCACCACATTGTCATAAACAAACTCGATCGGTGACTCGTAGGTTAATATTTTGCGGTGAGAGTCAGGATCTTCAGCCAACTCTCGGATAATAGAAGCTAATAATGTACTTTTACCAGAACCCGTGGCACCGGTAACAACCACTGTTCCTTGTTGCGGGGCAAGGTTATCCAGCAAATCACCATGTAACTTCATTTGAGCAAGTGGGGGCGGGTCTGTTGGAATGGTTCGAATCGTTATTTGTATCCCATCATGCCCTTGAATTTGACAACCCGTGCCATTCACACGAAAACGATATCGTTCAGTACGATTTGGACGAATTTCATAATGAGTATCGACGTCTTTACCACTTGAGATTTGGGTTGTCGCATTTGGACCATAAATGGCATTTAGCATATCACCCACTTCGCTGGTGTTGAGTTTTCGGCCTGTAACGGGGTACAGACGCCCATGAATCTCAGCGTATACGCATTCGCCGCTTTGGATAGTGACATCCGATGTATCAAGATGCGTGCAATGTAAAAGCATCTTGTCCATGTCCTCGATCGTAAATCGAGAAGGCTCTTCCTTGAGCAATACTGACTTGGCATCCATTCGGATTAGAACCTCATTTCGTTGTCATTCTCAACAGCTTTAGGAGTAACTTCGGAGCTCCATGCACCCGGATTGCGAGTAAAGGTTGGCATCTCAGTGATTCGTAAAATGCGATCGTTCACAACCAACTCATCATTGCTGCCCGTAACACCTAAGTCTAGTGTAGCAACAAATGGTGCAGACACCATGTTCTGAGCAAGAAGGTTGCGGTAGCGCAACATACCGACAAAGTCTCGCTTCAAGCGTCCCAATGACTCAGTGAAAATATTGTCAGCCTGTTCATTTCCTGCCTTCCATCCATCATCAACGTAATGTTCCCAAATGAGCTTCTCAGCTTTGTTTCGAGGAAGTAATGACCGATCGGGGGTCTCGGGGGTTTTGTATTGCAGCAAAAGATAATCACGCCAAGTAGGTGCCGCCGAAACAAAATGCGCCTGACGATATATCGTAAAGTTTCTGTCTGCTGCCCGAATGGTATCGTAATTTTTCATATCTAGCGTATTTCGGCCCTCTACAAGAACCGGGGGCATAACGTTGCTATCCAGCAAAAGCTGGTCGAAATTAAATACACGAGAGAGAAGGCGGTCATGGCGTTGAAGCATAGTATTGAGTTCTTTGGCTTGAGCAGCAAGCCCTGCTCGTGCGCCCAAACTTAAAGCGGCATCACGTAGTGCCGTATACCGTATCCCAGAGACCTGCTCGCTAGAAGTGATGTGGCCACTGCTCAAGCGTCGAATGTCTTCAAGGTCACCGGACTCAACTGAAGTAACAGAATGCGTAGCACAGGCACTTAAGGATAAACAAAAGAGAAGAAGAGATATTTTTTTCATGTCTTACCCACGCCTTAGGCACGCCATGCCTTTAATAATAGATCAGTGAAACTGCTTAAGAGCCATTATTATGAAACTGGCAGATATCGAAGCTCAATTACCCGAGTCGATGGATAAACAACAAGGGCTGCTTTGTTACTCGCTTGGAGACCTGCATCTTTTAGAATCTCCGCAACTATCTGCTCTTCTCGTGTGATGCTTACCATGACTGGAATAGAAGGTTCTTGACCAATAACACGCAATCTATAGTCAGTAAGCTTGGCAATTTTCCCAAGTAGAGGTTCAATGGGGCCAGACCAATCTAGGGTTGCTCGAACGCCTAAGCCGGCTTCATCAGTTACCAACTCAGAGATATCCATGAGCGGTTGAGCACTTTGGCTTTCAGCCTGTGCTAGCAAACGTAATGAATGCTCAATGGATTGTGCCGCTGCAACAAGTTGGCGTTCAGCTTCGAGAGTGTCGCTAACATCAAGTTCTTGCTGATGAGCGCAACCGACCATTAGTAATGCAAAGCATAGGAAGATATAGTGTTTCATAGGTACCTATAAAACCAACTCCCGTATTTTCTGTCAAGCTCCAGGATATTGAACAAAGAAAAAGCCAAAAAGCTGACTTTATTAAAATGATGAAATATCTATGGTCAGCAACTATGTTATAAGTAGAGGATAAAAGTGAGTAAGAGGTTGTTGTGTCAATAAGCGAACATCTAGCGGCAATTTCAGAATCGCTGCAGTGCAGTTTTACGCTTCGTGATCAACCCATTTCTGCTGAAAAAGTGTTTTCTCCGACTGGGTTGTTACCTTCCATAATGCGTAGGGCAGATCAATTAGCGTCTTTCTGTTTAGGCTCGAACTTGGGCTGTACCTTCGAAGATGCCCCAGGCACAATGCTAGGGACGAGAGTAGTAATGGATGATAAGGTCTCAATGACTTTACGGTTGTTATGCGCAACCGATATCATAATTGAGTTGATCCAAACGGCGCCAACGAGAGATGCAACTCCGTTGGATGACTTGATGTACGACTAACCAAAGAAGGGCGGACCTGTGAGCGGACAAGATCCGAATGCTGAAAAAAACTCGATGAATCTATTATGGATCGTTGGGGGTATATTCGTAACATCTTTGCTCATTTGGTATTTCTTGGGTTATTGGCTTAAATATGCATTTATTCAATGGCGTTTGATGCAAACACAAATGCTGACTTTTTTTGGTGCAGATCTTGAGCATGTTGAATACATGCTTTCTCAAATCACCCCTAATGATTTAAACGCTGAATTGGCTCTTTATATTAGTGATGAGTTGGCATGGTGGTTACTAGTACCATTTTTAGCCATTATGGCATTATTATCTCTTATCCTATGGAAAGGTCATGTGGTTATGCGTTTTAGAAAAACGTATGACATGAAAAAGTTAGCGGAACAGGAAGTTGCTACTTGGCCTGTCATTGCGCCCATTATTAAGCTAGATCTCATTAAAGAAGATCTTGAAAAAGGTCCCTGGGCGATGGCAATGAACCCCATTCAGTTCGGACGACGATATCGCTTATTAGAAGTTGAGCGGATGCCTGATAAAAGTGCCGCTTGGCGTGAAGGAACGGATTTCATCGCAACAGTTAAAAAAGACGTTGCGCATCGAGTGTTTTCTGCACAGCTAGGTGCTTTGTTTGAAGGCCCAGCCCGTCTGCCTAAGTACACGAGAGCTTTATTTGCGATTTTTGCTGCACGTATGAATCATGACTCTAAACCCGCTCGCGCTTTAATCGATCAACTCGCATTAACGGCCGCTAAAGGGGAGATTGATTATACCGGTATGACAGCGTTGCTTAAAAAGCATTACAATACGCGTGTTGTTCAAACAGTTCTGAAAAATCATGCTTACGTCTATACCGTTATGGCAACTATGCTTTTGCTTGCCCGCACTGACGGGGTTCAAGCAACAGCTGACTTTTTATGGTTAAAACCAGTTGATCGTCGTTTATGGCTGATGCTTAATTGTGTGGGAAGACAAGTGTGTTTTCCTGAAATAGCGGGTCCTTACGCGCATTGGATTGCTGAAAAGCAATTAGGCCGGCCATTGTTCGTGCCTAAAATTGAACAAGCAATTATTGCGTATGAGACCACAGTAGCGAATACCATATATGTTCCAACCGAAGAAGAACTCCAAGTCCTTGAGGGTGAGCGTGAAGCCACTGAAGAGGAAAAAAGGACGCCTTCTACTGAAGAACTCTTGCTCGGAGATGACTAGGGAATGAAAGGTTTTCGCGCGATAGATGAGAAACACGAGCACGGTGGTAGTGAGGTTGCTCGTGATACTAGGCCCTTAGGGGTCCGGGCTGCCGAAGCATTATCGGATCCAATGATTGTCTTGGCTATTGAGGCTGGGGTGATTATTGCAATGATCGCCGCTCCATTTTTGGTCGACGTATTATTTTTATCCTTTTTGATACTGTTTATTTATTCTTACACACGCAAACCAACACTTCCTTTTAAATTGCCTGCAGTTTCAGGGGCGCTTGATTACAACGACACCATTCCTGGTACGGCAAAGGCACGCAAGGCAGCCGGGATTTTCTTTTTGGGAAATGAATACAACACGAATAAAGAATTGTGGTTCAGTAACGATGATATGAGGACCCACGTTTTAGTATTCGGTTCAACCGGTGCGGGTAAAACAGAAACTCTAGTTTCAATGGTGTTCAACTCTCTTGTACACGGAAGTGGCTTTATTTATATCGATGGTAAAGGTGATAACTCTCTTTACTCTAAGGTTTTCTCAATGGTCAGAAGTATGGGGCGTGATGATGACATGCTTCTGATTAACTTTATGACTGGTGCGCGTGACGTTATTGGTCCACAAAAAACACGTTTATCAAACACAATGAACCCCTTCTCCTTAGGTTCATCAAGTATGTTAGCTCAGCTTATCGTCTCTTTGATGGGAGACTCCGGTGGGGGTGGTGATGGTGATATGTGGAAGGGCCGAGCCATTACCTTCGTAGAAGCCTTGATGAAATTACTGTGCGCGATGCGAGATGATGGGCACATTCTGATCGATGCGAACGTTATTCGTAACTATTTTATTTTGGAAAAGCTTGAGCAAATCGTTGTTGATAAGCAGTTTCCGATAGGCGATGAAGGGGAAGACCTAATCACGGTTCCTATTGACTACTTGCAGCCAGTGATTGTTGAGCCTCTTAAAAACTATATTTTGAACTTGCCTGGTTACAACCCCGCTAAAAAGGGTAATCAAGCTAGTGAGGTTCGTGAGCAGCATGGATTTATTACCATGCAGTTAACACGGGTGTTTGGTTCCTTAGCAGATACATATGGGCATATTGTTCGGTGTAACTTGGCAGAGGTCGATCTAAAAGACGTTGTCTTGAATCGGCGAGTATTGGTTGTACTGCTTCCCGCTCTTGAGAAATCGCCCGAAGAGTTATCAAACCTGGGTAAAATTATCGTTGCCTCTTTGAAAGCAATGATGGCAGCAGGTTTAGGTGATGAAGTAGAGGGAAGTTACCAAGACGTTATTTTACGTAAACCAACAAATGCGCCATCTCCTTATGTCTGTGTGATGGATGAGTACGGTTATTACGCGGTAAAAGGGTTTGCCGTAGTGCCTGCTCAGGCGCGTTCTCTAGGTTTCTGTGCTATTTTCGCCGGACAGGATTTACCAGCATTCCAGAAAGTATCAAAAGAAGAGGCTGCGTCCATCGTTGCAAACACGAACGTTAAAATTTGTATGAAGCTGGAAGATCCTACTGAAACTTGGGATTTGTTCAACAAGTTGGCAGGTGAAACTTATGTTACCAACGTATCTGGATTTCAAGTCAACGCAGGTAGTATGACTAACAACTATCTTGACTCTCGTAATGCTTCCATTGACCGTCGTTCTAGAATCGACTTGCTTGATTTAAAAGATCAGCGTGAAGGTGATATGCATATCTTTAACAGAGCTCGAATTGTACGTGGTCGAGGCTTCTACGCGGCTCCAAAACCTGTTAAACGTATGCAGGTTAATTCTGGATTAGGGGTCGAAAAACCACCCGATGCTGAAATGCTTGCCTTGGATAAGCGTCTTAGACGTTTCCATCAAGTCTTCAATGCGCCTCATTTTGTAATGGAAGGGGCTGAAGAAAATGAAGACATTACGAATATTGCAAAAGCATTTGAAGAATCATATGGCTTAAAACCACATGAAAGAGGAATTTCTGCGGTTATTGCTCACCTTGAAAAAGAAGTCGAGAAACAGCGTCAAGCCAACGCGGTGGCAGAAGCTGAGCGTTTTGAAGAGTTCAAAGGTGAAGTGAGCTGTTTTACCCCTGTTTATGCGCCTCCTGAAATGTATACGATTATTGGTCAGGACGATCTTGAACGCTTCACCAGTCCTCTTTTGCTCAAGAGTCGCACTAGAGAAGCCATTACTCGTATTGAACGACTAACAGGTGCCAACGAAGCGGAAGCAAAAAGCACTGCTGAATCACTCATGGCAACAATGGAAGGGGCCACTGAGTACCCACTGAAGCAAATCGGCTTTGAGCCTGATCCTGCGATTGTCTTTGAGGCGATTCGTAAAGTAATTATAGAGGTAGGGGGAGAGAAGTCTGCAGGACAGCTCGATGCTCTATTATCGGGGCCTGCTTCTTCAGATTCAGAGTAATCTCTTATTCTTAGTGCCCTTAATTTCCTCTAACTTTCATAGAGTTAAATTTCTTTAGCTCACTTCTTTCCTGCCGATGATCCAATTAAGTCGATATTTCTACACGCGTGTAGATGCAGGAGTTTTTTGAGATGTTCGATATACCGGGTAGTAGCCTAGGAGCATTGGCTGACTTGGCCTCAATGCGATTGCCAGATGAAAAACGCAATCCAGGCAATGCTCAGGGTGGCGCTCCAGAAGATGGCACTCCAGAAGATGGCACTCCAGAAGGTGGCACTCCAGAAGGTGGCACTCCAGAAGGTGGCACTCCTTCATCACCAGAGGCTTCAGGTCAAAATAGTGTCAGTAATAAAATAAAAGAAGCAAATGAACTAGCTCGTAAAGCAAAAGGCAGTGGTAAAGAGCCTAAAGTTGGTCGGTTTAGTAAGCTTAAAGAGATGTCTGACTGGCGCAACATATTTGATGATTTAAAAGAAGCTAAGTACAACATAAAAGCGGACACTGCTTCTGCAACTGAAGATGCAATGGAGCTCATGTGGCAAATGCTTCTGTTGTTGATTCGGATGCTCTTATCTTTGATTGGACTTCTTGGAGGTTCTAAGCCTGCAAAAGATTTGGCTGAATTAGAGATCAAGGCTGTGAATGACAAGCTAGGTGAATATAAGGAAGAGCTAGAGCAAGATATTAATGAGCTTGAAAAGATTAAACAAAAACTAGCAGCGGATCCGGGTGCTGAGTTTACTGTTGAAGAAAATGCATTGCTAGATAAATATGAGTGTGGTCGACCTGCTACTGTTGCGGATGTTGATAGAGCAATTAACGAAGCTGCAAATCGTTTAGAAAGAGTAAATAACAGAACTGCTCAACTGGACAGGACAGCCGCCAGCCTAGCAGCTGATAATGATGCGGCGATATCACCAAGGTCTCCCGCAGAGCAATTAGAGGTTAATACTACATTGCGCGGTGCCTTAGCTAAGTTAAAAGCTAAGCATGAGAGTAAACCGGAGGGCAAAGGTTTAAGTCCTGATGATTTAGCAGAACTATCACCTGTAGAGCGACAGGCGCTTGAGGCTAATGGCTTAAACGCTGAAAACATAAATGAATTAACCCCTGATATTATTGATACATGGGTAGACAGTATTGAAGCGGATGACACTAAATTAAAAGCGGCGCTTGATGAAGATTCTTTCCAACCTGAGGAAGCTCCTCATCAATATGTAAATAACACTCCCGCGAGAGAAGCTCCTAAACCTGAAGGGCCAAGACCAGCTCATCAGTATGAAAATGATAATGTAGAAATGGGTAGAGCGCCTGCTGAATATGTAAATCTTTCTGCTCCGGATGCTCCCCCTAAACCTGAAGGGCCGAAACCAGCTCATCAGTATGAAAATGATAATGTAGAAATGGGTAGAGCGCCTGCTGAATATGTAAATTTTTCTGCTCCGGATGCACCTCCTAAACCTGAAGGGCGGAAACCAGTGGCTTCAGCAGCGGAGTTAGATCAAGCAGAAAATAATGGACCGAGTACCCCGAAACCTAGTGAAGCGGCGGAATATTTTGATCCCGCTTCTACCCCTGCACATTTAGAAGGTATGGAGGACAACCCTCCAGAATTACCACCTCGAAGGCATCCCGCGGCTCAACCTTCAGCTGAGGTAACAGTAGAAGACAAGCCTGAAGTAGTAGAGCCCGCGGCAGCTATGCAGGTTGAGGAGGGAGAGGACTCTGGGGTTGAGCTTTCTTCATCCAACGCTCCGCCACGACCATCAAAACCCAAGCCTCAAACTTCTAAGCCTGAAGGGGAAAGGGCTAACAACACTCCAAGAGATATTGCAGAGGGTCCCAGTGCCGCTAATGATGCTAGTACAGCACTTCAGGAACGAGCTGCTAGTGTCGTGACAAAAGCAACCAACGAGGCCAGTCGAGAACGTGCTCTTGGTGCAGTGGAGCCAGGTTTTACACAATTAACTGCATTTCAAGAAGCACAACGAGCAGCAGCAGAAAGAGCAAGAATTGAAAAAGATCGACGAGCAAAACAGAAAGCTGAGAATGATGTTGATGGTCCAGTAAATTCAGGAGCATCACCTCGAATGAGTATGGGAAGCAGTACGTCATAAAATATAGGAGACTCTCAATATGTTTAATTTATCAGCTCCGGATCGCGATCCGTTTCCACCTGAAACACGTGCCTTTTTTCTTGATAATCTTAGATCGGCTGATGGATATCGGATGAGACAAGGGATTTTAAGAGCAGCAGAGGCAGGCAGTCAGTTCGAGGTATATCATGGCGCGGCTGCTAAATCTAGCCTATATAGAGTAGATGAACTTCAGTCTAATAGACATTTCCGAGAACATCTTGAAATAGAACATGCGGATGCTGAAAAGTTTTATGGTTTACTATGCCAAAATTTTAAACAAATACTTTCTCGTTTTGAAAAAGCAGGGCGACCAGCTACACAGCAAACCTTTGTGGATGCGATGGGGGCAGCATTGGGTGGTCCAAACCCAGATATACAAGCTCAGCTAGAAGAACAAAATGAGGACGTGAATCGCTGGCTTGATCAGATTAGAGCAGATGAAGAAAACAAAGAAGAAATTAAAAAACTTAAGCAAAAAATGGATGAGCAAGAAGAGAAATTTAACCGAGATTTAGAAGCTCAGAAAAAAGAAACTCAAAAAGCAAAGAAAGAAAAAGATAGGGTGAAAAGTAAAGATCCAGAACAGCATGAACCCGCTGGAGAAGGATTTGCAGCACTACTCAAACAGGCGAATCGATATGATATTAAAACGATTGCTATCATGGGAACGCTTCAAGCGATGTGCTTACCTTTCGATGTTCTTCTTATTTTTCTAAAAGATATGCGTAAAGTAGGGCCAACTTGCCCAAGTGATTGGCTTGGGGTTTTAAAACTTGTCGGAAGTGATACCCTTCATCACGTTAATAAACACTTTGGTTTTGGCGCCCGTGAAGGTGCACCTGCACCCGCTGCTGAAAAGAAAGGAAAGGAAGACGATATGGGAGTCGCTGCTGCTCAACAAGCGGCTGCGCCACCTAGACCAAAGCCCAATCCATAAGAATACTAACTAACTTACATTATAGAGGGCTACACACCTATAGTTGTGGTAGCATGCTTAGACATGCTGTTACTAACGTTGGGGGATTGCCATGTTAGCCTCAAATGCCAATAAACAAAGCCTTTTCGATCCTGGGTTTGCCAGGGACTTTCGTGAACTACTTGCAGCGCCTGGAGCGCAAGGTGCTCGTATTCGTCAAGGTATTTTAGATTCTGCAGATGACAGTGCTCAACTGCGTATGTTTCATGGTGCTTCTGCGGAACCAACAACCTATTCTGTTAGAGACTTAAAGCAACGTCCTGCCTTACGAGCGGTCACACCAGTATCGGCCGCAGATGCTGAGATTCTGTATGCACTCTATAACCAAAATGTGGAACAGATTGTAAATCGTGAGTTAAATGAAGGCCAAGTGCCTTCGTGGGAATTGCTTCAACGGGGAATGAGAGCTGCCATGAGTGGAAATGCAGATCCCCAAGCACAGAATCATGAGCCTCAACTGCGTCGTCACTTAGAAAATCTCAAGCTAACAAATGAACAAGCTGCTGAGATTAAAAGACTAGAAAAAAGAATGTCTCAACAAAAAGCAGATTTTGATCGTCAATTTAAAGAAAACAAGGAGGAGGAAGCTAAGAGACGAGAAAGCGAGCGACGGGAGCGTGAAAAGGCAAACGGACCCTCACCAAGACAAAAAGAGCCTGGGTTTGCTGGACTGTTGAAACAAGCGCAGAGATATGATTTGAAAATCATCGCTATTATGGCTGTTTTGGATTTGCTTTCACTGCCACTGGATGCAGTATTGATTGCGATGAAGGCTTGGCGACAAACTTCACCACAAGCACCAGAGGACTTTGGTACATTCTTTATGACGTGGTTAAACAAAATGAAAAACCATGTTGATAGTCGATTTGGTTTTGGCGAAGAAATGGGAATGGGAAGTCCTGCGCCGGCGAAGAAAAATGAAAGTGATGAAGCGCATATACAAAATGCTATGCGACCACCTGCAAAAGCACAAATGTAGTATTGTTCACAGAATTAAAAAGGGGCCAATGGCTCCTTTTTAATATTATGTAGGCGGTGGTGGAGATCCGCCGCCGGTTCCACCGCCCGAATTGCCACCAGGTGAAGATCCTGAACCGCCACCTGAACCACCGGGGCCAGAGTCATTACTACCGCTGTCATCCGGTCCAGTTGCGAGGCCATTTGCAGGAGGAGGCGTGGTTTTAATCCCTGGTATTGGTGAGTCATCATCGCCAAGCTCTTTTTTATCTTTAGGGGTATTGCCTTCCTCACCTGCGTCGGTGCTTTTCTTATCATCTTCATCACCTTCAAGACGCTTGTTGAGCCATTTGACCGCACCGACACCAGCCTGGGAGCCCATCTGGGCGGCAGATTTCATCATTTGATGAGAGCTTTGAGACATCTCTAGAGCTCTTCCTGCAGTCTGTTCGGCAGCACCACCGACCCATCGAATGACTTTGTCTGGCAGGATATGTATTACTTGAAAGACCTCGTTGACCAGGATAGTACATATTCCAGCGTATAAAGATAAAACGGCACAGATACCAAATAAGCCTAAATTTCCAACAGCAGAGGCAAAAGTGCCCGAAAATGAGTAGTTAAAAAAGTCAAAAACAGCAATCAATAATCGAGCGCTAAAAATGAAACCAATAATCATTAAAGGAGGTCGAAGAAATAAATTAGTCGCTAACATGATTCCATGGGTCGCTTTTCCGAACTTTTCACCACCAGGTGCTGCTAAGCCTAAAGCAACAAGTGGAGCCGCTGCAAAAGCTTCAATGACCAAAATAAACCAGCTCAAGGTCCCAAATAGAAATTGAATATAGGGGACAAGAGGAACATATATTCCAATAACTGATGCGCCAGCCATCAATATAGTCATCATGATAGTAATCATTGGCATAATGACTTTTGGAATAACGCCCAATCCAAAACAGGCAGGGCTTGAACCAGAACCTGCACATCCCGCGAACATTAGTATAACGGTCAAAGTTAAACCCGTTATATACATAACTTCAATGATTTGTAGAATGGTATTTCCCGCGATTCCTAATGATACTAAGGGGTCGCTAACGGCGACTCCTCCATCTGAATAACTAGTTTGCTTCGAGTTTTGTGTCATGAACTTAAAGAAAAAGTCTGTTACCTCTGTAAACATTTTGCCAAAGATCTTGTCAAACTCCCCCATGGAAGACCGTGAGCCCACGGATTTTTTCGCGGCTTTGCTACTTGGGACAGTGACAGCATCTACCTCAGCCTGACTGATATAACTGTTGGCTTTTTGAACATACTGTGTTCGTGCTTGCTCAACAATATTATCGTTGTTTGTAGTGTCAAGATTAGGGTCATACTGTTTAGGTATTGGTACTCGATTAAGGTTTGATTGGATTGAGGATGTACGTGTAACAAGTTTAGAGTAAAAGGCACCAGCAAACATCCAGCCATCGGCTTGGGCAGCTGCAGCTACGTCATTTTGAGCTATGTCAGGGCTTAGAAACTCCAAGAGACGTAATTGATCATAGCTTGAGGCAAGCTCCATTCTTAGTCTGGATATTACCCCTTTTTCAATAAATTGATCCCTGGGGGAGCGAATCGCTTCATTGGCAGCAATTTCTGCACGTCGAAATGCAGAAATATAGGCAGTTTTCTGCAAATCATAAAAGTCTTGGATATCGCTGCCTGTAACTGCTTCACTAGTTATATCATCCAAATTGATCATGTCTATCGTACCGCAGACACGTGAAAACTGACTATCAAGCGGAACCCCAACATGAAGGGTATCTTGGTCATAACTATATATATCTACGTATTTGGAGGAACTCATCGTGAAGAGAGTGGGATCTTTTTGAGCCAAAGCCGCACAAGTTGCCATACGAAAAAGATTTTCAGAGGCAATATCTACTTGTAACAGGGGAACAGGCACACTAATGCTGTATCCGGCAACATAGTTGTTTAAAACAACAGACCATAATTGGTTTGCTGCGCCAACCCCCTGCGTCACAATATAAATCATAATGATTTGGGCTAAACAATAACCGCTTCGAAAGGGAAGTAAGAGTGCCATTCCAGCAGTAACACGTAAAGGAAGCCCAGCACCACCCCATTTTTTTGTTAAGGGATCTCCTTCCTGTCCCGATTGTACAGAGGACATGATGGTTGAAAATGTCGTCACAAGCACACCAAAGGTCAGTACAGACATATTCACAATGCGAAAAAGACCTGGGAGTACTGTTTCCGGCTCGCCTGAGTGCATCAAGATTGTGCCGACATTTCCAAACAGTTCAGTGAGGTAATAGATAGATTGATCTGTATCAGGAGAAGAGAAAAAGTCGGCTGCTATTGCCAGTTGTGGAAAAAGCAGAGCCACGACAGTTGAGAATGCCAGCAGTATTCGAATAGAAAGGTTTGATTTCCACATAAGCATTCCCTTTAAGGATCTAACGAGGTCCCAGGTCTTGGTCCAGAGCCACTATTGCCACCATCCCCTTCAGAGCTATCGGTTGTTCCGCCTGAAGGAGGGTTGTTACTATCAGACGGACCTGCTGCGTCTCTGTTAACAGGATCCTTGCCAGCGTCTTTTTCAGCTTCTTCATTCTTCTTCTCGCCACCCTCGACGCCATCTTCATCCTTATCTTCTCCGCCCATTTTTTCGGCGAGCCATTTGGCAGCACCCGCGGCCACTTTTTCAGAGGTGGCAGAGGCTTGTTGGAAGCTTTCTTTCGCTTGGCCTTCCATTGCTTGCGCTCTAGAAGCAACGCTTTCTGGTTGGCCACCAATCCAGCGAATAACGCGATCGGGTAGAACATTGATTAGCTGGAAGCCCTCATTAACAACCAGGATCATTAGGCCTGCATAAAGCATCACCACACCAGGAATAGCTATGACGCCCAGCTCTCCGCCCATAGCATTCAGAGCAGGGCGAAAAGAATAGTTAATGAGGTCTGCACCGGTCATAAGAATACGAGCGGCTGCTATAAAACCAATGATCATCAGTGGGGGGCGCATAAATAGGTTTAAAACAAGAAGTAGTCCGTGAGAAGCTTTACCCCACTGGTCTTGTGAAGGTATTGCCAAACCTAGGGCTAATATTGGCGCTGCTGCTACAGCTTCGATTACCGTAATAAACCAGCCAATCGTACCAAATAAAAAAATCATATAGGGAATAAGTGGGATATATATCCCCAGCATGAGTCCAGCTGTTAAGAGTATGGTAACCAGAAATACGATAAATGGAATAAGAAACTTAGCAACGGCAGACATAACCCAACCAGCAGGTTGATGCCCACCCATTATGTAAGCAACACCGATTAAAATAATTCCACCTAATATGCCATAGATATAGGCTGCTTCGATGATTTGGACGATAGTGTTTCCAGCGATGCCCATTGAGACTAAGGGATCACTCATACTAACGCCTGTGGGGCCAGAAATAGGGGCTTGGTTTGAAATGAAGTTCATAAAAAACTTCATGGTGTCACTAAAAATAGGTCCAAAAATAACGCTGACGATTCCAGGCATTGAGCCGCCACCTTTTTGTGAGATAGCGATTTTTTCCTTTGAGCTGCCCCCTAGACCGGTATCGTTATAATTTAAGTATTCGCCAGCAAGAAAGCGATAGCGATTTCTTAACTCATCACCAATGTTATCTTCAGGGATGCGGGCTGAGCGACTGTCAGCCTTCATTTGAGGCACGCTGTTCACATTAGCATTTTGGCTTGATGTGTTTGTAACTAATCGAGAGTAATAGCTTCCTGCATACATCCAGCCATCAGCTCTAGCATCTTGCCCCAAGGCTGCTCGGGCAGAATCATATGAGAAATAGTTTAATTGACGAATTTGTTCAAAAAAATCACCTAGAAGTGACTTTCCATATTGTAGAAAGTTATTGTCTCCTTCCCAAACAGGGACGAGTTCTTCTGCTTCCGGATCTTCAAAGGGAGTTAAGCTTTCACTTGTTAAAGCTTCTTCAACATATGGTTGGTAATAAGTAACCAGTGCTTCAAATGCTGACTTTTGAATATCCCAGACTTCTTGGTTTTTTGAGTCACTAACCCCACCATCATTCGCAGTGATGAGTTGGATTCTTCCACAGACGTGGGGATGGTTAGAGTTTGATGCTGAAGTAGAGCCAAAATAAAGCCAAGAGCCTCCTTGAGCAGAGTAAAGCTCTATTGGTCCTTTAAGGTCATATTTGCCCGGATCCTGATTTGCCATTCCCATGCAAACAGCAGCTTTGAAAACACCCTCAGCAGTTGACTCCAACCCCATCAAAGGAGAGGGAACGGTCATACTGTAGCCCGCTTCATAATTATCTAGGACAACATCCCAAAGCATATTTGCAGCGCCAACACCTTGTGCAACAATCCAAATCATAATGACCTGAGCGGAACAATAGCCAGAGGCTTGAGGAATTAACATGCCTAGACCTGAAATGGCTCGCATAGGCAACCAAACAGAAGACCATTTTTTCCCTAATATTTCACCTTCTTTTGCTGTCTGAACGATAGATATTACGGAGATATAGCCAACAACGATAGCGCCCATGGAAAGAAGAGAGGTATTAAACACCCGAAACATTTCTGGAATACCATTATTGACGAAGTCGTCTGGTTGAAGGGTTGTACCCATGTTTCCAAATATCTGACCGAGATAGTAAAGTGACTGATCTGAAATCGGAGACTCAAAAACATCTACAGCAAATACTGGAGAGGCAAATAATATTAAAGTAATCGATAACAACAGTCTAAGCATTATGCACCGCCTCCGCCAGCGGCTGTACCGCCTCCGCCGGCGCCACCGCCGCCGCCAGAGTTACCACCACCGTCTTTGCCTTTTTCACCACCCTCTGATGATTCTTTATCATCATCTTCTTGTTCCAGTTTTTCACTAAGCTTTTTGGCGATAGCGCTAGAGGCGCTGACAGCGATTTCATCCCCTTGTTTTTGTTTGCTCTCAACTTCTTGGGCGCCAGAAGTAATGCTGGAGGCTGTTTGTTCAGCAACTCCACCAATCCATCGTATTACACGATCGGGCAACAAGTAGATAGGGGCAAAACATTCTGTAATTAAAATATGACAGATACCGGCATAGAATAAGACGATCGCAATTGCGCCAAACAAACCTAATGTTCCGACCGCTTCGTTTAATGCGGCAGTAAATCCATAATTGAGCATCTCAAAAATGGTGATGGCTAGACGTGCGCCAAATACAAAACCAAATAAAAGAAGGGCAGGGCGAAGAAACAGATTGAAAAGCAACATTAGTGAATGCATTGATTTTCCGTACTCTTCCTGAGAGGGGGTTGCAAAACCAAGAGCGATAATTGGACCAGCTGCCATTGCTTCGACACATAAAACCAACCATTGAATTGCCCCAAGAGAAAAATATATGAATGGGATCAAGGGCAGTAGAACGCCCATCATTGCAGCGGGAGCCCAAAGGAAAAGCATCATTGCTGTGATAAGCGGAATAACAATCTTAATTAGGACTTGTACAACATGCCCCATAGGTTGCGACCAAGTGACAAATGAGGAGACAAATGCAAGAACCGCCGCTACCCCTACAGCAGAAAACCATAGATTTTCAATGAGAGCCATTAGAGATTGGCCAAAGTAAGCAATTCTGAGGAGGGGATCTTGTCCTTTTCCACCAGATACGTTTTTTGTTACATAGCTTGTGATGCCACCAAAGATAGGCTGGAATATCTTTCCAAAGGGTTCAGGCATACCTCCGCCACGCTTTGGCAAGGAAATGGAACCTGTTCCAGGTGAATAAGCATTTGACTCAGAATATTCAATGTAAGTATTTGCGCGGTCATAGTAGTTTTGAAAAACAGCGACTTTCATCCCGTCTGGACCTTTGCGATTTGGTTTCGCTGGATTAAGATCGCCACTAGGAACGCTGTCTGCGTCAAGAACAGGGATGCTGCTGATGGTGGTACCAGAGGCTGCGGCTTTACCTACTAGCTCTCTATAGTATGCTCCAGCTAGTATCCAGCCATTTTTTTTGGCGTTTTCGCTAACCTGGGCTCGCAAGTTGTTTGGTTTGCTATAACGAAGCTTTATGTCAGCGAAATACGATTCTAGTATTAGTTTTCCAGATGATAAAATACCCTTTTGAGTCCAATAAACCGTTCTTACAGGACGTGTTGCTACAGAGTCTATCGGACTTTGCGCAGCTTCACGTGCAGCCGTTTGATACATCTCAAATACTTTTCGAAAAGCTTGATATTGATCAGAGTACATACTGGCTTGCTCACTAGCATTTAAATGACTCAATGTAAAAAGGTCAATTTGTCCACATAAATGAGATTCACGGCCGTCTTTATCAGCCAGTCCAACATATACTTTTGAGGGATCTCCGATGGGTTGATAAATTGTGACTAAGTCACTTTTACCAATCAAGCGCCGCGGTGGATCATTGCGCTCCGATTCGGGTGTGGTTTCTTTGACTAAAACGGGTACAGTTTTGCCGCTGGCAAGCGTCATATTGTATTGGGCACAGACAGCAGATCTAAATAGGGCTTCATTTGCTTGGTCTAAATGCTGAATTGGATTTGGAAGTGAAATACTATATCCGGCTTCATAATTGGCCAATACATCTTCCCAAATCATATTGGCAAACCCAACTCCCTGAAGAATGATCCACATAACTAGAAGTTGGATGGTGCTATAACCACTTGCAGTTGGAATCAGTAGGCCAAAACCAAAGATAGCTCGCAAGGGGACCATTGCGGATGACCATCTTTGTCCTAAAAACTGACCTTCCTGAGCTGTATTGATAGCCGAAGTAATTGTACCATACGAGAGGATTAGTCCACCGACAGACAATATCGCAAAGTTAAACTGTCTGAACAAATGGCCCAGTAAGGGGTTTGATAGATCTGGCGCTAAAACCCCTGTAACGCTACCAAATATTAACCCCAAATAGTATGTAGAAACATCAGTTGGTGGGCTAGGAAATATCGCAGCTTGAGCAATAGCCGGAGTTAAAGCGCCAATAAAAATCAGCAATAATTTAAGCGGCGATCTGGGCGTCATTATTAGCCTCCGCCTCCGCCACCGCCACTGCTGCCGCCACCGCCGCCGCCGCTGCCACCTTCACCGCCAGAGGATTCTTTCTTATCAGAACCAGCTGCCCCTTTGGCTTTTTCAGTAAGGAACTGCGCTGCCCCTTGGCCCATTTCTTGAGAGGTTTTACCAGCTTCATCAGATTTTTGCTTCATTTGCTTGAGAGCACGCTCAGCAGAAGACTGCTCAGGTGCTAGACCAATCCAGCGCATGACTCGGTCAGGAAGTACGTAGATCAAACTAAAGCACTCATTGACAATGCTCAGGATAATTCCTATGTATAACCCCATAATCGCAATAGCAGCAAAAATACCGGTTGCTCCGACCTGGGAACTTAAAGTTGACTGGAACCCATAATGAAGAATGCGAGCCATAATGCGAACAAGTTCAGTCGCAGCTGCAAACCCTACGACCATTAACATTGGTCGTAGAAAGACATTGGTAATTAGCATCATCCCGTGGCCGGCTTTACCAAATTCTTCTTGATTTGGTGCTAGAAACCCTAGTGCAACTAGTGGTGCTGCTGTCATTGCCTCTATGACTAAGGTAAACCATCCTATTGAGGCCACTAGATAGACTAAGTAAGGAATCATTGGCAAATAGATGCCGATAAGAACGGCACCAGCCCAGAAAAGAACCATGACAAGGTTCATGATCATGGCTAGAATTTCGACGATAACCATAATTGCGTCACCACCACCAACCGTACTGTTCATAACACCGGCGACAATGGCCACAGTGATTGAGGTTAAGATAGTGATGAACCACATCATTTCAATAATTTGGATAATCCAGATTCCAACCTTGGACAGGGCATAAATGGGATCTGCTTCATTGTGTGAAATGGCGTTGATAAGTCGCATAGTTAACGGCGTAACATCAGGAATAATTTGAATTCCCATTGCATTATTAGAATTTGAACCCTTAAGCTTCAATTTTCCTGAAGCTCGATTGGCGCCTGCTGAAAGACCGCTTTTATATTCCTGATATCGGTTCCAGTACTGATCAACAATGTTATTCATATGATCATAAAACTCTGCTCCCGGATTTTTACCAATCGCGATTTTTATATCTCTAAAGCTAATTTCTACAGGATCAGGGGTTAAAAATAAGGCGGCAGTTTCTTGTTGAGTAGCGGTCATAAGGGTGAAATACATACTCCCAGCATGAATCCAACCATCCGCGCTAGCACGTTCTTGTATGGCATTATTTGAGGTCGTGTCTGGCAGTCCTAAGGCTTCACGCGTGAGTCCATTAGCAAGAGCTGTTCGCATTAGAAGACGCGCATTGTGTAGTGACGAAAAGCCTATCCAGTCACCCTGACCTGTATGAACAACTTCGTAGGCGGCAGGATACATATCCCGAATAGCTTGATGGTATGTTCGAAGATGTGTATCTAGGGCTAGCTCTCTTGCGGTGACATTCTCGCTTAGAGGAGGGCGATCATATGGTGGCATCAAAAGACCACCACATAGAAAAACGTTTTCATGATCTTGATCAACAGGCCCCATTACCGCAGTGTAATTTACCATCGTGTCTGAATCATCAGTGAGCGTATGATAAAAGACAGAGTTTCTGCCTAAGTAGTCAGGCATTTCAGAGTCAAAATCCAGGGCTGCTTTTTCTGTGTTAAAGAATTCTTGGCAGACTGCCATTTTAAAAAGATGTTTAGTTAATGGACCATCTGCAGATTCAATTGCACTGACTGATACAGTGTTGAATGTGTTCTCAAGCATCACATTCCACACGGCATCAGCTGCGCCAATTCCATTTAAAATGATCCACATCGCTAGTACTTGTAAAAAACAATAACCACTTGCCGTTGGCGTCAAAATTAAAAGACCAACAGCAGAACGAACGGGAACCCATAGATTAGAAACTTGGCGACCTAATATTGCGCCCTCGGCCCCCATTCTGATAATGCTGGTAATTGCTGATATAGAAATAAAGCAAACGCCAACAACAAAAATAGAAGTGTTGAATGTTCGGAATAAGTGACCTATTAAGGGGTTTCCAACATTGGAACCATCTAAAATGGTTCCAACGGTTCCGAATATTAGGGTTAGATAATATACCGAACGATCAGTCGGCGGTGGTTGAAATAAACCTAAATCACTTGAAGCGGCAAAGGCCGCTGTGCTGTATAAGCTTAAGAGTAAAAGTGCAGCGATGCGGTGTTTCATGAATCCTCATTCGCATCAATGCTGGAATTAAACCACTCTTTAAGCGTGCAACCTAGCTTTCGATGTTTAATCTGAAACAGCCAGAAGTGATATCTAAAACACTGACTCGCACAGTAAAATGATAAGGAGAAAGACATAATAGTGGCTAATACAGCGCCCTGAAATGCCATATACATCGCATATGCCAAAATAGCAAAAGCCAGCAACAGATAAAAAATGAGCAACATCCAAAACTCTTTGACGCGTTTTTGGATATCCGCTTCTGTTAGCTGAAGACGATTTATCGCCTCTTTAAAAGTTTCTTGGTGAGTTGCTTGTTCTGGAGTAAAAACATCTTTACCAATGTCATAAGTTTTTTGAAAGGTGCCTTTCAAATACTCATAACCAATCCATTTATCAACTCGATAGTCGAATATTCGGCCTAGGACCCGACCTGTACCGCGAACGGTTCCTCTAATGAATCCCATCTGCTGCTGCCCCCCGGTGGTAAATTCAGGCACTCCTTAGAATATATGGTCTTTTCGGCCCAGTGCCAAGTATTCCTTTTGAAAAGGTTGTTCAGGTCCACTAAACTGATAGTAAGATAAAATAGCGCATCAACTAACTTGCGCTGCCAAATCATTCATGTTATCCAGTAAGTAGTAAGCTTTAAAAGGTCGGTTGAGTTAATGCCTGATTTATCACGGGAAGCCGTAAATATATTTTGGTGTGAGTACGATAGACGTACGTTGTATCGCATTGTCACATCGATGGAACAGGTTGAGAACTGGACACTGGACGATATTACTGAAATCGATCAGGCGCTCTCTGTCTTAGGCGATACACTTGATGCTCACCCTGAAGCTGAAGTTGAGGATATGGATAACCTCATCAAAATTCTTGCCAACGTATTTTCCGCTAGGGCACTACGTATTATGCAGTACCTGGACTCCGTCAAGCCAGGCACCGCATCTAAAATATTAATGCATGCTGAAGAGGTCACTAAGGATGAGGCGAACGCGAATCCGTTCGCTCGACTATTTTTAAAACGTAACCTGGTTTTTGAGCGGCTACAGTTGCTAGCCAGAGTCTTTGCCCCAGAACGAGTAAATTTAGTTATCAGAGCCCTGGAGAAGGAAAATGAGTAAAGGATTTATAGCATCAATGGTGTTAACTGGCTTGGTTGCATATATTGCTATCCCTGATGCACATGCTATTTCAGCTAGCCAAATTAAACGTCATGTTGAGCAAAACAATCGACAGAAGACCTCTATCTATAACAAAAGTATGCAGACGACTTTCGAGCGACAAGATAAAAATGTGAAGGCTTACATCTCAGGAAGTGATACAAGTGCTGAACAGCGTAATCGTTATAGCGGTTCTTCCGATGCAAATGTAGAGCAGTGGCAAAAAGCAGGACAAGAAAATAATCGTTACCAACAACCTACTTATACCCCAAGCACTCGGGGAACATATGGTTCAGGAAGCGCAGGGAGTACGTCTTCCGGAAGTGGTGGTTCTGGCTCTAAACAAAAATCTGGCGGTAATATGTGGGGATTTTAAAGAATGGACTTCAAGCAAACAGTAATAGCCGGTGTATTAGCAACAGTCAGCACCGTTGCATTCGCAGATGATATTTCTCGCTCTAAGCATCTTAATCAACTAACAGAGTTCATGGGGGATTTAGATGCGGCTGCATTCGAAAGAGATGTCGCTTTAAGCAGCACAGAAGCCCCGTCGTTAGAAGTTGTCGCGGAGCGCTCTGAAACGCTCCCACAATCTTTAGCGAAAGCGGCAGATGAATGGTCCAATAAAATGAAAGATGAGGTCCGTTATGGACTTGGACTTAAAAGTGCTGAGAGCCCTAACAGTTACATTAAGAACTGGGGTAAAGACAATAAGGCAGTAGATGCCAGCAAGCTGCTAGGGGTCTCTTCTATTTCAAGAGGGGACAGTGATTCTATTGTTCGTTTAATACGGAACATGACAATGCCTTTTCCTGGCGGCGGTTCTGGTTTAACGCCAGAGGAAGCCGAAGAGTTAGAGCGACAGTTGGAAGAAAGTGGTAATGAGCTTCCAGAAAGCACGGCCGATGATCGTGAAAAAGAAGCGTACAATTATGTGGCGCAAGCAGCAATGTCAGCTGCGCAGCATTCTTTGACTGGGATGTATTCAAGACGTATTCCAGATGGCAGCTCTCCTTCTGTGATGGAGGTCATGGATACTGAAGCACTATATCGTATTGAAGATGAAGATTGGCACTTAATGGTTGCAACAGCTCCAACAGAAGCGCTGTTAAGAGAGTTGATACATATTTCAGCTTATCAGACCTGGATGCAGCATCAACAGTACTTACAAAATGAACGTATAGAGGCGCTGCTTGCGACTGGTTTGGGTCTACAAAGTCAAATGACAGCGGCAATTCGAGCAACTCAGGAAATGAGTGCTGGAGCCTCCAGCTACTCTCCACAGCAAGCTGGTGCGTTAGACTAGTTTTGCGAAGTCATCAAAAATGGGCCACATAGTGGCCCATTTTTTGCTTAGAGAAGTAAAAATGCCTGCTAAAAAACATGCCATCAAAAATATTATTCCTAAAAAATACCGCCCCTTAAGTAAGCTTGGTCATTTATTGCCTTTTTTATCTGGGTTGTTTTTATGGCTATTTCCAGAGACAGCATTTCAATTAGTACATACTTCAGAATGGGCATTTTTAGTATTGGGGACCGGGTTATTTATTCCATTTGAACGTCCCAAGTTTCAGTTTCTAACTTTCAACTACTGGGTAGTGATGCTACTCATAAGTATCGGGCTGTTTGCACTGTATCAAGTGGTAAGTAGCTTTGTTCTAAACAGTATTGTGCTTCATTCCCCCATATTTTATCAGCCAGATATCACTGAAGAATATCTTTTTGACAAGTCACTTTCAGCTATCCCAATATATGTGATACTTGTTTTTGCATACGCATGCTTTTGTTTGACCGCTAAACGACATGGTGGCTTACCTTTACTCAGCGGTATTGCCACTATAACAATGCCAACACCGCTTAATCGTTGGTTTGGGCACTACCGGAATGTATTGGTTCAAGTAATCAATGTTATGGTGATCACTTTAAGTTTAATTGCAGTGATTTGCTACGCATTTACAGAGGCCGCTACCCACTTAAACTGGGCCTTGCCGAATAGTGTTCCCTTTATTGCAGGTGCTGGCTTTGCATTGATTCTTCCGTTTTTTACGTATGATGTATTGAACCGTCGTTTCTTTCGCGCCTTTTCTAAACTTCCAGCGCCATTCTTTGCTTTATACATAGCGTTGACTATTTCCTTATTCTTGTTATCGATGATTCTGTCTCGAACCATTTCTGAAGTGATTGTTGCGTACGGAAATTTGCCGAGTCCAAGTAGTGATATGGTTATTGCTTTGTATTTAGAATCAATGTCTCTAGAGACTCGTCTAGATTTATTTTTATATAGCTGGACGCTTCTCACGGTTCCTTTTGTTGGCTCAGCACTCGTCAAGCTATATCAGCCATTGTCCCCTAGGGTATTAGTTATCAGTGCTGGCATCATTTTTAGTATATGTGTGCGAGTATTACCTGGTTTATCAAACGTTGCCCTTAGTGTCCAAGCGATAAACCCAGAGGTAATTGCTGTGTTTATCATTCTGATCTTAGGATTATTTTTAAGAACAGCAAACAAAACTGATGTTTTTGCTTTGGGCTTTAGTAAATCTAATCAAACCACAATTAAGTGCCATGGTTTTTCTAAAAAAGCGAGCTACTTAGGCCTTATTTTTGTGGTGATGCTACAAACCCATACCATGTCAGGGTGGTTTGGCCTACAATCAATGACCACTATGGCGGCACTGCTTTTAGTTATCACTTTTCTCAGTACTTCAGCATTCTACACCTATTTGTTTTTTAAAATAATTTATCTCTCTCGAGTCGGTCGCTCAAGCTCCCAAGTCATGTGTTAATTGTCTAATAAGCTATATTAATAAGTAGTAAGACTGTTAACTACAGTGAGGGTGCTAATGGTGAGTCCGGATGATCAAGCTCCAGGTGTTTTACAGGTTCATGAAGGTGAGGATGGAGAAACCCATTTAGAGATTCCTTGCCGAGATGGGAGCAGAGTTCCTGTTTCAGGTCTTTATGGGGCGGACGGTAATCCAATTTCCTCCAGTGAGTCTCACCCAAGTGCTTTTGCGAAAATAACAGACGCCCAGCGCCTTACAGAGGCACTAGGGCCCGGGGTTACCCGTGATGGAATGCTTGATGATGATGGAGGAACTTTAGATGTTGGAGACAGTGATGATGATCTTGAGTCGTCAGCTCACTATGAAGGGCCTCCTAGTGCAACATTAACGGTGCTCGAAGATGGTGATACTGAAGACGCCTTCCCAGACAGTGATGAGAAGAATGATGGCCCTGTCGTTGATGTTCCACGACAAAGAGACTATCAGTGGCGCTTAAAAAAAGGGGATAACTCTTTCAAAGAAATGTACGGCCTAACGCCTGAGAGCATTGGTGAAGGTATTAATTTTCTTATGGATGAGGAAGTCCTTCACTCTATATTTGGAAAAGACTTTACTCGATTTACTAATAATGATGTCAGAAACCTGTTTTTAAAAATTGAATTTGCTCAGTCAGGGCTTGAAGCATATTTACGCGAACTGGATGAACGCTCTCAGGCTGGAGGTGAGGATGGGGCTGCTGCAGAATCAATGCTTTGCCACTTAGAAGATAGTGGTTTGCATGAGAAGCTGCTGGCTATGCGTGGTTTTAGTCGAGAGTTGAGACTCTGTTATGAGAATGGTTGTGTTTTAAGAAATAAAGATCAAGCAGTTCGAATCTTTAAAAAACATCTATATCGTGCGCATGGCGTGAGTATTACCGCCTCAAAAAATCAAGACGAACAAATTGCACACTTAAAAGCAGGGAATAGTAGCGAGCATGCTCAAAAAATAGCACGAAAGCTGGATGGTGATGCATCAGAACTGGATATGTCATTTCGCTCTGTTGGCGGTAGAGATATGTATCAGTGGGCAAAAGAGGCTTTACCTGACAAAGCGTATGCGGCCCTAGACAATCAGAAACGGTTTAGGAAAGGTCTAAAGTATGTATCTAAACCTGTAAGAGTTGTAACAAGTATCATTCCTTTTTCTCCACTTCATCGTGTAATTCCTGGATATGCAAATGGGTTTTTGAAAGATAAGTGGTCTGACCGAGACGATAAGGACATGATGGTCCCCGGTTTTGCACGACCTAAAGAATCAGCCAGTCGATATAATAAAGGATTCTGGTCGTTTAAATGGTGCGCGGATTTTATGTTTCCTGCGCCAGGTATTAAATTAAACGGTAAAAATGGTGGCTCAATTAAAATTCCTTATGTTAGTGCTGAAGCGCTAGAATGGGCCAAAGAAAATCCTGAAAAAGCTGAAGGAAAGAAGTGGTACAGAGAAGCGCGAGCGACCTGTATGGACTTTGTTGATTCTTTAGTTGAACTTGGCAGAGCGCGAACCCCAGGAGATGCCTTTAATTTTACTGGGGATCCTAATCTTCAAGATCAAATGATGCTCGCAGTCAAAATGAGGGCTGTTGCAACCAATGAAGTATTTTTCATTAACGTGAACGGTTCGCCAGTAAGAGTAGGCCCAGAGCCCCCAATTAGTAAATTAGATCCAAATACGCCTGAAGGGCAGTTGTTTAATGACATAAAGAACCGCACCAACGATATTTATGCAATGCAAGACCACTATGACACACTAAGAACTGAGTTTGTCATGAAAGGGCGTTCATATACTGAGAGTATGATGAAAAAGCATAACCGACCCAAATTCGATATTCAGCAAGAAGAAGTAAAACTGTTAGAACTGAGTGGCCATGATGAAAAAGCAGCCCGCTCTCCTGGGATGCGTTCTAGATAGTTATTTCCAACGAGTCGGTCTGCTACGAATATTATGAAATATCTCTTTTTCGTTATTGCGTAGTTCTTGTTCTTTCTCTTGCAACTTTGTCGCGGTTTCTTTTGTTTTTGTTTTCTTTCTAAAAGCAAGCTGTTCGATGGCCTCTAGGCGGTCCTCTATGGGAAGAAGTTCTAAATCTTTACTCATATGGACTTGAAGCATTAAATCAAACCCTAAGCCTAAAAGTTGAGCGGCTTTCATAGGGGAAAGAAATCCGAGAACGTACCAGCACAATACCCACTGTGCGATAGGGTGCATATTTTCAGGTAGACCAGTAAAATCTGAAAAGTGCGAGCGGCCTTGCGTTTTAGAGCAGTCTAGACACTGATAAAAGCGCTTGAACTCGGAATGCATTTCCTCTGCCATAGACTCAGATACGTCATTTTTGTCACGTTTCCTAACTCGACTTGAGCCGCAGCGTGGGCAAACAATACCTCTAGGCCAGCGTATAAGACGAAGGGTAGCTAACGCCTCCTCGTCAGAAAGAAGCGCCTTGATCTGTTGTACCTTGGCAATAATTTGAGTTTCATCCTCAATTTTACCCGAACGTAATGCTTGCAATTCATCCAGATGCTTGATGATTTCGGGATTGATATCGTCATTAGGGGGTAAATTTGCCATTCAATATTCTCTTGGATAGAGTCTGATTGCACGACATTTTAGGACTATTTATCCCAAAAGGCAATTAAAAGCCCTCAATTAAGAGGGCTAAAATTAGTGCTGATTTTTCAGGTGCTTATAAAACTCTCTAACCTCATCGGTTGATTTGAGAAGCTCCGAGCAAACAGATTGTTCAGGGAGGTCTGCAGGCGGGGTTTCGTCTGATGGAAGCTCATGTGAAGTCATAACTTCAAGACTTCTAAAAACATATTCAATTAGCTCTTCTTTACTTTTAGTGGCCATCGGTCAATCTCCTAACCAGCAAGATTCTTGAGTACAGGGGGGATTTCTATTCCCTTAGACTCTAATTCTTTGAAAAGTGATTCAGGATCTATCCGTGAAATGTCTTCTTCACTTAAATAGGGTTTTGCTGCGATCACGAACTTATTGAAAGTGACAATTTCTTGAAACTGATTTAAGCGATCGCTAACTTGTTTTAATTGCTCAGGTGTCCACTCTTTGCCTTTGACTGGTGAGACCGGAGATGCATTGAGTTTACTGATCAACTCTTCAGAGTTTTCATTGTTGTGTTCTATTTGACCAACAACTGCTTCAACTTTTATAGCAGTTTGGTTTAATTTGATGCGCTCAAGCACTTTTTGAAGTTGACTGAGCACCCACTTGCCACCTTCAGGGGCATGTATGCCCTGGTCATTTAGCACTTGAACCATTTTTCTCTGGGAGTATCCCTTGCGTTGAAATCGCTCAATAATCGGTTGTAAGTGAAGTGCAAAGATTATCGCACTATTCGTCTTTGGCCAGTTGACCAGGCTAATAACTTTTGAGGCGTTAGGGTTACCTGATTTCTTAGCATTCGGATTTTTTAGGCCATTTAAAATGCGTCGACGGTGTTCTTCCCGTTGACGAGTTTCGTGCTCAACAATAGCTTGAAAATTGTCTCGGTTTATTGAAGGGTAATCAAGACAGTTGATGTCATGTATAAAATCCATTTCTGTCATGAAGTGATACTCAGAGGAAACTCTGTTTTTCCCTAAGTACAAAGAAATTAAGTTGGTAAAGTGCTCGTTCGTAATAACTTTTTTAAATTGGACAATTACTAGATGTGCTTTATTCGCTTTACAGGTTTGGATAGCTTCTTCCAGCGCGGACCATTTAGTTCGATTACGTTTGACAGTACCTTGTTCGTAAATAGACTTATAGAGCTCGCGAGAGGAATCCGACTGGATAAATTCATCCACAAGTTCCTGCTGTTGGGCAAACATATTCTCAGCGGCGATGATACTGCTTGCACGCTTGTTAGGACATAGAAAATAAGCAACATATCGCGTCACGGTAAACTCCAAGGGCATATAATCAATTGGAAAGAGACCACTGTCTCTCAAGTACACCCTAAGTATAGGAACGCATATGGAACCTAGCCAATCATTTGTTTCGATGTTGCTACGCAGGTTTTAAGGTAAGTCATCCTCGTTGCTGCGGCGCGTCAGTATTTCATGGCCCGTTTCTGTTACCAGTATTGTATGTTCCCACTGCGCTGATAATTTTCTATCTTTGGTAACAACGGTCCAATTATCTGATAGCAGACGAATATCACGTCGCCCAGCATTAATCATCGGCTCAATAGTAAAAATCATACCGGGCTCCATTTTCAGCCCTGTACCGGCTTTTCCGTAATGCAACACTTGTATGTTGTCTTCATGCATCTTTAAACCAACGCCATGTCCGCAATACTCACGGACAACAGAGTAACGGTGTTGGTGAGCATGATTTTGAATAGCCTCTCCAATGTCACCAAAATAAGCCCCAGGTTTAACCGTGGCGATGCCAAGTAAAAGGCATTCGCGAGTAACCCGTATAAGGCGTTTAGCTTGAATTGAGGGCTCACCAAGAGCCACCATGATAGAGGAGTCGCCATGGTAGCCATCGACATCTACCGTCACATCAATGTTAACGATGTCGCCGTCCTTTAATACTTTTTCATCAGAAGGAATTCCATGACAAACCTGATGGTTAACTGAAGTGCAGACTGACTTTGGAAAGCCATGATAGCCCAAGCAGGAGGGGGCGCCCCCTATAGTATTAACGATGTAGTCATGAACCCAATCATTGATCTGACCTGTTGTGACCCCTGGAACCACCTTGGGTGCCACCATCTCCAGCACTTCAGCTGTTCTTTGGCCAGCTATCCGTATTTTTTCTATCTGTTCAGGTGACTTGATTGGAGATGACATTTTGCCTCGCTTGTAACTGCACGTATCTAAGGTTCAGTGTTGAATTCCCATATTCTAAGAAAACTGAGGCCGTTTGGCCAAAAAAAGCGCTCTAAAGTGCTTTATAAGCTAATTTTATTGAGTTGAAGGGCTTTATATGATATAAATGGCGACCGTGGGTAAAAGGTCTAAGCGCCTGAGTCCACACACTATTTTTAACACGCACATATGTCGGCACACTGGCTTGGGTGCTTTCTTAGGAAAGTTGGTCGGTGGGGCATATGGAGGCTTAACCCTTACAGGAGAATAATATGTCTACAGTAACCTTACGTCAGTTGCTCCAGTCTGGTGTGCATTTTGGTCACCAAACTCGATACTGGAATCCTAAAATGGCTCCTTTCATTTATGGGGCTAGAAACAAAATTCACATTATCAACTTAGAAAAAACCTTGCCAATGTTTGAGAGAGCAATGAGCGCTGCTAAGCGTATTGCCTCACGTGGCGGCGTTATTCTTTTCGTTGGTACGAAATCTGCCGCTTCTGCTGTTGTCCGTGAACAAGCAGAACGATGTGGCATGCCTTTCGTTGATTATCGCTGGTTAGGTGGCATGTTAACGAACTACAAAACCGTTAAGCGTTCAATTAAGCGTCTACTTGAGCTTGAAGCTCAAGAAGCGAATGGTGACTTTGACAAGCTAATCAAAAAAGAAGCTTTGGTTAAACGTCGTGAGCTAGAAAAGCTAAACAAGTCATTGGGTGGAATTAAAGCCCTTAAAACATTGCCTGATGCATTGTTCATCATTGATGTCGGCCATGAAAACATTGCAGTTGCAGAAGCTAACAAGCTTGGTATTCCAATTGTTGGTGTAGTTGACACGAATGCTTGCATCGATGGCATTAACTACCCCATCCCAGGTAATGATGATGCACACCGTAGTATTGAGTTGTATGCAACAACTCTAGCGGACATTATTCTTGAAGCGCAGTCAGAAAATCGAGCTGAGCCGGTTGAAATGGCTGAAGAGTCTAAAGATGCAGAAGCTTCAGTTGCTTCTGATAGTTCTGGCGATGCCGCTTCTGAAGAGTCTGTGGACGCCAAGTAATTGCTTCATTGAAAGGGGGGCATCGCCCCCTTTTTTCAACACCAAAACAAATTTTGAGGTTTTAAAATGTCACAAGTAACAGCAGCAATGGTGAAAGAGCTTCGGGAAAAAACCGGGGCCGGAATGATGGCTTGTAAAAAAGCGTTGGTTGAAAATGATGGTGATATGGAAAAAGCGGAAACTGCAATCGCTAAAGCTGGATTGAAAAAAGCAGCTAAGTCAGAAGGTCGTACGGCTGCTGAAGGAATCATCGTTGTTTTATCTAATGCCGACAAACTTGGTATGGCTCTAGAAGTAAATAGTGAAACTGATTTCGTCGGTCGTGATGAGTCATTTAAAGCTTTTGCTGAAAAAGTAGGACAAATTGCGCTAAGCAATAACATTACTGATATTGAAGGTCTGAAGTCAGCAGAATATGAGAAGGGTGCTTCCGTTGAAGAAGCGCGTCAAGCACTTATTCAAAAAATTGGGGAAAACATTCAGGTTCGTCGGCTATCAACTATCGATGGATCTGGGTTGAATCTCGGTCAGTATGTGCACATGGGGCGAATTGGTGTTCTTGTTACGCTTGAAGGCGGAGATCAGGATCTAGCTAAAGATATTGCAATGCAAATTGCTGCTTGTAAGCCAGAATACATCTCACCAGATGACATTCCTTCAGAGCGCAAAGAAAAGGAAAAAGAAATCTTTGTTGCCCAGGCAAAAGAAAGCGGTAAGCCTGCGGATATCATTGAAAAAATGGTTCAAGGCAAGCTTAATAAAGCATTGAATGAAATCTGCTTAACAGGCCAGCCTTACATTAAAGACCAAGACAAATTAATTGGTCAGCTTCTAAAAGAAAAAGCAGCAAGTATCAAAGGTTATTTACGCTTTGAACTTGGTGAAGGTATCGAGAAAAAGCAAGGTATGAGCTTTGCTGAAGAAGTAGCAGCTCAGGTAAGTGGGAGCAAATAGTCATGCCTAAGTCGGAGCATAAGGGTAAATATCAACGTGTTCTGCTTAAGCTTAGTGGTGAAGCGCTTATGGGGGATCGTTCCTTTGGAATCGATCCCCTTGTTTTAGATAGGATTGCACGTGATGTTCGTGCTGCCATTGAAAGCGGTGTCCAAGTTGGCATGGTGATTGGGGGTGGTAACCTGTTTAGAGGCGCTAACTTATCTAAAGCGGGTATTGGAAGAGTATCAGCAGATCAGATGGGTATGTTGGCAACTGTTATGAATGCAATCGCAATGCGTGATGCGCTTGAAAGAGTAGGGCAAGATGCTCGAATTCTCTCTGCTGTTGCGATGAATGGGGTTGTTGAAATTCATGATAGACGTCATGCGATTCGCCAATTAGAAAAAAATGTCGTGGTGATCTTTTCAGCTGGAACTGGTAATCCGTTTGTTACAACGGATTCTGCTGCCAGTCTTCGTGCGATAGAGTGTGATGCAGATGTGCTATTAAAAGCAACGCAAGTTGAAGGCGTATACGATGCTGACCCTTCTATTAATCCGGATGCCAAGTTATATAAGCAGTTAACCTTCTCTGAAGTTCTTGAAAAAGAATTGGGAGTCATGGATTTAGGTGCTTTTTGCCAATGCCGCGATCATGATATGCCAATTAGAGTATTTAATTTAGGTAAGTCTGGAGCCTTCTCAAGAGCTATCGCTGGGGAAGAGGAAGGAACACTGGTCACCAACTAGGAATAGTCATGTTAAACGATATTTACTCAGATACTGAAAAAAGAATGCAAAAAAGCATTGTGGCACTTGAAGATGACTTATCGAAACACCGAACTGGACGTGCCTCACCGAATCTGCTTTCAGACGTGAAAGTTTCTTACTATGGCAACGAAACCCCCCTGACCCAGGTCGCAAGTGTTGTTGTTGAAAGTGCTCTAATGCTTATCGTAAAACCCTGGGAAAAAAACATGATCCCAGCAATCGAAAAAGCAATTATGACCGCTGGTTTAGGTTTGAATCCAGCTACATCAAGTGATTCGATTCGTGTTCCTTTGCCGCCGTTAACAGAAGAGCGAAGAAAGGGCTTGATTAAGCTTGTGAGAGCAGATGGTGAAAATGCTAAAATCGCTATTCGAAACATTCGACGCGATGCTAACGGAACCATAAAAGATTTATTGAAAGATAAAGAAATCACAGAAGATGATGAGCGAAAAGCACAAGAAAAAATTCAAAAGCTCACAGATCAGTTTATTGAAAAAGCTGAACATCATTTGTCTGAAAAAGAAAAAGAGTTAATGGAAATATAACAATAAAAGGGATTCAGCATGACTAAAGAACTTAAGGTTCCTAAGCATGTTGCCATAATTATGGATGGAAATGGGCGCTGGGCAAAAGATCAGCGCCTTCCACGTATTGAAGGGCACCGCGAAGGTAAGAATACGGTACTAAAAATCGTAGATGCTTCAATCGATGCGAATATTCAAGTGCTTACTTTGTTTGCATTTAGTACAGAAAACTGGAGTCGGCCGGCGGATGAGGTTGATTTTCTGTTTAGGCTTTTATCCTCCTCTTTGATGAAAGAGTCGCATAAATTATCTGAAAAAAATATAAAACTTCGCTTTATAGGTCGTAGAGATAGACTGAACAAATCTTTGCTTTCAACTATGGAAAAGGTTGAAAATCAAACAAAAGATAATTCAGGCTTAATTCTTAATATCGCCATTGATTTTGGTGGTAAGTGGGACATTGACCAAGCAGCTAACAATGCAATTAAGGAAGCGCTAGAGACAGGTAAGTCATCATTAGATGAAGATGTGTTTGAAAAGCATCTTTCCCTAGCTGAAATGCCGCCAGTGGATGTTTTTATTCGTACCGGTGATGTTTGTCGTATTAGTAATTTCTTATTGTGGGATATCGCTTACGCTGAGTTGTTTTTCGTTCGAGAGTACTGGCCAGCTTTTAGCAAAGAGCAATATATCGATATTCTAGAACAGTTCGCTCATCGAGAGCGCCGGTTTGGAATGATTAGTGAACAACTTGAGACCGTTTAAATGAAAAACCTTCTCTATCGCCTATTAACTATCGGTATTCTTGTGCCGCTGATGCTGCTGGCAGTTGTTTATATGCCGCCGATCGGCTTTTCACTGATATTGGCAGTATGGGTGTTATTAGGTGCAATAGAGTGGTCTGGGCTAGTTAAAAACGCTCAAAAATGGCAAAGACTGTTGTTTCTTTCCATGGTCATTTTGGCGATAATTGTTTCTCTCGTTGTTCAATCGATGCTTTTCTCTCAGCTACTTGCTTGGTTAGTAGTAGCATTGCTATTGTTGTCTATTTTTGCACTTGTTAAGTATGACCCTTTAAGCAAACCAGTATGGTCGCGTTCTCCTTCTTTGATGCTCTTTTTTGGTTGGCTCTCTTTAATTGCAGGTTGGGCCTCATTAACAGAACTTCATCGTGTAGGCGATCATGGGTTATGGGTTGGCCTCACCTTTGGTTTAGTTTGGGCGAGTGATACTGGGGCTTATATAGTCGGAAAGCTTTTTGGAAAACACCCTTTTGCCTCTAATGTCTCGCCTAAAAAAACGATAGAAGGGCTTTGGGGCGGATTTGCTTTTGTTCTTTTATTCGCCTATTTATGCTATTCGGCTCAATGGGTCACTATGCCACTGATTTCATGGTTGGTTTTAGCAACATTGGTATGTATGGCGTCAGTAATAGGTGATCTCATAGAAAGTGTTGTAAAAAGAATTGCACAAGTTAAGGATTCAGGACGACTGTTGCCTGGTCATGGTGGAATATTAGATCGCATTGATAGCCTGTTAACAGCAAGCCCAGTGTTTTTATTGGGCTTGGCGTTTATTAAATAAGGAAGTTTATGAAGTTAGCAGTTTGCATATTAGGTGCGACCGGATCAATTGGGACTAGTACTCTGAGTGTTATTTCACATAATCATGATAAATATCAAGTACACTCAGTCATAGCACATAAAAACTATAAAAAACTGATAGAAATCTGTCATAAATACTCACCAAAGTATGCGGTTTTAACTGATATATCGGCAGCAACTCAGTTTAGATCAGAATACAAAGGCTCGACACAGCTTCTGACACATGACACTGCTGTTATCGATTGTGCAACTGATCTTGAAGTACACACCGTCGTTAGCGCGATGGTTGGCGCTAAAGGACTCCTGCCTACATTTGCTGCCGCCGCTGAAGGTAAAAGAGTATTACTTGCTAACAAAGAATCACTAGTGGTTGCAGGTCCATTGCTAATGCAAACAGCACTTTCGTGTGGGGCGAGTATTGTTCCCGTTGATAGTGAGCATAATGCTATTCTACAAGCACTTCCTGAATCTTATAAAGTAGGTACTCGACCAGCTGGGGTTTCTAAACTCCACTTAACAGCATCAGGCGGTCCTTTCTGGTCTAAACCCGATGTTGATTTTAACACCGTAACGCCAGCGCAAGCGTGTTCGCACCCCAATTGGTCAATGGGCTCTAAGATCACCGTTGATAGTGCGACAATGATGAACAAGGGATTAGAGTTAATTGAAGCCAGATGGCTGTTTGATATGCCTGCAGAAGACCTGAACGTTCTCGTGCATCAACAAAGTATTATTCACTCATTGGTTGAGTACTGTGATGGATCCTTGGTTGCTCAGTTAGGGCTTCCAGATATGTCTATTCCAATCGCTTATGCATTATCGTACCCAGCCAGAACACCCTCCGGTGCGAAATCACTTGATCTTTTGTCTAGTAGGGCACTCACTTTTGAAAAACCCGACCTAAAGCGATTCCCATGTCTCTATCTAGCTCAGCAGGTTTTGACAGAGAGCCCTGATAAAGCAGTTGTTCTAAATGCTGCAAATGAAGTCGCGGTTGAAGGGTTCCTCAAGCAATCCCTATCATTTGCCGATATACCAGTTATCGTTGAAAAAACGTTAAGCCGTGTCCAGGGAGTAGTTGAATCTCTCGACGCCATTATGAGTTTGGATAGCCAATCCCGCGGGGTAGCTCAGCAATTGATGGGTGAAACATGTCAACAATATTATTCTCTCTCTTAGCATTCATCATCATGGTGGGTGTTTTAGTCACCTTCCATGAATTTGGTCATTTCTGGGTTGCTCGAAAACTCGGAACTAGAGTAGAACGCTTCTCTGTTGGGTTTGGTAAACCTCTCTATAGGTGGTATGGAAAAGACGATACAGAATATGTTATCGCTGCTATCCCTTTAGGGGGATACGTTAAAATGCTTGATAGTCGAGAACAGGACCTAACTGACGATTTAAAGTCACATGCTTTTGATCAAAAAAATGTATGGGCAAGAATAGCTATTGTTCTTGCAGGTCCATTATTTAACTTTATTCTTGCTGCATTTTTTTATTGGTTAGTGTTCATCATTGGTCTTAAAGCCGCTATACCGGTTATTGGTGAAGTGGCGCCTAACTCTCTTGCAGCAAAAGCAGGGGTGAAGTCGGGCATGGAAATTGTTCAAGTCAATGATACTCCAACCCCATCTTGGCAGGCCGTAGTAGTATCTTTTATTGATCAAGTTGGAGAAGATGAAACACTTGCTCTCCAGTTAAAAGACCCAAATTCAAAAAAGATATATCAAACGTCTATTGATGTTGAACAGTGGCCGGACAACCTTCACGCTGATAACTTATTTGAAACGCTTGGTATCGACATCGCTCGCCCGACAGTTCCTGCTAAAATTGGCTCTGTAATAGCTGCTGGTCCTGGAGACAGAGCAGGGTTAATGGATGGCGATCTTATCACCCATTTAAATGGTCAGACTGTACACTGGAATGAATTAGTTAATTTCGTCACCGCTCATCCTAATGAAGAACTAGAGCTTACGGTTGTGCGAAATAGTAAGCCGATTCTTCTCTCTGTTATTCCTGAAGATAGAGATAACAAAGGTACAGAAAGAGGCTGGTTAGGCGTTGGACTCGATGAGAGTGTGATTTCTAATGATTGGGTAAGAAGAATTCACTACGATCCAATCACTGCTGCAGGTAAAGCGATCGATCGTACTGTCTACTTCAGTGCGCTTACGCTTGAAATGATTGGTAAGCTTGTGACTGGTGAAGTTGCGCTCGACAATCTCAGTGGACCTGTTGCTATGGCACAAGGAGCTGGGCAAACAGCTCAAAGTGGCATCATTACATACCTAAGCTTTTTAGCAATCGTTAGTATCTCTTTAGGCATCATGAACCTTCTACCAATACCCTTGCTTGACGGGGGACACCTTGTTTTTTATCTAGTTGAAGCCATTAGAGGTAGAGCTTTATCTGATAAATCGCAGGAACTTGGTCTTAAACTGGGGGCTATGGCATTATTAGCGTTATTTTCAGTGGCGCTATACAATGATATATCAAGACTTTTGCTCTAAGCTCAAATATGGACTCGCTCTATCGGTTTTACTATTCCCATTAAAGGGGATTGCTATGAATATTGATTTATCCTTACCCTTGTCTGATGAACAAGTAGAAGTTCTAACCGATGCGTCAGAGCGTGAACTAGGCAAATCAGGCGGCGGATTCTTTTTTCAGAACAATATACGTAACCCCCATTACTTGTTCATTGGCCATATCGATCCACAACCTAATGGTGCTGGTTTTGTTTCTGCATGGATCTCTATTGATACTCAATGGATCAGCGACAATACGTTTGTTAAGATTGATGTAGAACCTGCTCCTGGAGATGATTTTCAATACCAAGTGATTCTTCAGCCAGAGGGGGTTGACAAAGAAATCAGCTACATAGCGTCTTTTAACCCTTCCAATCAAAAACACCTTTATCAATTCTCAGTTAATGACTTTATACCAAATTACAGAGGCCGAGTTCTGACCGATGTTCCTAAATTAAAAGGGAACAGGCTTAAAAAAGTAGGGGTAAGAGTTGTTGGAAGATTGGGGGATGATACCTTTCAAAAAGGACCTTTTGCTTTAAAGTTGTATCAAATTTCAGTTGAATAAAAGCACTGCTTAACAGTGCTTTTTGTGCATTAGATAATGCAATTACATTATATGGACATTGTAAACCGTACATATGGGCCATGTAGAATGAAGTCGTCTGCTTTTTTAATCCGGACTAAGGGATCTAAGTGATCAACATTCACATACCTTGAGCTTAGGTTCATCCAGTCCTGAATCTTATATCCCAGATCTATTGCTGTAGACTGAAATCCTAAATATAAGGGATATGATGCATGTAAATCGAAGTCAATGACTGGTAAAACATGTAAATTTGCTTCGTCTGTGCCATAAACGTACTCGCTTGAGGCGTTGCCACCATCTGCAGAATAATAGCGAGGTGTATATTTAGATCTATGGTGAGCAATAAAAGCACTAGTGAAAACGGATGAACTCAAATCTATATTGGATGCACTCAAGCCTTTTTTCCAGGTGATACCAAGCTTCGGTCCTATCCCATAGACATCGTTATATTCTTTAACTTCATCCCTTGCTAAACTACTAGCATCTTTGTATGTCGTTTTTAATCGGTGTAATACGTAACCAGTTTTTAAGCCACCATGTAAAAGAAGTAATCCATATGCTTTTGAATCGTATATAGTAGCCCTGACTGTATAATCGCCTGTCATAACCGTTGCGTCTAATACAGAACGTGCAGAGTCATTTACTCCGTTTAGAAGATCGTTTAACGGAGCACCATAGTTGGTTCGAATAGGGTAAATGTAATTTCCTTGGACGTTTACGTGATGTCCGGTTGTATGTACAAAAGTTGAAAATAAGCTTGCAGACTGTAAGAGCTTTTCGTTCAGATCTGAATCATAAGTAAGTTCAAAGCTGACGCCTGGGTCGTTAGTTGCGTAGAGATCTTCAGAGTCTCTAATTTGGCCAGGCGTCATAGAATAGTAAGTTTTTCTAAAAGCAGCGTATTGGTGTTCATCAGCGGCAATGAATGTTGGCATGAGTAATAGACTTAATTCTTTGAAGTCCGATGAAGTAGTGTCAGCCTGTGCTGTTATATTCACAAAAAGTGAACAAACTGCAGCTAATGCGGTAAAGTTTTTAATAAACCCGTTAGGGGTATCTCCTTCAATAAATAACGCGAACAACGGAATTTCCTCAGTATTTAACTATAAGGAGAAACTGTAAAATACTGTGTAAAAATACAATCACTTTATTTAATATAAATAGTTATAAAACAAGCGCTTCAGTTAACATTCTGATAAATTTGATTTTTTACTCTAAGTACGATAAAATAAGCAAGATTTCTGGATAAAAATGTAGGTTTATGAGTAACAACGCATTCACAATTTCTAACGTTTCAATCCGTCCCGGTGAAAAGGGAACTTTGGCTATGCCTTTGCCAGAGAAGTATTCCTGCTCACCTGAATACATGACCATTAAAATTGTTAATGGAGTAGCAGAAGGTCCAACAGTTCTAATTTTTTCGGTTCTTGAAGGCCATGAGTTGAATGGCCTTGAAATCATTAACCGATTGGTTGATGACATTGATCCCCAGGACTTTGCTGGTACTCTAATTGCGATTCCAGTCGCAAATGTATACGCCTTCTCTCACTATCCGCAACAGTCGCCATCTGGCGCTAGCTTTGCACAAAGTTTCCCAGGAAATGGTGAGGGGCGTTACCATGAACGTGTTGCTCATATGTTTACTGAAGAATTTATAAAGAAGGCAGATCTATGTATTGAGTTAGTGACTGGCTCACTTCACCACAGCATTCTTCCTCAAGTGTACTGTAATTTCGATAACAAGAAAGCTAAAAGCTTAGCCAAAGTATTTGCTACACCAGTGATAACGAACGTGAGTATTCAGGATAACTCTATTCGGGATACAACAGAGTCGCTTAATATCCCTATGTTGGTATATGAAGCAGGGGAAGCGTTACGCTTTGATGAGTCTGCAATAGTAGCGGGTCTTCAAGGTGCTAAAAATGTTCTAGCTGAAATGGGATCATTAACGGTTAATACTGAAGAAAATTCAGTAGAACCTATGTTCTCACAAGATGAAGAGTGGATTACCGCGCCAACCAGTGGAATTCTCTACTCAAGTGCTACTTTGGGTCAGGTGATTCATAAGGGTGAGGTGTTAGGAAAAATATCAGACCCATTTGCTCCAGACCGCGTACTTACGGTTACCTCCACTCAAACAGGTGTATTAGTTGGAATTAATAACGCTCCTTTAGTTCATGAAGGACTCTCTATTTTTAAAATTGTCTCTTTCCTGGATAATGATAAAGCCGAGTCTGTAATAACTGATTGGGAAGAGTCTCAGCCACCGGTAGAAGATTCACAATGATAGAAGAAAACAAGCTCTCATCAAGAGGGCTTTTTATGTGGTTCATTGCAGCTGTTTTTTTCTCGTATGAGTTTTTGCTAAGAACAGTGGTTGGAACCTTTGAGCACCCAATCACTTACGATCTAAAGTTAAACCTTGTTCAGTTCTCTATTATTAGCTCTGTTGCGTATCAGCTGATATATGCACTTATGCAGATTCCTGCAGGGATAATTGTCGATCGATATGGATTAAAAAAGTCTCTAACTCTGGCGGTATCGGTCTGTGCTGCAGCCATGTTAGGTTTTTCATTTAGTGAGCATTTTGGGACTGCGCTACTGTATCGACTAATGATAGGGTTTGGTTCCTCATTCGGATTTATCTGTATCTTGGTTATTGTCTACGAATGGCTACCACTTAGGCGAAGAGCATTCTTTGTTGGACTATCACAATTTATTGGTACCGTTGGACCAATGATTTCAGGAGGTCCTCTAACGTATTGGTCTGAAGTGGGGACCTTTAATTGGCGCCATTTGTTTATTTATTTATCAATTATTGGCGTGGCTATTGCTACCTTGGCCTTTATTTTTGTCAAGAATAAAGAACAAAGTCTCGATGAAGTCATTGTTGTTGAAAAGCCCACAGATAATGTTTCACAGATAAAATCACTTTGGTACGCTCAAATTCTTTGGATTGTATTCTATTCAGCCTGTGTTTACTTTGCGATAGAATACTTGTCTGAAAACGCCACTAAGCAATATCTTTCTTTTCACAATATATCTGCAGTGAACAGTAGCTTTATGATTACCCTTAGCTGGTTGGGATATGCTTGTGGCTGTCCGAGTATAGGCTTTATGTCTGACTACTTTTACACTCGTAAAAGAATGATGCAGATATGTGCTGTTTTAGTGTTTGTTTCCCTCCTCTTGATCGTATTATTTCCTTTCAATATCTGGTTACTTAGAATAGGCTTCTTCTTTTTAGGTGTGGGCGTTGCTGGCCAAACTATCGGTTTCGCAGCAGTTGCTGAAAATACTGAGAAGAAATACATTGGTGTTGCCTTGGCGCTAAACAATGCTGCGATGATGTTTGTTATGGCAATCAATGCGCCTATCGTTTCATATACAATTGATGCATTAGGTGGCGGTCCAGACGACTATCAAAAGGCACTTCTTATTTTGCCTGCCATGGGATTCTTAGCGATTTTGATTTCCACATTTAAAATCAAAGAAACGTATTGTAAATCGAATCGCGAACCTACCATTATTCATCGGGTTTAGGTAACTCTAAAAACGCTTTATAAAGTTTCAAGAGAGGTTCATCATCAAGAGCGCCCAGGTGAGCCTCAATCGTTTTTAGATCATTTCTAACTAGTGGTCCAGTTATTCCTGAAGCCTTATCTTCTACCCAAGAAGAAGCTGAACGTTGAATTATTGGGTCAAAAATACTTACGGGTAATCCCATCTGCGCACTTGCCTCATCCACGGACCTTGCCCACAATTGCATCGCGCAGTTATTTACTAGCACACATAGAGCATGGTATTTCACTTTTTGCTGGGGTTCTATCTGATAATAAGGGTTTTGCTTAAAACTTGGGAATGTTCTTCTAAAAACATCACTTTCTTCACACCCCACGAAGGGAATAGAAGAATAAGTTTCCAAATCAAGGAATGTGTTAGAAAAGCTCATCAAAGGATGAAAACCTAATACTCCATTAATATGTAATGCTCCTGAGAAATGTACAGGAGACCCACCAGCTTCAGAAATAAAGCTGCAGAGTTCTTCAATGGACTGATCGTTAATTGCTACTAATGTGCTTAATGCATTTTTTGAAAGAGACCTGAGCGTTCTTAAATCACTGTTTTGTCGTGACCAGCTTGCAACTGTATGGCCCTTTTCTAAAAGCCAATACCGCAGATGAGTAGCCAGACGACCACTCCCAACAATACAGTAGTCTGTATTAGACATATATGCACTCGTGAGTTGAAAACCTAAAGCGCAATACTACACGATATAAAACAATAAACACTTGAATAACAGCAAAAAAATAGGTAATATAACTAAATTATATTTGTCGGTGTGTAATAATGATTGATGAAAATAAACTAATAAAAATCAAGGCGTTATGGCCAACAGTTCAAGGTGTAGATTTAGAAGCTCGCCATTTTACCCCGATCGATGGGGCAGAGAACCTTATTGTTGCTTTACCGGAGTGTGAAGATACTGATGAAGCTAAGGCTGCCCGTAGTGTTGCTAATATCTTATTGTCTGGACACAGGATAGATCCTGGATTACTTAGAGCGCTGGGGCCCAGTACTTTGTTGGGGATGTCTGGGGCGCTCTCATTAGCTCTGCACGAAGAGCTAAAAGCCAGATGTTATGCCATTACTAATCAGTTGGTTGCGCTTCAGGATGCGAGCCAACTAACCCCAGATATTTGCTTAGCTGCCAAATGCCAGATTAACAATATTCTCAATTACGGCGCTCAGTTTGGTTTTGAAATTCAGGACACATTGATGCTGCCTTATTTTAAGGAAAATTCAGTAGAAGGGGTCCTCTACGTTGTAGAGAAAATTCATCTTACAGGGCAAGAAATAAGCAGCGCATATCCTTGCTATGGCTTTGCGCCTCTTAATCATGAACTTGCCCCTTCTCACTTAGTCTTTAAATCGACCACATATCCAGGCTCTGAGGGGTTTGCATGGGCCTTAGCCGCTGACATGACCCCTGGAATGGCCATAGGCGAGCCTCTATTCTGGATGGGGCAAGAGGTGTTAAAGAAATGGCTAAGTGAACAAAAAAGTGCATATGAGGGGAAAGAGGGAGCGATACTACATGGTCACAGTTTAGGTGCTAGCATCGCGATGTTAACCGCCGATCGCTTTCCAGAGTTAGTGTCTCAAGCTTATGCTTTTGGCCCTGCTGGCTCATATAATCCTGATATGAACGGTGAGAAAGTAACCGTTATTTTTGGAGGCTCAGATCATGTACCGCTGCTTGGACATATGCCCCAAAATGCACAGTACATTTATGCTCTTCCGGATGTATCAATTACTGACCGTCCCGCGGAACCACATTATGCAAGTTATGAGACATTGGCCGGAAAACTTGCCTCTCATGCATTAGGCCTGCCTGCAATACCAAAAGTTTCACTTTTTAAAGTTGATGGTGAGTTCATGATAAAGAACCATGCAAATCGGCGTATGGTACAACACCTACACACAGGTGCTAAGGTGGCCTCATTTCCATTTATTCTAGCTTCTCAGGTTCTAACCGCTTTAGGTCTTGGTGTCCTGAGAGCAGGACGTAGTGTTTATAATAGTTTGACGAATGTTCCACTTGCCGTGCCTGCGCCTAACCGCCCGAATGCAGTTGTTCACCCAGTACAAGACCCCGTAACACCTGAAGAAAATCCGAATCAAAGAAGATTGCCATTACTATTTCATGCACGGCAGTCTCCACAACATGTGGGGATTCGAGATCACTTGCCACGTCCAGGCAGTACTAGTGATGTTAGGTATCGTTCAAACGCTCAGAAAACACCCAAATAGCACGAAATATTTAGCTAACACACATATCCAACCTTTCTTTTAAGCCCAGATCCTGTCTGGGTTTTTTTTTCACGTATGTTAATATGTCGCTTCAGTAATTCGTGAATTGTAGAACGGTATGAAAAAGTTAGGTATTGGCTTGTTGCTTGGAACAAGCATTTGGTCAGCTACAGCGTTTGGGTTTGAGCCATTCGTTGTAAAGGAAATTCAGATCGAGGGATTGCATCGGGTCAGCGAAGAAACCGTTTACGATTATTTGCCTTTCCAGATTGGGGATGAACTTTCTCAATCTTCTTCTGATGAAATCATACTTGTACTGTACAAAACAGGATTTTTTTCCAATATTTCTCTTGTTAGAAAAGACCAATCTTTGGTTATTCAAGTTGAAGAGCGTCCAGTCATTGGAGAAATTACTGTTTCAGGCAACAGTGATATCAAGACAAAGCAAATGTTAGATGCATTAAAAGATGCAGGTTTTGCTGAGGGGCGCACTTTTGATCGCTCTTTGCTGAAGATGATGACGAATGAGCTTGAGCGGCTTTATTTCAGTCAGGGTAAGTATGGTGTAGAAGTTAATATCACAACTGAAAACCAGCCTAGACAGAGAGTGGCCGTTCATATTCAGATCGATGAAGGCGAGATCGCTCGTATTCGTGACATCAATATCATTGGAAACCGCCTGTTCAGTGATAAAACCTTATTAAATGAGTTTTCTCTTTCAGCCTCCAACTGGCTAAGCTGGTTTAGTCGAAGTAATCAGTATGCACGTCAACGTCTTGAATCTGACTTAGAGTCATTAAGAGCATTTTATCTCGACAGAGGTTATTTGAATTTTGATATTATTTCGACGCAAGTTTCGATAACAGAAGATAAGCGCGGGATATATATCACCATCAATGTTGATGAGGGTGAGCAGTTCACGGTTGGCTCTTTAAGTGTTGAGGGTGAAACAGTTGTTCCTCAAAACGAGATCATGAAGCTAATTATAGCCAAGCCCGGAGAGACCTTCTCACGACGCAAAATTGCAACTTCTGTAACAAATATTGCTGAGCGATTAGGGGAGGAAGGTTATGCCTTTCCTGAAATCAGTCCAATACCTGAAGTTGATGCTGAGAAGCATACGGTTTCATTCGTTTTTAGTGTTGACCAGGGCGAACGCTATTACGTTAACAAAATTAATTTTACCGGAAATGACAAGACACAAGAGTCAGTTTTGAGACAGGAGATGCAGCAACAAGAAGGGGCTGTTCTTTCTTCTATCAAAGTAGATGAGTCAAAAAAACGCCTAGACCGTACCGGGTTCTTCCAAGATGTCACTGTTCAAACGCGACCAATCGGAGAAAACTGGGTAGATCTTGATTGGAGTGTTGAAGAAGCACAGTCAGGTCATATCACTGGGGGGGTAGGCTACTCAACCGCTGAAGGTGTTTTGTTTAATGCCTCCATCGCCAATCGAAATTTTATGGGTACAGGTCGAACTGTCGACCTGGACTTTAACCGTTCTTCTACATATACAACGTATAGTATGGGCTACAACAACCCATATTATACGTTGGATGGCATTAGCCGAGGGTTCAATCTCTATTACAGTGAGACAGAATTAGCTGAAAACACAGACGTATCTGATTACGTAACCGACTCTCTAGGGTTCAACGTAGACTACAGTTTGCCATTAACCCGTTCGGCGAGAGCTACGTGGGGCTTTGGTGTCAGAGATACCGATCTTAAAGCAGGGACACAGGTACCAGAAGAAATTGCGTACTTTATCCGGGATAACGGCAAGCACTCGTTTGAGTATGATGTCTCCATGGGTTGGATGTATAACTCGCTCGATCGATATATTTTTCCTACTAAAGGAACCCGTCATCGTGTGGGCGCCTCGCTCACTTTACCAGGCTCGGGACTAGAGTATTATAAAGCTAACTTTAACAGTCAGCTGTATTATCCCTTCACAACGGTTCTTATAGGAAACCTAAATCTTAACGTTGCCTACGGTGGTGGGTACGGAAACACAGGGCGCCTACCGTTTTATCAGCACTATTTCGCTGGTGGCTCCAGAACCGTTAGAGGTTATGAAGAAAGCTCACTTGGTCCAAAAGATTCGCTGGGTAACCCGTTCGGTGGTAACCTAATGGTTAGCTCAAGCGCGCAGCTGGCTTTCTCTCGCTTATGGGGGGAAGAAAACTGGAAGTCAGTTCGTCCAGCACTGTTTTTAGATGCGGGACAGGTTTATGCCACCGGTAAACGTTTGACGACTGCTGCAGGAGAAAATGTTTCTCAAAATAACCCAGCAGGGTTACGTTTTACGACTGGTTTGGCGGTGACTTGGGTATCGCCAATGGGACCATTAGAGTTCAGTTTGGCGAAGCCTTTGAATGAGAAGAAGGGTGATGATACGCGATCCTTTAGCTTCTCAATTGGCACATACTTTTAATTTAGGAAAAGCAAATAGGGGGACCCCTTGAAAAAGTTCACTATTGGATTAGTTTTAGCTGCTTTATTAGTGCCAACATTGGCAAATGCTGAACAAAAGCTTGGCATTGTTAATGTTCGTGAAGTTTTAGAAAAGTCTGAAATGGCAAAAACTGTTTCAACTGAGCTTCAGTCAGAGTTTTCAGATCCTCAGTCTGAGCTCCAGTCTGAGGAACAACGTTTTATGAAAAAAAGAGCGTCACTTGAAAGAGAGAGCGCAACATTGTCTGAAGATGAGCGGCAAGCTATGGAACGTGATTTGGCTATGATGCAGCGTGAGCTTCAAGTAAAACAAATTGAGTTTAACGATAGCTTCAATCACCGTCAGCAAGAAGAAATGCAAAAATTTATGGCGCAGTTGAAAGATGTTATTGATGACTATGCTGCTAAGGAATCATTTGACATGATCTTCCCTAGCGATATGTCTGTATACTTTTCCGAGTCTAATGACATTACTAGACAAATCATTAGCCGTCTTGACGCAAAAGCGTAAAGGGTATCGGAGACAATATGCCAATTTGCACGACAAGTGTTACAGCTGAGGCACTAGCAGAAAAGTTTAATTTAGTTTATCGAGGTAAGCCTGGCCGAGTTATCAAGGGTATAAGAACTTTAGATGTTGCAACTGAAGATGACTTAAGCTTTTTCACAGTTGCTAAGTATATGCCTCAGCTCAGACAGACCCGAGCTGGTGTTGTCTTGTTAACGGAGGAGGATGCCAGTGAGTGTCCTTCTGATGTATTTATTGTCTCTCATCCACGAATGGCTTTTGCACAAGTAGCCTCATGGTTGTTTCAACCACCTGAGCAAAGCAAACAAGGAATTCATCCATCGGCTGTGGTCATGGATGGTGCGAAGGTTAGTCCAGAAGCCTATGTTGGTCCGAATGTAACGATAGGCGATAATGTCGTAGTTGAGTCGGGTGTTTGTTTGATGGGGAATATCTCCGTTGGATTTAACAGTGTCATAGGTGCTGGCACCTTGATACACCCAAATGTTACTTTGTATAGCGATACTAAGCTAGGAAAAAGCTGTGTGGTTCATAGTGGCACAGTTATTGGTGCAGATGGCTTTGGCTTTGAACCAGATGAAAAAGGACGTTGGCACAAAGTCCCTCAAATTGGTGGGGTGACTATTGGAGAGCGCGTTGAAATTGGTTCTAATTGTAGTATTGACCGTGGGGCTGTAGAAGATACGGTCATAGAAGACGGCGTAATATTAGATAATTTGATTCAGATTGCACATAACGTCAGGATTGGAGCACACTCTGCTATTGCTGGTTGTACCGGTATATCCGGTTCAACTGTCATCGGACGGCATTGTTTGGTTGGTGGTGGTACTTGTATCAAAGGACACATTACCATTGCTGATGGTGTTCATATTTCAGGCATGTCTATGGTGACTAGAAGTATTCGAAAGCCGGGCGTGTATTCTTCTGGCATGCCAGTAAAAGAAAAATCTCTTTGGCTTAAAAACGTAACGCGATTTCATCAGTTGGATGAAATTGCTAGACGTTTAAAGGATTTAGAGTCTAAAGTGATAGCCGACTAATTTAAGGTGTAGGATTGATGAATATTCAAGACATACTTAATTACCTGCCGCACCGGTATCCTTTTTTGCTGGTAGATAAAGTTCAAAGTGTAGATACGGACAAGCTGGTTGCCATCAAAAATGTTACATTTAATGAGCCATTTTTCACTGGCCATTTCCCAGATGTACCAGTGATGCCAGGTGTGTTGATTATTGAGGCTCTTGCTCAGGCAGCAGGTATCTTAGCATATAAGACTGAAGGATATGATCCTTCTGAAATGCTCTTTTATTTAGCGTCAATTGACAATGTGCGCTTTAAGCGAAAGGTTATTCCCGGAGATCAGCTGATATTAAATGCAACGTTCACGGGCCGAAAAAGGAACTTTTGGAAAATTCACGGAGAAGCGATCGTTGACGGAGAAGTCGCCTGTGTAGCAGACATCCTCTGTGCCGCGCAAAAGGAAGAAAAAAAGTGATAAGCGAATTAGCTGTAGTCCACCCAGAGGCTAAAATTGGTACTAACGTAACAATCGGTCCATTTTCAGTGATCGGCAAAGATGTAGAAATCGGTGATAACACTATTATCGAGTCTCATGTTGTTATAAAGGGGCCTACCCTTATTGGAAAAAATAACCATTTTTTCCAGTTCTGCTCGATTGGTGAAGCCCCACAAGATAAGAAGTATGCTGGCGAACCCACAACTTTAAGAATCGGTGATGAGAATATCATCCGTGAGTTTGTTACGATTTCTCGCGGTACGGTTCAAGACCATGGTGAAACATTTGTAGGCAATAGAAACTTGCTTATGGCATATGTTCACATTGCGCATGACTGTCATGTCGGCAGTGATACCGTATTTTCAAATAACGCCTCTATAGCGGGTCACGTTCGAGTTGGTGACAAAGCGAACCTTGGAGGTTTTGTTGGCGTTCATCAATTCTGTCATATTGGCTCCTACAGCTTCTGTGCTGGTGGCAGTATAATTACGAAAGATGTTGCGCCTTTTGTCATGGTGTCTGGACACCCAGCACAAGTTCATGGTTTAAACCAAGTTGGACTAAGACGAAGAGGCTTTTCTGAAGAATCTATTGCCGCTTTGAAACAAGCTTATAAAATATTTTTCCGTCAAGGTCATACAGCGGAAGAAGCACTAGGCTTAATTAAAGATAAATATGCTTCTATTAATGAAGTGAGTGACTTCATTGACTCTGTAGAGACCTCTGAGAGAGGGATATTAAGATAACGTGTCAAACCCCACTCGTATCGTCATTGTCTGTGGCGAAGCGTCAGGGGACCGTCTTGGCGCCGGATTGCTTGCAGAGTTAAAATCCAAACTCCCACATGCTCAGTTTGAAGGTGTTGCTGGTCCGTTGATGGAAAAGCAAGGTCTTAAACCCTGGTTCAGTTATGAGCGCATCAATTACATGGGCTTCGTCGATCCGCTTCTTAATATCCGATCTATATATGGTTTATATAATGAAGTATGTAAACGATGCTTAGATAATCCCCCTGATTTATTTATTGGAATCGATGCACCTGAGTTTAATTTGCGTGTAGAGAAAAAGCTCAAGGCAAACGGTATTAAGACCTTACACTATGTTGGCCCATCTGTTTGGGCTTGGCGTAAAAAGCGTATATTTAGTATTAAAAGGGCCGTAAGTCACATTATGGTCTTGTTTCCATTTGAAACTGATATTTATAAAACACATCAAATCCCTGTTACCTGTGTCGGCATGAAATTGGCTGATGATATTCCTCTAGGGGCAGATGAGTCATTCAAGGTTGAAGCAAGAAATAAATACGGCCTAACAGATAAGCCTCTAATTACGCTGCTGGGCGGATCTCGAAAAAAAGAGATCGATATGTTAGCCCCCATTATTCTAACCATAGCTGAGAAGATTCAGCTTAAAGTGCCCCAAGTGCAGTTTCTTATTGCTTGTTTAAATGAAAAATCTAAAAAACAATGGGAATCTATTTTACTAAAAGCCCAGCGAAAATTGTCGATACAATTAACCGTCAATGATACAAGAACAGCTATAGCAGCAGCGGATGTGGTTTTAGCAAAATCAGGTACGGTGACGTTAGAAACAATGCTGCTTAAAAAACCGATGGTTGTAATATACAAAGTTTCATTTCTAAACTACCTCATTGGTCGATGTCTTCTAACTCTGAAGCATTTTGCTTTGCCTAATTTGCTTGCAAAGAAGTCACTTGTTTCTGAATATATACAGAAGATTAATCCGTCTGTTGTGGCTGATGAAATGGTTAACCTACTTAATACCCCACAAACAGAAATGATTTCCGAGTTTGATACTATACATAAAAGTATTGCCCTCAATGCGGATAAGCAGTCAGCGCAAGTAGCCTATGATTTAATTAAGGATAGCTAATGACAACTTGTATGGAAGCAGGAGTGGACGAGGTAGGTAGGGGCCCCATAGCTGGTCCTGTATGTTCAGCCGCCGTTATTTTGCCTGAATCATACTCTTTAGAGGGGCTCACTGACTCAAAAAAGCTATCTGAAAAAAAGCGCGAGTACTTATTTGAAGCCGTTAAGGAACAGGCAGTAGCTTATGGCATTGGTTGGGCAAGCGAAGAAGAGATAGATAGTATCAATATCTTGCAAGCTACATTTTTAAGTATGAAAAGGGCGGTTGAGGCACTTCCTATTCAGCCTAGTTTTATTTATGTCGATGGAAACGCTAGCCCAGGCTTTTCAGTCCCTTCCAAATCTATAGTCAAAGGCGATATGCTCGTTCCTTGCATTAGTGCGGCTTCTATTTTGGCTAAGGTAACCAGAGATCGCCTAATGAAAAAGTATGCTGAACAGTTTCCGGAATATGGTTTTGATAAGCATAAAGGCTACCCAACGGCATTTCACCTAAGTGCTATTCGTGCTTTTGGCCCTATTGATATTCACCGCAAGTCGTTTGCACCAGTGCAGGAGCTGATATGACCGCGTTTGTGCATCTTCGTGTACACAGCGAGTACTCAATATTAGATGGTTTGTGTCGTATTAAAGCACTCTCATCTGCGTGTGAACAAAACAATCTAGCAGCATGCGCAATAACTGATATAGCGAACTTATTTTCAGCGGTAAAAAGTTATAAAAGTTTATGCGGGACTGGTGTTAAGCCAATTATTGGTTCAGAGCTATGGATCAAAGATGATGCTGTAGATAATATCGATCGTTGTGTATTTCTTTGTATGAACGGAACTGGTTATAACAACTTATGTCAGCTGATATCTAAAGGGTATTTGTTTTCAGAGCGAAATCCGGTACCCATATACAAATTTGAATGGTTAGAAGAGTACTCTGAGGGGCTGATAGTTCTTTCCGGCGGAATTAATAGTGAAATTGGTCAGTCAATATTGGCAGGCGATAGTGCTCGATCGGAATTGGCAATAAAAAAGTATCAAAATATCTATGGCAATCGTTTTTACCTAGAAGTGTCACGTATAAACCAAGAAGGCGAGTCCATCTATATCCCCATTGCTGGCGAATATTCCGAGAAATACAAAATACCTTTAGTCGCGACGAATAATGTCATGATGATTGCCAAGGATGACTTTGACGCTCACGAGGCTAGGGTAAGTATCTATTCAGGAATGACTCTAGATAATCCTGCTCGACCAAAGCACTACACGGCCGAGCAGTATTTAAAGACCCCCGATGAAATGGCCAAGCTTTTCTCTGACTGTCCCCAGGCTTTGCAAAATACGATTGAAGTTGCCAAGCGATGCAATTTTTCTTTTGAATTATATAAAGCTGCGTTTCCTGTGTTTCCAGTTCCTGAAACTGAAACCATTGAGTCCTTTTTAAGAAAAGAGGCACAGAATGGTTTAAATGAACGGCTTGAGTTAATGTTCGATGAAGAGCAAAGGCGAGAAAAGCAAAAACTTTACCAGGAAAGACTGGAGGTAGAGTTAGACGTTATTATTAAAATGGGCTTTTCAGGTTACTTTTTGATTGTCTCTGACTTTATACGATGGGCTCTTAAACAAGGAATTCCAGTCGGCCCTGGCCGGGGTTCTGGTGCGGGTTCCATTGTGGCATATGCCTTGTATATCACGAATATTGATCCATTAGAATATGATTTACTTTTTGAGCGATTCCTGAATCCAGACAGGGTCTCTCTTCCTGACTTTGATATTGATTTTTGTATGGAAGGACGCGATCGCGTCATTGAGTACGTTACTAAAAAGTATGGAAAAGAAAATGTTTCACAAATAGCAACTTTTGGAACAATGGCCGCTAAGGCAGTCGTACGAGATGTAGGTAGGGTTTTAGGCCATCCATACGGATTCGTTGATAAGATTGCAAAATTAATTCCATTTGAATTAGGTATCACATTAGACAAAGCACTGGAAGACGAGCCTTTACTAAAAGAGCGATACGACGATGAAGAAGATGTTACTTCTTTGATTGATTTGGGTAGGAAATTAGAAGGGATTGCCCGAAACGTCGGTAAGCATGCTGGAGGGGTGGTGATTGCCCCAAAACCTTTGACAGACTATGCCCCAATTTATACTGAGGAATCCTCCTCAAGCCCGGTTACACAATTTGACAAAGACGATGCTGAATCTGTTGGTCTGATCAAGTTCGACTTTTTGGGTTTACGTACCCTCACTATCATTGATTGGGCTGTTAGGGCCATTAATGAAAAAGGGGCCAGTGAAGAGGGAGCAGTTGATATTGGAAAAATATCATTAACTGATCCGAAAGTATTTAAACTTCTTAAGGACTGTGCAACAACAGCGGTCTTCCAGCTTGAATCTCGCGGGATGAAGGATCTGATTAGGCGCTTGAAGCCAGATAGATTTGAAGAAATCATTGCTCTTGTAGCGCTTTTTAGACCCGGTCCATTACAGTCTGGAATGGTCGATGATTACATAGAGCGTAAACATGGACGTATGAAGGTTGAGTACCTTCATCCTAAGCTGACAGAAGTTTTAGAGCCAACATATGGTGTGATTTTGTATCAGGAACAGGTGATGCAGATCGCTCAGATTCTTGCTGGCTACTCCCTGGGGGGCGCTGATTTACTTCGTCGAGCGATGGGTAAGAAAAAGCCAGAGGAAATGGCAAAACAGCGTGAGATTTTTGTTCAGGGCTCTATTGAGAATGATGTTCCAGGAGATCAGGCCGCACAAATCTTCGATTTGATGGAAAAGTTTGCTGGCTATGGTTTCAACAAATCACACTCTGCAGCATACGCGTTGGTCTCCTATCAAACCGCATGGTTAAAGACGCATTTCCCCGACTTTTTCATGGCTGCTGTTTTATCTGCAGATATGAACCATACTGATAAAGTATTAACAATGGTTATGGAAGCAAAGCATATGGGCTTAGCCGTGCTTCCACCAGACATTAACGAATCAACATTTAAGTTTTCTGTTCAAACGCGTGGACAAATCAGATATGGGCTTGGGGCGATAAAAGGGGTTGGGGAACATATTGTTGTAGACATCATAGAACAGAGAAAAATATCTGGAAGGTTTGACTCTTTGGAGGATTTCTTTTCTAAATGTCAGAACATAAAAATCAATAAAAGAACCCTTGAAGCTTTGATATTATCTGGATGTTTTGATAGCCTGCATGACAATCGGGCACAGCTTTCTCTCAACCTTGAAGAACTGCTGCGTTTCTCACAACAATCTGCTACAAATCAAGCTTCGGGCCAAAACGATCTTTTTGCCGGTACAGTCAGTACGTTTCCACACCTCAAAAGTGCTGCTCAGTTTTCCATGACGGATAAGCTTTCACATGAAAAATCTACCCTTGGCCTATATTTGTCTGGGCACCCCATGCAAATTTACCGTGCTGAATTAAGAGATATCGTTAAAACGGAACTTGATAAATTAAAAGTGAATGATAAGAAGGTCGTTCGTATTGCAGGGTTGATTCAGGGTATCCGGAGTATGCCAACCAAAAAAGGCGACAAGATGGCCTTTTTGACGATTGATGATGGTTTGGCACAGCAGGAAATGGCTCTGTTTTCTAATATGTACCGTGAGAACCAGCATTGGTTAGCAGATGGAGAAGTGATTATTGCAGAGGTTACTATCTCTAGAGATGAACGTTCAGGTGGCCTTCGTCTCAAACCTAAAGAAGTTTACAGTCTAGAAGCGGCAAGAGCACATTATGCAACAGCGGTTCTCGTGCGTATACAAGGAATGAATGCCGAAACAGTAGATGCCTTAAAAGCGATTTTAACGGCATATGAAGGGGATACACTGGTTCCAGTATGGTTAGAATATCAAACCCAGGAAAAGAAGGCTCTGCTGCAATTAGGTCAAGACTGGGCCGTTTCTCCCACATCTGCCCTTATAAACGACTTAAAGCAGAGTTTTGGGCCAAACAACGTGAAGCTGCACTATCGAAAAATTCATTCGAACAAAGTGGGTGAGAAGATTGACTAACAGGGTGGGATAGTCGTACATTGCGGTGAATATCGCTTATTAATATTGAAAAAGGTGAGGCGAGTAGTATGAATCCGAACTTTCTTGAGTTTGAGCAACCGATAGCCGAGCTTCAAGCAAAAATTGAGGAGCTAAGGCTTGTGGGGTCTGATACGGAAGTCAACATTAGTGAAGAGATTGCACGTTTAGAGTCTAAGTCGCAAGACCTGACGAAATCGGTCTTCAAAAATTTATCTGCATGGCAAATAGCCCAGTTGGCTCGGCATCCCTTAAGGCCACACACACTTGATTACATTAAGCATGTGTTTACAGATTTCGATGAGCTACATGGCGATCGCTCATTCAAAGATGATAAGGCGCTTGTAGCAGGGTTGGCCAGACTCAATGGAGAGTCAGTGATGGTAATTGGCCAACAAAAAGGACGTGATACAAAACAAAAAATCGAGCGCAACTTTGGGATGATGCATCCTGAAGGCTATCGTCGTGCATTGCGTCTTATGAAAATGGCTGAGCACTATGATATGCCAGTGATAACATTTATTGATACTCCTGGGGCATACCCAGGTGTTGGCGCTGAAGCGCGTGGCCAAAGCGAGGCGATTGCAACAAACTTAAGAGAAATGGCGGCGCTTAAAGTACCCGTTATTTGTGTTGTGATTGGCGAAGGTTGTTCGGGTGGTGCATTAGGAATCGGGGTTGGTGATACAGTCATGATGCTTCAATATTCTTACTATGCAACGATTTCTCCTGAAGGCTGTGCTTCTATTTTATGGCGTAGCGCTGAAAAAGCTCCTGAAGCGGCAGAGGTCATGGGTATAACAGCAGAACGCCTTAAATCACTTGGGTTAATTGATAAAATTATACAAGAGCCATTAGGAGGCGCTCATAGAGATTATGCTCAAATGAGTGAAACGCTTAAACAAGCTATTTCAGAAGAGTTGTCACGACTTAATGCAATTCCTAAAAATGCATTGCTTCAGCGCCGCTATGATAGGCTAATGAAAGTACTCAATACGCAATGAGCTCTGTGCTTTCGTCCCTTCTAAAAGGATTAGAGCAGCTTCAGGAAGAAACAATATGGGTGGCTTTTAGTGGTGGTGTCGACAGTACCGTATTGTTGCATGCTTTAACTCAGTGCCACCCTAAACATAAGATAAAAGCCATTCATGTTAATCATCATTTGAATGCCAAATCAGATGATTGGGCAAAACATTGTCTTAATTTTTCTAAGGGCCTTGGCGTTGAGCTGTCTATATTCAATGTCCAAGTGCCATCGAGATCAAATATAGAAGCGCTTGCGCGAGAACAGCGCTACAAAGTGTTTGATTTGCAGTTGCCCCAAGAGGCGACGCTTTTAATGGCGCATCATTTAAACGATCAAGTTGAAACATTCTTTCTAAAAGCATTTTCAGGTCAAGGGGTTGCTGGCTTAGCAGGCATCCCAGCTTCTAGAAAGATGGGAAACAAAACCCTTTTACGTCCATTTTTAAACCTATCAAAATCTGACATTGAGGAATATGCACACGCTCATCATTTGCAGTGGATAGAAGATGATTCGAACTCTGTTGTCGATTTCGATCGTAATTGGATTCGTCATGAGTTGATGCCACTTATAGAATCAAGGTTTCCAGGTATTTCACCCGCTATTGCTAAGTCACAAGAAAAATGTCTAAGTGCACAACGGTGCTTAAATGAACTGGCGAAAATAGATGGGCTACCCAAAATAGACAGGGTTCCACTGAGTACATTAGCGGTTCTTTCAGAACAGCGGCAAAAAAACTTACTCATACAATGGTGCTTTGATTTAACAGGCAGGCATCCTTCATGGGAACAGTTAGCTGAATTTTTACGTCAATGTCTAGGGCCTGATAACGATGCCCAGCTTATTGTTAATCAGTATACATTTAGACGCTGGCGCCATTATATATACGCCTTTCCCTCTATTCTGCCTAAGCCACCAGAGCCTCTAAAGTGGTCTCCTAGTGAACCAATATCATTATTTGGAGAGGATATATTGCTCGATGGGCAATCACTTGGTCTCAAGGATGAGGTCTATGATGTTTGGTATTGGAGGCAAGGTATACCCGCTGAGATTTCACCTTCTAAACACCATTTAAAGAACCGTTTTCAGTCTTTGGGGATCCCGCCTTGGTTAAGGTGTTATATCCCATTGATAACTAAGAAAAAAAAGCTTGTTGTCCCAATCGATAAGATAATGAGTTATTCCCCATCCTGGATTAAGGATTCATAGAATTTCCTATCCCCCTAATGTATAATGATATTCCGTCTGTGGAGGGTCTTATGACGAAATATATCTTTGTTACAGGCGGGGTTGTATCATCTTTAGGCAAGGGCATTGCCTCATCTTCTCTCGCTTCAATTCTCAAATCTAGAGGTCTGCGTGTTACGCTTTTAAAGCTAGACCCTTATGTCAATGTCGATCCGGGTACTATGAGCCCGTTTCAGCACGGTGAGGTATTTGTTACCGAAGACGGCGCAGAAACCGATCTCGATTTGGGACATTATGAACGCTTTGTTGAAACAACAATGACTCGTTCGAATAATTTTACGACTGGCTTGGTGTACTCGAATGTTCTTCAAAAAGAGCGTCGGGGTGACTATCTTGGTGCAACGGTTCAAGTTATACCGCATGTAACGGAAGAAATTAAACGCCTTATTTGTGCAGGCTCCCAAGATACGGATGTTGCAATGGTCGAAATTGGTGGAACGGTGGGTGATATTGAATCACTGCCATTTCTAGAAGCTATTCGACAAATGGGCAGTGAACTAGGGCATGAAAATGTGCTCTACATGCATTTAACATTAGTTCCATATCTTGGCACGGCGGGTGAGCTTAAAACTAAGCCTACTCAACACTCTGTAAAAGAGCTTCGTTCAATCGGGATTCAGCCGGATGTTTTGGTTTGCAGAAGTCAAACCGAATTGCCAGCCAGTGAGCGCAAAAAGATTGCTTTGTTTACTAATGTACCGGAGAAGTCTGTTGTTTCATCTCCTGACGTTAAGTCAATTTATCAAATCCCTTGCGTGTTACAAGAGCAAGGACTTGATCAAATTGTTGTTGAGCATTTTAGATTACAAGATAAAGTATCTGATGCAAATTTAACTGACTGGAAGTCAGTATTAGAAAAAGAATCTAATCCAAAGCATGAAGTCACTGTTGGTATGATCGGAAAGTATGTAGATTTGGCTGATGCTTATATGTCACTGAATGAATCCCTGAAACATGCGGGAATACATACCAGTACTAGAGTTAAAATTGAGTTTGTTGATGCTGAAGAGCTAGAGAAAAAAGGCACACAGCTCCTCAATAATTTAGATGCAATATTGGTGCCTGGTGGGTTTGGCAGTCGTGGTACGGAAGGTAAAATCTTAGCGGCACAATATGCCCGTGAAAATAACGTGCCATATCTTGGTATTTGTTTAGGTATGCAGGTTGCTATTATAGAGTATGCACGCCATGTGCTAGGTGAAAAAGAAGCGAACTCTACAGAGTTTAATTCAAGTACACCATTTCCAATTGTCGCATTAATCACTGAGTGGACAAATGAAGATGGTCAAATCGAAACCAGGGACGAGAACAGCGACTTAGGGGGGTCTATGCGTTTGGGTGGACAACCTTGTCACTTAACCGCTGAATCATTATCAAGAAAAATATATGGGAAAGATGTCATTATAGAACGTCACCGTCATCGCTATGAGGTGAATGGGCCCCTGGTTAAATCATTGGAACAAAAGGGCTTAGTTGTTAGCGGACGTTCAGCAGATGCCTCTCTTGTAGAGATGATTGAAGTACCGAACCATCCTTGGTTTGTTGCTTGCCAATTCCACCCAGAGTTTACTTCTACCCCTAGAAAAGGACATCCCTTGTTTACCAGCTATATAGAAGCTGCCAAAACATTTAAGGAAGAAAAATGATAAAAGTGAAAGTTGGAGATTACGCATTTACACAAGATACGCCTTTGTTTGTAATTGCAGGCCCCTGTGTTATAGAAAGTGAATCACTTGTCTTAGATACGGCTGGTGCACTCAAAGAAATGAGTGACACTTTAAATGTGCCAATTATATTCAAGAGTTCTTTTGATAAAGCAAATAGAACTAGTGCAAATAGTTTTCGTGGTCCGGGCATTGAGGAAGGTCTTGCTATTCTTGAAAAAGCAAAAAAAATGACAGGCCTGCCAATCTTAACCGATGTTCACGAAGACACCCCATTAGATGAAGTTGCTTCAGTCGTAGATGTGCTTCAAACGCCAGCTTTTCTTTGCCGTCAAACAAACTTTATCCAGTCTGTTGCTAAGTGTGGAATACCTGTCAATATTAAAAAAGGTCAGTTCTTATCCCCTTGGGAAATGACCTCTGTTGTTGAAAAGGCGAAAGCCGTCGGAAATGATCAAATAATGGTTTGTGAGCGCGGTTTTAGTTTTGGTTATAACAATTTGGTTTCTGATATGCGATCTTTGCAAGTGTTAAGAGAAACAGGTTGTCCCGTTGTGTTTGATGCGACACACTCAGTGCAGATGCCGGGAGCGTCAGGAAGTGCTTCAGGTGGCAAGCGAGAGTTTGTACCTGTTTTAGCCAGAGCAGCAGTCGCGGCAGGCGTTTCAGGTGTATTCATGGAGACACATCCACATCCAGATATGGCATTGAGTGATGGTCCAAATATGTGGCCGCTTCACCTAATGAAACAGTTACTTATCACTTTAAAAGAAATTGATGCCGCTGTTAAAAGCAGTAATGCCATTATGTTAGCAGAGGAGCTATAAGATGAGTGCTATAAAAAAAATTCATGGCCGACAAGTAATAGATTCTCGTGGTTTCCCTACAACGGAAGCAGAGGTGACACTATCTGATGGCACGTTTGCTTTAGCAATGGTTCCATCTGGTGCCTCAACAGGTGAAAAAGAAGCTTTAGAGCTGCGTGATAATGAGAAGAATCAGTTTGCAGGAAAAAGTGTTACAAAAGCAGTGTCTCATATCAATGGTCCGATTGCCGATACCTTAGTTGGAATGGATATCTCAGATCAGAAAAAAATTGATGATGCAATGCTCGCTTTAGATGGCACTAAGGACAAATCAAATCTTGGGGCTAACGCGATCCTTGCCGTGTCTTTAGCTTGCGCTCGAGCATTTGCGCAGTCTTCAAGTGTTCCTCTTTGTAAAAGCATTGAGCCAACTGCGATGCCTCAAATGCCAGTTCCAATGTTGAATGTTTTAAACGGTGGAAAGCACGCGGATAACAATGTCGATATTCAAGAGTTTATGATCGTGCCACATGGTGCTAGCACTTTTGCTGAAGGCTTACAAATGGGAGCTGAGGTATATCATATTCTTAAGTCTGTATTAAAAAAGAAGGGCTTAAATACGGCTGTTGGAGACGAAGGTGGTTTTGCGCCTAACCTTCGCTCTAATGAAGAAGCCATTCAAGTTCTATTGGAAGCAATTGAGCAAAGTGCTTATCAGATTGGAAAACACATTAGTCTAGCATTAGATTGTGCGGCTTCTGAATTTTACAAAAACGGTCAATATAACTTAGATGCTGAGAATCTTAAAACAGACTCAAACGGTGTGATTGAACTTTTAGACTCATGGGTGACTCAATATCCTATCATTTCAATTGAAGATGCTCTGGATGAGAATGATTTGTCTGGATGGCAAGCTTTAACGAAGAAGCTTGGCAATAAGATTCAGTTAGTCGGTGACGATCTCTTTGTTACAAATCCAAGCATTTTTGCTCAGGGCATAGAAGGCGGATTGGCCAATAGCATCTTAATTAAGGTGAATCAAATTGGCACTCTTACAGAAACATTAGAGACCATACAAATGGCGAGAAAGGCAGGCTACACGGCAGTAGTTTCGCATCGCTCCGGTGAAACGGAAGACACAACAATAGCTGATTTGGCGGTTGCAACAGGGGTTGGGCAAATTAAAACTGGCGCGCCCTGTCGAAGTGATCGGGTTGCCAAGTATAATCAATTGCTGCGCATAGAAGATCGTTTTGGTTTTCCTTATGCTGGAAGCAAAGCGTTTGAATGCCTATGAGACAAGTTGTTCTTGCTGGACTGCTGGTGCTATGTCTTTTGGCTTTGCAACAAAGAATTTGGATGTCGAGTGATGGGGTTCCTGTTTACATGGAACTTCAGTCTGAAATAAGTGAGCAGCAGGAACAAATAAAACTACTCGAAAAGCGTAATCGAGTATTAATAGCTGAGGTGGCCGATCTTAAATCACAACTCATCGCCGTTGAAGAAAGAGCACGTAATGACCTGGGGATGATAAAGCCTAATGAGACGTTCTACTTTGTTACTGAGAACGGCCTATGAAGGCTCATGTAATTATTCCGGCAGCTGGCACGGGTAATCGTTTTGGTCAAGATGTCCCTAAACAGTTTTCTAGGATAGGTGATCAAACTATCCTAGAAAAAACAATCTCAATATTTCTATCCTCACCATACATTAGCCGTGTGATTGTTACTTGCGCAGAGAAGTGCCCTTATGTTGCCCAACTAAACTTAGACCCTTGTGTTGAAATAGTAGTTGGTGGACCATCACGTTCTCACAGTGTGTTAAGTGGTCTTAATGCGTTAGAGCAAGAACATGCATGCGATTGGGTTCTAGTACACGATGCTGCTAGACCCTGTTTAGAACAGGATTCATTAAGTGATTTGATACTTTTTGTGCAAAAGCATGAAAAGCCAGCATTACTTGCAACACCTATCACCAGCACTCTTAAGCGTGTAAAAGATTTCGCCGTTCTGGAAAGTGTTGATAGAGGATCTATTTGGGCCGCTCAAACGCCGCAGATCGCTCGTGTTAAAGAACTAAAAGCCGCCATTGAAGATGCTCATGCTAATGGCATTGAAATAACGGATGAAGCAAGTGCTTTAGAGCGATTAGGTATTGAAGTGCTGGTTGTAAAGGGCAAAAATACAAATATAAAAATTACGAACCCTGAAGATCTAGTGTTAGCAAAAGGAATACTCAGTGAGCAGTAATCAGTTTCCTCGAATTGGTCATGGATATGATGTCCATGCTTTTATACCTGGCGATTTTATTACCCTTGGCGGGGTCAAAATACCTCATACAAAAGCGATTAAAGCACATTCAGATGGGGACGTTGTCTATCATGCTGCAATGGATGCTCTACTTGGCGCTGCAGCACTTGGTGACATCGGGCATCATTTTCCCGATACAAATGTTAACTTTAAAGGCGCCAGTTCTAGAGATTTAATGTTACACGTTTATGAGTTGCTCAAAAGCAAAAAAATGGTGCCGATCAATATAGACATCACTATTATTGCACAAAGACCAAAAATGGCACCGCACCTTGAACAAATGAAAAAAAACCTATCAAGTGATTTGCAGATACCGGTATCCCACATTAATCTTAAAGCTACTACGACAGAAAAATTAGGTTATATCGGACGAGAAGAAGGAATAGCCGTTCACGCAGTGACGCTAGTTCAGGAGAATGTTAATGAAAATTCTGATAAGTAATGACGATGGGATCCATGCCCCAGGCTTAAAAGCGTTAATTAACGCAGTCGAATCACTAAATTTTGTCACATCGGTGATAACCGTTGCGCCAGATCGTGATCGCAGCGCCGCCAGTAACTCACTGACACTAGACTCACCATTGAGAGTAACAAAAGTCGCTGATAATCGTTTTTGTGTGAATGGGACACCAACAGATTGTGTGCATTTAGCTCTCACCGGGCTGTTGGAAGAGGAGCCCGATTTAGTGGTTAGTGGTATTAATAATGGCGCAAACTTAGGCGATGATATTCTGTATTCTGGTACAGTTGCAGCGGCAACAGAAGGGCGCTTTTTAGGGCTACCAGCCATTGCAGTTTCTCTTGATTGTCACGGTGATAAAGAAAATCGCTACTTTGAAACTGCGGCAGAGGTCGTTAAAAGAATACTGACTCGTATTCAAAATGAGCCATTGCCAAAAACAACCGTACTCAATGTTAACGTTCCAAACTGTCCAGTTGAGCAAGTGAAAGGTATTCGCTCTGTACGTTTAGGACACCGCCATCGTGCTGAACCAATTATCAAAGACAAAGACCCCCGTGGGAGAGACATCTTTTGGGTCGGTCCTGCAGGTCGAGGACAAGACGCAGGCGAAGGAACAGACTTCTACGCCGTCAGTCAACAGTACGTGTCACTCACACCACTGCAGGTGGATTTAACGCAGTATGATGTCTTAGAGCCACTGTCTCAATGGTCTAGCGCCTTTGCTTTAGCAGAAGAAAAAGTCTAAGAGATATTTGAATGATGGCTTGCTACAAAAAATAAGATATATTGTTAACCAACCTAGTGGTTTTAGGGTATGGTTTATGGGTTTGTGGCAAAGTCTTTATAAGAAAGTTATTTCACTGTCAGCGCACCGCAATGCACCGTGCTATCTAGCCGGTGTTAGCGTTGCAGAGTCCTCTTTTTTCCCAATTCCCCCAGATACTCTATTAATCCCAATGGTAATGGCCAAGCCAACAAAAAGTTGGACTTTTGCTTTTATTACCACCGCATCTTCTGTTATCGGTGGAATGATTGGTTATGCGATCGGCTATTTTGCTTTTGCATTAGTAGGTCAGCCGATTATAGAGTTTTTTAATGCCCAGGCGCAGTTCAATGATTTGATAGAATGGTTTTCTCACTGGGGAGTACTGGTAGTCTTTTTAGCAGGCGTCACACCGATACCCTATAAGTTGTTTACCTTGGGCGCTGGTATGATGCAGATGAGTTTTCCAGCCTTTGTGGTGGCTTCTATAGTTGGACGCTCTATTCGTTTTTATGGTGTCGCAGCAATTATGCGTTTTTCCGGAGAGAAGGTTGATAGCATGATCGTACGCTATGTCGACCGTCTTGGGTGGATAGCGCTGACTGTTTTACTGGCTTTAATTGTATTGTTTAAGTTTGTTGGATAATACGTCGTTTTTTTGACATAAACGCTTTGCTAGGGAAGGCTATGCGTACTTATTATGGATGTGTTCTTAGTGTCACCGTGCTGCTTTCTGCTTGCGCAACTACTGACACAAATCGACAAATCAGTGGTGCACCAGTGGTTAGTGCCTACTGGTCCTCAGATGACTTACCTATAGACGGTCGTTATTACGTTGTTGGCGGTGATTCGCTGAGTAAGCTCGCGAAACGTTTTGATATACCGACTAAAGATATTATTGCCTATAATCAACTGTCCTCTCCATACACACTCTATCCTGGACAAGTGGTTCTACTGAAGCCTAGCGCTAAACGTCCATTTACTGGTAGAAAGAACTCGACTTCTAAGATCAATACAGCTTCCGCTAACTTCACTATAGAGAAAGCCAAAGCTAACGCTAGTCCCACTACTATGCGTGATGTCCCAACCTTTGTTGATAGCGTTGAAGATGCACAAATACATTGGGCTAAACCAACAGGGAACCAAATTCTCACTTCTTACTCTAAACAACATGAAGCAATCGATTTTGCAGGACATGCAGGCGATCCGGTACATGCTGCATCTGATGGAGAAGTTATATACAGCGGTAACCAGATACAGGGATATGGCAACTTATTGATTATTAAGCATAATAATAATTTTTTGACTGCCTACGCACATAATCGAACCTTAACTGTCCAAGAAGGAGATAAGGTCGCTAAAGGACAAGTGATTGCTGAAATGGGTCAAAGTGGGAGTGACTATGTGCACCTGCACTTTGAAATGCGATACAAAGGAGAATCAATCGACCCAGCCCCATACTTGCAAGGAAGCTAGACGTGTTAACTAGAAGTAGAGGTAATATATGCCTGGAAGATCTTTGCAACGAGTGTCATTACAAAGCATCCCAAGTTCTCAGCTTACAAAAGCGATTACTTCCGATCCTGTATATCACTACCTAAAAGAAGTTGGTAGAGCTCGTCTGTTAACCGCAAAAGAAGAAATTACCCTCGCCAATAGAATCGCCCAAGGCGATCAAGATGCTAGAGATGAGCTCATTGAGCGAAATCTACGTCTTGTCATTAAAGTTGCTCGCTCTTATCGTTACCGTGGTTTAGCTTTAGGTGACCTAATAGATGAAGGCAACCTTGGTCTAATCCATGCCGTTGAAAAATTCGATCCTAAAAAAGGATGCCGTTTTTCAACCTACGCTACTTGGTGGATACGTGAATCCATTGAAAGAGCACTGATGAATAATGCTAGAACTATTCGACTCCCCATTCATGTGGTTAAAAGCATGAACCGAGTCCGTAAAATCTATCAGAAAATGCTAAATAACTTAGATCATGAGCCAAGCTTTAAAGAGTTGGCAAAAGAAGTTGGAATGCCTAAAGATGAGCTGCAAGAGCTCTTAATGGCAGAAAGAACTGAAAATCCATCCGATATTCTAAATGATAATGCAGAAGAAATTCTAAGCCTGGATGCCGTTTTTAATGATATACCAGAAGTTGATCACCAGGTGGGAGATTCAGAAGTCATTCACCACGTAGTAGATGACGTTATGCGAAATTGCCTAAAGCCCGTTGAGTACGATATTCTCGTTAGACGTTTTGGGCTATTTGGAACTTTTGAACAAACCCTCGAAGAAGTCGGTAAAAGCACAGGCATGACCCGTGAAAAAGTCCGTCAAACCCAAATCAAAGCACTCAAGACCCTCAAAGCGGAACTAATCAAAGAAGGAATCGACAGTAAAATCCTTTTTGAAGAAAAACACTAGTTTGAGTGTAAGAGATCTCCTGCGCACGTGAAAGAGATCTTATGATTCTCATCAGACTTTTTATCCCTAAATACCTCTCGTTAAAACTAGCAAGTTGATTAATAAGAAAATTAAGCTTAACCAAGCAAACTGCTTGTTATTTTCAATTGTTTTGTCACTTTTTATTGGTCGACTAAGCTGTTAACTTTATAGTCAAAGGCGCCAGGAAAGGCGCGAAGGATAGGTTGCAGGAATGCAATCAACACGGACAGTTATGCAAGGAAGCATCTAGGGCAAACGGACTTGCCCCTTTTTGCTAAAGCAGAGGAGGTCAATGGCCTCCTTTTTTTATGCCTACCTGCAACCTCAAGAAAAAGATATTCTCAGTATATGAATTAGCTAGGCAACATTCATTTATGTTGCTCATGTAATAGCCGATACCTAAGTCAGAAGTAACAAGTCTGGCAGGTAGGTACTAGGTCATGAGAGCGATTTTATTGGTATTTTTAGTCGTTCAAGCGCCAACCGTTTTGGGTGTGGGCTGCACTGGGTTTGCAGTAAGTCTATCCAAGTGCCAGGTACATACATGTACTCAAGTCAATCCAATTAATATCCAAGAATCAATCAAAAGAGATATCACAGCAGAGAACGGCGTTTGTCATTATAAAGAATATATAGATAATAACCTGAAACTTTCATGTCGTTTGAGCGATGACAATAAAGATAAACTTGTTTCCCTTTATAACAAAAGTGCTACAACTTTCTTTGATAATAAAGCGCTGATTGATATTTCCCGACAAATACAGGCAATACCAGGCTGTGAGGCCCAATATGATTAAAAGAATTTTAGTGATGAGTATATTTTTAACCTTTCCCGTAACGATTTACGGACTTGATACCTGTGGAAACTTACAAGAAAAAATGTCTAGCTGTAGCCGCTATACCTGTACTAAAAAAGTTGAAGTCTATAACAGTGCACTCGACGAACAGGCAAGTAATCGTTATGAACAGGCCATGGAGCAAGGGAAAATGGGGATAACTCCAGAAATGCGAAGAGCTGCTGAGGAATATGGATTAAATCCGGATATGCTACCATCAGATCTATCTCAACCTATGCAAATGGGGGCAGGAGGTATGCCTATGATGCCCGGAATGCCTGGAATGCCCGGAATGCCCGGGATGCCAATGATGCCCGGGATGCCAATGATGCCAGGGATGCCCGGAATGCCCGGAATGCCCGGGATGCCAATGATGCCAGGGATGCCAATGATGCCAGGGATGGGTGGAATGCCAGGCGTGAAAGTTCCTGGATTAAATGCGCCATCTGATGCTGAAAAAATGTATGCGGATATTCGTAAACAGCTAGAAAATGAAAAGGTTGAGGGGCCAGAGGCCAAATTGACACGAGACGTAACAACATATCACTACGATGTTATGGGGTTTGTTGGTGATGCCTGTCATGTTAAAGAAGAAAAAGCAGACAAGAAAGGAACAACAATACGCAATTGCTACTTTAATACCAATGAACTTGCTCAGGTCAGTAGTATGGCCGGTGAAACACCTATTAGTGTGCCCAATAGGATTAGTGCGATTGCCTGTGAGTTACTAGATGAACAAGGTAATCCTATACAAGACAATATACAGATGCCATCATTTGGCCCTAGCCAAATGCCGAGTATACAAGGACCCCAAGGGCCTGTTCCTGGAAATCAAGATCCAGGTATTGATTCATCACCAGTAGAAATCTACAAGCAACCAAAAAGTGGTTATGACTGGTACCGCTAACCTATCGTTCAGAAAATGAATTATCCAAAGAACGACGGATAGGTTTTAATAAATATGCCATGATTGATTTTTTACCAGTGATAATGCTTGCCTCAACCGTCATACCAGGTAATAATTTTGATTCTTTATCATTCTTCCCAATGTGCTGTTGCTCAATGGCAACTTCCGCTTTGTAAAAAGGCAGACCATTATCATCTTCGAAAGTTGTTGCTGATATTGTGGTCACTGTCCCTTTCAAATCACCGTAAGTTGCAAAGTCAAAAGTCGTAACCTTAATCTTTGCAGGATCGCCGATCTTTATGTGTCCAATATCTTTGGGATTAACTTTGCATTCTACTTTTAATGCTTTGTCAGTAGGGACAACCTGCATAATCGTTTTCCCCGGAGGAACCACTGCGCCGGCTGTGACTTCAAGACCATTCACTATTCCATTTATAGGGGATCGTATGGTTGTTCTCGTGAGTTTATCTTCAAGCTTTTGTGCAAGATGATTGTATTCAAGTAGTTTGCTATTGATCTGATCTAGTTCAACTGAAGCTTTTTCATTGATCTCTGAGATGGTTCTTTCGCGACGTTCAATCGACTCGCTTAAGGCAAAACGGGCTTGTTCCTCTTGAAGAATATACCGCTCTAAATCCCCTTCAGCTTTGTTTAGCTGTCGCTGAGAAATAATAAAGTCGCGCTTGGAAATGTGCCCATCTTTAACAAGAGTTTCATAAATCTTAATTTCTTGTTTTTGGAGTTCAAGTTGTTTTCTAAGGGTTCTTATTTCAGATTGAATTTTGTGAAGCTCTTCTTGATCTTGCTTGATCTGATCATCTACAACATCAATTTGATCAGCACGCTTTTTGTTCTGTGTAATCAACAAGCGTTTCTCATCTTGGATGGCCGTAGTAAACTCCGATATATTTGGCTCAATATCCGGAACGGAGTCAATTATCGTTTTAATCCATTTGTCAACACTAGGTTCCTCCCAATTGATAAAAGCATTCAGGCGTTCTGCATCTAAGATTAAAGAAGCGTGTCTAGTGTATAACTGATCTAGCTCTGATTGCACACCTGTTGGATCAATTTTTAGAAGCAAATCACCATCTTTTACAATTTTTCCATTTTCAACATGGATACTTCTGATAATTCCACCCTCTAAGTGTTGAATTGATTGAATGCCTGAAGTAGGGACTAGCTTTCCAAAAGTTATTGCTCTCTCTGTCACCTCAGTAAAGATAGCCCATATGATGAGACAAAAAAGAAAGAGAGTAAGGAACCCCGTTGTCATTAATAACAACTTCGGTTGATTGGCTTCTTCTAAATAAGTGGCAGTAGAAATGGTTTTAAGTTGCTCATTAGAGGTATCTGATTTCATGAATAAACCTTTTCTAAGTTCGGTAAAATTTCGTCTGGAGTCCCTTGAGCTGATATTTGGCCTGACTTAAGTACGATGATTTTATCAGCTAGCTTTAGATGAGAAGGTCTATGCGTGACCATTACGACTGATTTCTTGCCTTTCATTCGTTTAATAGCTTCTTGCAAAAATTGATCGCCTTCATTATCTAAACCTGTTCCAGGTTCATCAAGTAAAAATACTTTGGCGTTCTTGATATAGGTCCTAGCTAAACAAACTTGTTTTCGAAAAGAAGAGGGCAGCTGAGAGGAGCTTTGATCACGAATAGGGGTATGTATGCCATGTTCAAGCGATTGAATTTTCTCTTTTAGTCCAGCAAGCTCACAAGCTAGATATATTCGTTTATCCGAAACAGTAGGGTCGGCAAGTCTAATATTCTGCGCAATCGTACCATAGAAAAGGTCTGATGTTTGTGGACAATATGAGACAGAATGGCGAAGTAAAATAGGGTTAATTTGTCGAATATCACTGCCATCAATTAAAATATTTCCAGCTTGTGGTTGATATAAATTATTGATTAGCTTTAAGAGAGAAGTCTTACCTGAACCGTTCTTGCCAACAATCATTAATACTTCGCCTGGGTTGACACGTATATTCAAGTTAACTAAAGCTGGGGTAATAGCGCGGGGGTAACGGAAGCTAACTTGTTCAAATTTAATTTCACCGTGAAGAGCCAAGGTGTTTTTCTTACTGGTAAGCTCAGGATCAACTTCCTCTTGTATGTCCATTAAGCGCTCCAAAGCTTGGACGCTCATATAGAACTGCTTTAAGCGAGGATAGTTAACAAAAAACTGTCTTATAGGGGTCAAGGCCCGCCATACCAAAATCATGGTCGCGACAAGAGCACCTGGTGTCACTAGGCCGTCAAAGACTTGAAAGACACCAAATGACATAATAGATAATCCGCCAAACATCATTAGCAGGTCGGATAAGCTGTTGTTGTGGTTTACCGTAAAGGATACGGATGATGCACGATATGCAGATTGTGCAGACAAGTCTCTATATCGCGCTTCCCAAGTGTCTAGGACAGAGTTTTGTTTAAGAATTCGAAGATTATCAAGCGCCTCAAGTAGAAATTCCTGCTTACGAGAGCTGTAAAATGAAGATAAACTGTTTTTCTCTTTTAAATTTCTACTATTAATATAAGCAACTAGCGCAAAGATACCTATGAGCGCAAGAGGTACGAGGGCTAGATTGCCGACCAGAAAATAGATGGCTGTGATAAATATTAGAACAAAAGGAACATCTAAACAGGTGGCTAATAGATTTCCAGTAAAAAAATCTCTGATATTATCGAAGTCCTTGATGCGTGCTATTTGAGACTCGACCGATGCCGTTTCAGTGTATTGAGGTGATAAGTACATTAGCTTAGAGAATATTGCGTTCCCTACGTCCTTATCAACTTGTGCGCCAATGTACGATAAGACTCGTGATCTCATACGGTGTATAACGCCTAGCCCCACTAAAACAAGCGATATCCCAATCATAAACTCAAATAACATCTCATATGAGCCTACACCAATAACACGATCATAAATATTCATCACATATATTGGGATTGAGAGAAGAAGAAGGTTGTAAAATAAGCTTAATACTACTGATTGAAGAATAAGTTGGCGGTGCGCAAAGAGCATCTCATGAAGCCATGAGGTCTTTTGTCGTTTAAAGTTTTCTCGGTCAAATGAGGTTTCTTGTTTGAAAACATATAAATCGACCTTGTTATCGCTTTTTTTTAGCTTGGCATTTACATTATCATATCCACTAAAGATTGAATAAACCTCATCTTTGATACCGTAAATAACCATTGGTTTTTTAGATTTTTTGTCAACTGCTAAACAGGGGAGTATCCTAGGATCTATATCGGTCAATTTTATGGATCGAATTACACTGTATTTAAATGACAGTTTTTTAAATACGCCAATTAAGTGATGAATGTTTAAATTTTGGCAAAAGTGTGGCAACGCTTCAACATATTCACGTTCAGTACCTTTCCAATTGAGCGCTTTTAATAATGTCCAGATGCAATTTTTGTACTGCAACTGATGCCGGGATAAAAACTTTAGCTTTTTTTCGGCGAGTTTCTCAGTACTCATGCTTCTCTAGTCCTTTTTCCGTAAGCTTGTAGATGCGATCAGCTATTTTAAGAACTGACGGCCGCTGAGACTTAATTAGAATCGTATACCGAGATTTTATCTTGTTCAAAACCTCTTTAATGACAGCATCTGCTTGTCCATCAAGCTCTGAGTTGGCCTCATCAAACAGAATAATTCGAGGCCTGGTCACTAATGAGCGAGCAATACTTACTATCTGAAGTGTTCCTTTGGGTAATTGCTCTACTGAATGTTTTCCGACTTCAGTATCATAACCTTTAGGTAGTTTCTCAATGAACTGAGATATTCCTAGGTTTCTGGTTAGTGTTAAGGCAGTCTCAATATTGTTTGGGTCAAAAAATGTTAAGTTCTCCATAATAGTTCCATTAAACATTTTGACCTTGTTTGGTAAGTACGCAATATATGGTCTTAGAGAATATAAGTTGTAGTCAAAGATGTTTTCTTTATCTATAAAGACTTGGCCATTTTCTGGTTTTTCTATTCCGAGAATTAGCCTAAATAATGTAGACACATCTTTTTTGGAATCTCCCAGAAAGCCAATCATTTCCCCGGCTTTTACATCCAAATTGACGGACTTAAAGCAGCTGGCATCATAACTTCTGTTGATAGATATATTTTCAAGGTTTATATTTCCCTTAACAGCTGGAAAGTCAGGCAAGTTAATATCAGTTTCAGAGGGGAGATCTAATATTTCAAGTATCTTATCTTCAGATATTTGTATTGTTTGTATACGAGTCCATAAGCCTATAACTTGATTAATAGGGTTTAAGCACCGACCTGCTAAGATAGTGCAGGCAATTAACCCCCCCATGGTCATTTGACCGGATATCACGGTCATGCTTCCCAATCCCGCTAAGAAAATAAGATTACACTGAGCAATCAACAGTATTGTGACCATCAACTGGTTACTTTCTTGACTTATAAGGTAGTTGTTAATGGTATTTCCAGACTGTAGACGCTCATATCTTCTTAATATCTGGGCTTCCATCCCTAAAGCTTTGACAGTATGAATTTTTTCTAAAGACTCGATAATAAAGTTCATCCGTTTATCATCTTGTTCTCTGCGTTCTTTTAATCGTCGTTGAACAGTTTTACCTTGGCGAGTAGACAGGTACGTTAGTATGATTAGTAATACAATCGGTATAAGAACCAACCACCCGGAGATATAGGCAATTAAGCCCAAGAATATAAAAATAAATGGGAAATCAACTAAGTTAACTATCAGTTGCCCAAGATAAAACTCTCTAAGTGCGTGAATAGCATTCAAACGCTCTAACTGAAGGCCGGCACCGTGCTTCTCAAATGAGTCTAACTTTGAACGTAAAACCTTTCTAAAAAGTAAGGTATTCAAGGCGTGCTCAAATTTAGCATCAGTCCAAGCACTGACATATGAACGGCATGCTTTTAAGCCATACTCCAAAGATAATGAGGTGACGACAATCAATAAAAGAATCGTCAGGGTATCAATCGCTTCGTTAGGAATAATTCGATCGTAAATTTGGAGCAAGGTTAGTGGAAAAGCTAGAGATAAGAAATTTGCAGCTAAACTGGCAAAAAATACAGTGGCAACACCTTGCCGGGATGATTGCCAAACCTCGTTCAGATGATCAAAGTCTTTCCCTCTGGCAAGAGAGCGCAAGCGCAATATTTGTTGCTTTGCGTCATTGGGTAGTAAATTAAATATAATCTTCAGTACTCGCTTACCAAAGGTATTAGATAATTTACCAACTAGTTTGTCAGCTTTTACTGTGAGCCTTGATGTTGCGTGTGTCACGTCCGTCCCTGACCTTATTTAACGCTATAGGCGCTAATTATTTATAGCATATGCATTTTTACCAGTATAGCTGGCAATAGTTGTAGGTACAGCTAAAAATTACGGGAGACTACCCGTATTGGGGTATTTGGGTGCTACAATTAAATATAGGTAAGTGTTTGTAATATTATGTTTTTTTTCTAAATTAAAAAAACACATATTGGGTATTTACACGGCGAATAGAAATAACACTTTCCACCCTAGAATGAGACTGTGACCCTCAAATTAATGTGAGTAGTGTAGATGAGCGATTCAGACGGAGATATTTACAAAAAACCTAAAAACCAGAAGGGTGGTGAAGACGCAGATACGCCAAAAGCGAACGATGCTGCGGTTGATCCTGCCATTCTAGATTCTGATGGAAATAACTTAGGGCTTGAGGAGTTTGAAGAACAACAGGAGCTTGATTTCGGCCGCCCCTCGCCTGAGACTCAGTTCAGTAATATTCACCGTGGTTCAGATATTGATGATAAATACACTGTAAAAAATAAAGATACTCAATCTGTTTACTCTGAAAAAGAATCAAAAGAATTTAATGATCAAAGTAAACGGGGCTCTTCTCGCTACGAAGCGAGAGAAAAAGCAAGTATAGAGCGTTCTGAAGAAGAGAATAAATTTGAAGACAAGCCGCCTGAACTGAAAGGTGAAAAAATAGAAAGCGGTGATATTAAGCCTGGCGGGATAGATTTTAAATTTCAAGGTGAGTCAGAGACCAGCGTAACTGAAGAAGCAGCTGGTATAGAAGAAACACAGGAAACGCAACAGGAAGCTAATACACAACAGTCTGATGAGAATATCCAAACCGTTCAAGATAGTATTGATTCAGTTGAAGAATCGGTAGAGCAAAGTACTAATGAAGCAATTGAAGAAATTGATGACTTCATTGATGAGGTAACTGATGGTGATTCAGGCGGTCAACAGGGTGATTCTTCTATCACAGTTGATTTAACAACTAATCCAGCTCCTGGTACTACGCCACCTTCAACACTCGCAACTGGTGGGGGGGATAATGTAAATGATCTACTTAATAATAACCCATTAGATATTTTCAACCCAACTGTCCCTGAGACACCCGGAACCACAGGTGCACCGGTCGGACAAGAATTTTTGTTCGCTGGTGAAGATTTAACACCAGATGAAGTATTAGCAGTTTCAAAACTAACCGTTGAACCAACAGTTGGTACTGAAGATGTGCCCTTCGCTCTCAAAATCAATTTAGATTTGGCGAATGATCAAGTCCAAATAAATCAAATTGTGATTAAAGATATACCTGAAGGGTTCACTTTTTCTGAAGGATTCGCACTAGAGAATGAAAGCTGGCAAGTTCCAGCAAATGCTATTAATGATTTGCTGATTATTCCTCCTCAAGATTATAGCGGAGACGTACAGTTTACCGTCTCTGCATCTTTGCAAACAGGTGCTGGTGAAACTGTGATTCTTAATGAGCCAGTTGTAACCAGTATTTCATCTGTAGTAGATACTCCCGTTTTAGGTTCTAACTCTGTTTCTGGTACTGAAGATACCGTATTAGATTTGAATATAAACATAGAAACAGCGGATATCGATGGTTCAGAAAATATCGTTTCCGTTGTTGTCAATAATTTGCCGGAGGGCGCTACGCTTGATGTTGGACAATCTCTGTCAAGTGGTGGCTGGCAACTTTCTCCTGAAGAGCTTGCTACTGCTAAATTAACACTTCCTGCTAATTACAGTGGAAGCTTTACCTTGACGCTTACAGCAACGGTGATTGAAGATTTTTCGGAAAATCCAGTTGAGTTTGATTTACCTTTTACCGTAGATGTTCAAGCCCTTGCAGATGCTCCTAGCCTTGTCGTGCAAAACTCACAGGTTGCTGAAGATCAAGTAATCTCACTTGATATTCAAGCGGCGCTTACCGATCTGGATGGCTCAGAATCGATCAATCAAATAATCATATCTGGTGTTCCCGATGGTTTTGTTCTGAATAGTGGTACAAACTTAGGTGATGGCTCTTGGTCTTTGACAGCTGAAGAGCTCTCAGGCCTAACTATCGCAGCTCCTGCCCACTATAGTGGACAATTTAACTTGGCAGTAGCCGTGACTGCATCTGAATCAGATGGTAATACTGCATCATCAGAAGCTGTATTAAGTGTCACCGTTACCGCTGTAGCGGATTCACCCGTAGTATCGGTAGAGAATGTTAGTGGAAAAGAAGATACAGCCATATCGCTTGATATCAGTACAGCACTAGCCGACACAGATGGTTCAGAATCTATCAGCTCGATCGTTATTAGTGGGGTTCCT
>PANA01000004.1 GCA_002708265.1 Legionellales bacterium | reverse complement strand
AGCCATGCCTTTCATACTGCCCAAGCCAAAGCCGCCGGAAGATTTTCCGCCTTCCTCTTCTTCATCCTTTTCAGCTTCTGAGCTTTCAGAAGACTTTTGACGTGTGGAGGACTCCTGAATCTTTTTTGCAGCTTTACCCGCTTCATCAGCCGCTTCTTTGGCGCGGTTGGCCACTTTATCAGCCATGCCTTTCATACTGCCCAAGCCAAAGCCGCCGGAAGATTTTCCGCCTTCCTCTTCTTCATCCTTTTCAGCTTCTGATCTTTCAGAAGACTTTTGACGTGTGGAGGACTCCTGAATCTTTTTCGCAGCTTTGCCCGCTTCATCAGCCGCTTCTTTGGCGCCGTTGGCGACTTTGTCAGCAAAACCTCTTAAATCAGATAACCCAAAGGATGATTTTGATTTAATCTCACTTTCATCACTCTCTGTTTTATTAGTTTCATCATCTTCCTCTAAGTCAACATCACTATCATCTTCATTTATTTTAGATATTTTTTTAGACTCACTTCTATCAGCAGGTGTATGCGGTTTTCGACCTTCATTATTATGATCTTTTTTGCCAGCAGGATCTGAGTCACGAAAAGCTTTTTCCTCTTCAGCCATTCGTTGTTCTTGTTCAGCAACCAAGTCAGGCCCTTCAGGATTTTTTTCGATAAACTCTTTATCATACCTATCGCCTAAATCTTTCTTCTCAGGCGCACGTATTTCGTCAACTTGCTCTTTGAAGTTTTTGAGTTCTTCTCTTTTTTTGCTGATCTTAGCTCCTAAAGCCTTTATCTGACCTACACCAAACCCTTTTTCTTTAGACATAAGCCCTCCTATTACTCTACTGGACATTTTAGAATGACATTAGTTCAATTCGGGTACTTACAACTCAAGAGTCTAAACATAAAAAAGGCGCCAATTGGCGCCTTTTTCAACCTAATATAACTTATAGGTCTTTTTCGTTAGTAGCCAAGTAGCTTGCCACACCATCTGGAGTTGCTTTCATACCTTGCTTACCTTTTTGCCAACCAGCAGGACAAACTTCGCCATGCTCTGTGTGGAACTGAACAGCATCAAATACGCGAAGCAGTTCATCAACGTTACGACCAATTGGCAGATCATTAACAATTTGTGACCGAACTGTACCTTCAGCATCAATGATAAATGCGGCTCTAAATGCTACGCCAGCTTGCGGGTGCTCAACCCCATATGCTTGGCAAATTGCATGGGACATATCAGCAGCAAGCGTGAAATCTAGCGCGCCAATACCACCCTCAGCAACTGGCGTATTTCTCCAAGCGTTATGAGTAAAGTGAGAGTCAATTGAAACCCCTATCACTTCAACACCACGCTTTTTAAATTCATGCATACGCTTGTTTAAAGCAATTAGCTCTGATGGACAAACGAATGTGAAGTCCAAAGGGTAAAAGAAAACTAGGGCATATTTGCCTTTAGTTTTTTCTGCAAAATGGTAGTCATTAACAATTTCACCGTTTGCTAGAACAGCTGCGGTCTTAAAATCTGGCGCCTTACGGCCAACTAGTACAGAACTCATGGTGCCTCCAAAAAAAACCTTATACTCCAAGGTGAGCGAATTCTAACATGCCGAAATTCTAGCATCAATGAAACCCTTTCCATTTGACAATGATTCTCATTTATATTAACTTAAAGATATCAAGACATCTTCATTGGAGATACCCGTGTATATATGCTTGTGTAAAGGCGTTACTGAAAACGACATTGAAGAGGCTGTTGCTTCTGGTCAGGTACAGTGTATGGCCAGCTTAAAGCGTTGTTTAGGCGTATCAACCCAGTGTGGTGGATGTGAATCAGCGGCTGAAGAAACGCTGAGCCATTGCCAAGCTAAGACATTGTCCTCTACCTCTAGAACCAGTGGCGTAGCAATTATTACGCCTATTGTATTGCGAGAGTCATGAAGCTCTACAATCAACCACTCGCTTGACTTAAGTTATTGTATTAAGAAGAATAAGGCTTTCCATCCTGGGAGGGTCCCATGAAGTCTGATAAGCAAATGATTGCACACCTCAACAAAATACTTAAAAACGAGTTAGTCGCTATCAATCAATATTTTTTGCACGCCAAGATGCAGCAAGATGTCGGTCTTGAAAAGCTTGCAGCCAAGACAAGAGAAGAATCGATTGATGAAATGAAACACGCAGAAATTTTAACTGATCGTATTCTGTTTTTAGATGGCTTACCAAACTTCCAAGACTTAGGTCGCTTACGCATAGGGCAGACAGTCGAAGAAATGTTAAAAGCTGACTTTGAGCTCGAACTAGATGCCATCTCTGATTTAGAATCTGCCATTGCCTATGCCGAATCAATTAAGGATTTTGGTTCGCGAGATCTCTTACAGGCAATCTTAGTTAGTGAAGAAGCCCATCAAGATTTTCTAGACAAACAACTTAAACTTATCAAACAAGTGGGTCTAGAGAACTATTTACAGTCTCAAATTTAATTTAAAAAAATCAATTGGATAAGTGTAAAGCACTTCCGCAAGTCTTGCACTTATCCCGGTTCCGCCGTATCATTGCTTAGGTTTTCCTCATATTTTTCTAAAGGAGCAATGGCACTCCATGGCTTTAAATGAAAGCTGGCAGCTTCCAGATATATCTGCTGGCACCTTGAAAGTTATGTTGGCAAAGGAAGCCGCCGATATGGAAAACTCCCAACGACTTCGATATCACATTTATTTCGAAGAGATGGGTGGAGCCCCCTCCCCAGAAGTGAAAAACTCTGGTCGGGACTATGATGACTTTGATTCGGTATGCGATCACTTGCTGGTTATCGATCAGTCCCTCATAGGGAAAGAAAACCCTGTCGTCGGTACCTATCGACTACTAAGAAGTACCCCAGCTAAAAAGTTTGGTCGTTTCTATTCTGAAAGCGAGTTTGATATAACTCCCCTCAAGAATACACCCGGCGAAATTATGGAGCTTGGACGTTCTTGTGTTCGCCCGGACTATCGATCTCGTTCAACTATGCAGCTTTTATGGCGCGGTATTGGCGCATATATGATGCACCACAAAGTACAGTATCTGTTTGGGTGCGCAAGTTTTGTAGGCCTAGACGTCGAACCATTAAAACCAGCCCTTTCATTTTTATATCACAATCGATTAGCCCCTAAAGAAATCCGAGTTAAGGCGCTGTCTGACTTGTATGTGAAAATGGACTGGCTAGATGCAGAGAGTTGCTCAACACCGAGGGTTGTTGCCTCTATGCCCCCTTTAATAAAAGGGTATCTAAAGCTTGGCTGTTATATTGGTGATGGTGCGGTAAAGGATCCGAGTGCTAACACGACAGATGTAAGCATTATCCTGCCTACAAATGCGGTAACGGACAAATACTTTGAACGTTACGCGGCTAGCCACTCTCAAAACACCCCTGAAACCTAAGGGATTATTGTTCACTTAGTTTATTTGGATTTGCTGCGGGAATCGTGATGGTTTCCGTTAGCATTTTAGCATTGGGAATAATAGATCTATCACCAGACTTTGCCATCAACGATGTGTAGCGAATATTAATACTGGTGACTTTCCCTTCAATGTCATCAACTCGAATCGTGTTTCCGATTCTGAATGGTTGATAAAACATAATCATTACCCCCGCGACGATATTCGATAGCGTATCTTTCAACGCAAAAGAAATCGCAACTCCAGAAAGCCCCAAACTGGCCACCATAGCGCTTACTTCGACGCCTGCTGAACCTAGAGCAGTAATCGCACCAATAATGTAAAGAACCGTCTTTACTAATGTGCGAAGAAAATGAACAACGGGTGCCCGCATTTCTGCCGTTCTTTGGCTAACACGGTACATGGCACGGTCAACTATTCTGGTCAATAGAACAAAGAATGCAAAGATAATAATAGAGACAATAATTTTAGGTAAAGCATCGATCAGTAGTATCCAAGCATGTTCAACCACATGTTTTAACAGGTGCGAAACATCCATTACCTCTACTGCCGCCTCATGTGTAATGTTAGTCATGAATTTCCCCTACTCTGCTGCAACAATTGCTTCGCTGGTTTGCCCCGTTTCAATACCCGCCTCTTCAAATAGCTTTACAAGCTCACCAGACTCATATAGCTCTGTGATGATGTCACAGCCGCCGATTAGCTCTTTCTTTATATACAGCTGAGGAAAAGTTGGCCAGTTAGCAATTTGTGGAAGTGTCTGACGGATATCTTGATTCTCCAAGATGTTTACGTAAGCAAAAGAAACACCGCATAAATCAAGAATGTGGGCGACTTGTGCAGAAAAGCCACACTGGGGAAACATTGCCGTTCCCTTCATATACAGAAGTACTGGGTTTTTTTCTATTTGCTGACTAATACGTGTACTGGTGTCCATATTATCCTCCATCATTTAGACCTCGACATCCTAACTGATATCCAAATACAGAACCACGTATATATCCCTCAAAATCATAAATTCCAAACGATTTGTGTTAGCCGATCGACACATTGAGGGATTTTCTTTGTAGATGACTAAATTGACAGTAAAATTGCGGGCTCGATATACACCTTAATAACTGTGATTTAAAATGCCTCGAACTCCCCTAAAAACATTATTAACGCTTGCCGCATTAAACGATCCGGCAAGGGCTTTTAACATGATAACTGTATCACTCATCGGAAATGATCAGATACCTGAGACCTTAATTGCTAAGAGCAGACTTCCTGAGGGGTATCGCCAGGGCAAATCATTCTCATTAATCGGTTGTGGGGCTCTAACTCCCTTTCTTGCATTTTGCGGAATAACTGAAGATGCGCAAAAAGTAATTGCGGAAGGAAATACAAAGCATACAGTTCTCATTGTTGACTATATTAAAGATGTAAACGACTATATTTTGTATCTTAAAGATGTCATCAAAAGAGTACACAGCTTCGATGAATTGTTCGAGGCAATTAAATTAGATCTTAACTCATCGATGGGGCTACATTTACCGAATGCCGCTATGAATGATTTATTTGATGGTTTAAAATCACGATTGAATCTTTTAAGTTCTATATTCAGCTCTAAGGCGCATGGTTTTCAATCATTTAAAACACTTTATACGAGAGTATGTTTCGAACAAGGCGACTGGGGAACACCTGGCATACTTGAAAAAGCCGCTGCTAAAAAAGAACGGCATATAGATACAAAAAATATTATCGTTGCGGCATCTAACTTGCTTGAAGTGGAAGCCGTGACACGTGACAACCCAGCTTCCTCGGTACCGTATAGACGGGATAGGCAAACTCCACTAAGAGAAAAAAAACTTACGCCATTTGAGAATGTTTTATCTTTAAAGCCTAAGATTTTAATATTAAACTCCAATTTTTTTGAAGATTACCCCGACATTATAGAGGCAACAACAACGCTATACCTGAGCGACACATATGACTGCGCTCACGGAAAACTCAGCAAGCTTTGGGATATCTATGGCCCTAATAGACCTATTCCATTAGCAATATTAATTAATAGTTCAAACACTATTGCGTCTGGCCTCAAAGACAATTATGTCATCAATGCCTCAGCTCACACTTGCGGCGCACCAGTTATAGCTTTATTTTCTGAAGCTGATATTAACAGATTACTCGACCATCCCGCCGTGGTAAAAGATGACTTTTCTGATCTGAAGCCTAGATGCAGGGTAAGCAGTGGCTATCTGCCAGCCTATTCTATAGCTTTGCACTTTAAAGAACTAAAAGACCGTTCAAGAATCGATCCGAAAAAAGAAGCTGCTCCTTCAGGAAAATTTCGACCCTCAGGTTCGTATTAACCTAATACATAAAAAATTAATCTTAATTATGTCATATGGAAAAATATCAGAATGCCAAAGCCATGGACTATCTATCATTGCTTGAAAAAATTTCAAAGCAACATCAAGAAGACTCTGATGGTTACAAAATTAAACTCCCATTGAAACCATCGCTAAATCTATAAATTAATATTGGAGCATTATGATGCTAAGAAAAATGTTAAGTGCTGTTCCAGCACGTCATAAAATCTCAAAAGAAGAACTAACAGAGCAGTTCGTGGTTTCTTTAGTGGTTAGTTTTATTGGTAACGACCAGCTTTCTGCTTATGACCTCGCCAATCCAGTATTAGCACAGCAATATAGAGATGGCAAACCCTTTACCTTACTTGGCTCAGGATCACTTTCTCCATTCCTGGCCTTTGCAGGAATTTCTAAAGAAACCCAGAAAAATATTGCTTCCGGATCGACTAATCATAGAGTGATACTTATAGACTATTTTCCAGCTGTGAAAGATATGCTAGCTCAATGGAAAATAGTAGCAGCGGTTTCTAAAAACTTTGATCAGTTTGAACTCTTTGCAGCAAACTCATTGAAATCATCGGTTACCATGAAATCTGATTCTGGAAAAAATGCTTTTGCATTTACTGATGAACACATGAATGAACTCCTTACCTTGCTTAATATCCGCATCAGACTACTCAAGGATATATTTAACTCAAAAGATCATGGATATAAGGCTTTTTGTACACTTATGGAGCGGGCTGTATTTGAGTGTGCCGACTGGGCTGAAAGAGAAAGATTCTATAGTGCTATTAGCAAGCACAAAGATGAAACTTCTCCCAAAGATTTAGTCATATATGGCTCAAACCTTACTGAGAGTCTCGCTCGGCTTATACATGATCCCGTTATTGGTAATCCTGCAGAGCTCCAACAGGCACTAAAATACAAACAGCTTGGAGATCCCCTAGCTATATTAGCGGATCTTAAACCTAGCTGTATAATTTACTGCTCTGAACAATACTTAAAACTTTACTATAAAAAACGAGAAGCTTACACCTTTGCGCTTCACTATGATCCCAAAAAACCAGAAAAACTCCTGGACGAGTTAACTGAGTTTTTTGGACGCGAGGGAGTTATTACATTCTTGGCGATACAAAACACTCATCATTTGCGACCGCGCCCTGCTAGCGCACTTCCGAAGGGTCTTAGAAAAACATTTATTGGTGATATAATTCCAGTTGATTTTATTACAACACTTTTAAACCGTACTGCTCTACAAAAATTGCATGGTTACTTTCATGAATATAAAAATGAGGAAGCTGCTGAAATGCTGCTAGCAATTCAAAAAAACATGGGGGGATTATTTACAGATCGGACTCAAGAAAGTCTACGCCTTCACGCACCTCAGGCGTTTCTTCCTGCTCAGAGCGCTGCCAGAAAACCTAGCAGCGCTGAACCTGCACGTACTGATAGTCCCTCGAAAAAAGAAGCAGATATCAAAAAAGCCACCAAACGTTCGCTTCGAATGTAAGCAGATTTTATTTAATAGGATTATATGATGCCAATTACACCCGGACATTTAAAAGCATATCAAACATTAAGCCCAAATGATTTAAGTATTATATTGATCGGAAATGATAAGTTAGTACCGGCTAATCTATCTAAGGAACCGCTTGTTCCAGAACGATTCAGACATGGCGCTCCCTTTCACTTGGTGGGATGCGGAGTGACAACATCACTCCTGGCTTTAGCAGGAATTGATTCAAAAGCTCAAGAGGCTATCGCAAAAAGTAAGAATGATGATTACTTAGTTTTTTCATTTGATCATGCGCCCAATTTTAATCACATTTTAGCTGAAACCCAGGCTCTACTCGCAGAATGCATGTCTTTTGATGTGTTTAAGCTAATGCTTGAAAGAAAAATATTAAACACACTAAAGTCGACTGGGACTGAGGATAGATTGCCTCGACTAAAAGATGAGCTAAATACTCGAATAAAAGACTTAAAACTTATTTTTTCGGATGAAAAATATGGTTTTTTAGCTTTTAAAAAGCTAATGGCAAACACAAAACATACCTTTGTAGATTGGACTAACCCACTTCTGTTTCGCAGGGAATTATCGGCACAACGTATACGAGAAGATGCTATTTATAATGCATCAAACATCTATACTCTCTGTGCTGTCCTCAACCCTCAAGCTATCATGTCTCAGGAAAAATCCTTGGCCGGAATCACTAGAACGCTAACAACCGTTCCACATAGTGCGATAGTTGTTCAAGATGATTTTTTGGATACCCAATCAATTGGTTATGAAACTTCTTTGGTAGCATTTGGACCTGAGTCTAGGTTTCAAATCAGCAATCTGCGTGACATTGTGGGGAATCCGTCAACACCTGAAAAGAAAGCGCGTTTTGAACAGGCCAAATTAACTGCACGCCTCATGTCATGCATGACCTATGGCCAAGAAGTAGATGAATCCTACTTTAAAGCCTTAGGTATCTCAGATGAACAGCTTGAAACTACCAAACGACAAGTATCTGAAGACATTCTTCCCTTTCTAGCTTTGGATCGAGAAAAGATGCGCTTTAAAGCACCAACTCTGAAGAAAGAGCCTGTCTCTCCTGTAATTAAATCAGTCCGCAACCCTCACTCTAGTGAAAGAAGACCAGCCGATGACGACGAGGTTACACAAAACCTTAGAAAAGCAGGGCTGTCTTTGTTTTCAAGCAAGAGAGGATAACTATCTTAGCTCTGCAAAGCCTGCTCTATCGCTTTTATTAGATGATTTGAGTCAGGCTTTGTTGTCGAGTTAAAGTAATCAATTAACTCTCCTTCTCGACTGATCAAATATTTGTGAAAGTTCCATTTAGGTCCTGATCCAAAACCAAGCTTTTTCTTTGCCCAAACATAAAATGGATCGGCTTCTTTTCCCTTTACATGCAGTTTTGTGGTCATCGGAAACGAAACCCCATAATTAAGCTGGCAAAAACTGACTATTTGATCGTTAGTCCCGGGCTCTTGACCACCAAAGTCGTTACTGGGAATACCTATAACAACAAATCCCCTATCCTTGTAAGTTTGGTACAAATTTTCAAGGCCCTCATACTGCCCCGTAAAACCACATTCAGATGCGGTATTCACAACTAGCACTACTCTTCCATAAAAATCTTCTAGACGAATTTTACTTTGGTGGTCAATAGCTTCAAACTCAAAGCCGTTGGATTGTCCACTCGCCGTCATAGTGACCATGATGAGACCTCCACATACTAGTGCTAATAAAAGTTTTTTAATCATTATTTTATTTTTGTAAAACCTTTTAATTTGTATTTTGACAGTAACATAAATTATACAATCTTCAAAGCCTCCTATCAGGCTCAATCCAGAAAAGGATGCCTTGAACTAATGCCTGCCCTTATTTAGACTGTGCTCAAGTTTTTCTGTTTTGGAGTACTCGTATGTCAATTGAACTACCCCCTCTTCCCTATGATATGGACGCACTTGCCCCGCACATCTCAAAAGAAACTCTTGAGTTTCATTATGGCAAACACCATAAAACCTATGTTGATAACCTTAATAAACTACTCCCCGGCACCCCTTATGAAGGAAAATCTTTAGAAGAGATCATTATGACGTCTGAAGGTGGTGTTTTTAATAATGCTGCTCAAATTTGGAACCATACTTTCTACTGGAACTGTTTAACCCCAAATTCGAATGCCCCAAAAGGTGAGCTAAAAGCAGCCATCGAAAAACAATTCGGTAGCTTTGAAGCATTCAAAGAAGCCTTCACCAAGACCGCTGTTACGACTTTTGGTTCAGGCTGGGGTTGGTTGGTTAAGAAAAAAGATGGGTCTTTAGATCTTATGAGCACCAGCAACGCCGACACCCCTATGCGTCATCAAGCAACAGCATTGTTGACCTGTGATGTATGGGAGCATGCTTATTATATTGATTTTAGGAATGCTAGACCAAAATATCTTGAAGCATTTTGGCAATTAGTTAATTGGGATTTTGTTGAAAAGAACTTTTCAAAAGCATAAAGGACTATCATGACTGAGCAGCCTGAGTTAGGGTTAATGCCAACCCATCTTCCTTCCCCTATTGAACTTGTCAGAGGTCAAGGGTTGATGGTTTGGGATAAACAAGGTAAAAAATATCTTGATACTTTCTCAGGCTTAGCGGTCTTACCATTAGGACACGCGCATCCATCGATAGTTAAGACGATTGTTGAGCAGTCATCTCAACTAATGCATACCTCCAATGCATTAAGCCATTCTTTTAATATATCCCTTGCAAAAGCCTTGTACGAGTGGACCGGGTTACCACGTGCATTCTTTTGTGTCAGTGGTGCTGAAGCAAATGAAGCAGCTATTAAGTTAGCGCGTCGATATGGACATAGCAAAAATATTGCAAAGCCTAAAGTTCTTGTTTTTGAGCAAGGCTACCATGGTCGAACCATGGCCACCCTTACAGCTACTGGATTTCGCTGGGCGCACGCAGGCTTTGAGCCACTTGTAGATGGCTTTGCCCGTGCTTCCTATGATGACTTGGATTCAGTAAGACGTGTTTTAGCAGAAGACTCTGATGTCGTTGCAATACTTGTTGAGCCTATATTAGGCGCCGGGGGTGTTATTGTACCAAGTGATAATTTTCTTCCTGGCTTAAGAACCATATGTGATGAGCATGATTTACTATTAATCTGCGATGAGGTTCAGTGTGGATTGGGACGTGTAGGTCATTTTTTACAAAGCCAAGCTCTATCGGTTCAACCTGACATTGTTACACTTGCAAAAGGTTTGGCTGGTGGGTATCCAATCGGGGCCTGCCTTGCTACCCAAGCAGTTTCAGACTTATTCACCCCGGGGTCCCACGGTTCTACGTTTGGCGGAAATCCTCTCGCATGCGCTTGCGCCCTAGCCTTTTTAAAGACACTATCTCAAGAAAATCTTATTGAGCATACACGAAAACAAGGGCAAGCCTTGATTGCAAAGCTTTCTAAAGCCCTTAGCGCCGCCCCCTCTGTTGAATCAATCTCTGGCAGAGGCTTAATGATTGGCATTCACCTTAACCAAAACGCAAAACCCTTAATACCCAAGGCCGCAGAATTAGGTGTTTTAATCAACGTCGCAAACCAGAATACTATCCGGTTATTACCCGCTTTTATAATTTCAGATGAGCAAATAGAGCAAATCGTAGCGGCTCTCTCGAGGCTCCTAATACCCTAGAATTCTTGAAACCAATATGCTAGACGCCTAAGTCTTGTTGTTTTTATTTCTAATGTATGTATAATAACTCACATTAATACGTATTGATCGTATTTACCCGTGAAACTACAACATATATCTGGGAGATTGACGGATATGGCACGTCGAAATGACAAGCGCACACGTCTTATTGAAGCTGCAAAAACCCTATTCCATCAAAAGGGTGTAAATGTAACAACTTTGGCTAACATTGCTTCTTTGGCAGATGTTCCATTGGGTAACGTTTACTACTACTTTCAGTCTAAAGAATCGATTATCGTTGCGGTCATTGAGCAATGCCGTAAAACTGTACGTGAGTCTTTACAGCTCTTAGAGGGAAAAAGCACCGATCCTAAGCAGCGTTTGCTTCACCTTCTCTCTTGTGCTCCAGAAGAGCTAGAAGTCTTAATTGCTTACGGGGATAACGTTGGTGGTCTTTGTCATGAGCTGTCTAAAGAAGGCGGCGACGTTTCTCAAAGCGCTTCGTTGATTATGAAGGAAATTATTGACTGGTGTGCTGGCCAGTTCGAACGCATGGGTAAATCATCTGAAATTGCAGCTGAGTTAGCTCTAAGCTTTATTTCTAACCTTCAAGGCTCTCGCCTTCTTGGTCTCACCTTCAAAAATCCAGAATATATCACTCGTCAAAATCAATATTTAGCGCAGTGGATCCAGTCTTTATAAGATTTAGGCTAAGTCCTTAATATCTTTACTAAAAGCCCTCAAAGCACTATTGAGGGCTTTTTTTTACCCAAGTTTCTCCCAGAATGCTCACCGGTTTTCCACAGCTTATACACTTGAATTCTTCTTAATTGCGCACTATCTTGTAGGTGTAGCTTTTGTTATACCCATATATAGGGGTTAAGCAATAGAGCTAGGTCATCTAAGCAGCATAACTATGGAGAACTGTATGGAAGTAGAGAGCACGGTTTCGACTGGCAAAAAAGAGCAGCAAACAGACCCTTTATTAGAAGGCAATGGGTCATCAACCCAAACACTTCAACCAGGCCTGTTGCATGCTAAAAAGCGTGACGAACGCACTGTCGTGCCCTTTAACCCAGACAAAGTCACCATTGCTATGACCAAAGCATTTTTAGCGGTCGAAGGTGGCAATGCTGCGGCGTCTCGTCGGATACATGATACGGTTCAGACATTAACGACAGATGTACTTAAGATGATCGAAGAGTGGTCACAGCGTTATGGGAATGTCATTCACGTTGAAGAAATTCAGAATTTCGTGGAACTTGCCCTAATGCGCAATGGCCACCACAAAGTGGCTCGTGATTATATTTTATATCGCGAGGCACGGCACCAAGAGCGCAAACAAGAAGCGCAAGGTGACGTGGACGGCGTATTAAAAGTAACCTTGGATGATGGACGTCAAGCCCCCTTAGATGTTGCATGGGTTAAAGGACGGATTCGAGAGGCTTGTACCGGTCTTACTACGGTAGAGCCAGACTTAATTTACGATGACACCTTACGCAATTTGTTTGATGGGGTAAAAATGTCTGATGTACGTCGTGCTCTCATTATGAGTGCGCGCACGCTAATTGAGACAGAGCCAGACTATTCGTTTGTTGCGGCTCGCCTTTTGCTCGTTGACTGTGAGTACGAAGCATTACGTTTCTTAGGCCTTCCTAACGAGCCCACTAAGGAACAAATGCAGCAGTTATACCCAGGGGCGCTAGCGCTGTACTTAGATAAGGGGATAGAGCTTGAATTACTATCTCCTGCCCTGAGGGATTTTGATATTGACGCACTAGGAGCAGCTCTTAAACCAGAGCGTGACTATCAATTTACATACTTAGGTCTACAAACATTATATGACCGTTATTTCATTCACTCGGATGGTGTGCGATTTGAATTACCACAGGTATTTTTCATGCGAGTGGCCATGGGACTCGCCATTGAAGAAGCAGACAAAACAGCTCGCGCAATAGAATTTTATAATTTGCTTAGCTCTTTTGACTACATGAGCTCCACACCAACCTTATTTAACTCAGGGACCCTGCGCTCACAGTTATCTAGTTGTTATTTGACAACTGTGCCAGACCACCTAGATGGTATTTACGGTGCTATCAAGGACAATGCTTTGTTAAGTAAATTTGCTGGAGGCTTGGGCAACGACTGGACCGCTGTGCGTGCCATGAATGCTCACATCAAAGGTACCAATGGTAAATCCCAAGGCGTAGTCCCCTTCTTGAAGGTGGCTAACGATACCGCGGTAGCGGTAAACCAAGGAGGCAAGCGCAAGGGGGCAGTCTGCGCTTATCTTGAAACATGGCATTTAGACATTGAAGAATTTCTCGAGCTGAGAAAAAACACGGGTGACGAACGTCGCCGAACCCACGATATGAACACGGCCAACTGGATTCCTGACTTGTTCATGAAGCGTGTAGCAAGTGATGGTAAGTGGACGTTATTCTCTCCCGATGAAACCCCTGATCTTCATGACCTATACGGTTTAGAGTTTGAAAAGCGCTATGAAGAATACGAAGCGCTAGCTGAAGCGGGTAAAATCCGTAACCATAAAACACTCTCAGCGGTTAATGTATGGCGTAAAATGCTTGGTATGGTCTTTGAAACAGGTCATCCTTGGCTCACATTTAAAGATCCCTGCAACTTACGCTCTCCACAGCAACATGTTGGTGTAATTCACAGCTCAAACCTGTGTACTGAAATCACCTTAAATACAAGCAATGATGAAATTGCGGTATGTAACTTAGGTAGTGTCAACTTGGCGCAACACATTGTTGATGGCAAGCTTGACAGTGAGAAGCTTAAAAAGACTGTTCGAACCGCGATTCGAATGCTCGATAACGTTATTGACATCAACTACTATTCAGTCCCGCAAGCGCGTCGTTCTAACTTGCGACATCGTCCGATTGGTTTAGGCATGATGGGTTTCCAAGATGCGCTATATCTTCTTGATACCCCTTACGCCAGTGAAGCTGCCGTTCAATTTGCCGATCGGTCGATGGAACTTATTAGCTACTACGCAATTGAATCCTCAGTTGAGCTAGCAAAAGAACGTGGCACATATGGCTCATTTGAGGGCTCATTATGGTCACAAGGTGTTTTACCGATTGACTCAATCCGACTAGTCTCAGAAACTCGTGATCCTTCTCATTGCATGATGGATACTCGCTCTACTCTAGACTGGGATACATTGAGAACTGAAGTTAAAACACATGGTATTCGAAACTCAAACGTAATGGCCATTGCGCCAACGGCAACCATTTCAAATATCTGTGGTGTTTGCCAGTCAATTGAGCCCACATTCCAAAACTTGTATGTGAAATCAAACTTATCTGGTGAGTTTACCGTTGTGAACCCTTACTTGGTAAAAACACTAAAATCACTTAACATCTGGGATAAAGTTACCATTAACGACTTGAAATACTATGATGGGTCTTTACAACAAATTGATCGTATTCCAAATGATGTTAAAGCACGTTTTGCAACAGCATTCGAAATTGAACCTAAATGGTTAATCGCTGCTGCTTCTCGACGCCAAAAATGGATAGATCAAAGCCAATCTTTGAACCTTTACATGGCACAGCCTTCTGGTAAGAAGCTTTCTTCCATGTTCCAGGATGCTTGGCGTATGGGCTTAAAAACGACTTACTATCTCAGAACCCTAGGGGCTTCTGACACTGAGAAGTCAACGCTTGATAGAAGTAAATTGAATGCAGTTTCTGTTCAGTCCTCATCAGCCAGCGTCTGTTCAATAGACAACCCTGACTGTGAAGCTTGTCAGTAAATAAAGGAGATAAGACAATGACGACAGTATCAACAAATCAATCCTCTGAAGCTGGCACGAATGCAGGTGGTGCTACTGGTCTAGAAGATTTAGAAATGGGCGCGGCTCGCATTCGGGTTGATGATAAAAAAATCATCAACTGTCATGCGGATTTAAACCAGCTGGTCCCTTTCAAATACGACTGGGCTTGGGATAAATACCTAACAGGATGTGCTAACCACTGGATGCCAAACGAAATCAACATGTCTGCCGACGTTGCTTTATGGAAAAGCAAAGACGGTTTGACAGAAGATGAGCGTTTAATAATTGAAAGAAGTCTTGGCTTTTTCTCAACTGCTGACTCGCTGGTTGCCAACAACCTTGTGCTAGCTGTTTATCGACACATCACAAACCCTGAGTGCCGTCAGTACTTACTACGCCAAGCATTTGAAGAGGCTCTTCATACTCATGCTTATCAGTACATCATTGAAAGCCTAGGAATGGATGAAGCCAAATTATTTAACATGTATCGAGAAGTCCCTTCTGTATCAACAAAAGCGGCTTGGTCTTTACCATTCACTCAGTCTCTAGGTGATCCTAACTTTAAGACGGGTACCCTTGAAAGCGATCAACGGCTTCTAAGAGACCTCATTGCTTTTTATGTCGTATTTGAAGGTATTTTCTTCTACGTCGGGTTTACTCAAATTCTATCATTAGGTCGTCGTAACAAGATGGTTGGTACCGCTGAGCAGTTCCAATACATTTTAAGAGATGAGTCCATGCACATGAACTTTGGTATCGATGTTATCAACCAAATCAAAGTTGAAAACCCTGCGTTATGGACACCTGAGTTCCAGAAAGAGATGATTAAACTCGTAAAAGACGGGGTTGAGCTTGAGTGCCAGTACGCCCGTGACACCATGCCGCGTGGTATCCTAGGCTTGAACTCTGTGATGTTTGAAGATTATCTCCAATACATCGCTAACCGACGTCTGGCCCAAATTGGTTTACCAGAGCAATACCCTGGCGCAACCAACCCATTCCCATGGATGAGTGAAATCATGGACTTGAAAAAGGAAAAGAACTTTTTTGAGACACGCGTGGTTGATTACCAAGCAGGTGGTACGCTTAACTGGGACGATTAAAAGAACCCTTCCCAACCCGAGGCCGTCGTTTTATAGTTTTAGCGGCCTTAGGGTTGTCCTAAGAATAAAAAAAGCCCGCCAAATGGCGGGCTTTTTTGTGCTTGGCTTGAGAACTAAGAAAAGGTATATCCAATTCCTGCATGAACAACCCAAATAGAGTTCACTCTAAAGAAATCACCTTCATCAACTGTTCCACCTTGATCTTCTAGGAAGCTACGTTTAAAAGTATAACCTTTTGAAAAGGTATGCTTGCTACCGTCTAAAGAAAGTGAAATCCCCATATCGCTCATCCATTCAACACCCGCACCCAGGTTCATACCTTTTGTTTCGAGTGTTTGTCTAAAGACTGCAGCGTTAGCTGAATTGTTCTCAGAAAAAACTTTTAGACGAACACGAGCATCTGAAACCCCAGCGGTAACGTAAGGTAAGAAATCGTTCATCTGATAACCAAATTTACCTTTAAGATGAGCAAGTCGTCGTACTTGAAGCTTAGTATATGTGGACCAAGATTCAGAAGCCGAGTTTCCACGGTCTTCAGCAGTTAATGTGCTTGCACCGAGCTCTATACCCGTCACAACACGAGGCGCTAAGTTCCAGTTATGACCGATAGCAAAGGTTGCTTCGTGCTGGATTCTTTCCTGATCGTCTAAACGAACACGGTCACCTAAATTGTTAGCACTGCTGTTTGTTTGAGCATTATACTCAGCAGCACCATAACCACCGTATAAATGAAGGTTAAGCCCTGAAAAGTCTGCTGCTCCAGCCTGCGCACTGGCACATGCGAACACCAATGCCGAACCCAAAAGTACCTTATAAAACATTATCTCATCCTTGTAGATTTAAACTCAGTAACAAAACATCTTTAATAAAAATAGCCAAGAAAACGCATATTTGCGAATTGAGAACTAATATATCAAAAAATATTAAGTTGCCCAACTTTTTAACACACTTACAGGCATTCGATTTAATAGCTTACTTACGCTATCCTGTTTGCAATTGAATGAGAGCAAGTCATGGCCAAAAAAGAATACCGCTCAGCCCATCAACACAGTGATATCGTACTCCCTAACTCATGGGACTTCATTGTTTTTGCCATTATTTTTGGAATTTTTGCTGCCTTGGGGTGGGGATTTTCTCAAATGGCAACGCCTTTCGATTTAGGAGAGCCTTTATCGATAGAGCTTTCACCTTGGGCGCTACCGGGCTATGCGGTTCGCACCGTATCAAGGATGCTAATTGGGCTTTCTTTTGCGCTACTGTTCACATTCACAGTAGGCACACTGGCCGCTAAAAATAAGCGCGCTGAAAAGGTCATTATTCCATTTATCGATATTATGCAATCGGCCCCCATCCTAGGGTTTTTAACGGTTGCGGTTTTGCTCTTCATTCCCTTGTTTCCTGGCAGCTTGTTGGGCCCAGAGTGCGCAGCTATTTTCGCGATTTTTACGTCCCAGGTATGGAATATGACTTTAGGTTTTTACCAGTCATTAAGACTTCTTCCAAAAGAGATGCGTGAAGTTGCCTCGATGTTCGGATTGGGGCCTTGGCAGAAATTTTGGCGTGTTGAAGTGCCTTATGCAACACCCTCTCTTCTATGGAACATGATGATTTCCATGTCTGCTGGCTGGTTTTTCGTGGTCGCTTCCGAAGCAATCACTGTCTCAAATCAACAAATACATTTGCCTGGTATTGGTTCTTATATCCATATAGCCGTCCTTGAATCGAATAACACTGCGATTTTGTGGGCTATTTTGGCGATGTTCTTTGTCATTTTACTGTACGATCAATTACTGTTTCGTCCGCTTGTTGCATGGACCAGCCGCTTCAGTGCTGAAATTAAAGATGATGATGATTACCAGGAAGCTTGGTTTTTAAACTGGCTACAACGTACACGGTTTATGAAACTCCAAGTACATTTATTAGAAAGTCTGAAAGACTGGTTTGTAAACGGGATCGGTCAATATCGTCTAGAGCTTCCCTTTCACTCACCTCGTCTGAAACAGGTATTTGCTCTTTCTCTTAACTTATTTTGGTGGGTTGGCATATTGGGGGGCAGTCTCGTCGGACTTGCCGTTTTGATGAGCTTTTTATATGAGCAATTCACGGTCTCCGAAGTCTTAAAGGTTTTTGCTTTAGGTGGGATTACAGGTATAAAGGTCATAATATCTGTGATTTTGTCTTCTATTATTTGGGTCCCTGTAGGGGTTTGGATGAGCACCCGCCCTAAAATTGCCGTCATGGGACAGACTATTGCTCAGTTCCTCGCCTCATTTCCAGCAAACATTGTTTATCCTGTTGTCTTCGGCGTAATTGTTGCTTATGACATGAACGTAGATATTTGGACAATCCCCTTGATGATGTTAGGAACCCAGTGGTACATATTATTTAACGTCATTGCAGGCATGTCTTGCGTACCCTCTGAGTTGAAGTTAGCGGTTAAAAACTTTGGTCTACGTGGTCCATTACTGTGGAAACGTTTCATTTTGCCAAGCATATTTCCCTACTATGTAACAGGAGCAATGGCCTGTGCTGGTGGTTGCTGGAATGCTTCAATTGTTGCAGAGGTCATTGAGCTTGGAAATCAGACTATTCGAGCAACCGGCCTCGGCTCTTATCACCAGTCTTTTGCCGTAAGCGGTGACTTTGCAAGAATTATTCTTAGTGTCGCTGTTATGTGCTTATATGTCATGGTTCTTAACCGTCTGTTATGGGATAGGCTCTATGCCTTAGCTGAAGATCAATATTCATTTGATGAGGTTCGATAATATGAATGCCCCCGAAGCCCTCTGTGCTATTTCAGGCGTCACCAGAGCATTTCGCTCTGCTGAAGGTCAAGCTCTATTAGTGCTTGATCAAATCGATCTAACCATAAACAGTGGTGAAATCGTTGCTCTGCTAGGAAAATCTGGTGCTGGTAAGTCGACCTTATTGCGTGTGATTGCGGGCCTTCTTAAGCCCTCATCTGGAGATGTCTCCTACAGAGGAAAAAAAGTATCTGGCCCTGTCAAAGAAATAGCGATGGTCTTCCAGAACTTTGCCCTATTCCCATGGCTAACCGTGTTACAAAATGTTGAATTAGGCCTTGAGGCCCTGGGGGTCCCTAAAGACGAACGTCGCCGTCGAGCACTTAAGACTATTGATAATATCGGCCTTGATGGGTTTGAATCTGCCTATCCAAAAGAGCTCTCTGGTGGTATGCGTCAGCGCGTGGGGTTCGCCCGAGCACTTGTTGTAGAACCTGAGTTGTTATTGATGGATGAGCCCTTTTCTTCGTTAGATGTTTTGACTGCTGAACGTTTAAGGGGCGACCTTATAGATCTGTGGAACGATCCTCAAATAAAAACTAAGGGTATTTTGTTTGTAACGCACAATATTGAAGAAGCCGCTTTAATAGCAGACCGGATTATTGTTTTTGGCTCAGATCCCGGTCATATCAAAAAAGAGATTAAAGTTCAGTATCCGCTTCCGCGAAATCCTGTCTCAACTGAGATTAGGCAACTGGTTGATGACTTGTACTCTATTATGACTAGCCCAGAGCGTGAAACAATAACGACTAAATTTGCAGGTGAAGAATTACAAACAGAGCTTGATATATGGTACCGAATTCCGGATGCTGAAACGGATGGCATTATAGGTCTAGTAGATGCGTTATATTCTGCATCCTCTGAACAAACCCAGGTGGACTTGCCTCTGTTAGCTGAATCTCTGCACATGGATGCGCACAAACTGTTCACTTTAACTGAGACATTATCTATTCTTAAAATGGCTACGGTTAGTCAGGGTGACATTGCATTAACACCTATTGGTAGAAGATTTGCAGAATCAGACATTTTAGAAAGAAAACGTGTGTTTGCTTATCAATTAATTCAGCATGTCCCACTCGCAAAACATATACGAACCATTCTTGATACAAAATCAGAGCACAGAGAAAATGAAGATGTATTTTTATCTGTGTTACGCACAAAATTATCAGATGACGAATCAGAGAGAGTGCTAAAGGTTATTATTGACTGGGGTCGTTATGCAGAGATCTTTGCCTATGATTACGACTCTGGGGACTTAAGCTTAGAAAACCCAGGTTGATTATATGAGCGACGGTGACTCAGTAAAAGTTTTTTATCCTCAATTATGTGACTATGCAACTAAGACATCTTGTTCTGCTGGGACGCTACTAGATGATTTATGGCGTTTAACCCGCCATCATATTCATGGCGGTCATATGCTCTGTGGGCCTGTTGTTGGTCGCTTTCTTCAACTCATTATACGTCTACAAAAGCCAAGTTTGTGCTTTGAACTCGGTACCTTTACTGGCTATTCAGCGTTACATATTGCTCAAGCACTATCTACAGATGCCAAACTGATTACATGCGAAAGAAATCCTATCGGTGTGGAAATTGCTAAGGATTACTTTCAACGCTCTGGAGTTGGCCACAAAATTGATCTTTGGTTTATGGACTTTTTTGAAGCAATGAACCAAATCGACACCCCTATAGATTTTGCATTTATTGATGGAAATAAGAGAGCCTATCCTGACTATCATGAAGCCCTGCTTAAGAATATGCGTTCAGGCTCGGTCATAATGTATGACAACACACTTTTCAATGGTGCAGTTCTTGACCCAAATGATGCTCCATCAAAAGTAATTAATGAATTTAATCATTTTTTAGTAAATGATACACGCGTTGAAAATGTCCATCTAACGATTATGGACGGATTACAGTTGGTACAAATAAAATGAAGTTCTGGTCAAAATCTCTTATTAGTGCAAGTTTCTTTTTAATTTCATTTGTGTCTGAAGCTCAAATTAGCATTCATATTACAGGCATAGATGGAAAGCTTAAGCACAGACTATATAACGATATAAGTATTGATGATGACTATTATCAAGAGCAGTCATTTACATCGAAACAGCTAGACAACCTAGCCATTAGAGGTGAGAAAGAAATCCTTCAAACCCTTAAAAGCTTTGGGTATTATCAACCCGTTATAACTCATTCAGTTCGTGAAAAGTCTGAGAATTACTGGAAAGTTAACTATACTATTGAGAAAGGTAATCCCGTTGTTGTTGAAGAAGTATTCTTCACTATCTCAGGTAATGGCAAAAGCAACCGAAATTTATCTAAACATTTATCGAGCTTTTTACCTAGCACTAATATCCCTTTTGATCATCATCAATACGAGACGCAAAAGACTCAACTATTAGCTGCGGCGATTGAGTTAGGCTATCTAGATGCTCAATTAGTTCGACATGAAGTTCAAATTGATACAAACGATCTAATTGCAAATATCTACCTTGATTTGGAGACGGGTTCCCAATATCGATTTGGTGAAATGGAATTTTCTGAAACACTGTTTGATGATTCATTCTTATCAAGATATGCCAGTTTTAGTTCTGGGCAACCTTTCTCTTCCGAGCAAATGCTACAATTTCAAGCCGCATTAAGGTCTACTAAATACTTTAGTACTGCCCAAGTATTTCCTAAAAGAGAAGATGACTCGCTTATTATACCTTTGAATATTAACCTTGAACTTAAAGAACCTAATAATTACTTAGCAGGTATAGGTTATACTACTGATACGGGCATGCGCGGTCGATTAGGGTGGGAGCGACGTTACTTAAACGCCTTTGGTCATAGTCTGTCTACAAATGCAAACGTTGCAGAAAAGCGGCAACAGTATAACGTTAAATACCTAATTCCAGGTCATTCCCCTGCAACAGATCGCTATCAAATTGCTATACAAGAAGTACGAGAAGAAATAGATCACCGATTAAGTAATACACGTACTGCAAGCATTAGTTCATTGGCAATGCTAGGGGAGTGGCAAAGACTAATTCAGCTTGAGTATATGATTGCTTCATATCGCGAGCTCCAAGGCTCCAGCATCGTCAAAGATCATTTCATCTTACCTACGTTAAGTTTCACCAAACGCGTTGCAGACGACCCCCTCTTCCCTGAAAAAGGGTATCGACTAGATATTAATCTAAGAGGTGCTGTGGATATTGTCCTTAGCTCGCAAACCTTTGCTCAAATTCGAACTAATTTTAAGGCTGTTACGCCTATATTTGACGGACCTACTCATCTGCTATTTAGAACTGAGTTAGGGACAACAGCGCCTAACAGCAAAGATCTTCCGCTAATGCTCCGCTTCTATGCTGGTGGTGATAATAGCGTTAGAGGATATCGATATCATAGTTTGGGCCCTCAGGGATTAGACTACAAAGGAAGATCGGTCAACCTTGGGGGCAAGCACTTAATGGTATCAAGCCTTGAAATTGATCATCCAATTGCTCAAAAGCTTCGCCTGGCGGGGTTTGTTGATGTCGGGGGAGCGGTAAACCGCTTTTCAGACCGGTTTAGTACCAGCGTGGGAACGGGTATTCGCTGGTTTACGGCTGTTGGCCCTGTAAGGTTAGATATCGCTCGCCCATTAGATCGTGCTTTTGATCATAAAGATTGGCGTTTTCACTTGAGTATTGGACCAGATTTATAGCGTCCAGTCAGGTAACTATTTATATCATTCATCATATCCCTTATACTATTGATGCTAGTCAATAGGATAGATGATGATACACGCAACAGCTCGCTTCATAACTTGGACGTTTTTCTTAACCCTAGTAGTTTGTCTGCTGGGATTAGGTGCTCTGCTGTACCATCCAAGCTCATTGGTTCTTTTGTCGAAATTTTTGAACCGTACAACTCAGATGAGTATATCTATTGGTGAGATTGAGGGGCGACTTGCGTCGGATGTCACTCTAACAGACTTACACCTTCACTTTGGACAAGCCACGTTAGAAGCTCAAACGGTCCATCTAAAGTGGCAACCTTTAAACTTATTAATTGGCCGCTTATCAATTGATACGTTTGAAGCACGAAATGCCACCTTTACTGATCTATCCACTCACGCTAGTGAGGTGCCTACTCTAAGCGATGTCTCCTGGCATTTGCCATTACAGCTAGAAATCAATCACATCCAGGGAAGTGATATTCATTATGTTACCAATAAACACACTCATGATATTAGCGACCTTTTGATAGAAGGACACTTTGATAGTGGCATTTGGTATATCGATGACTTTTCAATTATGTCTTCTATCGCTCAGGCCTCTGGTACTGCAATCGTTGAATCAAGAAGCTTAGGCTTAACCTTTTCTGTTGAGCATTTTGACCCGTTTACTACTATTGAGAATTGGTATGCGGACACACGGTTTTCCGGTCATTTGTTTATTTCCTCTCAAAGCAAGCATCTTGAGCTAAGCAAAATTCAAGGGACTTGGATGGATAAAAATGTTCAAGGTCACTTTAGAGCAAGGAATGAAGAGAATACTATCTCCTGGGATGGATTTATTGACGTCAATGAAAATCATTTTTCATCTGAAGGACGCATTAGTGATGTGACCGAGCTATCTTGGCTCGCATATGCCCCTAACCTAGGCAGTCTCCTCCCCAATGCCGAAGGTCACTTTTTTTCAGAGGGCATTCTCTCGGAAAGCCTTCTTATGGCCAACTTTGATATTGATAAGTTTCAGTGGGGTCGTTTTGAGATTGCCAACTTCAATGGTGAGTTAGAAGGCAGTAACTTAGAACACACCTTCCACTCAGCCGGTGAGATTAATGGCCAAGACATCTCATTTACTTATCAAGGGAGTGCATTTTTTAATGAGACTATTGGGATGATTACTAATGCATCGATCAACAGCCTTTCCCTGGTTGAGCCTGTCGATATTCTCTTTACACAGGAGCGTCGAAAAATATCTAGGGCATCTCTTGCTGACGACACAACTGTTTTAAATTTAGACTTTGATCAAGATGCATCAGAATGGGTTTTAAATATTGACGCAAAAGAGCTCAGCCTAGAAATTCTAGAACCATTTTTACCTTCTCGTCACTACTTGATGGGAACTGCTAATTTTGACATTTCTGTTGAGCGTAATATCCGAGGGCAGCTATCTGGATATGCCAATATGGGTGTCGAAAATGGTGAGTGGGAATGGAGCGATGAGTTCGGCAGACAATATGACTTTCCTTTAGAATCCCTTGAGCTTGATTTACGGGGAACCGACGATTTAATAGCACACTTAACGGTAGATTTATCAGACCAAAACTCTATAGATGGGCAGCTAGTTATAGATGCTCAAAACAGTGAAGATTGGCGTGACGCACCAATTGAAGGAATAGTCACTGTAATCGCTGCGGATTTAGATGCCGTACGGTTTATTGCCCCTTCACTAGAGTTACTATCCGGCCAGGTGGTTGCCTCCTTCGAGCTTGGCGGTACGCTGATGGCACCTGATTTGCTTGAAAGCCATGCGGTTTTAAATGATGTTTCTATTCCTCTAACAGATACCAATACTGTCGTGTACCTTGAAGAAATGATCTTAGAGGGATTACCTGACGAAGTAATTCACCTTGAAGGTAAAGGCCTAATGGGAGATGGGGTTTTTAATGTCAATGGCGTGATTGACCTTACCCAGAAAAAGCCTCGCGCTGCAATTAAGATCCAAGGGAATGAGCTACTTCTCATTAATACCAGCGAATACCAGATTTATGCGTCACCTGATTTGAAGTTCAATCATACCGTAAATGGTTCAACGTTATACGGAAAAGTACAAATCAACCGTGGCTCTATAACGCTTGATGATCGCGCTTCAGCTAGACGATTGTCAGATGATGTAGTCATCATCAATCGTCCAAAGTCGGATGATGACACGAATACTTCCCCGGTTGGCTTCAGCACTCATATTGCGCTTGAAATCAATAATCCAATTGCATTCTCTGGGTTTGGTTTAACATCGAACATTGTTGGTTCGTTACGACTAGACAGCGATCCTTCTCAAGATTACACCAAGGCGGATGGACGAGTCTCTTTACTAGACGGCGAATATAAGGCCTTCGGAAAAACTTTTACCGTTCGTACTGGTGATATTATTTATAATGGTGGTCCTGCTAGAAATCCCGTCGTAGATATCCGTGCTGAGCGCTCTGTAACCGTTGTTTCGACTCAAACTACATTGGGTACTGCTGATGGGCTGGAAGACAGCTCTCCTGCTATTCCCTCAAGCTCTGAAACAAAGTCAATTCTAGTCGGTTTGGCTTTAAAGGGACCTTTGCGACAACCTCATATCAGTTTTTATTCTGAACCGACGATGACAGATGGCGATATTGTTTCTTACTTGTTTATTGGGCGCCCACAAGATCAAGCATCTGGAGCACAAGCCGATGTATTGTTCCAAGCCGTATCTGAATTAATGCCCTTTACTGGGTCATCAGCTCTCGGGGAAAAATTTGGTTTAGATGAGTTAAGTTTGACACAGTTGTCGTCAAACGATGGCGCATCTGACTCACTTCTTGACACCACTGCTCTCGTAGTTGGCAAACGCCTATCCAACAGGTTATATGTCCGCTATATAAGAGGACTGTCAAACACGATAGACACAGTTACGTCTGACTTTCAGGTAAGATTATTCTTAGGTAAGCACTTTACCTTGGAGGGTAATGCGGACTCCAACGGGTATGGTGGCGACTTAATCTACAGCATCGATAGACCCTAGCCGTTATTTGTCCGCTTTAGTAACAAGCTTAGTAATGGCATCTAGATCACCTAAAAGACCATTAAAACGCTCATTGCCCATTTCTGTCACAAGTGACGTCTGAGCTTTTTCCCAAACTGGTATAGAGCGTGCTAACACTTCTCTACCTTTTTCAGTCAGTGCATAAGCCTTTGAACGCTTATCACGTGGTGTCACGGTTTCAATTAAACCTAACTTTTCTAAAGGCTTTAAGTTCCGTGTTAAGGTAGTTCTGTCCATTACTAATACACTTGCCATTTCAGTTAAGGTACGAGCCGAAACTGAGGCCATTGTAACGAGTAACGTGAACTGAGTCGCTCGAATACCCATAGGCTCTAACGCGTGGTCAAAGCTTTGAGTTACTGCTCTAGCCGCTTTCCGTAAATTGAAACAGCTACATTGCTGATTTACGTCCCTGGTATTAAATGGTTGCATATACTTACCCTCCTTTAAGGTCAAGTGTAGGATGACTTACACCCTCTTCCCAGTTTTTTAGTCAGTTAATAGTGTTCTTTAGTTCCAATACACGGCTCGCAAGAATGAAAAAAAACACTTAAAATGTGACTGGCATATGACCCATAACAAATTTGTGTTTGACCACTTACCAATCTGTTGACGATTGATACGCCAAAGTGGGCAAAAACTGCACTGGAGGAAAAGCATGTCTAGCCCTTTTAAGACCAGGGAAACTTTGACCGTAGGCGATTCATCTTATGAGATATGTCGCTTGACGGCCATTAAAAGTCACAACATCGATCGTTTACCATTTGCATTGAAAATACTGCTTGAGAATCTATTGCGTTGTCATGATGGCGTGACAGTTACTGATGAGCATATTGAGAACCTCCTAAACTGGGATCCCAAAGCTGAGCCAACCTGTGAAATAGCCTTTCGACCTGCGCGTGTTATTTTGCAGGATTTTACAGGTGTTCCTGCTATTGTTGACCTAGCTGCTATGCGTGATGCTATGGCCGAGCTGGGGGGGGATCCAAATAAAATTAATCCTCTGTCTCCTGTGGAATTAGTCATCGATCACTCTGTTATGGTTGATCACTTTGGTTCTGATAATGCTTTAGATTTAAACACTCAAATGGAGTTTGATCGAAACAGAGAGCGCTATCAATTCCTTAAATGGGGTCAGCAGGCTTTTGATAACTTCAGAGTCGTTCCTCCAGGCATGGGGATTGTTCACCAGGTCAACATGGAATATTTGGGTCGTGTTGTATTTGGCGGTCAGTTTGAAAATAAACATTGGGCATACCCTGACACACTAGTTGGTACAGACTCACACACAACGATGATTAATGGCCTTGGTGTTCTTGGCTGGGGCGTAGGCGGTATTGAAGCAGAAGCAGCCATGCTAGGACAACCCGTAACAATGTTAATCCCACAGGTAGTCGGTTTTAAATTAACAGGCGCATTAAAAGAAGGGGCTACTGCAACCGACTTAGTTTTGCGTGTTGTTGAAATGTTGCGAGCACATGGTGTTGTCGGGAAGTTTGTGGAATTTTTTGGTGCAGGAATGGCCCATTTACCCCTAGCGGATCGTGCGACTATCGCTAACATGGCGCCAGAGTTTGGTGCGACATGTGGTTTGTTCCCGATAGATGATGAAACCCTTAACTATCTAACCCTAACGGGACGTTCTGAACATCAAATTGCTTTGATTGAAAAGTATATGAAAGCACAGGGGATGTTTCATAGCGAAGACAGCCCTGAAGCAGAATATACCCATGTACTTGAACTAGACCTATCAACGGTTGATCCATCGATTGCAGGTCCTAAACGGCCCCAAGACAGAATTTCGTTAAGCCAATCACAAAATGCATTTAAAGCTTCAGTTGAAGAGCACAAGGCCCCTTTAGTGCACTCTGCCTCAGCACAAATTGATGGTGAAAAATGCAAAATGCCTCAAGGAGCTGTTGTCATAGCAGCAATTACTAGTTGTACAAACACCTCTAACCCTGCTGTTATGCTGGCAGCCGGTTTAGTGGCTCAAAATGCTTATAAGAAAGGGCTCAGACGTCAACCTTGGGTGAAAACCAGTTTGGCACCAGGCTCGCAAGTGGTAACGGATTATCTAGAGCGTGCAAACGTATTAGGTGATTTAGAAGCCACTGGTTTTAATTTAGTAGGTTACGGCTGCACGACCTGTATCGGTAACTCAGGCCCCTTGGCCGATGGCGTTTCAGATGCGCTTAAGGCTGGTGACATCGTTTCTTGTGCTGTTTTATCTGGAAACCGAAACTTTGAGGGACGTGTGCATCCTGAAGTTAAAAATGCCTATTTAGCCTCACCTCCGCTTGTCGTTGCATATGCTTTAGCAGGCACTATGAATATCGACTTTGAAAAACAAGCTATAGGCGAAGGAAAAGATGGTAAGCCAGTCTTTTTAAGAGATATATGGCCATCCTCTAAACAAATTAAAGAAGCAATCGCAAAATCAATTGAACCTAAAATGTTCCAAGAGCGATATGGCAACGTCTTTAATGGTGATATTAACTGGGAGCGCTTGGAGGCAGCTCAAGGCGATCGTTGTGCCTGGGATAACAAATCCACTTATGTTAAAAACCCTCCCTACTTTGATCAAATCAGCCATCAGCCAGCACCACTAACCTCTATAAAAAATGCCAGAGTATTAGCTTTATTGGGGGACTCTATCACCACAGACCATATTTCCCCTGCCGGAAGCATCGCTAAAGATTCTCCGGCGGCGTCATACTTAAAAGAACACGGTGTAGCGCCTGAAGACTTCAACTCTTATGGCTCACGTCGCGGTAACCATGAAATTATGATGCGCGGAACCTTTGCAAATATACGACTGCGGAATCAGTTAGCACCTGGCACCGAGGGGGGATGGACCACCCATCAGCCTTCCGGAGAACAGATGACTATATTTGACGCTTCGGCCAAATATCGTGAAGACAACGTCCCTACTGTTATCTTAGCTGGCGCTGAATATGGAACAGGTTCCTCTCGTGACTGGGCAGCTAAAGGACCTAGGTTATTAGGGGTCAAAGCTGTCATCACTGTTAGCTTTGAGAGAATTCACCGATCAAACCTTATTGGGATGGGCATTTTGCCACTACAGTTTAAGCCAAATCAAAACGCTCAAACCCTTGGTTTAGACGGCACCGAAACTTTCGATATAGACCTTAATAAACTAAAGGTTGGTGGGACAGTCCAAGTTGTCGCAATCAAAGCTGATGGAACGAAGTCTTCCTTTGATGTGACCGTACGGATTGATACGCCTAAGGAGTTTGATTACTTCACACATGGCGGTATTCTTCACTATGTTTTACGCCAATTGGCCAGTAAAGAGGTTTAAAATGTCTGAGTTTAGAATTGAAAAAGACAGCATGGGCGAACTGCAAGTACCGGCGGATGCATTGTATGGAGCACAAACTCAAAGAGCCGTTCAAAACTTCCCTGTCAGCGGAAAATCAATGCCGCGTCGCTTTATTAATGCTTTAGCTTTAATAAAGAAATCAGCCGCATTAGTGAATGGAAGTTTAGGCCATATTCCAAAACCAGTTGCGGATGCAATTGCCTCCAGCGCTCAAAAAGTTATCAGCGAAGATATGATGTCTCATTTTCCTGTTGATATATTCCAAACTGGTTCAGGTACCAGTACTAATATGAACATGAACGAGGTGCTAGCGCACCTCGGATCATCGGATGACTTAAAAGTTCATCCAAACGATCATGTTAACTATGGCCAAAGCTCAAACGACGTGATTCCCACCACCATTCATGTCAGTGCAGCGCTTGCAGTTAAGCAACAGCTTCTCCCTGCTGTCGATTTTTTTGTGAAAGTTTTAGAACAAAAAATTGATGAAATAGGATCTGTTACCAAAACTGGACGGACACATTTAATGGATGCTATGCCAGTTACCTTTGGTCAAGAACTAGGGGGCTGGAAGGCACAAGTTCTCGCTGTCAAAAAACAAGTAGAAGCTCTACTACCTTCTGTTTGCTCTCTAGCACAAGGAGGAACGGCTGTTGGGACAGGCATTAATGCCGACCCAAACTTTGCGCCAGCCTTTGCTAAAGTATTGTCGCAAGAGGCTGAGCTGCCATTTACAACAGATGGAAACAAGTTTGCCCTCATTAGCTCTCAAGATACTATAGTAGCACTCTCGGGAATCCTTAAAACGTTGGCAGTTGCGCTCATGAAGATCTCCAACGATCTTCGTCTTATGAATAGCGGCCCACTGGCGGGCTTATCTGAGATAGCCCTCCCCTCACTTCAACCAGGCAGCTCTATTATGCCAGGTAAAGTAAATCCTGTTATTTGTGAATCTATGATGATGGTTTGTGCGCAAGTAATGGGGAATGATACTGCCATTTGTGTTGGTGGACAGCATGGAAACTTTCAGCTGAATGTTATGTTACCCATGATTGCAGATAACCTACTCTCCAGTGTGGAGTTGATTAGCAATGGAATGTTAATTCTAGCAGATAAAGCTATCAAAGATTTTGAAGTTAACAACGACCATATCGATTCTCAGCTTAATAAAAACCCTATATTGATTACTGCCTTAAACGCTGTCATTGGATACGAAAAAGGGGCGGCAATAGCAAAGCAAGCTTATGCTCAAAAACGTCCATTACTAGATGTTGCTAAAGAGATGACCGAACTAAGTGAATCTGAACTAAAAGAGTTGCTGATGGCGGATAAACTTACCAAAGGCGGTATCATAGGATGATAGCAGGCAAAAACATGCGCAAGTTTATTACAGGGTTGGCCCTAACACTATTTTGCACAGCTGCATCTGCCGAAAACTTTTTTACCGGACTCGTGGACGATGTTGTTTCTGATTATGAGCAATACTATACCAATCCTGACTGGGAAGGATTTGCATATTTGATAGGTTCTACAGGAGCCTTTGCCAACACTGGACTCGACCGAGCAGTACGAGAAAAATGGTTGTCTGATATTAAGGGTGGGCGTACCGATCGACTTAGAGACTGGGGAAATAGTATAGGTGGCGCTCCCCAAATGGGTTTTTTTGTACCATTATACTTAACAACCTATTGGATAGGTGCGCAATTTTCCGATAATCCAGCTGCAAACTTGTTAAGTCAATGGAGTAATCGAGCATTTCGTATTACTGCTTTAATGGCACCGCAGCAACTGCTTCTAACGAATGTTACAGGCGCTGACAGGCCAGAAACCAACAACTCTCATTGGCATCTATTTAAAGGAGATCGAGGTGTTAGTGGACATGCGGCTTATGGCGCTGTCCCTTTTTTAAGCGCGGCTTCTTTAACTGATAACCCTTGGATAAAGGCATTATGGATCACTGGATCAATAATCCCCGGTCTTGCCAGAGTCGATGACGACAAACATTATTTTTCGCAAGTCTTATTTGGTTGGGGTTTAACATGGCTGGTATCCAAAACAGTTGATGGTAACTCGACAGCACCCCACTGGCTTGCATACCACGATCAAGATAGATTTCTTCTGGGATATCGATTTATGTGGTAGCTAATTTGCTCCCTTATTTTATCCGCATGATAGATATCTTAAAACATAAACATAGGAGCTTTTATGGTCTCTTTGATAAACCGCTATTTAGCAATTGGCTTAGTATTCGTGACCAGCACGGCTATCGCACAAGAGAATACTCCAGCTATGCGTTTTGAATCGACAGCAGACAGTCGATCTGAAACCGCCCCTAAAACTGATATTGAACGTCGAAGCTATAGCATTGGGGTTGATATTGGTAACAGCCTAAAAGGGCAAGGGGTAGATTTATCCTTAGAGTTTTTAAACCAAGGTTTGAACCACAGTTACAAAGGTCATCAGCTACTAGTAAGCACGGATGACATTCATAAAGAGATTCAAAGAGTCCAAGATACAATTATGGAGAAGCAATTGGCTAACGTAAAACAAAAAGCTGAAGACAATTTAGCAAAAGGTGAACGATTCCTATCCGAAAACCAAAGTAACGAAAACGTTGTTACCCTGCCATCTGGTTTACAATATGAGGTTGTCAGTGAAGGGACCGGTGCTAAGCCCAAACCTACTGATAAAGTAAAAGTTCATTACCGCGGCACATCGATTGATGGTAAAGAGTTCGACAGCTCTTACAGCCGAAATGAACCCAGCGTTTTCCCTGTTAACGCAGTTATCCCAGGTTGGACAGAAGCCTTAACACTGATGTCTACTGGCTCAAAATGGCGCATCGTTGTTCCTTCTAATTTAGCCTATGGCGAATTCGGTGCTGGCAATGTTATTGGCCCTAACGAAACGCTCGTTTTTGACATTGAATTACTATCAATTGTTAACTAACATTCAATGATGTTGACGGCCAAGCCACCTTGAGCAGTTTCTTTATACTGCGAAAGCATGTCTTGGCCGGTTTTAAACATAGTCTGAATTACTTTGTCTAACGACACAACTTTGTGCTCACCATCTTCCATTAATGCTAGCTGTGCTATATTCATTGCCCGAACGGCTGCTAATGCATTTCTTTCAATACAAGGGACTTGTACTAAGCCTCCTATAGGATCGCATGTTAATCCTAAATGATGCTCCATCCCTATTTCAGCTGCATTCTGAACTTGTAAAGGTGTGCCACCAAGAATTTGAGTCAAGCCAGCAGCTGCCATAGAACAAGCCACACCTACTTCACCTTGACAGCCAACTTCTGCGCCCGATATAGAGGCATTTTCTTTATACAGTCGACCGATTCCACCTGCCGTCAACAAAAAATCTCTAACGGATTTAAATGTAAAGTTTTCATGAAATCGGTACATATAATACAAAACAGAAGGGATAACACCTGAAGCACCGTTTGTTGGAGCAGTAACAACTCGACCACAATCCGCATTTTCTTCATTGACAGCCAGAGCGTATATATTTAACCAGCGCATTGTATTGGCATTATCAAAATTGGTTTCTTGACAAGACATCATAAGTTTGTCTTTTAATTTTTTTGCTCGACGTTGAACATTTAGCCCCCCTGGTAAAACACCTTCTTTTGAAAGGCCTCTTTCCACGCAAGCTTTCATTGTTAACCAAATTTTATCGGCTTGTGCTTGTATCTCTTCTTCCGAGCGCCACGATTTTTCATTTTCGTTGACGAGTGCTGCAATACTAATATTTTCGTCCTGACAAAATTGAAGCATCTGCTTTGCACTTCTATAAGGGTACTTGAGTATGACTTCATTGGGATTGGATAGAGGCTCCCCCTCTTTTACAATAAAACCACCCCCAACTGAGTAGTAGGTTTCATCTAAAAGAAGCTGGTCATTATCGTCATATGCAAAAAAGGTCATTCCGTTGACATGATAGTCTAAGGTGATAGTGGTATAAACCAAATCACGCTCAACAACAAACCCTATCTCTTTGGTTTGTGCAAGGTGCAAAACTGGATTTTCTTTTAACTGTTCAACACGATGATTGAAGTTCTCAACGTCAAGCGTATCTGGACAAAAACCCTCAAGACCAGCTACTAATGCTTTATCAATTCCGTGCCCCACTCCTGTCAGAGATAAGGAACCATAAAGCTTTACCTCAACACGTTCCACTAGAGGTAGTGATCCCATAACTTTTAAGCAATCGACGTATCTCTTAGCCGCTCTCATTGGGCCTAGAGTATGCGAGCTAGAAGGTCCTACACCAACAGAAAATAAATCAAATATACTAATCGTCATGCGTTAATCCCTGCGCAGTTCGTCACTCACCGCGATTGGAGTCGGATATCTCAATACGATGATGTACGAAGAAACGATAAAGGTTATTACCGTAGCCCCTTGAATCAAATATGCAGCAGACTCAGTGATAAGCTCTGTTGATAGTGCCATATATGAAACCAGAAGAGAAAACTCACTGGCTTGACCCAGACGCATACCAACTTCCATTGCACGTTGTTTACCATCTCCCACTCTCCCAAGTAGCACGCAAAGGATTAAGGGTTTAAGTATCAACATAGCAACGGCCAAGAATAAAGCGGGCCACAACACTTGCTGAAGTAAGTGTAAATCTATTGAAGCTCCCAGCGAAAAGAAAAACAAGATTAAAAAGAAATCTCTAAGAGGCTTTAGGTTTTCTGCAATAAAACGAGCGATAGGGCTCGTTGCTAGCGTAATCCCGCCAATGAAAGCACCCACCTCAAGAGATAAGCCCATCATGTCAGTAACGACAGCACATGCAAGACACCAACCGATAGCACTTAAAAATAAGTATTCATGTATTCGATTAAAACGACGCATTGCTTTACTTAAAATGGTTCGTTCAACCGCAAATGCTGCGAGGACACAGGCGGGTAATGAAACCAAAATCCACCCGGCTTCCTCAAGACTGACACCTCCGCCGGTCCCTGCTGCGTTTATAAACAACATGCTAAAAATAGCGATGATGTCTTGCATCAACAACACGCTGATTACAATCTCACCCGTTCGCTGATGGTGAAGTATTGTTGTTGGCAAGAGTTTAAGACCAATAATGGTGCTCGAGAACATCATGCTCACACCGACGACCAATGACTCAATGTAACTAAAGCCAGTTAACTTTGTCACGAAATATGCTGCTAAACCGAACAAAGCGCTTGACACCAGGGTAACTAAGGTTGTTTCTCTTAGCATTCTAAATAGGTTCTGCAACGGGAGATTCAGGCCCAACAAAAACAATAGGAATATGATGCCGAAGTCGCTGAATTGTCTGAGTACATCAGGATCCCCTACCCACTTAAGCCCAGAGGGGCCTAGGAGCACCCCTAAGAGAATATAAGCAATCAGTAATGCCTGTCTCGTAAAGAGCGCTACAGTCGCTAATAGAGCAGCTCCTGTAAAAATATAAAAGATGGGGTAAATAAATTCATTTTCCATGGCAAATTTTCTCTATGACATCCAAGTTTTCCTGCCGACAATACTGTTGGCCCACGTTTACAGGCAGTGTACACTGCCTGTATGACTATAACAGATCAAAAAGAACAGGCTCTTACCCTTTTGCAAACTGGTCGCTTTGAAGAAGCAAGAAGACTGGTTCAAAGCTGTCTTGAGCGCCTTCCTCGCGATGCACAACTATTGGGTGCACATGGCTTTTTGTTGGCTCAAGCTGGTAATCTACCGGCAGCAAGAGACTCTCTTAGTGCCTCTATTGCCGCCGAGCCGGATAACCCTAGCACTTTTAATCATCTCGGGAATGTTTATCGAGCATTGGGCGATTATGAAGGCGCTGCTCGCTCTTATAGTGAAGCGCTTAGACTCAAGCCTCAGTACCCTGAGGCCTTAAACAATATCGGGGCTCTTTTTTATCGTCAAGGAAAGTTAACACAGGCATCAGGTATTTTTGAAAAAGCTTTACGCCTGGATTCCCACTCGCTCGATATTTTGTATAACCTTGCAAATACCTATGTAAAACTAGATAACCCTGGAATGGCGCAGCAGTTATATGAGCGCCTTTTAGAATTATCTGAAGATCATATTGGTGCAAATCATAATTTGGGAATACTACTGGTTAGTTTAGGCAAGCTGTCTGAGGCAGAATCCTATCTTAAAAAAGCGTTATCACGCGACACAAAAGCATTAGATGCACACTATCATCTAGCTTTAGTTCAAGGGGCGCAGGGACACACAGAAGAAGCTATCCGACTCTATGCAATGGTGCTTGCAAAAGTGCCTGAACATGCTCTAGCTCATCACAATGTTGCCACTTTGTATTTATCGCTCAAAGAAAAAGGTAAAGCGCTTCATCATTTCAAAAAAGCCCTTGCATTAAACCCTCAGAATGCGACGGCCCAGCACTTCGTGCTGGCCCTGGAAGGAGAACAGCCCAGCGCGGCTCCTGTCAGCTTTGTGAAGGATTTATTTGACTTTTATGCACCGAATTACGACTCCCACCTAAAGAAGGGTCTCGACTATCAAGTTCCTTACGAGCTGAGAGCCCTAGTGTCCCCCTATAAACCACTGGGAGACAATCTTTGGTTTGGCATTGATATCGGTTGTGGAACAGGTCTATGCGCCCCGTCCTTCACAGATATTGTCTATCGTTTAGTCGGAATAGATATTTCTTCGCAGATGCTTGCTCAAGCAAAAAAACTAGACGCTTACCACCGACTTCATGAAGGTGATATTACGGCTGTTTTAAATCATCACTACGTTGGGCTAGCAGATATTATTATTGCCGGCGATGTTTTAGGATATATAGGCGCACTTGAAAACGTATTCAAATCTGTTGCGCAAGCCTTAAAAAACAATGGCTATTTTGTTTTGAGCATTGAGCTGTCAGCTGATACTGATTGGTCGTTACAACCTACCGGGCGATATCAACACAGCCGTGAGTATGTTCAACGAACAGCTCAAATGTTTGGTCTGCAGCCTATCGATGCCAGACATTTTTCCCTTCGCGTCCAAGATGGAAGCCCAGTTCCTGGAATGGGCTTACTCCTACAAAAAACATCCATTTAAAAGTAAGAAGCCAGAATTGATTCAGGTCATTTCGTTTACATTTTGTTAACAAACCGGTAAAAAGAGTCACCTGTTTTTACTTTAGAAGTTAGCGAATAATATGTTTTCAGAAAGTCCAAAAAATCTTTCCTTACTAAAAGGGGACAGTGTCGAAGATACTGCTGATCAGATGTTTGCTCTGCAAGGCGTAAAAAGTCTTATTGTCACGAATGGAATTTATATGGAACCGGCTGATTTGGTCGTACCAACCACTTTAGCGGGCTTTGAGTTTTCATTAGATACTAAATGTAGACTCGAACCCCATCATCGTCGAGAAGACTCAATATTGTTTATTGGGGTTAACTCTGATGTAAGCTTGCAGGCCATCATTGACGCAAAAATTAAAACACAAAATCTCAATCCAGAAGAGGCACATGCTCTTAAAGAAAAGGCAGCATCCCAGACTCAATATGACCGCGCTAATAGAGTTGCAGTTCCTCTTGCTCTGAACAATCCAAAGTGTCGAGTAGTCGTTGCATTTTATGATGCGCTGACACCCAATTCACTATATGAAGCTTTCAACCTAAAGCACGTCAACCTAGACATTTTATTTAAGTTTGGATTTGGGGGTATTTCCCAGGGCGTTATAGAGGGTAGTGAAAACTTTATGACGGTCTACTCTTTCCCCTTTCCAAATGACGCTAGAGCACTTTGTCATGACATTACCCGGCGTCCAGAGGGCGACGAAGTCAAAGGACCTCCTATTACACTAGTTAAGCTTACAGAGCCTGTTGAACCAAGCCGGTTAATTCGTACGCCTTACATGACACCTTCAAATAAGCTATGCTTTGAAGTTGAAGATGATCGTTTAAGTGATTTTGTTGCCACTGCAACAGAACGCGCTGCCTTCGGTAAGGAAGGAGATGCCGCTGCTGCGGAGAAAAATGAATCGAGAGATAAACAGCAACTGCCATTAAGCCCTAAAGGCCCTAAGGCAACTGCTTAAATATTAAATAAAGGACTATGCAAACTATGGGCAAGCTAGTTGATGGGCAGTGGATAACTGGAAGTATCATTTCCAGCGATAAAAATGGGGCTTACGACCGTATCCCCCGTTCTTTTAGAGATACAATTGATTCTGATTCAGAGTTTCCCCCTGCTGCAGATCGCTATCATCTATATGTCAGCTATGCTTGTCCATGGGCGACCAGGGCTTTAATTTACCGCTCATTAAAAGGATTAGAGAACATAATCGATATCAGTGTTGTTCACCCAGACTTACTAGATAACGGCTGGACCTTTAGTGAGGACTTTAGTGGCAGTACTGGGGATAAGTTGTACCAAAACCAATACCTATACCAACTATATCAAAAGGCCCAACCCGATATTTCCACTAGTGTTACTGTGCCTATTTTATGGGACAAGAAAACGCATACTATTGTGAACAATGAGTCATCTGAAATTATACGAATATTCAATCATGGCTTTGATAGTTTAACTGGCAACACAAAAGATTATTATCCTGCAAGCTATAGAGATGAGATAGATGAATGGAACGCTTATATCTATGAGCACATAAACAACGGTGTTTACCGGTGTGGCTTTGCAAAAACACAAGAGGCCTATGATGAAGCTATAGCCAAATTATTCCAAGCGCTGGATAAGTGTGAAAATCGCTTGAAAGAAACCCCTTACCTGGTCTCTAACGAACTAACTGAAGCTGACATTCGACTTATTCCAACCCTTCTCCGTTTTGATATTGTTTATTACGTACACTTCAAGACCAACCTGAAACGACTATTAGACTACCCTCACCTCTCATCTTATGTAAAACGTCTAATGACAGTTCCGGCCATTCGTGACAATCATAACTTCGATCATATAAAACGTCATTACTATTACTCACATACAGAGATAAACCCTTTTCGGATTATCCCGGCTGGCCCTGAGCGATACTTGCCTTAGACAGTATTGCTCGGCAAATCGCCCATAAACCAACTGCATTTAGTAGATGCCAGAGAAAATGTGTTCCATAGGGCCAGTACTGACAAAGCAATGGATCTACAGTTCGAGCCATGAGAGAGGTTGTAAAGACAAGAAAAGCGAACATCAACCAACGACCACCAGTATGCGCTTTATATGTCAATATAGATGCAAATGTTCCTAGGTAGAGCCAATTGGGAATATATCCTTGACTATTGTTAAGCCAATTTACCTGTATCAATTGCTCCGCTAGCAGACTGATTACTAAGAAAAATATCAAGGAGGCGATATTAATAGGTATAGATACCTGCAGAAGATCTTTTTGAATAATTATGATGGCGCTTAGGGAAAACAATGTGATAGGAACGACATCTAGCATCATCGTTTCCCATATGGGATATAAATGAAAGGCAAAACTTCCTAATCCAATCGCATACAAAAAAAGAGGCAGCAACCAAAAGTATTTTGGATACAAACCACCCTTAAGATGATTATGTATCGCATAAGCAGCGACAATAAATCCTAAATTAGTCCAAAGGTTGAGGGGCTCTGCCCATAAAGTAAAACTTGTTCGTTCACAATAAAGATCTATCATGTGATTCTTCCGTGATAAAAATACATTCCAAGCCCTGAGGTGAAAACAGCATTGCCAAGAATAGCATGCACCAGTGAAACTAAAATTAAAGAACGATACCGATGGTAAATGTAGGCAAATATAAGCCCACCACAGAAAGTAAATATTATTGCTATAGGATTACGAAACATGCTGTGAGCCATTGCGAAGACAACCGCATTGACAACAATAAGCCATCCGGGTGAGCGGAATAAGTGTTCATATCGATGAAAAAAGAACGATCGATACACCAATTCTTGAGGTATGGCACTTATAAAGGGATAGAGCAACATGACTAATCCCCATATCTGTGGCTGATGAAGAGGGAAACTCAGCCACCGCTCAGGAGACCAGTAATACGCAAACCCTAGTATGACTGCAATTAAAACGATGGTTACCACTGATGTCTGCCAAATAGCCCGCTTTGTTACAGACACTCGGCTCATAAAAGGATATTGATGCGTAATCAAATACAAGCAACATCCTATGCTGGCAAAGATCAGTGTTCCTAATATCAATCGATTTGAGTGACTGATATAGAGTAATAATGGAATACCTATGAATAATAGAATGAGTTCTGCTGCTTTTTGGCCTTTATCTCTCATCGCTAATCGCCCAGCCTACTGAGCCAATAACGGTGATAAATACCAGCATCAGCACCAGAATTGGCCAAATCAAACTTCCAAGGTCGGTTAAGTGGTAGTAAATAGCCCCTATTACTGAAAAAGTCACTATCTGAGCCAATACTAGCCAACCAATTCTTCTGAGTAGCAGAAAAAGGGTCCCCAAAATAAGTGAAGCCACACCTAAACCAAAAGAAAGATCTGAAGGCAAATGTACTATAGGAAACAATTCGCTTAAATGACTAATTTCGCCTAGCATCCAATTAGACTCCTTGTTAAAATGTGACTTAGTAAATCTACTAAAAAATATACTTTTGTGGGTACATACACTGTACCCACAATACATTGAGGTGAGCAAATACATGTTTAGAAATATTAAACGCATTTTAGACGGGGCAAATGCTGTTCTTACTAAGGTACATACTAGTCGGCAACCACAGCTTTCTAAATATCTTCAATCACAAACGCAACCCAATATGTTTATCCCAGCAATGGAACATGCTAACGCTAGTTTTTTATCACAATTTAAACCCTATCCTCGACGAACAGCGTCTTACGAAGTCAAGGTACTAGGAGCGGCTTGTCCTCAAAAGTTGCTTAATGAGCTAAAAGGGGCTGGAATCACCACGGATGGAGATATGCTTATGCATGCTCAAAGTGCTATGAGGCCAAATGTGTTGTCATTAGTCACAACAGATCCCAATTTAATTGATGAATTAGATAAACTAGCAGATAAAAATATCAATCATTCAACAAAAAATAGCCAAAGAATGCCTCGTGGCTAAAATATAATTGCTTATCTTTTTTTGCTCTTATTTTTATTCACCCTGCTTTCTTTAGGGTTTCCTGCTTGTTTGCCCAAATGAACAGCGCTGCTATGCTTACTTTCTTTTAACTGCAGAGCGCTTTCACAGTCCTGGTACGCTTCTATATAACTTTGTTCATAAGAAGTAAACGGCTTACCCCTCGCGACTTTTACGAATGATTGAACAAATGTAGAAACCTGCTCCGGTGTGAGTGCGCATGTAAGCTTTTGACATAATCCCTGGTACTCCATTTGTAACACCCCTTGTATCTCATTATGTCTCGCAATTAGCGCATTTTGTTCATCGTTGGGAACTGCTGACCCTTCAGCCATTGCACGTAATGGCATCGCCGTATGCAGCTCTTGATATGAGTCCATCACTTTTCCCATCATTTCAAGTAAATAGGGATTAACCAATACAGCAGCTGGATCAATATAGTTTGGATTGATTAAAACTTTACCGTGAGGAAGCCCCGCTATTAATAGAACAGAAAAAGGAATCATAAAACCGGGAACGACCCCAGCAATCGAAACTTCGGCTTCTAATCCATACTCAGATATTGCATCAGGATTGATAGCTGTATCTTGAACAATATCAGGGCTGTCCACGAATATATCCCTCAAGAAGGCTGCTTGGTTTTCAGCTACCATTAAACTTGGATGAATCAAAGATGGTGTAATTGAAAACACCATTGATCTTCCTTTTCTAGCACTGGCACTTCTGGCAAACTTTATAGAAACGCCATCATTGGTAGTTGTTGATATTCGCTCCGCAATCTGTTTTTGCATACCAGTTTGTCCAGGCGCTCTCTTATCATAATCAAATTGTGAACCGTCGAATCCTTGAGCCAGCTGATGAGGAACAAAGGCATGTAAGCGATTAACTATATTGCCTTCACTTGTAGTCGTCCCTCTAGTCAAATCAATTGCGCGTGTTGCTTGATAAGATGTCAAATAATCGCCAGGTCGCTGCCCGAAATAAAACCGCTTCTGTGTCATTTCTTTCAAGCCATTAACTGAATTCTTATAATGTATGGGTTGTCCTTCAAAAAAGATACTTTTAGTCGCTGCAACAAGTAGTTCTTTAAATGAAAAACCCCCTTCAAACAAATCTTCTACCGAATGTATTTCATGCCCTAATTTCTTTTCGAGTGTCTCACGGATTTCTGGGTCTGCGATTATTGCTGCCATTTTCGCAGTCTTTCCATACACTAGAGGTCTTGAGATTTTTGAGTTCTGTCGTAGAAGTGATCGAAAAAACATTTTAAACGTCCTCTATTTAGAAGGTTTAGTTTTTTTAGCGGTTGAGGGTTCAAAAGAAGGTTTTTCTTTTTTAACTATATCTCTTCTTTTTCCCTTATTATCCAGCACATGGCACATCCCAGAGCCTCTTCTTTTTAAGTGTCTTTCACATAGTTTCCAAGCCTCTAAAAGACTCTCCGCATATGAAGAAAATGGTTTGCCTCGAGTTGATTTTACATAAGCCTGAACAAATGATTTAACCTGATCATATTCAAGAGCAGCTTCCAACTTATTACAAAAACTTTGGTAAGTTAGCTGTAGTTGCCCTTCCATCAGGTTAAGCTCATGAAAATGCTGGAGCTGGTTTGGGGTTGCCTCAACTTGTCCGAGAGAAATTTCACGTAATGGTACTTTATTATGCATACGTTGATATAAATCCATTACCTCACCAAACATATGCAGCAATTCGGGTTCTAATAAAATAACGGCAGCATCAATATAGTCAGGATTAGGCATTACTTTCCCTGAAGGCAAGGGTCCAATAGTAGCCGTAGAAAAGGGTATTAAAAACCCTGGAACCACGCCTGCTAATGAGACTTCAGATTCAGTCGTAAACTCCTGATCGTTTCCATCATAACTATAAGATAATGCGCCCATATCACTGCCTTGGAAAACACCATCCAAGTCGGCAGAAACATCTTCCGCCACCATAAGTGCTGGGCTAATCAGAAAAGGCGCTATGCTATAAATTGCGCTAACAGGACGTCCTCTAAACCAACCACCTTTAGCAAATCTATGCGCTATATGAGGTGTAGTTGTTGTAGAGATTCTTCCTCCATAAGACTTATGTAAAGAAGGGGTAATATCCTCGCCTTCTCTTCGGTCTCTGTACACTCCGTATAATGAACCATCAAATCCTGCAGCAACATCATCTGCCACAAATGCTTGAAGCACCCCTAATATGTTTACTTCTTCTGTCGAGGTACCACGCGTCATCATTTTAGCCATATTAGCTTGATTAGTCGTTAGTTTTTCACCAATGTGCTCACCAAAATAAAAGCGTTTACCCGTCAATGATTTAAGCTGTTCAAGTACTTCTGCTTCGACATGGCTATGATCCACTAGCCGCGTTGTACTGTCTGCATCAACTACAGCAGCGCGATCGTCCGGCGAAATATCTGGATATATAGAGGCAAGCTCTAACTCCAGATCTAGCTCATCAGAATCCACGCTGTAGTAGACGGGCATGCCCGAAAAGAATGGCGCTGAGAAAGCAGCTTTAGCCACTTCAGCAATACTTAGCCCTGATTTTACAATATCTGCCGGGGAGCGAACGGCACGCCCTAATTTTAACTCAACTGCTTTTCGTACAGCAGGGTTCCCCATCATGACTGCAATAGCTTTGGCCGGATCCATCAAAGGTAAATTTTGGGCAGCCTGCATTCCCCTTCTCAGAAACATTTTAGTTACTCCACCTTTTCCTATGAAGTAACTAACGACCAAACTCAAAAATACTTTAAATGGATAGACTGGATCGACCCATTACAATACTATCTCAGCTTAGAAATTTATCAAGTGAGGGACATACAAATTAATAAAGCACCTATCAGATACCAAAAAGATGCTAGTAACAGTTTGGTAATGGGCCGTATAAAATATAGTCGAGCATGCCATCTATCTTGAGTGCTGCTGGGGACAGTTTGCAAAACTTGCGTTATGCCACGAATTGGAAAACTTAACTGTTGATAAAATTCGCTGCTGTCAGCGACATTGTCTTTTTCCAACATTTTTATTGCTGTACTGTTTAAGGGGCTACTTTGAATGAAATTTCCTAAAAATGCCCCTATCTTAATAAGAGGCGTAGGAACCTTTAGGACACAAGCAGGTTTATATCCTAACCACCCTCTTAAAGCTTTAAGGAAATCAATTTGAGAGATGGTCTCAGGCCCAGCAGCACTTAATATTTTATTTGGAAGTTGCTCATTTGAAACCATATCAACAACTGCATGGGCCAGCTCAGGTAAAAAAATAGGAGCCATTGCTTGGGATCCATTGCCAGGGACAGGAATGATTCCTGGGAGTGCTGCTAGCCCGCGAAACAAGGCCGTTCCACCATAGGCACCAGTTGATATAATTATTGAAGGCCTTAAAATTACAAATGGAACATGACTGTTTTGAAGTAGGAATTCGTCTGCTGCAGCTTTCGTTTTGGCATAAGGTGTATCCACTTCGCCTGCTCCTAATGCCGATATTTGGACAATCCCTTTTATCCCCACAGTTTGACAGGCTTTAAACAAAGCAATCGGTGCATCTGAATGGACTGCCTTTATTTTTTGGCACCAACCTCCTTGAAAGATCCCGACACAGTTAATAACTGTGTCAACGTTAAACTTGCGCAATCGATCGATCCATTGTTCTGGATTGGTGTCTTGATTAAAGTTACAGCGCAACGTTTGAGCAAAAGGATAGCGACGTGCTGCCTGTTTTTTATCTCGCGCTGCAGCAATCACATGATGACCTAAGCGAGCACATTCCGCGATAATTTGAGAGGCCACAAACCCCGTTGCACCAACCACTAAAATCCGTTTTGTCATGAACAGCAATCCTTTTAAAACCCATTTTATGATGTTAACAATTTTAACTGCCTGAGCAAATTGACTGTTTTTTAATTTGTTTTAAAAACGGATATAGTAAAAGGGCCAAACTAAGGGAGGAAGTCATGGTATTAAGTTTTTGCTTGTGTTTACTGTTATTTGTGATAGTTGGTCTACTTTCAACTTTTAAAGCTAAACACAATAGTTCAGATTACTTAATTGCCGGACAAAGTATTCCGCCTTGGTTAGTAGCCCTATCAGCTGTTGCCACAAACAATAGTGGCTATATGTTCGTCGGTATGATCGGCTACACCTATGTATATGGTTTGTCCTCTATATGGCTAATGATAGGATGGGTTTTTGGTGATTTTCTAGCTTCTATGCTGGTTCATAAACCTTTACGTGAAGTAACTCAAGAGCGAGAAGTTTTAAGCTACAGCGGAGTAATTAGCCACTGGTTTCAACAATCCTACCCTCGTCTAAGAGTTCTTTGTGGACTCATAACCGTCGTATTTCTTGGAATTTACGCAGCAGCCCAACTCAAGGCAGGAAGTAAAGCGTTAACCGTTCTCTTTGGATGGGATCAGAATCTAGGTGCTATTATCGGCGCCATTATAGTATTACTTTACTGTTTCGCTGGTGGTATTCGGGCTTCAATATGGACGGATGCTGCACAATCCTTTGTTATGTTTTTAGCAATGAGTATGATGCTTGCTATTTCTATAATAACGCTAAATGAATCAGGTAACTTTATTCAACAGCTCGCGAATGTATCACCAACGTATATGAGCTGGTTTCCAGAAAACACAATTCTGGGTCCTTGGCTTGGGCCTATTCTATTTGTTTCAGGTTGGATGTTGTCAGGATTTGGAGTGGTTGGTCAGCCGCATATTATGGTTCGGTTTATGACAATGAACGAAGTGTCGGATATTGTCAGAGTCCGGCTGTACTATTACGGTTGGTTCTTTACCTTCTTTTTGCTAACTATTCTCACAGCGTTGTGTGCACGACTATTACTACCAGATACTCAGAACTTTGATGCAGAGCTTGCTTTACCATTATTAGCAATTAAGCTTTTACCAGCACCGGTCGTTGGATTGGTTTTAGCAGGGCTATTTGCCGCAACAATGTCAACAGCAGATTCACAGATACTCAGTTGTTCGGCCTCTCTGACTCGTGACTTTACGACTAAACCCAAACAATCTTTTATGCTCACAAAGCTAGCAACCGTTTTTGTGACTCTCTCGGCTTTAGGTATCGCTCTGTCCGGGAACCAAACTGTATTTTCATTAGTACTCATTGCCTGGTCAGCATTAGCATGCGCATTTGGTCCTTTGCTGGCTTTATACGCTTTCAATCAAAACCTATCAGAGAGACTATCCATTTTAACAGTTCTAGTTGGCCTTGGCGTTATGCTCACCTGGCGATTCAGCGGGTTAAGCGAAATATTATATGAAGTATTTCCAGGAATGATATTCGCATTATTACCCTGGTTATTTTCTAAACTCTTTAAACCCTACGGACACCATTCAGCAACTTAAGATCTTCAACATCATCTCTAAGTACAGGCACACTATCATCATTATTGGGGTTAAGCGTTGATGGCTTTTGAAGATGTGTACGAAATGCCACTAACCAAGAGGTATGCTGATCTGTTAATGTGTCCTTGCCAGCCCGCTCAGCTGCTTCATTTATAGCATCAACAAGAGCTGTATAAAAGTTAGTATATGTATCCAACAATTCTAGCCACGTCCCACCTGTTTTTTCTCGATAGTGTTCTGTTTGTACATACTTACTAACAGCATCTTTTAACATTGGAATACGTCCATCTTTCCGAATCGCTGCCATTTGCGTCAAATTAGCAATTAATTGCGCAAAGAGTTTGAAAACAGCTAAAGAATATGCACTGTCTTTTACAATATCTTTTACTTCAGAAAGGGTGTTAGGCCACTCATGTGCCCCAGCACGTTTATCCGTAGAAAAACTTTGAACAATAAACAGCCACAGTGAAGACATTGGTAATTGCTTTACACGAACTTGTAGTTCTGCTGTTAACTGTTTAATTTTGTCATCATTTTCCTCTTCGGAAAGTTTTTCTAAAACCCCCAGAAGCAATAAAACATTATCTTTTATATCGCGCGCTGGAGTTTCTTTTTTCATATAGTAACAGGCTTCAATCCATGGTGTTAAAATGTTTGCCACCATATTATGACGCTCTTGCACAACTGACGCTTTTGTGGACAGCAAAAAAGCACTTGCTTGTCGGCTTGCTAGCTTCCGTAATAATATAACAAGCGCATCATATCCATTCTTTAAACATATAGATGACAAACTATCTTCAGGTGACCGCTCTAATCCTTTTAGTTGGTTTGTTATACTTTCTTCAAATCGATAAAGCAGTCCATCCTTTTCTAACGAAGGTTTTAAAAACTGTGTATCACTGAGCACACCTGCTGCATAAATCCTCATATACAGTGTTATTCTTTTGAACATAATCTTTATTCCATCATATGTACTATTATTTAACGTAGCAGGATTTCTTAAATGTTCGCAATAAGATTTTACTTCTTCATCTTGAACCTCTTCGCTTTTGGCGCCTCATCGACAATCATATCTTGATATTTTTTTCTTTTGATATTTATCCGCTGGATTTGAATAGGTAACTCAATGTCTTGGTCATTTGGAATATCATCATCTAGATTTTGGGGAAGGTTCTGAATGGCGTCTACAAGATGATTTAGAGGTTCAATTATAGCATTTCGTCTTTCATGTAGACGTCTTCTGTGTCTTAAATACGGAAAAAACATCCTTGTTTCTCCTTCTTTTTAATGCCTCGATTGGAGGACTGCATGATTAGTATCTATCACTAATATCGTTTGGACCTCTTCCCTCTCAGCTGACCATCTGAATCCAGTGGACTGCTTGAGCGCGTCAAGAGCCGAGCTTCAGGTTTTTGAAGACAAGCACTATCACCCATTTGATCTATTTGCGCACGATGCGGAAGATTTTTCGGACCTTGCAAAGTTGCCAGATCTGCGTGTCCTTTTCGAGTTGCAGTAGCATTATAAAAATGTACTATTTGTTCTGCCCTTTCTTCTCTAAGCACTTGTTGCTGAACACGTTCAGAAGGAGGGGTTGGGGTTCTTAAAGAAAGAAAACGGCCTCCATTATCTAAGCGGGCAACTCGCCCAACAATGACTTTATTAAAATCATTGGGTATTTCATCATAAGACATTTCTTCTTCTAATTGACGGTCAGCCTCACCTTCAACATCTTCATCCATGATGTTAACAATCACGTCCTCATTCCAATAGTCATGATCTGCGTCAGGCTGCGTATATAATTCTTCTGCCATAAATCGAACAATCCGCTTATAGTGTAATTCAGACTCGCTTGTAACTGTAATACGTCCCTCAGCAACTGGAAGGTGATAGTCTTTTCCTTCAGCATCTGCAGCTTCTCTAATCGCTTTTAATATGTCTCTTCTGTGACTGTGTGACGACGGTAGACCATCTATTTTATCTAAGTATGCAAATAGTTCTGATGTAAAAAATGTCCGACCAGCTTCATTGAAAAAGAAACGAATACCCGCAGCATTTGCCATAATACCGTCGGATGATGCTGAGTCACCACTGTAACAAACAAAATCCTTTTTAGGATTAATGGCGTATTTGACTAAGATTTGACTCAATAAACCTGCATCAGGCTTCATATGATCAATACGTCGTTCATGAAACCGATCTTTATAAATATCTAAAAACCATTCCTCTCGTTTTAGATGCTCTGTATCTCTTTCCTCACGACAAAACACAGCCTCGAAGAATGACTGCATACCATCATCTGCATCAGGTTTTAACAGTCCTAAAGCATCTAACCTAAACATCGCAGCACGGGTCTTGGCGTCTGTTAAGGCAATGAATTTACAATCTTTTCCTTCCTTAGCTAAATGAGCTCTTACCTCACGCAGGTTTTTAATGGCTAACTCGACACCGGGTTGAAATTTAAGCAGCAACTTCTGCATTGACTCAAATTCTTCAACCCCTTGTTTATACACCTCGTTAGCAAATGTGGAGTCTCTTTCATTAAGACGCTGCCATAACTCAGTATGTTTCAAAGCGCCCAAGTATTCTGTATCAAATTGTGCAACGTGAACTTCTTTTAATTGGGCCAACAAGCTTTCTTTGTTCCAACCTGTTTTTTCAACCCAGAAATCCACCATTGATTCATGAGCTGGAATAAAACATTCTACCCAGGAAAAAAAGTGGTCATCTAGGTCAAAAATGAAGTAGGCATTGGTGGGTGTTGGCTTTTCAGATTTTTTAGCTCTTTTAGCGCTAGCTTTAAGCATGATATCTCCCTGTATTACACGGTCCGTTTTAGAATAACGTATAATTGAAATATATAAATTTACCTAAATTCATAAATGAGGAAATGTATGTGGACTTTTGTTGGTGATGAGATCGACTATAGCGAAGACAAAATAAAAAGGCTAGATTCAAATACACTAGTTGTTAAGTCAGGCAACTCTTTTTTTGCATTGCAGAACCACTGCCCACATCAAGGAAAACCGCTGGAAGATGGATGTATTCGAAATGGAGAAATAATTTGTCCTTACCATGGCGCTCGGTTTCGAATACGTGATGGAGAGCCCTTAGGCCCTCCAGCATTACATTCTTTGGTAACCTACCCAGTGAAAGTAGAGAATGGTAAAGTCTATGTGCTAATCGCTCAGTGACATCAAAGAAGCGTTTCCACCAGCTGCAGCAGTATTGTTACTAATGGTTTTTTCAGCACAGAGGCGGAATAAATAATGAGGGCCCCCTGCTTTAGGTCCAGTCCCAGATAAACCATCTCCCCCAAAAGGTTGTACACCAACGACAGCACCGACCATGTTACGGTTGATGTAAATATTTCCAACACGTGCACGGTTACAGATATAATCTATATTTTCACGAATTCTGCTGTGAACGCCCAATGTCAATCCGTAACCTGTGTTATTAATATCGTCTAACACCTTCTCTAGGTCCTGAATCTTAAATCGAACAATATGCAAAATTGGTCCAAATACTTCCTGCTCAAGTATTTCTATACCGGGAATTTCATATGCTCTAGGAGCAAAAAAGTAACCCCCTTTATCATCAGTAGGATCTTTGGCCTTAGCAACCAATTTATAGCTTTCATCCATTTTCTTTGCATGCGCATGTAACATTGAAAGTGCTTCTGCGTCAATAACAGGACCAATATCCGTTGATAGAAAATGAGGGTTATCGAGTGTCAACTCATCTATTGCGCCCTTAATCATTTCTATCATTTTATCGGCAACATCTTCTTGAACAAATAAAACTCGACAGGCAGAGCAACGTTGTCCTGCACTAAGAAATGCAGATTCAATCACATCAGCAGTCACTTGTTCAGGCAGGGCAGATGAATCAACAATAAAAGCATTTTGACCACCAGTCTCAGCAATTAGAGGAATAATTTCACCGGATCTGTCTGCCAGTCCACGTTGAAGGATCTTTGCAGTTTGAGTTGAGCCTGTAAATAATACACCTTTAACAGCAGGATGCTTAATTAGTTCAGGTCCAACCACTTCTCCCCGTCCAGGCAGCAAACGAACAACCTGGTCCGTGAAGCCGACACTGTACATTAAATCTATTACTTTCTGTGCAACTAAGGGGGTTTGCTCAGCTGGTTTAGCCAGAACTGTGTTTCCAGCGATTAATGCAGCAATCATTTGTCCCACATAAATTGCTAGCGGAAAATTCCATGGGCTGATACAAACCATCACCCCTCTACCTTCGTACCCCAAAGTATTTTCTTCACCTGTTGGACCAACAAGTACATGAGGGTGTAGGCCTTGTCTAGCCTGCTGCGCATAGTAATAACAAAAATCTGCAGCTTCTCTCACTTCGGCAATTGCATCTTTTAAAATTTTGCCTGCCTCTTTACATAGAATATGAAAAAAAGATTCTTGCTCGGCAAGAATTGCGTCCCCTAAAGCAACAGCGAGCTCAGTTCTTTTTGAGACAGGAGTATGCGACCAGACAGAAAAACCTTTTTTAAGCGCTTCTATGGATGGCGCTACCGAACTTGCGGATGCTTCATAGGCTGTACCAATCATTTGGGAAGGTTCGGCTGGATTAAAAATTTTGCAAGAGACGCCCTCTCCCACTATCGCCTTAGCAGAAATATGCCCAACCGGCGCAGTTTGGATTCTGTTAAATATAGGATCTGTGACATCGGTGTCAGATAAGTCTATCCCTAAGCTATTCGGTCTACCTGCTCCATATAGTTCTTTTGGAAGCGGTATACAAGGGTGAGGAATACTCTCAATTCGGTGGAGTTTAGCTACAGGATCACCTATCACTTCTTCAATTGGAAGGTTCTCATCATCAATTCGGTTTACAAATGAAGAGTTAGCGCCATTTTCTAACAACCGACGAACCAAATATGCCAGTAGTTCCTCGTGCGTTCCAACAGGAGCATAAATTCGACATGGGACTTTTAATGCATTGTCTGGAACAATATGATCATAAAGTGTTTGTCCCATGCCATGTAAACACTGAAACTCGAAACCAGAGTGATCCCCCCCACTCATGCTCATAATTGATGCAACAGTATGAGCATTGTGAGAAGCAAACTGTGGATAAACGTGTGCTCTTGCTGCCATCAATTTTTTAGCGCAGGCTAAATAGCTCACATCAGTGCTAATTTTTCGGGTAAAAACTGGATATCCAGGCATCCCATCGATCTGAGCTTGCTTAATTTCTGTATCCCAATACGCCCCTTTAACTAATCGAATCATGATTCGTCGTTGATGCTTTTGAGCTAAAGCAACAATCCAATCAATAACGGCAATCGCTCTTTTTTGATACGCTTGAACCGCCAAACCGAATCCATCCCAACCGGCGAAGTTGGTGTCAGAAACAATTTTTTCAATTAACTTTAAGGATATCTCCAGCCTTTCTGACTCTTCTGCGTCAACGGTTAAGTGAACATTAGCAGTTTTAGCCTTTTCGACTAAAGATTTTAATCGAGGGTAAAGCTCATTAAAAACCCTTTCTTCTTGAGCTTGCTCGTAGCGAGGATGTAATGCGGAAAGCTTTACTGACACACCAGCTGACTCAACTGGTCCATTTTTCTTATTATTCTTTTGGACAGCTTCGATTGCTTTTACATATGCAGCATAGTACTTTTGGGCATCTTTTTCTGTAAACGCCGCTTCACCTAGCATATCGTAGGAGTAGCGATATCCTTTTTCTTCGAAAGATGCAGATCGCTTTATCGCTTCTTCAATATCTCTGCCCATGACAAACTGTTTAGAAAGAATTTTCATCCCCTGTTTAACGGCTTCCCTGATAACTGGTTCGCCTGTTTTAGTCACAAGTTTTTTGATGGTCTTTTCAAACGCTGGGGCATTCTCTCTTTCTGGCCGCAAAACGCGACCGGTCATCATTAATCCAAAAGTAGCAGCATTTACAAATGTGGAGTCACTTTTTCCAAAGTGATTTTCCCAATCAGCAGAAGAGAGCTTATCTTTGATAAGACGATCTGCCATTTCTTTATCTGGAATTCTTAGTAATGCTTCAGCCATACACATTAAAGCAATACCCTCTTCACTTGAAAGATCGTACTCTCGCATAAAGGCATCAATGCCCCCTTTGTCCTTGCGAGACTTCCTAACCTTTTCTACTAACTCCGAGGCTCTATCATGAATTTCCATTGTCTTGCCAGGATCAATGACCGTCTGCTCTAATAAGGCCTTAACACAATCGGTTTCATCCGCCCGATACAAGGCTTTAATACGATCCCATGCCACTGACAAAGTATCATCGATAGAAACAGTCATTTTTAAGACTCCAGATGTTTATGAACCGAATCAAACAGTGCAAGCTGTTCTGCACTGGGTTGATTGCCGACAGAAGAAAACACAATACAAGCAAAGGTAGAAATAAATATACCCGGTATAATTTCATACATTGGCACTATTGCTGATATATATAATGACCAGACAATAGCAGCACTACCCCCTAAGATCATTCCAGCCAAAGCACCGTTCGCAGTTAAACCGCGCCAGAATAAACTCAGCACCACGGGAGCACCAAAAGTTGAGGCGAGTCCTGCCCATGCAAAACTAACCAGATCTAAAACGCCCTTCCCTGAGCGGAGAGCTAAAAATACTGCAATTACTGCAATCAGTATCAGCGCTATTCGTCCTACCCAGACTAATTCTTTTTGTGAGGCTTTTGGTCTGAAAATTGGATGATAAACATCTTCAGTCAACGCCGATGTTGACGCTAACATTTGAGAGTCTATAGCACACATAATAGATGATAAAATAGCTGCAAGAACCATTCCCGAAACGGCAGGTGAAAACAAGGCCTGTGCAAAAGTAATAAACACTGCTTCAGGATTGGAAATAACGCCCTGAAAGTATGCAATCCCCACAAAGCCTGTTAATAAGGCTCCTGCTAAAGAAAGAATCATCCACGTCATCGAAACTCGGCGCGCAATTTTAATATCATTTTCAGTTCGTACAGCCATAAAGCGCACCAAAATGTGTGGTTGCCCAAAATACCCTAAACCCCAAGCAAGTAAATTTATCACGCCAAGCAATGAAAGCCCTTGAAATACTTGAAGTGCCTCTGGGCGGAAATGTTCAATAGCCATTAGAGTACTTTCAAAACCACCGTGTCCTGATATAACCATAATGGGAACAGCCATTAAACATAGGAACATAAAATTTCCCTGAAAAAAGTCTGTCCAGCTAACCGCTAAAAAACCACCAACAAATGTATAACTAACAATAATAGCGGTTCCCGCAAGCAATGCAGTTGTAAAATCCAGGCCGAATGATTGGGCCATCAGTAGTGCACCACCAACCAAACCAGAAGCCGTGTATACAGCAAAAAACACCAGTGTAGCGAGTGCAGAAACTACTCGAATAGCTCGGCTATTATTGGACAGCCGCGCATCAAGAAAAGCAGGAATAGTAAGGGCATCATTGGCACGCTCTGTATACACTCTAAGAGGACGAGCAACGAATAGCCAGTTTAGATAGGCGCCGAGAATGAGGCCAATCGGCAACCAAATTTGATTCAATCCAAAGCTAAAGGCAGCGCCTGGCAAGCCAAGTAGCAGCCAAGCGCTCATATCTGAGGCACCAGCACTTAAAGCAGCGACCGGCCCGTTTAGACGTCTGCCTCCTAAAACGAAGTCAGATAAGTTGACGGTAACCCGCCAAGCGACTAAAGCAATAATGACGACTACAACCAGATACAGAATAAATGCCGTTAAGAATGTATCAGAAATCGCCATATATGCTCCTTCAATTAAAGATCTGTAACTGTTCCTTCGTAGACTTCAGCTGCCAATGGGATGGTTTCTGCTAAAGTTGGGTGAGCATGAATGGTTAGAGCGAGATCTTCTGCTTCACAACCCATTTCAATCGCTAAAGCTACCTCATTGATAAGATCACCAGCATGAACCCCCGTTATCCCGGCGCCCAAAACTTGGTTCGTTTTTTTATCAAATAGAACCTTAGTGAATCCTTCTTCACGCCCCATTCCAATCGCACGACCAGATGCTGCCCATGGGAACTGCCCTTTACCATATTCAATACCCTGTTCTTTGGCATCTGACTCAGTTAGTCCCACCCAAGCGACTTCAGGATCTGTATATGCAACTGACGGAATACATTTTGGATCAAAGAAATGTTTCTTACCAGCGATTACTTCCGCAGCAACTCGCGCTTCAGGTATTGCCTTATGTGCCAGCATCGGATTTCCGACTATATCACCTATTGCAAAAATGTGCGGAACGTTGGTACGCATTTGTTTATCAGTAGCAATGAAACCACGCTCATCAACATTAACACCTGCTTTATCTGCATCAATTAGTTTACCGTTTGGCACTCTACCAACCGCAGATAAAATCCAATCAAATCGTTCTGGTTTATCTGAGCCTTCTTTACCTTCAAAGGTAACCATCAAGCCTTCTTTAGTTGCTTCAACTTTCGTTACTTTTGTTTCAAGGCGAACAGATTCATACTTCGCTTTTGCACGCTTAAGAAGTGGCATGGCCAAATCTTTATCAACGTTACCAAGAATTCCAGGTGATAGCTCAACTACGTTTACATCAAGTCCGAAACTATTGTAAACACAAGCCATTTCCATACCAATAATACCACCCCCAATAATCAGCATCCTACCAGCTCGAGCGCGTAGCTCTAATGCGCCTGTTGAGCTGAATATGCGAGGATCATCTGGTAAAAAAGGCAACTCTACTGGTCGAGAACCAGCGGCAATAATGCAATGTTCAAAATCGATCGTTGTTTTATCTTTTCCATCAACAACTAGCTGTTTGTCAGAAACAAACTTTGCCTCACCAGTGATGACTTTAACTTTTCTTTTTTTAGCAAGACCAGCAAGGCCCATGTTGAGCTTTTTAACAACTGACTGCTTGTAATTTAAAATTTTATCAAAGTCTAATTTAGGCTTACCAAAGTCGACACCATGTTTGGCTAAATCAGGTGCTTCATCAATCATTGCAGCCATGTGTAACAAAGCTTTAGATGGAATACAGCCAACGTTTAGACAGACACCACCCAATTGTTCATAGCGTTCTACTAAGACTACGCCCTCACCGAGCAAGTCAGCTGCTCTAAATGCCGCTGTGTAGCCTCCAGGTCCGCTTCCGATAACAACAACTTTTGCTTTGATACTCATAGCTTCCTCAGATTTATGTCAATATTAATTTCTTTGGTTGTGATAATAGATCACTTAAATGGGTAATGAACCTTGCCGCTTCTGCGCCGTCAATTACTCTATGGTCATAAGACAAGCTCAATGGGAGCATTAACCGAGGGACCCATTGCCCATTGTCATAAAATGGCTTATGGCTCGAGCGGGACACTCCTAAAATCGCAACATCAGGTGCATTCACAATAGGTGTAAATGCGGTTCCACCGATTCCACCCAAGCTCGATATTGTAAAGCAACTGCCTTGCATGTGCTCAGCTTTTAACTTACCCTCTCGAGCTAACTTACTTAACTCAGATAGCTCTTTTGCCAGCTGGAACAAGCTTTTGGCATCAACATTCCGCACTACAGGAACAACAAGCCCATTAGGTGTATCTACAGCTACCCCAACATGAAAGTAATGTTTCTGAACGAGAGATTCGCCGTCTGAAGTCAAAGATGTATTAAAGCGGGGATACTGTCTCATTGCCCCAACAACCGCTTTCATAATAAAGATGAGTGGGGTTAGCTTAATGCCGTTCTCTGCAGCAAAATGCTTATTATCTTGACGAAAACCTTCAAGCTCAGTGATATCGGCTTCATCAAATTGAGTGACATGGGGAACGGTCAACCAGTTACGGTGCAAGTTCTTTGCACTTCGCTTATTAATTCGACTTAGGGGTTTAATTTCGACTTCACCAAACTTACTGAAGTCAATTTCTGGCATTGGCTCAACACCCAATCCAGAGGCCCCACCACCTTTTATCGCTGACTTAACAAAGCCATTTAAATCTTCTCGTGTGATACGCCCTTTTTGGCCTGTCCCGGGTACTTTTGATAAGTCTACCCCTAACTCTCCCGCCATTCTTCTCACAGCAGGTCCGGCATACACTCCGCTAGAGTGCTGGGCAGGCTCATCTCTATAAACATCTAACTGATGGGAAGGTAAGGACTTCGCGCCTGTTGGCTGCTGTGGAGCAGTAGGGGATGACTTTTGTTCAGCTGCGTGTGAGGTGTTTGAAGCCGCGCGAGAACCTGACTTAATGTCACAAATTGGGCCACCTTTTGAAATTTTAGAACCTGCAGATACATGCAAAGCAACCACTTCACCACCTTTCGGGGATGGAATTTCCATCGTGGCCTTTTCTGTTTCTAGAACAATTAATGGGGTTTCAGCTTCGACAAGCGCTCCTGGCTTTACAAGCACCTCAATAATATCAACACTCGCAAAATCACCAATATCTGGGCAGTGAATGGTCTCAACAGCAGTAGAAGTAGAAGCTGATGGCGCAGAGTCTGTAGCTCCAGCATCATTAGAGATATCAGGCTGTTTCTCAGAATCACTTGCTTCATCTGAGGTTTCAATGACTGCAACCAAGTCCCCTTCAGACACTTTATCGCCAACGCTCACCTTAAACGACTTAACTTTTCCTTGAACAGGTGAAGGTACATCCATAGTTGCTTTTTCTGTCTCAAGTACTAACAGTGTTTGTTCTGCTTCTACACTGTCGCCAACAGCAACTGGGACCTCAATAACTTCAACGCCACTGAAATCACCAATATTAGGAAGTGTGATTTGCTTTTGCATTTGGTGTCCTTTTTTAAACTTCAAGCGGGTCAGGCTTTTTCCCATCAATATTATATAGTTTGTGTGCCTTAGTAAGGGCTTTACTATCAAGGGTACCCTCTTCAACACAGGCCTGCACAGCCGTATACGCAATGTGGTAACGATCGACTTCAAAATGGGCCCTCAGTGACGCCCTTGTGTCGGAACGCCCATAACCATCTGTGCCCAAAGTGTAATATTTATGAGGAACGTATCGACGAATTTGCTCAACATAAGACTTCATGTAATCTGTCGCAGCCACAACAGGTGCTTTAGTCTGCTCAAGTTTCTGAGTCACAAATGGCACTTTAGGCTTAGCCCCTGGATTTCGATCGTTCATGCGCTGTACTTTTTGACCGTCTCGTCCCAGCTCATTAAAGCTAGGAGCACTCCAAATAGTGGCGCTTATTGCAAAATCCTTTTCGATTAACTTCGCTGCCTCAAGTACTTCATTAAAGATCGTACCTGACCCCATTAACTGGATGTGCGTTTTGTGTTTTTCCTCTTCAGAAAAACAGTACATTCCACGCACGATATCCTTTTCAGCATTCTTAGGCATAGCAGGATGTTCATAATTTTCATTCATCGTAGTGATATAAAAATAGACATCATCCCCATCATCCAACATCCGTTTCAAACCATGTTGAATAATCACTGCCAACTCGTAACTAAACGTCGGATCATAACTTATACAGTTCGGAATTGTGCCTGCCAGGATATGAGAGTGGCCGTCTTCATGCTGTAATCCCTCACCATTCAAGGTTGTTCTACCTGAAGTTGCACCGATCAAAAACCCCTTAGTCCTAGAATCACCCGCTGCCCAAGCAAAATCACCTATTCGCTGAAAACCAAACATTGAATAATAAATATAAAAAGGGATCATCACATCATTATGATTTGAGTAACTGGTCCCAGCTGCAACCCACGAGCAAAATGCGCCCGCTTCGTTTAAGCCCTCTTGCAATATTTGACCCTGTTTAGACTCTTTGTAGAACATCACCTGATCTTTATCTACTGGCTCGTACTTCTGGCCCTCAGCAGCATATATCCCAACTTGACGAAACAACCCTTCCATACCAAAAGTTCTTGCTTCATCCGGAACAATTGGCACTAGTTTTGAGCCGATGCTTTTATCTTTCAATAAACTACCAATAAGGCGGACAAATGCCATTGTCGTTGAAATGCTACGTCCATTAGATCCTTCTAAAAGGGCTTGAAAAGAATCTAAGCTTGGTGCTGATGGAACTTTAGTCGCCTTAGTGCGTCTTGAGGGTAAGTAACCATGTAACGCCTGTCTTCGCTCTGCTAAGTATTGTGCCTCTGGACTTTTTGAGTCCGGACGATAAAAAGGCACTTTTTCAATTTCTTTATCTGTAACAGGTACATCAAACCGATCACGAAATGTTTTTAAAGCTTCCACTGTCATTTTTTTTGTATTGTGCGCAGTGTTTAAGGCTTCACCCGCGGCCCCCAATCCATAACCCTTTGTCGTTTTGACTAATATGACAGTCGGGCCCTTTGCTTCCATTGCTTTAGCATATGCCGCATATACTTTATGAACATCATGACCACCTCGTTGCAAACGTAAAATATCATCGTCTGTATACTGAGCGACCATTTCTTTTAATTCAGGGTATTTTCCAAAAAAATGTTCTCTGGTGTAAGCACCACCCTTAGCCTTATAGTTTTGGTAGTCTCCATCAACAGCTTCTTCCATTCGAGCAAGTAATAACCCACTTTTATCCGCTGAGAATAAAGGATCCCATCCTTTGCCCCAAATGACTTTAAGAACATTCCACCCAACACTTGAAAAGGCTCGCTCAAGTTCTTGAATTATCTTTCCATTGCCCCTTACAGGGCCATCTAATCGTTGTAAATTACAATTCACAACAAATATCAAATTGCCTAATCCTTCGCGAACAGCGACCCCTATTCCGCCAAGTGATTCGGGCTCATCCATCTCACCGTCACCACAAAAACACCAAACCTTACGGTTGTTTTCAGGCTCTAAGCCTCGTGCTTGACGGTATTTCATCATACGAGCTTGATAAATTGCCTGTAGAGGACCCAAACCCATCGAAACTGTTGGAAACTGCCAATAATCAGGCATTAACCAAGGATGTGGATATGATGAAAGCCCGCCTGGTGCTACTTCTTGACGAAAACGATTTAACTGTTCATCAGATAGCCTACCTTCAAGATATGAACGCGCATAAATCCCAGGTGAGCTATGACCTTGGATATAAATTAGGTCTCCTTCCTGCTGGGGACCATTTGCCCGCCAAAAATGGTTAAAACCTACGTCATATAGCAATGCAGAAGAAGCAAACGTGCCAATATGCCCCCCCAAATCTGGATCTCTCATTTGAGCTCGTACAACAATCGCAGCGGCATTCCATCGCAGCAGATTTCGAATCCGACGCTCAATCTCTAAATCCCCTGGGTATACAGGCTGATCCTGCGGTGCAATTGTATTTTTATATGCAGTATTTACAGCACCACTAAAGTGACACCCTAAAGCACTCGCGCGGTTGTGTAATATATTGAGCAAGTAATTTGCTCTGGCGGGACCGGCATTTGCGATAACAGAGCTAATTGCATCTTCCCACTCTGCTGTTTCATTGGGATCATTATCCTCAGTGAACGGTCTTGTAGACATTTACTTTTCCAACTTATATCTTACATCTTCGGATGAAAATCATTATAACCAAAACGGGAAATAGCTCCGTATTCGTTGACTTTCACGGATTGTAGCACAGGCAGTACGATAGGCGTGATTTAGCCGGGAATCAACACAGCAATACAATAGCTAGCAATATTACCCACGCCCAACCAGTACGCATTAACAGAGATTCTAAGGCCTGAACAGAGCTTGGAGAACCCTCTAGAGCCGCTAAAACACAATCTTTCAAAACTATTTCGTTAGCCATTTCAAAGTTTAGCAGGTGCTCACTAAAACGATCATATGTCGCAACGAAAGAACCCGTTAAAGCAAACAGGTACGCGGTTATACGAGCAGGCAACCAAGACAAAGCATGATGCAATCCTTTAGCCGTGACTGAAAAATTACTTTCTTCTGAAGTTAGTGACTGAACAAGAAAATTGAGAATACGAAACAAAACTGCGCCAAAGGCCCCTAATATTGCAAACCAAAAAAGCACCACAAATCTTCCAGTGAAGGTTTCGTTCGTAGCACTAGATACTTGTTCAGTAAACTCCACCACTTGCGGATCTGGACTTAATGATTTGTCTAAGGGCAAAAGGCAAAACATTAACACTATTGCCTCAAATATAATGGCCGCCCAGTTTAAGGTCATCGATAACACTGCCCATAAAATAGCGGCGAGCGTCGGCAAAGGCAGTAAGACAATCAGCAGACCTAACGTTCGTTTTATTAATGAGGACGCGTTCAAACAATCCCCAACAAAATCCAAGTAACTACCAACCCATGGAAACGCTCTCCACTGCTTAGCTGTTCCATATATCGGCATAGGAGTGTGGTGATCTATAACTGCATCCAACAGTAGCCCTAAAAGCAAAGCAATCAAGGTATTCATATTACCTCCAACTCTTTGTGAAAACGGTCCCAATCAAAACTTGGACCGGGATCTGGCTTACGCCCAGGCGCAATAAACTCATGCCCCGTAATCCTATCTGGGGTAATACCTGGATAATGCTCCATGATAGCACGACTCAGTTGACTCAGGCTTTTGTACTGAGCAGCTGTATAAGGCTTTGTTGGAAAGCCATTTAACTCAATCCCGATGCTAAAATCATTGCAGGCCGTTTTATTATCAAAGATAGACTGTCCTGCGTGCCAAGCACGGCTTTCCAGATTAACAAACTGTTTAATTAGGCCCGATCGCTCAATTAAGAGATGTGCACTTACTTTTAGCTGATAAATTTCTGCAAAATAAGGATGCTGATTTGGATTTAAACGATTTTGAAATAATGCTTCAATCCACTGGGTGCCCCACTCTTTCGGTGGCAAACTGATACAATGAACAACAAGCAAGTCTATTTGCGTACCTGTTGGACGATCGTCATAATTAGGGCTGAATATTTGCTCAGTATTCGAAACAACGCCGTTTTTTATTTGCATTAAAATAGAGGGTAAATTTATGGATCTATGGCCTGATTATCTTACCGATGAGTCTATCAAGCAAGCTGTAGACGCTGCCTTAGCGGAAGATATTGGAATTGGAGACAAAACGGTTGATCTATTACCTTCCGACAGAAAGGCAAGCGCCCAAATTATTACCAGAGAAAATGCTATTCTTTGTGGTCAGCCTTGGGTTGAGTCCACTTTTTTAACAATAGATCCAAATTTAAAGCTTACTTGGCATAAGCAAGACGCCGATCAAATTGCTCAAGATGATGTTCTTTTAGAAATACAAGGACGAGCCAGCTCAATACTTACTGCAGAGCGAACTGCATTGAATTTTCTTCAACTCTTAAGTGGAACAGCAACACTAACAAACCAATATGTTGAACTTATCAAACATTTACCTACCAACATCATCGACACACGAAAAACGGTTCCTGGACTCAGGACCGCCCAAAAGTATGCGGTGCTATGTGGTGGCGGTAAAAACCACCGTATCGGTCTGTATGATGGCATCTTAATTAAGGAGAACCATCTCGCAAAGTCAAACATTGAGGATATTCTGATCGCTGCCCAGAAATCGGAATTGTTTGTAGAAATTGAAGTGGAAAACCTTACCCAACTTAAACAAGCAATTGATCTGCCTTGCGATGTGATAATGCTAGACAATTTTGCACTGCAAGATATTGAAAAAGCTATCGCCATAACCGAGAACAAAAAAGTCCTGGAAGCGTCAGGCAATATCACCATAGAAAATGTTTTACAGTATGCTGAAACAGGCGTTCAAAGAATTGCGATAGGGGCTATAACCAAATGTATAACCCCCATCGATTTAAGTTTACGACTCGTATAGGGTAAAGCTGACGGTGTACTCTGAATCATCACCGGTCATTTTATACACATTGTTTTCATCATCTTGCTCAAGAAGCTCAGTATCGCCACGATCGGCGTAGAGTGACCATTTGTAGGCAAGATCATCATCGTCATTCATGACTTTGACTTTAATTGACCCAATTAAATCATCAATATTCCAAGGGGGAACATCTCTTTCAGTCAGAGATACAATCAATTCGACACTCTCACCTTCTTCTAAGTCCTTTTCCCATAAAACAACATCTTTGACTTCTTCAAGCCTGTCTGAAAACCAATGGGTAGGAAAAGAAGGGACTTGATAGTGATCATAATCCCTATCTTTACCATAACTGGTTACATTGAAATAAAGTTCATCGCCTCTCGTTTCAGAAGTATTTGCAACCTCTATAAAATCTAAGACTAACTTTACGGGCATAGCGCTAACAGGCAATGAAAACAAAGCAAGTAGCGACATAACTGACAAATTTCTTATAGATTGCTTCATAATATCCATCTCATGGCATCAATTAGAATACTCTGAGATTATCACTCAATATCAGGTCTGTAAACTAACAACTTAACTCTGATTTTACTTAGCCTAACCGCTTTGTTTAAGCATTTAGCTAGTTGTTTCAGTATATTGAACTCTTTTCTGTTATTTCCTCAATGCATCTGATAATTTACAAAGCATGCAGTTATTAGGCTAGGTATTTAAAATGGCTCTGCCAAGTTCTGAAGGACATAGAATTACAGCGTATGAAGCCTCTTTGCAGAAATTTGTCGATTTTGATGGATTTATTTATGATAAAGAGCAACTTTGTTCATCAACTAGTGAACGGACTGCACGTGTCTCAATTATTTTACCCGATACAATTGATTTTACGATTAGCGTTTTCAAATTAAGTTCATTTCAGGCAAACACTAATTTTCAATCCTATACCCCCTTCCCTATTGGATTAAAAATACACTCAGGCAAAGCACAAATTTACTGGTTAATAGATTGCTTCAGAAAATTTTATCAGGTTGACTCCATTGGGGACATTGAACACGGGGGGAATACGCTCACTATATGCAACTCTGCGTATATTGGTCTTTTTGGTCACTTTATATACAAGCTAATTCCTGATCTAAAAGAAGACAGCCCGTTATTTTCAACGGCAATCACCTCTTTAATATCATTTAACAAACTCTATGCACTGAAGCCCTTTTCCAAAACCAGTAAAAATTTCCAGTACCTAATTGACATATATGTTCTGCTTGCCCCTTTTGCACTCGATTCCAGTGAGTCAAAAGAGATAAAAGACCGTATTCTCAAGAGCATTCAAAACCGAATAGAGTCTTTGCTTTGTTCAAACATTCACAATTTAATTAAAGCTTTAGAACAGTATATAGAAGATTTAGATGCTGAATTAAGAGAGCTTGCTTCTCGCAAGTTAGATTATAGCCGAGCATCAAGAAGACGCTCACCATCCCCAAGTGCAGGAGCTAGTGCGGAAGACAGCGTAGCGGGAATTTTAGGTTCCGCTTTATCTGGAATTAAATCACGCGCTTATTCTTTCTGGTCAACAACTGCTGATATGGTAAGCTCTACAACTGATTCAGTAGTGTTATATGGAATCGGAACAGAAATTAACACAAAAAAAATAAAGTTATCTCAGGCTAAAGCACTCGTAAGCAAACTTAGGAGCCAGTTAGAACAGAACCTTGAGTATCTACTAAAGACCTCCTTGCGCACTGTTATTGATTATAGTATCTATGACAAGCTGCATAAGTCAGGCTATACAAGCGCGAGATCTCAACAAATTTTAGTTGCAGCATTTGAGCGAGACGATGATATTCGTTTGATAGAAGAGGCAAGACAAATTGCTATTGATTCCGGCAGCAATTGCCCCATTTTAATTGCTCAAATGCAAGTCAAACTCCGTGCCATAGAGAGAAAAACTAAAGATTTGAATCTACATTCGAAAGCAAAGGGCTCAGATGAAACCCCAACCTGCACAACTTACTCTGATCTCCCTGCTTTTGTGCTAAGATCAGAAAAAGAATCCAGGGCATCGAACCTCTTTGATAGTCAACACCTATACGATCTAGACTCTCCAGCCTTATCTCCATCACCAGTCCGTTCACCCTCACCTGCCTTTGGTGGTACGATGAGCACTCAATCTCATCTTTTGACTCAATATCTCAACACAGATGGAGCGCAAGGAGAGTTGCCTGAAGATAATTTGCTACCAACATCACGTACGCCCTCTACGCTGTCTAGCCCCGTTGAGCATGATACTTTAGGTGCTGATGATTTATTGGAGAGAGCTGAAGCTGCCTTAACTCCTTTTAACAAACGCTACTAAATTCTTTATAGACACAGGACAAAACATGTTAGGCTATTTAAGACTGATAACATTCTCTGTTTGGGTCATTACGAGTTCAATATTATGGCTCGTCTTTATTTTAATTCTTTCACCACTTTTAATTCTTCCTATCAATAGTGTTTACTCTTTTTTATATAAATACGCTCAGTTTCTATCTAAGTGGTGGTCGATTGCTCAATATTTAGGTGTTAAATATATTATAGGGACTACTGTTGTTTGCGATAAATTTCCTTATAAGACGACAAAGGGTCGTTTTATTATTTTGAGCAACCACTTAAGCAACGCTGATCCATTTATTTTATTTCATATAGCACCTTATACACTCTCCTGTATAAGGTGTTTTGCAAAAGTAAGCTTATTATGGGTGCCTTTATTAAATCTCGGGATGTACCTAATGAACTTTCCTCTTTTAAAGCGATACAGTAAAGCAGCCCTATCTCAAAACCCAGACTTACGGTATAGAGATCAAAATACAATTCGTCATTCTGCTGAACGCCTCTCGAAAACTCACTTTTCATTAGTTCATTTTTCTGAGGGCACAAGAGCCACAAGGGGAAAACGAGAACAAACAAACACTCCTTTTAAAAACCTCCTGCCTCCTAAAGCAGGTGGTTTAGCCCTGTTCTTAAATGATATGACAAAACCTGTAGATGCTTATTTTGATGTTACCCTTGTGTATCCAGATAACGATCCACACCTACTCGACTTTTTACGAGGAAAAATCAAAAAAATAGTTGTGCACATTAGACAAATAAACATACCTGACAATCTAAAACACGGCAGTTATCAAGATCCACACTACAGAGAATCATTTAAAGAATGGCTAAATACCATTTGGGAAGAAAAAGATACCTTAATTACACAGATACGGTTACGCGACTTCTAGATCTAGACTCAGTTTGAGCATCAGCATCAAATAACTGCTTGAAGATCTCATCGACTTCACTCTCGATTGCAGCCTGATCTGTGCTGATATGCCCATCTCTGAATCCTAAAAAATCATCGAGCATATCTGAATGGCGATTTAACCTGTTTACTAGTTCAAATTGTGCTTTTGCATGTCCGTCTGCGTTTCTAGCCTTATTGCGATCGCAGCTCTCTGGATAATAATACTTGTGTCGTCTGCTTATTTCAGCTTTGTATCCTTGAAGACGAGTAATTATTTCGAAATCTTCAGGCCTATCGCGCTCATAGAGTCTATCTATAATAGTTTCCATTCTTCGCTTTAGCTCTATTCTAGAGTATCGACAACCAGATGGAATTTTGTCTCTCATAAATCGCCATAATGAGGCCTTATGAACAATTACTCGATCATCGTCACACTTAAAGGGAGTTGCTTCCATCGTTGTAAGGTTATCATCATGAAGAAAATGATGAGCCCTATCAGCAGCATCTGCCCTGAGTGTCGAAATGTAGTAATATTTAGGATCTACGCCAAGCAGCATGTTACCAAGTGAAATTTGATGGTTTGCTAGTTTTAAGAGAACCCATATGAATGGGCGGCAAATCTCAGATACAATTTTACCAAGCCAGCCAAGTCCAATTTTATCAAAGGCATTCCAAACAAATCCAACAATAATGTCACAGACAGAGGGACCCGTTCTATCAATACAGCCACGTATGGGATAGCCACTCTTATGTGACTTAGCGAGCAAGTATTGCATTGCTAGCCCCCCAAAAGAGTGACCTACTCCAAGCACGTTACTTGGGGGGACTTTCAACGTATGAATAGCGTATTCAACAACAGACATAAGTGAATCTAAAGTTGTTTTAAGAGATTTGGTTTTTCCGTCTGTACGATGACTAAATCCAACATCTTCATAGTTACAGGTGATAACTAATCTTTTTTTGTCCTGCGCTTCTCTATACCTATCTAATGTGAACTGAAAAACGCGACCTTGAGCATGATCAAACTCAAATCTTGTTGTATTTCCATGTAACATAATAGTGACTGAACGCTCTTCAGGTGGCAAATCATCCCATCCCTCAGGCTTTATCTGCATTGTATCGAGACGTGATTTACCATCATCAGATGTAATATAAAAGTGATTAATATCGTAGTCATTTTGCGTCATGCCATGAAGCTCTGCCATGCTATGGAAATAACGATCAACTGAGGCGTGAACTGCAAGTCTCCCAAACTCGTATGGCTTTCTATCTTTTTTACTGATTCCTCCAATTGAGTAACGCCATTTCATACGTGCTTGACGTGCAGGAACAACTGTCTTAGCAACAAACGTTGACCATGTGTTATCAATGAGCTTTTTTATTGGAGAAAAAACAAAGGTAAATAATGCATATATATCTTTTAAAAGCTGCAATACAAAATAATAGGGAAATAATATCCAATGAGGAGATTGTAAGCTATCTTCCCTTAGCTTTTTAGATGTTTTCAACGCGATCATTCCATTATGAGTTATGATCGCATCGTATCATCGGCCTACTATTTATCCAACAGACCTAGTTTTCTGTTGTAGTCTGCAGATGAAGAAGAAACAAGCGTCAAATGTCCTATTTTTCGGCCAGGTCGTGGAGATTTGTCATAATCATGGACATTTATATTGTCAATTTCAGGTAATTTCTCTGGAAAGCTGCCTATAATATTTTGCATAACGACATAAGGGTGAAGTAATTTAGGTTCTACCACATTTAAACCACTAACTGCCCTTAAATGATTTTCAAACTGGCTGCAGTCGCAGCCCTCTATTGTCCAATGACCAGAGTTGTGAACTCTTGGAGCACACTCATTGGCAAGTAGTCCATCAGCTGTCACAAAAAGCTCAAGAGCGAAAACCCCAATGTAATTCACTTCTTGAATAATTTTTTTGGCATAGTCCTTCGCTTGTTTTTGAAGAGCATCACTAATTAGATTTGGCTCAATGCGACTTTGAAAAAGAATACCTTCACGATGAATATTTTTGCCCATCGGATAAAAAACGATTGTTCCATCCTGTCCTGCGGCAGCAATTATAGATGTTTCAAACTCATACTTTACCCAAGCTTCTGCTATGTACTCAATTCTGTCATTATCAAAACTAAATTTATCGAGATCATTTTCAGTTTTAAATACAGTCTGCCCTTTTCCATCATATCCCATGGTTGATGTTTTAAGTACAAAGGGAAACCCTAAAGATTTAGCTGCATCTTTTAGACTTTTCGTATCTATCACTTCAAAAAACTCAGGTACCGGTATCCCCAGAGAGCGAAACAGATTTTTTTCTTTTAGTCGGTGACTAGCGATTTCTAATATGGTAACAGACGGGGAAAAAGGCTTTTGGGCAGAAAGTGAATATGCTAAAGCATTGTCAGTGTTTTCAGTCTCAAATGTAACAACATCACTTTCCTCGATAAACAAGGAAAGCGCTTTTTCCCCAGTAATGCCTTTTTCAGAAGGTGTTTCATAATTGGGGGTGTACCGTTGCTCACTAGGTTCGTAGAATATGACCTCGCATAAATTCGCATTTTTCGCTGCAAAGGCCATCATTCGTCCGAGTTGCCCTTTACCTAAAACACCCACCTTCACTTCTTTACTCTCCTGGAACTGGATTATCTAAAACTTTTTGTGTTTGCTTTTTACGGTACTCATCAACGGCTTGACTAATCTTAGTGTCAGATAACGCTAAAATTTGAGCGGCCAGAAGACCCGCATTTGAGGCTCCTGCGTTTCCAATAGCCAACGTGCCAACAGCTATCCCGGATGGCATTTGAACAATAGATAAAAGAGAATCTAACCCTTTAAGACTTTTAGACTGTACTGGGACACCAAGAACCGGAAGAGATGTTTTAGCTGCTACCATACCAGGTAAGTGTGCTGCACCTCCCGCTCCAGCAATAATAACCTTAATGCCTCGGCTAGCAGCCTCAGAAGCGTATGACATCATTAAATCAGGCGTGCGATGGGCGGAAACAACTCTTTTTTCAAAAGAGACCCCCAGTTCAGTCAGTACATAGGCCGCATGTTCCATCGTTGGCCAATCGGATTGAGAGCCCATAATAATCCCTACTTGTGCAGCCATGTCTACTTTCCTCGCCTTGATTGGTCTAAAGGGTTTGTTAGGTCAGCTATTTTACATTATGATGCCTTTTAAAGCAAAATGCCCCACCGGGCTTTGGGCATCAGCAATAGGAATTCGTATATGAGTCAATCACTTAATTTAGTTCAGATGATCTGTATATGGGCTATCCCTGTCTTATTTGCCATCACAATTCATGAGGTAGCTCATGGATGGGTGGCCAAACGATGTGGGGATCATACTGCTTCAATGCTTGGCAGATTAACTATCAATCCTTTAAAGCACATTGACCCCATCGGTACGGTATTAGTGCCCCTATTACTACTGTCTTTAGGTGGGTTTATATTTGGTTGGGCCAAACCAGTTCCTGTTAATCCACGGCACTTTAAAAACCCCAAAGTTGATGGCGCTCTAGTGGCTGCCGCCGGACCAATATCGAATTTAATTATGATGTTGATGTGGGCAGGTGTTGCTCAACTTGGACAGACTTTATATCTACAAGGCGTGGATATTGGGGTTCCTGTTCGCTTAATGGGCGCTGCTGGTATACAAATAAACTTAGTACTAGGGCTGCTAAACCTGTTACCTATTCCACCACTGGATGGTTCACGGGTAGTATCAACTTTTTTACCCTATCGTTTATCCGCTCTCTATAATCGAATTGAACCTTATGGGTTTTTCATTCTAATTTTCATGATCGCCACAGGCATTTTATCTGCAATCCTTGCACCACCATATCTATGGATTATGTTAAAGACGCATGCACTGTTTGGTTTAACGCCTGTCGCATTTTAGCCCAGTTGAGAAAGTTTTTTAAATATTGAAGGCCTTGCTGCGTTAAAAGAGACTCTGGATGAAACTGTAAACCAAGGACTGGATGTTCCTCATGGACGATTGCCATTATCTCTTGATCATCATCACTTTTAGCAATACATAGCAAGCAATCCGGCAAATCTTTAACGACCAGTGAATGGTAGCGGCCAACCAATGGTTTAGAGTTGATTTCTGCAAAGAGCTCATGCTTTTCATAGGTGATAACACTATCTCGTCCATGTCTCGGATACTGTGCTTGAGTGACAGTGGCACCATATACTTGGCCGATCGTTTGATGCCCCAAGCATATACCTAGAATTGGTACAGTAGCGCCCAGAGCCTTAACTACTGAAAGGCTAATACCCGCTTCATTAGGGCTGCAAGGGCCTGGTGATATCACTATCGCTTCAGGCTGTAAGCTTATAATTTCATCTATGGTTATGCTATCGTTTCTGACTACAACTGTTTCATACCCGAGTACTCTAAAATATCTAGATAAGTTGTGAACAAATGAGTCATAATTATCGATGACAACTATCATTTTGACTTCTCTTGAAGGACAGTTACAATCCCGCTCGCTTTAGTCAGCGCTTCTTGGTATTCCTCGACGGAATTAGAATCAATAACAACTGCACCACCAGCACCAAAAACTAGGTTCTCCCCTTTTTTTGTGATAGTTCTTATCATTACTGAACTATTAAAATCACCATCAAAGCTATTATAAAACATGCTACCGCAATATATCCCTCTTGCTGTGGACTCGCACTCAGCAATAATTTCCATCGCTCTAATTTTAGGTGCGCCTGTAATAGAGCCAGCTGGAAAACAAGCTTTTAAAATATCCAAAGCGTGGTAACCAGGTGCCAATATGCCTTCTACCTCTGACACCAGGTGATAAACTGTTGGAAATGTTTGAACCTCACAAACTTTGTTTACCTTTACTGAACTTGATTCGCAAACCTTTGAAAAGTCGTTGCGCATCAAATCAACAATCATTATATTTTCGGCTCTATCTTTTTCACTTTCGAGCAAATCGTTTTTATACTGTATATCTTGTTCGGAGGTTTTACCTCTAGGCCTTGTACCTTTTATGGGGAAGGTCTTTACTACTGAACCAGAAACTTCAATGAACTGCTCAGGTGAAACCGAGAGTATTTCATAGCCGTCCCCACAATATAGTGCTGAAAACGCCCCTCCATTTTTCACTCTTAACCGAGAGTACAAAGTGAATATTGAGTCTTCTAAAGGCCACTCTGCAAAAAAACGACCAGTAAAGTTAGCCTCAAATATATCTCCCTCGCGAATGTAGCTTTTCACTTTATCCACTTGAGAAACATATTGATCCTGACTTAACTCATTTCTAACTGTCACACTGCTATATTTCATGTTTCTATGACAAGGCTCTTTATCAAGCAAACATTTAAATACTTCCAGTCTCTCAAAAGCTCTAACTTCTCTATCTATACCTTGTGAAGAAAAACCAGTGCTTACTATGTAGGCTTTTTTCGCTTTATTATCGAACACAAAACAAGCATCGTATATACCAACGCTTGCATCTGGTGTTTTTAAGACATCAATTGATGGTGCAGGAAGTGACTCTAAACTTCTGGCATAGTCATAGGCAAGAAATCCAATGGCGCCCCCGACAAACGGAATATTGCTTTCTTTGGATAATCTATAATTTTCCATTTCTTTTTTTAGATACTCAAAAAAATCATCAGCCCTTAGTTCTCCATCAACTCTCAAAACGCCATTTTTACAAGTAAGGGTTTTGAAAGGTAAAACACCTATATATGAATACCCTTCGCCATTAGGAGTGTCGAGCCAAACAAAGCCTGGTGTATCATAAATTGCATCAGCAATATCTGTAGGCTCTTTCCATGCAATCTCTTCTACTAATATCTTGCTGTCATTCATAAATAGGGTCTTTATTTAGGGTGGGTAAAAAAGCCTCATACAATATTATCTGCTCATCTTGTCGAGAAAACACAGATTTCCGAATAGTAAAATTAGTTACTTCCTTAAGACTAGGCACTAGTTTATGAATTTGTTTTGTGAAATAGTTATGATGATCGCATGTGGCATATTGTAGATTTGTCCGCTTGAATTCAGGCTGCTTATAAAAGAAGCTTTCACCCAAAAAGTTATTTTTCAAAGCGAGTAATTCTGTTTCATTCGATTTAAATATTTCCCATGGAAATACTGCCAACGCATAACACCAGGGCGCGCCATCTGCGCTAATCATCACCTCTCTAATCCATGACTTTTTTTCAAGCTCAGGCTCTGAAATTACGATCAAATCGTCATCTGGACTGATAAATTCATGGCGATGCGTTATTTCTACTATTTTTGCGGCACGATAAAAAGCGTCTGTCACTTTTTGAACTTTTTCAAACCAAGGAACACTTTTCTCAGGCAAATCGGCCAAACAATAGATATCTGTCACCCAGTTCATTCTAACTCATCATCCTCACATATTTTTTCCAGAAGGGAATTTATCGTAGTGCTAAGTCTTCGTTTCATTTGGATTTGTTTGATACCCTCAAGCAAATCAGTATTTTTCTTCTGATATATACAATCTAAGCACCGTATTAATTCTTCATCGCACTTAGTAATTTCTGGTCTATACAAATCAACCAAATCTGTTTTACTTATGTGTTCAGTACTAGCCGTTTTCGTTATCCGATTTTGTCTTGCGTAGGATTCAACAAATATTTTTTTGTAATACTGAGATATTTTTTTGCTTGTCTTTTTGGTAGTGTGATCAAGAATCATTTTCTCAATTTTCTTTTCTCGTTCAGGATCTACAATTGGGTGATTGTATTTTTGTTTGTAAAGCGCCACTTGATCCACCAATGCTGCTCTTTTCTCTAAGAGTTCCACAATCCGCATAAGGCCTGAAGCAATAGTTTTATCCACTGTCATACCTGTCTATCTTTGGGAAATTGAGACTAATGCTACCATATAGAGAGGTTACCAAATACGCTTTTAAGCATCGCGTATGGTAATTTTTTAAAGTGGGTGGTAACATTATTCGCCTGTGCCGGGGTAGCTCAGTCGGTAGAGCAACTGATTCGTAATCAGTAGGTCAGCGGTTCGATTCCGCTCTCCGGCACCATGCTTCTATTTATAAGTTTGTTAGCTCATATGAAAATGGCTAATTCCTACCACCTGAGCTGTCTTTAGAATTAGAACCGCCATTACGCCATTCAGGATACTTCCCCACAGAAGATCTACTGCTGCCATCTGAACAGAGAAGTTTTTAAAAACGGCCAGACAGGTAAAGTCAAAACCTGCATAAACCAAAAAACCAAAGAATGCCCCATACATAAATAAAAGCTTCATGCTGCTTTGATAAGGTTGAATCACAAAGACTAACAGCCCAGCAATATGTATCAGGTAAAACAAACCAGCAGCCCAATACCGTGGTGAATCACTTAGCAGCGGTCCAAGCTCCCGAACCATAAACCCCTTGGCTATCACTGCCAACCAAAGTGCGTCAACACTTGTATATAAGACAACCCCTAGAAGCCAGACTAGAAACATATCCACTCCCTTTTATTTGGAAAACTACCATCAATACATGCTGTTCTAAGCATTAAAAATCATATTGGCGCTTTTATCCAGGTGGTGTCAAAGGTACTAACTGCTCTAAACCGTGAGTTTCTTAGCTTCGCGTTTGAATCTATCGCGTCTTCCTGTTCTTGGACTGCCTAATAGTGCTGCTGTTTCTGAATCATCAAGGACATCAAAACCATTATCTACTTGTACATCTAAATCAGCGAGCAAGCGCCTGGCGGTATACTGGGGAGCAATTACTTTGGGGAAGACATCTAATAACTGCTGAAATCTTAACTCATTAAGCAAAGATTGTACGTGAGGATAGTGAGCGATTGAGGATAGCCGGTCATCCCAATCAACTATTTTAGCACTCGCACCCATTGCGTGATATAGCGCCCAAAATGTTGAATGATCAGGGAGGACTTCTATTTCATCTTTAGTTTTCTGGCTCTTTACATTATACGGGAAAGCGAAGGCCGCAATAACCAAAGGATCCTGATTCTCGCCTTCTGGGTAAATTTTCACTTTAGGGGAAGACAAAAGAACGGACACTAAAGGAGGCGCACTCATTACAGCAAGAGTTAGTGGTGTAATGCCTAAAACGTTAAATCCATTAATGTCTTCACCGCTCTTTTCTAGCTCAGAGACTCTTTTAGCAAAATCTTTTGCGATTTTCATGTTGTTCATTCTTGGCCATGAAGTAACCTGAGAAAGCTTAAAATGGCTAGCGGTAACTTCGGTATGGAGGGGGCTCGAGCCAGGCACAACGATAACTCCCTGTGAAGGAAAGTCTTTTGAGTTTGAGTTAACATCTGATTTTGATTCAAGGGAGGAGTCAATATAGGGCGACAGGAGCTCCTCAAATATTACCTGAGCATCACCACCATTGGAATAAACATAGTCCATTGGAGTAAGACCTGCTTTATCAGAATGGTTAACTGCGTCATTAGCACCAGGCAGTTGAAGCAGCTTTTTAAACAGTACATGATTTCCCATACCAGCAGCTATATGAATAGCCGTTTGACCTGTTCGTTCATCGATATTCAAATACCAGGGCGTTTTTGGCTTTAATTCAATAAGCAATCCAGACAACATATCCAAGTCATGTCTAACCGCAACTGTTAGCAGATCTTGGCCCAGAAAATCCTCGACAGATTGCAGCACATCTATATTTTCATGAAGAAGGGCCAACAGTTTAGGTGGCAATCTCTTTAAGCTTGCTCTGCTTTTCTTGGTTTCTGCAATATAACGATATAATTCTGTTACTAGCTGCTCTGCACTTGGCATCAAACACTCTCCTAAATCACGAAGGAGTAAAAGCTAGCACAGGACATAGAAAGATTGTACAAATGAGACCTTCTTGAGTGGGTATAACTAACTTAAATATTAGAGATAAATGCTGACAATATTTTTAGTAGATTATCAGCATTCCTCCACTACTGAGAGCATAGGGCGCTTGTGTGCCTACCACGCTCGGTTAACACATCTGCATCCTCATCATCTGATAGAGCAAAAGCAGTTGTCACGGCAGCTCTAGCTGTCGTAAAGAAAGGCGTTACTGGCTGGGCTTTATCTTTTCTATTACGTAACAAAATTTCAGCTAGTAGTGCTTCAACATGAGGGTACCTAGAAATAGATGCTAGTCGTTCTGACCAATCAACGTCTTCTCCTTTTCTAGTTTGGGCATCATACAGCTGCCAAAAAACAGTAAAATCAGGCACCATTTCACCCTCTACCATTTTAATTAGATAGGGATATGCAAAAGCAGCAGAAACAATTGGATCAATAGTCTCACCCTCAGGATGAATAATAAGTTCAGGGCGTTCAAGAATTGTTTGTACCAAATCAGGGGTCTGGTACACAGCCATTTCTAGAGCAGTGGTATTGATAAAAGATTTGTCATTTAAATCAACACCCTGCTCAATCCACTGATTTAATTTTTCCTTAAACTCTGTCACAACGGCATCTTTATCTGCTTGAGATTGTGCTGTATGAAGTCTCTGTATGTTGCGTAATATAAAAATATGTATTTCACTGAAGCCAAAAGGCCTCTTAAACATTAAAGGCACAACTTCTGACGGGATCTGCCCTGATCTTGACCTGATTTGTGAAGCGGCTTCCAAGTAATCCATATAGAGACTAGTGAAAGTCGTTTCGATAGGTGGTCCAAGAAAAGCCATGTAATGAATTGGAGTGAAGCCTGCAACATCCTGCATCACAAATGTATTTTCAACCCCAGGTAACCCCATTAAGATTTTCGCAAGTGCAACGTTTCCTGTATTAGTAGCAAGATGCATGACCGTTTGGTTTGAGCGTTCAACTTCTTCTAGATCCCAGCCCTTCTTTTCTGTCAACGCCAATATCAATTCAGCTAATTTATTTAACCTATATTTAGTTGCCACTAACAGAATGTTACTTTCCAAGTAGTCACGAACACCGTGCAACTTATCCTTATTTTCCGTCAATAATTTTTGTAGCTGAGGGGGGATTATTGCTTCGGCCTTAGGGTCCTTTTTAGTTAAGGCAATGTAACGATACAATTTAGACATTAATTCTTCTTGAAAGGCCATAAACTTCTCTCCTTTGATGTTTGGGCGACAATAACCTAACACAAACCAAAAGTCATAAGTTATGAATGATGCAGTTGTACCTGATATATGCGTTTATATGCATTCACCTTGGCCCTTCTTTAATTTAGAAACCTTTCATTCAAATGTATTCCCCAAAACAGTCTGTTATAGTGGCGTTTTCCAGCGATTGGAGTCCAGGCATGCAAAATGATATCAAGCAGTTAATTATGGATTATCATCAACGTTTATGGGGCCAAAAAGACTTAACCGTTGTCGATGAACTTTGTGATGGTGACGCAGAGTTCAAAAGCCCTCTTCGTTTTACCCAAGGACCTAAAGCTTTTAAGGAAATCATTAAGGTTTGGCACGAAACCTTCCCTGACATGCAGGTGACATTTGATGAAGTGATATCTGAGGGGGATACGGTTGTTTCTTCTTACACCTCTCAAGCCACTTGTATGAAGCCGTTCTTGGATATTGATGGTAGTGGTAAAAAGGTCTGCTATAAAGGTGTAAGTTTTTACAAAATTCGTGATGGAAAAATCTATGACTATTATGGTCTAGTAGACATGGACAGCCTCAAAAAACAACTTCAAGATTAATGTTCATAGCGCATGCTAATTCCTTAGCATGCGCATTATGCAATTTGACCTACCTAAGTTCCTTACTATACTTTGACCTTTTACCCGGGTCATATAAACATGTTCTCAATAAAAGTTGCCGCACTCATCACTTTGCTAATGATTATTAACTTCTTAATCATTCACCCTGTTTGTTCTCTGGTTTCAATTTTAAGAACTGACTCGATCGAATCACGGTCTCGCTATCTCTGGTTAATGGGAGTTCTCCTCACCTGGTCAATCGGCAATATAGCCTGGGCAGTATTTGGCCGATGCTCTCGATTCTTTAAATACTTTACACTGTTTAGTATTTTAATGTTGGTCGCCAGCCTGAGCTATATCCGTCTTAATTTTGAGAGCTTGCCAGAATCTGTAAAATCACAGTGGCAAAATAGCTTGAAGGCTAATTCTTTTTATCAGCCCCCTTCTATGTAGCTACAAAGTGACAAAATATGTCAAAAGTGACATTTTTTGTCACTTTCTATGCAGGAAAAAATATGTAATTTGAATCACCCTCACATATTTACCCTTTAGCAGTCTGATTTTTAAGATAAAATCAATTTTGGCACGTTTTTAGCATCCTAATAGTGGCTTTTGGGTATTTTAAGGGTTAAGAGGTGTCGCTATGAACATGAAAAGAAGCATCCAAAAAGGTTTCACACTTATTGAATTAATGATTGTGGTCGCCATTTTGGGTATTTTGGCTGTGATTGCTATTCCTGCTTACAATGATTACGTTATCCGCTCTAAAGTGGCTGAATTAATCAACGTTGGTAGTGCTGCAAAAACCGCCATCTCAGAATACGTCATTACAAATGGTGCATTTCCTACGGGAACAACCAGTGGTGGGTTCTCATTGGTATCAACTAACCTGGTAACCAGCATGACCTATTCATCTGCTACCGGTGCGGTAACGATCAATGCATCTCCCACAAACGTTGGGGCAACAATGGCAATCGTGCTAACCCCAAGCACCAATGCTTCAGGTGCTGTAACTTGGGCTTGCACCGCAACAGGTTCATCTCAATATGCACCAGCATCTTGTAGATAAAGACCTGTCGTTATAAAAGAGGCTTCGGCCTCTTTTTTTTGTTTTAATATTTAAACAAAGTCTTTTTACAAGGATGTTGTTGTGCGGCAATACAATCTGGCATTTGGGTGTCTTTTATTGTTATCTATAGGACTTTACGCTCTTGGCCTACCAGGAGCTTTCTTGCTTGATGACAATATAAATATACTACCTGCTCAAATATCCACTTTATCACTTGATGAGCTTTTAATCGTTGCTTCCTCTAACACCTCTGGACCGCTAGGTCGCCCCATAAGCGTCATTTCCTTTGCTTTAGCTAACTATGTATTTTCTGTTGATCCTATTGTGCATAAAATAATTAATATTATTCTGCATCTTACTGTGGCTACTTTAGGCTATGTGTTTTTAAAGCGTCTTCTTAAAAGCCTTGGTCAGCCGGAACCTCTCTATAATCTTATCGCTTTTTTAACCATCGCATTTTGGGTAATCCATCCTATTCATGTCAGTACAGTTTTATATAGCGTTCAACGAATGACACAACTATCAACATTGTTTACGCTTTTAGGGTTGCTGGCCTACAGCCACCTTCGACTCAAGCTCACTTCTCATCCTATTACTGCCTATATTTTATTACTACTCGCCTATCTGGTATTTACAGCCCTGGGAGCTTTCTCAAAAGAAACTGGTCTATTACTTCCTGTATTCATCTTATTATGCGAGTTGCTTTGTTGGCGCTTCAGCAATACGAATCCCAAGGCACTACTCAGTTTTATTTTACTTTTTATTGTTTTTCCGTTGTTAGGCGCAGTTGCCTATTCTGTATACAATTTTGAAACACTCATACAAAATTATGATACTTATGCTTTTAATTTAGACAGTCGTTTACTAACAGAACCAAGTGTACTTTGGTTTTACTGCCAACTACTGATTTTGCCACGGCTTCGTTACTTTGCTCTCTTCCATGATGACTTCCCCCTAACATCATCAATGGATGAAACCTTTTTTATTAGCATCAGTGGATGGATACTAATCATACTCAGTGCATTTCTTGCCCGTAAAAAAATGCCCGCTTTTTTACTAGGCATAAGCTGGTTCCTCGCTGGACATTTACTTGAGTCTACATTTTTACCATTGGAATTGGTTTTTGAGCACCGAAATTATCTACCGAGCTTTGGTATTCTTTTGATTTTTTCTACTTTTGTCGTAATGCTTGGAAAGAAACTGAACCTTCACTCGGCCATAAACTATGGATTTATTTTAGGCATCTTTGCACTCTTGTCTGCCTTGACAGCTATCCGAGCACATACATGGTCTTCAGAGTCAGTATTTTTAAATGTTGCTGCCATCGAGCACCCAGACAGTGCTCGTGCTCAAGGTGAATGGGGAAACCATTTGGCTATGCAGGGAGACATAGAGGGAGCAATTTTAGCGCTGGAACGTTCTGCTGACCTTGCCAAACACAATCCTGGACCGGTGGTCCACCAGCTTCTGCTTTCATGCTACATAGACAAAATCTCTGAATTAACTATTGAAAGGGTTGCTGTATCACTCTCTCAAAACCCAATGACGCCATATGCTGTCAATAGTATCAATAATCTAATGCTTACGAAGTTGGCTGGGGCATGCCCAGTATTAGAACCAGATCTTTTAGTGATGCTGGTCCAAAATGCCTACCAAAATGCTGTAATACAACGGACGCCTAACTGGGCGTCGTTGATTGGTATTAACCTAGGAAGAGCTTATTTTGTTAACCAACAGTTCGAACGTGCTTGGGATGCTTACGACGAAGCATTTCTATTTTACCCATCTCGACTCGAAACACTCATTGAGAAAGCTACGCTACAAGCCACTATAGCTGATTTCGCAAGCGCATCTAAGACTTTGCAAGATATAGAAAAGCTGACTAAGAACCGGGTCGTCCGTTATGATGTGCAGTTGAGCGATTTAAAAAGACTAATAAATGAGTCACAAAACTAAACATTATCACCAACTAATACTATTGCTGCTTGGAATTGCAGTGACGGCCTTTGCTTACTGGCCAGGGCTAAACGGGCCTTTTATGTTGGATGACTTCAAAAACATTCCTTTTGACTCATTAAACTCTGCTTGCTGGTTGGAGAAGCTAGACGTTGTCTTTTCAAATCAAAGCGGTCCTTTGGCCCGCCCCATATCCATTCTTACATTTCTTTTTCATGCCGGTTGGCAACCAGAAAATGGGGCTTTCCCATTTAAACTTTTTAACTTATGCCTACACTTTTTTTGTGGTGTTCTGATTTACGGCCTGTTTGCACGCTTAGAAAAGCATAGAGGAATTGCTCTAGGAATTGTCTTATGTTGGCTGGTACACCCTTTGTTGGTCTCTACAGTGTTATACGCTGTTCAGCGAATGACTATCTTATCCAGTGTTTTTATTCTGCTCTTCTTGCATATTTATATTCATATAAGAAGTATTATTCAGCCCCGCATAATGCAGTACTGCTTTTGGGGATTACTATTAGCTCTATCATTTGTGTGCGCGGTACTTAGTAAAGAAGTTGGGTTTATTGCTCCTGTTTTGGCTTTGCTGATCGAATCAACTTACTTTATAGACGCCCCCTCTCATCGGCGCATGCAATGTGGCTTAGCTATTTTTATTGGTTTGATTGCCTTGCTGGCCATTCCACTTTGGCCACAATGGATGGCACTGTATGAGATCAGAGGATGGACCATAGCAGAACGTTTAGTCACTCAAATTCATGTTCTGGCATATTATCTTCAACTGATTGTTTTTCCAACAGGTGAAGAACTCAGCTTATACCATGATGATTTCCCTTTAATCGATCATGTTTCCATTTCTACCCTACTAATTTTAATAAGCTTTACTGCATCCTTGGTAACCTCTTTTTGCCTAAGACGCCGTTATCCCTGGCTATTTTTTGGGGTTGCTTGGTTTTTTATCTGCCACCTTATTGAGTCGACTATCGTCCCTCTAGAATTGGTTTTTGAACATAGAAATTACTTGGCCTTACTGGGCCCCGTTAGTATTTTTATCAACCTAACAAGTTTATTGGGACCAGTACTTGCAGTAAGTATTCCTATTCTGTATCTAGCAGCAAGTTTAGATCTAACATTTGAGCGTGCGGAGATATGGTCTTCACTGGAGCGATTTACTGAACATACATTGCAATCTAAAACAGAGTCATTCCGTGTTCATGTTGATGCGGCTCGTCTTTTAGCAGATGCTGGGAACAGTGAGACAGCACAAGAGCATTTATCCAAGGCGCAAAGCTTGGTTCCCACGAACCCTGGCCCTAGTATTCATGCATTGTACTTTTCATGCATTGGTGAATCTGAAGTAACAGATGAGCTAATCGAGCATGCTGTCGCCGCGCTAAGACTCGGTCAAAACTTTAGTTACTCACTCTACGCATTTGAGCAGTTGAGTTACCAGCTAGCCAGTACACCTTGCGCCGGCCTTAATCGACCGCATCTCATCTCTTTGCTACAACTGGCAATCGACAATCCTTACCTTGCACTTCGCCCCCATCAGCTAGGCGCCTTTTTCTATCTTCAGGCGATGAACTATGTTTTGGCTGAGAACTTTACAGAAGCAAAACGGAGACTTGAAAAAAGCTTTGAGTCAGATCCTAATAATCCAATTCCATTACTAGAGAAAGCCAATATATATGCCTATGAGCACAACTGGGATGCATTGCAGAGGACCCAAGAACGACTTAGTGCTTTTCCTCGCTGGCGCTATCCTGTGTTGTTTAAGCGGTTAAAAGCGATTATCGACTCAATGCCTGCAAAAGCCGCTAATTAAGAAACGCTCTATACTAAACAAATCACAACAGGTTTGAGCAGCTATGAGCGACCCAGAAGCAATCTCTTTTATACTACCCGCCCGGAATGAAGCTGCCGCTTTGCGCATCTTCCTTCCAGAGCTTGAGTCCGCCTATCCGCAGCACGAGATTATTGTTGTTGATGACGGCTCTGAAGATGACACCGTTGCGGTATGCAAACAAACTGGGGTTAAATGTGTTTCTCACCCTTACCCCAAAGGCAATGGTGCGGCGCTCAAAACTGGCGCCAGAGTTGCCAGAGGCGATATTTTTGTATTTTTAGATGCTGACGGGCAACATTCAGTTGATTCAGTTAAGTCATTACTCAACATCTATCATGAAGCTGAAGTTGATATGGTTGTTGGTTCACGGTCAGTCAGCGGTCAAGCGAGCTGGTTTAGAGCGTTTGGAAATTTTCTTTACAACGCATTTGCAAGCTATATTGTTGGGCATAAGGTTAAGGATTTAACCTCGGGGTGTCGAGTTATTAATGCTCAGTACTATCGGCAATTTATCCACCTACTACCCAATGGATTTTCCGCACCATCCACAATAACCCTTGCCTTCTTTAGAAGTGGATTAAGTGTGGTATACCATCCTATTGAGGTTTCTGCTCGGATAGGAAGAAGTCACTTACGTCCAATAAAGGATGGTCTTCGTTTCTTTATCATTTTGTATAAATTAACTATTTTATATTCGCCTTTAAAAGTCTTTTTACCAATTGCTTTCCTGCATGTATTATTAGGGTTCATTTGGTGGGCTCTAAGATATAATTTCACTGAAAGCCTTCCACATTTGTCCGGTGTTTTATTTGTTGCTGGTGTTCTCGTATTTCTGATTGGCTTGGTATCCGAACAAATAACCGTTCTGCTCTATCAGCCAAGGAAGCCTAGATGAAACGATGGATTACCATCCTTGTTTATGCTCTTGTCGTTGGTGTTCTAGGTTGGTTTATTGGTGAGAAAATTGACGCTTTTTCAGATCTCTATACCCGATTAAACTGGCAGTGGGCTGCAGTATGCTTTATCCTACAAATCCCCGTTATTTTTTTTCTTGTCTGGCCCTCTACGTATCTTATCAATACCTTTGGATATGGCATAAAGCTTAGAGATATTTTTCTACTGTCCCATGTTTGTAATTTGTTCAATAACTTACTCCCCTATAGACCAGGCATTGGAATACGTTGGTTGTTTCTAAAGCATCACTACAATGTCCCCACCAAAACTTTCTTGCTTAATAGTGTATGTTTTTATTCTCTTGTTCTGTTAATTGCTTTAAGCATCTTCTTAACAATGGGAGCGATTTTAGATATTCCAGACAGTTATTTTAGCGATGCTAAAAGCCCATATGTCACAGCCATTTTGTTTTTTTTGGGCATTTTATTCATTTTCTTAATACACAAAAAAATTAAAAGCTTTGAGCTATTAACTACTTTTTTTTCAACCATTATAAAAAGAAAAAGTTGTTTACCTGTTTTTTTTGGTAGCATATTTTTTAACATTGTTTTGATGGGCGTCTGTTTATATTGTTGTTTTCTGGCTTTGAATAATCCACTTGATTTTTCTATCTGTATCTGGCTTATCTCAGGAATCGTGTTAAGTTCAACAGTGCATGTTACCCCTGGCAATATTGGAATAGCTGAGTTTGTGGTCGGTACTTTAACAGAGTTTCTAATAGGGGATTTCAACCTGGGCTTTGCTGCTTTTCTATTGTTCCGTTTTACACAACTGAGCGCAGCGATTTTGATTGGCCTTCCCTCTATCCACTACATAATCAATGGACACCGCGGCGCCATTTTTCAAAAACCCTCTATTGAAGAATAAATCGGGCTTGGGTGAATAGCGATAGCTCAACTGGATATCAGCTAGAATACTAATATATTCTTATTAAATGAGGTTGATATGCCTGGGAAAGGGGCTTTATCCGGTCTGGCTGCAAAATGTGTAGAGTTTGGACTATTGTCAAAAACTCAAGCGCTGGCTGCCGTAAGAGAAGCATCTGTCGCAAAAATGCCATTTGTAGAATACTTGCTCGAACATACCGAAGTTGATGACATAAAGCTTGCTGCATCATCAATGACAGCATTTAACCTTCCTCTTTTAGATATTGATGCTTTTGATTTGACCCAGATAGATATGTCTATATTAAACTTGGGCCTTATTGAAGCTCATTTTGTTCTTCCGTTGGGTAAGCGTGGAAAGAAATGCTACATAGCCATGGCAGATCCGAGTAATGTTCAAGCCCTGGACGATGTTAAGTACACTTTCGGCCTTAGCGCTGAACCAATATTAGTCAGGGCATCTGCCTTAAAACGGGCTATTAAATCTGCACATAAGCTATCTGATAATGTATTAGACCTTACTGGGATTGATTTATCTAAAGCTAACCTACTGCATGACAAAGATCATTCTCTTAATATAGAAGATGCTCCAGTTGTAAAGTTTGTTGATAAAATACTCCGTGATGCAATAAAGAAAGGGGCTTCTGATATTCACTTCGAGCCGTATGAGCATACTTTTAGGATTCGTATACGGCGAGACGGTGTCTTAAGCGAACTTGCCTCAACTGAAAGTGGACTCGGTCCTAGAATCATTGCCAGACTTAAAGTTTTATCTCAATTGAATTTATCTGAAAGACGCGTTCCTCAAGATGGTCGCTTTAAAATTGCTATTGCTAATGATGGCGCTATTGATTTCAGGATTAGCACTTGCCCTACTCTCTTTGGTGAAAAAACTGTTGTCCGAATCTTAGACCCAACAAGTGCACAAATGGGCATAGACGCTTTAGGCTATGAGCCGGCACAGAAAGATTTATTTTTACAAGCCATCAATAAACCCCAAGGGATGGTGCTGGTAACAGGTCCAACGGGTAGTGGTAAAACAGTGTCTTTGTATACTGCTTTAAATATTTTAAATACGATGGAAGTCAATATTTCGACTGCTGAAGATCCGGTCGAGATTAACTTGGCGGGTGTCAACCAGGTCAATGTTAACTCAAGAGTCGGTTTAACTTTTGCTACTGCTTTAAAGGCTTTCCTTAGACAAGACCCAGATATTGTAATGGTTGGAGAGATTAGGGACCTTGAAACAGCAGAAACAGCTGTTAAAGCGGCCCAAACTGGTCACCTTGTATTATCTACGCTACACACCAACAGCGCACCTGAAACCATTGTTCGACTTATGAATATGGGCATCCCAACTTATAACTTAGCAACTGCACTATCCCTTGTAATCGCTCAGCGATTAGCTCGACGCCTCTGTCAGGCCTGTCGTCATCCAGTCGATGTGCCTAAACAAGCACTTTTAGATGCTGGCTATAACGATGATGAACTTGATACGGTACAGTTATACCAACCCATTGGTTGTGACGAATGCTCTGAGGGATACAAGGGGCGCGTTGGTCTTTATGAGGTGATGCCTATTACATCTGAAATATCGAAAATAATAATGGGTGGCGGCAATGCCATTGACCTAGCAAAACAAGCAAGAGCCGAAGGCGTCATAAACTTGCATCGTGCAGGTTTGAATAAGGTAAAATCAGGGTTAACGACACTTGATGAAGTACTAAGAGTTACAAAGGCATAAAATGGCGAAAAACAAACGCTTTAATTACACTGCTTTTGATTTAAAGGCGAACAAAATAAATGGAGAGATTGAGGCTTTAAATATCAAAGCAGCTAAAGCTCAGCTTCAAAAGCAGGGATTAGTCAATATCAAGTGTACCCTAGTAAGGGTCTCTCTTTTAGAACGCTTTAAAAGCAAACGAATAGACAGCGCTCAAATATGTGCGTTTTCACGCCAGATGGCGACTATGATTTCCTCGGGAATCTCTATCATGCAATCATTTGATATTGTTGCCCATAGTACTGACAACCCCAAAATGCAGGCGCTTGTTGAAAAGTTAAAATCACATGTTGAAGAAGGTGATACGCTTGCTGAGTCTCTTAAACGCTACCCCAAATACTTTGATGAATTATTTTGCACACTAGTTGAGGTTGGGGAAACTTCGGGCTCCCTTGAGAAGATGTTAGATCGCGTAGCGACATATAAAGAAAAAACTGAGTCTCTTAAAAGAAAGATCAAAAAAGCACTCTTCTATCCAGCTGCAGTCATTATTATTGCTATTGTTGTTACCTGTATTTTGCTTATATTTGTGGTTCCTGAATTTGAATCTATGTTTAACAGTTTCAATGCTGAACTGCCGACCTTCACACGTCTTGTTATAGATATATCTGAGTTTGTCCAGGCATGGTGGTATATTGGATTATCTGCTATTGCCGTACTACTGGTATTTTTGGTCAAGTTACATGCTCAATCACGCCCCTTTCGAGAGCTTATTGAACGACTTTCACTATATCTACCCATTTTTGGAAAAGTCCTCAAGAAAGCCATTTTGGCACGATACGCTCGAACACTCTCCACGACATTCGCAGCGGGGATGCCACTTGTTGAATCCCTTGAAACAGTAGCCCAGGCAACGGGTAACGTTGTTTATCGTGAGGCGGTTATGTATGTTCACGAAGAAGTCAGCGTAGGTACACAACTCAATGTTGCGATGAGAGGGACAAATGTCTTTCCAACGATGATGATTCAGCTAGTGGGTATTGGTGAAGAATCTGGTAGCTTAGATGATATGCTATCAAAGGTGGCAGATGTCTACGAGGAAGAGGTAGACTTAACCATTGATGCTTTAAGCTCATTACTTGAGCCTATTATCATTGTCATTCTAGGGGTATTGGTCGGTGGACTGGTTGTGGCTATGTACCTCCCTATTTTCCAAATGGGAAGCGTGGTATAAAAAATGTTAGAAGCTTTACAAACTTATCCGTGTTTTTTGTGGACGGCGGTGGTTCTTTTTACGTTAATGTTAGGCAGTTTTTTAAATGTGGTTATTGTTCGACTACCTAAAATGCTCGAACAACAATTCAAAGAAGAATGCCAGTCTTTCCTTGAAACAAATGCCGGCGTTGAGACCTCACACACTTTTAATTTAGCCTTTCCATCTTCTCACTGTGTCTACTGTCGTACCCCTATTCGCTTCTACGATAATATTCCAGTTTTCAGTTACTTGTTCCTAAGGGGAAAGTGTCGTCACTGTCATAAATCTATTAGTCCACGTTACCTGGTGGTTGAGGGATTAACAGCACTGATGGGGATATGGTGTGCTTTGCACTTTGGTATTTCCACTGCCGCACTAATTGCTTTTAGCTTGGCCATGATCCTATTGGTTTTAACGTTCATCGACTTTGAACACATGTTATTGCCTGACAATATTGTATATCTTGGCTTATGGGGAGGGTTGCTTGGCTCAGCCTTATACCCTCACTTATTTATAGCGCCTAAAGCGGCTATCACTGGGGCAGTCATCGGATATTTAGCACTGTGGTCTGTTTTTTGGGTCTTTAAGCTTCTCACTGGAAAAGAAGGATTAGGCCAAGGAGACTTTAAGCTGTTGGCTTTTCTTGGTGCATGGTGTGGCGCTGCTCACTTGCCAGCTATTATTTTTATTGCCTCGACTCTTGGCGCAATAGTGGGTATAAGTCTAATTTTAATGAACCGTATTAACCGTGAACAGCCGATACCTTTTGGGCCATATTTGGCTTTTGCCGGCTGGATCACTTATCTTTATGGTTCAGATATACAACAATGGTATTGGCAAATAGTATGGATGTAAAAAAGACTCTAATTGGTTTGACCGGTGGTATTGGCTCAGGAAAAACCACTGTCTCAAAAATGTTTGAAAAGCTTGGTGCAACAATAATTGATACCGATCTGATTGCTAGAGAGGTGGTAGAACCTGGTTCTCCTGCTCTTGATAAGGTGGTTTCTCTGTTAGGTCCAGATACCCTTCTTGAAAATGGGCGTATGAACCGAGAGTATGTCCGCAGTCGAGTGTTTTCAGATGAAAGAACCCTGATGCAACTTGAATCTATTCTTCACCCTGTGATTCGGCAACGTGTTCAAGCCTTACTAGAGAAAACAACTGGGCCCTACACAATTTTAATTGTACCCCTTTTGCTTGAAAAGGGTCGCTTCTACCCGGTAAACCGGGTTCTTGTGACAGACTGCCCTGAATCTCTGCAAATAGAGCGGACAACTATACGGGATAAGCTAGAACCCAGTCATGTTGAGGCCATTATGAGCCAGCAGCTACCTAGGGAAGCGAGAGTTTCTCAGGCTGATGATGTGATTAATACAGATCGCCCCATTGATGAAGTTCAGGCTAGCGTAGAAGCCCTACATAAGCAGTATACAAAGCTTGGGTAGGTGTTTTGTGCTATAGTGTAAGCAAACATTCCAAGGATGGAAACATGGCTAACACTGTTACTTATGAGCTTCCACTGAATGAAAGAACCCGTCTTTTTCTTCGTCTTGAGCACTTATTCAATCAAAGCGCTCAAGGCTTAGAAGAAGGAAAAAACTGGGCTTTTCACCTAAGTTTGAATAGCTTATGCGAAATTTTAAATATTTTAGATCGGATTGATATTAAATCTGAAGCCCTACAAGAGACTGACAAAATAAGAAACTGCTTGTTTGCACTGCAAGATAATCCTCAAGCAGACCTCAATGTTATTGAAAAAGTGGTAAAACGCTTAAATGATATACACACTGGCCTACTCCACTTTTCACTGACATCTCTCCCCAGTATTCGAAAGAACGAATTTCTTACTCAGCTTCGACAACGACTGAAAGGTCCCGGTAGCCCTCTTTCCTATGACTTCCCTGCCTATCATCACTGGCTTCATTGTTCAAACGGTGAAAAAGTGGCACAATTACGGGCGTGGTTAGAAGACTTAGCGCCTATATCAGAAGCAATATACACTTTGCTTGAGTTGGTTCGGTCGAGCGGTATGAAGCAGCGCTGTTTGGCGCAGCAGGGTCGATATCATCAACAATTTGAAAAAGGGCATCAACTTAGATTAGTGCGCCTTCATCTGGAACAAGAGGTTGAAGCCTATCCAGAAATGTCAGGTAATCGGCACCGTATGAATGTTCGTTTTTTCCAATCGACCTCAGATACCCCTAAGTCAGAACTAACCAAGAGCGATATACCTTTTGATATAACATTTTGTAAAGTATGACTGACAATAGCACCAGTAAAAATAACCCATATCAATGTCCCAGATGCCAAAAGACACTCAATTGGTCTTCTGAAAATGAGTTTCGTCCCTTTTGCTCAAGTCTCTGCCAAAAAATAGACTTTGGGAATTGGGCTAATGAGGAATATGCTATTCCCAGTGATGACAAGCCTACCAGTCTCGACGAAGAAGACTTTAACTAGCCAGGATTTCTTTTGCTGCGTTTACTTTCTCTAAATCTTTCCAATAATTTATCTATTTTACGAACCTCTGTATTAATTTCTTTGGAAAATAGAAAGAGTTTCCCTAAATCCGTTTTCATATAGTCTGTATTCTTTAACGAACACAAAGCGTATGCTCTAAATTGCCATTGAGATAAAAAAACCTGATCAAAGGATGCGTCATAAGTTTTGTAGGGTGTTTTAATTTATCAATTAGTATCCGTAGAAACTGTTGATAGCCTCTAATTTTAGACTTTATTCTGGTTAGTTTTAAATGTAGAGAGGGACCACTGGGATGATAAGGAGTGATATCCCCCACGACCTCAGTGCACTTTTGAGTAAGCGTATTAAAGATACGCTCTCAAACGATAGCAAATTACAACTATTTTCCCATCCTCTGAACTATCAGATAGTTCCAGCATCTTAATTCTTTATTAGGAGCGTTTATGTCTATTTTTAGCAGATAAGTGTTTAATATATATTGGCTTACAGGAGGAAGTGCTCTTTGTTTACATGTCTTTTTGCACTGAAACGTTATTGTCTTTGAAAATATTAACAATATTTTCTTTGTTTAAGTTTTTAGCCAATTCAATGACTTTTTCATCACTCTCAAACTGGTACTTTCCATTTGGATCAATTAGTGACTTTAATCTAAGCTCGCACACCTCATCATCAACTGGGAATGCATTTTCAACTAGAGAACTTAGCATCTGATTGGCTACAAAAGGTTTTTCCTTAATTTTGGCAAAGGTGCCACCTTTAATTCTCAAACCTCGCTGCAAGATAATAGCTGCGTGCTCAGGCGCTGAAATCAAACACCGCTCATCGATTGGCCATCTGTTTTTAATAAACATTAAAATCATAAAGTTTATGTTTTCATCTTGATGTGAGTTACATGCCTCTAGTAACAGTGTTGTGCCTATTTCAGGGGTGCTAATATAAGCTTCATAACTCGATAAAAGTTGAAAGTTATCGGATTTAACACAGCGCTTAAATAACTCTAAGCGTATATGTTTATCTTGAAATAATGCGTTAAGTCTATTGTGCGTTTCTAAAATTGATGAAAAGATATTGAATGGCATAGACACAATTAAACAATTCAATAAACGTCGTTCTTCGTTGCCATTTTCAAGCAGCTTTGCAAAAACCTCTTCCGCACTCTGCTCTTGCTCTAGTAGTTTAAGCTTTTCAAAATATTCAGTGTTCAGTCGAGTTTCGAGTTGATTGATACTTAATTTTAATACGACAGTATTTAAATATTTAGCAACTATGTTTTTATTATATTGATCTACGTTTACTTGAATCATCACATCAAAAACTAATACATACTGATTGTGTTGTATCAAATAGCTAGACCAGGTATCCAACAATAAGACGGCCCCTTCACTTTCTTCTGGAAAAAGCTCATATAGTGACTGAACAACAACACTGGCATCAAGATAACCATGCTTAAAACAATGCCATATGATATCCCACTCTTCTTCATCTACAGCTGTCTCAAAAACTATGCAGTATGCATAAATAAGTTCTGCAGTAGTAGGATTCAACTCACCTTGCATCTCGTGGTATACATAATCGAGTGCTGCTTGGATATCTTCCTGATCAGAAGAGCTTTCTTTAGCCTCAATAAGTGTTTTGTATAGTGCTTCACCCAAGTCCATTAAAGTGTCTCCAACCAACATACTCTTTATAATATCGGCTATTTTATGGACTGCTTAAGGCTGATCTGCTCAAGAATTGAAGCATTTCCTTCTGGCATAGACAAATCAGGTAATTCGTCTATTGTCACCCAACGTAAGGGCTGCCCCTCTTTTGAAAAGGGCTCTGATAGAAAATCAGTCACCCAAAAAGCATGTAGTGTCACTTTTCTAGAAGGATATTGATGAGTAAAAGTGGTTAAAGGTTGGACTAGCTGAACAGTAATTCCAACTTCTTCGAGAAGTTCTCGAGCCAGTGTTTGGACAGGGGTCTCATTATTTTCACACTTTCCCCCGGGAAACTCCCACACATCTGGGCAGTGTTGATGGCTGCCTCTTTTAGCCACCAACACTTTATTTTCACGATATACTATGCCGATCGCCACATGAATGTGGTTAAATTTTTCCATGACAGTGTTTGTATTTTTTCTGAGAGCCGCAAGGACATATATCATTTCTGCCGACTTTATCTCCTGCTGAGTCATCTGCGGAGTTCGCAGCAAATGCATCTGTTGCCTTAGGAGCAATCAATGAGTCCAAGGAATCATGTTTTGCTCTAACACTTTCACCTGAGGCAAAAACACGATTATTTTCAAGGAGTGCTTCTTCCTCATGAGATATAGCTTCATCTGGCTGGGCCTGAAGCTGTGCTTTCAATAGTGTACCCACTACCATTAATCGCACATTTGCCAGCATCTGTGAGAACAGCTCAAAAGCCTCTCGCTTATATTCTTGCCGAGGATCTTTTTGAGCATAGCCTCTCAAGTGAATACTTTGTCTTAAGTAGTCCATTGCACTTAAGTGTTCACGCCACGCTAAGTCCAAATGATGAAGCAAAATAGATTTTTGAACGGTATTAACCATCTTCTCGCCAAAGGTATCGCACTTTTCCCGATATACAGACTGCGCCTGCTCTAGTACTTTGTTAGCCACCCCTGCGATATCGAGCTCCTTGTTCTCTTCTAGCCAATGAGAAACTGGTACATCTAGTCCAAGCTCTTCTTTTAGTCGGTTTTCCAACGCTGGCACCTGCCACTGCTGCTCCAGTGTGCCCTCTGGCATATATTGATAAACCAAATCTTCTGTTGTAGACGATAGCATTTCTTGGATTTTATCAGTCAAATCGTCCGTTTTAACAAGCATATCCCTTTCAGAGTAAATTACTTTACGCTGATCGTTAGCAACATCATCAAACTGTAATAGATTCTTACGAATATCAAAGTTATGCCCTTCGACTTTACGCTGCGCATTTTCAATTGAGCGTGAAACAATTGAGTGTGTAATCGCTTCTCCGTCCTTCACGCCAAGGGTTCGCATCATGTTTTTAACCCTGTCAGATGCAAACAAACGCATTAATGGATCTTCAAGTGAGAGGAAGAACTGCGAAGAACCGGGATCCCCTTGTCGTCCACTACGGCCTCTTAACTGATTATCAATTCGTCGCGATTCATGTCGCTCTGTTCCTAGAATATGCAAACCACCCAGCTCAATCACTTTGTCATGATCTGCTTGCCATTGCTGCTTTACAGCTTCTCTATCTACCTCAGGTGCACCTTCAGGAAGCTCATCTAACGCTTTGGATAAAGATCCCCCTAAAACGATATCAGTTCCACGACCAGCCATATTGGTTGCAATAGTTACCGCTTGGATTTTACCGGCATCAGCAATAATTTGAGCTTCCTGCTCGTGAAATTTTGCATTTAGGACATTGTGAGGAACTTTTTCTTTTGTTAAACGTTGAGATAGGTACTCAGAGTTTTCAATAGAGATAGTACCAACCAGTACCGGCTGACCTTTTTCATAGCATGTCTTAATATCTGTGACGATTGCCTCAAATTTTTCTGCGACAGTCAAATACACCATATCAGCCATATCTTTTCGCTGGCATGGACGGTTAGTGGGTATAACCACAACCTCTAATCCGTAAATTTGTTGAAACTCGTAAGCTTCGGTATCTGCGGTTCCCGTCATTCCAGCCAGTTTTCCGTATAAACGGAAAAAGTTTTGGAAAGTAATAGATGCCAGCGTTTGGTTCTCGGGGTGAATAGGCACCCCCTCTTTAGCTTCTATTGCTTGGTGAAGACCATCTGACCAGCGACGCCCAGGCATAGCACGCCCTGTGTGCTCATCAACGATCACTACTTCACCACCCGCTAATAAGTACTCTACATCACGCCGGAATATAGCATGCGCCCGAATAGCAGCATTCACATGATGGAACAGCATGAGGTGTTTTGGATCATATAAACTGTCCCCTTCAGGAAGCAAACCATTCTGGGATAACAACTGTTCGACATGATCATGACCCGCTTCCGTGAGATGGATTTGTTTTGTTTTTTCATCCACCGTGAAGTCACCTTCAGCGCCTTCTTGCTCTTGTCGTTTAAGCAATGGAATTAATCGATTAATTGTCAAGTACAGCTCTGAACTGTCTTGGGCTTGTCCAGAAATAATCAGCGGCGTTCTCGCTTCGTCAATTAAAATTGAATCGACCTCATCGACAATTGCAAAAGCTAACTCTGTCTGAACCCTCTCATTTGCACTGTAGGCCATACGATCGCGAAGATAATCAAAGCCTAGCTCATTATTAGTAGCGTAAATGACATCCGCATGGTAAGAGGCACGTTTTTCATCCAAGGGCATATCAGGAACAACAACCCCTACTGTCAGACCCAATAATTCATATAAGGGCGCCATCCACTCGGCATCCCGACGAACCAGGTATGGATTGACCGTCACAATGTGAACGGGACGTCCTGATAAAGCATTTAAATAGGCGGGAAGTGTTGCCATCAATGTCTTACCTTCCCCGGTAGACATTTCAGCGATTTTACCTTCGTGAAGTGACATGCCACCAATTAACTGAACATCAAAATGGCGCATATTTAGAACACGCCTTCCCGCTTCACGTACCGTGGCAAATGCCTCGACCATCAAGCTATCAAGCGTCTCCCCCTTTTCTAGACGAGCCTTAAACTCATGGGTCTTTCCCTTGAGCGCTTCATCAGATAAAGACTCATAGCTTTCAGCTAGCGCATTAATCTGGGCTACTTTAGATTGATATTGGTTTAAGGTACGCTGGTTTCGTGAACCAAAGAGGTTTCGGACTAACTTAGACAGCATAATAACTATATATTCCACTTGACGAAAAAATTCTAAGTTTCAGAATATAACATAAGCCAATAACACACGCATTCAGTTATTCACCTACATAGAGGCCTCATGAATAAAAAGATACAGGATGTTTTGCAAGAAAAGTCTTCTGGGCTTGAAATGATACTAGCGAAAGCTGGTAGTTTGCAGAAACTTCAAAGTCAGGTATTAAAAACTTTACCTGAAGATTTGAGGGCGCATGTTGTCGTTGGCGGTTATAGTGGACAAAGTTTGGTTTTAATAACAGACACACCAACTTGGGCCACAAAATGTCGATTTCTCGCTCCTTCCATACTAAATGATTTAAAAAAAGTCGAATGGCTTTCGACCCTTGCAGAAATTAAGGTTAAAACAGGCTTTATGGAAAAGCCTGTTGAACTAACTGAAGAAAAAACCGTGATACAAAAAAATGCTACTCCTCCACCTGAATCTGTTCGACGTCAATTTGAACAAATGGCGGCACATGAAGAGAATCCAACCTTAAAGAAAATCCTTTTAAAATTGTCTCAAAAAGGATCACCCTAGTTTTCAGTCTAATAAGTTCTAGCTTTTTTCTTTTGAGCCCTTAATTTAGTTTTATCTTTACACTCGGTTTTCCCAGAGACAGATGCTGTATTGACTGGGGTGTGCTTTTTGGTTTGGGTTAACTGATATAGCCAAGTTGTAACTTTTTTATGTGCCATGGAATAGGCTCTGTCACGCAATATTGTAAAATTCTCACTTAAATCTTCCCTGGAAACTGGAAATGGGTAATGGGCGTCACAACTGATTGCACGAGGATTTTTAATAGGATTATATACGCCAACAATCATATCGATAATCTCATTTGGGAGTGAGGTTTTCCACTTTATCTCAGCTATTCGATTCAATAAAAGCATTCTAAATAAGCTTTCAACAAGAGTGTTTAAATATCCTTCTTGCCGCATTGATATCATTCTAGAGTATTCAAAATGCGCTCCACCGGTACGAAACTGGGCATGTAATTGACGGGGTAACTTTTCGTAAAATAGATTATCGATACTTTGTCCGTTTCCCAGAAGAAAGGGCCATCCGCCTGTTGCCACTTGACAAATAACCGCCAATTTTCGCCAATTCTCAACCTCATTTGAATCTAGGGCGTGAAAGCATACAATATGAAAAGTATCGCCATTTTCATTTTTTGCCATAACATCGCATTTCGGATCGATCACCCATCGCTCGAACATCGCCCAGAATTTTTCTCCATGCGAACGATATGCAAACAAATTTTGAACGGTTAAATGTCCTCTAGCATTTTTACGATTCAGTTTAACTTTTGGACACTGTAAGAATGCCAATATATTCGCCTTTGTATTGGGATTTAATTCATTCGTTCTAAAATAATCATACAGCAGTAGCTCCCCAAGCGATCCATTGAAATTAGATCTTCCTCGATGAATTACACCACACCGATTAGGGTTTACTCTTTCATGATTAATTATCATGGGAAACAATGGACTATCAATGGCCATAAAAAGCGCTTTGCAAGGATGTTGTTGTGTATCATCATTTGGATCAATACGTTCATCATCTAGTAATTTTGTTACTATAGAGACGTTATTAGAACAGACTGCTGCCTCTAAACATCGATGCAAGATTGCTTGTATATTGATGTGATCAGAAGGCAGTCGATTTCTCTCACAAAAATCCATAAAAGCCCAAAACTTAACTTCCATTCCCTGACTCGCTAGGTGAATAAGCAAAAACTTTCGATTTCTATCAAGGGTGATTCTGTTTGCTGAGGGCATTTGTAACAATCTTGTAAAAGCATCGTCTGAACATAGATGGGCAAGGAACATAGGAGCAATTAGCGTTGGATCTGTGGTTACCAATTGTTCTGAGTAGCTTAATGTAGGCAAAATATGTTGCGTATAGTACGCTTGAGCAAGATCCGGACGGTCGAGTGCTATTTTTAAGAGGATCTCAGGTCTACCATCTTCTACCATTAAATCCAGCATAGACTTTCCATTATGAAATGGAAAATTGAAATCATATTTATATCTTCGATCTAGAAGATCTGAAAGAAAATTAGACCGCATATATTTAACGTGCTGTAATACCTTCCAACTCTTTTGATACTTGTTAGCGACTCTCGTATCAGCACTAACGCGTACATGCTTACGATGAGGATCTGGCTCTCTGCAGGGAAGTCCGTGACCAAAGAGACTAACATGATAGGGAAGCGCTCTGAGTTTTGTTAAAAGCTTTTTTTGGGCACTCGACATATCACCATTTGGTGTGATCCATTGCCGATTTCCTGAAACCAGTTTTACAGAAAAATAGTTTTCATAAAGTTTAGGGCCTGGGACATGCTGGTTTGCCACTAACTCACGTTGAGCGCGAGTTGAATCAAATACGGGCTCTAAATCCAGTAATACCCCATAATTAGGCTTTCTCTTCCTGTTTAACACCTTCACATCCTGTGATTATTTTCACTAATAGCCTTACAGTTTAGGATTGCTTTTAGAGGAGCACTATAGGAGATCTGACATTTATGTTGAAAATTTAGGCAAAAAAAAATCCTCCAGTTGGAGGATTTTTTGAAACATCGGTAACCTATCCGGCTTGCTGAGCCCCAGCGTTATCCTCATAACATACTGAAGCTTCGCCTTCTGGAAAAGATACGAGTTCCCAAGCATCCTTTTGCGCAAGCACAGCTCTGGTCAGCATATTGTTAAGACCGTGGCCAGACTTAAAGCCTGTGAATGAGCCAATGACTGGATACCCCAAAAGATAAAGATCACCAATTGCATCAAGTACTTTATGACGAACAAACTCATCATCATAACGAAGCCCATCATCATTGACTACTCGATATTCATCAAGCGCAATCGCATTGTCTAAAGACGCACCCAAAGCTAATTGGTTCGCTCGCAACCACTCAAAATCAGAAAGAAATCCGAACGTACGCGCTCGAGACACTTCTTTGACATAAGCCGTTGTAGAAAAGTCCATCGTCATTGACTGGGCTGTGGTACGGATCGCAGGATGATCAAAATCGATAGAAAAGTTTATCTGGAAGCCATCATGAGGCGTCAGAACGGCCCATTTATCATCTTCTTCTACCCTAACCGTCTTTTTCATTCTCAAGAAGCGTTTTGGTGCATCTTGCTCAACCAACCCAGCTGACTGAATAAGAAATACAAAAGGACCAGAGCTTCCATCCATGATGGGAACTTCTGGCCCTGTAACGTCTATTAAGGCATTATCAACACCAAGCCCTGCCAAAGCAGATAATAGGTGCTCAACCGTGCCAATACGAGCGTCCTGACTGGTTAGTGTCGTACAAAAGCGAGTTTCACTAACATTCAGCGCGCACGCTGGTATTTCAGTGACAGTCTCACCATCTACCCGTCTAAATACGATTCCATGATCTGTGGGAGCAGGCTTAAGGGTCAGAAGAATCTTTTCCCCGGTATGAACACCGACACCGGTGGCTCTGATTTCATTCTTCAATGTTTTCTGATTAACCACGTAACCCTGGCCTCCCCACTAGATTTAGATTGTATCCTAACACTTAACGGATAAATTATAGTACACGAGCACTAGCTAGTCAGCTTGTTTTCTTAAAAAAGCTGGAATATCTAAGTAGTTTAGATCTTTTTCGTCTTCAGCAACGGTTGCAGTTTGCTTAGCACCTAGACGACGAGTCGCACTTTGTGGGTGCAAATGCGCTCGACCTTTCTCATTAGCAGGCTGACGAGCATCTGATCGTGAGCCATTCTCACCGCGAGATAAACGCTCAGGTGAACCTAAACCAGTTGCAACCAGTGTCACTCGTAGATCATCAGACATATTTGGATCGATCACGGTACCAACAATGACAGTCGCATTATCAGAAGTGAAGCTCTTAATCGCATCTCCCACTTCCTCAAACTCAGAAATGGCCATATCCATACCTGCAGTAACATTCACAAGCACACCACGTGCACCGGCCAAGTCAACATTGTCTAAAAGCGGACTAGAAATAGCCGCATCAGCAGCTTGTCGTGCACGATCTTCACCACGAGCTACCCCAGTACCCATCATCGCGATACCCATTTCACCCATAACGGTTCTAACGTCTGCAAAGTCAACGTTGATCAAACCAGGTCGGGTAATCAGCTCAGCAATACCCTGTACCGCACCCAATAAAACATCATTAGCTGCTTTAAAAGCATCCAACAGAGAAACACCTTTACCTAGAACCGTTAACAGCTTTTCATTTGGAATCGTAATCAATGAATCAACATGTTGATTCAAAGCTGCAATACCTTCTTCAGCTATTTGTGCACGCTTTCGACCTTCGAATGGGAATGGACGAGTGACAACGGCCACTGTCAAAGCCCCCAATTCGCGAGCAACTTCAGCAACGACAGGTGCGCCACCGGTTCCGGTGCCTCCACCCATACCTGCTGTGATGAAAACCATATCAGCGCCTTCAAGGACTTCACGAATACGATCTACATCTTCTAATGCCGCTTGACGACCGACATCAGGGTTTGCGCCGGCACCCAGACCCTTCGTAACGGTCGAGCCCAACTGAATAACGGTTTTAGCACTAGAGTGCTTGATGGCCTGAGCATCTGTGTTAGCACAAATAAACTCAACGCCTTCAATATCTGCAGCAACCATGTGCTCAATGGCGTTTCCACCGCCACCACCAACTCCGATGACTTTTATAACAGCGCTTTGTGGAAAACTATCCATTATTTCAAACATCCTGATTTCTCCTTTTAACGGCACACGCTATTGCCGATTTATGAACTTAATATTAAAAGTTTCCTTGCAGCCAACGGCGCATTTTGCGCCAAGCTCCAGCGAATGGTGATGCAGAGACCAGACCATCAACATGCTGCTGATCTCTCTGAGCGCGATGCCCATACATCAAAAGACCAACGGCTGTTGCATAAATTGGATTGGCTACAACATCCACTAATCCAGTTACAAAACGGGGAACCCCCAACCGCACAGGGAGTTGGAATACCCCTTCTGCCAAATCGACAACGCCCTCCATCTTAGAGCTGCCGCCGGTAAGAACAATTCCCGATCCTAACATTTCTTCCAAACCTTGACGACGCAATTCAGCTTGAATCAAAACAAATAATTCTTCATATCGAGGCTCAACAACCTCTGCTAAGGTCACTCTAGATAATCTTCTAGGTGCTCTGTCAGCAACACTAGGCACCTCAATCAAATCATCAACATCAACCATTTCAGTTAGTGCACAAGCATGTTTAATCTTTAATGATTCTGCACTTTGCATGGGTGTACGTAGCGCTACGGCAATATCATTGGTGACCTGATCACCAGCGATCGGAATCGTCGCTGTATGACGTATAGAACCTTCAATGAAAACGGCTATATCGGTGGTGCCACCACCGATATCAACTAAACAAACCCCAAGCTCTTTCTCATCATCTGTCAACACTGAGTAACTTGAAGCGAGTTGCTCAAGAATGATATCGTCAACCTCTAAACCACAACGTCGTACACATTTCACAATGTTCTGGGCTGCGCTCACTGCCCCCGTCACCATATGGACTTTGGCTTCAAGACGAACACCACTCATGCCTATCGGTTCACGGATACCAAACTGTTTATCGATAATAAATTCTTGAGGAAGGATATGAAGAATTTTTTGATCAGCCGGAATCGCAACTGCCTTCGCCGCGTCAATCACACGGTCAATATCAGTTTGAGTGACCTCGCTGTCTCTTATCGCAACGATACCGTGAGAGTTCATACTGTGAATGTGTGAACCAGCGATACCTGCATAGACTGAATGGATTTCACAGCCAGCCATCAATTCTGCTTCTTCTATGGCTCGCTGTATGGATTGCACCGTTGATTCAATATTAACAACGACGCCTTTTTTCAAACCTCTAGAGGGGTGAGAACCGATCCCAATGACATCGATGGTACCATCATAAGTCACTTCACCAACGATAGCCACGACCTTCGAGGTACCGATATCCAAACCCACAATCAAGTTTTTGTCGGTTTTTTTTGTCATATGATCAGATCACTCCATATTTTTGGCCTAATACCAATACTATAGATAATTTTGCATGAATATCGCTGAAAATTTCAAAATATTCACACACATTTACCGTTAGTTTTACAAAACGAGCAAAAATTTACACTAAGCCAGTGAACTACTTTCGCCATCCAACAGAAAGACCACTGTTGTATCGCATATCAACGTAGAGAATACGTTGACCATCCCGTCCAAGTGAAGCTTTCCATGCTCTAGTAAAACGTCCTAGACGTTTTAAAATTTGTTCGCGTCCCAACTCAATCCTTATACCGTTGGTAAGATCTAAACACCAGGAACCTCGTTCGGCAAGAGAAATTCCCTGTATCGACAGTGAGACCTCTGCGAGTTGTTCTTGCATCTGGTAATACATAGTAGCCAATCGCTTCTCACTATCAGTCGGGCCACTCAGATATAAAGGAAGGTCCCCTTCCTCTGAATCAATTAATTCACCAGATCGTGTGATAATACCACCAGATGCCCATTGGGCTAAAGGAATGTGCTCAAAGAGCTTAACCGTTAACTGATTAGGCCATTGACGCTTGATAGCCGCTCTACGAACCCATTTGAGAGATTCTATCTCTGCTTGTAGGGGCTTAAGTTTTGCGCCAAAAAATCCTTGGTCGCTGTAATTTAATACCCTTTCCAATACTTGCTCTGAAAGCTCAGAATGACGAACTCCCTGCACTTCTAGTGTTTCGATAGGCATCTGAATCATGCTCACCAGCAAAAAAGAAAGCCCAATCGCTCCGAGTATATACCAACGAAATCGCCTTAATATAGTGAGATCAAACACAGGACTTAGCCATTACTGTTCCTCTTACTGACAGAGGTAAGGTCTGAAACAATAAATAATGGATCAAGTCCTCATAAGAAACCCCAACAACCTTTGCAGCCTTAGGCAATAAAGAGGTGTTCGTTAGCCCAGGCAGGGTATTCATCTCAAGCAGCCAAAACTGCCCCTGAGCATCCCTGATCCAATCTGCCCTTGCGTAATGCCGACACTGTAAAACTTGATAGGCATGAAAGGTCATTCTTGCCAGTACTTGCTCTTCTTCCTGTGTTAAATCACTCGGGCAGTGATATTCTGTCATACCAGCTTGATACTTAGACTCATAATCATAAAAGCCAGACTTAGGAACAATTTTGATCGTTGGGAGATATTGATTATCGACAATGCTAATTGTGTAATCGGCGCCTGCTATTAATCGCTCAACAATCGGACTACCAAACGACTTAGCAGCTTCATAAGCCTTGCTTAGCTCATTAGAATGAAATACTCGATACACACCAACACTAGAACCTGATGCATTTGGTTTAATCACAATCGGTAAACCTACCTCAGATACAAACCGCTCTACATCATCAAAATTACGTGGTAAACAATACTCTGGGGTCGGCAATCCCACGGATTTAAACAATGACTTGCATCGACCTTTATCCATCGACAAAGCACTACTGAGAACATTTGATCCGGTATACGGTAAACCAACACGTTCAAGGTAGCCTTGAATAAGACCATCTTCTCCACCTACACCGTGCAATGCAAGAAACACACGATCAAAATGATTTCGATCTAAACCTTCTACGCCGTTTACAGGATCAAATGCCTGACAGTTCACACCGGCCTTTTTTAAAACATCCAGTACTCTTTCCCCTGAGGAAAGAGAAACTTGCCGCTCTGGAGAGTCGTCCCCCAACAAGACAGCAACTTTCCCAAAATCAACAGAGCCAATTTTAGGTACTTTCTTGGCATCAAAAAGTGTTATGTCATCCGAAAACTTTAAGCCGCATGCTGTAGAAGCTTCCATTCTTCATCCTTAAAATCACCAACTAGGCATACTTCAGGTCTTAGCCTAACATTAAAACGAAGCCAAACACACTCAACAATCATACGCATCAAGTCCAATATATCCGAACTAGTTGCACCCCCAGAATTAACAATAAAGTTTGCGTGTTTGAGACTCACTACAGCACCACCGATTTTCATTCCCTTCAGTCCACACTCCTGAATAAGTTGTGCAGCAAAATGATTGGGTGGATTTTTAAATACGGAACCACAGCTAGGTAAACCGATTGGCTGAGCTAATGAACGCTTTTTGAGCAAATCACGTATTGGCTGATACACTTTCTCAAGTCTTTGAGGAACCTTGAGATATGCTCTTAGAAAATATCCCGACTCAGGCAATAAAACATGTCGGTAAGTAGGCTGAAAATCACAGCGGTGTAAGATTTTTTTTACGCCGGTCTCGCTCACCCACTCAACCTTATCCACCCAGTCCCAGGTTTCACCACCAAAAGCGCCTGCATTCATCATTAATGCCCCTCCCATCGTACCGGGAATACCTGCAAAAAATGAAAAGGCTTCAGATTTTGATTGCTTGGCTATCTTTGCACATGAAACACCCGCCTCAACTAATAGCGTTTCTTCATCCACCCAGTTTACCTTGTCAAAAGTCTGAGTCATAAGAACCGTAATGCCGGGTACTCCTTTTGAACTTACCAAAACATTACTACCCAATCCCAGTATTGTTACCTGCTCTTTTAGGTTATTTGATTGTAAAAGAGCAACAAAATCTGATTCGGCATTAGGGATATAAAACTTTTCTGCATGACCACCTATCTTCCAGGTAGTCAAACCAGCCAAGGGTACCTGTTCATGAAGCACTCCCCTACTAAGTAGCCTGGCTTTTTTACTTACGCCACTTTTGACTGGCATGTTAGTAGTTCCTTTGCCCATGAACTAACGCTACCTGCGCCTTGAAAAATAACCACATCATTCGGTTTGATTATCTCTTTTAAGCGCTCAGACATTTCGTACAGATCTTTCCAGACTAAAGGCTTATCCCCTGTCTTTTGCGCAACAGCCTGAGCTAAATCCGCACTTGTTGCGCCTTCTATTTCAGCTTCTCCAGCTGGGAAAACGTCTAAAAGAATCAGATGTTGAATTTTGCTTAAACAATCTATGTACGCAGCGAATTGAAATTGGGTTCTAGAATAACGATGAGGCTGAAAAACCCACACGAGGCGTCTTTCAGGCCAAGCTGCTTTTAAAGCAACATGAGTTGCCTCGATTTCACAAGGATGATGCCCATAATCATCAATAACTGTCACATTTTCGCCAAAAAGGCGACTACTAATCACCTGAGCACGCCGTCCTACACCTGGAAAACTTGACAAACCCTGCTGTATTTCTTCTACGGTCATCTTTTCATTTAGACAAGTTGCAATGCAAGCAAGTGCGTTTTGCACATTATGCTCCCCTGGTAAAGGAATCTCGCATTCAAATAACAGGTTCGACTTTTTAATTGCAACTGAAAACCGAGTCCGAAGCCCTTCCTGCATTATATTTTTTGCCGTAATGTCAGCATCGGTGTGAACACCATATGTAATAGTGGTTCCTTGATACCGATTGGCCAGTCTTTGGACGTTAAGATCATCAATCCCAAGAACGACGAGTCCATTAAAAGGGACTTTATGACAATATTGATCAAAAGAAGCTTCTAAACAGGACATATTACCACCAAAGGTTTCCATGTGATCGGCATCAATATTGGTGATAATCGAAACCACAGGACTCAATTCAACGAATGAGTTATCACTTTCATCGGCTTCACAAATAAAGTATTTTGAATCACCTTTAAGAGCATTTCTCTGCGTATCATTCAAACACCCACCTATCACGTAGGTTGGCGATCTTTTTGCACTTATAAACATGTGGGACAGCAAAGATGAAGTTGTTGTTTTTCCATGTGTGCCTGCAACAGATATCCCATAGGTTGAGTGCATTAGATCTGCTAAAAGACGACCGCGTTTAATAAGCGGTATACCCAGACTCTGAGCCTTAATGACTTCGGGGTTACTCCAGTCAATTGCACTGGAAACGACAACAAAATCAGCATTTGAAAGATTTTCTTGATGGTGACCGACAAAGATTTGTGCCCCCTTGCTCACAAGACGTTCAGTTAAGTAATTTTCTTTCAGATCAGAGCCTGATATCTGATGACCTTGTTCTACAAGAAGCAATGCAAGCCCTGACATCCCAATGCCACCAATACCAATAAAATGGAATCTATATAGGCGACAATCCGCCTCAATTTGATTATGTTGAAACACTTATTACCTCAATACAACGGTTTACAACCTCTTGGGTTGCTTCTCTTTTTGCTAGCTCTTTGGCAGCTTTAGACATTTTTATTAATAAACTTGGATCATCAACCACACGCTGCAGTTCTTCATACAAGGCACCTACGTCACATCGATGCTGTTCAAGCGTAATAGCTGCTCCCTGTTTAGAAAGGGATTGCGCATTAAAAAACTGATGATTATCTTTTGCGTGGGGAAACGGAATCAAAATTGACGGTAATCCAACAGCGGTTAATTCTGCAACCGTCATCGCTCCGGCTCGTGCTATAACCAAATCGGCCCACTGATAAGCATCCGCCATATCTTCAATAAAATTTTGAACCTTTACATCAATATTATGATTTCTATATCTCGAAAGCACTTCATTTTCATCACCTAATCTGACTTGATGCCAAACCTTTGGTCTTTTAGAAACACTAAATCTAGCAACCGCACCAGGAATCACTTCATTAAAAAAGCGAGCCCCCTGTGATCCACCAATAACCAATATCTTCAAACGGTCATTATCCAATTTGTCCTCTGAATAGATCGGCGCTTGAAGGATCGCTTCCCTCACTGGGTTTCCAGTATAAAAGACTCTCTTAGAGGTTTGAAAAGCGGATGGAAATGCAGACAAAATACGACTGGCAAATCGACTAATAAATTTATTTGCTCTACCCGCTATCGCGTTCTGTTCGTGAATAATTAAGGGAATACCTTCTATACGAGCAGCCAATGCTCCCGGAATTGATATGTAACTACCCATACTGATGACCAAACAAGGTTGATATCGACGAAAAATATCTCTAGCGACATTCATTCCCTTTCTAATCGAAATAGGCGCCTGAAATATATTGGTTAACTTATTTTTTGACAATCGATATGCAGGTATAGGAAAACGTGGGTAACCCACTTTCGGAACCAATTTCTCATCAATCCCACCTTCTGATCCTAACCATACAATTTCGTAACCTTTATCTGTAAGAGCCTTCGCAATACTGAGACCTGGAATAACGTGGCCACCCGTCCCTCCGGCAATGATTGCGATTACTTTTGACATATAGAAATCCTTTTATATTAAGGTCGAAACTAGAGTCTTCCTCTAACAACAGGACGCTTTTGTTTTAATTGGCTTTTCAGATAACAATCTATTCTTAAAACTAGGCCAATGGCTATAGAGGTTAACAAGATACTACTTCCCCCTGCACTAATGAGTGGCAAAGTTAGGCCCTTTGTGGGTAATAAACCTGAGTTAACGCCGATATTCACGACTGCCTGTATGCTGATCCAAAAAATAATACCAAAAGAGACCAAACTAAAGTAGGTCTCCCCTTGGTTCATTGCTCTGCTTGAAATCTGAAAGCCCCTAAAAGCCAACAAAGCATAGAGTAGACAAACAAAAAGTCCGCCAACCAACCCTAGTTCTTCAGCTATAATCGCAAACAGAAAATCTGAAAAGGCTTCTGGCAGGTAAAATAGTTTTTGAACTGACTCGCCTATACCTGCACCAAACCACTCTCCCCGTCCAAAAGCAATCAGCGCTTGCGTCAACTGATAGCCTGTATCAAATTGATCGGCCCAGGGATCAACAAAGGCGGTTAACCGCGCAACTCGGTATGGGGCAATAATGGCAAGCAAGCCCATTAAGACAGCACTCACTGCACCTAGGGATAAAAAAGGCTTAAGGGGAACGCCGCTGGCAAAAAGCATCGCTGCCGTGGTAAGGGCAACAACGGCTGCTGCACCAAAGTCTGGTTCTAGCAGTAACAAGCCCATAACGAATACTAATAATGCGACAGGCTTAAGAAAGGCCCATTTTTCAGAAATTAAGTATGGTCTCATTGTCTCAATTAATTGAGCCATAAACAGTATATGGGCAAACTTCATCAGTTCTGATGCCTGAAAAGTCATAAAGCCCATTGGTAACCATCGCCTCGCGCCATTGATAGATATGCCAATAAATGGAACGAGAACGAGCACAAGAAGCAGTATTGCGCCTAACCAGATAATGTGAGCGTATGACTTCCACCAGTTTAAAGGTGCTGAAAACGTTATGAGGGCTGCAATGACACCCAATCCTATTGAAGTCATATGTTTAAAGGCATAAAAAAACGGCGATGAAAACTCACGCTCAGCAATACCAATGGAGGCTGAAGTCACCATAATGAGCCCCAACGTCATCAGCGAGATAACAAGAACGAGTAGGTTTTTATCCAGAAACTGTATCTGATGTTTTAACGCACTTTGTAGCGTACTGGGCGACGATTTCGGCAAAGACGTGTCCTCTATGTTCAAAACTAGTAAACTCATCAAAACTTGCACAAGCAGGAGACAATAAAACGGTATCACCAGGTAAACACTGCTTTATAGCTTCCTCACAAGCCCCTTTTAAATTATCTGCTTTTAATACTGGGCATCGACAAGATAGCTTTTCAAGAATGATTGAACGATCATGTCCATACACAACAATACATTTGACCAACGGATATGAATCAATATCAAGCAGACTAAAATTTTGTCCTTTTGCGACCCCACCCAAAAGAAGAGTGAATGGCTTTCCCTGACTGCTCAAAGTAATAATAGCGGCTTGAGTTGCGCCAATATTGGTTCCTTTAGAGTCATCGACAAAATTAATGCTATTAACCTCATCTACTTTGCAGCACCTGTGTGGTAACCCTTTAAATGTTAATAAGCCCATTTCTATTTGAGATATTGAATATCCCAACTGCTTAACAACCGCAGCAGACATAGCTGCATTCAGGAAGTGATGATGTCCTTTATAAGGAAGATTTGCGAGGTTTATAAATTGGCGGTCAGCAAACTTTATTTTTTCATCTTCAAAATCAATAAAAGCATTAGCGCCGATTTCAGAAATAGAAACCCCTACAGAACAACCAGATTGGCATTTATGTTTGGATGGTACAGTGAGAGGATCGTCACGATTCCAAACAACATTTTTAGCATTATTGTAGATTTTATGTTTGGCATTTTTATATACAGTCAGCGAACCATGTCTATCAAGATGGTCTTCCGTGACATTTGTTATACAGGCGACCTCCGCAGATAGTTGGGAGGTAATCTCCAACTGAAAACTGGATAATTCTAAGACTACATAATCAGAATTATCAACTTGGCCATCCATTAAGGCATCCAGTGCTGGGTAGCCAACATTTCCAATAACAATTGCTTTTTTGCCAGCTGTTTTAAAAATATGTCCTATTTGACTGACAACCGTACTTTTCCCATTAGTTCCAGTCACCGCAATAATTGGTTTTCTATTATTTTCACAAAATAAATCAATGTCACTCTCAAGAATCAATCCATTCTGTTCAAGCGATTTAAGCCATGGAGTCTGGGGATCTATACCAGGGCTTACTATTAATCTTTCAATTGAATATTGATAGCTCTCAAGCTCATCCGGTGTAATAACTGGTATATCTTTAAACTCATCAAGTAGTTTTTTCTTAAGGGGTGGTTCTTGGCGAGTATCTAGCACAACTGTGGAAATACCTTTAGAATTTAAGAAACGTACACATGAAAACCCGGTCAGACCTAAGCCGACAACCAAAACTGACTTAGCACTATCCATCTTACTAGACCCCGTACGCTATCAAAGACATCGCAACCATTAGAAAAGTAAAAATCCAAGCTCTTACAATCACCTGGTTTTCTGTCCATCCAGAAAGCTCAAAATGATGGTGTATGGGTGCCATTTTGAACACCCTTTTTTTTCTAGTTTTGTAACTACCAACTTGGATAATAACTGATAAGGCCTCGATTACAAACAGAGCACCAGCTATTAGCAAATATAATTGAAGATTAAGGATGACAGCAACCGCACCTAGTACCCCCCCAAGAGAAAGGGATCCTAAATCACCCATGAAAATTCTTGCTGGATGGGTGTTATACCAAAGGAACCCAACTCCTGCTCCAATACAGGATAAAAGTATTATAAGGGATGATGAAGTGTACAAACTTTCAGGCATCAACAGGCAAACTAAAGCCATAAATCCAGCAACCAAAGATACTGGAACAATGGCTAAACCATCGAGTCCATCAGTGAGGTTTACTGCATTAGCAGTACCAACAATAACGACAGTAGAAAATATAATGTATGCCAGAGGGGGCATAATGAATGGTTCAGTGCAAAATGGGATATACAAAGCTGTTTGATAATCCCCTTGCTGAGTAAGAACCCAACAAAAGGTCGCTGAGACTAATGTCTCTAAGAGCAGCCTTAGCTTGCCACTCAATCCCTTATGACTCTTCTTTTTAATTTTACTCCAGTCATCTGCAAATCCAATCAGAGCAAATATAAACACGACGGCCAACGGCGCAAGTCCAATTGAAGATCTCCATCCAAATATGATGGATAAAATCAAAACCGGAAATAAAAATATCAACCCACCCATCGTAGGTGTCCCTACTTTGCTGGCGTGTGTCTGAGGACCATCGTTTCTTATAGGCTGCTGAACTTGATGTGATTTGATCCATCGAATCACCAAAGGCCCCCATGAAAGGGTAAATATAAAACTCACCAACATTAGTGTTAATAAAAAACCAAGCGAGATGCTCATGCTTCAGCCCCTTGCTTATCTAGTATGGCAGTAACAATACCGTATGTTTTTGAAGCGCAAGACCCTTTTACTAAACAGCAAACATCTTCTGTTAAGTGCTCATCTAAATATGCGATTAAACTTTCATTATCTACAAAACTTAGCGCACCACTGCCAAACGATTCACAAGCTATCTTTGCAAGTTCTCCCACGCCTAATAGAGTATCCACTCCCTTTGATTTGGCATACTTACCAATTTCCTTGTGTCCACTGCTTGCAAACTCACCGAGTTCTGTCATGTTTCCGAGTACTAACCATTTTTTACGACGATCTTGTAAAACTAAAACATCAATTGCCGCCTTTACTGAAGTTGGGTTGGCGTTATAAGCATCATCGATAAACAATGCATTGTTATCGAGAATATATAACTTTAGACGCCCCGCTGTTGTTCGATAAGACTCGAGGCCAATCTTTATTTCTGGCAAGGTTAAACCTAATGATAGTGCACAAGAAATAACTGATAGCGCATTTGATACCATATGCTTGCCAGGAACATGGAGTGTGATTTCTTCACTACTATTCTTATAAGCTACCAAGAAAGTTGTGCTGACTGCAGAAGCCTCTATGATTGTTCCTTTTACATCAGCTGTCTCAGTTAGTCCAAAAGTCAAAATTTGACCTTGGGCCATTTTGTGCCACAGAGGATAGAAGGGATCATCAATATTTATAATGGCGATACCAGTGCTCGATAATCGAGAATAAATTTGTCCTTTTTCACGAGCTATTGACTCTAAGTCAGGATAAAACTCAATATGCACTGGGGCACACGCAGTTACTATACTGATATTGGGTTCAGCTATACCCACCAGATGGCTAATGTCCCCTGGATGACAAGCGCCCATCTCTATAATTCCAACTTCGGTTCCGTGGTTTAAACCAAGTAAAGTTTTTGGCACACCTATCTCATTGTTCTCATTTTTAAAAGTGCATTGAGTGTTTTTAGATTTGGATAAAACGGTATACAACATCTCTTTTGTTGAGGTTTTTCCAACACTTCCGGTAATACCAACGATTGTCTGGCCCCACACTATTTCACGATAGTAGCGAGCTATTTTCCCATATGCATCTTGAGTGTTTTCTACTAATATGAAGGGTACTGCGCAATTAGGTGGTGTTTCAGAACAAACGATGGCTGAGGCTCCCAAACTTATTGCTTGCTCAATAAAGTTATGACCATTGAAAGTAGGTCCAACAAGAGCAACAAATACATCACCTTCTTTTAAGTTACGAGTATCTGTTGAAACAGACTTAATCTTAAAATCTTTTATAGTGCTAGCTTTCCCTAAACACGCTTTTTCTATATCAGACCACTGCATCCATATTTTCCTTTTCTTCCTTAATAGATTGCACTACTTCAATATCACTTAGGTCTATCAGTTTACCTTCTACTTCTTGTGTGCTCTCATGTCCTTTACCAGCAATCAGAATCACATCACCAGGTTCAGCACTATTAACCGCTAAATATATTGCTTCTTTACGGTCAAGACACACTCTAAATGGTTTACTTTTCATTCCCGACATAATGTTTTCGGCGATAAGATTAGGGTCTTCCCAGCGAGGATTATCATTTGTAACTATCTGATAATCAGAATATTGCTCCGCTATAGCGCCCATCACTTCACGTTTTCCAGTGTCACGATTGCCACCACATCCAAAAACACACCATAGTTTTCCTGTTTGGTGAGCGCTTCTCAATGTTTCAAGTGCTGTTTGTAAAGCAGCTGGGGTATGTGAGTAGTCTATTGCTACTGTCACATCATTGGGAAGTTTATGACATTCAAGTCTTCCTGGAACGCCAGGAATACTTCTGCAAACCTCTAATGCCTTATGTAATGGAACAGCATGAGTACATAATGCTGCGATAACTGACAGGGCATTTTCTAGCTGGAAGCTTCCAACTAAAGATAGCCTTAACAATCCTCCTCCCCATGGAGTGTCGACCCACGCACTGACACCTTCTAAGCAACTGTTAACCCCTGTTGCATTGACATCAGCTTCAGGATTATTGATTCCATAGGTTATAACCTGTGCTGATGGGTTCACAGCTGAAATCATTTGCTTCGCATAAGGATCATTTAAATGAATAATAGCCCACCGCAAATTATCCTCTTCAAACAATTTTGCTTTAGCACCTGCATAAGCCTCCATTGTTCCGTGATAATCCAGATGTTCCCTTGTTATATTGCTAAAAATTGCTGTATCTAATGTTAGACCTGATATTCTGTCTTGAACTAAAGCGTGAGACGAAACTTCCATGGCAGCATAATGCCCTTCTTTACTCGCCACGAAGTCAAGAAAGCGATAATTGTCAAATAGGTTCCCTGTTGTTAAAGCGCTTTTATAGGAGGAGTTTTTAAACGCTTGTCCTAGCGTGCCTAACCGAGCTGATGGTTTTCCTAAATTTTCAAATGCATGGGATAACATCCAAACAGTAGAGGTTTTTCCATTAGTTCCTGTGACTCCCATCACTTTAATATGCCTTGCTAATGGCCACATTCTGTTTGCTAAAGCTGGAAGGTGGTTCCCAAGATTTGGACAGTGAAAAACTGGAACTGAATACATTTTATCAGGCGCTTTATCCGTTAAGATTGCACAGGCTCCATTTGCAATGGCAGACTCAGCAAACTCAACTCCATGTCTTTCTCCGCCTTTAAGGGCAATAAATATTTCATTTTTTTTAACTTGACGACTATCAAGTTGTAAGCCCTCTATCCCTGTTAGTTCTTTTTCTGGTGCAATAGATAAGACTTCTAATAAATATGATAACTTCATGGTTCTATTACCTGTACTTTGGCAGGATTGGGACGTTCCATTTGCAAAGACTGAGCAGCAAGCTTTTCAATCCGACTATAGGAGGCCCAAGTACCTTGTTCTAATAAGAGTTGTGTCCACTCAACATGTAAAGCATCTCTTTGTTGGTGAAGCTGTTGCAGTTGAGCAAATGATTGACGAGACAAATGAACGACATAGATGCTTGCGACACAAGAGGCTAGCACCAGTATCATTAAAAAGGTATTTATTGCAGTCCATCGCATTAAAGTTTTTCCACTACCCTTAAGGTCGCACTTCTGGACCTGGGATTTATTTCTAATTCATTTTTTGAAGGCTTGATTGCTTTACCAACCAAGCTGGCAAAACGTGGTAACTGATCGTCTCTAATAGCAACCCCTTTTGGAAGTTTGGGTTTTGCTAGTGAGTGCATATAACGTTTGACAATACCATCTTCTAATGAGTGAAAACTAATAACACATAGTCTTCCTGTGGGCTTTAAAAGATTAAAAAAGGCGGTTAAACCTTTCTCTAAATCTTCAATTTCAGCATTCACCTTCATTCGTATGGCTTGAAAACTCCTTGTCGCACCATCTTTTCCAGGAACACTGGGGACAACTTCCCTAATTAGGTCCGCAAGTTCTTGTGTGGTCGTTATTAAGGCATCTTGTCTTCTTTGACATATCCGCCTAGCGATCACTCGCGACTTTTTCTCTTCCCCATACTCAAACAGAACCTGCGCTATTTCTTTTTCGCTTGCAGAGTTTATCCATCGCTCTGCTGAAAGTTTCTGTTCGGTATTCATCCGCATGTCTAGAGGACCACTTTTGTTAAAGCTAAAACCTCTTTCTGCTTCATCAAGTTGAGGTGAACTAACCCCCAAATCTAATAAAGCTGCATCTGCCTGTATACCTTGCTCAGACAGAATTGTTTCAGCTTGTGCAAATGATGAGTGAATAGGGTGTAAACGACTATCTTCTAGTGCATGATTTTTTGCGGCAGCTATTGCAGTTAAATCTTTATCAAATGCGTAATAGCGAGCATCAGGAGGGAGCTGTTTTAGAATCGCACGCGCATGACCACCACGGCCATAGGTACCATCAATAACCACTTTGCAGTACTCTAAATTGAGCCCTGTCACCGTTTCATCCAATAAAACTGGTATATGTTCTGCCATGTTCTAAATCTTAAAAAAAAGGAAGCCGGCCGATAAGCCGGGTTCTGTCAAGGACAATCATCCATCTGGGACAGCCATCGCTGACTGCCTCAAGCAACCTACCCGGATCTAAATGCGGGTCACACTAAAAGATCCCTATTTGGTTTTGCTCCGAGTGGGGTTTACCCTGCCACCACTGTTACCAATGGCGCGGTGCGCTCTTACCGCACCCTTTCACCCTTACCGGCCAACAAGTTGGCTTAGGCGGTATACTTTCTGCGGCACTTTCCGTAGGCTCACACCTCCCAGGCGTTACCTGGCACTCTACCCTGTGGAGCCCGGACTTTCCTCTGTTTATCACAGCGATTGCCTAGCCGACTTCCAGATGTCTAAGCTTACCGGCTTAGTCTTTGCTTTTCAAGTCAAGCGCTCTTTTATATGCCTGATTCTTTGGTGTGCCAATTAGAGTATTCACACACTCACTTGCCGACTTAGGCCCCATATGTGGCAATAGAGCGGCCAAATAACGATCACACTCATCGAAAGTGGCCTCTTTTCGCTCAGGTACCATCAAAATCACAACAAACTCACCCTTTTGGGGGATATCCCCAGATTCAAGCATATCAACAAGCTTATCTAAGGTTTCTGTTCGAATTTGTTCAAACTGTTTAGTCAGTTCACGACAGATCGCTGCTCTAACCTGCTCTCCAAAGACCGAGCACATGTCCTGAATACAGTTTAAAACTCTATTAGGAGACTCAAAGAATATAAAAGTTTGATCTGAAGCAAGTGATTCCAAGACTTTTATCCGCTGGGATGCCTTTGAGGGTAAAAACCCCATAAACGTAAACTTCTCGGTTTGGAGACCTGCAGCACTTAAAGCCACTATTGCGCTACACGCGCCAGGAATAGGCACCACTTTAATATTGGCTTCATGAGCTTGATTGACCAAACTAAATCCGGGATCGGAAACTAAGGGAGTCCCTGCGTCACTGACTAGTGCACCACTCTCACCCGCCTGCAAACGCTTGAGAAGTGCCTGAGCACTAGCGTTTTCATTATGCTGGTGGTAAGCAAATTTTCTTGTGCTAATGTGGTAGCGTTGACAAAGCTTTTCCGTTTGTCGAGTATCTTCAGCCGCAATCCAGTTTACTTCTTTAAGGGTTTGTACTGCCCGCTCAGACCAATCAGCTAAGTTGCCAATTGGCGTTGCGACCACGTAAAGTACGCCTTTAGACATGGAAGATAAGTCCTCTTAGAGAATTAACTTATGCTATCATCCGCACGATTATTTTGCATCTCAATGTTTCTAGCTGTCACTGGTTGTGCAGCCACCGGAACGGATGCCGCCTACTTGTCTACTCAATCAAACAGCCTAGGTAGTGACTATGCTGTTAAGTTTGCTAACGAGCAAATTCAGCTTAGCAAAACCCATGAGCCAGGTAGCATTTCACTTACTGAGCATTATTTACTGTCAGCACAAGCTTTGCTGAATGCTCACCTGACCGATCAGGCTGCCCACTTCTTGAATTTATCTCAGGGATTTGAACCCACGCCTAGCCAAAACATAAAAAGCTGGCGTTCACTTCTTCAGGCGCAGTTGTACTGGCAGCAGCATCAGTGCTCAAAAGCAGAAAAGACCTTACAGGGGTTGTCTATCAAGTCTTTGGGTCCAACCACGACCACAATGTATTATGAGTTGCTGCATGATCTGCATCAATGTCAGGGACAAATTACCAAAAGCATTCAAGCAAAGCTTAGTGCTGTAGATAATCAAACTTTAAAGAATAATCCTGATCAAATTAGAGCCCTATGGGAGTTATTCCAAAGTATCGATAAACTTCCTGATGCAAAGCTAAAGAAGGCTTCTACTCTAACGCCTTGGTATAGTTTACTGTCCATTGCCCGTCGATCGGATGACATCTCTGCAGAGCTACAAAGCTGGAGGATGCGTTGGCAAAATCACCCTGCGGAGCTATTAGCTCAAGGAAGCATTGCACCGAATGTGCCACATAAGATAGCTGTTTTGTTGCCTGATTCAGGCGCCTATGCAGATTCGGCAGAGCACGTTAAAGATGGCATTTTAGCTGCTTTTTATGCGCATCCAAATCGTGCGAATTTACAGCTGAGTTTTTATGACACGCAATCAGATGTCGTTAAAAAGTATCATCAGGCAGTCATAGATGGGGCTGATGTAGTGATTGGGCCACTTGTTAAACAGGATTTGGTTTCTCTTGCAAAGTCTAAGCCAAAAGACTTACCGACACCGATTATAGGATTAAACACATCAGAAAAAATCTCATTTCATCCAAACATGTACCAGTTCAGTCTTTCCCCAGAAGATGAGCTGTATTATTTGGCTAAACAAATGGTATCAGACAGTTATCATAAGCTGGGTGTCTTGTACCCAGATAATGACTATGGACGTCGTTTGGCTGACAGTTTTAACAAATTCTGGCAGCAGCAAGGCGGTGAAATCAGTTCTGTTGCCTATGATAGCGATAATGATCAATCCGTTTACGTACGCCAGCTATTGGACATCGATGCTTCACAAGCCCGATCTAAATTGGTTCGTCAATTAACTCTGCGCAAGATACACTCCGTTCCGAGAAGGCGACAGGACATAGATGCGATTGTTCTAATATCAGATGAGAGCAGCGCTCGTCAGATTCGGCCACTTCTTGACTTTTACTACGCAGAAAATCTACCTGTTTACGCAACCTCATCAGTATATTCGGGTATTCCTGATGCCAAAAGAGACAGAGATCTCAATGATATTCGCTTTTGCGATATTCCTTGGTTGTTAAGCCAAAACCATCCTAAGCGACCTTTCTACAATGAATATCTAGCAATATATGAGACTGCTAACGCACAGCAAATTCGACTATTTGCGATGGGGTTGGATGCTTTTTCATTAGCCTTGAATGTTTCACGACTGGAACAGTTTCCTAGCCTTGGTTATCCTGGAGCAACTGGGGTCTTAAGAGTGACTGAAAACAATCGCATTCTTCGTCAACCCAGTTGGGCCCATTTTAAAAATGGTTTACCGATCATGATTAATAAAAGTTAGTTTAAGGTCATACTATGTCTCATGTTCAAAACAGATCCGACGAACGGATTGAAGCGTCTGTTGCTGACTACTTGTTAGCACAGGGGTATCGTTTAGTTGAACAGAACTTCGTCTGCAACGCAGGTCAGCTTGACCTGGTTGTTCAATCTGACAAAATGTTAATCTTTGTTGATGTGTGTTGGCGGCGCGATCCTAAGCCCATGATGACAACACCTTATCTAAGGCCTAATAAACGTGAACAGTGGGTAGCAGCGGCTGAGCAGTTTTTGCGTTGGCGCCCTTGGATAGCAAAATATCCTTATCGATTTGATATGGTTGTGGTTTCTGGTTCCCCTGGAAATCAAGTTGATATCAGCTGGGTAAAAAACCTATTTACATGTGAGCTGACCCCAAGCTCAAAATAAGGTAGAATGTGCCTCTAATTTAGTTAAGTAGAGAATTGGTATGGACGCCACGCTTGCATCAGTTTCTGCACAAGCTCATCGCATTGAATCACAAATCGAAGAAAGTCTTAAAGTTAAGCAGCTTTTTTTGCAGCGCTGCATACCCTCAATAGACAGAGCAGCACAGTTGCTTGTCGCAACTTTCAAAGCGCAAAAGAAAATTCTTAGCTGTGGAAATGGTGGGAGTGCATGTGACGCACAGCACTTTTCATCTGAGTGTTTAAACCGATTTGAAAGAGAGCGCGCTCCATTAGCCGCGATTGCTTTATCAACCGATACAGCTACTCTTACGTCAATCGGAAATGATTATACCTTCAAAGATATTTACGCCAAGCAAATCAGGGCTCTGGGTTCTCCCCAAGACGTATTGCTTGCTATTTCAACTTCGGGTCAGAGCCCAAATATTTTAGCCGCTGTTGAGGCTGCGCATCAGAGAGGCATGCGTGTCGTCGCTTTAACAGGTAAAGACGGTGGGCCATTGGCAACCTTGTTAACAGATCAAGACATTGAAATACGAGTACCCTCTTCTCGAACCGCTAGGATTCAGGAGCATCATCTACTTAGTATTCATTGTTTATGTGATTGTATTGATGAGCAATTATTTGGGAAAAAATCATAATGAGAAAGTTTGCAGGATTACTGTTTTTAGCGGTTATGTTGTTACAACTATCTGGCTGTTTCGCCATGATGGCAGCAGGCGCCACAGCGGGCGTGCTAGTTGCCCATGACCGTCGCACGACTGGGACTATCGTTGAAGATCAAAGCATTGAGCTTAAAGCATTTCGTGTTTTGTCTGATATGAAGGAGATATTAGAGGACTCTCATATCTCTGTTCATAGTTACAACAACAATGTACTCCTCACTGGTCAAGCAACAAATGAGAATGTACGTCTTGCGGTTGAAGAGCGCATCTCCGACATCTCTAAAATTCGACGAATTTATAATGAAATCACCATAGCTGCCCCTACTTCATTAATGACTCGTTCTTCTGACACGTGGATAAGCACAAAACTTAAATCACAAATGTTGGTTTCATCTGACGTAGATCCGACTCGTGTTCATATTACGACTGAAGATGGTGTTGTATTCCTTATGGGAATTGTCACTCCTCACGAAGAAGAGTCTGCTGTTGAGGTGGCTCGGCACGTGCGTGGCGTAAAGAAAGTTGTTAAGATGTTTGAGTACCTAACTGAGGATGAAGAGATCTCAGGTGATCTCACTTAACTCTGAATGTCTAAAACAAGCTATCTAAAGGCGCTTAAAGCCCTTTTTCCAGCTAATGCAGTTCTGACTGACCCTTCTCAATGTTGGGCCTATGCTTATGACAACTCCCGTAGACACGTTCTACCAGATGCTGTTGTCTTCCCTACCACAACTAAAGAAGTGCAGAGTCTGGTTTGTTTTTGCTGGGAAAACAGCCTGCCCCTAATACCTCGCGGTAGCGGGACAGGAACCCCCGGTGGGAGTGTCCCTGTCCCCAAGGGCATTGTTTTATCCACTGAACGCATGCAGTCGATTGTTGCTTTCAGCCCAGAAGATCGAACAGTAACCGTTCAACCTGGTGTCATCAATGCCCACTTGCAGGCACATGTTGGTCAAAAAGGCTTCTTTTGGCCCCCCGATCCCTCTAGTGCAAACACCTGTACAATTGGCGGTAACTTAGCTTATAACTCAGCTGGGCCCAGAGCGATTAAGTATGGTACACCCCGTGAGAATACGTTAGGCCTAACGGCTATCACTGGTAAAGGTGAGCTTATTCAAACAGGCTGCCATACGACAAAGGGCGTTGTAGGTTACGATCTCACCCGTCTCCTTATTGGCTCAGAGGGAACTCTTGCCGTCATTACAGAAGCTATTTTAAAGCTGCATCCTAAACCAGAAGCCGTAGCAACGCTTCAACTATGGTTTGAATCAATAGAAAGCGCCACTGATGCTATTGCCGCTGTGATGTCTCAACCAATAGTCCCTTGTGCCTTAGAATGGATGGATACCCACTCTGTAAAGCTGGTCAGAGAAAACACAGACTTACCTGTTCCAGATCAAGCCAAGGCGTTAGTGATGCTAGAGGTGGATGGTCCCAAAGAGCATTTACCTTATCTGGTTGATCAGGTATTAACTGTTATTAAAACGGGGTGCTTACAAGTAGAGCAAGCACACAATGCACAGGATAAGGAGCGACTATGGAATGCCAGAAAAGCCTTATCTCCGTTGCTGAGACAAATTGCACCTAAAAAGATTAATGAAGATGTCGTTGTCCCTGTCAGTAAAATACCGCAGCTCATCAACCATTTGGAATCTCTTGCTTCAAAAACCAATATTGCCATAGTCAACTTCGGGCACGCTGGGAATGGAAACATTCACGTAAATTTATTGGTAGATCCTTTAGATGCCGCGCAAATGCGTCATGCAAATGAAGTTCTATCTGAAGTCTTTGATATCGTTTTGTCGCTGAATGGTACTATCTCTGGGGAGCACGGAATAGGTCTGGAAAAGAAACCTTACGTAACACGTGAGCTAAGCCCTCAAGTGATAACCCTAATGGCTGAAATAAAAAAAGGGTTCGATCCCAAAGGGATACTGAACCCTAATAAAATATTCGATTTGCCGTAAACTCTTATTTAACTAATGTTAAATTAGGTCTTCCGCCGCCACCTTTGCCGCTCTTGCCTTCTTTATTAGAAGAACCGCTTTCGCTTGTACCGCTAGGTGGTGGATCAGTTTCTTCCTCTTCGTCCTTAAAGACCATCCCTCTTCCGTTTTCTTTTGCATATACTGCACTAACCGCTCTTATCGGTGCATAAACAGAAAATGGAACCCCCGAAAAGCGAGCATTAAAAGAGATATGATCGTTCGCAAGGGCTAAGTCTCGAACTGCACTTGGATTTATATTGAGAATAATACGACCATCTTCAATGTATTGGCCTGGAACATCCACTCCGGGAAGTGTAGCATCCACAACAATGTATGGCGTCATACGATTATCTAGGATCCAATCATAAAATGCTCTTAGAAGATAAGGTCGTGTTGTCGTCACGCTGATACCTCCAACGCACGCTCAGCTGTCGTCAAGCTCACCTGAAAGGCTTCACGACTGAACAGACGATCCATATACTCGTTCAGTACTTTTGCTTCTTTGGGCAAAGTGATACCAAGCATTGGCAAGCGCCAGAACAACGGTGCAATACAGCAATCCACAAGAGAGAACTCTTCAGACATGAAGTACGGCATATCTTCAAACAAAGGTGCTACACTCATGATGCTTTCAAAGAGCCCTTGACGTGCTTTTTCTGCAACTTCAGGCGTACCATCTTTAATTTGATGCATATACTGATACCAGTCACGATTTACTCGATACATCATCAAGCGAGTTCGTGCTCGAGCAACAGGATATACCGGCATTAAAGGTGGATGAGGAAATCGCTCATCAAGGTATTCCATAATAATTTCAGAATGATAAAGCACTAAATCTCTATCGACGAGTGTCGGTACTGTCTGATAAGGGTTCAGCTCGGCTAACTCTTGAGCAAACTCTGGACGCTCTGTATCCAGCAAGTCATACGTCACCCCTTTCTCAGCTAATACGATACGAACGCGGTGACAATATGGGTCTAAAGACCCAGAATATAACCCCATTACAGAACGACGGTTTGATAAAGCAGACACTAACTACCCCCTTAGTGGACGTCTTTCCAGTATTCCCGTTTTAACAGCCATGTAAATAGCATGAAAATAACTAGGAAAAGCATAACCCAAACACCAAGTCTTTGTCTTTCTAACTTGATGGGTTCACCAGTAAACTCTAAAAAGTTAACTAAATCAGTTACAAGCACATCGTACTCTTCTGGTGTCAACAAACCAGGCTCTACTAACTCTAAATGGTCTATCACCTCGTGTGTGTGAGCGCCATCGGAAGCCTCAGTAGACACGGTTTTCATCACTGGTTCTTGAACCCCTTGCAAGGCTACCAGCACGTGTGGCATACCTACATCAGGAAAAACCAAGTTGTTAACCCCCCAAGGGCGTGAGGTATCTTTATAGAAAGACTTAAGATAAGTGTAAAGCCAGTCGGTTCCTCTTACTCGAGCCACAAGTGTTAAATCTGGTGGCGCAACTCCAAACCAACTTTCAGCGTCTTTGGCAGGAATAGCGGAAACAACCGCGTCGTGCACTTTATCTGTAACAAAGTTTAGCTGTTGCTGAATAAGATCTTCTAGCGCTTCCCCAGTTCGAGCATCACGAATACCTATGCCCTCTCCAAGTCCTTTGTATCGCATGTATTGCAAAGAGTGGCATCCAGCACAATAATTCATAAATACGCCTGCTCCTCTTTGGAGAGAGGCGTCATCACAAAGTCGACCCTGAAATGTATCCAAGGTCATTTCTTGCCCACTGGCCTGAACAGCTGGTGATAGTAATAGTGTGCTTAAGGCAACGATGCCTAAAATTCCCTTTCTCATTTAGTCACCCTCTCTGGCACTGGCTTAGTTTTTTCAAAACTGGTGTAAATAGGCATCAAGAGGAAAAAAAGGAAATACAGCACTGAAAAAATTTGTGCCGCTAAAGTCCGCTCCGGTGTTGGAACATTTGCACCAAGATACCCAAGACTTACAAAGCTAACCGCAAATATTGCTAACCATACTTTATAGACACGACCACGATACCGAATAGAGCGCACTGGACATCTGTCTAGCCAAGGCAAAACAAACAGAACAGCAATCGCGGCTCCCATCGCCACAACCCCTAGTAACTTATCTGGGACTGCTCTCAAGATGGCATAAAATGGTGTCATGTACCAAACTGGCGCAATATGCTCTGGTGTTTTTAAAGGATCTGCTGGAAGGAAGTTCGGCGCCTCTAAGAAGTAGCCGTTCCCCTCAGGCATGAAGAAAACCACTCCAAAAAAGACTGTCAAGAAAACCGCCAAACCCCATAAATCTTTGACCGTGTAATAAGGGTGAAAGGGAATACCATCAATCGGTCGACCGGTATTCGGATCTTTTTTCGCTTTTATCTCAACACCATCAGGATTGTTAGAACCGACTTCATGTAAAGCCAATATGTGAAGAACAACCAACCCGACAAAAGCTAGAGGCACAGCAACAACATGCAAAGCAAAAAATCGGTTTAGTGTCACCTCAGAGACTGTGTAGTCACCCCGTATCCACTCTGTTAAGGGACCACCAATGACGGGTATTGCTTCAAACAAAGAGGTAATAACGGTTGCTCCCCAGAAAGACATTTGTCCCCATGGAAGCAAGTAACCAAAAAAGGCTTCTGCCATAAGTAGCAGAAAAATTCCCATACCCATCAACCAAACCAGTTCTCTGGGTTTTTTATAAGAACCATATAAAAGCGCTCGGAACATGTGGAGGTATACCACCACAAAGAAAGCAGAAGCACCCGTTGAGTGCATGTAGCGTAACAACCAACCATAGTTCACATCACGCATAATGTACTCTACAGAGGCAAACGCCCCTTCTGCTGTTGGGTGATAATTCATTGTTAACCAAATACCCGTTAACAACTGATTCACCAACACAACCAAGGATAACGCGCCAAAAAAGTACCAAAAGTTAAAGTTTTTTGGGGCGTAATATTGCGCTAAATGATCGTTCCAGAATTTTGTTGCAGGAAAACGGGCATCAACCCATTCCATTAGTCCAGATAGTGCTGCCTTCATGCCATGCTCCCTTGATGATGCTCTCCAACCAAAATGATAGAATCACTAACATATGTATGAGGCGGAACCATCAAGTTTGTTGGTGCTGGAACGCCTTTGTACACGCGTCCTGCTAGATCATATTTGCTACCGTGACAGGGGCAATAAAACCCACCAGGCCAATCTGCACCGACACCACCGATATCAGGACGATATGTTGGGACACAACCCAAATGAGTACAAAGCCCAATCAACACAAGAAATTCAGGCTTGATTGACCGAGTTGCATTCTGCGCATACGCAGGCTGCTGTTCAGTTTCAGCTGAGTCTGGATCACGCAATTGATTATTCAAACTTGGTAGCATGTTTAACATTTCTTGAGAACGACGAACAATCCAAATTGGTTGTCCTCGCCAAGCTACGGTTATCTGCGCCCCCATATCCAGGCGACTAACATCAACCTCAACTGGAGCCCCCAATGCTTGTGCTTTTGCACTGGGCTTCCAAGACATTAAAAACGGTGCAGCAGCTGCAGCAGCACCAATACCTCCAACAACGGAAGTCGCAACGGTTAAAAAGCGCCGGCGGCCTTTATCTATATCTTCACTCACTGAACTAAAACCTCTATGGGTAACACTCCTTGCTGTCGCGAATCCTACCACAATACACGCTTTTCGCCTACTGCTGCGGTAGATTCACGGTAGACTTTGCTAGCCTCTAAGTTGCGCTCGGCACTTAACTTACAGTACTTTTAATAAAATTCTTTGTACGGAAGCAGAAAATGAATTTAATATTTTTCTTATTAGTGCTCATTTCTTTTTGTTGGGCAGCTGTCAATCAACTTTCGTTTACTCCAACAGCAGATCTTGATTCGCCAATGCAACTGTTGGGTTCAGCAATGATTTCTGGCGCACAGGATGCGGTATCACTGGCAATTGGTTTAGTTGGGGTGATGTCTTTATTTTTAGGCTTAGTAAAAATTGCTGAGGCTGGCGGCTTAATGAAGATTATTGCTAAAGCGCTTCGGCCTTTATTAATACGCCTCTTTCCAGATGTGCCACCCGATCACCCAGCAATGGGTTCTATGATTATGAATTTATCTGCTAATGCTCTTGGGCTTGCAAATGCAGCTACGCCGTTTGGCATAAAAGCCATGCAAGATTTAGACAAGCTCAACTCTGAAAAGGGCACCGCAACAAATGCGATGATATTGTTTCTTGCCATTAACACTTCAAGTGTCACATTGCTTCCTACTGGCGTCATTGCCTTAAGAGCAGCCGCTGGCTCTTTAGATCCTGCTGCCATTTTACCTACGACTCTCTTTGCTAGTACCTTATCGACTGCTGTTGCTATCGTATCTGCCAAACTTCTCTCCCCGATGTTTAGAGGACCTAAACCCCTTTCCTCTTTGAATTTTGAGAGTGCAAATCAAGACAGTTATCCGCTTTGGATCTCTGCACTATCTTTGTTAACTTTGTTTAGCTTAATTCCTATTGCAATTGTTTACGGCTCAGCTTTTTCTCCATGGATACTTCCCTCCCTTATGCTTTTCTTTTTGTTATTTGGTGTCATCAAGGGAGTAAGTGTCTATGAAACATTTATTGAAGGAGCCAAGGACGGGTTTAACGTTGCTTTAAAAATTATTCCTTACCTTGTAGCAATATTAACAAGCGTTAGCATGTTAAGAGCATCTGGCGCCTTAGAAGCGTTTGTATCATTTATAGGACAGTGGACTGGCGCATGGGGATTGCCGGCTGAAGCGCTCCCTATGGCCCTATTAAGACCTTTATCAGGCTCTGGCGCCTATGGGATACTCGCGGCCACAATTAACGATCCGAGCATTGGGCCTGATAGTTATGTTGGACTTTTGGTGAGTACGATTCAAGGCTCAACTGAAACCACATTCTATGTTCTGGCGGTTTACTTCGGTGCAGTGCAAATCAAACGGATTAGACACGCGATTCCTTGTGCCCTTGCAGCAGATACTGCAGGCGTTATTGGTGCTGTTCTTGCCGTTAATTACCTCTTTTAGCCAGCTATTCATGACAAGAAAAAAGCCCGCTTCATGCGGGCTTTTTTCTTGAAATGAGCAAATTGATTAACGCTTGGAGTACTGTTCGACTTTACGCGCTTTACGGTGACCCACTTTCTTACGCTCAACTTTACGAGAGTCTCGAGATACGAAACCTGCTGAACGAAGAAGCTTGCGCCATCCGTGAACACCAGTAGTGCCAGATTCGCCGTCTTCATCATCACTGACAACAACGTCTTTCTCATCGTAGGACAACAAAGCGCGAGTGATACCATGACGGATAGCACCAGCTTGCCCCATAATCCCACTACCTTGAACGTTTACAGCAACGTCAAAATCTTTTGCAACTTCAAGTAAATCTAATGGTTGACGGACAACAATGTGTGCTGCTTTTCGGCCGCCAAAGTAATCTTCGACGCTTTTTCCGTTAATAACCATTTTACCAGACCCTTTAGAAAGACGAACTCGTGCGGTACATGTCTTTCTTCGGCCGGTTCCAATATATGTGTCTGTAACTGCCATAGCGATTAGGCCTCAATTTCTAAAGGTTCAGGTTGTTGAGCAGCATGCGGGTGATCAGACCCAGCATATACCTTCAGCTTGCTAAGCATTTTTCTTCCAAGAGGCCCTTTAGGCAACATGCCTTTGATAGCCGTCTCGAGAATACGCTCAGGGTGCTTTTCTCTCATTTCTTTCAAAGTCTCAGACTTGATACCACCAGGATAACCTGTATGACGGTAGTATACTTTGTCCGATTCTTTATAACCGGTTGCAGGCACTTTGTCAGCGTTAATTATCACTACAAAGTCACCCATGTCTTCATGAGGGGTATACGTAGGTTTGTGCTTGCCCTGTAGCAGGGTAGCAACTTTAGTGGACACACGACCGATTGGAAGTTTAGCCGCGTCGACCACCCACCATTTCCGTTGGATATCCCCTGGTTTAGGTGAAAAGGTCTTCATCATAAGTAATTTAACTCCGTAAGAGGCGTTATCAGGGCTCAGGGGCGAAATTATACTATCAGACTCACTCGCTTACAACGCCCTAATCAAAGATTAAACAATTATTCTTCATCAATTTTGTGTGGATACTCAGAAAGATCTCCTCTTAGGAGATATTCCCCGAATTTATCAATGTCATCTTGAGTTTCAAAGGTGTACCATCCCCCATCTGGGTAAACGGCAACACAAGGGCCATTTTTACATCGCCCCATACAACCTGCTGTACTCACTCTTATTTTACCTGGACCAAAAGCCTGCGCGTCTACTAATTGGCTTTTAAGGCGTTGCATCGCTTCCGCGGAGCCCCCGTTAGCACAACACTTTTTGCCATCTGGCTTTACGTTTGTACAAAAGAATACATGATGCTGATAGAATGACATAGGTTCTCCTTCACGAGCTTAAATAACCGTGCCGACAAATTCTATATCCGACCTGGTGGACGAGTGCGTGCAGTGTGCAGCATGTTTGCCTTCCTGTCCAACATATCAAGCTACAAAAAATGAAAGTTACTCTCCAAGAGGTCGTTTAGCTCTAATTAAGGCTTACGTTGAGGGGAATCTGGAAGACACTAGCACCTGGGCAGCTTCCATTGACTCCTGTTTAAGTTGTGGTGCATGCGAGCAGGCCTGCCCTCCCAAAGTTAAGTACCATGAGATATTTACTAAAACTCGTGCTTTACGAACCCAGAAAAAGACCTACCATCTTTCCCCCAAACAAAGACTTTTCAGCTTTATCCTCACGCATACGTGGATTAAAAGAGGTTTAGGGTATGTAGGTTCTTTGCTTCCTCAAAGCTGCTCATCCATTGTCCCCAAACATCACTCTTTAAAAAATGACTATTCCGTACCTGCTTCTAAAAAGACTATTCATCTTCTAGTTGACTGTGCATTGGGTACATTTTCACCAGAAGTATTTGATATGGCAGCATTTGTTCTCAATACCTTAGGCTACTCAGTCAAACTAATACGGCTCAATGGGTGTTGCGGTGGATGGTGGGAACATATTGGTGAGACTGAAAAGCAAAATAAAGCTTTAAGCACGCTCGAGCAGCACTTAAGTGGTATATCTGGTCCTTTAACCTTATACACACTTACAAGTGGCTGCCATCAGTTTCTACTAAATCATCTCAGCATACCTACAGAAAGTCTGTATACACTCATCAGTCAGATATGGGAAGAAACAAGCTCTTTGCCAACATTGGCTTCTATTGAGGGAAATTACATTTTTCATACCCCTTGCACCAACCGGGATCAGAAAGGCGCTCAAGCCTATATTAAAGTGCTTCAGCAAATACCTGCCCTTAGTATATCTACCCTCCCCCCCGGGTGCTGCGGTGCTGGCGGCGCAATGTCCACGGCCTACCCTAAGCTTGCTGATAGCATCACTCAGCGGCGCTTTTCAACGCGTAAACTTGATACTGTTATTACCTTTAATACCTCATGCCGACTACAAATTGAGAAGGTCTGTCACCCCATGAAGGTTCTAGAAGGGATTTATCCCCTTGCAAAGTCCCTCGGATACCCAAAGTAAAGGCAAAAAAGGGGCAAAAGAGTAATATGCCCATTGACAATGGGCCACTTTCCGACCTATTGTGTGCATATGCTATGTTTAATAGCTAGATTGTTTGTACAAACTCTGCAGGTGCGTCACAAGGAGAGTAACCATGGCTGCGACCAAGCGTAAGACAGCGAAGAAAACCACTGTTAAAAAGAAAGCTACTGCCAAAAAAACAACTGCGAAAAAAACAGTTGCTAAGAAGGCTACAGCTAAAAAGCCAGCTGCTAAGAAAAAAGTAGTTGCTAAAAAGCCAGCTGCTAAGAAAAAAGCGGCTCCTAAGGCTAAGAAACCAGTTGCTAAGAAAAAAGTAGCTGCTAAAAAGCCTGTGGCTAGCAAAAAACCTGTGAAGTTGAGTGTGGGTGACAAGCCTTTCACAAAAACTCAATTCGTGGGTGCTATTTCTGATCAAACTGGCCTAACTCGTAAAGACGTTAACGCCGTTCTTGATGTTATTTCAGAGATCATTGCCCTTCACCTCAGAAAGCATGGCCCTTCTGCTTTCTCATGGCCTGGCATCATGAAAATGAAAGTTGTCAAGAAGCCGGCTACTAAAGCTCGCAAAGGGATCAATCCTTTTACTGGTGAACCTACAGTCTTTAAGGCTAAGCCAGCTAGCAGAAAGGTTAAAATCCTACCTTTGAAGCAACTTAAAGAAATGGCTGCTGGCTAGTCCTTATTTGCTTTCAAGCATGAGCCCTTCTAAAGAAGGGCTTTTTTATGTTATCTAATCAACTAACCACTTCCCCTTCTTGATGACCTCTTACTTCTTCGGGTAGCATACTTCCTCATACTAAAAAGCAGTTATATAAACAGCTATATCTTTTGGAGATTTCGAATGGCCCGTACAATGTATCCAAGTCTTAACTACATAAGACACAAAAAAGCCAATTTCAGTGTATTATCTAGGAATAATGACGGCTCTCAGCTACCATTCATAGAGCGTTTTGGGGTATTCATCATGCTCGCGGCGGCTGCGATGTCAGAGTTGTTTACGCCCTGGAGAGTCTTGTTTCCTCATGTCATGGTGACTTTAGACTACACCGATATGAATAACGGTAAAGCTGACCGGCCTAAAATTACAGCTAAGCTTGTAGATTTACCCGTATGGCAAAAAGCCCTTGTTGGGATTGCAGCCGTATTAACTTTTCCAATTACTCTGCTAGTCGGCGGGCTATTTTTTGTCCTAAACCATTTAATTCATAAAAAGATAATGGGTGTTGACGCAGCTCAGATAGAACCCGATGCACCTTCAGAAGATAAGGACACGCCTCCATATCCGCCTGAAGAGCCTGCTGAGCGTAATGCGCATGATCTTTCTTTACAGTTCGATGCCGCTTTGAATGCGAGTATCGACGATGACAGTGTTCATACCCCTTCATATGCTGCTGCTCCTCATACTTCTATACCTGCTGCGCCTCAGCGACCACGAGCTTCAGCGGATAGAGAGCGAACACCACCACCATTTTCGATGCCTTTTCCAGTAACACCTGGACCTGCAGCTCAACCTCTAACAAGCACTCCCTTGTCTCGCACACTTGCTGACTTATCACAAGATAATGCAATTGGTCCACCAGAATCTCCTGTTAACGAAAGCTTTGCAGCAGGCGACACTACATATGAAGAACAGTTAGCCGCGGCTATAGCAATGTCTATAAATGAAAATCGTGATGTCCGTGAAGCTGATGCTGAAATGAGTCATCATTCAGATGTTGTTGTCGGCGAGGCCGATGATCGTGCTTTACTTGAGCGTAACATTATTAATCAAATGATGACCGTCGCAAGGACAGCAACTACCCTTGCAAACCTACCGTCACTGGCTGACTTTGCGTTAAACGAAGATAGAACTCAGCTAACAGGCCGTGGCATCACATTTAATCTAGACGCGTCTAATGTAGATTTTACTGCACCATTTATCGGTCAAATCAGCAGATATCATTTACAAACAGCTGACAGCACTCTGAATGTTAATATTTTCATTCCTAGCAACCCAGAACATGCTGGGCTCGTTCTTCTTCAAAATGGCGACGTCGTACCTAGCATTGTTGGCACATTCGGTCCTGAAGCACCAACAGTAAACCTTTTTCAGGACTTAGTTGCTGCACACCCTGCTGCCGTAGCCCAACCACATAACGGTATATTAACACTTGAGGAATACACCCGTTTACTTGATGACAATCTGTCTGTGTCTGCAGGCGAAGAATCGACTTTAGCTGAATCAGCGGAAGCTTCTGCCGTTTCTCTTGCTAGTGTTTTAGGTGACGCACCACTAGACGAGACTACTTCTGATGTGGATGATGCACTCGCCAGTGCAGCTGATCAAGCGAGACAAGATGCTATTCGCAGCCGTAGATTAGATCACCTTGCCTCTGTTTCTCCTCAACCTGAGGCTGATGAAGCGTCTGATACAGCTGCTGATGAAGCAAAAGACAATCGTGCTTTTACGATTAGCCAGCCTCATGATGCTACAGACACAGAAGTGCTTGCTCAGCAAGCAACTGTGCAAGCAGGTCTAAATCCACTGCTTAACCAAGCTGCTCGTGCTACTGCACTTCGGGAGTTGCCACGCGTAACCATTGAACAACTAGTGAATTTATCGACTGAAGAAGTTACATACTCCTTAAATGTTCCTGGCGAAGAAGTCATACAATTAAGACTAACTCTACGTGAAGACGATGAGAGAGACGTAAATGACTTAGAAAGCCTCCAGTTCACAGTACCTGGTCTTATATCAGATATCCGCTATAACCTTCAAACTGGTTTGGTATCAATATCTGGTTTCGAAGGGGACAATGCTGATCACGCTCAACAAATGATTCTTGGACATCACTACAGACACCTTGATGCATTTGAGCACATTCTGGATATGAACATTACTGGATATGAAAATGGAACAACCTTGGTTCATGCCGTTCAAGCAGCAATGAGTACTGCAGCAGCACCTGTTTTACCAGCAGAACCTGAAGCTACAGATGCCGCCCTAGAAGCAGCCCTAGCAGCATCTATGGCAACAGCCGAAGCAGAAAAAGCTCAAGCTGAGCAAGAAGCTGCTAATTTAGAGAAAGCCATAGCTGACTCACTTAATGCAGCTGATATTGTTGCTGATGAAGAAGAGGAAGAAGAGGAAGATGAAGAGTCATCACTTTCTTCAGCGAACTCCGATGAGAATGCGCCTGTCGTCGCACCAGCAGCAACTGTACTTTCTCGTGAAGAACGCTTAGCTAAACTTGAAGCAGCTCGAGTTGCTCAAGCAGCACGCATTACAGCCGCTGAACTTGCTGCTGCTGAACAAGAAGAAGATACTGAGGAAACGGCAACTGAAGCAGAACTGCAAGCACAGCGTGATGCAGCAGAAAAGGAAAGAATGCGACAAAAAAGACTTGCTCGCTTTAAGGCGCCTGAAGCGCCTCAAGCAGCTGAAGCCGCTGACGCTTCAGCAGCAGTTCCATTCTCAATGGCTCCTCCTTCACAAGAAGGGCAAGCGGCAAGAATGCAAGAAATCATGAGAAGTTTCGCATTAGCGAGTGAACCTCAAGAGCCTACTGATGACCATGAAGAAGCATCTTCTAACTCGTCTTCAGCTCCCTTCTTGCCATTAAGCAAAGCCAACAGCAGTGGTGAAGCAAGTCGCAGCAGTACAGTCGTACCTGCCCATCACAACAACACCGCTGTTTTAGATGGCGAATCAAGCAGCTCAAACACACCTCGTTCACCAAAGTAAACAGGTAGTTTTAGCGAATCAAAAGCCCCCAGTTGGGGGCTTTTTTTTATCTAGAATTTATGCTGCATATGTCAAACGGGATACTAATATCGAACAACGATTGGAGTTGGTAAGGGTCGTGATTTGCTGATTTGGCTCATTCTCTTAGAGACAATAATGGCCAAAGCTAAAGCAGTTAGCATCGCCAACACCCAGAGCATAGAAGTGATTGGATGCTCAGAAAATGTCGCCAATTGATAAAAAATAATGGCAGCACTGTAAGCGACTAAAGTAGTCCACACAACGCTTAAGATTGCCCAGCGACGACCAATCTCCCTGACCATTGCTGCCACTGTTGACACACAAGGCATATACAGTAGGACAAATATCAAATAAGCCAGGGCAGCAGACTGCCCTCCAAAACGCTTATTCATTTCGCCAAAAATTGCATCTGGATGCTCCTCAGAGGGCGCACCCGACGCTAAAGCTTGCCAGCTAATAGGCAAGCTATGAATAGCTTCTTGTGCTGTCTCCCAAGCACTTTGAGCTGATGCCTTTGTCTCACTGTCTAGACTATTGGGGTCTTGGTATAAGACATTCAAAGAGCCCACAACCACCTCTTTGGCTAAAATTCCGGTTAGTAGCCCTACTGTTGCTGGCCAATTTTCTTCTCTAACCCCCATTGGCGAGAAGATTGGAGTAACACTTTTCCCCATTGCTGCTAATACAGAGTGAGGATTTTGACCTTCTAGAGTCAGCGAACCATCGGTACCAACGGCGTTAAGCCCCCCTAGAAGGACACAGACAGGCACAATAATTACCCCAGCTCCTCTTAAGAAAGCTTTAAGGCGTCGCGTTGTCTGCCGCCATAGAAAGGCTATTCGAGGAAAGCGATAAGGCGGTAGTTCCATAATCATAGGCGAGCCTTTTCCGGGTAGCAGAGTCTTTTTAAGGACAAGACCTGTTATAACCGCCATGACGACTCCTAGCAAATACAGACCCAGAACGACTTTAGCACCTGCACTTTGGAAGAAGGCAGCAACGAAAACCGTATAGATCGCTAGCCGAGCGCCACATGACATAAACGGCATCATCATTGTCGTTAAGATTCGGTCTCTTTTATTTTCAAGTGTTCTAGCAGCCATTACTGCTGGGACATTACACCCAAAGCCTACAATCATTGGCACAAATGATTTACCGGGTAGGCCGATAGATTGCATTAATCGATCGACAACAAATGCAGCTCTCGCCATATAACCACTATCTTCTAAAAAGGATAGAACTAAAAACATAGCCCCAATCACGGGAATAAAGGTGACGGTGGTACTGATTCCCAGACCAACGCCAGAAGCCATAAGAGCAGTGATACCGGCAGGAAGGCTTAAGCTATGACATAAAGCAGCGACCCCATCTACAAAAACAGCACGCGAGCCCAGCTCAAAAAAAGGTTGGAAGCTACCGCCAACGTTGATAGCAAAGAAAAAGAGGGCATATAAAACGCCAACAAATATAGGCGTTGCGAGCCAGCGATTTAATACCCAGCGATCGATAGCTGCTGATAGCTGCCAAGGTGAGTGCCCTTCTTGTTCTTGACTGAGTTCTAATATCTGATCGATTCGCTCGTAACGTGCTCGAGCAATAAGAACATCCGGCAGCTCCCCGGTTGTATTAAGAATTTGCTTTTGCGTATGCTTTATTTCGGCGGGGAGCAAAATTGAGGCTTTACTAATGGGACGTTTGTCCCCTTCCAGCAATTGAATATACGTGTATGGCTCAAGTGGCTCTGAAGAGCGGGAATTGGCAAGCTGAACCAGGGCGTCTTCAACTTCAGCAGGATAAGCAATACGCTCACGTGCCTCAGGCGCCTGATAGGTATCCACGGCCTTTTCTAGTACTTGAAACCCTTTTCGCTCAGCTGCTGAAACGAATACCACTGGACAGCTTAAAAGTTTGGCCAATCTCTGTGCATCTACCTTTTGCCCTGCTCTACGCATCTCATCACTCATGTTCACGAGCAATATAACGGGCAAGCCTCTTTCAAGTAGCTGCAGGGTTAAGTATAAGTGTCTTCCAAGTTGTGTTCCATCAACAACATTGATAACTAAATCCCAAGCGTTAGACTCTAACGCTTGAAGTGAAAGTCTTTCATCCAAGCTTTGCTCTTGTAAATCAACAACTGTGGTCGTGTAGATACCCGGCAAGTCACTTAATTGATACTCTTGTTTAGAAGTTTTATAGATGCCCTTAGTCTCTCCAGTGGTAACACCCGACCAATTTCCGACACGCTGACTATCGCCCGTCAACAAGTTAAAAATCGTTGTTTTGCCACAGTTTGGATTTCCGATTAAGGCAATCTTGTTCATTATTTGGTGTTTTCACTTATACCGGTATAGTTAGTGCAAGCTTTTCTACCTGCAAAATATCTATTTCTTGTTTTCGTAGGCTCAAAGAGCACCCTCGAACCAGCACCTCAATTGGGCAACCTAAGGGCGCAACTCGGACGATTTGAAAGGAAACCCCAGGCACCAACCCCAAGCAAAGAAGCTTTTGACGGTAATAAGGAGAACCGGCATCCACCGATACTACTTTTCCTTTTTCACCGCAGCTGAGTTGTGAGAGGGCTAAAGCATTTTGGCTCATAAATTAAGTTATCTAATGAGAATGTACTCGTATTATGCGTTTTTTAGATTAAATGTCAATCAAAATGAGAATTATTCTCATATATTAAGGATGATGGGGGCGCTTTAAATAAGCGGTTGTCTGCATCTCATGAAGTCGACTTTGGGTGCGAGCAAAGCTGAAGGCGTGAGACTTACCGTTATACAGTTGCCCAATAGGCGCATCAGCACTAATAATTACCTTCACATTTCGGTCGTACAGCTCATCAATGAGATGGATAAAGCGAACAACAGCCGCACTTTTCTCATCGTTTAGTGTGGGAATATTATCAATGATAATGGTATGAAAACAACGGGCAAGCTCTACATAATCCCTTGCTCCAGTGGGCTGACAGCAAAGGGTATCAAAGTTGAACCAAACAATACTGCCAGCACGTGCTTGTGTCGGAAATATTCGCTCGTTAATCATTAATTGCTCATTGTCTGTACTCTGTGTCCGCAGCTCATCAAAACTGGCTTGAAGAGCATGCTTAGCAACATCATTATTTGGACATAAGTAGAGGGGTAAATGATCAAAATGCATCAACCGCCAATCCTGCTGACCATCTAAACAAACCACATTGCAATGTTTTTTGATGGCGTTAATAGCAGGTATAAATTTATTCCGTTGTAAGCCGTTGCGGTATAGCTGATCGGGCTCACAGTTTGATGTCATGACAAGAGTAACACCTTGATCAATAAGCGCTTGGAAAAGACGCCCTAAGATCATGGCGTCCCCTATATCTTCAACAAATAATTCATCAAAACATAACAAACGGGTTTGTTTTCGAATAGATTTCGCGATGGAAATTAAGGGATCTGTTTTTCCGGATAGGCGATACATTTGTGCATGTATGTGAGCCATAAATCGATGAAAATGCCACCGTTGGCACATAGATTCAGGGAGCGCTCGTACTAGCAAATCAATTAAAAACGTTTTACCTCGTCCAACTTTTCCCCAAAGATATAAACCCTTTGAAGAAGAAGGAAATAAACTTAAACGCCACCAAGCAGGAGTGCGAAGTGTCCCATATGCAATGCCATCTAAAGATTTACATACTAAAAATTGGGCTTCATCTTGTTTGATAGCACCTGAATCAACGAGGGCTTCCCATCGTTTAGTGATCAAGTGTTTGGAAGCATGTTTCAATGGTCTGCCTCAACTTGACTAATTGCCCATGAAAAAAGTGACTGCTTTGGGGAAAATCAATACACTTAATCTTAGCCGAACTCTGTTGCACCCACTGATATATTTCTTCAGCACTAACCACCTCATCCTCTAAAGCTCTGAGTACAAACCAGGGGCAGTTTGGATTCAATGGCCTATAGTCCATCAAGTGTACTGCTGGGGCAATAGACAATAGAGCTTCAGGTTGTGACTGTTCTGCCACCTTTGCAGCGATATAGGCGCCAAAAGAAAAGCCCGCAAACCATAAGCGTGCATCTGGAGCACAAGCTTTAACCCATTGGACAACCGCTCGCATATCGTCACACTCACCTTCAATAGCGCCATACTCTCCGGCACTTTTACCCACTCCACGGTAATTAAAGCGAACAGAGGCAGCGCCAGATGTTTCGAAGGCTCGTGCTGTTGTATGAACCCCCTTATTATCCATCGTGCCTTCTTGCAGAGGATTGGGGTGGCAAATAATACCAACGACACTAGGGTTTGCAGAATTTGATTGTGTTTTGAGTTCTAAAGCACCGGCAGGTCCATCTATAAAAAAATGGGCTGATGATTCTAAGAAGTGTGAAAGGTTACGTTCCATATTAAATTGGATTCTCAATATCAATAAACTGATGAGCAATGCTGAACTTTTCGGCTAAATGAGCCCCCAGTGCCTGAACACCATAACGTTCTGTTGCGTGATGCCCTGCGCCATAAAAATGCACACCTAACTCTTTGGCTTCATGGAACGTTCGTTCTGAAGCTTCTCCAGTAATATATGCATCCACACCTAGTTGAGCAGCCGCCTCTAGAAGAGACTGGGCAGCCCCCGTACACCATGCAACTTTTTTAATATCTGCAGTGCGACCGGCAATATGTAATGGCGCTCTACCCAACACTCTCTCTATCTGCATCGCAAGGGCGTCGGGCTGCAAAGAACATTCACCGACCCAAAGCAGTCCCTCTCCGTGCTCACAAGGGTGTGAGACACAAGATTCAAACCCCAACTTATGTGCAAGCTGTATATTATTTCCAACCACCGGGTGGGCATCTAAGGGAAGGTGATAGGCAAGTAAGTGTACCTCTTGTTGAATAAGAGGACGAACACGTTCATACAGTCTGTCAGTAATAGGATAACTATCGCCTTTCCAGAAAATGCCATGATGCACTAATATTGCATCGGCATTAGCAGCGATCGCTGCTTCTAGTAACGCGCGACTTGCGGTCACTCCGGTAACAATCTTTGAAATTTCACGTTGCCCTTGGACCTGCAGACCGTTTGGGCAATAATCTTTAAACAAATTCGTTTGCAAAAAATCAGTCAAATACTCTGTGAGTTCATGTACTTTTAACATAATCTTCAACACCTGCAGTTTCTGCTAAACGGCGAATATGCGCACCCAAAGTCGCTAACTTTTCTTCCAGGCACTCATATCCCCTGTCTATATGAAATATTTCATGAATAATGGTCGTTCCCTGGGCTACTAATCCGGCTAACACTAAACTAGCAGAGGCTCGCAAATCAGTTGCCCTAACAGGCGCTCCTTTTAACGATCCTCCAGAGACAATGGCTATATTCCCCTGAACTTTTATATTAGCACCCATACGACGTAACTCATCGACATGCATAAATCGGTTTTCAAAAATGGTTTCTTTAATAACCGAGTCGCCATTAGCAACACAGTTCATCGCCATAAATTGTGCTTGCATATCTGTGGGGAAACCTGGATAAGGGCCTGTACATATATCAACGGGTAACAAGCGCTTCTCTGGATTAACTGATAATTCAATTGTTGAATCCGTTGTCTCAATCACGGCACCTGCTTGGCGCAATCCAACAATCACCGTTTCTAACAACCCAGGCTTAGTATCGGTTAGCTTAATATGCCCGCCTGTCATCGTGGCAGCAACCAGATATGTCCCTGTCTCGATTCTATCAGGTACTACTCGATATAACCCACCTGATAAACTCTTAGCCCCTTCTATCGTTATATCACCTAACGTGTTATAAGAAACTTTAGCGCCCATTGTCTCACAGCACTGAAGCAAGTCCATAATTTCAGGCTCTTTAGCCCCGCCAATAATTCGGGTTTTTCCTTTCGCTAAAGTAGCAGCTAAAATCAAATTTTCGGTGGCGGTTACCGAAGGAAAACGCATACATATCGTTGTTCCAACTAAACCATTTGGCGCACTCGCGTAAATATACCCATCTTCGATTTGTATATCTGCACCCATCGCCTTAAGGCCGTCCACATGAATATCAACTGGGCGTGAGCCTATTGCACAACCACCCGGCAGAGCAACTTTTGCATGTCCAAATCGCGCCAATAAAGGACCTAAAACCAATATTGATGCACGCATTTTTGATACTAGTTGATAAGGGGCAACACAATGCTGCAAGACCGACGTGTCTATTTCTATAGACATATCTGAACGAAAGGTAATAGCTGCCCCCATCTGTGCCAATAGCTCGATAAACAGTGTCACATCTTTGAGATGAGGCACATTATCAATAACCAAAGGGGTTTCAGCTAATAAAGAAGCGGCCATAATCGGAAGAACACTATTCTTAGCGCCCGAAATCCGCACTTCCCCTTTTAAAGGGGTTCCTCCCTGAATAACCAATCTGTCCATAACGTCTTGTTTCTTTCCCTGAAAAACGCACTATGCTTTAGCAAAAACAGCTCAAAGCAACCTTCTTATTTGGCTTGATCTGGTGTCCATGTTTTAAGTGCTAGCGCATGAACTGCTCCCGTTGCGAATGCATCCCCTAGGGTTGCATAAACAGCTCTTTGGCGAGCTAAAGGGGCCATCCCTTCAAAACCCGTCCAAATCACGGTAACAAAATAGTGATGTTCGTCATCCGTTTCAACGGACACTTGAGCCCCTTCTAATCCAGCGGATATACGGGCTTCAATATCAACTGCTTTCATATGATTTCACCCAAAAAATTAAGAAAGGAGGTTAGCACATATTGTGTCACTTGGATAGAGATAAGATTTGATCTAAGCCACTCACTCTGCCCAATTCTTTCATTTTTTCAGGCAAGTTTATAAAGGTTAAAGTTACCTCTTGGGTTCTAGAGCGCCTCACCCAAGCCAATAATAATGCTAAGCCAGCACTATCTGTTCTAGCCACATCGGTTAAGTCAATTGTAATTTTTTGAGACCCATTAAAGTATACATTGGCTTTTTCATATGCGGACTTGACTGTATGACGATCAAGAGGGCCTGAGATGCTGATCACTCCGTCAGAAAAATGAACGCTAAGCTCCGACATCCGCGTCACCTTTTTTCACTTCCTTTTGCTTAGCCTTCAAATCCGCTTCTCTTTTCATTTTATCATCAAGATTATGTTGCCGAACCTCAATAACCAATCCTGCCAAACCTGACTGCCTTAATGTGTCATAAAACTGTGATTGAAAGCCTTTCAACAAACTTACTCCTTCAATGACTATGTCATATAGCTTCCACTCACCATCAGAAGAAAGGACTAATCGATATACTACATCTATTGGATCGCGGTTTGTCTGAGTAATGCTTGAGCTTATTTGGATCCGCTTTTTATCGTCATAATCCGCTCGGATAGGATAATAAACAATTTTTTCATTAGCGTATTCTCTTACAACATTCGCGTAAGTTCTAAGCAATAAAACCTTAAACTCATCTCTAAACGCTAAACGATCTTTGTCGGAAGCTTTTTTCCACATACTTCTGCCAATAACCCAACGAGACATATAATCAAAATCAACATGAGGAAAAACGATCTCTTCAATTAACTCCAGAATTAAGTCTGGGTTTCTATCTATCGCTGGCTGCTTAGCCTTGACCTGTTTAATAATTTCAGTTGTAGCCCCCTCCAAAACGACTAGAGGATCGCTTGTTTCATGCGCCTGAATCGAACTAAAAGATATTGTGAGTGAAAGCGCTATTAAAACTGTACTCAAGTATTTTTTAAACATTACTGACTCGCTTGACCTGCTAAGAAACGTGATATTAACTCTTCTAATATCACTGCTGATATCGTATTACCGGCATCTATATGACTGCCACTATTTAGGTAGTTTTCGCTAAAACCAGGCGATAACCCAACATAATTATCCCCCAACAAACCCGCTGTAAGAATACTCGCTTGTGAATCCTCAGGGATGTTTTTCACTGAACTGTCTATGACCATAGTGACTCTTGCAAGATATTCATCATTATCTAGGTCAATACTAATAACACGTCCAACTGGCACACCTGCTAATGTTACTCTTGAGCGAACTTTTAGTCCGCCAATATTGTCAAAATCAGCTGTGACGAGATAGCCATCATCTGAGTTGAAAAAATCTGTTAATCCACTTACTTGAATTGCCAACATTAACAGAGATGCCCCTGCAATTAACATCAAGAACCCTACCGCTAATTCAACAGTACGCTTGTGCATTACTGCAGACCTCCGAACATCACCGCTGTTAAAAAGAAATCAAGACCTAAAATAGCTAAAGACGAGTAAACCACTGTACGAGTTGTTGCTCGCCCTATTCCTTCAGATGTGGGCAAGCATGAATAGCCTTGGTAAACAGCTATCCAAGTCGTTACCGTACCAAAAACAACACTTTTGATCACACCGTTTAAAACATCTTCATAAAAATCAACTGCTGATTGCATATTGGCCCAAAAAGCACCATCATCCACCCCCAGCCATGAAACTCCAACCATATAGCCACCGTAAATAGCGACAGCACTAAATACGAGAGCCAATAATGGCATAGAAATCTGCCCTGCCCAGAAACGTGGAGCGATGACTCGTCTTAAAGGATCAACTCCCATCATCTCCATGCTGGATAATTGTTCAGTCGTTTTCATTAAACCAATTTCAGCTGTTAAAGCTGAACCAGCTCTTCCGGCAAATAACAGCGCAGCAACGACTGGACCCAATTCCCTTACTAAGGATAGAGCAACTAACTGCCCTAATGCTTGCTCAGCACCAAATTTAACGAGAATGGTGTAGCCCTGTAATCCAAGCACCATTCCTATGAACAAAGCTGAAACGACAATGATAACTAATGAAAGGACCCCAACAGAGTACAACTGCTGGATTAATGAGACAAAACTCATTGGCCAACGTGGCCAACCGAATAGAGACTGAAATAAAAACATACCGGTGCTTCCGGTCGTTTCTAATATAGAAAGTCCTTGACGACCTAAATGGCGAATTTCACGAACCATTTTGCGCCTCACTCCCTAAGAGCGCCATTTTATAATCTCCAGCAGGGTAATGAAAAGGAACTGGCCCATCGGGAAGCCCCTGAATAAACTGCTGCACCCAATCAGATTTGTGGTTAGCAAGCGTTTCAGGACTACCGTGACCAATGACTTTTCCTTCCGCAATCACATAAGCGTAATCCGCTATACCGATTGTTTCTTGAACATCGTGTGAAACAATGACAGAGGTCAAACCCAATGCATCGTTCAAAAGTCTAACCAACTGAACTAGCACCGCCATTGATATTGGATCCTGTCCCGCAAAGGGTTCATCATACATAATAAGCTCAGGATCTAACGCAATAGCTCTTGCTAAAGCGACTCGCCTAGACATCCCCCCAGACAGCTGACTGGGATGTAGCTGTGCCGCTCCACGCAAACCAACTGCTTGAAGTTTCATTAAAACAATATCATGGATCATCTCTTCAGGTAGATCGGTATGTTCTCGAATAGGGAAAGCAACATTGTCGAAAACTGACATATCTGTAAAGAGCGCTCCGCTTTGAAACAGCATACCCATTCGCCGGCGCAAATGATACAGTGCATCACGGCTTAAACTATGTATGTCGGCATTATCAACAAATACATGGCCTTGATCGGGTTCCAACTGGGCACCAATTAACCTTAGTAAGGTCGTTTTCCCTGTCCCGGAAGGCCCCATAATGGCTGTCACCTTCCCTTTTGGGATATTAATATCTACCCCATCGAAGATCACTCGGCTTCCTCGCTTAAAGTGAACATTTTTAATCTCGATGAGATTTTCTGAATCGGCACTCATTCAACAGATTCCATCTATAGTAAGGCATGATATTCTTAGATATATCATATCAGCATAGCTGATGTGAAAAATCATGTGAGCGTAAGGTTGTATATTTTAATGATTTATTCTGTTTTGCAAGTTGTAATTGGTCTGGTCGCTATAATTATAAGCGCAGATCGATTAGTCGCGGGCGCATCCAGCCTAGCACGCTATTTTGGTGTTTCAACTTTGCTTGTGGGACTCACTGTGATTTCATTGGGGACATCTTCTCCTGAATTTGTTGTCACACTGATGGCAAGTTTACATGACAATGCTGGCTTAGCTGTCGGTTCCGCTGTTGGATCGAATATTGCGAATATTGCTCTAATTGTGGGGGCCTGTGCCCTTATACGGCCCGTGTTAGTCGATAAAGCGCTTATTTTTGAACAGCTCCCTGCTCTAATTATTTTGAACATTACAGCCTGTCTAACTTTGTATCTTTTTTCTTTATCAACTTTAAGCGGTGTTATTTTTTCACTGATGACACTAGGGTATTTGCTTTTTTTATATTTGCTTTCTAGAAGAGGACTCTCACAGCAACCGTTAATTCAGACCAACGATTTGCCTCCAGTGATCAACCCAAGGTATGCAGCAATATGGCTTATTTTTGGACTAATTGTTCTCCCTGTTAGTGCGGACTACTTTGTCTTAGGCGCCACTAATATTGCTCGTGGTGTAGGAGTCAGTGACTTTGTGATTGGGCTTAGCATGGTTGCGATAGGAACAAGCCTTCCTGAGCTCGCCGCTTCAATCGCTGCAATGTACAGAAAAGAAGATGCCATGGTCATTGGAAATGTTGTCGGTTCAAACATCTTTAATCTTACCCTAGTACTGGTTCCCCCTTCTTTCTTAAGTCATCAAACTTTATCATCTACCCTATTCACACGGGATATCCCCATCATGTTAGGGCTGACTTTTATATTGATGTTTTCATCATACGCCCGACATAAACATGGCGTTATCTCTCGCTTGGAGGGAAGCTGTTTACTTTTCTTTTTTGTGTCTTACCTAATATTCATTCTCACCTGAAGCCCGAGCAGGTATACTATGGTTTAGTTGAAATGGAGTGATACTGATGACCGAAGTTGTAAGCCAAACAGAATCTCCCATTGCCACTCAGGCTAGGGATATCGGTCGCTCAGTCTTAACCCAAGAAGCGCGAGCGCTAGACTACCTGGCGAACTGTCTGGGCCCTGATTTTGACAGAGCTTGCGATCTAATTAATGCCTGCAAGGGACATGTTGTTATTACCGGGATAGGCAAATCGGGTCACATTGGACAAAAGATTGCGGCCACATTTGCATCTACGGGAACCCCATCCTTTTTTGTTCATGCCGCTGAAGCCCTTCACGGGGATCTTGGGATGATAACTTCCTCAGAGTTGGTTATTGCAATTTCATATTCTGGACAAAGTGCTGAGGTATTGGCATTACTTCCTGCTTTCAGACAACTTAATGGCCCCATCATTGCTATTACCGGCGAGCCTAAATCGTCTCTTGCGCGCATGGCAGACTGCCATCTGTGTGTCAAAGTTGAAAACGAAGCCTGTCATTTAGGATTAGCGCCCACCTCTAGCACTACTGCTACTTTGGCATTAGGAGACGCTTTAGCCATCACTGTTTCTCAGCAAAAAGGCTTTTCAACAAATGATTTTGCCGCTAGCCATCCAGCAGGAAGACTAGGAAAACGATTAACATTACGTGTCAAAGATGTTATGCATCACAATTCAGCGCTTCCAATTGTTCAAGGCAGGGATAGCATTGCTTCTGGCTTATATGAAATATCTCGCAAAGCGCTTGGTATGGCTGCCGTGATAAAAGATGAGCAATTAATAGGTGTCTTCACTGATGGTGACTTGCGTCGTGCAGTCGATAAAAAGCTGCCACTTGACTCAACCCCTTTTGAGCTCGCCATGACTAAAAACCCAAGGACTATTTCACCTGATGTTTTACTTACAACAGCTGTTGCTAAAATGAATGAAGAAGAAATAAATGGATTTTTAGTCACTGACGAAAATGGCAAGTTAGTCGGGGCCTTTAATATTCGTGATGTGATGAGAACAGGAATTATCTAGTGAAAATCCGTAGCTGGTTAAAACCCATTACTTTGTGGTGTCTCATCGGAGCAGGTCTTTTTATTGCAATTAACCCACAGAACCCTTTTTATACGCCTGAGAACAAGCCCCCTCCTTTAGTCGATGCCTATATGACAAATGCAAAAGCCATGCGTTTTAATCCTGACGGAACAATCCGAGAAGTTCTTCACATGCGTGAGTGGGAGCACGTCCTAAAAAGCCAGTCTACAGAAATGAAAGACTTGAAACTGGATGTGTTCAGAAAAGATGGTAGCAAATGGCAAATTACTTCAAAGACTGGCCGTGGATATCATCCAAGTCTATCTGAAAAAATGGAATACGTTCTGCTTGAAGATGAGGTACGGGTCGCTCATGCTGGCAATATTCAGTTAGCACCAGACTGGAAGATGTTAACAGATGCACTTACAATTTATCCTGATTACGCCAAAACTGATTTACCTGTATTGGTATTAGGCCCAGACAATACAAAAATCAGCGCGGTAGGCTTAAAAGCACACTTGGAAACCGGTTATGTTGAGTTTATGGATAAAGTCAAGACAGAGTACCTCAACCCTAAAGCTATGTAGCGTGGCTGGGATACTATTTTTTTCATCAGTGATTGGCGCCAGCCCAAACACTCTACCTATTGAAGTCCTTTCGGATGCCGCTGAGGTGGATGCTGATGCAGGCATTGCTACCCACTGGGGCAATGTCACAATGAAGCAAGGACAAAGGCGTATTGATAGTGAAAAGCTTACGGTGTTTAGAAACCACCATGGTGATGTTGATACCCTAACCGCTTCTGGATACCCTGCTCGCTATGAAGGGAGCGTTGACAATTATGAGGAAATCTTCGGTCATGCCAGCATGATTCATTTTTTTCCTGAAAAGAATCAAGTGCTATTAGAGGGGCAAGCTGAACTGAACTTAGGTAAAGATCACTTCAATGGTCCCCACCTACTATACGATATTGAGGAAAAAACTGTGAGCACTAAAACACTGGATTCTCAAGTCGAGTCAAATAAGAAAAATCGCACCATGATAGTAATACAACCAAGGTAATACCATGCATCATTTATCTGCCCAAAAGCTGCAAAAAACTTACAAGGGTCGAACCGTTGTAAAAGATGTTTGTATTGAAATTGCATCTGGTGAAATAGTAGGTCTACTGGGTCCAAACGGGGCTGGTAAAACGACCTCATTCTATATGATTGCTGGATTGATATGGCCGGACCGAGGCACAGTTAAGCTTGATGGAAAAGACATTACTGGCTGCCCTTTACATGAGCGAGCCTTAATGGGGATCGGATATCTTCCACAAGAAGCAAGTGTTTTCAGGCGTTTGTCTGTTGCTGATAATGTGATGGCCATTTTAGAGACTCGCCCTGACTTATCTCTAGAAGAACGTAAAAATCGATTGGATGAATTACTAGAAGAGTTTCATATATCCCACTTATCTGAAGCGACTGCTGCTAGCTTATCAGGAGGAGAAAGAAGAAGGTTAGAAATTGCGAGAGCGCTGGCCAGAGAACCTAAATTTATTCTATTGGATGAGCCTTTTGCTGGCGTGGATCCCCTTTCAGTTTCTGATATTAAAAAACAGATACAGCTATTAACAAAGCGGGGCATCGGCATTCTAATTACCGATCATAATGTTCGTGAAACTTTAGATATTTGCGGAAAGGCCTATATTATGAATGCTGGGAGTGTTATTGCCTCTGGTACTTCTGAGCAGGTTTTACAAAACCAGAAAGTACGTGAAGTTTATCTAGGCGAGCAATTTGAGCTTTAGTGCTATACTGGTTGGAAGACGATTCTTAGGTGATGTATGAAGCCAGGTCTTTCACTTGATTTACAGCAAAGCTTAAAGCTTAGTCCGCAGCTACAACAAGCGATACATTTGCTTCAACTGACCTGCTTTGAATTACGTCAGGAAATTCTTTTAGAATGTGAGCAAAACCCCTTATTGGAGTTAGATGAAAGCCGCTTAGACGACGATGTTTCGTTTGAAGATTCTGTTCCTCAACCCTTATCGTCAAGCAAGTCATCTGAAACAGACATCCCATGGGAAACTGCTGAGCAATCTACGCTACAAGATCATTTACGATGGCAAGTCAATACATCTCCCTTTACCGAGCAAGATGAACTCATTGCCAATGTTTTAATCGATGCTATCAATGAAGATGGGTACTTATCCGATTCTCTTGAAAACGTTTTACCAGAGGGGATAGACATTGAAGAAGCCTCTGCTGTTTTACATAGGATTCAGCACTTCGATCCTTTAGGTGCTGGTTCAACAAGCTTGGAAGAGTGCTTAACGATTCAGGCAGATGAGTATTATGCTGAGCACCCATTAAAATTGTTTCTTGATAAAGCAATCACAAACTCCCTTGCCGTCATCGCCAAAAAAGGCGTGCCTGGACTTGCTTCAAAACTACATACATCTGAAGAAAATGCTCAAACGATCATTGAGTGTATTCAAAGCTTAAGGCCAAAACCTGGAGCCGCTTTTGGGCATAGTAATTTTCAGTATGTGATTCCTGATGGTTTTGTTCGAAAAGTAAATGAGCAATGGCAGGTTAAGTTAAACATGTCTTACCTCCCACGGGTCAATTTACAACAAGAATACATCAACCTTTTAAATACCGGCAGTACCAGCTCAGACCAATTGTATTTAAAAGGCCACCTTCAAAGAGCCAAATGGTTCTTAAAGTCTTTGGAAAATCGTAACCAGACATTAATGAGTGTCTTTACATTAATTGTCCGCTATCAAGAGTCCTACCTTGAAAACGGAGATATTGCGATGCGCCCTCTCATATTACAAACGTTGGCTGATGAGCTTGGCTTTCATCCTTCCACTATATCGCGGGTCACCATTGGTAAATACTTACATACCCCCCATGGCATTATTCCCGTCAAACACCTATTTTCATCAAAACTGGCAACAGAGTCAGGCTTAGACTGTTCCGCTGTTGCAATAAAAGCTTTGATACAAGAAAACATTAAGTCAGAAGATAAAGGTTCACCCTTGAGCGATGAAAAGCTATGCCAAGCTTTGAAAGCAAAAGGGATACACATTGCCCGAAGGACTGTGGCAAAATACCGGGAATCTATGGGAATATCCGCAGCGCATGCGCGCCGCAATAAATGAGGAGATTGGACGATGCAATTAAATATCACTGGTATTCACACTGAAGTAACCTCCGCTCTAAAAGAATACGTTACTAGCAAGTTTGAAAGAATTGAGAAGCATTTTCCTCATATCACTAATGCTCATGTGACTTTAACAGTAGAGAATAAGGGCCACCACAAAGCTGAGGCACATGTTCATGTGAGCCAAGGTGAGCTCCACGCCTCTGCGGATGAACAAGATATGTATGCTGCTATAGATTTGATGATTGATAAACTTGATCGCCAGATTGTTAAACATAAAGAAATTCTTGAAAAACGGGCTCATGGTCAAGATGAACATTAAAGATTTATTGAATCCTAGCTGCACTAGTGCGCAGAGTGATGTATCTAGTACCAAAACAATATTAGATAAGCTTGCTCACTTGCTGGGAGAACAGTGTCCCTCTGTTGGCTCAGATAAAATTCTAGAAGAGCTTGTAGCCCGTGAGCGTCTTGGCTCTACAGCTATTGGGCATGGGGTGGCTATGCCCCATGCAAAGCTATCTTCTATTACATCTCCAATGTTAGCGATTGTCACTACTCAAAATGGTATTGATTTTGATGCTCCAGATGATGAGCTTGTGGATATCTTTTTTGGTTTAATATTGCCTGATGAAGATAAGGGTGAGCACTTGCAGAGCTTAAAATGTATCACAGAGTTAGCTCGACAAGAAGAAGTACGCAAGTCTTTACGAGCGGCAGCCGACCAACAATCTCTTGTTGATGTTGCCATAACGCAAAGTGAAGACTGATCCTCCTATACTATCCCCTTGCTGGTCAATATCAGCATTACAAAAAGCTTTAAAAGCCTATAACATTGATATTGACCGTGGTACTTCCGAAAACATTCAATCGACAGGACTGGGACAGCCGGTTCTCAACACCATCACAACAAATCCTCTCATCGCTTACTTTGGTTCGGAGATGTATACTGTTGACGGATGCTTACCCCAGTTGTGGTGGTCCGAAACAAAACTACCATTCCCTGTATCTAGACCCGTTTTGTATCCCCTTTTTCCTCAAAAGCCTTCACACATTGAACATGCACTGCGATGTCTTTTAGCAAGCCGATTTGTGCTACATGGCACCTTACTCAATGTCTATGGAAGTGGCTTACTGTTAACAGGACGTCATGGTATTGGTAAAACGTCTTTAGCATTAGCGTTAGTTCACCGTGGTCACAAAATAGTGTGTGATGATGCGCCCTACTTTTCATATGAAAATGGAAAGCTCATCGGGTGGTCTCCCCCTTCAATTAAGAATCTTTATCATCTAAGGAATAAGGGATTTAACTTCATCCAAAAAGATTTTGGACACAGTGCGGTAGCCGATTTTGCAGTGCTTGATCTAGAAATAGAATTATGCGATAAACCACAAAGGCTTACACCAAAAACAGATATTAGTACTCGTGCGAGTGCAAAACTTTATTCTTCCACTTTTCACAAAAAAGTGTTTTTGCCGGTTGAATCGTTCGACAATCTCATTATTCTAGTAGAGGACATGGTGAGAATGGCTCATAAAAATCAGTCGACTGGCTGCAGTCAATAATAGCAGCTGGCCGTTCAAGGAGTTCAAATCAGTATGCAGTTGACAATCGTCAGTGGCCGCTCAGGTTCTGGAAAGAGTATTACACTTAGAGCTCTTGAAGATCTTGGTTACACCTGCATAGACAACTGTCCAATCACCCTTCTTCCGGTTTTATTAAAAGAACGTTCCCATACAAAGACACCTACCGCTATTAGTCTAGATGCTAGAAATTTACCGCCTGAAGCCAGTGCAATTGAGGACATCATACATTTATTAGAAGCCTACAAGCCTTTTAATATTCTTTATTTAGATGCAAGAGATGAAGCACTCATCAAACGCTTTGGCGAAACACGACGCAAGCATCCTTTAACCAGCCCTGCTGTATCTCTCTTAGAAGCAATTCAGTTGGAGGGGCATTTACTAAGCCCATTAGCAGAGGCTGCTAATTATGTCTTTGATACTACTGATTGTTCAGTAGCTCAGATCAATTCCCGAATTCAGGAAGCATGCGCACAAGGGCAACCATCTGCATTACAAGTTCAATTTGTTTCCTTTGGTTACAAACATGGCAAACCAGTGGATGCGGACTTAGTATTTGATGCACGCTGTTTACCCAATCCATATTGGGTACCTGAATTAAGAGATTTTACAGGGCTAGACCCTGAAATTAAGGCTTACCTTGAAGATAAGTCACCAGTTCAACAAATGATTGATGACATTACTAACTTTATAGATAAGTGGATACCGCAATTTAAGGTTGAAAATCGTTGTTATTTAACTGTTGCAGTGGGTTGTACTGGAGGTCAGCATCGCTCTGTGTATGTGGTCGAGCAGCTGTACTCTCGCAATCAGTCGAAGTATCCCCACGTTCAACTGCGACACCGACACATGCAGACATAAGAAGATATATAACTATGACCACTAGAACAGGCATATTATTAATTACCCATTATGGGATTGGCGATGCATTAATTGAAGTTGCAAAAAGCACCTTTGGAGAAGAACTACCGTTACAGACATCCGTACTATCAGTTGGACACAAACCAAGAATTAGTGATTTAGTCGATGAAGCGCAACGCGACATCAGACAGTTAGATTTTGGTAGAGGGGTTTTAATTCTGACCGATATGTTTGGCTCAACGCCGAGTAACATTTCAAAAGGACTAGTCAATTCAGGCCACCAAGTAGCGGTTGTTGCCGGTTTAAACCTACCTATGCTCATCAGACTAATGAACTATCCAGACTTACCTTTGAATCAAATGGCTGAAAAAGCTTTAAGTGGGGGTAAGGATGGGGTATTTTATCCCTATGCTCCTGCAATTACATCAAGACTTTCTGAAGAGGCAGTTGTTGTTGGATAAATGCCTAAAACGGCGATTACAAATACAAAATAGGTTGGGCTTGCACGCACGAGCCGCAGCCAAATTTGTCCAGACCGCTAACCGGTTTGCTGCTGAGATATGGGTGACTCATAAATCTCAACGTGTAAATGGAAAAAGCATCATGGGTATCATGATGTTAGCAGCCACATTCGAAACTTGGTTAGAGCTTGAAGTCTCTGGCGAAGACGCTGATGAGGCTTTATTGGCCATCACAGAACTGATGGCCAATAAGTTTGGTGAGGATTAGTTACCGGCAATACTCATTTCACTAACAAGAATTGAGCCGGTATGTAATATATGTGATTCATCAATATCATTACTTATTGCGACCACATTTTGGTACATATCCTTTAGATTTCCGGCAATCGTTATCTCATGCACTGGATATTGGATTTGTCCATTTTCAACCCAAAAACCAGAAGCTCCTCTCGAGTAATCACCGTTGGTCATATTAATAGCCGAGCCCATCAACTCCGTGACTAAAAGTCCCGTGCCCATTTTAGCCAACAGGGCGTTTTGATCAAAATCGTTTGTTGTCACTATGCTATGAAACAACCCTCCTGCATTTCCGGTTGTCTGCATTTTGAGCTTTCGGGCGCTGTAAACCCCTAATAGGTATCCTTCAACGACCCCACTTTTAACAATCATTCTATTACGAGTAGCTACTCCATCATTATCGAATGGCGCACTTCCGAACGAACCTTGAACATGTGGTTTTTGCTCTATATTCACGAAAGAAGGAAATACTGCCTGCCCAAGACTATTTAGCAAAAAAGATTGTTCTCGATAGAGGGCACCGCCTGAAATAGCATTAAAGAAAGGGCTAAAGAAACCACTAGCCAAATCTTTATCATAGATAATAGGCACTTTGCAGCTTTTCAAAGAACGAGCCCCCAGTCTGCGTAAAGTCTTTTCACAAGCCTTTTTACCAATCTCAGAAGGATGAGGCAGATCTTTAGCATTGCGCTTTAATTCATAAGCGTAATCACGCTCCATATTTCCATCATGCTCTGCAATGAGTACACAAGAAACGGAATGTCTAGAGGTCGGATAACCAGCATAAAATCCATCACTGTTAGCGTACACATGATAGCTTTGACTAGAGTTAACACTAGCGCCCTCTGAGTTTTTAATTTTAGGATTATCTAAACCAACCTTCTCAGCCTCAATGGCCATCTTAATAGCTTCTTCGGCTGAAAGGGCCCAGGGGCTGTATAATTGACAATCAATAATATCAGTCGCCAATTCTGATTTGTCTGGCAGTCCTGCACATGGATCTGGTTGTGTTGCTTTGGCTATTGCCAGTGCCGCTTCATAAGTCGCCTTTAAAGAGGCTGGTGACAAGTCTGTTGTAGAGGCACTGCCTGACTGTTGCCCAACATATACAGTTAAACCAATACTTTTTCCTCGTTCGAACTCAACGGATTCAACATCCCCTAATCGTGCATGACTGGTTAAGCCCATGCTTTTAGAAAACCCGACTTCTACTCCTGTTACAGTAGGGTTACTTTTTCCAAAAGCGAGTAGTTGGTCTATATTATTTTGACAGGCAGACTCATCAACCCACTCTTCAAGTGAAGTTGGTAATGTGTTCATGTTTGGTTTAAGCACCATGATCTGTTCCTCCCACGGTTAACGCATCAACTCGAACCGTTGGCAAACCAACGCCCACAGGAACACTTTGACCGTCCTTGCCACAAGTTCCAATCCCTTCATCTAACTGCGTATCGGGTCCAACCATTGAGATTACTTTCATCACCTCAGGGCCATTTCCGATTAAGGTAGCTCCTTTAACGGGATAGGTAATCTTTCCATTTTGGATTCGGTAAGCTTCACTTGTTGAGAAAACAAATTTACCTGAGGTAATATCAACCTGCCCTCCGGCAAAATTGACTGCATAAATACCATCTTTAACCGATGCAATAATCTCTTCTTGAGTATGAGAGCCTGGCAACATAAAGGTATTAGTCATACGTGGCATAGGAGCATACGCATAACTTTCACGTCTTCCATTTCCTGTCGGAGCGGTTTTCATTAAACGGGCATTCATTTTATCTTGTAAATACCCTTTAAGAATCCCCTTTTCTATAAGAACATTTCTCTGGGTTGGGGTACCTTCATCATCAATATTTAATGAACCTCTTCGATTGGGAATCGTTCCATCATCTACTACGGTGCATAGTTCACTAGCCACTTTTTCACCAATTCGCCCTGAAAAAACGGATGAACCCTTTCTATTAAAGTCTCCCTCAAGTCCATGCCCAACTGCCTCATGCAGTAATACACCTGGCCACCCAGGCCCCAACACAACTGGCATTTCACCGGCAGGCGCAGGCCGAGCTTCCAAATTCACTAACGCAAGACGGACGGCTTCATAGGCTAAATCATCTACTGATCGTTGCTCAAAAAAAGTATCGTATCCAAAACGTCCACCACCCGCTGCGCTACCGGTTTCTCGTCGTCCATCTTGCTCTACGACAACACTTATACCAACACGAACCAAAGGGCGAATATCTGCAAAGATTCCATTTTCATTCACAATGAGAATATCTTCATAGACCGCAGTTAAATGACACATCACTTGCTTAACTCGTGGATCTCTTTGACGAGCAGCTTGATCGAGCTGACGAAGTGTCTCTATTTTTTGCTGTTGTGAGAAGCTATTGAGAGGGTTACTGGTGTCATATAGCGCAACCTGACCTGTTTGACGAGAGGGTATTTTAACTCGCGCTTGCTGCCCCAAACTCGTTATCGAGCGGGCGGCGCCTAATGCTTGTTCAATGGCTGAGGTTTCAATATCATCCGTAAAAGCAAAACCGGTTTTTTCTCCACTGACGGCTCTTACGCCAACCCCTTGATTGATTTCAAAGTTACCACTTTTTACAATACCATCTTCTAAGGAGTAACTTTCATGACGCTCTTTCTGAAAATAAATATCAGCTTCATTGACTTTAGCACTGAGTAACTGATTCATATATTTTTCTATTAAGGGTTCATCAATCCCAGATGGCGTCCAAAGTTGCTCTTTCGGTTGCAACAAAATTGTTGACATACTATCTCCTAATTATTGAGCATCACCAGGTTTCTCATGAATCACTTCAAGCTCTTCAATTTGTGGCTCTAACCAATTACCTGTAATGGCGTAACGGTAATGTATAATTTCACTTATATCATTACCAACAACTTTATCAAATGCCCACAAAAATGCACCTATCGCTGGATTTCCGGAGGCTATTGTAGCTGCAATAGGCAAGCTACTTTCAAGATTAGGGGTTAAATCCATCTGAGCAGTGATTTCATGCTCAGGCTTAAGATCTATTTTTCCTTGGATATCTAGGTTGGCTATAGGGCCTCTTAATTCAAAGTTGTCTGTACTGACAAAACCTTTATCCAAAAGAATGCTGGCATCTATTCTATCAAAAGCAAACCCTTCTTTAGTAATGTCACTAAAGTCTAAGGTTAGGCGCCTTTGTATGTTTGAAAGGCTTAATAAACTAAGAATTCGTCCTAGTCCAGGCTCAACCCCAAGCACTCTACCAGAGCGAAGACTGGACTGGACCGTTCCTGAAAAAGTTGGAATATTGGGATTGGTCACCCCACCCAACCAGGTCAGATCAACATCCACTCTAGCTGCAGCATCCTTTATAGCAGACTTTGTGTGAATCTTATTCAGCAAATCACCGAAATCTCTTGTTTGAACAAATCCATAGGCACTCATCGGCTCGTATTGTAAAAATCCTTCCCACTGGCCCTCTAAGTCGAAGCTCAAGGGTTTAGAATCTGCTTTGAAGTGATATCGGTAACCGGTATTCGTTCTAACTAATTTTCCATCAAAAGCATTGATATCCAGATCTCGCCACGTGAGCTGGCTAATCTTAGCGTTAATATTTGGCAACTCAACATCAGTAGATAGTGTAGGAACATCATCTTCTTTTGGCGTTATAGTCGTATCTGTCGGTAGTTCATTATCTGATTCATAACTACTGGGAAGTCTTAGATGTTTTAAATCAAGCTCAATTGGTGATTGCAATATGTTCTCTGGTATCCATAGGGTTCCTGCAATAATGGGGGCATTGGCTTCGATTTGCCAACCCTCTGATTCCGGCTCTGCTTTCATACCAAGTTCTTGCACTGGTATACCCCAGAGATCTAGCATATCAACTGTCAAATCAATCACTGGTTTCAGTTGTAACGTTTGGTTTTCACGTTGTGTAGCGTTATCCTCAAGGGGAGTCACCATTTCACTTATAAAGTCTTGCCAGCTTTCAACATTTATATACGAAAGGTGTCCATCCACAAGTAGCTCACGCTCTTGTGGAAAAGTAGCAATTTTATCAGGGCTAAAATGTAGGTGAACACCTGTTGGTTCCCACCCTTTTTCGGTATTTGAAACACGGCCTGCTAATGATGCAACGCCCTCAAGTCGAGCAATCATTCCCAGGGCATCCGAGGATTGAATTTGACTGGTAATAGAAAGGGATCTTTTCTCTTCCATTGGTTTGCCAAGAGGCTCGGGCAAATCAAGTCCTAGGCCAACCAAGTCTGACTGAAAAATAAAGCGACCAAGCTCACCCTCATCAATCACTTTTCTCAGGGGCATTTGAACACTAAGTTCAAAAGGGGTAACACCGGTTACCGGGAGCCTTTGATTCACCCACTTTTCTAAGTTGTCACTATCAAGCCAGCTTTCAGCTTTAAAGTCTAGAAATGGATTATCTCCAGAAAATACCATATTTATTGTCGAGTTAAATTCTTGATCACCTAATTTACCTTTTAGATTATTTGCTCTTAGATTAGTATCAGAAAAAGCAATATCACCACTTAACTCGTGAACATTCAAACCATCTATGGTCTTAGAATGAATAGTTGCGTCATCTAGATCGAGTAATGCTCTTAGTGTTACTGGACCATTAGAATCGAATGATGCATTAATAGTCATATCTAAATCGAGTTTTCCTTCAGGTGATACTTGTTCGAAAATTTCATCGATAGTACTTTTAAGGGGGGACTGCGCCAGTACTTGAGATATATCTTCTAATTGACCAACAACATGAGCATCCGCGACAACAAAAGCTTTTTTATCATCCACATCTGGAATAACAGCCTTTCCAGAGAGATCAAATACATCACCGAACTTAGCCTTATTAACATCGAGATCAAATGTTAGGTTCAACATTTGCATCGTTCCGTTAATCCCACTTAGGCGAGGCCATGCCGGTTGGAAATGTAATCCTACATCACTGAGATCTGCTTTCAATCGTAGGGTATCTTCCTGATTTTTAAACCCCTTTAGAGTTCCACGATATAGCAGTATTAAATTATCTATATTTCCCTCAGGCTGTGCATCGGTTAGCCAGTCTCGAAAATTTGTATTTTTAAAGCCTATCGGGAAACGTTTGAGAATATCAGACGCTTCAATTTTATCCGTTGCCATTAGAGCACCTAGGTGTTCTACATTGCCATCAGTATCCAGCTGAAGACCACCGCTTAAAGATAACTGCCCTTGTCCAACCCCTGCATGGAGCCAAGGTAATTGTACTTTCCATCCATCTTCAAACTCATACCAAAATATTTGTGTCTGCCAATTATCTAGAGTCAGTGCATACTGCGATTGTTCAACAGGAGCATACGTAATCTTAGGGCTAACAACTTCCATGGTGCCAGATACGTTATCCATATCTAAACGTACATTAATGTTTTCAAATCGATATCCAATATCTGGTTGTGTGAGTCCTAAATTATCTCCAGAAAATTGGATGTTGAATCGAGGCATATGTTGATTCAACTTCGTAAGATTTATGTTTAAGTAGTCAACGATCCCTTCAGGATCATATGCATTTAAAACTGTATGAACTTGCTTGGGTAACCAGTTCGTTCTCAGTAGAAAAGGTAGCCATGTATTAAGTTGAAGTTGATGCGCTTTAAAATCAAACTCTGGCTCTGAAGAAGTACCATACTGTGTCAGCTTAAATTTGGCAGGAATCCAATTTTTTATATCACTATGAAGGACATTAAACTCTCGACCATACAACTGCCAACCGTAGTCTGTATCATCTTTTTTCCATAAAAGCTGCCCATTTATTTTACTGAATCTATCAAGAGGCAAACCTGAATCTGAAACAAATAGAACATCTTCACCAGTCAGTTCAATTTTTACATCATTCCAGTATCCATTATCTAAACTCGTCCAAACAGAAAGCCCAACTGTACCTTCTGACGTTTTAGCTACGCCCGTTCCGAACCAGTTTTGAATTTTATCTAAGTCAAATCCTTGTCCACTGACTACAACCTGACCACTCGGCGCAGTAAACGCCTTACTAATATCTGCTCCGATAAAAAACTCGGCCGGCTTCCCACCAAGCAACGTAGATACTGCCCGCAATTTAACCGAATCATTATCACGAGCGACTGAAGCCGTTACATTAGTAAGGGGCCAACTTTCACCGTTCGCCTCTTTAAAGTGTATATCTGAGTTTTTAATTATGACTCTTTCGATCGGTAGACCTCTGATCATATCTACCCATGCCGTTCCAAACTGTAATACTGGCGCATTAGCCTGCTCTATTAATGCCAAATACTCAAACTCATCATCATCTGAGCTAGTATCTGATAGCCTTGAAACTGTGTCCGGCTCAATTCTTAAACTTGCATGATCGATTACAATAGCATCAATTATAAAGCGTCCATTTATTATTGAGTCTAAAGGACTTAAGAGAATATCGACGGTTTCAGAATCAATAATTGAGTGTTCTCTTTTTTCATCAAGTAGGGTCAATCCTCGAAATCGAATTGCTGGCTTAGATCCTATCCACACAATCTCGAGCTCATCGATACTGACGGGCGTTTTAATCTGATATTCAACCCAATATTTAAGTCCGGGGAGTGCTGTAGGGATATAGGGTGTAATAAGCCTTAGGGAAACCAATAACAAGGCCACTATAACCAACACGGTTGCAATTGTAATTTTTAATTCTTTGAACAGGTATACTATTGGGTTTTGTATCATTTTATGTCAGCACAACATCATAATTTTCTTGGTTGTACAACACTTCAACCTGTAATTTGACGGGACGTGATAATCGGTCTTCTAAATCCGCTAAAAGCGATGTTTCAATCATATAGTCAACAACACTTTGCGAGGCAAGAACCAGGTAACCTTCGGCGTCATAAGCAGCTTGAGAACGTAATATCTCTTTAATTATATCGTTAGAAACCGTTTCTACTGATCTAATCGTCCCTCTTCCTGAACATGTAGGACAGGTTTCACAGAGCTGCTGCTCTATACTTTGGCGAGTTCGCTTGCGAGTAACCTCTACCAAGCCTAGCTCAGAGACACCACTAATGGTGGTCTTAACATGATCTGACATCAACGCTTTTTCGAGAGCGCGTAGCACTTGCTTTTTGTGCTCATCTTTTATCATGTCTATAAAATCAATAATGATCATACCGCCAAGATTTCGTAGGCGCATTTGCCGAGCAATGGTATGAGTTGCTTCAAGATTGGTTTTAAAAATTGTTTCTTCTAGATTGCGATGCCCAACGAAGCCACCCGTGTTGACATCTATAGTCGTCATTGCCTCCCTTTGATCTATAACAAGATACCCGCCAGACTTTAAACTGACTTGCCGACTAAGTGATCGGCGCATTTCTTCTTCAATATTATATAAATCGAAAAGTGGCCTAGCGCCTTCATAGAAATGAATTTTATCTTTGATTACTGGAACAAAGTTTTCTGCAAACAGAACAGCTCTTTGAAACAACTCTCTATTATCAATTCTGACTCGGTCTGTTTTTTCCCATACCAAATCTCTTAGCGTTCGCATGGTCACTGGCAGCTCTTCATAAACCATTACGCCAGGTTTAGCCGTTTTTAATCTATCTTTAACCTTTAAAGACATTCGATTTAAAAATTCAATATCTGAACGGATATCGCCTACAGTGCACCCTTCAGCAGCAGTACGAATAATATAGTTGTGGTCTTGAGTCAAAGATTCCACCGCTGCTTTTAATCGTTCTCGCTCAGCTTCATCAGCTATGCGCTGGGACACCCCTATTCGGTCTAAACCAGGCATCCAAACTAAATATCTAGCCGCAAGGGATAGGCGTGTTGTTAAACGAGCGCCTTTGTTCCCAATAGGATCTTTTACTATCTGAACAGGTATTTGCTGCCCTTCGGACAACAATGAGGTGATATTTGGAGGTTCAAGAACTTCATCAGCTGTCTCAGGGGTTGCATAAGACATATCAGCCACATGTAAAAATGCAGCTCTAGACAAACCCACATCAACAAAAGCTGATTGCATACCAGGTAAAACTCGTAGCACCTTGCCGAGATAGATATTACCGACTAATCCACTTCGATCAGTTCTTTCTATTAATGTTTCTTGGAGTACACCGTTTTCAACTAGGCTGATTTGTATTTGCCTAGCTAAAACGCTGATCAGAAGTTCTTCTGCCATAATCGTGCTTATACGAGACTGACTACCATGATTCTATCATACATCTTTTTACTGATACGAACGATTAGCGCAACCTATCAAAGGATTGTTAATGATATACCCATAGCGCTAATGCTGTTGCTATTGATGCTGCAAGAGCTGAGAAAGTTAGTACACCAAAATTTAAGGGATATCCGAATGAAGAAAGTAAGGTCACTGCAGCCAGAGACCCGACAAAAGCAAAGACAAATGTAGTTGTATTACTTACTTCTTGCAGTTGATTGCAAAGTAATGCACATACAATAGCCACTGCTCCATGAAAGCCCATAGGTAAACCAAGACATAAGTCAAAGAAAAGGCCAACAAGCCATATTAAAAAAATAGGTAGGTTACTCAAACATATGGCACAAATAAGTACTGGCAAACCAATCGGTACGTAGTGCATTCCCCAAGGCTGTATATTGCCAAGTAAAGACAGCAGTAAAATAGGTAAAAATGACCAGTGAACAGATAAATTTGCTTTAGAATTCAGCAACTTTCTTACCCTCCATCACCAGTACGTAGTCTAATTGACTCAAGGTTTCTCTCGGAATAGCCGAGATGTTCGCAAATGGCTTACCTGCCACGTGCTCAACTGTAGTGACGATTGCCACTTCTAAACCTGCTGGAAAGCGATCGCCTAACCCTGAGGTAATCAAAAGATCGCCTGTTTGAATATCTGTGGTATCAGGAACATGGTCAATAATAAGGCGGCCATTTGCGCCCCCTGTGGCCATCATTCTTACCCCGGAGCGCTGAGACTGAACCGCTATTGCATGTCTATGGTTATTTAATAGAAGTACTTGAGCACTACCAGATGTCACCTTATCAACAAAACCAATGACCCCTTTAACTCCAACGACACCAGCACCTTCTTGGATACCACTTGCACTTCCTTTACTTAGAATTAAAGTTCCAACAACTGAATCAGAACGCGCCACTGGAGCAGCAATCAAAGTAAGTGGAAACGTTTGCTGCAAATCTAGTAATGACTTTAAACGCTGATTTTCTTTGGCTAAATAGTCAATATACTGCTGTTGTTCGGTTAGATGTTTTCGCTCGAATAGCCAAACATTCTTTTGATTAACCCAACTTGCTTGAGTACTAATCCACGAGCCTATAGAGACACCATAACCATATGGTTTTAGAGCGATCTTATTTACAAGCTGTGAGAGTGGCAGTGCCTGTTCTCTAAACATTTGAACTGTGGAGCTTTTAGGCTCAACCCACATTATCACAACAGAAAACAGCAAAAGCCCTACTAGGGTTAGACTGCCCTTATTCAGTTGCGAAGCAGTGAACACCTTTAGAATCCATCATTTCAAGAGCCAAGCCACCACCACGAGCGACACATGTTAGAGGATCATCCGCCACACGTACTGGCAAACCTGTCTCTTCCATAAGCAGCTTATCAAGATCTTTCAAAAGAGCACCGCCACCAGTAAGGACCATACCGTTCTCAGCAATATCTGAGGCTAACTCAGGTGGGGTTTGCTCCAGAGCAGTATGAACAGAAGAAACGATTAATGATAAAGGCTCCTGAAGCGCTTCCAACATTTCGTTTGAGTTCAAGACAAAACTTCTGGGTACACCTTCAGCTAAATTTCTACCCCGAACTTCAAGCTCTTCAATTTCTGCAGGTGGGTAAGCAATTCCAATCTCTTGCTTGATTCTTTCAGCTGTTGCTTCACCTATCATCGTTCCATAATGACGCCTGACATATTGAACAATTGCTTCATCAAACCTGTCTCCACCACATCGTATTGAAGCCGCATAAACCACACCGCTAAGGGACATAATTGCTACCTCCGTAGTGCCCCCGCCGATGTCTACCACCATTGAGCCCGAAGCCTCATGGATGGGTAAACCTGCTCCAATCGCTGCAGCGATTGGCTCATCAATTAAATAAACTTCTCGTGATCCCGCCCCCAAAGCAGATTCTCGTATAGCGCGTCTTTCCACCTGGGTAGCGCCACAAGGAACGCAAATTAGCACTCTTGGAGAAGGCTTAATAACCTTTTGTTCATGCACCTTCTTGATAAAGTGCTGCAACATTTTCTCTGTAACGTTGAAATCTGCAATAACCCCATCCTTCAATGGGCGTATAGCGCGGATGTTCGCAGGGGTTCGACCCAACATTTTCTTCGCTTCGGTGCCAACAGCAACGATTTCTTTATCGCCCCCATTGGGATTTTCACGGACAGCTACAACAGAAGGCTCATCAAGAACAACCCCTTGGTCTTTGACATAAATAAGGGTATTTGCGGTACCAAGATCTATAGATAAGTCGTTAGAGAACAAGCCTCGAAATGATTTGAACATGGGTGATCGTCCTGATTACCTTAATTTTGATTACTGTATCAGTGTAGTCGGTTTTGGACAAGCAACGAATATGGTACAGTAACTGCCTTTAAAAGTCAGGACAACTTATATGTCGCTTACAGCCGAAGAACTTGAAAAAATTGCACTTTTAGCCAGATTAGGCTTGGATGCCCAAACCAAGACTGCCGCTCTTGAGAAAATGGGGCACGTGATGGATTTAGTTGACCAAATTAATTCTGTTGATACCACGGGTATACAGCCCATGGCTCATCCTCTTGAAAATATGGTTCAACCCTTAAGAGAAGATACTGTAACTGAAACGGATAATCGCTCTGAGTTTCAGGCGTTAGCACCAGCCGCAGAAGCTGGTTTGTACTTAGTCCCTAAAGTAATTGAAGAAGAATAATCATGCACAATAAAACCATTGCAGAACTAAGTCGTGGCTTAAAAGAAGGTAAATTCAGCGCAGTTGAGCTGACTCAACACTATCTTAACCGAATCAAAAAGCATGACCAACAACTTAATAGCTTTGTTACCATTTGTGAAGATAGTGCCCTACTCGGTGCAAAAGCAGCAGATAAAGCTTTGGCCGCCAAAACAGCTGGCCCATTAACGGGTATCCCTATTGCTCACAAAGACATCTTTTGTACGCAAGGTGTAAAGACCGCATGCGGTTCAAAAATGCTCGACAACTTCATTTCTCCTTACAATGCTACTTTAGTTGAAAAACTAAACTCTGCTGGAACAGTCATGTTGGGTAAAACCAATATGGACGAGTTTGCAATGGGTTCTTCAAATGAAACCTCATTTTACGGCGCTGTTAAAAATCCCTGGGACATGGAAAGAGTCCCTGGTGGCTCCAGTGGTGGCTCAGCTGCTTGTGTAGCCGCGAGATTAGTCCCGTGTGCAACCGGTACAGATACCGGTGGTTCAATACGGCAACCAGCTGCTTTCTGTGGAATCACTGGCCTAAAACCAACTTATGGACGAGTTTCAAGATTTGGGATGATTGCCTTTGCTTCAAGCTTAGATCAAGCGGGTCCAATGACCGTCACAGCTGAAGATGCTGCATACGTTTTACAAGCCATGGCTGGACACGATCCAAAAGACTCTACCAGCGCAAATGTTCCTGTACCCGACTACGTGAAGGGATTAAACCAGTCTCTAAAAGGCAAAACAATTGGTTTACCAAAAGAATACTTCTCTGAGCTACCCAAAGAAATGATGGGCGCTATTGAGGAAGTTATTGCTGTTTATGAGTCAATGGGTATAAAAGTAAAAGAAATTACTTTACCTGACACACATCTGTCAGTCCCAACCTACTATATTGTTGCTCCTGCTGAGTGTTCATCTAACCTGTCACGTTTTGATGGCGTTCGCTATGGATATAGATGTGCCGACCCGCAAGATCTACAAGATTTATATTGCCGCTCAAGGGGCGAAGCTTTTGGCGAAGAAGTAAAACGTCGAATCATGGTTGGTACTTATGTGCTATCTGCTGGTTATTACGATGCATACTATCTAAAAGCCCAGCAAGTTCGACATAAAATTGCTGAAAACTTCAAGCAGGCTTTTAGTGAAGTTGACTGCATTCTCGCACCAACCACACCTACAAGCGCCTTCAAGATTGGTGAAAAAGTAGATGATCCGGTTTCAATGTACTTATCAGACATTTACACCATCGCAGTCAACCTAGCTGGACTACCCGGAATTAGTTTGCCGATGGGCTTTTCAGGAAAACTACCACTAGGCCTTCAGCTCATTGGCAACCATTTTGCAGAAGAGTCACTTTTGGCTTTTGCTCATCAGTATCAACAGCAAACCCAGTGGCACTCTAAAGCCCCTGTTAATATTTAAGGAGAACGTGATGGAATTTGAACCTGTTATAGGACTTGAAGTACACGTTCAGCTACAAACCAAGTCTAAAATATTTTCAGGTGCTTCAACCTCATATGGTGCTGCACCAAACTCACAGGCCTGTGCTATTGATCTAGGGCTCCCAGGTGTTTTGCCAGTGTTAAATAAAGAAGCCGTTGAAATGGCTATCAGGTTTGGTCTGGCAGCAGAGTGTGAAGTTAATCGTCGCTCTATTTTTGCCAGAAAAAACTACTTTTATCCTGACCTTCCAAAAGGATATCAAATCAGCCAATTTGAAATTCCGGTTGTTGGAAAGGGTTTTTTAGATGTCACACTGGAGGATGGTCAAACTAAGCGTATTGGGATTACACGAGCCCACTTAGAAGAAGATGCTGGAAAATCGTTGCACGAAGACTTTCATGGTTTTTCAGGCATAGATCTTAACCGCGCTGGTACCCCACTTTTAGAAATTGTTTCAGAACCTGACTTGAGAAGTTCTTCCGAAGCTGTCGCCTATCTTAAAACCTTGCATGCCCTTGTACGCTACCTTGAAATCTGTGATGGCAACATGCAAGAAGGGTCATTCCGGTGTGATGCCAATATTTCAGTTCGCCCCAAAGGACAAGAAAAATTCGGAACTCGTTGTGAAATAAAAAACGTAAACTCATTCCGGTTTGTTGAAAAGGCGATTGAGTATGAAATTGAAAGACAAATTGATCTAATCGAATCAGGTGGCACAGTCATTCAAGAAACTCGCCTGTACGATTCAGTCGCGAATACAACTCGCTCCATGCGATCAAAAGAAGAGGCCAACGACTATCGTTACTTCCCAGACCCAGATTTGCTCCCACTAGTAATTGATGACGCGGATATTGAGCGCATCAAATCTACCCTTCCAGAACTCCCAGAGCAAAAGAAGGAACGCTTCATCAGCGAATATAAGCTAAGCAGCTATGATGCTGGCATTCTTACCCAGTCTCGTGAACTAGCAGATTTTTATGAGTCCATTATCAAAAAAATTGGCAATACAAATGCGAAAATGGCTGCAAACTTTGTACTGGGTGACTTCCTAGGGGCTTTAAACAAAGAAAATCTATTAATATCCCAAAGCCCAGTTTCAGCTGAGGGACTATCAGGTTTAATTTCTCGCATTGTTGACAACACTATTTCGGGCAAAATTGCCAAGACCGTGTTTGAAAAAATGTTCTCTACAGGCGAAAGTGCTGATGCAATCATTGAAAATGAGGGCTTGAAACAGGTTACCGATACGAAGGCTATTGAAGCGCTGATTGATGAGGTACTTAATGCTCATCCTGAGCAGAAAGCTCAATACCAAGCTGGTAAAGACAAAATGTTTGGATTCTTCGTTGGACAAGTGATGAAAAAATCACAGGGGAAAGCCAACCCAGCTCAAGTAAACGAAATCTTGAAAAAGAAGCTTTCTTCATGATGCCTTTAGTCATTTCAAGAAAATTAAGCATACTGCTTTGGGATCAACTCCAAGAGTTCCCAAAGCAGACGCGTATTGGTGTAGTAGACTTAAATACGGATTCAATACAGTCTGTTAAAACGCTTGATTCAACCAACCAATGGCAACAAACTTCAGAAGGTATCGTTTTTCAAACCTTTTGGTTAGAACCTGGTATTCCATCATCTGAGATAAAGGCAAAAACTGTTTTAGGAGTATTTATGGAGGAGCCTGGCGTTCTTCAAATGCTAGCCTACACTAGAAGTTCTTGTGATTTGCATTGGCAACGACTTGATATCAAGCTAAGCGATACATAATTTATTTTTGATTTATCTGTGTACTATCTTTGATTGCCTGTATTTCTTCGCTAGTAAGAACTAGTGTATAAGTTTTAAACTCCCCTTCTGGGCCTCGTTTCTGTGTACACAGATATCCTTTCTTACCTTCTCTAGATACCCTAGGACCAATTATCCAAGGATGACTCTCTATACCCGATTTTGCTCTGTACTTTTCCGGCAAGTACTCTCCAGCAATCCAAATAAGATTTGTTTCGCCCCAATACGCACCAAAATTTCCCTTACTATCCATAAGAGGATAATAATGATTCTCAACACTGTTAAAGCAAGTAATCTTATGTCCTCCGTCATCATTAAACTCAATAATTAAAACATCCTCGTTAGGAATACCTTCTTTTTGCTTAAATGTGGTATCAACCAATATAAACCGGACGGTCTGACAAACGACTCTTGGGTGTTCTCCTTGAGGGATGTGGCCGGATACATTATCCCAACAACCACTCTTATGTAAAAAAGTTAACCAACGCTTTTCAAATATTACGTCGCCATACCTGTTAATATGGTTATAACCTACTAGTCCGACCTCACTCGGCAAAGACTGACGATTGATTTTGCCACGGGCAATTATAGGCGACTCAACATCATCAAATTGTTGATCTGGTTGAAGCGAAATGTATTCACTATCAAGAGCATCTACCATTTCTTGATTCATAGCATTAAACACAAAATCTTTTAATGCTCTACAATCATTTTCTGACAAGCATTCTAAATCGTTCAAAAATTGGTTGATAATAGTGGCACGTTTACTATCAGGATAAAGGAACCATTCTTTGAACCCCATTTTTAGATAGGTTGAACCAATTAAAGATGTAATCCAGTCTGCGTGATCCGACATCTCATTAATAAGTGTTGTAAGAAATGTGCCCGGTGTTAATCCACCATGGACGAATGTGACATTAGCCACACTATGTGCCAATACCCCAAGTTTTAAATACCGATAATGTAAATCTGAACCTTCATTTAAAAAGCTTTCCAAAGCATCCCATTGAGAAGATGGCAACCCTCGACGATGTAGCTCTCCCTGTCTATTCTCAAAACATTTTGGTGAATTCAAATTTTTTGCTAGCGACCAGCGTAAATATAATAATTGTTTTTGTTGTGTAGATAAGGTATTCCAATAATCCTCAACCTCACAGTCTACTCTTCCACCAATCACCTCTTTAATCCAACCTCTATTTTCGTCTGACTTAAGAAAATTTTGGAAGAACCTTTTAGAGTTTGGCTCTAACCAACGAGGCTCAACACCGGGATTCTTTCTAAGCGCTTCAAATACATAATCTATAAATGATTCTGTTAACTCTTGTTTGATTCTTATTTTGTTTAGATCTCGGTTGCCCGCAATGAGTGTTACACGTTCTGGATATTTTTCCTTTAGCTCAACCAAACATCGTAAAACAGTGATATCTGCTGTGTTATGATCAGTAGCATCTCCACCATATACAAAAAGATAGTCGTCATCGAGTTCTAATCGTAACTCATTCCAATTTGACTGCTCTAAATTAGTCTCGGCAAGCATGTCTCTTTCATATAGATACAAGCCCTTGCCATCTAAGGAGCGCGAGTTAATACAGGCTTGAGCCAACGCCTCGATTCGACCTTCAAGATCAGTTATAAATATGATTTTTTTATGTTTGTTCATAGAGAAGTCATCCACTACCCTTTCGAAGTATAGCAAACGGAAAACAGGACTTTATTTTTTTCTTCCTGCCCATAAGCCATAAGTTGCCCTAGGCTTGCCTGCATAATCCGCGATAGTGGTTGGGTTTAGGTAGCCATGCTCTGAAAGTAATTTTCTTACATGTTCATCTTGTTGGTAACCATGCTCTAATATAAGCATGGCATTAGGCTTAAGATATTGCTTTGACTGAACTATTATCTGTGTTAAATGCCACAAACCTTCATTAGGTGAAAAAAGCGCTTTATTCGGCTCATACCGCCTAACATCTGTTTCAACCTCTGGATCATTTAAATCAATGTAAGGCGGGTTTGAGGCGATAATATCAAAAGATAATCCCCCTAGAGTTGAGAACAAGTCACTTTTCAAGAAAGTAATATTCTTTATACTATTTTTCTCAGCATTGATCTTCGCGACGCCTAGAGCCCTCTCGCAGATATCTGTGGCAGTTACAGACCAACCCGGACGCTGATTGGCAACGGATAGAGCAATCGCCCCAGCTCCTGTCCCTATATCTAGAAAGTCTAATTTATCATTCCTATATTCCAGCACTCTCTCAACAATACGCTCAGTTTCGGGTCGAGGAATCAAAGTATCTTCATTAACCATGAAAGTTAAATCATAAAATCCCTTTTCATGTAATAAGTATGCTAAAGGAACTCCATTTTTTCTTTTGCTGGCCAGTGTTTGCAATCTGAGAACCTGTTCTTTTGTTACCGCGACATCCGGATATGCAATAATAATCGCCAGTGATTTATCAAGAACATGACTCAATAGCTGATTTGCTTCGAATCGGGGATCTTCAAAGTCACTAAGCTTCTCTTGAAGATCTTTCGCTACCTGTTCAAGCGTAAGCAATTATTGCTGCCCCATTTGAGCCAACAGATCTGCTTGATATTCTCTGAGCATTGGCTCCAAAATCATATCAATGCCCCCTTCCATAAACTCGTCTAATTTATAGACGGTGTGATTGATTCGGTGATCGGTAATTCGGCCCTGAGGATAATTATATGTTCGGATACGCTGAGATCGATCGCCACTACCAACTAATAGCTTTCGAGTCGTTGCAAGTTCAGCGGTTTGCTTTTCTTGCTCATTCGCCAGCAATCGAGACTGAAGAATTGATAAAGCCTTCGCCTTGTTTTTATGCTGCGATCGCTCTTCTTGACACTCAACGACTGTTCCAGTTGGGATATGTGTGACTCGTATCGCAGAATCTGTCTTATTGACATGCTGACCACCTGCACCAGAAGCTCGAAATGTATCAATCCTTAATTCACTTGGATCAATGGTTACTTCATCAACCGTTTCTACCTCCGGTAATACAGCCACAGTACAGGCTGAGGTATGAATTCTGCCTTGTGACTCAGTCGCTGGTACACGCTGGACCCTATGCCCACCAGACTCAAATTTCAGGATACCGTAAGCACCTTCCCCCTTGATCTCAAGCACAACCTCTTTAAAGCCCCCTACTTCTCCAGGACTTTCTGAAACTGTGGAAACTTGCCACCCCTTAGACTGTGCATATCGAATGTACATTCGTGACAAATCACCTGCAAATAAAGAGGCCTCATCTCCACCCGTTCCAGCCCTGACTTCAACAAATACGTTTTTGTGATCATTCGGGTCTCTTGGAAGTAACAATATTTGCAACTTATCTTCAAGTTCTTCTAATGCACTTTTTGCAGAATTGACTTCCTCTTTGGCCATATCCACTAATTCAGCGTCACTTTCTTCTTTTAGCATTTCTTCTGCACTTTTTAGATCGTCGCAAGTTCGAGCCCATTCTTTAAAACTCTCAACAACAGGACCTAGTTCCGCATATTCTTTCGAAAGATCTCTGAATTTTGTTTGATCTGAAACAATCTGTGCATCTTGAAGCAACGCACTAATTTCTTCATATCGATCTACAAGGGTATGGAGCTTGTTTACTAATGTTTCTTTCATAGTAATTTACAATTATTCTTCTATATTAATTTCAAACAATTGACAAATAGCATCAACTGTATCGGTATCTTCATTCATAATGGCATCTTTTAACTGTATAGTTGGCTTATGCATCCATTTGTTCGTCAAATCATGCGCCAGCCACTTTAAAACAGACTTTTCATCTTGGCCATTATCTATCGCACGTAGTGCCTCGCTCAGCGAGTCTTCTCGTATTTTTTCAACTTGGCTTCGGTATTTAACAACAACAGATAGTGCTGCATGGTTTCGATACCAAGCCAAATACTTGCTTGCTTCATGGTGAATTATTTTTTCAGCTTCTGTAACGGCCTGGTGTCTTTTTTCTTTGTTTTCAGAGATGATTCCTTCTAAATCATCTAACGTATATAAAAACACCTCTTCAAAGTCAGAAACTCTAGGCTCTATATCCCGTGGTACAGCCAAATCAATAATTAGTAAAGGTTTGTGTCGCCTTTTACTCAACAGTGACTTTAACATGTTGTACTTAACTACCGGTTCAGTCGCCAATGTAGAGGATATAACCATATCAGACTCTACGATCACTGAATCTAGCAAGTCCCAGGGAGTCGCTCTACCTCCAAAAGATTCAGCAAGTGATACTGCTCTCTCGTATGTTCTGTTCACCACAACAATATTCTGAGCACCTATACCCTTCAAATGCTCAACAACCAATTGTGACGTATCACCAGCACCTACAATACAAATCTTTAATTTATCGATGGATGCAAATATCTGTCGGGCTAAACAGATCGCGGCGTAAGCGACTGAAACAGGATCTTTCCCAACCTCTGTATCCGTTCTTATTTGTTTCGCAGTAGAAAACGTTTGCTCAAACCATTTTGACAGTACTTTACCAACTCCCCCTAGTTCTTGAGATTGTTGATAAGCTTTTTTTAACTGACCAAAAACTTGCGGCTCACCCATGACCAGCGAATCAATTCCACTGGCAACTTTCATCAAATGTTCAATGGCGGCTCGATCTTCGTGTATATAAGCGTAGTTTTCGAGCTCGTCTAGAGTTAAACCTTTTTCACTTGCCCACCATTTAAGTAACGGCTCAGGTTGAGCGTGACATAGATATATTTCGGTTCTATTACAAGTAGATAGCATCACCATTTCTGACAAACCCATCTGCTCTCTAACAGTCGAGTAGGCTTCCACCATTTCACTTGATGAAAATGATAAGCGTTCCCGAATGTGAATTGGAGCGGTTTTGTGGTTGATCCCCACTGCCAGCAGGCTCATGTATCTACTCGATAAAAACTAAACATTACGGTGATTGTACCGATAAACCAATTATGCAGCCAGTATATTGAATAGGGGTTCCTATGAAAGCACTTCTCAATGGTCTGATTTTATTATCATTCTTAACCCCCAGCTTTAGTTACGCATCTGACGTTGGTTCTAGGCCGGAGTCTAAATTAAACGCACCTGAGTATCAAAACTTTGAGCTAGGTGTTATGGAAAGACTTATACTTGCTGAATTAGCGCTAGACCGTAGAAACCCTGGCCTTGCTTTAGATCTATATTTAAACCTCGCTGAAGATACTCAGGACGCTGCTATTGCTCAAAGAGCAACTGATCTATCTATCTTATTCGCTGGACTTGATGTGGCACTTGAGCCCGCTCGTATTTGGGCCGCTGCTGAACAAGATAACGTTCAAGCACAGGCAACAGTTGCTGCGATACTTCTGACACAACTTAAAGCAAAAGAATCTCTTCCTTATCTAGCTCAACTAGAAGCAGCTGATCCTGTTAATGTTTCCCAACATTATCAGGTCATTTACGATGAGTTAAAACTGCCTCAAGAAAAAGAGGAAGTTATTTCTGCTCTTAAAATGCTTATTGAGAACACACCCGATGCCTCCGGACCATACTTAACGCTTTCAAGTATTTTTCTAGACAAAAGAGATCCTGAAACAGCCTTTCAATATACTGAAAAGGCGCTTGAGCATGGTTTCAAGGACGCTTCATTGCCCATTCTTCATGCGCAGGCACTTCATCAACTTCAACGCCAACCAGATGCGCTTCTTTTCCTGACTGACGAAGCAAGAAAAACGCCTGAAAATACTGAATTACAACTATACCTAACCGAAGTCTTATTACGAGTTTGGAATGATCCTATGAAAGCGAAAGAACAGCTTTCTCTATTTATGAAAGGTACTCCTTCCTCAGAAGAGTTTTTAGCTGGGGTTATTTTATCAATTGAATATGAATGGTATTCAGAAGCCAAAAATTTACTAAATGTGTTACGAAAAGACAGTAAACATGAAGATACAGCCGAGTACTTTCTAGGTCGTGTCAATGAGTTTGAAGGCAACACTGATAAGGCGCTTGTCTGGTATGAAGAAGTTGATCGAGGTCAATATCAAGCGATTGCTAGACTACGGATGGCAAGCTTACTAAAAGCAGAAAATAAGCTGACTGAAGCATTAGATGCAATTTCTCAAGCTCGTCCCAGACACCCAGAAGATATCAAATTGTTAGCGTTGCTAGAGCTTGAAATACTCACCAAGCTTGACCGGTATGACGAGGCCTTTATCGCCCTATCTGACACCGTGGCAGTACTGCCTTTTGACTCAGATATTTTATACATTCGTGCACTTCTGGCAGAAAAGCTGAATAACCTTGAGATAGCTGAAAGTGACCTTCGACGCATTATACGCATCCAGCCAAATCATGTCGAAGCGTTAAATGCATTAGGGTACATTCTGGCGAACAGGACCGAACGTTTAACTGAAGCTTTTTCATTAATCAACAAAGCCCTGGCTCTTTCTCCAAACAACCCAGGAATATTAGATTCCCTCGGTTGGGCCCACTTTAAAAAAGGCAACATCGAAAAAGCTGAAGAATTTCTGAGTGCTGCTTGGAAACTATCTCAAGATCCCCTAATAGCTGCTCACTATGGTGAGGTGCTATTCTCGAATGGAAAAGCTGATGAAGCTAACTTAATCTGGGCAAGCGCTCTTAAGATGGCCCCAAGTGATGAAATGCTGGTTGAAGTGGTCCGACGACTAATGCCAGAACGTGCTCACGCATTACTTAATAGCTTGGACACCCAGTAAGGAATCCGTATAATCCCCCTCTTTAAAGGAGGGGATTGTGGGTCGATTCTTTTTTTGTATTCTTTTTTTGTCAACTCTCGTCGGATGTGCAACCACTCCTAGTGTTTCCTATGTTGATGCTCAAAGATCTAGATCTTGGCAGCAGTTTTCAAACCAAAACTCACAAATAGACACATTTAAACTGTCAGGTCGAGTAAGTGTTATCTCCCAGGGAGAAAGTCATCAAGTGACAGTCAACTGGAAATATAACCCCTCTGAATACTCTTTAAAACTTACAGGCCCTTTTCATGCTGGTGGCGCCATCATCCATAAATCATCTGAAGGTTTAACCTTGTCAATGAATGATGAAACCCCATATCGAGCTATCTCACCTGAAACCCTGATGGAGCAAGCGCTCGGTTGGAGCGCTCCCGTTAGCGCCCTAAGATACTGGATTCTAGGTATCCCTATGCCTGACGCACCCTTTGAAGCTTCTGTCGATGAGCTTGGTCAACCACATTTAATGCGACAGCATGGCTGGTCGATTATTTACGATCGGTTTCAAAGTGGGCTACCTACTCGTTTAGCAATGGAATCTGAAAACGCCCGTTTAAAAATAATCATTCAAAAATGGGAGATTGATAGTGATTAAACGGCTGACTCTACCGAGCCCTGCTAAGATAAACTTACTACTACTCATCAACGGACGCCGTGCTGATGGCTATCACCTTATCCAAACCGTTTTTACCTTTATCGACTTGCACGACACACTCACCTTTGAGAAAACAGAAAATGATAGTGTTCAGCTGTTCGGCGATCTTCTAGGCATAGCCCAAGAAAATAACCTTATTCACAAAGCTGCACTTAAACTAAAGTCTTATGCCACTAAGAAATCAGGGGTACGCATCACCGTAGAAAAACGGATACCAGATGGAGCTGGCCTTGGTGGTGGAAGCTCAAACGCTGCAACTACGCTAGTAGCATTGAACCATCTTTGGGAATGCAACCTAAGCCTCGCAAACCTAATGGAAATCGCACTTACCCTAGGCGCTGATGTGCCAATATTCCTGCTCGGACACAGAAGCTTTGCGGAAGGTATCGGGGAAATTTTGACGCCTATAGATGGGCCTGAAGAAAATTATTTGTTAGTTTTCCCACAACAAAAAGTCCCTACAGCAGAAATTTATGCGGATCCTCGATTGACAAGGGACAGCCCAGCCATCAGAATAGGGGACCTGCTCGAGACAGCGCCTAAAAACGATTTTGAGCCAGCGGTTAAAGCCCGCTACTCAAAGGTCAAAGAAGCATTTGATGAACTTGCACGATTTTCAAATGCTAGGCTCAGCGGTTCAGGGTCAGCCATTTTTGTGCCCTTCGATTCTATCGAAAACGCGAAAATAGCTGCCAAAGAAGTCAGTTCAGACTTGAACCCTATTTTGTGTCAAGGGCATAATGTATCTACGATGCGCGAAGCTGCTATATCAGCAGGAATCGTGTTTCCCGAATGGGGTGTCGCCAAGTGGTAAGGCACAGGGTTTTGATCCCTGCATTCCCAGGTTCGAATCCTGGCACCCCAGCCATTCTTCATTAACTCACTTGATTAACAGGATTGAAAACCGTGTCAAACCTGATGTTATTCACTGGTAATGCCAACCCAGAACTTGCTAAAAAAGTAGCTTCTCACTTAGGTCTGCCATTAGGCGATGCGACAGTTGGCGCATTCAGCGATGGTGAAGTCATGGTACAAATCAATGAGAATGTCAGAGGAATGGATGTTTTCTTAATCCAATCAACTTGTTCTCCAACTAATGATAACCTGATGGAGCTTATGCTGCTTGCTGACGCTATGCGGCGGGCATCAGCCTCTAAGATTACAGCAGTTATCCCCTACTTTGGATATTCAAGGCAAGACAGACGCGTTTATTCAGCTCGGGTGCCCATTTCTGCAAAAGTAGTTGCGGATATGCTCTCTGGCGCAGGAATATCTAGAATACTGACCGTTGATTTACATGCCGATCAGATTCAAGGATTTTTTAATATTCCAGTTGATAATGCTTATGGTTCATCTATTTTACTCGATGATATCAAAGCCAAGCAGTACGATAAGCTAACCGTCGTTTCTCCTGACGTGGGTGGTGTTGTCAGAGCGAGAGCCTGTGCCAAACTCTTACCTAACAGTGAGCTTGCCATCATTGATAAGCGTCGCACTAAGCCTAATGAGGCGCAAGTGATGAATATTATCGGTTCTGTTGAAGGACGAGACTGTGTTCTTATTGATGATATGGTGGATACCGCTGGAACCCTATGCAAAGCCGCTGAAGTATTAAAATCAAAAGGCGCTAAAGCTGTTAGTGCTTACTGCACACACCCTATTCTCTCTGGAGCAGCAATTGAAAGAGTTGAAGCCTCTACACTTGATGCACTGGTTGTCACTGACACTATCCCTCTTCCTGACAGAGCGTTAGCCTGTCAGAAGATTCAACAACTAAGTTTGGCAAGTATGCTTTCGGAAGCTATTAGACGAGTCAGCGAGTCTGAATCAATTAGCTCCATGTTCTCTGTCTAATAAGTGTAAGCACACGTCTGTTTTTCGTTGCTTTTAGTGCTTGATTACTATAAAATTTGTCAGTTAATTTTATTGGTCACTTTTCTGGTCGCAAGAATCGTGGCGTTAGTTAATTGATTATTAAGGATTTATTATGTCTGACGTTAATTTCGATTTGGATGCCAAGTCTCGCTCAGACGTAGGGAAAGGTGCGAGCCGCCGCCTACGCAGACTTGAAGACATGGTTCCAGCTATTATTTACGGTGGTTCTACTGAGCCTGAAAACATCATGCTTGAGCACCGAGTAGTTACAAAAGCCCTCGAGCACGAAGCTTTTTACTCTCACATTCTGACTTTGACTGTAAATAACAAAAAACAAAAAGTTGTACTTAAATCTGTTCAACGACACCCTTACAAAGCACGTATTCAGCATTTAGACTTTTTACGTATTAACGCGAGCGAGCACATTAACATGCACGTTCCTATTCACTTTGAAGGTGAAGAAGCGTGTGTTGGTGTTAAAGCTGGCGGTGTATTGAACAAGCAAGTCACTGAAACTGAAATCCGTTGCTTACCATCTGCATTACCTGAGTTCTTATCTGTAGACATTTCAGGTCTGGAGTTAGACAGCGCATTGCATTTAAGCGACATTAAGCTTCCTAAGGGTGTAGAAATTGTTGCTCTAGCGCATGACAATGATATGCCGCTAGTATCTATCCATATCCCACGTGTTCAGGAAGAAGAAGCACCCGCTCCAGCTGAAGCTGAAGGTTCATCTGCAACAGGCTCAAGTGCCACATCGCCTTCATCTTCTTCAGAAGCACCTTCTGATAAATCCAAAAAATAATTGGAACAGTAACAAAGGATTCTGATAATGGATGGAATCTGTTGTTTGATAGGGCTCGGTAATCCGGGCCCTAAATATTCTCAGACTCGTCATAATGCTGGCGCCTGGTTTATTGAGTCCCTCTCTCGAAAATTTTCAACTTCATTGAAACTGGACACCAAGCGCAAAGCTAATATTGGCACCGTTACGATTGAAGGACGGGAATGTCGTTTAGTAATACCTGAGACATACATGAATGAGAGTGGTTTACCCATTCGCATGATTATGGATTTTTACAAACTATCCCCTGCACAAATATTGGTTGCTCATGATGAGCTAGATATTATGCCAGGCGATATCCGCCTAAAGAAAGGTGGTGGTCATGGGGGACATAATGGCCTTCGTGATATGTTTAGCCATTTATCCGATCAATCATTTGCTCGTTTAAGAATTGGGATTGGGCATCCGGGAGATAAAAACATGGTATCAAACTATGTGCTGAAACCTCCCACCACGGATGATAAAATTTTAATAGAACGGTCGATAGACAAAGCTTTAAATGTCGTCCCTCAGCTTGTTACAGACGCATGGGACAAAGCGGTTTATCAACTTCATAGTACATAAAATAAAGTGAGTTCATTATGGGTTTTAAATGTGGCATAGTTGGATTACCTAACGTTGGAAAATCAACACTGTTTAATGCGCTTACCTCTGCTGATATTGAAGCTGCAAACTACCCTTTCTGCACTATAGATCCACATGTTGGGATTGTAACAGTACCAGACCCACGACTAGATACGCTTTCCGGTATCGTTAACCCACAAAAAACCATTCCGACTACTATGGAATTCGTTGACATTGCAGGCTTAGTCGCTGGTGCTTCTAAAGGTGAAGGATTAGGGAACAAGTTCCTTGGTAACATTAGAGAGACTGACGCGATTGCTCATGTTGTTCGTTGTTTTGAAAATCCTGATGTTATTCATGTGGATGGTAAAGTAGACCCGTTATCTGATATTGATACAATTCATATGGAATTAATGTTAGCTGACCTCGAGTCGGTCGAAAAAGCTATTTACAGGGAGAGCAAGCAGGCTAAATCCGGCAACAAGGATGCTAAAGCCAAAGTAGAATCCCTGGAAGCTTTAAAAGCCCACCTATCCTCTTCAAAACCTGTTCGATCATTTAGCCGTGCTGGCCTACCCGAGTCGGTAACTAGCATGATTGCAGGACAACGCTTTTTAACAGATAAACCCATTATGTTTATTGCTAACGTTGATGAAGACGGTTTTGATAATAATCCATTGCTAGATAAAGTTATTGCTTTAGCAAAAGACGAAGGTGGCGTTGTTGTCCCAATATGCGCCACAATCGAAGCAGAACTAATTGCTCTAGAGCCAGAAGAGCAAACCATGTTTTTGAACGATTTGGGGTGGAATGAGCCTGGCCTTAATCGAGTTATACGCGAAGGTTATCGACTGCTCAATCTACAAACTTACTACACTGCTGGTGTCAAGGAAGTTCGTGCATGGACAGTTCCTGTTGGTGCAACAGCTCCTCAAGCGGCTGGCAAAATTCATACTGATTTTGAAAAGGGCTTTATCCGAGCGGAAGTTATTGCTTATGATGACTTTGTTCAGCTCAAAGGCGAACAAGGTGCTAAAGAAGCGGGCAAATGGCGTCTAGAGGGTAAAGAGTATATCGTTCAGGATGCTGATGTAGTTCACTTTAGGTTTAATGTTTAATCTAGATACTTAAAAGGATCTGGGTCCGGCTCTCCATATAGGTATCCCTGTATTTCGTCACAACCAAGCTCCATGAGGGTCTCGTGTTGCTTGGTTGTTTCTACCCCTTCTGCTATGACCCTAGCCCCAATCGCTTGCCCCATCTCAATAGCCGCTTTCACAACCATACGCGTTTGATTTTGATCAATTCTCTGAATAAAAGATCTATCAATTTTAATCTGATCTACTGTGAAGTCTCTTAAATACTGTAAGGATGAGTATCCCGTTCCAAAGTCATCGACAGCAATTTTATAGCCAAGGTTTGAAAATGCTTGGAGTGTTTTTTTAGCTCTTTCTATATCTTCAAGAAGCCGTGTTTCTGTAACCTCAAGGATGATTTGCTCATGAGGAAATTGATACTTATCGACTAGCTCATTAATTAATTCTACAATTCCACGATAGCTTAAAGTTAATGCTGAAAGGTTCACTGATAGTGTCGTAAAAGCGCCCATGTGTACATGTTCTTGAAGCTTTTTCAACCCCTTCTCCATCACACACAAATCGATTTTGTGTACAAAACGACATTCCTCTGCTATTTCAATAAATTTATCCGGTGTAATATTAGGAAGATTGGCGCATTTCCATCGAGCAAGAGCCTCAAACCCAACGCAGTCATTATTTTCAATACTGTATTGTGGTTGAAAATAAGCCTCAATCTCACCATTCTCAACGGCTTCTTCTAAATAAAACTCTATTTGTCGACGTAAATTCTGCTCATCACGTATCGATTTAGTATATGTCGTGTATTGGCCCCCTCCGATCGATTTCACTTTATCTAGCGCAACTTCCGCATGTGCGATTAGGTCGGAGACTGCATCAGATGTTTGAGGATAAATCGCTACACCAGCTGAAAATGTAATATAAAACTCATAATCTTCTATTAGAAAGGGAGCATCAAAAGCTTTTGTTGCTCGATTCATGAATATCCCTATATCCTCAGACTCAGTTTCTTCATTTTCATCCTGGACAAGAAGTAAGACAAACTCATCCCCTCCAAAGCGGGCTACGACGTCTTTACTTGATACCAGCTGTTTCAACCTTTGAGCACTTTCCTTAATAACCCTATCACCAATATCATTACCATATAACTCATTGATCCGTCTAAATCCATCCAAGTCGATCATTACAAAAGATAAAGTCTTCCTAAACCCTTTTTCATCTGAAAGTTCATTCAATAGTTTAATAATCATGCCTCGATTAGGCAGGTCGGTAAGATGATCCACATGCACTATTTTTTCTAAGCTTTGCTCATATTCCTTTTGACTATTGATATCTTGTATCTGAGAAATAAAGTAAACAGGATTGTCTTTTTTATCTCTAATTAGACTGACGCTGAGTAATGCCCAAATCAACTCACCGTTCTTACGGTAGTATCTTTTTTCCATTTGATATTTCTTTATTTTTCCATCCAAAACTTGTTGAAGAAGATCTAAATCTTTATCGAGATCGTCTTTGTATGTTATCGATTGAAAGTCTGTATTTAATAACTCTTCTCGTGAGTAACCAAGAATATTTGTTAAGGCACTATTTACTTTGTACCAAGCACCATCCGGCTTAACTAACGCCATCCCTATTGAAGAGTTTTGGAAGGCTTGCTGGAAGGATTCTTCACTCATGAACCCTTCTGTGACATCTTGACATATTCCTACTAGCACATTTCCTTTACGCTCTATGAAAATTTCCATATACATTGAAACGTGCTGAGTATTGATTAATACATGCGGAAGAATAAAGCTGTCGGCCTGATGCAAGCTTTTGCCGCGCTCAACGATACTTTTGAAGTCCTTAGCTGAGAGTATACCGTCAAATACATCGATCCCTTTTTCTTCATAACCGTCACTTATCCCAAGATAATTTTGAAGCTTTCTATTCATAGAAAGTGCTTTCGAGCCCATATCATATGTAAATGTCCCTATACCTTCCAAATCCAATGTCGATACTTTCTCATCCTCAGAAGCCAGAATCATGTCAGTAATGACCAGCTGTAGATTATCTTTGTCTTTAACCATTAAAACTTGAAACAAAGGCCCGTCTTTTATCAAAGGACTTAACTCTAGACTATGCACACTCTTTAAACCCTTTAATCCCAGAGCTTTTAGTTCGGGATGCAGAATTGTAAAGGCCTTTTCTAAGATATTCTGCCCTTCTGGCAACAGAGCGCTCTGTCCAACCGTAGAGAGGACTTTTCCGCTTGAGTCTAAGCATATAATCGCCGTTTTAACTTGCTTGTAGGTCAATTCTCATGCCCTATACATAACACATTAAAGTAGTTATCGGCCTAAGTAAGCATAAATTGACTACCTATTTAGTCAAAACAAACCCGTGTAATAGCGCACTATTAATCTAAATTTGCGTGATGGTACAGACAGCGGTATAATCCTCGAGTCAATTTTGGCTATGTAGCTCAGCCGGTTAGAGCGCGACACTCATAATGTTGAGGTCGGTGGTTCGAGTCCACCCATAGCCACCACTCCCTTTATTTTCTCCTTGTGACCAGCTTTCGCTTCATATACACGCATTGATATCTAATTAACAATTTTTCTGAGCACACTCCAAACATCTATCTGATTGAACTCTTTAGCAATTATCTTTGTCTACACTGAAATAAGGCACAAAATAGGCTAAGGCATGTCAAGTTTACAAACAGCTAATCAGAATAAGTCAAACCCATCTCCGTATCTTTTTGGAATATATGCAGATGATCCAAACTTCCCCTGTGCTTCTATTATTAGGACCCATGATGGATTTAAGCTTCAAACGACAGACTGCAGCGTTTCACATTTAAAAACTTTCTCTAAGCAAGCCGTAGATGACTGGATGCAAAAGTACTTCCCTACATTAATAGATGAGTACACGGCCTGGCAATCTCAAGGGTCCGCGTTAGACAATGATAATGAACTAATACCGGTTGCCACGATATGCGCTACCACTAAAAAAATTGTTGCCCGCTATAAAAATATAACCGTATACGCTGAGCTTGATGATGATAACTACCACTTTACTTTTGGGGCAAATAAGTGGGACCAAGAAAAGTCTGCTCCTCAATATTGTGAATTTTCACTAAGACATGTCTATATAATTGATAAGGCTATACCTGTTTTACATGAACATATCGGAATTGATGACAACCTAAAGCCTGGCTTAGAAGAAAAAATAAACTTAATCAAATCATGGCTATCCGGGCAACATGAAAAACCCCCAGCTCCTATAGTTAACGCAGATGCTGGAACACCAGCCAAACCAAAAAAAGTCAAACCTCCATTAAATGCGATCATCACTAAAGATGGAGAAACTATTCCTGTGATCATTACTCAAAGTGAGTATGATGCAATTCAAGAACAAATCAACGATCCAATTCAAAGCAACTATGAATGGGAGCACCGTAACAATTGCGGTATGGACTGGATAGTTGCTGAAAACGGTCAGTTATTTGTTTTATATTATGGTGGTAATCCAAAAAACATACTTGGATCTGGTGGATTTTCCGAAGTTAGATTTGCTCAAGAAATAGAGACCGGATTGTGGTATGCCGTTAAAGTCCAAGAAACCATAAAAATGGCTAACGAAAAAATAGATATTGAAGAGTATTTATTATCAAAACAAAACCTTTTTTACACTAGTGCTCGAATTGATGAAAAGGGAATTCGCCTTAGTTTTGAGAAAATCCTCAAAGCTAAACCAATATCTGCCCTTATTCGTCCCAACCCTCAAAAGTCTTTTGAAAGTGTGTCCAATGAAGATCGGTATAAGATCACTATATCAGTCATTGAAAGTTTATTATTATCAATCAAAAGCTTGCACCAATCAGGCTACCTACATCGCGATATTAAGATGGAAAATATTCTCTATAATGCTGAAGACCATAAAGCGACATTGATTGACTTTGGGTCTGTTGAAAGAGAAGATAAGGCCGGTATATTAGTTGTTGACTGTCATGAAGTACATCCTGTAACAACTAATAACTACAATGCACCAGAACTAGTTGAAGCTCGAGAACTTAATAAAAAACGTTTTGTATATGATGAGTTAACTGATATGTACGCTGCTGGTAAAGTTATTGGGGAACTTGTTGCAAACTACGAGGGCTTTGATCTACAACACTATCGAGAAGATATATTAGGGCCCATTGATAATGAAGATTTGAGTAAAAAAGAAAAGTATATTCGCTATACCAATCATTGGATTAAAAAGTTCATGCCAGATTGTCCTATCCAACTTAAGGCATCAGACTTTTTTGATGATGATTTAAATTCATATTATCCGTATGCAACTGCTCACAATCATTCTTCTTTACGATTTATATTAGAGTATGCAAAAAAATATCCTCACAAAAAAGATATCCAGAGTCAGCTTTGGATATTTGGCGCTAAGTGCCTGGCTCAAGATCGAAAAGACCGCTTAACAATCGATCAGGCACTTGCCGAAATAGAATGTATCAAAAAGCTTCTCTAATGCGCTTTTAAATAACTTTCCTTTGAAAAAAATACAAGAATAATGCCCATCAACAAAGTCACTGGTATGATCCCTATAGACAGGTAAAAACTCATATCAGAGTACAATGGTACCCCTTGAATCGTTTGACCGTCCCAGGCTAAGTCTAAGAGCCATCCACAAAGTGGTTGAAAAACTGCCCCACCAGCCATGATTAAAGTAGCCGCCAACCCTTCTGCTGCTCCCGTAAGCTTGGCAGAGTTACTCTCAGCTACTGATGCATAAGCTAGGGTATGAGAGCTTGATCCTAACCCTAAAAAGAAAAATAGCCAAAGCATTACCTGATAGCTAGGTGAAGTAAACATCACGATAAGACTAGCCAAAAGTGCAAGTATTGCGCCAAACATCATAGGCTCACGCCGTCTTTCACATTTTGCGGAAATCCACCCAAATATTGGTGACCCTATCAGCATTCCGACAAAAATCATCGTTGCTGCATATGAGCCTTCTAGGCTTGATAATCCATGCGCTTGTCCCAGATATAATGATGCAAACAATGAGCCTAGAATAAATATTGGCAGATTGGTTAAGCACGCAAAAAGGCCAATCTTCCAGTTATGACAGTTAGCAATGACAATTGATGCCCCTTCGAAAAAGCCATGTGTAGAATATTTCCAACTGCTTGTATTCAGCTTACCTGGCTGCTCTTTAGGACCATCTTTAACTAATGCAACAATCAATATAAGAATAACCAAACCAACTATTACATTGATGTGAAGCGCATCACGCCACCCAAGCTTTTCCACCAACAATAGAAAAGGTGCCTGAGCCAAGATTCCTCCGAGCATTCCGATAGCAACTGCGGTTCCGGTCGCCATTGATAGCTCCTTTGTAGAAAACCAACGAGTCGCAAGTTTTATCACAGAGATTAATGCAAACGGACCCGCACATAGTCCTACAGCAAAGCGCCCTGCTGCAGCCATCACAAGTGAGCTGGCCTGCGAAAAACACCAGGTCCCTATAATTGTCATAGTCATCGCAAAGATAATTAATTTTCTTGTTGAGACGCGATCTAGTATTAAGCCAGCTGGAAACAACAATAAAATTGTGCCGTAGAAATAAGTAGCACTTAACCAGCTCAAGGCTGTTGCTGTCGTTGAAAATTCACGAATTAACTTAGGCTCTAAAACATTGAACATGTTTATCTGAAAAAATTCGTAATGAAAAAATAATGCGGCTATAATCAGAACGGTCCAACGACTGTTTTTTAAAGCTTCCATATCGTGTCTCTTTTTAAGAAAAATCGTTCTATTTTCGCTTAAGTAGCTACCAATCTCAAGTTATCTGTCCGTACTAATTATTTTCACCTGCGCCACTGTATTCTCTTTTTTTCAGTTGCTGAACCAAAGAAACTATTGTGCTGCTCAGACATGGGACAAGCCGGGTCGACATTTAACGCAGATCCAGTTAGTTGAAAGGCTTGACATCTGCATCCGCCATGGTCGGCTTTGACTTTAGGGCAAGATTGACACTTGGCAGGAAGTGTATCCACTGTCCGAAATGCATTAAATGCAGAAGAGTCACGCCAAATGGTTTTTAAATGTGTATCTTGTATATTGTCAAAAGTAAGGCTGGTGTGCAGTGTGGCAAGATGACAAGGCAATGCCTGCCCTTCTGGATTAATGATCATATATTTATGTCCCCATCCTTCCATACATGTTTTAGCACGGCCTTGATGCCAATCTGAATTTACCCAGTCAATTGACATGCGCCCTCTGTACTTTTGTTTTGCTTGTTGAATCGAGCTTGCTAATGCTGGTAATTGCTCCGGTGAGGTTTGAAGCATGTATCGATTAACGTAAGCCCACCCCTGAAACTGAACATGAGCACATTCAATTCGGTTAGTCTTTAGTTCTGCTGCAAGTTCTAACATCATTTCAGTATCATCAATGTTTTGTTGAGTAATAACATAATTGATCGTCACTGCAATTTTTGCGTCTCTAGCCCAACGAACCACATTACACTTCTTCTTAAAAGCGCCCTTTGCTTTAGACAAGGCTGTATCGTATTTTTCACTTGGTCCTTGAAAGCTAATTTGCAGGTGGTTTAAACCGAGCGTTTTTAATGAGTAAACGTCTGATTCAGATAACGTATACCCTGAAGATATGAGATTCGTATACAGTCGATGATTCGAAGCATGCTCAATTAGTGCTTTATAATCTGGGTAGAGAGTCGGCTCTCCACCAGAAAAGTTCAACTGTTGGACTTTAAGATCTGCTGCTTGTTCAATTAAATGAAGCCAATGTTTAGATTCTAATTCACTATTTCTGCTTTTAAGAGATAGCGGGTTAGAACAATAAGGGCATTGTAATGGACATCGATGGGTCAGCTCACATAATATTGCTTGAGGAGCGGCTAATTGCATGGTGCAATAATGCCCTTCTCTAGTAAGTCACGACATAACTTCATCAGATCTTGTTGTACCTGACTTGACTGCTGTGGGTGTTCCGCTATTGACTCCGCAATAAGACACTCGAGTGGCTTTCTATGCGACAATGAGTTTATAAATTGAAAAGCGGTTGGGTTTAGAGAAAATGCTTTCTCTGGCCCTTGTATGCGACAAGCGTCTTTCTCTAGTACGATACCATCCGCTAGTTTGTATGCGCTACCTAGTTGAACAATCGGATCATATGCACCATATGGTAATATCCCTGGATTTACATAGGCACTATATAATGCATCGGACTGTGCCCAAAGCACCTGACACTTAAACACCACGCTATCTAGTACTTGAGTTACCTGCTGAGGTGTTTTAACTGTCTTTACTAAATACTCCATCACCCCTGTCGATTTGCCATCATTTTGTTTTAATCGTTCAAAGAAGTATTGCAGAGATTTTTTATCTATAAAGTCATAGTGTTCAAGCATACCTGCGGTTCTGGTTTCTATTAAAGAGCGTGCTCCTATTTCAGTTAAGGAGGATGCAACAGCCTCTAAAACGGATTTCTCTTTACAAAACTGAACATAAGCTTGAACAGAAAAGCGAGTTGCTGGCAAAACCCCTATTCCAGAAGTGACATATTCATCAGGAAAACCAAGTGCCCGTGTAAGATTCAACCAATTTTGTACACCCCCGACACTGTTATCTGTCCCGTCATGATGCTCAAGACGTTTTCTCCACTGAACCCGCAACTGAGGATCTGACAGTCTCGAAATTATAATTGCATCTTTTACAGGAATATGACTTTGATAAAAATATCGATTTAAAGCCCATGCCTGTATTTGCGCTTTATTGAGCTTGCCCTCTTGTAACTGGATTTGAAAAGGATGGCGATGATGATACTCATTTGCCAAGATTGCTTTTACTTCTTCCATCCACTCTTCTTTCGTCAACATAGGACCCACTCCATTCCATCTTGCCCTAACTTCCAACCATGCTCTGATACCAGTTGTGCTGCGTCAGATAACGGATTCCAAACAGGATTGGAATTGTTAACATGGATATAAACTTTTTCAGATTTTATTTCCCTAAATGCGGCAAGCGTTCCATTTTCATCACCCATCGCAACGTGCGCCATCTGCTCTCCCAAGCGGTCTCTAAGAGATTGATTGATAAGTTCAGTATTAGAATATAGTGTGCCATCAAATAACACCAGCTTACACTGGCTTGCAATTTTAATTAGCTCAGGCGTTACCTTCGCGGCGCCAGGACAAATTAATGCTTTATCTTTTCCATCAACATGTGAAATTAAGAACGCCAGATTATTCAATGTATTTGATGCAGCATTTGAAGACTCTTCATAGAGTGGAACTTTTCCCGGCACTGCAATCGAAACAATCTTAGTTGTCTCCAAAATAGTCTTCTCACCTGGCTTTACAAGATATGATTTAACTAGGTCAGTGTTAAACGCATCATAGTATGGGTTACGTTGAATACTCTGAATGACTTCCTTACTGCCATAAATATTGAAAGGAGTCTGTTCTCGAACCTGAAACAACCCTGAGGTTGTATCTATGTCAGCACATGACAACCAAAAACTTTTAATTGGACTATGTCGATGCTCGCGAGGGTGCAAAAAAGGATGGTTAAGAATTTGCTGTCGGATATCTGGGGAAGCATTGATCAAATGCCAATGAACATCATCTGTCGTAAATGCGACTGAACATTGTGTCTGAGGTTTAACTTTATTCGACCAAGCTAACTGACAACTGTCACAATGGCAGTTCCACTGGGGGAAGCCTCCCCCAGCAGCGCTACCTAGTAGAACTATTCGTAACCTAGGACTCTTTAGTAACGTAGGCATTTATTTCCAAACTAAGGCAAGTTTCAATCAAAAACGGTTTTCTCCACCAACTCATGGTTATCTCCTTAGTGGTTTCACTGGTCACCATTTAAAGTATAGGCAATTAAGGCATCACTTAGATCAGTATTAAAGACCCCGTGCCCTCCGGCTGCAACAACCACGTACTGTTTTCCTTGATGTTCATAGGTCAATGGTGTCGCATTTGCAGGGGCTGGTATGTTGTCATGCCACAACTGTTTTCCGGTTTGTATGTCATAAGCATGAAACTCATTGTCGAGTGTTGCTCCGATAAAAATAAGTCCTCCCGCTGTAACAATTGGACCACCGATGTTGGGAGCCCCCCAACTAGCCAAAGTTTTAAAAGGTCCTTTTTTGACACGGCCAAATGGCACCTGCCAAACGATTTCACCAGTTTCAATGTTAATAGCGTTTAAAGTGCCCCAAGGTGGCGGCGTGCAAGGAGCACCAAACATAGACATAATAATCCCTCTTTTCATGCTATAAGGACTATCTTGCGTTGGTTCAAGCTCATAACCCGCGTCCATATGTGATTCTTTTTCTTTCGGGGTATCTACTTCTTGAGTAGGAATCAACTCAATTTTCGCAGCAACATTCATTGCATTCACGATGGCAATGTTTGATTGAGGATCAAATGCAAGCCCTCCCCAGTTATTTCCACCAGCAAATGAAGGAAATTGCAAAGAACCGCCAATTGAAACAGGAGTAAAAATCCCCTCATTCCGCAGTGCGTCAATTTGCTTTTTACAACCCCACTTATCAACTAATACTAACCCCCAGGCCTCATCAGCACTCATGCTTTGTCGAGCAAAGGGTTTAGGAAGTGTTGGTATCGGTTGAGTAAGTGCGGTTTGCTCACCAGGCACATCACTTTGAGGCACGGGCACTTCGTTAATTTTAAAATAGGGTTCACCTGTATCTCGGTCGAAAACAAAGATAAAACCAGTTTTAGTGGTTTGAAGAACGACAGGTTTTTTCTCACCATTGACGGTTAGATTAACTAACGTTGGCTGAGACGGAATGTCATAGTCCCAGATGTCATGGTGAACTGTTTGATAATGCCAAGCAGGCTTACCTGAATTTGCATCAAGAGCGATCGTCGCATTTGCATAGGGTATGGGCTCTTTTCGCTTTCCACCATAATAGTCAGGACTGGCACTACCGGTCCCAATAAAGACCAGCTCTCGTTCTTCATCCACTGAGATAGCAGCCCAGGTATTCGCAGCACCGACCTTATCCTGCATATCTTCAGGAATAGGATCAAATGCCCATTCTAACTCTCCTGAAATAGCATTGAAGGCATAAATACGACCATTCACCATATCCGCGAAGCTATTGTCACCAATACTCGATCCGACTATCACCAAGTTTTTATATATCGCTGGAGCAGATATTAGGTCTAAACGGCTACGACCGGGGTTAGGTATATCATTGATTTGCACAAAGCCACCCTGGCCAAAATCATCGCATGGTTCCCCGGTCTCTGAGTCTAAGGCAAATAAACGGCCATCAATAGCACCTGAAAAAACTCGCTTAGAACATTTTTTTGTTTGCCGACTGTTTTCTTCCCAATAGGCAACACCACGACATTTAAGAGCACCTTCTAATGTGATGCTTTTATCAATTTCAGGATCAAAAACCCAGTTTTCCTCTCCCGTTCCGGGATCTAAAGAGAAGACACGATTAAATGGTGTGCAAACAAATAATTTGTCATCCACTTTCAAAGGGGTAGCTTCATAAGTTGTTTTTGTTTCACCTGCTTTGCCATGTGAAAAATCTTGTGAATGATGCACCCATGCGCGAGAGAGCTTACTGACGTTTTCAGTATTTATCTGACTAAGAGGACTGTACTTACTACCACCAGCATCACCTCCATAGTGAGGCCAGTCTGTTGAAGCACTAGCTATAGAACAAACTGCTAATAGAGCACCAGCAGCCCATAATTGTATAGATTTTGTCATACTAATCCCTTAGTCATCATATATAGATCAGAGTAAGATAAAGTGGTTTTGGGTTTCAACTACTGAAAGGTGGATTTGTTAGACAAACCAAGACTATAGTGACTCAAAGCTAAACAACTATAAAAGGAATCCATTATGGAAATTCAAACGGTTGATCCGGCCACTTTAAAGCAATGGCTTGAAAATGAAGAAGCCATTTTGATTGATGTCAGAAGCACAGAAGAGTTTGCTGAAGGGCATATCCCAGGAGCAGTCAATTTGCCTCTAGAAATGTGCGTACCACATGCCCTACCCGAAGCCGAAAATAAAAAGCTTGTTTTTCAGTGTCTCAAGGGAAAAAGAAGTGTCACTGCGTGTGAGCAATGTCGACAAGGCTTAAACGTACCCTTCGCTTGGACACTTGAAGGTGGAATAGCTGCCTGGGAATCTGCGGGATTTGAAGTTAAAAAGTAACTAATGGCGCGTCCGGAAGGATTCGAACCTCCGACCACCTGGTTCGAAGCCAGGTACTCTATCCAGCTGAGCTACGGACGCGCAGCCAGAGTGGATTCTTCCACTTTTCACTAAAAAAGTCAAAATTACTCGATGGCGGAATCCAATTACCCTTCTTTCAATATTGGTCATTCAACTTATTTGTGTTATTTAGCTCATATTTGATTGCTATACTAAGGTAAGTGATTAAGGAGATTGACCCATGGCCAAAGACCCTAGAGAAGAAGCCCGTCGTGCACAAGCAAGAAGTGACGCTGAGGCCCTAAAGGAGCGTGAAGCTCGACTAGCAGCTGCCCAGGCCCCAAAACCAAGGCTGGTTAAAGGTCTATCTAAAAGCAAAGAAAAAACCTTGGCTGAAATTATTCGTGAAGCATACCCTGATGGTATTGTTAATGAGCAATCAGATGATGGCAACTCTGTAGAGCTAAAGCTTGAAGAAAATGGCCCCTCTTTCGCTCTAAAATACGATCCTGAAAAAGGGGAAATAGATCTCAATTCGCCCAATGCCACACCATTAGAGATTTACCAAGTAGGCATTAAGTTATCACTAAAAGCCTTTGCTGCCCGTTTTGAATTAATCGGCCCACCTGAGGAAGAAAAGTTCATCATAAGCGCGTTCAGAGAAATATTGCATAATGGTACCCCTGAAGATAAAGTCGCGCTTGAGAAAATGATTAACCAAAATAAAGTAAAAGCCAACGGTAAATATGTTGGGTTCGACAAAGGCGAGTTAGTCTTGAAGGATAATCCTTCAAGAAAAATAAAAATGTCGCCTCCGTCAGATCCTTCGTCTAGCTAGAAGCAAGGGTTGACTTCACTCGTCTATCCTCAACGCTAACACTGTTTTCAGCTTCTCGAGCGCAACAACTGGCTCGTCTAGACTCTTCTTCCTTGGCAAGAGTAAACATATCTTGAACAAATCGAGGTTTGAATTCTTTAAGCGAGCGCCCCGCTGCTTTTTGAGCAACATTTGCGATTTCTGGTATAGATAGCAATGGCCCTAATCGATCTTGATAATCTATAGGGCTTTGGGCTTTTATCGCTTTAATCTGCATTGCCTCAAGGGCATCAATATCAGCGAAGAATACCCCCTCAGATGAGCGCTGCACATTTAGAGCAGCAACAACAACTGGATCAGGTGCCTCAAATACTCGTTTTAAAAATACCCCTGTTCTATCAACACTAAGAACTTCATTAACATACTCAATGTCACCAAGCTCCACTACAGCGGCTAAGAGGTTTTCTCCTGATGTCCCTTTTAGGTTTAAAAGACTCGCGGCACTCTCTAGAGCCTTTAACTCTTCTTGAAACGCTTGTTTAAGCGACATTCTATCCTCAGCAGATAAAGGCAATGCCAAGGTATACACTATTGTATGTAAATATGAGCACCCTAGACAGTTTGATAAATGTTTCACTATGTCTAAAATAGATTGCTCAGCAGCTTCTTCTTGAGCCCCCTCACCTAAAGTCTCTAATCCTAATAATTCACAAAGCACTTTAGCATCCTCAGCAGGGATAAGTTTTGAACTCGACATCCGAGCTTGCAGAACTGATGCCTTGCCTTCAGCATAATTGTTCTCTTTAAGCAAGATTGCCAGTCTAGGAAAGTACTGACACAGTAAGGATATATTTTTCGCCGAGGCAAATTGCGCGCACAGTTGAACTAAAGTTCTATCGTTTAGATCGCGTATATTAAAAGACTTGTTTACTAGCTCCACATATCCGTCTTTTAAAAATGGATAAACTGCTTCTAATGCAGCTGTCGTTTGCATTTTCATCAATTCAAGTAAAAGCGCGTAGACGTTATCAGCACTCAGTGGGTGCTCTGTTTGTAACTCTTTATAGAATGCTTCTTTTAGTTCTAAAACTAGCCTCTGTGTCGCCAATCCAGGCTGTCGCTCATAGGCCCTAAAACAAGCCAAGATATATCTCAACTTAGGATTTAACATAAAGAATCTCCAACCTTGCCAGAGCTTATTTAAAGCTCATTGTATTTTGGAGGTAATCATTGCATAAAATAGTTTGTATGTTAACTATAATTAAGAAGGGTTGAGTGTTAGCTAGAATTATTACTTTTATTGTGAACGGTGCCTGTTCTTACGTATCGTTGTTATTGAAAAGACTGCATCCGGTTCTGGGGGTAAGCATTGGCGTCCCGCTTTACAGTACGCTGGTGTATACCCTCTTGGTTTACCGGGCAAAGTCTGTAAAAAGCCAAGAAGTCCCCTTGTCTGACTTTCTGGGCAGGATTTAAATAAGTTCCACCATGATTTACATTCACTTGCGCCCAAAAACTTACAATTTTGCTTAAAATACGTTGAGGGAAGGTTACCTTGATTATCTCTTTTCATCATTAAAGGCGGTATTTGCTTTCCTTGCATCCATAGCTGGGCCATTGCAACAAAATCCACATGAAAGCAGCCCCAATGAACAAGCGTTCTATTTTCTGTATCTGATTCTTCCAAATTCCATGAAGAATTCGCTTTAAGTAGATCTGAAATCAACTCTGTAAACCCACCTTGAAAAGCTAGCATCAAAAGGCTGGCACCATTTGAATCTACAAGGCGAGGCAAATCAGCCGCGCGACTTTGAATCATAGCCTTTAAAGTTTCTAATGAGACATTATGTATATCTGAGTCTGATCCAAAGATACTGAGCAAGTCAGCAACTGAAACTTGAGGCATCATGGTATTTGCTCTTCTAATATTGTTTTCTTTTGATTCTATCTGGGGAAATGAGCCCTGAAAAGCCTCAGCGCTCATATGAGGACTTTTTATAGATCAACAAATCCTTCCATTATAGTTCGACACTTCCCACCTATCTGTATGGCCCCATTCTTTACAGAGACTTTTACAACAGCATCTCTCGAACGGGCTTTGCCCTGATAAGCAATATAGCCCATAGGTGGAAAACGTTTGTTTTCTATTAAATAGGCTCCAACCGCTGCATTTCCTGATCCACAAGCCGGATCTTCTACCATTAAATCATTCGCATGAAAAAAGGTACGAATAGTGATTGAGCCATCATCTTCAACATAGAATAAATTAATCCCTTCGGCATTATAGCGCTTCATCCACTTAACGGTTTCTTCAGAACCTACAGAGACAGACATCAATGCTGACTTATCCACTACCTGGGCAACCATCCAAACTGGACCTGTCGTGTATATCTGAGGGGAGTGGCAAACAGCTAATGGATACTGCGCACAAAGTTCTTCAGAATCAATATGCTCGCCCTTAATATAATGAGGGAGTGTAAAAGTTAGCATATTCCCTTTTCTTTCAATTAGAACTTCACCATAAGCACATTTTTGTTTAATAAGGGTTTTATTAGAATCCAACTCAGCAAAAGCCCATGCACTGCCTAAGGTTGGATGTCCAGCAAATGGGAGTTCATTATCAGGTGTAAATATTCTTAAGTGATAATCAGCAACCTCAGAGTCACTGATAAATGTTGTCTCGGATAAGTTGATCCAATTAGCCAAAGCCTGAAGTTTTTTATCCTCTGGCATTGCTCCTTCAATTTTTACAACGCAAACCGGGTTACCTGTACAAGCGCCATTTTCAAACACATCTACAATTTTATATGGGGTTTTCATTTTCTCTCCCGCAGCTAATATTCAGATTTAACGATGAGAATCGCCTTCAACTTAGCTTTATGGTTAAATTATTTTAACTCACTAAGGATACTGCCATGAAAACCAAGCATCAACTATATGAATTTCATCACTTTGGGATCCCAACCAAAGAAAAGAAGCCAAATGAACGATATAGTCCTACATTTAAAATGTATACGACCCCTGGTAACAACCCCTTTAGAGTTCAGTATCACCGATTTGAAGAAGGTTGCCCTTTGCACCCTTTACTTCAAACCCAACCTCACGTTGCTTTTAAAGTCCCTAATTTAGATGATGCAATTGAAGGGGAAAAGATCTTATTAGAACCCTATGAGCCCTTTGCAGGCTTTAAAGTCGCAGTGATACAAGTTGAAGACAGTGCTATAGAGCTTATAGAGACGAATCTTCCGGAAGATAAAATATGGGATGATAAGGCTCATGAAAACTCAGTTATCTACCCCAAAAGAAAATAGTAGTTTAAAAAGGGAGCAATACTCCCTTATTTTATAGAGTCCTAATTTTATGATGCTCAATAGCAGCATCTATAAAATCAACAACATCTTGTCTAAAGTATGGCATTTGATCTTTTGGATAAATACCTGATTTATTGGCCTTCCACATCTTTTCTTTGAGTTCAGTTGGAAAGTCTTTATATGCGGATTCGTACAAGTTAACCCACTCCTTTGCCAACTTTTTCACTTCAACAGATGAGGGCTCTAAGTGTAAATGCATTGCATTGATAGTAATCCGACATCACTGGCCTCCAGAACAAAGATAAAGTCTCACGTTACGTGAGGGTCAACCGTCTTTTTTTAAATATTTTTATCTACCTTTGTATCCTTCAAATCTTGCTCTTGTCAGCAAATCAGTAACTATCTTGTTCTTACCCTCACTATAACCTTCTCGGTCATATTTAAAGGTTTCAGCAAGCTTGAGCTTTTCTGCTTCGTACTCCATTCGAGCATCTGTATGCGCTCTTAGATAGTCTCGAAAAGCAAGACGTGCTTTCCAATATTTTGAATCATACTCCACTACATGGATATGGTGAGTTCGACCTTTCCCAAAGGGAGGCATTCCCTTTATGAACATCATTTTTTCTGGATTAGGATTTTCAGCCCAATACAAGAAGTCCATATTCTCGATCGGCTTTACCATCAGTTTTTTGGCACGTTCAACCGATTTAACACCAATGTAAATATCAATTATTGGCTTAGCTGATAAACCCGGTATGGCCGTGCTACCAATATGTTCATAAGCAACTATATTGCTATCTAACTCGAAAACCTCTTTAAGATTTTCAATCATTTGTTGAGCCTGATTGGGCCAGTCAGGGTTATAAGCAACCACCTCAATATAATCTGCTTTCTCATCGTACCAATCTGGTGTATCTGTAGACATGTCCTACCTCCTTCTAATTCATTTCGCATTATAACTACTGCGTTGTAATTATCTCCTCTATACCCCTTCCAAATAATTGCATATACATCTTAAAATCATTCATCCCTTTTCTGTATACCCGTATTGACAAAAGTGGATTATCAAGCTAACCTACCTATACATAGATAGGAGCTGGTATGCCGAGTTTGTCCACATTCGATAAAATATTAGATATAGCTGAACAAAAGGTTCAAACCGTTGGACTTAATGCATTTAGCTTCAAAGATTTAGAGAAGGTAGTTGGTATTAAAACAGCGAGTATTCATTACCACTTTCCGACTAAACAAGATTTGGTTGAAGCTCTTGTCGCTCGCTATATTGAAAATTTTAATGATACACTTCGCGCTCTTGAGAGCAAGTCAGTAAGCCCCTTAGAAAAGCTAGAGGCCTTTACGAAAATTTTTACTAAAACCCTAGAGGAAGACAGAATATGTCTTTGTGGAATGCTGGCCTCGGACTTATTGTCGGTAAATGATTACACCCATGATCGTTTAACAGGCTTTTTTTCAAGCTCAGAGAAATGGCTTGAAAAGCATATTAAAGAATGTATTCAGCAAAAACAGGTCCCCCAAACGGTTGATCCTAAAATAGCTGCACACTTCTTTTTAGCCTCTTTAGAAGGGGCAATGTTAATTGCGCGGGTAAAAAAAGATATCGCTTACTTTAAACGTATTGCCCAACACAGCATTACCTCTTTAAAGCAGAAACAGTTTTTTTTACTCATTTCACCTACCTTTTGATAGGTAGATTTGTTGTTAGGAGATAAATATGAACGAAACTAAAAAAATAGCTCTCATTATTGGAGGTTCCTCAGGAATTGGGTATGCCAGTGCTTCTCAACTTTCAGATGAAATATTGGAGTATATTATTGTAGGAAGGGAACTTGAAAAGCTTTCAAATGCAGCAAAATCGCTTCAAAGTGAAACATCAAAGCAAGTTACCACTTATTCTCTAGATTTATATGATCCTTCAGCTGTACGAGAATTCATTCACTACATCGAGGATATATCAGACCATATCAAGTATTTAGTAAACTCTGCGGGATACTTTAAACCTGTAGCATTTCTTGAGCATAGTGAATCAGATTATGACATGCAGCTAGATATCAATCGTGCATTCTTTTTCATTACTCAAGCAGTGGCTAAGAATATGAAATCACACGGTGGTGGTGCTGTTGTTAATATCGGCTCAATGTGGGCACACCAAGCGGTTAAAGCAACCCCCTCTTCGGCATACTCAATGCAAAAAGCAGGCTTACATTCATTAACACAAAATATGGCAATGGAGTTAGCCGATCATAACATTCGCGTAAATGCGGTTGCACCGGCTGTCGTTTTATCAACGATCTACAAGTCATTTATTGAGCCAGAAAACATTGAAAGCGCCCTCGCCGGTTTCAACGAATTTCATCCTATTGGCCGCATAGGAACGCCTGATGACGTTGCAAAAATGGTTAGATTTTTACTGTCTGAAAATGCTTCATGGATAACAGGAACAATAGTTGATGTTGATGGCGGCGTAATGGCAGGCAGAAACTAATGCTGGATAAGCAAGGATGCTTATAGTTTCTTACCTTCAAAGAAAAAACAATTTTTTAAATGGCGCGCCCGGAAGGATTCGAACCTCCGACCGCCTGGTTCGTAGCCAGGTACTCTATCCAGCTGAGCTACGGGCGCACACGAAATTGTTTTATCTGGCGGAGAGGGAGGGATTCGAACCCTCGATGGGTGGTTGAGACCCATGCTCCCTTAGCAGGGGAGTCCCTTCGGCCTCTCGGGCACCTCTCCAGTTTGCGCAATACTAACACTAAATTAGCATTGAAGCAAAATCATGGGGAAATAATACGGGAGATTAGTTCCTAAGTGCTATTCAGCAGACTTACCTTCTGTATCATTCGGTTGACCGCCAGTGCGCTCAGACTGAATCTTTTGATAAATCTCTTCACGGTGTACGGACACTTCTTTAGGCGCATTCACACCAATACGGACTTGGTTACCCTTTACACCAAGTACAGTAACAGTGACGTTATCACCAATCATCAGTGTTTCGCCAACACGACGAGTTAAAATTAACATGGTCAATCTCCTTTAATCACAAATACGTCTCTCGACGCTTCTATCTCAGAATTTTCCTGACCTTGCTGCAATCAGGTCCTGAGCTAGACATCCTCTTTCGTTGGTACTTTGTGTAGGTCAAAGGCTTGATGCAATGACTTTACTGCCAACTCAAGGTATTTTTCGTCAATTACCACAGAAACTTTAATTTCTGAGGTTGATATCAACTGAATGTTGATGTCGTGATTGGCCAATGTTGTAAATATTTTTGTTGCGATACCGGCATGGGAACGCATCCCTACCCCAACCAGAGAGACCTTAACGATCTTTCTTTCTCCATCTACCCCGGCTGCACCAAGGAGATGGGCTGTTTTTGTTGCCAATGTCACCGCTCGGTCATAATCACGACGGTGCACAGTAAATGCGAAATCCGTTACTCCGTTTCTTCCCACAGTTTGGACGATCATATCTACATCTATGTTCGCCTCACTAATTGGTCCGAGAATTTTTGCCGCGACCCCTGGTACGTCGGTGACTCCTCTGACTACAATCTTTGCTTCTTGCTGGTTAAAAGCAATCCCTGAAACAACTGCGTGTTCCACAGCATTATCCTCATATGTGATAAGCGTCCCTGAACCGGACTTGAAAGTAGACAACACTCTTAGCGGAATATTATATTTTCCTGCAAACTCAACAGCCCTTATTTGAAGAACCTTAGCGCCTAAACTAGACAACTCTAACATCTCTTCAAATGTCACCCGAGGCATCTTACGAGCCTCAGGAACCAGGCGTGGGTCGGTTGTGTACACCCCATCAACGTCTGTATAGATTCGGCATTCCTGCGCCTTTAGGGCAACTGCTAAAGCAACTGCGGAAGTATCAGACCCTCCTCGCCCCAAGGTAGTTATTCTACCTTGCTTACTCACCCCTTGGAAGCCTGCTACAACCAATACGCTGTTTTTTTCAAGTATTTTGATAATTTTCTCAGTTTCAATGCGCTCAATACGGGCTTTATTATGTGCATTATCCGTGCAAATTCCCGCTTGAGGGCCAGTTAAGGCCTCGCACTCGACCCCTTGGCTCTTTAACAAAATACTTAATAATCCAATTGAAATCTGCTCTCCGGCAGACAGAACCAGATCCAAATCAGCAGGATCGGGACGAGCACATGCCTCATGGGCAAGTCGTTCAAGCCGGTCTGTCTCACCTGCCATAGCGGATAACACCACAACAACCTGGTGACCTTCATTGACCGTTGATTTGACAATTTTTGTGACCAATTGCATACATGCAATAGAAGCTACTGAGGTACCGCCAAACTTGATGACATATAATCCCATTACTTAAGCCAACTTTTCTTGCGTCCATAATTTAGCTTTATTCAATGCCTCAGAAAGTTTAGCAGGTTCAGTCCCCCCTGCTTGGGCCATGTCAGGCCGTCCGCCACCACGTCCCCCAACAAGCTCTGCTGCTACTTTAATAAGCTCAGGCGCTTTTAGCTGCGCTGTCATATCTTTAGAAACACCCGCAATGAGGTTCACCCGGTCGTCAGATTTCGTTCCAAGTAAAACAACACATTTTCCGAGCTTCTGTTTTACTTGATCTAAAAGCGTCATCATTGATTTTGGATCAGCGCCTTGAACTTCTTCAATAAGCACAAAAACATCACCAATTTTTTGCGCTTTATCAACCAGTGAAGAGCCTGCAGAAGATGCTAATTTGGATTTAAGTGCTTGGCATTCTTTATCCAGCTGTTTATTATCCGCAATCAGCTGTTGCTGTTTTTCAACCAACTTTGATGGCTCTGTTTTAAGGTTAGCGGATAAAGTCGCTATTTGCTTTTGGTTCTTGAGTGCATACTCTATTGCTTTGCGTCCAGTAAGGGCTTCTATACGCCGGACACCTGCTGCAATTCCTGTTTCATTGGTGATGATTAGAAAACCAATATCCCCAGTCCTTTCAACGTGTGTGCCACCGCACAGCTCAACAGAAAACTTTCCACCCATTGATAGAACCCGAACCTCTTCAGAGTACTTTTCACCAAATAAGGCAATAGCCCCTGATGCTTTTGCCTTCTCTGGTGTCATTAAAGCTGTATCTACGGATGAATTAGCAAGTATTTGGGCATTGACGATTTGAGTGATTTTTTCTAGCTCACTTGAAGATACTGCAGTTGTATGAGAAAAATCGAATCGTAAATAATCTGGATGAACCAAAGATCCTTTTTGTTGAACATGATTTCCCAACACCTGCCTTAGCGCTGCATGCAGTAAGTGTGTGGCAGAGTGATTTCGGCGAATATCATTTCGTCTTTGCTTATCGACATGCGCCTCTACAACAGAACCTTGGCGGAACTCTCCTTCTATCATTTGACCAATATGAAGGATAGAGTTATTTGATTTTTGAGTATCACGAACTAAAAATTTACCTTCTTCAGAAACTAGGTAACCAGTGTCTCCTACTTGACCACCAGATTCAGCATAGAATGGGCTTTTATCTAAAATAATAACTGCTTCTTCACCACTCACAGTAGCGTTAGTGTCTTGTTCATTTTTGAATATTTGCTCTACATGAGCGTTTGATTGAATACATTCATACCCAAGAAAATCAGAGTGTATGCTTGATTCAATTTTTTGCTGATATTGATCGAACTTGCTAGCAGACTTAGCGCGCTCTTTTTGCGCTTGCATGCAACGCTCAAACCCATCATGGTCTAGGCGCATCTCTCTTTCTCTCGCTATATCTGCCGTCAAATCGACAGGGAATCCATAGGTATCATAAAGCTTAAAAACAATATCACCCGAAAGGCATTTTGAGGCTACTGCTGACTGAAGTGCTGTTTCGAGAATACGCATCCCGCTCGCAAGGGTTTTTGAAAACTGCTCTTCTTCTTGCTCTAGCACCGTTTCAATATGTTTCTGTTCTTTCATCAGCTCGGGATAGGCATCTTTCATAGTATCCACTAATGGCTTGACCATCTTATAAAAGAAAGACTCTGTTGCCCCTAATTTATGACCATGTCGTATCGCTCGACGAATAATCCTTCTAAGAACATAACCTCTTCCATCATTTGAAGGTTGAACCCCATCAATAATTAGAAAACTTGTTGCTCTAATATGATCAGCAATCACTTTCAATGACGGTATTGTTAAATCATTAATATTAAGAATCTTTGCCGCGGCTTTTATTAATTCGTCGAACAGGTCTACTTCATAATTACTATGGACATTTTGCATAACTGCGGCTATACGCTCTAGCCCCATACCTGTATCAACTGATGGCTTTGGTAACGGTGTTAAACTGCCATCAGAGTGGCGTTCATACTGCATAAAAACCAAGTTCCATATTTCTACATACCGGTCACCATCCTCTTCAGGTGTTCCTGGTGGGCCACCGGGTATTTCAGGGCCATGATCATAAAATATTTCTGTACAAGGGCCACAGGGACCCGTGTCACCCATAGACCAAAAGTTATCCTTTTCACCACAGCGAGAAAATCTTTCAGCGCTCACTTTCATATCTTGAAGCCAAATTTTAGCAGCCTCATCATCTTCTACGTAAACAGTTATCCATAGCTTTTCTTCAGGAATCCCAAGCTTTTTAGTCAAAAATTCCCAAGCAAACTCTATCGCTTCTCGCTTAAAGTAGTCTCCAAAACTAAAGTTACCCAGCATTTCAAAAAATGTGTGATGGCGAGCCGTGTATCCTACGTTTTCTAAATCATTGTGCTTACCGCCCGCTCGAACACAACGCTGTGATGAGGTCGCTCGACTGTAAGCACCTTTTGAACCTAAAAATCTTTCCTTGAATTGAACCATCCCTGCATTCGTAAACAACAATGTGTCATCCCCTTGGGGAATTAAAGAGCTACTGTCAACTCGAGTATGATCTTTCGACTCGAAATATGATATAAATGCTTCTCGGATTTCGCTCAACTTCATTTTAAAACCTGGATAATTTGATCTATTGTAAAACCACGCCCCATTAAAAACCGGGCTCTTTTCTGATACTCATGCCGACTCTGGCAAGGCGTATCAAACCTTCTTTGTACCAATCGTTCTATTTGCCCTTGCCAATCAGCTGATTGCCATGGCTCAGAAGCTTCAAGCAGATGTTTACTGACACCACGTTCGACAAGTTCTTTCTGTATTCTCACTGGTCCAAAACCAGCACTTATTCTCTGTCGAATATAGCTGTCACAAAAGCGGGCTTCATCTTGATAGCCCTTGTTTTTCACCCACTCAAGCGTTGACTGGATTTCATTTTCTGCAAAGCCTCGCAGCTGAAGTTTTTTTCGCAACTCCAACTGCGAGTGTTCACGACGTGCCAGCAATGCTATTGCTTTTTCTTTAACGCTTGGCACACTAGTTACTTTCTTCAGTCGCCTCAGCTTTTTCTTTTGTCTTGCGAACTGGTAATACAGCTGCTCGAATTTTCACTTCTATGTCATCCGCTATTTCAGGATTGTCGCTCAGAAATTGTCGAACATTCTCTTTACCTTGACCAATACGATTTCCATCGTAGCTGTACCATGAACCTGCTTTATCAATTATCTTTTGGTCAACACCAATATCAATAATCTCACCCAAACGTGAAATTCCTTCACCATATAGAATCTCAAAATTCGCTTGCTTGAAAGGAGGAGAAACTTTGTTTTTTACCACTTTCACTCGGGTTTCGTTTCCTAAAATCTCTTCACCTTTTTTAACCGCACCAGTTCTGCGAATATCTAAACGCACAGAGGCATAAAATTTAAGCGCATTACCCCCTGTTGTGGTCTCTGGATTACCGAACATAACACCAATTTTCATACGAATCTGGTTAATGAAAAATACTAATGTGTTAGCACGTTTAATATTTGCGGTTAGCTTTCTCAGTGCCTGTGACATTAATCGCGCTTGCAAACCAACATGATGATCACCCATGTCCCCTTCGATTTCTGCTTTAGGTGTTAAAGCCGCTACTGAGTCAATAACAATCAAATCAACACCTCCAGAGCGAACCAACATATCAACGATATCGAGTGCTTGCTCACCAGTGTCTGGCTGAGACACTAATAGCTCATCCAAATTCACGCCCAGTTTTTCAGCATAGACAGGATCCAGTGCATGCTCAGCATCAACAAATGCTGCTGTTCCACCCATCTTCTGAATTTGTGCAATTGCTTGGAGTGTTAAGGTGGTTTTACCCGAGGACTCAGGCCCATAAATTTCTACAATTCGGCCTCTAGGGTACCCGCCGATACCAAGAGCAGCATCAAGCGCAATAGAGCCAGAAGGGACCGCCTCAATAGAGGTGTTGATATTACTTTCATCCCCTAGGCGCATAATGGTCCCTTTCCCGAACTGCCGCTCTATCTGAGAAAGTGCCGTTTCGATGGCCTTTTGTTTGTTGTCAGACATATCTATTCGCTCCTTGTGCGCGATTGTCAGTTCAAATAGTTGTCTATTATGGCATAAGGCGGATTAAGCCTTCCACCGCAGACTGAATAGTTTGATGCCGAATGGCTTCACGATTGCCCTTAAAGAGGAAACATTTCGCCTGTGCTTCTCGTTCTTTTGCACCCCAAGCAATCCAGACTGTACCAACTGGCTTATCTACTGACCCCCCATTAGGTCCTGCAACCCCAGTGACAGCTACGCTCAAAGTTGCGTTTGAGTGTTTAAGGGCGCCGTTGGCCATTGATATCGCTACTGTTTGGCTGACTGCCCCATGTGCTTCTAAGATATCCATAGGCACATCTAAGCAATCTATCTTAGAGGCATTGCTGTAGGTAATGAATCCACGATCAAACCAAGCCGACGAACCGGGCAACTGGGTTAAGTGATAGCCAATTCCACCGCCAGTACAGGACTCTGCTGTAACAACCATATTCTGGGTTGCCAGGCAGTGCTCAGCGAGTTTTTGTAGAGCTGACATAAGTTCAGACATAGAGTTTTCCTTTTGAATCAGAGTCACATCCCTTAAGATAGGGGCCAAAGAGTGCTTATAAGGATACGGTATGACCACCAAACTAGCCCACACTCCAATGATGCAGCAATACTGGTCAATCAAAAATGAGTTTAAAGACTTACTTTTAATGTACCGGATGGGTGATTTCTACGAGTTCTTTTATGAAGATGCTCATAAAGCCGCCAAACTTTTAGACTTAACTTTAACCAAACGTGGTCAATCAGCTGGAGAGCCAATTTCGATGGCGGGTGTTCCTGTCCATGCCGTAGAGGGTTACTTAGCCAAGCTTATCGCCCAAGGGGAATCCGTTGCGATTTGTGAACAAGTAGAAAGTCCATCTGCCAGCAAAGGGGTTGTTAAAAGAGAGGTAACTCGTATCGTAACTCCCGGTACTGTTACAGAAGAAACCCTATTGAACAGCCAAAGAGATAACATCTTGTTATGTCTATATGCAAAACCTAAAACTGATCTGTATGGCTTATCCACTTTAGATTTATCAACTGGTCGTTTTACTGTAGAGCAATTAACCAGCGAGCAAGATTTACTATCAGAATGCGCACGTTACAATCCAACTGAGGTGGTTCTCGCCGATGGTAATAATGCTGCTAAATGGGTTCCCAAAGGCTGTAAAATCACTTTGCGAGCAGCGAGTGATTTTAGCTTGTCTCAAGCGCAACGTGCTCTATGCGAGCACTTTAAAGTTGCTAACTTGGATGCCTTTGGATGTGAGGATTTACCAATAGCATTATCTGCTGCTGGCGCACTAATACGTTATGCACTAGATACACAAAAACGTGAACTGATACATATTACCTCTCTTAAAAAAGAAAGTATCAGTGATATTTTAACTATTGATCCTCAGAGTAGACGCAACCTGGAAATCTCAGAGAATCTTGTTGGTAAACGAGAAAATACATTATTATCTTGTCTAGACTCAACACAAACCCCTATGGGTTCTCGTTGCCTGGCACGTTGGTTAAATCAACCGATTGTTTGTCATGATAAAATTCGCTTAAGACAAGCATCTGTTAAAGCGCTTCTAAACGATTGGGAAGCTGTGAAAAATGCCATATCTGGCGTTGGTGATATAGATCGGATATTAACTAGAGTCACTCTAAAAAGTGCTCGTCCTAAAGATTTATTACAATTAGCACACGCCTTGAGCATTATCCCGAACCTACTATCTGCTCTGAGTAAAATTACACCCTCCACTTTGCTAAAACGCTTGATTTCTCAGCTAGACCCTCACCCTAGCCTATTTTCTCTTATCGATGCTGCCATTATAGATTCACCACCATTATTAATTAGGGATGGGGGTGTAATTAAAGTGGGGTATAATGACACTCTTGATGAGTTAAGGGGCTTGGAACAAAAAGCTGAAGGCTTTCTAAATGAGCTCGAGGTAAAGGAAAAACAACGAACTGGCCTTTCATCTCTAAAGGTCGGCTACAATCGGGTTCATGGATACTACATTGAAATCTCTAAAGGGCAGTCCGAACAGGCGCCGCCTGAGTACTCTCGTCGGCAAACATTAAAAAATGCTGAACGATACATTATTCCTGAGCTTAAAACCTTTGAAGACAAAATTTTAAACGCACAAGAAAAAGCCTTAGCCCTTGAAAAAGAGCTATATGATGATCTTCTTGTACAGATAGGAAATCATCTTTCATCATTACAGCAAACTAGCCATGCTTTATGCGTGATAGATGTTTTGTCTTGCTTTGCTGAAAGAGCAGAGAAGCTGCGTTTATGCTGTCCTACCTTGTCTGAAAAAAATATGATTCAAATTTCTCAAGGTCGACATTTGGTTGTGGAAAAGAATCTTGAAACTGCCTTCGTTCCAAATGATGTTGATATGTCCAGACAACAACCATTACTCATGATTACTGGACCTAACATGGGTGGCAAATCAACCTATATGCGCCAAACTGCGCTTATTGTCTTGTTAACACATGTTGGAAGTTTTGTACCGGCTGATTCTGCCGTTATAGGTCCAATCGATAAAATTATGACTCGTATTGGAGCCAGCGATGATTTAGCCTCAGGAAGATCTACTTTTATGGTTGAGATGACTGAAACAGCACATATTCTGCGAACAGCAACGAATAAAAGTTTAGTCATTATTGATGAAATAGGTCGTGGAACAAGTACCTACGATGGCTTGTCTATTGCTGGAGCAACTGCGGAGTTTTTATCACAGGACATTGGAGCCCTCACTCTATTTTCAACACATTACTTTGAGCTCACAAAGCTCGCTGACAATTCAGACAAAATGAAAAATGTACATCTTGGTGCTACCAAAAACAAAAACACCCTAGTGTTTTTGCACAAAATTAGCGCAGGTTCAGCAAGCAAAAGCTATGGTATTGAAGTTGCAAAACTTGCAGGTGTGCCTTTTTCTGTTCTTGAGTCTGCTCGGTGCAAGTTGAACAAGCTAGAAGCAACTTCAACCTCCAATGATTCTCAGCCATTAAAATACACCTCACCTAAAACTAACGAACATCAAAAAGTCATTCATCTTCTTAAAGATACCGATCTAGACTCATTAACGCCACGTGAAGCAGCTGCCATTTTATATCGATTAAAGTCACTGCTTGAAAATGAACTGGAAACAGAAGCATAAAAAAAGGCATCTATATGATGCCTTTTTCTACAATTTATTTTATACCCTTGTTGGCTTAATTCTACTTTTAAGAAGAAGTCCCTCATCTCTTGGATCTCCTTCCACATGTGTGATAACAACATCCGGATCACTACTAAACCGAACCCTTTGCTTATTTCTCTTTTCTGTGGTTCGTCTTAAATGATGCAAAAGATCTTTAGAATTTAATACTGCATCTGCTCCAGACTCAGCACATAACCTCTCTAGAGCCATAAATGCATCTAGACCCTCCATCCGACTATTCAATTCACAAACCTCAGACTCCCTTAGCCTTTGACTGAATCGAGCTTGTAAAGAAGCTTTATCTTCTAAATTAAGCGCTCGAGCTTCTGGACTAGAACATACGCCCTCAGCACTTTCCGCGCGTGGGATTGCAGTCGTCGGCTTGCCTACCCATTGAGGGATTCTGGTTTTTGGCATTCGGGCATCTTCGCGAGCAGTCTTTTCCTTAGTTCCCTTTAATAGAGATTTTAGTGCTGCTTTATTTGCTCGTGGTATTAGGCTTTGTCGAAGACGATTAGAAGCTTTTGTTTCTTTAGCAGGCTCAATAACAGGTTCATCGCTTCCCATTTCACGCAACCGAAGCAAAGGGTTCTCAAAATTACCATTTATCATCTGTTTCTCACTAAATACATTTGGGTTAAGTAATATGTTTCCTGTTGCAAGGTAAAACCTCTCATCTGCAAACCACACGCCTTGTGATTGATTATCAGGGCCCTTCACCATTATTGGATTTTCATGCGTACTAATGAGTTCTGAAATTGGAACAAGTATAAACTTATCAAGTTCTTTTTGACTTTTCAGGACAGGAAGCTCGATTGGAAACGCTTTACTAAGATTTGCGACTTCTCTTGGGTCAAATACCAATGAATCCATAGTTCCATTTCTTATCAACACCCACAAACCATTACAGTTTCTCAACTCTAGAGTGTCATCTTTATCAAGATCTTTTAGTGAACGAGCAGAGTAATGTTGTACATGATCATATCCATAACCGTAGCCTATGATCTCACCCTTCAAGAGCAGGGCATGATACTGCTCATTATAAACAAGAGTGTCTAGTTCATACGTTATTGCGAAGTCTTCTAAAGACATAACATGAACATTATCAACCATCATGTCGTCTAGCTTATTAGCGGGACTAATAGGCTGGACATTACCATCATTTGAAACTACGACACCTAAAAATCTTTTGTTTTCTTTACTTTGAAGACAAACAATTTTCATATCATGAATAGTTGCTTCAAAACGATAGCAAAAGTCATTTACAAATTTAGGCATTAAAGCTTTGAGATTTTTATTAAACGCCTCAAGTTCAGCAAGATGAATACTTTGACCTTGCTCTGGTGCTTCTCGGCTCTCTAATAAAAGTTTCTTTTCTGCCTTTAATTCTGGGAGTGCTCTTAAAAGAGCGCCGGTTGAGTGCAATGCCTGCTTTACTGCCATCCTTCGAGCACTGTCATTTTCAAAAAATGGTGCCATTGTGGAAGCTGTTACCGTCTCCTCCGAAATATCTGACCCACTTAGCCAAGCAAATACATCTGCATCTGTTTGTTCTTCCACTCCATGATTAAGGTCTAGAACTTCAGTCAAACTCAGTACCGATAAATCCATACCAACACTTGACTCCCTTCCTTCTTCAGAAGGTGTTCTCTCTAGTAATCCAGAAATTGTTAAGGGCAGAGGATGTTCCTGAGGCTTGGGAGCGGCTGTACGAGGCAGGCTTACATCTACTTCACCTTCTTCATCAATGTCTTCCCTTAAATCGTCGGAAAGCTCATCTTCCGATAGGTCCAAATTAGGATTGCTTAACCGCTCCGGCTTACTGACTGGAGCATGTGGCTCTGGTGGTATTAAAGGCAAATGTTCGGGCGGAGGTATCAACGGAAACCTACTCTTATCTATCTCAAGACCTGTTTCGCGCACAGCGAGTTCAGGCCCAGCGGAGTGTGCTCCTCGAGCAGCTTGAACAATTAATTCATCACCACCTCCTAAGGAGAGAGTTCGTCTGTGTCCACTTATTTCTAATCCAGACCTTTGACCTGTTAAAGAAGACAAAGTTACCAATTCAGGTTCTAATGTGTCCCCATCTGCTAGCGCTACCAAATTAGGGGTTCTTGGGATACGCTGCAATCCATCTGAGGAAGAAGAAGGTGCATAATTACTACTGGGAAGTGGTCTTTTGGGTGCTGGCGGGTGGACGTCAGAAGATCTTGATAAATCTGACACAACCTCGGCGAATCGTCTTTTTCTGTTAAACGTGCCATGAGCATTTGAAGAGACAGCTCCAGTATCTGAAACGAAAACACTTGCTTCACTTTCTATATTACTAGTTTCACCAGTATCAGGAGCCTCTGAAACTAAAACAGAAGCAACCGACTCTCGTGTTGATTGAAATTGAGAACCTGGAATACGCTTATCTAGTGGTACATTACTCGTTGACATCAGCTCTTCTTGTCCGCTGCCAACCAGCCTTGAGCTCTCACTTTGTCGACGTAGTTTGGGGCTTGATCTTGATATAATTGCTGCCGATTCGACGGTAGTACTAGGCCCCCCATCTATTTCCTGACTCTCTACGGCAGATGTGGTTACAACTGAACTTGGCTCGGAAGGTATCTTTGGTGGTATCAAGTCTTGGAGCGTAATTTTGTCTAAGGATAGAGATATAGCTTTTTTAACTTGTGCTTGCTTAGAATTACTTTTAGCTCTACCCAACAAAGGCAGAGCACTAAATAACAAGATAAACCCTAGTGCAATCGCACTTAATAAAGCAACAGATAGTGCGACAGGAAAAAAGATCCAGAGCGCCCTGTCTGGTTTAATCGTTTGGGTTGGTTCTGCTACTTGCCAGGTATAGCTTCCATCCAGCTCAAGTCTAGCTTGGACTGAGTGCTTTTTGCCCCCAAAAAGGTGCACTAGCGGTGTCATAGCCCTTCTAAGAGCCGTGACAGACGAAGGTCGTATAACTCTGCTATTAACATCCAGCATTTCAAAGCTGACCAACCCCATCACCATAGAACCATCCTCACAACTAACTTAATTAGAAGCGAGATGATATCAAATCATAGTTAGTAGAGTAAGCAATGTTTGAGAAAAATTAAAGGTTATAAGAGATTGTTCTAACAAAGTTATTAGTCTGGCAACGAAAACGAAGGCGTTCCATTTAAGCTCACAACACCATTTAAGACTTTAATGTTGAAACGATAATCTTTATCCCCTTCTCTTAGAAGCATTTTGTTGAACTCCATTTGGTATAAAGAGGCCGTTGTTGCTTTTTCCACTTCCATATCAAATTGCTCTGGGCTCAGAGTCAATTCTTGCTGCTGCATAGCCGCCATTAACTTTTCTGTTTCTTGCGACTTAATGACCTGATAGATCAATTGTCTTGGTGCTAAAATATCAGCATCTAGTTTCAAGGTATCAATTAATTGTGTTGCAGTTGGTTTAACGCCTTCTCCGCCCCACACTAAGTTTGCATTTGCTTTTAACGTGCCTTCTGGAATGGTGTATTCCAAACCTGATACCCGAAGCTCAGGAGTTGCCGCAACGAGCGTTTTTAAAGCATCGTTTTTAGTTAGGAAAAGTGCAGCCGCCTGTTGAGGATCTTCAATTTTATCCAAGCGTTTCTCAAAAGCACTTATAAAACTAATTGGAATATTTCGGGTATTTAACCTGACTGTTAAAGGACCAGAGCGCTCATGATTCGTCACCATCGAGTCAAATGATAAATTAATATCACTCTCTAACAGGTTTTCATTCTTTTGAGGTTTGTTTTCAACATCAAAATTTAATCCCTCAACTTTAAAAGCGTCTCCGTCAATCGATAGATGCTCAATTTCAGAACGAATATCTGCAAAGTAATCCCAGTTGGGGTGACTAAGAGGAATACTTAAATCCATCTTATATCCTTGCAAAGTCAGATGATTGTTATTCCGACTCCAAGCAGACTGTGGCAAATCATAGTTGAGCTGAAGATGTGAAAAATCGTATGCACTTATCATTCGAACTTTTGATTTTGATATTTCAAAATCATTTTCTCTAACCGCAGGTAAATCTATCGTCCAGTTTATGTGCGACTTTGTTGCCAAAGCCACCATCTGAACGTCAACTGTACGGCCATTAATAGAAATTTCATCAAGTACCAACCCCGCCCCTGCAGTATGCCAACCTTGCTCAGGAAGCTTTACAAAGGGACCATGCTTAATATCCAAGTCCAGTAGCGCAACTATTGGTTGTGAAGAAAGGGCAGGATTGATGACTTCAATATTCACCTTAGCTTCAGACTCACGCCATCCTCGAGAAAACTTTGAAGAAAGGATCGTGACACCTTTCATGCTATTCAAGTTTCTAACACTTGCATTAAAGCTGTCTTCAAATCGCTTGCCGTACAACCATGGGGTGGCAGCAGAAAAAAAGACTAACCCTGCAACGAGTGAACCAGCAAAGTAACCGAGCTTTTTAGGCATGATAAGTGTCCAGACTTACAACTACCTAATATGCTACACGGACTTGAAATATTTAACAACGGAACAGGTTTTTTGCATAGCATCATCTCTTGACCACAGCCGCCGTGCGAGCGATAGTGTCATCGACTTTAAACAAGGAGAAAAGTCTTATGTTGACTTTACTATGGACAGTAGCTTGGCTCTTTGGGCTTGGCACCTTAGCCTTTTACCGACTATCACTCAAACTAAGCACCGCTATCATCGGTGTCGCCCTAGTAGCAACTACGTACTTTGGGGTGTTTTCTACGTTGTTCATTTTAATAATGTGGGCTGCTTATGTTAGTTTGGCAGTTCTGTTCAACAACGCTGAGCAACGTAAAAAGCACATTACCCAACCATTGATGGACAAAATTGGTGGTTCCATGCCAAAAGTGTCTGAAACAGAAAAGGCTGCGCTTGATGCTGGTGATACTTGGTGGGAAGCTGAATGGTTTAAAGGTCAACCAGACTGGAACCGCTTTCAATCCATTGGAAAAATTCAGATAACAGAAGAAGAACAAACCTTTTTGGACGGGCCAGTTGAGCAAGCCTGTCGTATGGCGGATGATTGGGATATCGTTCATAACCGTTATGATTTATCACCCGAGCTTTGGTCTTACCTCAAAAAGGAAGGTTTTTTTGGTTTAATTATTCCTAAAGAATTCGGTGGAAAAGGTTTCACGGCCGCAGCACATGCACAAATCGTTGCAAAGCTTGCAAGTCGTAGTATTACTTTATCCACAACTGTCGCAGTCCCTAATACCCTTGGTCCTGCTGAATTGTTATTGGAATACGGGACCCCTGAACAAAAAGCTCACTACCTCCCTCGTTTAGCTAAGGGAGAAGAAATACCTGCTTTTGCTTTAACAGGTCCTGAAGCAGGAAGTGACGCTAGCTCAATTCCTGACTTTGGTATTATTGGTGAAAAAGAGTTCAATGGTGAAAAAGTACTGGGGGTTACCCTTACTTGGAACAAGCGCTACATTACGTTGGCACCTATTGCAACGGTATTGGGTTTAGCCGCTAAGGTGTATGACCCTGAGCATTTACTTGGCGACAAAACAGATCTTGGTATTACCTGTTTTCTACTGCCAAGATCCACTCCTGGTATAGAAATAGGAAGAAGACACTTACCGCCTGCTGCTCCCTTTATGAACGGCCCTACTACAGGGAAGGAAGTTTTTGTTCCTTTAGATTATGTTATTGGTGGTCCTGCGCAAGTTGGTCATGGTTGGCAGATGTTAATGGAATGTTTATCGGTTGGACGTGGCATCACCCTCCCTTCTTCCTCAGTAGGTGGAACAAAATTTGGTATTCTAGCTACCGGTGCTTACAGTCGTATTCGTAAGCAGTTCAAGCTTCCAATTTGCGAGTTTGAGGGAATCAAAGAAGTTTTAGCGCGAATTGCTGGTTTTGCTTACCTAGCAGATGCTACACGATTGTTAACTGTCAGCGCCCTTGACCAAGACATCAGACCTGCTGTGGCTAGTGCTATTTCAAAATGCCATGTCACCAATTTAGCGCGTCAGGTATCGTTAGATGTTTCAGACATCCATGCCGGTAAAGGTGTCATGATGGGACCTCGTAACTACGTTGCAAGAGCCTATCAGTCTTGCCCTATTTCGATCACTGTTGAAGGCGCCAACATTCTTACCCGAAACGTGATTATTTTTGGTCAGGGCGCGTTAAGATGCCATCCCTTCTTGAAGGATGAGATAGATGCTGTTGAAGCCGCTGATTTAGATAAGTTTGATACACTTTTAGGTAAGCACATTGGGCATACGCTCTCGAACGTGGCAGGCAGCTTTTGGCATGGCGTCTCTCGTGCTCACTTTGCCAGTCATCCTAAATCCAATGTTCCTCGTCGTTACCAACAGCTAACGCAAGCGGGTCATGCCTTTGCGTTACTCTCTGATGCGGCTCTGTTAATCGTTGGTGGTCAAATCAAAATCAGAGAAAACCTTTCTGCTCGACTAGGCGACCTGCTCTCTTACTTATACATGGGATCAGCGGCTTTAAAGCTTTACGCAGAAGATGGAGAGCCTTCAGAAGACAGACCGTTGGTAGAATGGTCATGTTTATGGGCTTTGGGTCAGTTCTGGCGTACATATGACGATATTTTGGTGAACTTCCCTAACAAGTGGATGGCAAGAGCACTTCGTGTTGCTGCTATGCCGTTTGGTATTCCTGTGAGCTTGCCTCGCGATCGATTGAGTCACAAAGTCGCAGCATTGCTTAGCAATCAAACCAGTACTCGTCGTCGTTTGATGAAAGGAATGTACAACTGGGAGCTGCAAGGAACTGAAGCACATGATCTTGAGCAAGCGTTACAAGATGTTTTAGCGGCTGAACCGATTGAGAAGAAAATAGCCATCGCTGTAAAAGAAGGCCGTATTGAGGGCAAAAATGAGTCTGAGGTATTGCTAGCCGCCCAACACAACAATGTTGTCACACCTGAAGAAGCAGACATGGTTGCAAAAGCGCAAGCTTCTAGGGCATTTGTAATTGCGGTAGACGACTTTGCACCAGAAAGTCTTACTGCTATGGCGCAGAAAAAAATGCAGCAACATATGGAAGGAAACAGTGATACTCAACATCACTAACTAAACTGGTTAATCAACCAAAAGGGGCTTCATGCCCCTTTTTTGTTGATAGCATTTGGGCAACATGTTAGGCTTCGCTTGGTTAGCGAGAGGATGCTTGAACATGACTTCTGTTGATGTGCGCATAGATGCGCCCCCCTGTTTTCAGTTAAAAGGCGGTTTATACACTTTAACGTCAATACAATTATTGAAAGCAGATCTTTCTCATTTTGCAGCGCAGCTTGAAGATAAAATCAAGCAAGCGCCCAAATTCTTCTTCAATGCCCCTATTGTGATTGATTGCCAAAAACTGGCAAAACAGTCAGACGATTTAGACTTAGCTCGCTTAGTTCAAATCGTTAAAGCGGCACAAATGTTTCCTGTGGCACTAAGAGGTGGTTCACTAGCGCTTCAACAATCGGCAGCGCTTAATCAGTTGGCAATTTTGCCAGAGTCCAAGGTTGAAGCAAAACCTCGTAACCCTGTCCCCCCTTCTACGGCAAGCAGCGCTATTGAGCGTCCTTTGGCGCAAGCAAAACCTGCCGAACAGAAAGAAGACTTAGAGACACCAACGCGTTTAATCACATTGCCTGTTCGTTCTGGACAACAGATATACGCACGTGGTGCAGACTTACTAGTTCTTGCCCCGGTTAGTCATGGGGCGGAATTATTGGCCGATGGTCATATACATGTTTATGCGCCTTTACGAGGGCGAGCGTTAGCGGGAATATCGGGCGATAAAACTGCACGAATCTTTTGCCAAAGTCTGGAAGCAGAGTTGGTATCAATTGCAGGCCAATACCGTCTAAGCGAAGACTTGAAAGATGGACCACTGTGGAAAACATCAGTTCAAATCGCATTAGAAGAAAGATCCTTGCATATTACTCCGCTTTGCGCTAATAAATAAAATTTCAATCCGTTAACGGTAAGGGAAAAATCTTGGCTAACAAGCAGGCACAAGTTATCGTTGTCACTTCAGGTAAAGGTGGTGTCGGTAAAACAACTACGAGCGCAGCCATTGCGGCTGGTCTGGCTAACCGTGGTCACAAGACCGTTGTGATGGACTTTGATATTGGTCTGAGAAACTTAGACCTTATCATGGGCTGCGAACGGCGCGTGATTTACGACTTTATTAACGTCATTCAAGGTGATGCAACGATTGGTCAAGCTGTCATTAAAGACCGTCGTAACGAAAACCTTTACATCCTACCCGCCTCTCAGACACGCGATAAAGATGCATTGACACAAGAAGGTGTTGGTAAAGTCTTAGCTGAGCTGAAAAAAGAATACGACTTTATTATCTGTGACTCTCCGGCTGGTATTGAGAAAGGGGCATTAATGGCTCTTTACTTTGCTGACCAAGCAGTCATCGTTACAAACCCAGAAGTTTCATCTGTACGAGATTCTGATCGAATGTTAGGTGTTTTATCTAGCAAATCCCAGCGCGCTGAAAAAGGCCTTGGGGCTGTAAAAGAACATCTAATGATTACTCGTTACTCTGAAGCTCGGGTCAAAAGAGGTGAGATGTTAAGTCTTGAGGACGTTCAAGAAATTCTTTCGATACCTTTAATTGGTATCATTCCTGAATCTGAGTCTGTGCTTAACGCCTCTAACCGTGGGGTACCGGTTACTTTAGATACCCCTAGCGAAGCTAAAAACGCCTACGATGACGCCGTGGCCCGTTTGTTAGGAGAGGAAATTCCTTTCGAGAAGTCTCAAAGTTGGGCTAAAAAAGTATTGGTTAAACTATTTGGGAGCCCAGCATGAGAAAATTTCTAGACTTTTTAATGCCTGCAAAGACTAAAACCCCTTCCCCGGCTGCTATTGCCAAAGAAAGGTTACAAATCATTGTATCGCATGAAAGTGTAGCGACAGACGATCCAGACTTTATCCGCAAGTTACAGGATGAAATGCTCCAGGTTATCTGTAAATACATAAACATTAGTCGTGAACACGTTCGTGTTCAGCTAGAACAGCGTGGTGAACACTCTGTGCTTGAGTTAAACGTCACTTTGGATGAATCAGAAGTTGCTCCCAAAGTAAAAGCACCAGAAGCACCTAAAAAAGTAGAAGCAACTGCTGCAACCTCTACTGCCCCTCCAGCCAAAGCTCCTGCCGAAGAAAAATCTTCAGCTTTATAAGTTATATCCAGGTGAAGTGTGATTTTATCGCACTTCATCTAGACACTTTCCTATAGACAACGTCCCACAGCTGCCACACAATATTCCCTTTCCGCATGCGCAAAAGGAATTTCATATATGCCCAGCTTAAGAGCTCATTTAAAGTCAGAAGCAATACATCGCAGTCACCGCCACTTTATCTCTCCTCAAGGCGACACAGGTATGCCTCTTAAGGTGAGTGAATATTTTGGCAGTCATACCTTTGATTTTAGAAAATCCGATCGAATTTCTCCTCAGTTAAAAAAACAGTTGTTAGAATGTTCTGTAACTGGAACTCCTTTAACAAAAGAAATTGCTGAGCAAGTTGCTGATGTAGTAACTGAGTGGGCGATTGGATTAGGGGCAACCCACTTCTGCCACTGGTTTCAACCTCTTACAGGTGGCACAGCTGAAAAACACGATGCCTTCTTAGACATCAAAGATGGTAAGGCTATCGAAAGACTTAGCGCCTCTCAGTTGATGCAAGGGGAGCCTGATGCTTCCTCCTTCCCCAGTGGCGGTTCTAGAAGCACTTTTGAGGCACGGGGTTATACCAGCTGGGATATGAGCTCCCCTATGTTTATCATTGACACCATGCCAGGTAAGACGCTTTGCATTCCAACGGCATTTGTTTCCTATCACGGTGACGCTTTAGACGTGAAGACCCCTTTATTACGTTCTATTGACGCCTTATCTAAAGCAGCTGTACAGTTCTGCCACCTAACGGGTGAGAAAGATGTTGAGCATGTCATGGCAACTTGTGGTTGTGAGCAAGAGTATTTTCTTGTCGATCGCACTTACTTTTTCTCAAGACCTGATTTGGTTATGACGGGAAGAACTTTGTTAGGGGCTTCCACTAGTAAGCACCAGCAACTCGAAGATCACTATTTTGGTGCAATTCCTGAGCGCGTACGACACTTTATGGAAGAGTTGAATACTGAGTTATATAAACAGGGAATTCCTGCTAAGACACAACACAATGAAGTCGCACCTGGTCAATTTGAAATAGCCCCTATTTTTGAGGAAGGTAATATTGCCGCTGATCATAATCAGTTAATGATGGCCCTTATAAAAAATGTCGCTCGTCGCCATCATTTTGAGGCCCTTCTTCATGAGAAGCCCTTCTCTCAAATCAATGGCTCTGGGAAGCATCTAAACTGGTCAATGGCCACCGATACCGGTTTAAATTTACTAGAACCAGGAAATGAACCACACACAAACCATCGTTTCCTATGTTGTGTTGCGGTTATTCTTGAGGCATTAAAGCGTCATGGGGATGCATTACGAATGTCGATAGCTGGCCATGGCAACGATCACCGTTTGGGTGCCAATGAGGCCCCTCCTTCTATCATTTCAGCGTTCATCGGTGAGAACTTAGATAATATCTTCTCTTCTATGTTGGCAGGCGAAGAGTTTTGTCCTCGAGCTGCAGCTATGTTAGACATGGGGGTCAGCAACTTAGCGAAGCTGAAAAAAGATAACACGGACCGAAATCGAACAAGCCCGTTTGCTTTCACAGGAAACAAATTTGAGTTTCGTGCTGTCGGCTCTTCTCAACCAGTTGGTTTTCCATTAAGTATTTTAAATGCTGCTGTGGCTGAAGTGTTACATGACACTAATCACGAAATCAAAACACGTTTAGATGAAGGAAAAGACATTGAGCAAGCACTTAAGGAAGTTACCCTTCATTGGCTAAAGCAATCAAAGCAAGTTATTTTTAACGGCGATGGGTACTCTCAAGAGTGGGTTCAAGAAGCAGAAAAAAGAGGACTTCCAAACCTTAAGGACTCGGTAGAGTCTTATGCCTTATTTTCTAAAGAGGGTGCTTTATCCTTTTTAACTAACCTGAATGTCTACTCAGAGCAAGAATTAAAAACGCGTCACAAGGTACTACTTAAAAAGTACTTAACATCTCGTACAATTGAGTTTAGCACTTTGAAAGACATGGTTTACCAACGAGTGGTACCGGCAGCCATCGCTTACAAAAAACAACTTAGCTCATCTATTAAGCGTGCCAACGCATGTGGCCTTGATGCTACTGTTGAAGAAAGAATACATCAGAAAGTGGCACAGGCACTTACTACTTTAGTTGATAAAATCGATATGCTCGATGAGCTAACCTCACAATTATCTGATGAGATTGGTGAGAGCGCCCAACTAATTAGCAGTAAGCTTTTACCACTCAGTGAAGAAGTCGCCGAAGTATGTAATACCATTGAGTCAACGCTACCTGAATCTATGTGGAGCCTACCGAAATACTACGATATGTTGTTTATTAACTAGTCTTCAAAATCGGGCGTAGTCTCTACACGGTTACGCCCTTTTTCTTTCGCTTTGTATAAGGCTTTATCTGCTCTTTGTATTAAAGACAATCCCGCCAAGCCTTGTTCAAGCTTTAATTTCACATGTGCGACACCACAGCTAATAGTGACGTGAAGTTCACCCGCATCTTTAAGTTGTTTACCATTATGTTCAAGCTCAAGATCTTCAATCACTTTTCTTAATCTTTCTGCTTGACGAGTGGCTTCTTCAACCCTTGTCTCAGGGAAAACCACTACAAACTCTTCACCACCAAACCGAGCAATGAAATCATCTGGGCGGTTTAAGTGATTTTTAAGAGTACTGGAGACTTGTTTTAAGCAGCGGTCACCTTGAATATGTCCGTAGGTATCGTTGTACTGTTTAAAATAATCAATATCGATAAGCACTAAGCTAAGATCATGCTCTTTTCGTTTACCGACTGAAATGCAATCCGAGAGCATTTCATCAAAAGCACGACGGTTAGGAATTTTGGTTAAAGGATCTGCTAATGCGGCTTCATACTCATCCATCATGCGGACCTGCGTCCGTATTCCCCAATAGACCAAGGCTTCAATTAAGGTGAAGCCCGCTAAAGCAATATAAATACTGCGCCATATTCCTTTCCAAAATTCACTTACTTGCGGATAAACATTTTCCCAAAACAAAATGGTTCCAATTGGTGCTTGGGTACTGTCAATCTCTCCTAAATAATCACGCAAAGGGACAGCCGTTACCGAGTACGGAATATCCTTGAAATACGCTAGCTGCGTTCCCTGAGAACCCAGTAAGCTGATTACTTCTTTTTTCTCAAGAAAGCGGTTAGCGGCAAAGAAGTTAGTGGTTGCTTCAACCAAATGATTTTGAATAATAGGATGAGTTTTGATGTAAGATGCCAACTGTTCGGGCCACATCGTCGATTTTGCATGCTCATGTGTCATTAGAATAGCAAAATCAACTTCTAAAGATTTATGTAGGTCCTCTAATAGAACATTAAAAGAAGTACCTGCCTCTAATGCACCTACATGAACCTCTACTCCTTGAGCTGGATCTTTAGCGAAAACCGGAACAACACCTCTGATACCCGCGTAGATTCTACCAGATTCAAAGCCCTGACGTGGCTCTAAGTCATTATTAGTATCAACAATTATGTGACGCAGTGATGAGAGGTCATCTCCAAATTTTTCTGGCTTATGAACTCTTAAAAAGGAGTAATCAGGCGGAATATGAAAATGCAGCTGACGACCTTTAAAGTTCTTAGTCATCTCTGACCAGCTCTCAGAAACAAGCTTATATAGCGCATCACGTGCTATTGCGGCTTTGGGACCTCCGGCGCCGCCCCCCTCTTCTTTGACGGCTTTTGCGCCAGCAAGAAACAGCTCATTAACCCGATCATCTGTAGCGATATAGGTAGCGGTTTGTCGCATAAACGAGCCAGCTTGGATATAGCTGGCTTCGTAGCTTTCGCGTATATGTTCGCCATCACTTTCTAAAGAGGACTGCAATGCCTCTCTCGCATTCTGATAGTTGACACAAACCATTAATACATCAAAGAAGATTAATACTAGCGTCACCGCAATAAAGGTATAGCGAACCTTTTCTTTTCCCATTCCTATCCTTGATTTTTAATGAGTGCCTCATCCCTTAAGGCACGCCGTATTACTTTACCAACATTAGTTTTAGGTAGCTCTTCTCTAAACTCTATCAGTTTAGGCACTTTGTATGCAGTTAGCGAGCTTCGGCAGTGCTGAATTAACTCTTTAGGATCGAGTGATTTGTTTTTGGTCACTAAATAAGCCTTAACGGCTTCACCTGTATTCTCATCCGGCACGCCAATTACGGCAACTTCTAATATATCGGGGTGTTGAGCCAACACATCCTCTACTTCGTTAGGATAAACGTTAAAGCCTGAAACATTAATCATATCTTTTATACGATCGACGATTCTAACATACCCCTTTTCATCCATCGTGGCCATATCCCCCGTGTGAAGCCAACCACCCTGCATCACTTTGGCGGTTTCATCTGGTCTTTGCCAGTATCCCTTCATCACTTGAGGGCCTTTAACGCAAAGCTCACCGATCTCACCAAAAGGACATGGCTCATTACTTTCATTACGTATACTGACAATCGTTGACGAAATTGGTAGCCCGATACTGCCATTAAAACTTTCTAGGCTCAAAGGATTTATACAAACAGCCGGGGATGTTTCAGTCAATCCATAGGCTTCTAGTAACACATTGCCAGTTACTTCTTTCCATTTTTTAGCCACAGCACTTTGAACAGCCATCCCACCCCCTAAGCTAAATTTTAACTGGGTAAAATCTAACCGGACAAAGCCGGGGTGATTCAACAGTGCGTTGAACAAGGTATTAACACCAGTAATACCTATAAAAGACTCTTTAGAAAGTGTTTTAACAAAGGTAGGAATGTCTCGGGGGTTTGTAATTAAGATATTAGTCACGCCAAGTGCAAAGAATGTTAAGCAGTTAGCGGTCAGTGAGAATATGTGATACAGGGGTAAGGCTGTAATAACGCCACCGCCAGACTGATAGCTATCCGCACAAGGGGATAACCATGCTGTTGCCTGCATAATATTTGAAATCAAATTTCGATGCGTCAGCATCGCTCCTTTAGATACCCCTGTTGTTCCTCCGGTGTATTGCAAGAAGGCTATATCTTGATTGTTGAGTTGAACTGCCTTGAAAGTTTTAGGATTCTGGCGCATCGCTTCAACAAGCATCTCTGCTTTTTCCAAACGATACTTTGGTACCATTTTCTTTATATATTTAACAACAAAGTTAATGATAAAACCTTTAGCGCCAAGCATATCTCCTAGTCGGCTAATACAGACATGCTCAAGACTAGTTCCAGTTTTTGCCTCTTCTACGATGTGTGCAAAATTCTCTAACACAACGACGGCTTTGGCACCTGAATCCATTAACAAATGATTTAATTCGGTAGCGGTATACAGCGGGTTAATATTAACAACAATTAATCCTGCTCTCAGAGCTGCAAATAAAACAATCGGGTACTGTAAAACGTTGGGCATCATAATAGCCAAGCGATCGCCTTTCTTTAGGCCCCAATGATTTTGGAAAAAAGCAGCTAATGCCTTAGATTTTCTGTCGATAGTTGCATAATCAAGGCTGCAGCCCATGTTTTTAAATGCAATTCTTTTGCTATGCTGCTCAAAGGCTTCCTCAAGAATATGAACGAGACTTTGGTGCAAATCAGGATTAATCTCTGCTGCAACCCCGGCCTGGTACTCTTTTAACCAAACTTTTTCTTGCTCTAGATTTAGGGTACTCTCACTCACCTTTTCACATTCCATATTTTTTAACATAAGCTATCTCAACTGTAACTAATTCAAATTACTACCTAGTCTATTTGAGCTTGCTGTAAACCTCGCTCAAGGTAGTTTTCCCGTCCATGGAGCACAGGTGTGCGCTCCCTACAAAATCGATATCGTTCGCTGGTTGAGATGTATCAGCGCACGTAAAAATCACTCGTTGAATGTATACCCTGCAGTATATGTACCTTTGCAGGTACAACTTTTTATCTTGTGGCTAAAGATACCACGGGCATTAAGATAGATCGAACTTGATACCTTGCGCCAATGGTAAGTTAGCCCCCCAGTTAATTGTGTTGGTCTGCCGTCTCATATAGGCCTTCCAAGCATCTGAGCCAGCCTCACGTCCCCCACCGGTCTCTTTTTCTCCACCAAAGGCACCTCCTATTTCAGCTCCTGAGGTACCTATATTAACGTTAGCGATACCGCAGTCAGATCCCGCGGCACTGAGAAACCTTTCGGCGCTACTAATACAATCTGTAAAAATAGCAGAAGATAAGCCTTGAGGAACCGCATTTTGCATGGCGATTGCTTCTTCGAGTGTGTTGTAGGGAATAAGATATAAAATTGGTGCAAATGTTTCTTCTTGGACAATAGGCCAAGCATTTTCTACTTGTGCAATAGTTGGTTCAACAAAGTATCCTTTGCGGGCTATCGACTGACCACCAATAAGAATGTTTGCGTTATGAGACTTTAATACTTCTATGGCTTGAAGGTATTGATCGACCGCACTTTGATCAATTAATGGCCCAACATGATGACTGGGATCGAGTGGGTCACCAATTTTAAGCTGCTGATAAGCTTTTGTTAGGCGCTCAGATACATCCATCATTAATGCCTTTGGAACAAATACACGTCGAGTAGAGGTGCACCGCTGTCCGGCGGTTCCAACAGCACCGAATACAATAGCGGGAATCGCCAAGTCAAAATTCGTTTGCTCATCAAGAATGATGGCATTGTTCCCACCCAATTCTAAGATGCAACGTCCTAAGCGCGCAGCTACAGTTTGATTAATGGCTCGCCCTGTTTTTGTTGAGCCGGTAAAAGATATTAAAGGAATACGTTTATCCTCAACCATTAAATTAGCCACATCATGGCTTTCTGGGATAAACAAGTTAAAAATGCCTTGATAACCATGATCGTGCATCACTTGATTACATATATGTTGTACCGCTATTGCACACAAAGGCGTTTTTGAAGAGGGCTTCCAAACGACAACATTACCGCATACTGCGGCAATAAATGCGTTCCAAGCCCATACTGCCACTGGGAAATTAAATGCAGATATTACACCAATGATTCCTAATGGATGCCACTGTTCGTACATCCTATGTTCAGGTCGTTCGCTGTGCATTGTCAGTCCGTATAACATACGAGATTGTCCAACAGCAAAATCTGCAATGTCGATCATTTCCTGAACTTCACCATCGCCCTCTTGCTTGGATTTACCCATTTCATAAGCGACCAAGTCTCCCAAGTAGGACTTATTCTGACGCAAAGCATCTGCCATATGTCGAACCAACTCGCCACGCTTAGGGGCAGGCACTACTCGCCACTGCTGAAACGCCAATTGAGCAGCTTCTATAACTGCTTCATAGTCACTTGACGCGCCAGTTTCAACCGTTGCAATTACCTCTCCTGTTGCTGGGCAAAGGGTATCTATTTTTTCACGACCTCCATTAAGCCAGCTCTTGTGGGAACCGGCGCATACGCCGGGATTGACTGACCGCAACTGAAGTCGTTTAATGTCCATAAATACGCTCCTAAACTTTTATATGCTGGCCAAAACGATTTGAGAAAATATCATCTAGCGCAAATTGCTCTTGTCTTATTTCGCCTTGATATTTATCAGGGTTTTGCAAAACAATATCGACCACACTACACAAACAAGTAGCGGTAGTTACTTGAATTGCTGCCCACCGTCTATCCGCGATGGTTTTTGGGTAGACCTTTTTAACAAAGGTTCGCTGCATATACTGACCTTCTAACATGCCGGTGACCAACACATAGACGATAACAACATCATCGGTTGTCCGCGGCACTGACTTCTCAAGAATTTTTTGCAAGGTTTCCCGATCTTCATTTAAACGAAGATCGTTCATCAACAGACGTATTTTTTCACAATGCCCAGGATAGCGGATTGTTTTATAGGTAAGATTTCGAACTTGCCCATCATAGCTTTTAACCAATGAACCTAACCCGCCTGAGGTGTTAAAAGCCTCATACACCATTCCATCGATTTCAATGGTTTCTAAGCCTTCTAGTGGCTGTAAAGCAAATCGATCGTAGTTAACGATGGCATAACAAGGGTTACCATACTCATTGATCAGCCCTTCTGTTGACCAAGTAAGCGCATATTTTAGAACGGTATTAGGGTGAACCGGCAAAGCCCCTACCCGCAAACTAACAGAATCAATTTTTTCAAACTCTTTCATCAAGTCATTCGCCACAATGCTAATTAGGCCTGGTGCCAGACCACACTGAGGAACGAACGCCTGCTTCGCACCTTTAGAGAGTTTTGAAACCGCTTCAGTGACTTGAGTGTCTTCTGTTAAGTCAAAATAATGCGCTCCAACCGCTTTAGACTGCTCTGCTACCAAAGGATTGCAGAAAAAAGGGAGGGCTGATACAACCCCTACCGGCTGCTTTTTCTTGAAAAAGCTGGCCAACGCGCGAGCATCTGTGGCATCGACTGATGCCAACTCAATCTTATCTTGGGCAGTACCCAATGTTTCCTTGTTGAAGTCTTTTACCTGAGCATCTGCCAAGGTCACCTCGTACTCGCTGGTGTTAGCCAACAAACACGCTATTAACTTCCCGATATTTCCTGCACCTAAAACAACTACCTGCATATTCCCTCTATTCCTTTTACTTGGGAAACCGGCTAAATAATGCTACACTCGTCCAATTGTGTTTTAGACTGAGGCAGCTATGCAACCGAGTACTCGTATTGGATTACTCACTCTTACATTAATGAGTGTGTCAGCGATTATCAGCTTGCGCAACTTACCAATGATGGCCATTCATGGATGGGCTTCAGTCTTTTATTTAGGCTTATCTGGGATTCTTTTCTTAATTCCCATTTCTCTCGCCTGTGCTGAGTTAGCATCTGCTTGGCCAAAAAAGGGGGGGGTTTATGCCTGGGTAGCGGAAGCATATGGAACTAACACCGGCCTTTTAGCCATTTGGCTTGAGTGGGCAGAGTCTGTTGTATGGTTGCCAGCAGTTCTCTCTTTTATCGCCTCAATCTTTGCCTATTTGATTAACCCTTCTTTAGCAAACAACCCTTTGTTTTTGTATGTGACAATGATGGTTGTCCTCTGGTCGACTACCTTTTTGAACTTTTTGAGTATTCGCACGACGGGTCGAATGAGCGCTATGGGGGTTTTATTTGGAACGATTATCCCTGGTATTGTCATTATTGGCCTTGGAGTTTATTGGATTTGTGATGACACGCTTTCACAAATCACCTTAACGCCTGCAGCAGCAGATTTTGTTCCGGTATTGAACTGGTCAAATATGGTTTTCTTTACTGGTGTTCTGTTAGGTTTTGCAGGAATTGAGGTGGCGGCCTATCACATTCAAGATGTTGAGTCTCCTAAAAAGCTATTCCCACAAGCGACTTTCTTAGCCACTTTTTTAATTTTATCTATTTCTATTTTGGGTGCGCTTGCTATCGCTGCCGTATTACCAGCTGAACAGATCAGCTTAGCGTCTGGTGTGATGCAGGCTTTTGAGGCGTTCTTTGTTGCCTTAAACCTTAAGTGGATGGTTCCCATTCTAGCGCTTATGATTTTTATTGGTGCTTTAGCGCTTCTAAATACGTGGATTATTGGTCCCAGCCGAGGATTATACGCTAGTGCTGAATTTGGTAATTTGCCACGTTTGTGCAAAGTCGCTAATCGATATGGGTCACCCTATCAAATTTTAATCATGCAGGCAGTGATTGGTACCATCTTGGCGACTACCTTCTTGTTAATGCCCTCTGTAAATGCTTCGTACTGGATTTTAACCGTCCTGGCGGCGCAGCTTATTTTAATGATGTACTTTTTGATATTTGTAGCTGTCATTCGTTTAAGGTACACCCAACCTGACACACCGCGTCCCTATCAAATTCCAGGTGGAAAATTTGGATTATGGTTAACAGCAGGGGTCGGCGCCTTCTCATGTGTTTTTTCATTTTTAATTGGATTCATCCCTCCTGCAGAAATGTCAGTGGGTAATCCTATTGTTTATAGTTTGACACTCTTAGCAGGCATCATCATATTTTCTCTGCCTCCATATTTTTGGCGCGTATCTTCTTAAATAAAAAAAGACTGCATAATTTCTTGAGTATGAAGAGAAGTTTGTTAGTCTTAAATAAGGTGACGATTTAAGAAGGATCTTATGTATGAGTTTACCTCCGATAAAAGAACCAAATGTTGCTGGTTCTTTTTATCCTGGCAAGCCTGACGCGCTGCGCAAATATGTGGCAGACTTAATTGTCAAAGGTAAAGTCCCTCCTTCTAATAAGCCGGTTAAAGCTATCATTGCTCCTCATGCAGGCTATCAATACTCTGGGCCGGTGGCTGGAACTGCCTATCGTTTTGTACAGCACCACCCTGTTCAAACTGTGGTACTTCTTGCACCATCGCACAAAGTTGCTTTTGAGGGGATATCCGTTTGGTCCAGGGGGCTATTTGAAACACCTTTAGGTCGAATTCCTATTAATCGAGAACTGGCTATACAGCTAGTCGATAACAAAAATCACTGTGTTGAAAATCCTAAACTATTTGAAAATGAGCACTCCTTGGAAGTACAACTCCCATTTATTCAATGTTTGTACCCAACCGCTGAGATTATTCCTGTACTTTTTGGCCAACCTAAATACGCTATATTAGAAACCTTTGCGCAACATTTACATCATTTAATTACTCATCGACCCGACGTGCTAATTGTTGTTAGCTCTGATTTTTCCCATTACCATAGCAGTGAAGTGTGTGAAAAACTTGATCAAAATACCCTTAAAACATTGATGAGTTGCGATCCTCATCTCTTTTGGGACGCTAGCAAAACAAAACATATAGAGTGCTGTGGACAGTCGCCAATAACCGCACTGTTATTATTCGCTCAACTAGCCGGACTTAACAACATCCAACTATTAGAGAGCACTCACTCAGGAAAAAGCACTGCTGACAATGCTCGTGTTGTTGGATACTCTGCCTTAGCGCTTATGGATAGAACTCATGAATGTTGATTCATTTTCAAAAAACCAGCAAACAAAACTCTTAACAATTGCTCGCCAATCTATCGAACACTATCTTGCCAATAAGAAAAAGCTCGCTATAACCAATCTCGACGAAGCCCTAAATATTAAACGTGGTTGTTTCGTATCGCTTAAAAAAGACAATAAGCTTCGTGGCTGCGTTGGGCAAATAGCCCCTGGTGGACCACTTACTGAATGTATAAGGGACATGGCCATTCATGCAGCTGTTTTAGACAAACGTTTTGATCCAGTAGAAATTAACGAACTTTCAGACATCAACATTGAGATATCTGTACTTACCCCGCTAGTGTCTTTTCGGGATCCGAAAGATTTTTCATTAGAAGAAGATGGCGTAATGGTTCGTGGCTTTGGAAGACATGGGCTACTTTTGCCACAGGTTGCTGCCAGCACCAACTGGACCCAGCAGCAATTTTTGGAATTTCTATGTAAAGAAAAAGCGGGACTTGATAAAAGCGCTTATCTTGAACCAACTGTTGAACTGTTTAAATTCAGAACAGCTACTTTTAATGAGTCTTAGCTTAAATCCCGCTCAAGATATTAAGAAGTCGTAATACTCGCGTCATCTGAAACGCTCTTAGTAAGCTTTGCTTTGCCATGGTATTTCACTGAAGCCTTTTCAGCTGCTGCCACCGACAACTCATCATCAGCTGAAACATCGACTAGGGCGTTATCATGCGCTAATACTTCTACTGAATTTGCTTTAATGTCTGAAGCATTAAACTTGGCTTTTTCTGATGCAGCCACTTTCTGCTTCTTTACTTTACCCGAAGCTTTAACAGTTCCTGCTCCTTTAATGTCCCAATCTATTTCATCTGCATTAATATCAACGAGTGCAACCGCTGCATCACCAACTTCTATTTTAAGCTTATCAGTCGAAAAATCGGATGCTTCAAGCGTCGCGTTGCCTTGAAGTTGTATTCTTTGAACATCAGATACTTTGAGTAAGTAGTGAATCGGGTGTACTGGATGAATGTCTCGTTTAGCATCGATACTAATTTCTAGAACATCATTTTCCAAGTTGCTGACGATATGAGGCATGACATTGTCCTCGGCTTCAATCCAAAGCCCAAAACCGTCTTCTGATCGTTCTATCGATAAGCTGCCTGTACCTGAAACTTTCAATACATCAACTTTACCGATTTCCCGCTTTTCAGTAATGACTGCCCCTGAGCCTATGATAGTCTCTGAAGCAAAAGCCACGCTGCTGCCAAGCAACATTACAACACCGAAAAGTCCAAGCTCTCTCATCACTTTGGCTCCTATCAAAATTATAGTATTTCAGTGTACCGTAAAGCTTCCCTAGCAGCAGCCATTTATTATTTAGCCAGGCTTAAAAGTATGTTATTAAACCTTCTAACAAATGTGGCTGGATCTTCAAGCTGACCACCTTCTGCCACAATGGCTTGTTCTAACAACAGATTAACCCATTCATTGAACTGAGCAGTGTCTGTGGTAGATTGCAACTTTTGAACAATAAGGTGCTCAGGGTTCAATTCTAAGATAGGTTTGAAATCAACCTTTTGACCGGCTGATTTTAGCAGCCGTTCCATCTGGCGTGTCATATCGTGCTCATCCGCAACGATACAAGCAGGTGATTCAGTCAAACGATTTGTCATTCTTACAAGCTTAACTTTTTCACCTAAAGCAGTTTGACACCGTTCCATAAACGGTTTGTTTTCTTCATTCAACTTATCCATTGAAGACTGTTCTTTTTCTTTGTCTTCTTCAGAAAAGTTCAAGTCATCTAATGACCCTTTAGCAACTGACTGGAAGGATAACTCTTGGAATGAAGTGTAGTGAGACAACATCCACTCATCAATACGATCGCTTAACAAAAGAACCTCAATTCCTTTAGCTTTAAAAGCTTCTAAGTGAGGGCTATTCTTCGCCGCTTGCCAGCTATCAGCAGCAACATAATAGATCTTCTTCTGGCCCTCTTTCATTCGAGCGACATAATCATCTAGAGAGACATTTTGATCGGAGGTTTCATTATGTGTTGAAGCAAAACGCAGCAATTTAGCCACTTTTTCTTGATTAGCAAAATCTTCAACTGGGCCTTCTTTAAGCAGCAAGCCAAATTCTGTCCAAAATTGAGCATAATCTTCAGGCTGGTTTTTAGCCATATCTTCAAGCATGCCTAACACACGCTTGATAACACCTGATTTAATACCTTCAACAATGCGCGAGTTTTGAAGAATTTCACGGGAAACGTTTAGAGGAAGATCGTTTGAATCAATAACCCCCTTCACAAAACGTAGGTATCTGGGCAGCAACTGATCTGCCTCATCCATGATAAACACTCTTTTAACATAAAGTTTTAAACCAGAACGATGATCTGCGTTCCATAAGTCATATGGCGCTTTTTTAGGCAGGTAAAGCAAACTGGTGTACTCAAATTTACCCTCTACTTTATTGTGAGCCCAAGCCGCTGGGTCTTCAAAATCATGACTAATATGCTTATAGAACGATTGATAGTCTTCATCTTTAATATCAGACTTTGGCATTGTCCAAAGTGCAGTTGCGCGATTGACCACCTCATCTTCAAGAGACTCTGCTTCTTCCGCTTTGACGTTACCATCTTCATCAAATTGTGGCATTGACTCTTGAGGCATCAGCACTGGAAAGCCTATGTGATCTGAATAACGGGTAACAACATTTCTTAAACGCATCCCGTTTAAAAACTCATCCTCATCCGCTTTAAGATGCAATGTAATTCTGGTCCCACGTTGCTCTTTGTCAATAGCTTCAATCGTGTATTCACCTTTCCCTTCGGACGTCCAACGAATCGCTTCTGAAGGGGCCAAACCCGCTCTACGGGTTTCAACTGTTACTAAATCAGCCACAATAAATGAGGAGTAAAAACCAACCCCGAACTGGCCAATCAATTGAGCATCTCTCGTGCTATCACCGGTTAACTTTTCTAAAAACGCTTTCGTGCCGGAATTCGCAATAGTTCCGAGGTTTTCAATAACTTCGGACTCACTCATCCCAATCCCATTGTCTTCAATGATTAACTGGCGGGCAGCCTTGTCATAGCTAACACGAATACGCAAATCACTATCTTGCTCATAAAGACTCGTATCGTCATAAGCGCTAAAGCGAAGCTTATCTAGAGCATCGGACGCATTCGAAACTAGCTCTCGTAAGAAAATTTCTTTGTTACTGTATAGTGCATTTACCATTAAATGCATCAAAGCATCAATTTTCGCGTCAAATTGACGAGTTTGGGCAGTCTCTGCCATGGGACTCTCCTATCACTGAATAATGAAAAAACTCTTTGAAGGGTATTATGGGGACGAAAACATCGTTTTCAAGTTAAAATTCATCGCGACTGCTAAGAGCACCTGCCAATGTAGAACTATCTATGTACTCTAACTCACTTCCTCTTGGCACCCCTTGGGCGATACGGGTGACTTTTACACCAAAAGGTTTCGCCATTTCACTAATATAAAAGGCTGTCGCTTCTCCCTCAACAGTCGGACTAACCGCTAATATGAGCTCTTGCACATTATCTCTCATTAGACGTTCTTTTAATTGTGGTAAACCGATATCTTCAGGGCCTATCCCATCAATTGGTGAGAGAACACCGGATAGAACAAAGTACTGTCCTTTGAAAACAGCTGTCTGCTCCAGAGCTAAAACATCAGCTGCTGAGCTAACAATACAGATTGTTCCATTATCACGACTTGTCTGCTGACAGATAGCACAGACACTACCTTCACATAAGATACGGCAGTTAAGACAGCGATCGACCTGGGCCATTGCCTGCTCAAGACAGGTGGCCAAATGTAGGCCACCATCGCGGTTTTTTTCAAGAAGCATTAGCGCCATCCGTTGAGCAGATTTTGGCCCTACTCCAGGTAAACACCTGAGCGCCTCTACCAGCTGCTGAATTAATGGGCTAAAACCAACTTTCATTAAGCGTTCTCTGCCTGTAATCCCATCATTTTAGCCATGTCTCCCATTTCATTACGGGCGGCTTCTTTGGCTTCATGCAATGCTTTATTCACCCCTGACTGAATCAGATCAAGCTGCACCTCAGGTGACTCGTTATAAAAAGCGGCATCCGGTTTAATGGAATCAATTTCAACAGCTAAATTAGCACTGACTGTCAAGCAATTTCCAACTCTTGCTTCAACCAGTTTAGAACGTTGTTGCTCCATTCGAGTTTTAATTGCATCAGCGCCTTGGCCTTCCATCATTTGCTTAGCGTTTTTCATGATGACACCAAGTGCATCTTGTAACTCTTTACTGCTCATGAGTTTTCCCCTTGCTTTTCATTTTTAAGAACGGTTACTTTTTCTATAGTTGCATCGAAAGCATCCACGAGTGACTGTAAGTCACTGTCCTGCTCTAAATGCTTATTATTCTGTTCCTCATCCGGCTCTGTCAGGTTATCTGGTACATTTGTCGCTGCTTTTACAACTGACTGGTTCACAGAGAACGTTAGCTTAACGGGTATTCCTGTTTGGTCTGTCAGTAATTTTGCTATTGCTAAAGAACGCTCATCACTCACGCAACCCTCATGCTCTTGGCTAACCTCGAGTATTAGCTGTGGCGCAGCCCATGACTTTACTTTGGCCTGACTTAAAACAATCTTATTTAATCCGGTTACGTTTAGAGAAGAAATAACACTTATCCAGTCCACCGTCTCAGGTGAAGCAGAGGCAACCGCCTTTTGCATGGCCGGGGGCGCTGTTTTTACACGGCGAATAGGCAAAGTACTTTCAGCGGAGCTTACTGCCTGAGCCTTTTCAGATTTTGGTTGATGGGTTTCAACGCGATGAAAACTACACAAGCGCAAAACAAACATTTCAAAAGCGGTCTTAGCATCAGGAGCTAGCCCAAAATCTCTTTTTGCGTAAAGACATAGCTGATAAACGAGCTGAGCCCTTTCAGGCGCTACTTTTTCAGCTAATGACGACAAGGTCTCAGGATGAGCTGTCTGCTGAACTCGCTCGGGTACTTGCTGATAAAGACAAATCTGATGGAGAGTAGTGATACATTGCTCTATAGCACTCTCAAAAATCGTACCATCTTGCGCCATTTGATCGACAATCGATAAAGCGGCACCTGCATCTGCCGTTAATACTTTATCAAGCAACTCATAAATAGACATTTCTGATGCTGAGCCCAACATTTGACGCACTTCAGATGCCTCTACTTTTCCCTGTCCATAAGCAATTGCTTGCTCGAGTAAAGAAAGCCCATCTCTTACACTTCCAGCTGCCGCTCGTGAAATCAATTTCAAACCATCTTTTGAGGCAATAACTTCTTCTGAGTCACAGATGTGCTCTAGATGGGCTGATAAGCTGTCAGGAGAGACCGCTTTCAGATGAAATTGTAAGCAACGCGATAAAATTGTCACCGGCAATCGTTGTGGATCAGTCGTTGCCAAAAAGAACTTCACATGCTCAGGAGGCTCCTCCAATGTTTTAAGCAGCGCATTAAAACTGTGAGCAGATAACATGTGCACCTCATCGATTAGGTACACTTTGTATCGTCCCTGTGTCGGGGCATAAGGTACGTTATCAAGTAAGTCTCGCGTTTCTTCTACACGAGTTCTTGAAGCAGCATCTACCTCTATTAAATCTGCAAAACGTCCCTCAGCGATAGAAACACACGCATCACATTTCAGACAAGGCGTCGCTGTAATACCTTCTTCACAGTTAAGGCACTTAGCCAAAATTCGTGCAATGCTGGTCTTTCCAACACCGCGCGTTCCTGTAAATAAATAAGCATGATGTAGCTGCTGCCGCTCTATTGAAGCTTGAATGGTTTGGACTAGCGCAGGTTGACCTACCAGATCAGTAAGTGTTTTTGGGCGCCATTTCCTAGCAAGTACTCGATAAGTCACACCAAGTATCCTTTGGAAGATAAGGGTGGCAGCCTAACTAGCCACATATCGGCACATGCTGACACCAACTACCGTTGCTCCCTTCCGGGCCTGGCGGGATTTGCTGGGCAACACTGCGATAGGACCAATAAGGCCACCATAGAAACTAAACTAACATATTATTGTTAATTTCCCAGCTAAACCTGGGATGTTGATGTTACCAGGAAAAAAGGGGTTGTGCCAACTACCCTGTAAACTCTACACTTGGCCGATACTATAAGGGAGTCCTAAATATGGAGCCGGTACTCGTTATTCCAGCCTTTCAGCCAACCGAGGGCCTTTTAACAGTTGTGGAAGAAATACGCTCTCATCGTCCTCTAATGCCAATTCTTGTGATAAATGATGGATCAAAGCCAGAACATGGGGTGCTTTTTGAGCGTGTCAGACAACTCGGCGCGACTGTTTTAGAGCATGCTATAAACCTAGGAAAAGGCCAAGCAATCAAAACAGCTATTAACGAGGTGCTAATTAACCCAGCGTATGCGCAAGCTGTTGGTATTGTTACTGCCGATGCTGATGGACAGCATCTCAGTAAAGATGTCTTTAAAGTTGCAGATTCGCTCTTAGGGGAGCCAACGACGTTATGGATTGGTGCAAGAGCTTTTGATGAGGATGTCCCCTTTCGAAGTCAACTGGGCAATACCGTTACTCGATATGTATTTAAACTTCTGGTTGGGCGTATGATCTATGACACTCAATCAGGTTTAAGAGGCATACCAAGGCATTTACTTAAAAAGCTAATGACACTTCGCTCTACTCGATATGAGTTTGAGCTTGATATGCTTATAGAGGCTGCTCACCAAAAGTTAGCGATAAAAGAAACCTCAATACAAACGGTATATATCGATCATAACTCAAGCTCACATTTCCGCCCGCTACTTGACTCTGTACGAATATATTTTGTTTTCCTAAGATTTTGCGCTTTGTCGATTGTGACAGCACTATTAGATTTTGTTGTTTTCTCAATCGCTTTTTGGTTTGGAAGCACGATTTTTGCTAGTTTCATATTCGCCCGGCTAGTTGCTGGAACCTTTAATTTTGTTGTCTCAAAACAGATGATCTTTCGCTCAGAAGCCAGCATTTGGCCTGAAGCATTAAAGTTTAGTTGTCTTGTACTTGCGCTAATGGGGATTTCATATGTTCTTGTTCATGCAATGGTCGGGTACCTGGGCTTGAATGTATTAGTTAGTAAAGTTATTGCAGAATTTGGTTTATTCTTATTAAGTTTTGCAGCGCAAAGATTACTTATATTCAGTCGTCCTGATGAGCCAGTTGAAGCTGCTTAAGCTTCGACTGGTTTACTAAGAATGTTTTATACCCATACCTGTTTTCACTCATTGCAAATGGCAAAAATATATCAGGATTCTCTGATGCTAGTACTTCTAAAGTCCTTGATGCAATAGAGCCTCGATTTGCCACCACTCCAGCTGTAAAAACAACATCCACTTTAGCTTGAGCAAGTTCATCTATAAGTAACTGCCTTGTAAAGTCATTAACAATAAGACTGTTATAATCATCAAAATGAACCCAGTTAGGACGGAAGATATTAGACTTCGTATAAAATAACCCCGTGATATAGTCAGTTGGTGACCAAAGGCTAAACTCTTTTTGGTCGTACAAGGTCATGTATATTCTGTTGGCATCTGCACCAAAATACTTAGCCAACGTAACCTGTCCTGAATGATAGACATTTAAGTTTTGTTGAAAAGGTAGAGATTTTTGAATCACTAGTCCTGTAAAAATAGTAGATAGAATGGCTCCAGTAGCAAGAAGCCTCGGAGCTGTTACTATCCGTTCTGGCCAACGCCACTTTGGCAATCCTGAAACCGTCACTAAAAACGCCATACCTAAGACCGTATGCATTCCTAGACGTAGATCGTACGCACCGAATAATATCCACGCCAGCAAACTAGGTAAAAGCCAGCAAAGATACACTAGTCGTACTGATGAGTTTGAAATTGCTTTGTACGAAACCCAAAGAAACAATAACCCAACGACTGGATTATGAATTAAATGCGTATTTAAAGAGAATAATAGTTGTTCAATATAGTCACGCCCACTAAAAGAGGCGCTAATAACACCACCATTATCAGCAACCCCTCTTCCGGGACCTAATAACCATAGCAGCGAACTGATCAAAAGCACACCAGTAGCCACTTTCGCCTGAAGTCGTTTTTCTGCGGGAGCACTAAGATTTAACAATAATGGTAGTGAAAATAACGTCCAGATAAAACCAGGCTGCTTACTGTAACTTGCCCCAATAGCTAACATCACACAAATAACTAAAGAGCGCGTTTGAAACGTTTGCTGCCAAGACCAAAAAAAACCAAGGGATGCTAGTAACATAGCGGACATTAATGGGTCTGCATATGCATGATCTATATACTTTTGTAAGTTTGCTCCGAATAAAATAGCAACGATAAGAATAAAGCGTGCTAAATTAGTTTCCTTATTGGGACAAATCCAGCTTAAAAGTGAAATAGAAGAAAAACTGATCATGATAAGAGCAGCTTTTACAGGCAGTTGTAATTCCGTCGAGCCACACCAGTGATAACAAAACGCTATCAACTTAGGAAATAGCTGTGGATAAGGTGCTACTGTCGCATTAAAAAAATCAGGTGATTTCAGACCATTATAATACTGTAACGCCCACGCATTCCAACTATAGATTTCATCAGCGGTATCGAAACCAGTGGTACCTAATTTAGCCATATATGGAAGACATATCATCACAACAAATAATAGCCATCCAAGTTGAGACATTTTAAGTTCAGCAAAACGGGTCTGCCTCACTCTGAAAAACGCTACCAAGGCTAATCCCACTGACACAATTGGAACAGATAATCCATTCAACATGCCAAGTTGCAATAATAGTGTACATAGAATCCCAACAATACAGACACTGGCAACTGGAACCGTTGCGAGTCCAAGAGGCGATGCTGATAGTTGTGGAAAAAAAGCCAAACCAGGTGCTAAATAAACAAACAGAACCAGAGTCAAGACATAAAAAGCATACATCATTAGTGCTTATCCTCAACCGATTCGATAGCAGACTTAAGGGCAGTTTTATAAGATACTGGTTCATGCCAGTTTAATACTTCTCTGGTTTTATTATCATCTACACCTAAAGAGCCCCACAACCTAAGTACTATTCCTTCTTTTCGCACAATTTTAGCCAATCCTTGAATAAGCATCTTTGGTAGATAAAATAACTTTAAACGACAAGACATTGCTTCAGCGCAATCTTTAAGAAACTGCGATGTTGAACAATTACTATTATCTTGTACATGAAAAATTTGATTTTTAGCCGCTGGGTGATGACAACAAGTGACTATCAAATCGCATAAATTATCAACACTGACCATGCCTCTCACATTTTTTATGCCCCCGAGGGGTAATACTGGCGCCCGTTTTATTAGCTTTATAATCTTTGGAAAATTTCCTTTAGCACCAGGGCCATAAACTAAGGGGGGACGAATAATCACCCACTCCATTAATGTTGATCTACCTATCTTTTCAACGGCTTGCTCAGCCTTCAGCTTTGATCTTCCATAAGCACAAACAGGTTTTGCTGGACTATCAGGATGCCATAACTCAGATGACGACTCACCTAAAACTTTAATTGATGAGATATATACGAAACGCTTAACGCCACTCGCGGCTGATTGGCTAGCTAGATTTTTAGTCGCAAGATGATTTATTTCATCATAGATACTTTCAGACTTCTCAGGATTTTCGCTCATTTGATGTACACGAGCGGCTAAATGAATAACCGTATCACAGCCCGAGAGTGCTTCCGCCCAATCAATGTTTTCATTTAGACGAGGAACAACTATTTGTTCTAGTGTTATATCAGGATCTATTGCGCTAACCGCAAGCACACATTGATCATTTGAGCCGATTAATCTTTTAATAAGATGTTTACCAACAAAGCCTGTGCTGCCTGTAATTAGGATCCTAGACATATTACTTTCCCCACTTAGGTCTTAAAAGTATTTGAGTAAAACGAGAGTAAAACTTCTTAAAAATATACTCAAATGAATTACAGGGTATCCCATACTGCTTGGCCAAACTAATTGTTGAGGCATTTTGAACCCAAATAGTTTTAAATGATCGGTTTGAAACCCCACCGATGAGCATTCTCACTGACACCCTAGGAACATAAACTGCCTTTAACTTTGCCTTCTCAAGAAAACGCATCATCAAATCAACATCATTTCCATACTGAAGTTGACAATTAAAGCCGCCTAAAATCTTATAAAACTTCTTTCTAACATAAAATGTTGGGTGAGCAGGTGACCATCCCTTGCCGAACATGCCTTGCCTAAATGGGCATGAACGCCAATACCTCACAATTTTATTTACATTATTAACGTATACCAGATCTGAATATACGCAATCTACTTCAGTATCCTCAAATGGCGCCATTAACCTGGAAACAGAGTCTTCAGTTTGGAAAGTATCATCAGAGTTTATAAAGGCAATAACCTCACCGCTTGCAAGGTCAATCCCTTTATTCATTGCATCATAAAGACCATTATCTGGCTCACTTACTAACACATCAATTCCAGAACGGTATTGTTCAATAATTTCAAGAGTCCGATCAGTTGATTGGCCATCTATAACGATATATTCAATGTTCTCATAACTTTGTGTCATAGCAGACGCAAATGTTTTTTCTATTGTTGCCTCACTGTTAAAACAAACAGTTATTAATGACAATTTGGGTTTAGTACTGGTTGACATAGGTGTTTGTAGAGCCCTATTTGTTTCTTTATAACAACTTCTTTAGTAAATTCTTGCGCGCTTAACACGGCATTATTTGCTAACTTTTTGTAGCTATTGTCAGTTAATTGTAAAGCTGTATTAACGGTATTACATAACGTTTCAGGCTCACAAAGAAATCCATTGTATTGATGCTTGATAAACTCTAGTCTTGTTCCTATTCTAAAACCAATAACCGGCGTTGATACTGACAATGCCTCAATCAAAGACAAACCAAAGGTTTCTTCGACAATAGACAAATGCAATAAGTATTTGGATCTCGCAACTATTGATAATGTGTCAGCACGAGACTTCTTTCCTAAAAAGCGTAGATTCGGATACTTCACCTCATCAATCGAACAGTCCCCTTTTTCACCAATAACAAGAATTATTTCTTCAATTTGGTTAGAAAGTGCTAATAGATACTCAAGTCCTTTCTCCTTTTCGAGACGTCCAACAAAAACAAGGCCTTCCTTGACCGTTGGACGTTCATTTAATAAAGGGACAAAATTAGGCTTATAGAACAGTCTTTTTTCAGACAAACCACAATAAAGCAATTGTTGTTTTTGTGTGTTGCTCAAATAGAAAAACACATCAACGAATTCTAAGTCTTTTCTTTTTTCATAGAGGGTATGAGCAGAGGCGGATAGTAGACTTCCGAACCAACTATTCCGATAACAGCGTTTTGCAAACGCATGTATCCTATTTTTCTTCTCTAAACACTTCATGCACTTTTTTGCACTAGGGTCTATAAAGCTTCCAGCAATACACCAAGGCCTGTAATTATGCAATGTTAACACACACTTAGCACCCGCCTTTTTAACAGCACGGAAAACTAAAGGGGTAATCTGAGGAAAGGTATTGTGGATATGAACAAGGTGAATATTATTTTCTTTGATTATATTTTGTATTCTATTTGCATGAGCCTTATTACCCCATACTCCTTTAAGTAATGAGAAAATATTAAGATCATCATTAGAGACTGTGTATGTATAAACACTACATTCAGATGCATACTCTCTCAAAGCCTTTAACTCAGAGGTAAAAACTACATCTTCCCCACCAATATGGTTTGATTTGTAAAAATTATGAACAAGTAGAATATTCATTTTCTTCTATATAACTCAAAACCTGTTTTTCTTTAATGGCTTCAAACTGAATAGTTGATATCTTTTTTAGAAGAGACTGATATAAAAAGGGATCTTGAATATCAACGATTGCCGAAACTAAACTCTGCAACGACCCATTTTTGAATATAATACCACCACCCAACTCCTGAACCCTTTCATTTGCACACCCAACTGCACTTGAAACAATCACTGGCAAACCACACAATTGTGCTTCCTCTACAACTATACCCCATGCCTCTTGGTGAGATGGTAAGATTAATACATCATATTGAGACAAAAGCTTGGGGAGTTGTTGGTGTGGAATATAGGAAATGAATGATACGTTATCACTGGCTGTCGCTTTCAAAGCAGGACCCAAAGGACCATCACCAACCATCGTTAATTGGACATTTAAGCACTGTTTAAATGCTGCCATTAATAATGGTAAATTTTTTTCCGGAGCAAATCTTCCAACATAGATAAACTTAGTTGCTTGACGCCTGAATAAACTGATCGAATGCCAATCAACAATCCCAACACCGCCAGTTTTCTGGCTGCGTCCCTGAAATCCTACTTTGTCTAGTAGTTCTAACTGAGCATTACCACTAGCATAAGCTTTATTCACTCGCTTTATAAACTGCTTTTTTAGCCACATATTTTTCCGACTAGCGGCACGATACGTCGACTCAACGACGACTGCATTTATCTGTTTCTTGTTGAGATATACTGTCAACCAAAACTCAGGTAGGTCCCACCCCCCAACTACCCACTCTTTAGCTTGAATTTTTCTCAATAATTTAAATAGTTTAAGGCAAGAAAGTAGTTTATTCCTCTTTTCAAACACACCCTCATTCAAAAAATAATGCGGTATATTGTTTAAAACAGAAGAAAAGTCATCTGGTCTTTCTGACGATCCTCTACCGATAAAAATGACGCAGATGCTGCATTTTTTTGATAGGTTTTGATACAAGTTCACTTTATAGAATGAGGGTAAGTGCGTTATAAAAACCTTGTCAAATATTTTCTTTCCAATCATTTGCTAAGTACTGTCCGATTATCTTGTTTGCTCTAGCCGTTGGATGCCCATCATATGGAATCACGTAGCCAGAATAGTCCTGTGAGTGAAAAATATCGCTGGCAAGCGTATATGAAACACTTTCGCGTTCAAAAAAATCAATGATATATGGTGTGAGATCCTCTCCATCTACTATGAAGGGCTCATCCCAGAAAACAACTTTAAACTCAGACTGAAGCGAGGTTTCAACTAGCTTTTTTGTTTGTTTGATCATGTTCAGATATAGCCACATCATAGATTCTTTGTCTTTTTGAAGCCAATACGTCATCTGATTCCTAAGTAATTGAAACAAGTGACAATGGTCGCTTAACCAATAAATAATAGCTGCAGTTAAGTCTGAATTCTTGTGGCCCAAGTATTTGACTTCTTTACCATCTCGAGCCAATGTATAGTGTGGACCATATAAATCCCAATCTACTGGAACATAACTTCTCACCATATGAGAAGGCGAGGTTTCGTAGTAAACTGAACCTATGTCATTTTCAATCTTTTCTTGAAGTTTTCCACTCTCTATCAATCTGAGTATGTGATGTGGCCCATATCCATTCACACCATAATTTAAAACTTTGTATTGACCCCCTAGTGCATGCGAAAACTGATTAGCTATAGTGTCAGCATCATTTAAGCCCTCACCAAACGTCATCCCACATCCCAGAAATATGAAATTCAAATGAGAGTTAGGATTACCTTCTGTGACTCTAAGACCATGTTCATCAGTTGTATAGTAAACATCATAAATAGGATAGCCACCTAGTTTATAAATAGCCCTTTTATGTGAACTGGCTGGTGGCATATACCCAAGAACGGAATCAGCAACAAAGTAGTCCTCTGTAAAATAGTCTCCTTGGAGTCGCCCCCCTTCGGTCCTATCGCTTAACTTTGGTAGTGGATACAGATAACGGGTTAACCCCTCGATCAATGAGAACAATAAAAATGCTCCAACTATCACGGCAACCGTTTTTTTATGCCCATGGCGCATTCTTTTGCTCCTATCTTTCTTTAGCTCGAAATTCTATCATAATCCTCTTGATGAACATTCTATTTGTGGTACTAAATAACCAATTTACTGTTAAGGATTGTTAAATGGGATTCATAGAGCGAAATGCTGCTTTTATCATTACCCTTTTGCTGGCGCTAGGGATCTTCTTTTCTCTTTTCTTTGCTGAATTACTCGGCCATCGATTTGGGTTAGGGCAAGTAGTTGTCTATGAAGTTAACCCTCTTTATGGTTACCGCCCAGCTCCCAATCAGTCTGTTACTCGACATAAGGCTACTGTTGAGCTCAATCATCAAGGATTGAGGACAGACAATAGCTGGGAAACTGACAATTTAAATAAAGTTCTATTTTTAGGGGACTCAATCACTTATGGCGGGAGTTATATTGATAATAATGAGCTATTTAGCTATTTAAGCACTCGCGACATACCCGAGGTTGTTTCAGCGAATGCAGGTGTTAACGGTTGGGGAGTATCCAATGTTGCAGGTTTAGTTGTTGATTATGATTTTACCCCTGCAAATATTTACATCTCTACCTTTCCTGAAGAAGACTTTATCCGTGGCCTGAACCGTATGAGCGGGAGCCCATTTTGGCCACACAAACCTAAATACGCCCTTAGTGAGCTTTGGCACTACTTGCTATACAAACTTTCCTTGCGAAAATTTGACAAACTAGACTACCCACTCAATGGTGCGCAGTGGATCAAGGTAAAAGAAAAGGCTGTTCTTGATTTAAAGAGAATGCACCAGCACTTACTAGAACAGGGATATCAGCACCTTATATTTATTACTCCCACTAAGGCACAAGCGAAGAAGCTTGAGAATATAGATACTGAACTACAATCCCTTTTTATTAAAGAAGACCTACCTGTTATTTACTTAAATCAAGAAATAGAATTGGAAGAAAAAAACATTGATAGCTTATATCATGACGCTGCTCATCTGAGTGTTGAAGGGCACGCCTTATGGTCTAAAACATATGAAGCACACATCAAGACGTTGCTTTGATAATTTGTTTTAAACGCCACTTAGAACAATGCCAATAAAACATGCCCCTAAGATACCAATTAGGGGCTATTTTATGCATGGCCTTTATTTTTAGATATTCTTGATAAACTGCTACTGTATTATCAGCGCCTATGCCGCCCGCTACCCACTCAGCAACCACTACCGACTTTACTTTCACTCTGGGGAATGTATGCCAAGCTCTTAAGAGAAGCTCATAATCCATCGCATATCGTAACCCACAATCAAATAGCCCATAAGTATCAAAATATCGTCGGTGCATAAATAACCCCTGATGAGGGATAGCCATTGAATACAGTAGTTTTTTTACATCGAACGGGGCCGAAAAATCTTTTGGCCAAGTCACTTGTTTATCTTTAATAAAGCGACACACTCTTCCTGCAATTATCGTATCTTGGGTCGTATCAACCTCTTCCATCATCTGAGTTACGACGGTTTTCGCACAAAGTGCATCACCTGCCCCAATAAAATATAAATAATCACCGGTTGAAGCTCTTACACCTTTATTGAAGGCGTCTGATATTCCCGTATCAGGCTCACTCACCCAGTAATCAATTTTATACTTTTCTGCTGACTCTTGAAGAAAGCGCTTAGTTCCATCACGCGAACCCCCATCTATCACTATAAGCTCAAGCTTTGGGTAATCCTGACAGGCAATACTTTCTAAAGTTTTCTCCAAATCAGTTAGCGACTCAAAGCAAGGTAAAATCACTGAAACACTAGGCTGACTGAATGGCATTTCTCTCTCTCCAAGCGCTCACGCTGAGCAATAATAATGCAAACAAAACGAGCATGGCTCTAAAGCTGTGACTGTATGTACTCGCAAGCAGCAAGCTATACAGAACCCAAAGGCATTGCTCTTTTCGGTTGGGGGCGACACTGATTAAGGAGTATGCACCCGCCAAATATAAGGGCCAGATCCCCTGCATAGCAATTCTGACGAAGTTTGCCTGCCCTGTCATGTCAAATGCTATAAAAGGCTGCGCTGTAACAATGAGCCCATACATTAATACCGCAGGGTATCTTTTAAAAAAATTGAAAACCCCTTCAGGATTTCTCAATAAAACAGGAATAGCCGGCAGCAATAACCAGGTCAATTCAGACTCTAACCATACCGACCATAGAACAGATAGAGATATATAATCCGCTGGCGGGATTAAGTGTGCTAGTAATGCACCTGATGCTTGGTAGTATTTAGTGGCGCCAACATATCCTAGACATAAAACAATCAACTTTAATACGTCACTTTTCTTCCCCGATACATAGGCTATTTGCATTAATCCAAAAAAACCAAATACAAACAAGTTTTGTCTGACAAGACACCCTAAGAGGCCGATAAGCAATATGCCTGAGCTGTTGTTTTGTCTCAGAAAATAAAACATTAATAACCCAAAGGGATATATCAAGGCATCAGTTGCCTGATAAAAGTGTGATAATGAATACGTCATAGCCCAGTGGGCAGAAAGAAGTAACAAGGTTAAAGACACTGGAAGAAGCGATACACGGTCTTTTTCAGCGAGAAGTGTATAAGTTCCAACAGCAAATAATATGAAACTGGTGATAGATAAGAGCCAAAATCCCATATGCTCATTGATACCCAGTTGTGAGACTGTATAAACAATCATTGAGGGCAGCACTCGCATAGCATGATGCGGGAGAATGTCAGCTGAATATCCCCAGTGGTAGACCATTTGAAGATACGACTCACAGTCGCCGTCTGGAAGGCACACTTTCCACTTAGCCTTAAATACCTCAATGGCTATAAAGCCCAGCAGTAATAGCCAAGAAATGAAACTTGCCCTACAAGAAAATGGTTTTTGGAAGATGTTCATGTTCATCGGCATGAGTTTAACCGCCCTCTTTGCCCGAGTCCATTGGTAGTGTGATAGTATAGCCTTTCAATCAAAAGGACTGAATCAAATGCGGTATTTAGTAACTGGAGGCGCCGGTTTTATCGGCTCTCACCTTTGCAATCGTCTGTTAGCCAAAAATCACTCTGTAGTCTGTATAGATGACCTATCTACCGGTCGATTAGCTAACTTGAAGCAGTGTCTTAAGCATCCTAAATTTTTATTTGTTGAACAAGATATTCGAAAATCATTTGATTATGAAGTTGATGGAATTTTTCACTTAGGTTGTGCTGCCTCACCGGTTCACTATCAGGCAGAACCGATTAAGACCTTAGAAACCAACTTTTTAGGGACACAAAACGCGCTAGAATTGGCAACACGTCTTGGCATTAAAGTGTTGTTCACATCGACCAGCGAAGTATACGGCGACCCGCACATTCACCCACAAACAGAAACATACTTGGGTAATGTCAACTGTTTTGGGCCTAGAGCTTGCTATGATGAAGGCAAACGTGTTGCAGAAACACTATGCTATGAATATCATCACCGCAAAGGTACTCAAATTCGTGTCGCTCGGATATTTAATACCTATGGACCTCATATGGCCATCAACGATGGTCGAATTATCAGTAACTTTATTATTCAAGCACTAAAAAACGTACCGATTACTATTTATGGCAATGGCGAGCAAACTCGGTCTTTTTGTTATGTAGATGATAATTTGAATGGCCTCCATGCCCTATTTCATTCTGAAATACAAAACCCAGTTAATATTGGTGCACCTTTTGAATTTACGGTAAACAAACTAGCAAAAATGGTTAAAAAACTGACACACTCCTCTTCTGAATTGATTTATCACCCTCTGCCGGGCGATGATCCGAAGCAAAGGAGGCCTGATATTTCCAATGCAGAACAACATTTACAATGGTCACCTCAGGTATCCCTTCAAGAAGGATTACAGTTAACAATTGAGTACTTTAAACATGCTCTTGCTGAAAAATCTCCCGCATAGGGCTCTCTTTCAATATTTTTGGGTAGGTCTATCCGCAGCACTTGTGGATCTTACCTTATTCCAGCTATTGCAAATTTATGTCCCGACTTTTCACTATCTTGGAGCAGCGACAATCAGTTTCCTTTTCGCCACTGCGGTGAACTATTGGGTAGGTATTTTATTTATGTTTCAAGGCGGAAGTAACTTTCGCCAACATCAAGAAATATCACTTATCTACCTGGTCAGTTTCATTGGTCTGATTTTCCACAATATTTCTTTTTACTTATCAGTAGAGGTACTGATGTTGCCCGTAATTCTTGCTAAAATTAGTGCTATGGGCTTTGCTTTTATATGGAACTTCACAGCTCGATACTTTTGGATATTTAAAAAATGAATTACAAGCTCTCCGTGGTCATTCCTTGTTTTAACGAAACTGCAACTATTGCTCAGTTACTCAGTGCTGTTCATGCAGCGCCCATTAATGGACAACTTGAAGTGATTGTTGTTGATGATGGCTCAACTGACGGTGTTCAAGAGCTACTTCAAAATCAGCTTCGCAAGCAAATTGATATCCTCATCCTTAAAAAGCAAAACGAAGGAAAAGGGGCAGCCCTGCATGATGGCATTAAAGCCGCTACCGGCGATTATGTAATAATTCAAGATGCGGATTTGGAATACGATCCTGTCGAATACCCAAAACTACTTTCCCCACTACTTGCTGATAAAGCAGATGTTGTTTACGGATCACGCTTTGTTGGCGGGGATTCACATCGAGTACTTTACTATTGGCACTCGCTTGGAAATAAATTTTTAACCACTCTTTCTAACATGTTTACAAACCTTAATCTTACTGACATGGAAACCTGTTATAAGGTTTTTAGACGAAAGTTAATTCAAGGAATCGAATTAAACGAAAAACGTTTCGGATTTGAACCTGAAGTTACAGCCAAACTTTCTAAAGTTAAAGGGATCCGGTTCTATGAGATTGGTATTTCATACTATGGGCGAACGTACGAAGAAGGTAAAAAAATTGGCTGGAAAGACGGTTTTCGCGCGATCTTTTGTATTCTTAAGTACTCGATCGTCAAACAAAGCTCAGTTGAAGCAACCGTCGCCGCTATTGAGTCGGGTCGTTCGTAATACCTAGGGACTCTAGCGTTTCAAACAAGGCAATTCGAAGGGCTCTTTCACGGGGATCGTCCCACATGACGGGGCCCAGCCTATTTGGCGCATAAGCATAAGTAACCCCTAGTGAAGGATCGGCAAATGAGAATGCCCCTCCGATTCCTGCAAATCCGATTGCTTGATCACTTACGCCAAAGTGAATACTTCTTCCAGGTCTCGTAAAACCATAATGATATCGCATCGGATGCCCTATTATACTATCTGGGCGCTCAACTGGATCTTCACGCAGGCTAGCAACAAGCTCTTCCCTTAGCCTTACTGGCAAATAATGTTTATCTAATACGAGTTGCCACATGCAGGCAATAGACCGTACAGTCCCGATTCCATTGGAAGACGGCATTTCACAGTAGGGCCAGGGAGGCGCAATCATATCACTCGGGCGCGAGAAATGGGGGTTTTTTAACGCGCGAGATGCTTGAGAAAATGGATTTAACAGCTGGAGTATCATTGATAAAGAAACATTTGTTTCAGAAAACAGCAACTCAATCGCTGAATGACTGGTCAAGCCTGAAACCGTGGACATATCATCACTCATGTCCAGTCCTATCTTAAAATTCAGGTTTAGGGGTTTAATAAGCTCTTCTTCTAAATACTGGCCAATGTATCGTCCTTGTTCATCTACACGATGACATATCTCACTAAGATACCAACCAACTGTTTGTGCATGATAGGCCACTTTTCCAATTTGCTCAGGTTCTTGTTTAGCTAGGACAGTGGAAAACTTTTGTTTATCCAATAGTAGCTCTGGCGTTATTCTTTCATTAATTGAGAACAATCCGGCTCGATGTTCAAGTAGCTGCCGTAAAGTAATGTTTTCTTTTCCATGTTGAGAAAACTCAGGCCAAATGGAAGATATCTTGGTTTCGTATGAGATTTTTCTTTTGCTAACCAGATGTGCCATTGCTAAAGCGCACATTCCTTTTGTCACAGAAAACACCATCACACGTGAATCAATTGTCCAAGCACGTTTTTTTTCAGCGTCTAAGTATCCGCCCCAGAGATCAACAACTTTTACACCACCAAGATAGATGCATACAGCAGCACCCAACTCTTTTCGATGAGTAAAATTTTCTTCAAAAGCATCTCTTATTTTTTCAAATCCAGGGGCTATAGGGCCATCAATCACTTAAAACACTCTCTTTAATTTTATGCACACTACCTCGACCGGTTCCTATAACTTTAATTGAAGTAAATTTGGACTCAGCGTATATATTTCGTGTATCAAAAACCCATTTGTCGGCAAGTGTATTGAAGACTGACTCTGGTAGTGCTTTAAACTCATCCCAGTCTGTGAGAATAACAAGCATGTCTGCATGACACAAAGCATCTTCTTTACTTGCAAAGAAACGTACTTGTTCTAAAGGACCTAAGTACTCTCCCATTGCCTCTGTTGCTTTTGGATCATACGCTTGAACTCTTGTGTCTTCCCCAACCAATCGTTCAATCAATGCTATGGCTGGTGCCTCTCTAATATCATCTGTATCCGGCTTAAACGCCAATCCCCAAACAGCAATTGTTTTAGATGAAAGCAAGGCGCCATAGACTGATTTGATTCGAGAAAATACATGATGCTTTTGCATTTCATTGACTGATTCAGCAGCACTTATCAAAGTAGGTAACAGCCCTGATGATTCAAAAGAAGCGGTTAGGGCTTTTACATCTTTTGGAAAGCATGAGCCACCATACCCTGGGCCTGGTGAAATAAAATGAGGTCCTATTCGATGATCGGTTGCCATAACACTTTTAACTTGTAAGATATCAGCGTTTTGCGCTTCACAAAGACGACTTAACTCATTCACAAAACTAATTTTAGTGGCAAGCATTGCGTTACAAGCATATTTTGCTATTTCAGCTGATCGCCTCGAGGATACAATGAAGGGGGCCGTCTGAGTAACCGGGGTATACAACTTTTGCATACTGGAAATAGCGTCTTGATTATTTGAACCTATCAAAACTCTATCCGGTGCTAAAAAGTCCTTCAGGGCCATTCCCTCTCTTAGAAATTCAGGATTAGACACAACAGGAACATTAAGTTTAACTTGCCTTCGTTTAAGCTGCTTTATGATCACTGATTCTATTTCATCCCCTGTCCCAACCGGCACAGTGGACTTCTGAACCACGATCGCATCGCTTTGAATATTTTGACCAATTATTTTAGCTACTTCTAAAACAAAAGTGGTGTCAGCTTGTCCATTTGGTAGCGATGGTGTACCAACTGCTATAAAGACATAATCAACATCTACTAAAGCACTCGCTGCATCATCTGTAAAGCTTAACTGACCCGAATCCATCCCCTCTTGGAATAATGATTCTAAGCCGGGCTCATATATTGGGATCTGTCCATTATTTAATCCTGTGATCTTTTTACGATCAACATCAATAACTCTCAAGGAATGTCCAAGCTTTGTGAAACAAGCTGCTACAACTAGTCCAACGTACCCTGCTCCAAAAACTGCTATATTCATTCCACTTTCTCCCTTAAAGAGACTTGGCCTTTTGCCCTTCGATGTTGCTCTATATACCAGCCAACTGTCATTTCCATAGCTAGATCAAAACTAGATGCAGGATAGAATTCAAGTTCACTTTTAATCTTCGAAGCATCAATTGCATAGCGCTGATCATGTCCCGGTCTATCATCAACAAAACTAATGAGCTCATGATAAGACTTAAGACTTTCACTAGGAAACATCCTATCTAAAATATCACAAATTTTTCTAACCAATGTTAGGTTAGTCACAGTGTTATTACCACCGATATTATAATAACTGCCAGGTTCTGCCTTATGGTATACCAAGTCTAGTGCAGCACAATGATCTGACACGAATAACCAGTCTCTCACTTGAGAACCATTGCCATATATTGGAATTTTTCGATGTGATAGCGCACAACGAATCACCGTAGGAATAAGCTTCTCGTGATGTTGGTAAGGTCCAAAGTTATTACTACAGTTGGTTACCCGAACATTCATTCCATAAGTTTGATAGTAGCTTCTAACAAGCATATCTGCACCAGCCTTACTAGCGCTGTAGGGTGAATTTGGCGCATAAGGAGAGTTTTCAGTAAATCCACCTGCTGAAATGGAGCCAAATACTTCATCAGTTGAGACATGATGGAATACACAATCTTCGTATCCTGATTTAGCGTTATAAGGTCCCTTCATCCATCGCTGTCTCGCAGCCTCTAAAAGAACGGCTGTCCCCATTGTATTCGTTCTAGCAAATAATGTTGGGTTTTCAATTGCGTTATCAACATGTGACTCTGCGGCCAAATGCATGATCCCTCGAATATCATATCTCTTTAATAGTTCAGTAACGAGTTCTTGATCAGTAATATCCCCTTTCACAAATCGGTAGCGAGGATGACCAGCAACACTGGCTAAAGCCCTTAAATTTGCAGCATAAGTAACTTTATCTAGGTTAACGATACATAAGTTCTTATATTTTCGTAAAAAATGCTGGACGCAATGACCACCAATAAATCCAGCACCACCTGTTATCAGCATGGTCTTCATGCATTATCCCTCTCATGTAAGGCCAATAAGTATTGTCCATAGCTACTTTTAGCCATATCTTCACCCAAACGACGTAGCTGTGTATCATCAATGAAGCCAACTCGGTAAGCCACCTCTTCAATACAAGCAATTTTCCAGCCTTGACGTTGTTCCACTACGCGAACAAACTCGCTCGCTCTAAATAGGTTATCTGGTGTTCCGGTATCTAACCAAGCCATACCTCTCCCAAACACTTCAACCTGAAGACTTTTTTGTTCAAGGTAATGTCGATTTACATCCGTAATTTCAAGCTCCCCTCTAGAAGAGGGCCTTATATGTTTTGCAATCTCAACAACCTGAGAATCGTAGAAATATAGTCCAGGAACTGCATATGATGATTTGGGAGTTAATGGCTTTTCTTCTAATGTTAAAGCTACTCCATCTCTACTAAAGCTAACAACGCCATAGTCTGAAGGATTAGAGACATGATATGCATATATTTTAGCGCCATACTCTAATCCCTTATTAGCTGAAAGCATTTCAGGGAGTCTGTCACCATAAAAAAGGTTATCACCTAAGATGAGAGCCACTGGTTGCCCATCTATGAAAGACTCGCCAACCAAAAAAGCATCTGCTATGCCTTTGGGCTCAGATTGTATTCGGTACGAAATTTCTAAACCAAGCTTTGAGCCATCCCCCAAAAGCTTTTCATAAAAAGGACAATCTTTTTCTGTTGTAATAATTAGTATTTCTCTAATACCCGAAAACATTAAAACGGACAAGGGATAGTAAATCATTGGCTTATCGTATACCGGCAGCATCTGCTTGGATATAGCGTGAGTCAATGGCCACAACCTTGAACCTGTGCCTCCTGCAAGAACTATTCCTTTCACTTAAGAACCTTATTCAATATCTTACATACATATTCAATTTCATCTTCTGAATGTCCAAAACTAATTGGAAGACTTAATACCGTATCATGTATTTCTCTAGCTATCGGATAATCATCACTGTTCCATAGTCCAGAAAAGATTGGTTGATCAAAAACTGCTGTTGGATAATGAATAGCTGTTCCTATCCCATGAGATAAAAGATCTTTTTTTAAGCTATCTCTATTAGGATGCCGTATCGCATATATGTGAAAAGCATCCGATATGTCCTTCTCAACAACAGGTTTAATAACTGCATCTGATAGCTTTTCATTATATATTGAAGCCAACCTTTGCTTATGTTCTGTAATCGCCTTTAAATGCTCAAGCTTAACTGACAACATTGCCGCTTGCAGCCCGTCTAGGCGAGAGTTATATCCAATATACTCATGAACATTTTTTTGAGATGAGCCATAATCACGAATCGCTCGAATTCTTTGTTCTACATCCTTCGTTCGACAAAATATGGCGCCCGCGTCACCAAATGCTCCAAGGTTTTTGGTTGGATAAAAGCTAAATGCACCACAATCCCCAAAGGTTCCTACAAACTGTTCCGCTATTTTTGCATAGTGTGCTTGAGCAGCATCTTCAATAACTTTAAGCCCATGTTCCTCTGCAATGCTGCATATAGAAAGCATATCTGCTGGTTTACCATATAGATGGACAGGGATAATGGCTGCTGTTTTCTGGGTGATAGCTTCCGCTATCCTTTCAGGGTCTATGTTATAAGTGTGAATTGATGGCTCAACTAATACTGGTTTATATCCTGCATGTAGTACAGCTAGTACATCCGCTATATAGGCATTAGAAGGTAGGATGATTTCAGAGTCAGACGGGAGTTCTAATGCTATTAAGGACAGCTTCAGAGCATCAAGTCCAGAGGCAACTGATACACAGCCTGAGGCTTTTAAACATTCTGCAAAGGCTTGTTCAAACGTATTTACCTCTTCACCAAGAACATACCAGCCTGACGTTAATACTTTCTGAGCAGCATTCAAAATATCTTTCTCAAAAATCTCGTTAGATCGTTTTAGATCTTCGTAGCAAACTTGCACTCTAATGGCTCCAAAACATAATCATTTTTATCGTAAAAATGTGAAGCAAGAAGTAGCAGTACAGTATCTGATGTAAAATCATACATTGTGTGCCAATCTTCAGGCTCTAAAAGCAAAACATTCGTCGGTTTGTTCAAAAGTATTACCTTATCTTCATTCCTATTAATTATTCTTACTCGACTTTGGCCATTTAGACACACCATTGCTTGCTGGGTCTTTAAATGACGATGTCCTCCCCTTTGAGAACCTTTTGATAAATTATAGATCCAATAAGTTCTTTTTATTTCAAAGGGTAATTTTTTTTCTAAGACAGTTAATGCACCCCTTTCATCTGCATATTCTGGCAATTGAATAATTTCAGCCATTCGAGAAATCCTCTGCTGGGTAAACATTATGTATGCCCCGATACTGTCGTTTAAGCCTTTCAACAATATTTTCCATTGGTTTTTTAGCTACCGATTCAGCAAAGGGTCTAAGTTGAGGATGAGCATTTAGAATTTTTTGTTGGTGAAGTACATACGGCCGATATATCTCATCTATTGTATTACTCGATAGTTGATATAAACCACAATCAATACGTCCACCTTCTATTAACTTAAATCCATGAAAATGGTAAAAAATAACGTCAAAAGTGTTTGAATTTGACTTTTGAATACCTCGCAAGGTCTTTTCATGTTCGAAAAATTCATACTGTTGACAATTCCAAGGAGCAACACCTACACCTCTATTATCAATGACCCGAACCCTATCAAACCTTTCTTCCCATTCATCAAGATATTTCTGATCTCCAAAACGGTTTTCTTCAATTCTGTCATAGCACCAATCAATACATGCGTCTTTCCACCAGCTTGCTGTTTTTTTACCCCAATTATCATTTTTGAAAGGTAAAAACTGAACATTGTACTTACCAAGCGATCTAGACTTATCATACTCGGGACTATAGAAATGGGGCGTCATCATTACAGAAGCATCCCATCCATCAGCAAGAACGGGTTCTGGTGAACCGAAAAAGTATATATCGGCGTCACAATATATAACCTGAGGGAGATTGAAAGTATCTAGCAAGAAGTGCACGAAACATGATGTACAAGTCCAACAATACTCACCACGTGATCTCATAGGCTTGATAGACTTCATTTGTCTGTCTTCAATCGTTTCTAATGCAACGGGAATTAGGTTAGATATGCATAACCGATTTAAAAATCGATAGGTATAATCATCCATTGCTAGAACATACAGTCTGAAATCTTGTTCCATTTTTGCTTCGAGTGATTCAAAAAGGGCCAAACCTCGACTGAGGTAAGCAGAGTCAAAAAGTGTACAAAAATTTATCACGCGAACAGTCTCCTTACTCGATTGCGCAATTTCGTCAATACTTTTGGCCTACTTGTGTAGAAGTATTTACTGAATAGTTCATAGGCTTGGTAATTTTGCTCTACTGGCTGCCGTGCAAGATCAATAGGATTGTAACGTAACACACTATCATAAGCAGTTGTTTGCTGACTGTGTGTTCCAGATCCATCTTGTCCTATATTTCTGACCAACGACCGTCCAGGATACAGCGTAAAACGGTTTTGCAAGAATGCACTTGCGTACCATCGTATCGCCCAGGAGTCTATTTTACCATCGACTTGATCTCTTAACATTTGGGTGTATGCACTTTGCCCATTAAAGTCGAACTCTCTATTTTTTTGTGATGCTAAGAGCCGGTTCAATAGCATCTGGCCATCAGATTCAAATAATGCCCACCCTCTTCGCCAAGTAGCCCAACCCCAGCAGTCTGCCCCTTTCAAGAAATAGGTCTCTGGCAGTCCTTCAATGGGATATACATAACCGTGAATCGATATTACCTTAGGATTGTTTTCATACATAACGAGTGCATCGTTCATGTATTTCAAGAAGTATGGCGACACAACCAAGTCATCTTCCAAAACGATTACTGAACCGAATTGTTCAGTTAATTGTGAAACGCCTTGGATGATTGACTGTGAAAGTCCCAAATTTTGTTCACGCTCGATCAACTGAACTGAAGAAAAACCCGAAATTGAGCGGATATATTGTCTTAACTGTTCGATGACCTCTGAATCCAATGAGGTTTTAGGCCCATCTGAATAAACAACTAGCTGTGTTTGAGACGCTTCAGCATTCTGCAAAAGCGCCTCAATAGTCCGTTTAGTATGAGAGAGTCGTTTATAAACAAACAAAGCCACCGGGGCTAAAGGCATGGAGTCTTTTCCTGCTCAGCCCGCATCTCTTCCTGAAAGTGTTGATATGCCATTTTCAGTCCATCTTGAAGATTGACAATAGATTCAAATCCTAGGGCTTTTAACCGGCTGACGTCTAACAACTTCCGTGGTGTTCCATCTGGCTTTTGGCTGTTAAAAACAAGCTCACCTTTAAAACCAATAACTTCCTTAACGGTCAAAGCAAGATCCTTAATAGATATTTCAACACCACTTCCAATGTTGACTAAAGGTGCGACATCTGGATGCACTAAAGCGCTAAAGGTATCGTCTTCAAGATTCATCAGGTGAACAATTGCTTTTGCGCAATCATCACTGTAAATGAACTCTCTAAGTGGAGATCCACTTCCCCAGATTTCCACAAATGGGCGTCCAGTAACTTTAGCCGTGTGCATTTTCCGAATAAGTGCGGGAATAACATGAGAACCATTTAAATCATAGTTATCTCGTGGGCCGTATAGGTTTGTTGGCATAGCAGCTAAAAATTGGCTTCTATGCTGTCGATTATACGCCCAGCACATCTCAATCCCTGCTATCTTTGCTAAGGCGTATGCCTGGTTTGTCTTTTCAAGTGGCCCTGTTAGCAAATAGGACTCTTTCATGGGTTGTGGGCATTCTCTTGGATAGATACATGAGGAACCCAAAAATAATAAACGCTTTACTCCGTAACGGTGAGCAGCATCGATAACATTTGTCTGAATCAGTAAATTTTCACGGATAAAGTCTGCTGGATACTCACTATTCGCTAAAATTCCACCTACTTTTGCTGCCGCTAAAAAAACAAAATCAGGCCTTTGCTCATCAAATAACTGATCAACTGCATCTTTCTTAGTCAAATCTAAATCTTGATGAGAGCGCATAATCAGATTGTGATATCTGTTTTCTTGTAAGCATCGTACTAAAGCACTACCTACTAAACCTCGATGTCCTGCAACAAATATTTTATCAGTTAATTGCATCTTAGGATTCATGATATGCAAACGTCCTATAGCCTTCTCTAGTGCAAAGCGCATCCCTTTTAGCAGCGTTTAAATCTGCCTCTACCATCTCTTTGACCAACTGTTCAAATGAAACTTTGGGGGTCCAGCCAAGTTTATCCTTAGCCAGTGTCGCATCTCCCAGAAGCGTTTCAACTTCAGTCGGCCGGAAATATCGCGGATCAACCTCAACTAAACAGCGACCTGTTTTAGCATCTATTCCTTTTTCATTGACTCCAGTTCCCGTCCACTCTATCTCTATTCCAAGATGACGGCAGCCGAGCTCAACAAACTCTCTAACACTATGTTGCTTTCCAGTAGCAATCACGAAATCCTCAGCTTGATTCTGCTGCAACATCAACCACTGCATTTCAACGTAATCTTTAGCGTGCCCCCAGTCTCTTCTTGCATCTAGGTTGCCTAAGAAAAGTTGATCTTGTAAGCCTAAGCGGATACGTGACAAGGCTCGAGTAATTTTACGTGTAACAAATGTTTCACCACGAATAGGAGACTCATGGTTAAATAGAATCCCATTGCATGCATAGATACCATATGCCTCACGGTAGTTAATTGTTATCCAATAAGCATACAGTTTTGCAACCGCATAAGGTGAACGTGGATAAAAAGGCGTTTTCTCTGTTTGCGGAATTTCTTGTACCAAACCGTACAGTTCAGAAGTCGAGGCTTGATAAAAGCGCGTTTTTTTCTCAAGACCTAGAATCCTAATTGCTTCTAGTATTCTCAACGTCCCTAAAGCATCCGAATTCGCAGTGTACTCGGGCTCTTCAAATGAAACAGCAACATGGCTTTGCGCTGCCAAGTTGTATATTTCATCTGGTTGTACTTCTTGAATAATGCGAATGAGGCTGGATGTGTCTGTCAAGTCTCCATGATGAAGAATGAATCGTCGATTCTTCTCATGAGGCCCTTGATATAAGTGATCTATCCTGTCCGTATTGAACAAAGAGGAACGTCGCTTGATGCCATGCACAATGTAGCCTTTATCTAGTAAAAGCTCCGCAAGGTATGCACCATCCTGTCCTGTGACTCCTGTAATTAAGGCCCGCTTCTCCATGAATCTCCCCTTGGCCACTTAAGTAATGGAACATAATACGATTTCAATGGAATCTTGGCAAAACACAAATACGTTTACCTGAGGAGCAAAACAAAAGTTATTTACGCAGCTTTTTTTTAAAGAGGCTCTTAAAAGTCCCTGTATCAGATGATGTCGAGCTTTGAGAAAAAGTTCTTGATAAGAAACTCGTTTTTTGAGGGGTGTAGTCTTTTAAAAGCTCTAAAGCCAGTCTTTGCTCTTCAGGATCATCACTTTTCAGTAACTTTTTCAGATCGATTGGCTCCATCATAAGCGGCTTTCTTATGTGATTTTTTCATCTATCTAACATCTCAAACTCTACTCTCTAGCGCAAGCGATCAAAATGTTCACATAGGTAGTACCCTAGCTATCCTATTCTCTTTTATGATGAATTCAGTATTTCTAACCAAGGATGGACATTATGCGTTTTACATTACCCTTACTTCTATTAGCAGCATTAGGCACTTGTGTAGTAACCGGTTGTTCAGACTCTGACAACATGCGGCAGGTCATTGAGTCTGTTAACATGAGTACTGATGTTACTGCTGAGGATGTAGATGCAGCGATAGAGTATGCAAAGCTCTACACGACCAAAACTGAAAAAGTCGCTTATCTTATTAAGCAGGGCAGAACATTTTACCAAAATCAAGACTACAAAGGTGCTTTAGAGCTAGCACAGTATATTCTTGACGAATTAGATCCAAATTCAAAAATGGCCCAAGAACTCTTAAATGCTGCTAAAGAAAAAAGCGCTGAAGTTCTTAAAGACACTGGCGTCGATGTTGGTGGCTTCATGAAGTAAATTAAAAAAAAGGGCGCTCAGCGCCCTTTTTTTACACAGTTGAAACAAATACCTTTCTACGACCACTGGGCCCAGGTATTACCAACAAATCACCGGTGTCTACCTTAGCTACTTTTTCTCGAGCGTGTTTCAAACCAGGCATCCAGTCTCGATCTGCCCCTTTTTCTAATTCTCTTGTTGGCTTAACCTCATCTAGTAGCTCTTTTAAGCACTCTTTGTTTTCAAGAGTTGCGACTCTCAGCATTTGCGCTCTTTCATTAGATGTAATATCAGTAAGCACAAAGCTCTGTAACCAGTGTAGCTCCTCTTCCTCAAGGCTCTCAGCAATGTCAACACCATCTAATAGCATTGCTAATGCAGCAGACGGCATATCATTTTCAATTGCTGATACAAGCTCAGCACTATCCTTATTTAGATCGCAGTTTGCCCCCTCTGCCATTAAGAAAAGTACCATTTGTTCGTTATTTGCCTCTATCGCAGCAAACAAAGGCGTAACATCGTCATCATCACAGGCATTAATGTTAACCCCATAGGTCTCAACAAGATTCTGACTAAACGCATCTAAGCCATTTTGTATAGCAAGTATCAAAGGGGTAGAGCCATTTTCATCTTGCTTATTAAGACAAGCACTAAAGCCATGCAGACTAATTTTCTTTTTTAGTAATGAAAAAAACCAATTCACAAAATCTTCATCTGCTGAATGTAGAGCATTATGCAGTGGCGAAGTTGAAGCCTCTGCTTTCGTTGCTTCTAATGAGTCTCCGCATTCTAGTAGTGCTAAAATCATCGGCTTATTCTTTTTAGCAACGGCCAAGCTCATAGCTGTATCGCCATTTTCATCTTCTGTATCGAACTCAACATCGAAGTGAAGAGCGAGCGCCTTAGCCGTCTCAATCTTTCCACACTCCACCGCCCAATGCAGTGCGCTTGAACCAAATTTGTCTTGTATATTGATATCTGCTCCTTCAGATAACAGTTTATCTAATGAGATAGCATCACCCGCAATAGCAGCTGCCATCAGTGCAGTAACACCCAGAACATCCGGCTTATCGATTTCACACTCATCTCGCATTAAAAAGATATTCAATAGCTCATCATCTTTACTTTGTCCAGCAAGCAATAATGGAGAGTAATGTTGAGTGTTTGAAGCGGAAAAATCCTGAGGATCTGCCAGTCCATTTGCAGCGTACATGTCCGCCCCTGCTTCTAAAAGCTTCTCTACAAAGAGCTTATTACGAGCTAAAACAGCTCGGTGTAAAGGCGTGTACCCCTCATCATCGAAGGCCTTCAAGTCTGCTTGGGAAAGTAACTCTTCAAAAGCCGTAACGTTGTTTTGAGTAATTGCATCAAATAATGACATGATTATTAGCTCGCTCTAAATGTTAAGTTTATATACTAACTTATTCCTAGGGCAAGCTCAAGAAGTCAGCGCTTAAGTTTTAACACTAAATCTCCCTTCGTTTAAAAAGTGTAATGTCTCTTGAATGACTTCTGTGGTTTGAGGAAAGAAGGTGTGGTTGGCTGGCAAAACGATATGCTCTTTAGCGCCTGGTAGAAAAGTACTAAAAACACTGACCTTCCCATCATGTGGTCCCTCAAAGAGCGTTGAGTGTAAGGGATCAATTGTTTGACAGCCAGCAATAATGCCCACTTCGGGTATGTTTAAATCTGGTCCTAAAATCTCATTTAGCTCTTCATTATGTGTCGTTAACTGTTGGCCTACTGGACCAAAGAGCCACTTGAACAAGGGGTTATTTTTATGAAAATCTGCGACTTCGGAGCCATCATTAGGAGGGGCCAAAAGAACAACCCGTCCTACGGACAGTTCTGGGGTATTATTCACTAACCCCCGCACTATAAGCCCACCCAAGCTATAACCTACGAGATTAACATCAGGCAAGTTTAATAGCCCTTTCTCGATAAACTGTTGCCTCACAATCGAAAGAAGTTGGGCTAACGTGCCCTCTCTGGTCGGGTAGTTTAGATTGTATACGGCCCACCCATCTTCCTCGAGCGCATTCGCTAATTTGCTCATATGCTGATTGGTTCGGAGCAATCCGTGGAGGACAACAACCACCCCTTTTTTAGGGGCATGACTTTTCTCAATGGCCGGCATATGAAACCCCTGAAATCCTTCAGCTTGCAGTGGCGCTATTAATATCAATATGCCACAAAGCACCCCCAAACTATAGCGAATAAAAGAGAGAGCTCTAGTTGAGTGTAGATGCATGATTATGTGGCTTATATTTTCTATTCAGGTGTTTAGCCTACCTGAATTCATCAACTAAAAATAATATGTTAATTTTATGACAAATGGCTTTTATGGGTCGTCTAGCTTATAATTCAGAGGTTATAAATTACAGGCGTATGTATGCAGCTCAAAGTCCTCGATTTTCAGTCATTTCAGCCTTATTCTGCTTCTCAGGATAAGATGCGTAATTTTGCGCTTCACCGCTCAAGCGATGAGATTGATGAGTGTTGGTTACTGGAGCACTCTCCAGTCTTTACTTTAGGCCAAGCCGCCGACCCAGGTCATATTTTGGCCTCATCAAATATTCCGGTTGAAAAAAGCGATCGCGGTGGCCAGGTGACATACCATGGCCCTGGTTTGCTCATGATTTATACCCTGTTTGATTTAAACCGACATAACCTTGGTGTTCGAGACTATGTTAGAGCTCTGGAAGCTTTTATTATTGATTTGCTCTCAAATTACCAAATCGAAGGGCACTTAAAGGAAGGCGCACCGGGGGTATATGTAGAGGGGAAAAAAATAGCTTCAATAGGTCTAAGAGTTCGTAAAGGAATGAGTTATCATGGGACCTGTTTGAATGTATTGGGTGATTTATCTCCCTTTTCCTATATTAACCCTTGTGGTTATCAGGGATTACAGATGACAAAAATTTCTGATATTGCGGATGTGACTATTGCTGAGGTAAAACCCGTAGTTATTCAATACTTGCTAAAACACTTTCAATTCACTGAGCACACACAATTAACTATGTGCAAAACAGAAGAAGGAATGTCTCTATGACTTCATCTACTAAGAAAGAGCGCGCTGAAGCCAAAATGGCACGCATTCCAGTCAAAATTGAGCCCACGACTGAATTCAAAAAAAAGCCTCAGTGGATTCGTGTAAAAGCCAGCAACTCTTCAGCAGTGGCTGAATTAAAAGCCCGCTTAAGAGAACATAAGTTGGTCACAGTATGTGAAGAGGCCTCTTGCCCGAACTTGAGTGAGTGCTTTAGTAAAGGTACCGCTACTTTTATGATTATGGGTGACAAATGTACTCGCCGCTGTAGTTTTTGCGACGTTGCTCATGGCCGTCCCGATCCATTGGATACGGATGAGCCGCGGCGTCTTGCTGAAAATATTTCAAAAATGGGCCTTCGCTATGTGGTCATTACCTCCGTTGACAGAGATGATCTAAGAGATGGTGGTGCTATGCATTTCGTTGAGTGCATTAATGCGACTCGTGAAAAAAGCCCAACACTCAAAATAGAGATTCTCGTACCTGACTTTAGAGGTCGAATGGACAAAGCACTTGATGCCCTTGCATTAGGTCTGCCAGATGTTTTTAACCACAACTTAGAAACTGTTCCCCGTCTCTATAAACAAGCACGACCAGGCTCTGATTACCAATGGTCACTAAACTTAATCAAACACTTTAAAGCTCGTTTTCCCGAGATCCCAACCAAGTCTGGCTTGATGTTAGGTCTGGGTGAAACAGATGAAGAAATTGTTGAAGTAATGCAAGATCTAAGAGATCATGATTGCGATATGTTAACACTCGGGCAGTACTTGCAGCCAAGCAAGTTTCACCTCCCGGTTGAACGATATGTCACGCCTGAACAGTTTGAGCGCTTTAAAGTAATAGGCGAAAAAATGGGTTTTGCAAATATTGCAAGTGGTCCGCTAGTTCGCTCTTCATACCACGCAGATATTCAAGCTGAAGGTGGACATGTTGCGTAAAACATTTATGTTATTGGTGCTTTTTATTTCTGGAGTAGCCATGGCAAGTTTACAAGATCCAAAACCACCATTCTATGAAATAGAAAACCCCGATCAGGCAATAATTTTAAGAAAGTATGCTCAACCAGTATCTTTTCCATTGTCTGACGCTGACAAATCAATTATTAAAGCATTATGCTCTGCAGCAGACGGTGAGGCTGGTGTTGGGCTTGCTGCACCACAGATTGGATATTCTCGTCAGATTGTTATGATTGAAATCGATCAAGCAGCGGCTCTTTTGCGTGGCGTGGATACCCTGCATCCTCGCCAGATATATATTAACCCCAGTTATGAACCGACGCTTGATGCACAAGTTGTGCTCGACTGGGAGGGGTGTTTTTCGGTTAATTCCTTAGTTGGAAAAGTTCCCCGCTTCGATCGTATTTTGTTTCGATATCAAGATATCGAAGGTCAGTGGCACCATGAACTAGTTGAAGGATTTTTCGCTAGAGTAGCTCAACATGAAACCGATCATATCCGAGGTACTTTGATGGTAGATCGCTTAACGAAAGAAACAACGCATGGGACACGCGAAGAGATGAGAGCGGCACGCTTAGCTGAATTAACACCTGAGCAAAAAGCCCTCTACCAACAACTCAGTGCGCCAAGTATTTCTGAGGAGAAAAAATCGTGATTAAATCCCGGCTAAGGATAAACGGACCTCTTTTATCAATTAGTTGTTTTTCATTATTTTTACTGTGTTTGATACTGGTAGGCTCTCAATCGCCAAGTGTTATTAAGATCAATGCTGCCGTTTTGAGCTTTTTTACGTCTTTTTATGACACGAGCTTAAAATCAGCAGCAATCGCCATTAGTACTTTCGGGCATAAGTCAGTATTTGTGAAGGTTGTTATAGCTTACACCCTTATTTTAGCCTTATTAAGGCGTTGGGATGCTGTAGCGTATGTCTCAACACTAACATGGCCTATTTTTTGGACCTGTCAGTTCTTAAAAGAAAACTTTACCTCTTTACGACCAGACTGGGCGCTGATTGCGCACATGGGACTTAAAGCTAGTTATAGCTTCCCCTCTCGCCATGTAGCAGCATTTACCGTTATAGGGCTAGCGATGATAACCCTTGCAAATAAAAAGCTTAAGATGCCCTTAACGATTGTTTTTGCATTGAGTCTTGCTGCCTTGGCATGGGCGCGACTCTATCTGACGGCTCACTGGCTAACTGACATTGCTGGCGCTTTATTCTTAGCAGCTGCCTGGTCACACTTAGTGATTAAGTACTGCAAGCCCTCTGAGCCCATTCCAACAGCAGTCTATCCAATTGTGATTTGCTTATGGGGCGTATTTGCTGGCCAATATTTATCTAATCACTTTTCAGGCGAAATGTATGCCTATACGCCCTTTATTCAAGTGGCTCAGCATTCAGATGCCCAATGCTTTAATTAACCGTTTCTGCCGATACTGCTTTAGCCAGGCTGCGTAATGCTTGGTTAAAGCGGGTATTACTCATCATACAAACCACTTCATTCCCCTTTAGCTGACTCGGTAGTGTTTCCAGCAACTGCTCGTCATTTGAAACCACATGACACTCTCCTGGAAGTTTTGCAATGAGTTCAGACAAAGACCAATTCAGCTCTCTCGATGCATGAAAAAACACTTTATCAGCTTTATCTAAAGCACTAACCCATTGTTCAAGCTGGTAGGCGCCCTGCTGCATACTCCGAGTGCCCAAATCAACGATAGCAACAACTGACTTTTCTGGATAAAAATCACGAAGCCCTTCAACAGTTACTTCAATCGCACTTGGGTGGTGAGCAAAGTCATCAACAAACACGGTTCCTGCTTTTTGCGCAACGACTTCATAACGACGTTTTACTGACTTAAAGGATTCCAACCCAGGCTTTACTTCTTCTGGTGTGAGTCCGCACTTTTCACAAGCGGCCATAACCATTAAAGCATTTTCTTTGTTGTGATGACCTAAAATTGACCAATCAATTGTTGTTAAATCAGTGCCGTTTTTAGATGCCGTCCACCCTTTTAAAGCAGACTGATACTGCCAATCGCCCTTAGGTCCAATCGTTTCTACAGGCAACAGTTGGTTATTGGCAACCAAACGTTGCGAGGCTGGTGTTTTAGGATTCGCTATCAATGCCCCTTCAGATGGTACGTTTCGAAGAAGCAATTGAAACTGTCGTTCAATACTTTGTAAATCAGGATAAATATCCACATGATCGTGCTCAATTGGATTTACTAGGAGCACTTTAGGAAACAGGTGTAAAAATTTTGGCCTTTTGTCAAAAAAGGCAGTGTCATACTCATCGGCCTCTATTACAAAGTAAGGGCTATCTGTTAGCCGAGCACTATAACCAAAATTTTCTGGTATCCCGCCGATAAGAAACCCGGGGTTCAGTCCAGCTTTTTCCAAACACCAAGCAAGCATACTGCTGGTAGTCGTCTTGCCATGCGTTCCCGTTACAGCGAGAACTGTTTTATCTTTTAGTAATGTGCTTGCTAGCCACTGCGGCGCTGAAGTGAATGGGATTTGACTGTTCATCAATGCTTCGATAAAGGGATGTCCTCGAGAAAAAACATTCCCAACAAGCACTAAATCTGGACTTGAGGCCCATAGTTGCTCAGGATCGTCCAGCGGTAAAACAGGAATATTAGCGTTTTGAAGTAAATCAGACATGGGTGGATATAATGGGTTATCAAACCCGATGACCTGATGCCCAGCAGATTGCGCCATTGTCGCTAAACCTGCCATAAATGTCCCACCAATCCCTAGAATGACTATTCGCATACCTCTTCCTTGCTTTACTGAACTAACGAGCCATCAGCATGAATGCCGCCCAAAAGACTGAATACTGGAATCGAAAAAAAGACAACTGTCATCATAAAGAGAAAACCGATTCCAATTCCTTGCCATTTTGTTAGTTCACATCCTTTTTGAAAAATGTGCCCAACAATTAAAATCTGCCAAAAGCTGGCCAAAATAAAAATAAACTGTCCGCCTTGAATAGCTGTTAATAACATGAACATTGACCAACTCATCATCCCGACGAAAACAGCTGTTCCCTGAAGTGCAAAATACATCTTCAGAAATCGTTCTTCTTGAGATCTCGCTTTTAGTAATAGCTGTAGCAATATCGCCATCAGTATCATGGGAACCAGTGCAATATAGCTAGACCAGAGTGGGCCTAGCTCACCTAATACCCCAACAAAACGCCAAGCAAAGTTTAGTATTAATACAATCGCTAAAGCGCCATGATGGTATGGCAAAGACTCAGGACTGTCCCGAAGAAAAGAAATGTCAGCTAACTGTTTGAAAATACGGTATATCATAAGTTGTAAAGCTTCAGGGCACATTGGGTTTTTAGCATAATTTGGGTATATTGGCCAGATTCCGTTACAAACCACTAGGAGCCAGATCTATGGCTAAAAATGCTTTTTACGCTCAATCAGGCGGTGTTACAGCCGTAATTAATGCTTCTGCTTGCGGTGTTATCGAAACTGCTCGAAAGAACGCTGGAAAAATTGGCACTGTTTTTGCCGGCAGAAATGGGATCCTTGGCGCTCTTCATGAATCTCTCATCGATACACGACAATTTTCTGATGAAGACATTCGAGCATTGTACCACACGCCAGGTGGCGCTTTTGGCTCCTGTCGCTACAAACTCAAATCCTTATCTGAAAATGAATCAGAATACCGTCGTTTAATCGAAGTATTTTCAGCGCACGATATTGGTTACTTTTTTTACAATGGTGGTGGTGACTCACAAGATACAGCAGATAAGGTTTCACAATTAAGTGCCTCTTTGGGGCATCCTTTAACCTGCATTGGAATCCCCAAAACTGTTGATAATGATTTACCCTTTACAGATGCCTGCCCTGGCTTTGGTTCAGTTGCAAAGTATGTCGCTGTTTCTGCACAAGAAGCCAGTTTAGATGTTGCCTCTATGGCAGAGACTTCAACTAAAGTATTTATCTTGGAAGTCATGGGGCGTCATGCTGGATGGATTGCTGCTTCTGCGGCACTAGCGCAAAAAACAGCTTCTGGTGGCCCTCACATTATTTTGTTTCCGGAGATTCCATTTGATGAAGCAAAATTTTTAAAGGCAGTTTCCACGGCAGTGGAAAAACATGGCTTTTGTTCTATTGTTGCCTCTGAAGGTGTTCGTGATAGTTCTGGCCAATTTTTAGCCGCTTCTGATCGAAAAGATGCTTTTGGACATGCTCAGCTAGGAGGATTAGCCCCCACCCTTGCTGAAATCATTAAAAAATCTTTAGGTTTAAAATATCATTGGGCCGTTGCAGATTACTGTCAACGTTCTGCACGTCATATAGCTTCTGCAACCGATGTTGAACAAGCTTATGCATTAGGACAAGCTGCTGTTGAGTTTGCCTTAGCTGGTGAGAATGCGGTTATGCCGATCATTGAAAGAATTCAAGATATGCCCTACGAATGGCGCGTCGGCAAAGTACCTCTTAGCGAAGTAGCAAACAAAGAAAAATTTATGCCCAGGGATTTCATTACTGAAGATGGTTTTGGTGTGACAGAGGCAGGTTTAAAATATCTTAGACCGTTGATTCAGGGAGAGTCATACCCACCTTTTTCAGATGGTTTGCCTGATTATGCTTTTTATCGCCCAGAGACCGTTGCGAAGAAATGCGCGCCATGGTCATTAACGGATAGCTAGAGGCTTCAACAAAAATGATTGAAAACTTCACGTTAATCGATAATTTTTGTTATTCTAGCGCCTAACGGGCTCATCACTTGGGCCCTTCTCATAACGGTTACTATAACCAATATTATAAAAGGGAATTATTATGCGTGAATTAAACTCATTTGAGTGCCAAAATGTTTCTGCTGGTACAATTTCGTCTCAAGATATCGTTTACCACGGTGTTAATGGAACCATTAGCTCAGCTTTCAATGCTGCTCTAGCGCAAACACCTGGTGTCGGTGGCGTTATCACTGCTGCCCTTTTCGGTGGTTTGGTTGCTATTCTTTCTCACACAATGGCTGACTCAGTCGCTTCACTTGTGCCAGTAGAAGAATAATTACCGTCTTGTCGCTCTTCGCTGTCCACAGCGAAGAGCGCATTTCCCTTTTCTCTTAGCCTATCTTACTTACCTTATCTTAAATACGAATGTGCTAGTCTTATTAATAGTCTAAAAGGATTTTTTTATGACCAGTATTTATCTGTTTGTACTGCTTATGGGGCTGGGGACGATCGCTATTTTGGCAAGCTGCGGTGCTTTAATTCGATTTTATGCAGCGCAACAAGGCAACGACCCATCTCTTAACATAGGAACACCTTTATACGCGCACGTTTTCCTTCAGTTATTCGCTAAACTACTTGTTGCGACTGCAATAGGCGTGATTGTGAATCAGTGGACAGATATTAACTTAGCGCCTGTCCTAACAATGATTATTGAAAACAGCATTTACTGGCCTGATCTGTGGTCCCATCTTCGACCCTCCATGGTAATTGGGCTTCATGCTGGATTCATCATGAGTTTGTTTTTTATATTTGTTTACCCAATATTAATTCCTGAAAGAGTGGTTTCGATTTTGACGCAGCTACGTCAATGCCAAGGCGTTGTTCCACGCTTACTCTTCGAAGGAATACTAACGGAAGTAGTTATCCGGTGGGGTGTGTTATCTTTTGTATATGGTCTCTTTGATGTATTTTTCGGCAAAGTTTGGTGGGTACAATTTGTTGCTGTATTTTTTAGCGCAATCTTTTACGCTGCTAGCCGGCTACCAAATTTATATTCACTATACAGAAGTGTTACAGGCGCAGACTTGTTTGTTGTTTGGTTAGTAGGGTCTGGAGTGGGATGTGTCTTTGGGTGGATATTTGTCGATCACGGGATACTTGCAGTGATGCTTGCTCATATTTGCTATGAGGTAGCCACCATTTTGGTCGACAAATATCGACCAAAATGGGATTAACCTCAGCAACTATTGCTCTTCAGCAGCATCATTCGCAGATGCTTCAGGTGCACCAGCTTCTTCTTCAGCAATTGCCTTCATGCTGAGTCTTAGACGACCTTGACGATCGATTTCTAACACTTTCACTCTAACAACTTGCCCTTCAGAAAGAACATCGGTCACGTTCTCAACTCTTTCTTGTGAGATTTGAGAAATATGAACCAGACCATCTTTTCCAGGAAGAACTGTGACAAAAGCACCAAAATCAGCAATTCTAGCCACAGGGCCTTCATAGATTTTGCCAACTTCAACTTCAGCGGTTAAACGCTCAATGTCAGCAAAAACTTTATCAGCGCTGTGTTGATCAGCAGCAACGATACTCACTAAACCATCATCAGTAATATCAATGCTTGCACCAGAGTCTTCTGTTAACTGGCGAATGGTAGCACCACCTTTACCAATAACATCTCTGATTTTCTGTGGATTGATTTTAAAGGTTAACATCCGAGGAGCGAACTCTGACATTTCTTCTCTTGGCTGAGAAAGAACTTTGCTCATGCAACCTAGAATGTGCATACGAGCCGCTTTAGCTTGCTCTAATGCAGCTGTCATCACTTCTTTAGTAATACCTTTAATCTTGATGTCCATTTGCAAGGCAGTAACACCTGCATTTGTACCAGCAACTTTAAAGTCCATATCGCCTAAGTGATCTTCATCGCCTAGAATATCTGTTAAAACAGCAAATCGCTCTTCTTCCTTAATTAACCCCATCGCAATACCAGCGACTGGTGCTTTTAAAGGAACACCGGCATCCATTAATGCCAAAGAGGTTCCACAAACACTTGCCATTGAACTAGAACCATTAGACTCAGTAATTTCAGAAACTACACGCAGTGCATAAGGGTAAGCTTCAGCATCGGGTAGAACTGGTGCAATCGCTCTTTTAGCAAGACGACCATGACCAATTTCACGACGCTTAGGAGACCCCATCATACCTGTTTCACCAACACAGTAAGGAGGGAAGTTATAATGCAACATAAATGCATCTTTTTTCTCACCTGCTGCTGCATCAATTACCTGAGCATCACGCTGAGTACCTAACGTTGCAACCACGATAGCCTGAGTTTCACCACGGGTGAACAAGGCACTTCCATGAGTACGAGGAAGAACACCTGTTTCAATCGAAATTGGTCTAACTGTTTCTAGATCACGGCCATCAATACGTGGCTCGCCTTCAAGAATTCGTGAACGAACAACTTTACTCTCAATAGAAGAAACGATTGATTTAATTTGGTCATCATCGATGCTTTCATCATCAGCATACTTAGCAAGCACCTGTTCTTGAATTTCACCTAAACGAGACTGTCGTTCCATCTTATCTTTGATTAAGTAAGCAGCGCCGATTTCCTCTTTAACCATCTGCTGAATATCTGCTTCTAAAGCAGCATTCACAGCTTGTGGCGTCCACTCCCATGTAGGTTTTCCGGCTTCAGCGGCTAACTCTTTAATTGCTTGAATAGCTGTTTGCATATGACCATGACCAAAGACAACTGCTTCCAGCATCTGAGCTTCTGTTAAGCAGTCAGCTTCAGACTCAACCATCAAGACGGATGTATCGGTTCCAGCAACAACTAAGTCCAAACGAGAATTTACTAACTCATCAGCTGTTGGGTTCAACACGAACTCATTATCAATGAATCCAACCCGGGCAGCACCAACAGGACCTTCAAAAGGAATCCCAGAAAGCGCCAAAACGGCAGAGGTACCAATCAAAGCCGGTATGTCTGGATTAACCTGAGGGTTAATAGACATAACCGTTGCAACAACCTGTACTTCGTTCATAAAACCTTTAGGGAATAATGGACGAATCGGCCTGTCAATCAAGCGAGCCGTTAGGGTTTCAGCTTCAGAAGGACGTCCTTCTCGCTTGAAAAAACCACCCGGAATTCGACCAGCTGCGTACATTCGCTCTTGGTAAATGACCGTTAAAGGAAAAAATGAACGACCTTCTTGGGCCTGCTTTTCAGCGACAACAGTCACCAGTACAGATGTGCCATCCATATCAACCATTACGGCAGCCGTGGCTTGGCGGGCAATTTTTCCTGTTTCTATAGAGACAGTGTGATCGCCATACTGAAATGACTTCACGGTGTGTGAGGTAAACATGTTTACGATTCCCAACAATTATTAGTGGAATACGGCATAAAGCGTATTAACGACGCAAGCCAAGATCTTGAATTAAGCCCAAGTAAGCTTCAGCGTTCTTTCCTTTCAAGTAATCAAGCAGGCGACGTCGACGGCTGACCAATGCCATTAAACCACGACGAGAGTGCTTGTCTTTCTTGTTGGCTTTCATGTGTTGGGTCAAGTAATCAATCCGTGCTGTCAACAAAGCCACCTGCACTTGGGGTGAGCCGGTGTCGCCATCAGATTGTCGGTACTTACCCACAATCTGGGCCTTAGCTTCGACAGATAAAGTCATAGTATCTAAACTCCTAAAAATTAGCTAATCAACTAAATTCATGGTGAAATCTCACCAGTCGCGAATTCTAACATAATTATCTAAATAAGTCCTTAATTGGACCGGGTTTGAGGGGGAATTTGCTGTAATCTTTTGACTTTTAGTGTACCCGGTACAGCCATTTCGCCTAGGCCAACAAAGGTATTTTCATAAAAGAGAGACTTAAGACCAGAAGCGCCATCGATAGAGCATACTTGCCCTCTTTGTAGAGCATTCCAGTTTGATAAAGAGAGATCTATCCGCTGATATGCACGCAATCCAATTTCGGTTGAAACTAGAACTTGGGAACGTTCATTGGGTGCGAGCGCCTCAATCTTCTCAGGACACTGCATCATCTGTTGAGAAAAAGGCGCACTTGCCAGACGGCGCAGTTTTACAACGTGAGCCCCACAGCCTATCACCTGCCCTAGATCATCAACTAACGTGCGAATATACGTCCCTTTTGAACAATGTACATTTAACGTAATGAATTGAGAATCAACTGAAAGTACATCTAACTGATGAATGCAAACTTTTCTAGCGGAACGCTCAACGGTCTTGCCTTCGCGGGCAAGTTTGTACAAGGGAACCCCCTCTTTTTTGAGGGCACTATACATTGGTGGAACCTGCTGGATCATGCCTCTAAACCGCGAGCACCACTTTACAACATCTTCCTTTGTAAAGCTGGGTACGGGGGATGTCGTTAAAACAGTGCCTTCACTGTCCAAAGTATCCGTCGTTTCACCAAGTTTTAGTGTGACTTGATATTGCTTGTCGGCCTCAAGGAAATATTGGGCATAACGAGTCGCTTGTCCTAAACATATTACGAGCAGTCCAGAAGCGAGGGGATCTAGAGTACCAGCATGGCCTACTTTTCGTTGATTAAACCAGCGCTTACTCTGACGAACCATATCAAATGAGGTCACACCAGAAGGTTTATCAAGAATCAGCAAACCATCCATTAGTCGTTTTCTGAATCGTCTTCGTTGTTGGACTTCGGTAACTGATCGAGCATTTCTCTAACAATTTCACCTTTTTGGAAGGCAATATCAACTTCGAACCTTAATTCAGGTACCGTGCGTGCTGTTAAACGTCGAGCCAACTGAGAGCGAAAAAAACCGGCTGCTTTATTTAATTGATCGGCATCTTTGGGCTTTGCCAATTCAGTCAAAAACCCAAAGAAAACCTTTGCATAGGAAAGATCTTTAGTTACCTCAACACGAGTGATACTGGTTTGCTGTAATCGCGGATCTCTTACTTCTAGTTGAATGATTTCCGCCAACATACGATGAATCTCTTCTGCAATCCTGTCTGAGCGCTGAAATGACTTCGGCATCATAACTCCTATAATGTGATCTCTTTGCGATGAGATTCAAAGACCTCAATCTGATCACCATTCTTGATGTCGTTATAGTTCTTAACACCAATACCGCACTCAATACCACTTTTCACTTCCATAACATCGTCTTTAAAACGTCGTAGGGATTCCAAGACCCCCTCATATATAACGATATTATCGCGAAGGACACGGATTGGTTTATTTCGCTTAACAGCCCCTTCAAGAACCATACAACCTGCAATAGCGCCCATTTTAGGATGTCTAAATACATCTCTAACTTCAGCTAAACCAACAATTTTTTCTTCATATTGTGGTTCCATTAAGCCGACCATTGATTGCTTAATTGTATCAATGACGTCATAAATAACACTGAAGTAATGAAGCTTTAGGCCTTCCTGCTGAGCTAGTTTTCGCGCTGTAGCATCTGCCCGTACGTTAAAACCAACAAGAACACCATTGGATGCCATTGCTAAGTGAATATCAGATGCGTTTAAACCACCAACCCCTCGACCAACTAAATTCACTTTGATTTGATCAGTGGATAACTTCTCTAGGGCCTCAGCTAATGCTTCGGATGACCCTTGTACGTCAGTTTTAAGAACAATGTTCAACTGCTGTACACCACCATCCTGTCCCATTTTACCCATGAAACTTTCTAGTTTTGAGGCTTGTTGGCGAGCAATTCTTTGCTCACGCTCTTTGTTCTGTCTGAACTCAGCAACTTCTTTTGCTTTTCGTTCGTCATCAATGACAAGGGCATGATCACCCGCACTAGGCGCTCCAGACAAACCAAGAATCTGTACAGGAATTGAGGGTCCTGCTGTTTTAATGCTTCGACCGACTTCATCCATCATTGCACGGACACGACCACATTCGTTACCGCAGAGCAAAAAGTCACCCATTTTTAAGGTTCCACTTTTTACTAGTATCGTTGCAACGGACCCACGTCCCTTATCAACACTGGCCTCTACAACAACACCACTTGCTGGACAATCTTCAACTGCTGTTAACTCAAGAACTTCAGCTTGAAGCAATATCCCTTCTAATAATTCATCAATCCCTTGGCCACTCTTCGCCGAAACTGGAATAAATTGTGTGTCTCCACCCCAGTCTTCAGGGATAACATCATGTTGAGCAACTTCGTTTTTAGCACGATCAATGTCAGCTTCTTCTTTATCGACTTTGTTGATAGCGATAATAATAGGAACACCAGCTGCCTTCGCATGTTGAATAGCTTCAATTGTCTGAGGTTTAACACCATCATCTGCTGCCACAACGACAATACAGATATCTGTAGTGCTTGCCCCACGGGCACGCATCGCAGAAAACGCAGCGTGTCCAGGCGTATCCAAGAACGTTACCATTCCACGAGGGGTGTCTACATGGTAAGCACCAATATGTTGCGTAATCCCGCCAGCTTCACCAGCAGCAACTTTAGTTCGACGAATGTAGTCTAGAAGCGATGTTTTACCATGATCAACATGTCCCATAATGGTAACAATTGGTGCACGAGACACTCGTTCACCATCATGCTCAACCATTAAAGTTTCCTCAATTGTTTGAGTTGACTGTGGAACCGGTGTATGGCCCATCTCTTCGGTCACTAAGACTGCAGTATCTTGATCGATAGACTGGTTAATTGTTGCCATAACCCCCATCCTCATGAGAGTTTTGATGACCTCAACGGCCTTAACTGACATTCGCTGTGCTAATTCACTCACCACAATGGTTTCAGGAATCAGAACATCTTTAGTCATCGGCTCTGTTGGCTTTTCAAAAGCATGTTTAGCAGCCGCATCCGCTGATAGTTTATGACGTAAATGTCTTTGATGACGCTTTTCTTTTTTATTCGCACCACTACTGCGCTTGGCGCTTGGGGAAGAGTCACCCCATGTATTACTGTCATCATCACGACGTTTAGATTTTTTCTTTTTGCTAGACGGTTTTTTAGCCGCATCTTTATCTTTAGCAGGCGCTTCAGCATTAGGCGCCGGAGCATCACTTTCATCTAGCTTGGGTAAAAAGTCTTCATTGTCAGAAGCTGTATCTTGTACTTGCTCTTTTGAATCAGCTTGATTGGAAACCGAAACCTCGTCTAAGGCTTCTGCTTTGTCATCAGAAGTTTCAACCACTTTCTCTTCTACCACTTCTGAAACTGTTTCTTGAGACTCAACAATTGGCTCTTCAACAGCTTCTTCCTCCAGTAGGATCTCAGGCTCAGGCTCAACCTGAGGCTCTGGTTCAGCAGGTTTAAAGACACGTTTGCGCTTAATAACAACTGTGACTTCTTTATCTTCTTCAGAAGATTTTAATTTTAACTTTTCACGTTTGCGCCGGGTTATGGTCAAACGTCCAGCGGAATTCCCTGAGTTTCCTTTAGCAGCTTTATCTGCACTAATTTTACTGAGCAGCTTTTCTATTTCTGCCTCTGTTAAGAGGTGATCTTTACCATCTGCACAGGTAACTCCCACCGCTTCAAATTGAGTGATTAAAGTATCGACCGGAACTCGTATCTTTTCTGCCAGTTTTTCTACCGTCACTTGGGACATATCATTCCTCCAAGGTAAACTAGCTCTCGAACCAAGGCGCACGAGCAGCCATAATTAATTTTGCAGCTTTTTCTTCATCTAAACCAACAGACAATAAATCGTCTACAGATTGTTCTGCTAGCGCTTCTCTATTGTTAATGCCTTTTTCGGCCAATTGATAAGCTAGCTGGCGATCTACGCCATCTACATCCAACAAGTCTGCTTGTGGGATATGTGAACCAACCTGATTGTCATCTGTTAGTGCCATAGTTAATAAAAAGTTTTTAGCATTCTGCTGCAAGCCCTTTGCCGTTTCGTCGTCCAGACCAATTTCAATCAACTCGTCTAACGCTACATACGCAATTTCATCTACTGAGGTAAATCCAGACTCAATTAATGCAGCAGCAAACTCTTCATCGACTTCCAAACCTTCTTGGAAAATCGTCATTAATCTGTCGGACTCTAGTGATTCTTTTTCAGTTGCTGATGACTCGGACATCACATTGATTTCCCAGCCAGTTAAAAAAGAAGCTAATTTAACATTTTGACCACTACGACCAATCGCAACTGATAATTGATCGTCACTAATAATAACATCCATTGAGTGGGCTTCGTCATCCACAACAATTGATTTCACTTCAGCTGGAGATAGAGCACTGATAACAAACTGTGCTGGATTTTCATTCCAAGGCACAATATCTACTCTTTCGCCCCCTAGCTCATTAGATACTGCTTGAACACGAGAACCTCGCATTCCTACACAAGCTCCTACGGGATCGATACGCGTGTCTTTTGCTAAAACTGCAATCTTAGCACGTGTACCTGGCTCACGAGCAGCCCCTTTAATCTCAATAAGACCATCCCCAATTTCAGGGACTTCAACTTTAAAAAGCTCAATTAGCATTTCTGGACAAGTACGACTTAATGTCAATTGTGGACCACCGGTCTCGCTCATAGCTGACTTCAAGTAAGCTCGCACTCTATCACCGATACGCATGATTTCTCTTGGCAACAGTTCACTGCGTCGTAGTATCGCCTCAGCATTTTCACCTAAATCGACAATAATCTGATCACGAGTTACTTTTTTTACTGAACCAGAGATTAATTCACCGACTCGATGTTTGTAATCTTCAACAATCTTCTCGCGCTTAGCCGCTCGTAGACGTTGCATAATAACCTGTTTAGCTGTTTGCGCTGCAATTCGACCAAATTCAATCGACTCAACGGGCTCTTCGATGAAGTCGCCAACAACAGCACCAGGCTTTTTCTTTTGAGCACCTGTTTCAGTAACATGCTTTGAAGGCTCAAATGGAATCTCTTCATCAGATAAAGCTTCAACGTCAACCACTTCCCAACGACGGAACGTTTTGTACTCACCAGAAGTTGGATCAATTTGGACCCTAAAATCCTTCTCAGATCCATATCGCTTCTTAGTAGCCGTCACCATCGCCGCTTCAAGTGCTTCGAAAATCACTTCTCGAGAAATGTCTTTCTCGTTTGCAACCGCTTCAACTATTAACCGGATTTTTTCTTTGCTCATTTTTCAACCCTACTTTGGCCTATATCTGAGGGACCAACCTAATCCATTGAACAGATGACATAGGAATTATAACCGGTGTCTCTGACTCTTCTGCAATGATCACGATTTCGCTTTCACTTGCTCTGTCTAATTTACCAACCCATTTGCGCTGCCCGGCAACAGAGTCATAAAGACGCGCTTTAACTTCACTGCCAATGTACCGTTGCATTTGCTCAACCGTAAACAGCTTTCTATCTAATCCTGGAGAAGATACCTCTAGAAGGTACTTATCGTTTAGCTCTGCTACTTTTAGAGCCGTCACAATCTGTCTAAGTGCTAAACCGCAATCATCCGCAGTCACTCCGTCAGGTTTATCAATATAAACCCTAAGTAAGGCACCGGCTCGCCCTTGATTGGCTATTTCTTGCCCTTCCCAACTGTATCCTGCTGCCTGTACAGCTTCTGATACGAGAGCTTCTAACGCTTGCATCTGCACTTTTATTTTCTCCAGCCTAGAAACAAAAAAGTGGGTACAAAGCCCACTTTCTCATAACAAAAAAGCCCATAAGGGGCTTTTTAATTTGGTAGCGGGGGTAGGATTTGAACCTACGACCTCCGGGTTATGAGCCCGACGAGCTGCCAGACTGCTCCACCCCGCACCGAGGACACTATAATAACCGAAAGCCCGGTTGCTCGCAACCCCCCAGTATTAAGCAGCTTTTGCTGTTGATAAGGTTTTAGACGCTTTCGGTATCGTTGAAATTTGAATTTCTCTGCGTTTTGATGGATGAGCCAAATCATTGTCAAAATATGCTTTGACGTCTGCCAAGCTTAGCCCTTCTAATGCTTCAGCCATTTGTGATTTAAGATCGAAGGCAAAGCGACTAAGTGCTATTTCAGACCAGATAAACTGCTGCTGCGCGCCTAGCATTTTAAAGGGTTCATTCACTTCAGCCAACAGACTTTGTTTGGCCTTACTAAAACCGTCTTCCGTCAATATCTGCTCCCCAATAAACCGATTCACCCGATCCATTAACATTGTCTCTGATGCTTGGGGGGATTGAACTAGCATCGTTAACCTAGGAACTCCCATTGTAGAAGACATGCCGAGATGCACAACATACCCAAGTTGCTCCTCTGTTCGAAGCTGAGTAAAGAAATCAGCTCCCATCATTCGGCCCAAAAGCGCTATTTTCAGATACTCGCTAAGACTAGGACCTGAGCCAACTAAATTCAACATGACCATCTGGTCAGTATTTGATGATATGACATGATCCAGTACCTTTGCGCCTGATTCTAAAATCCTCACTACGGGCTTGTAAGCCTCATCAATTGGAGAAATCGGCAATTGACTAAACTGCTCATTCAAGGTAGTTAAGTGAAATACTGCCATCTCTTTTGTCATGTTTCCATGTACAAAGGCCTCGAGCTGGGCAGTTGTAATAAGTCTTGCACCGTGCTCTTTAACCGCCTCAAGGGTAATGCTATCCAGCTCAGGCAACAAATCATCTGGCGTCCAACTTGGAATCAATATTTGTTTTTCTAAACTTGCAGAGGCTAATACAAAAGGCGGGGCCTCATGATAGCTTTCGAATGCCCGGCGTTGAGCATCAACGACACTGCTAAAGCGCTCTTTATCGTTAGATCCAAGTGTTAACATCGTTTCAACAAATAACTGACAAACTTTATCATGTCGATCTGTAAAGCTGCTTAAATTCAGCACCAAGCCACGGGGTGTACTACTAATTCCCCCAGAAGCACCTGCTTTACCGACATGACGCATTTGTGTTTCCATCTCTTCCGCCAATAAGGCAATGAAAAGCTGTGTCATTAAGCTCTCACGAGGTGTCTGGTGCGCGACGGGGGTCCAAAAACCTATCGTCGTTGAAACCTTGGGCATATCAAAATCAATATTAGGTTGATACCAAGCATTCATTTTACCGATAGAAAACCTTTCTGGCTTCTCAGCTGTCTGCACCTTTGCCATTTCAAAGTGTGTTGGCAAATAAGGGTTTGGGGTATCTAGAGCAAAAGCGTATTGTTCCTGGCTTATCTTCTGCCATTGATGGATTTTTTCCTGGCTAATAGGGGCCGTTGCATAAGGAACATCAAAATATGACTCTACTTTGTCTGTGCTTACAGATTGCGCAACAATTGTTCGACGGATGTTGTCTGGTCTCATTGACGCTAAAACTTCTTGAATTTTACTGGGAGCAAAAACAGCATTTTCATCTATGTAAGCATTTTGGATAATCTGTTCCGTAGGATGCTTTTGCATAGCTGTTGCAAGTAGCCGTGACCAGCTAGATGGTGGCGTATACTCTTCAAAATTAAAAGATCTAACATGTGCAGCCTTAATTTCATCAAAAACCCAATCTTGGATACCACTTTCTTTGACGAATTCAATATAGGCAAAAAATGCTTCCGTAATTTCGTCCACTTTATTGACACCAGCATTTGTCAGCTCAAATGACATACTGAAAGCATTCTGGTCGTCAGTTAAGTCCCCGTAGCTTGCTTGAAGATCGATAATCCATTCTTTATTTTTAAGCCACGCTTTTAAACTGTGTTCTGCAGAGCTATTGAGCATTTCAGCTACATATAGCATGGGTTTTGTTTGATAATCTCTAACTATTGTGTTTGGAAATGTTAAGTCAAGTCTTTGTATCTGTTGATTAGGCTTTATATAAATGTCCTGTTGTAATTCTTTCTGATCTAACAACAGAATCGTCTCTTTAGGATCTGAAGTTTTAACAGGAACAGGCGTAAACCTTGGAACAATCAGTTCTTTTTGTTCTTGTAAGCTATGAGGGGAAACCACCGACAAAGTCATCTTATCAGCACTATAGTATTGCTGGTAAAAAGCTAATAGATCTTCGTGCACAGGTCCCTTAGTATCTGAGAGCGTTTCTCGATTACCGGCATGAAACCGATGGCCAGGGTGTCTAGGATTTGCAGTTCTCGTCTCCACTGCATGTATTCTAAAGTTATCGTCCTTGAACCGCATATGGTATTCAGAATCCACAGCGTTTCTTTCTCTTTCTACATAAGTGGGCTCAAAAGTTGGGCTCACAAAAAACTGACTAAAGCGGTCTACTGCTGCCTCAAAAGCATAAGGTTTTACTGAAAAAAAGTATACGGTATCTTCACCTGCTGTATAGGCATTACTGTGTCCGCCTGCACCTTCAATAAACTGGTGATAGTCTCCTGCCTCTGGATATTTCTCTGTTCCAATAAACAACATATGTTCAGTAAAGTGAGCAAGCCCCAATCGCTCATCGGGATCATCAAAACTTCCGACATGAATATCAAGCGTGACAGCGCTATCTTGAGCCTTGGGATCACTAACCAATAATACTCTTAAGCCATTCGTGAGAGTTATGGCCTCATATGCTCTTGGGTCATTTGGGCTTGTTAATATATTCGTGGTAGATGAGACAATGCTTTCATTTAGCCCCAGTTCACTTTGGTCCTGAGTTGATGTGCTACATCCAACTAAAGCAAATAGAATAACACTGCTAATTAAGCATACATTTCGTCTCATTAGTTCTTCCTATTATTTTTGACGAGAAATACTAGCGATGGCTGGCAACATAAATATTGCGAGTCCGAACACCAACATTAATTCATAATTCAGTAGATTATCAACCATTAACTGTTCGGGAGGAATAAAGCCCAGAAAGAATATAGCAACACAGCTAATCAGCCCAATACCGGAAACCACAAAGGGCATACGTTTGCCTGGCACATAAAAGGCGCCCCCTTCTGTAGATGACTGGTGTCGCAGCTTGATGTACGCAATAAAAATCAAAGCGTACATAACCAGTGTTAGCTGCACACTCACTAAAGTAAAGAACCAATAGAAGCTTTGGACCGAGGGCAGCACTGAAAGGATACAAATGAGTATTGACCCAATAATCGCCTGAAACAACAAAGTACAAATAGGGACATCTTGAGAGTTGGTTTTACTTAGCCAGTTTGGCAAAAAACCATCATCATATGCTGCTAATATTCCTTTAGCGGGCCCAATCACCCAACTATTTAGCGTTGATACCACCCCCAAAAAGATTAATCCTGTTGTCACCCAGAGTAGATGTGACAATCCTAACACTGAGTGCACTTGGGAAAAAACTTGAACTATACCCGAAACCAAATGAATATCTTGGTTAGGCAAAATAGCTGCAACCGCTAGTGTGCCTACGATTGATAAGAGCAAAATCATAACAACCGAAATCGCTAGGGCTTTTGGGTATTGTCTCTGAGGATTTATTGTATCCTTAACATGATAGGCTGTGATTTCCATCCCTTCGAAACTTAAAATAATCCCAGCTAAGAATACCCAATGTGACCATCTCATTTCAGGCAATATAGCAGTCCACTCTAGTTCAACAGCAATTGGCAATCCTTTTAACCACCAAATCACGACTCCCAAGATTAGCAAGACAGTCGGAAATATCGTTCCCAGTAAAACACCTACCGTACTTACCCAGCTAGAAGCACGCATTCCCAAAAAGTTTACAAACGTTGTTCCCCACAACAGTGCCATCATGAGCCCTATCATATATCCCACATTATCTGCTAAAGAGGGGTCGATAGACCAAGCTAGAAAGGTCGCACAAAAGGATAAGATAGTAGGAAACCAAACGATACTTAGCATCCAACCTGCCCATATCGCAATGTAGGCATATCGCTTACCGAGTGCTATTTTTACCCAGTGGTAGAGCCCGCCCGGTCCTGGCCAGGCCGAAGCCAGTTCAGCACATACTAAGGCTGAGGGAATCAAGAATAAAACAGCGGCTAATAAGAAGAAAAAGATGCTAGAAATTCCATATTCAGCAGCAAGAGGAAGGTTTCGCAAACTAAAAATGGCCGCGACGTTAATCATGGCCAAAGCAAAAGTATTCAGTACTTTAGAATGTGACACTGGCTATTCCGAATCAGATGGGCGTGATTATAAGAATAGCGGATTATTGAACAATGATTGGGGTGTCATCATCATCATCAGATGACTCATAAACGAGCCGATCACTGCTGTCTGATGCATCAAAGGAGCCTCCCTGGACTAAGAGTAACTCAGCTAATTCTAATGATCTCATATTGCACCCCAGTAACGTTTTATCTTCTATACAGTCTATTTCAGGATTTTAACTTATAGCAACCGATATCAACACTCAATTACTTTTTTCGCTTTTTTCGACGGTTACCTAATGTTCCCGCTAGTATACCAGCTATAGTCGCAGCAGCAGCAACCGTTACCCCAACTCCAACCATTATAGCCGCTTGTTGGTTTTCTCTATCAACATCATTTGGTAATACTGGCTTAGTTCCCTGATACCCAGGTGTATAACCACGTTCTTTTTTTTCAGGCGAAAGCATAATCAGCAACCTATTAACAGTAAGTTAACAAGCATATTATACTGTCGTCTATGGCTAATCAACACTTCTCGATAAAAAACAGGGCGTGGCAGCTTGGAGATGGTCAGTGAGTAAAAGGCAAAAAAAAGCCCTCTTGACGAGGGCTTTGCACTTAACTTGTTGTTTATACAAGCAATATGGCGGCAGTCGTACCAGCAACAATCGCTGCTGCTGCTAAGCCTACACCTGACCAGATCAGTGCTTCTTCAGTCCTACTGTACTCGCGGTAAACAGGGACGTAGTAAGCATCACAGTACTCAACACCAGTCCAGGTGTCTAAATAGCAATCGTAGTAGACTTCGTCAGTCCAGTAGCCTAAACCACCAGAAACAGCGCTAATTTCTTGAGCGTTAATGTTACGCATGAATATCCTCTCCTAGATTATACGTAAGCCCAGTAACCTGGTACGTACTCTTCAACGGTGTAGCTATAGCAACCGAATAGGCCACAATCAACTACGTCGTAGATGTCCCAGTAGCCAGGAACCCATACTTCTTCAGTCACGTAAACAGAGTAACAACCAAAGATATCGCATTCAGTTGCCCAGTAACCACCACCAGCAACATTGTTCGCTTCGTTTTGAGTCAAAAGACGCATTATGCCATCTCCTAAATTTTAAAAATTATGTATTAATTGTGTTGCTTCAATCCCATTTGAAGCAAACCGAAGTTTAAGTGCCCCCCCAGTAAAGGGCAATAGAAAAGCCTCTAAAAGCAATCAAAATATGTTAGTAAATAAGCTTACTGGCTGCATTTCTCTCACCTTAGAAGGTTCTTCAATTCAGCTCAATATACTAGCTTGCCCCCTCTTCAGCAGAGGCTTCTTTATTTGAACCAAACCATTTTTTAAGATGGGGGAAGCCTTGAAAGACTTCTTTTGCAACCGGCCAGGTAATCATGCCAATACCAAAGCCTATCAATAGACCTTTCCATTCATAAAGAGCTGCTCCAATCATGCCGCCGACAGCAGCGAAACCCCACTCAACTGACATGACAATGTCTTTGTCTTCATTCAAACGCGGTACCCATCCAGCCGCAGAAACGTGCTGACATTCTTGTTTTGATAACACCCGCATAGATACTCCAAGCGATACATCTGATTAGAAAATCAGTATAGGAGATATCAGAATGTGAGAGGCAAACAACCCAATGGTCATTTATAGAGAAAGCTCATCAGGCTTTTTCTCAATCAAACCGGTTGGTGTCATTACAAATACACGCTCAACCGACCGAATCGTTTCTGGACGGTGAGCAACAATGATTCGTGTAATATTTAATTGTTGAATAGATTCACTAACGCTTTTCTCTAGGCGAACGTCTAAGTGGCTAGTTGCTTCATCTAAAAACAATATTTGTGGTTCTGCATATAGTGCTCTAGCTAATAGCACTCTCTGCTTTTGACCACCTGAGAGTGTTGTCCCCATATCACCAATTAAGGTGTTATAGGCCATCGGCAACTGCGTAATATCATCGTGTATGGCGGCGATTTTGGCGCATCTTTCAATTCTGTTTTGATCTGGACGTGTATCAAAGAAACAAATGTTTTCTGCTAAAGAGCCAGATAATAATTGATCGTTTTGCATAACCGATGAAATAGCTTTTCGGTACCTTGGCAAAGTGATTTGTTCTAGGCTTTGACCATCACAACGCAATGTCCCCGTAGTGGATTCAAACAACCCCATCATCACTTTCATCAATGTCGTCTTACCACAACCAGACGGGCCAATAACTGCAACAGACTCTCCAGCTTTTATGCTAAAACTGATTTGTTCGAACACTGCTTTGTCGGTACCAGGATAACTGAATGAAAGATTTTCAGCAGAAATTTCGCCCGACAAACTTAAGTCAGGCAAGGAAAGTTTTACAGTTTGTTCCGGTATCTCAACTGGTGTCAGGGCGATATCTCCTAAACGCTCTAGGTGAAGACCCAACATACGGATATCAATAATATTTTGTATTAAAGTACTGGCTCGTTGAGTAAACTGCGTTTTGTAAGAAACAAAAGCATAAAGCATACCAACCGAGAATAAATTATCTAGAACCATACTTGCACCAAGATAGATAACCAGTATGTTCTCTATGGCAAATAAAATTCCGTTAATAGCGGTATAAACAATCCCCAAACGTCCGACTTTGATGCCGGTATTTAGCATATCCGCGTAACGGTTTTCCCATACAGTCTGACGATGTGACTCTTTAGAAAAGATTTTTATGCTCTGGGCTGCTCGTATCGTTTCAATAAAAGTTGAGTTTTCTTTTGCGCCCGCAACGATACTTTCTTCTGTCAACATTTTAAGCGGACGGTACCATAGAAAACGAATGACGGCATAAAGTGTTACTGAACCAATCACAACAAAAGCAAGTTTGGGTGAATAAACAAACATCATCACCAGTGTCATGATTGCCATAACGCCATCAACACAGGCCTCAATAATACCTGTTGTGAGTAGATCTCTAATCTTGCCTAAGGAGCCAAATCGAGAAACCACGTCACCAATATGACGCTTTTCAAAATAACTGAGTGGCAACCGTAGTAAATGTTTGAATAGGTTAGCCGCCATTTGTATGTTTAGCATGTTACCAAGATGCAACACCACATATGACCTTAGTGCAGATACCCCAGTCTGAATGAGGGCCAGCATTAAAAATCCAATGGACAATACAACTAATAGATTGTAGTCATAACTTACAATTGCCTCATCCACTACTAGCTGCATATAAAATGGTGAAACGATCCCAAATACTTGCAGCCCTAATGAGATAAGCAAAATATTCGTTAGGCTTTTACCCAGACCATGTATACTTTTTGTAAATGCTGAAAAAGGAACTCTTTGACGTTCATCCTTTTTCTCAAAAGAAGCCGTTGGATAACACTCTAGCGCAACACCCGTAAAGTGTTTCGACACTTCTTCATAGCTTAAGGTTCTGACACCTTGTGCTGGGTCATGAATCACAATTCCTTTTTCAGTTGCTTTCTTTAATACAACAAAGTGATTCATATCCCAATGCAAGATACAAGGAGCTGACAGTTGAGTCATCTCCTCCAGCTCAAGTCGCAAAGGACGTGTATTGAATCCTAGCTTATCAGCTGTATCCATTATATTTTGTAAGTTCGCGCCTCTCAGTGAGATTGGGTAATCACGACGCAATGTATTCAAATCTATCTGGTGACCATGAAAAGATGACACCATTGCCAAACATGCCAGGCCACATTCAGCGACCTCAGTTTGAAGCATCATTGGCAGTTGCTTACCGCCAGAAAATTTTAGCAAGGACAAAGGATTATTCATGATTAAACCCTCCCCTTAAAGTAGTACAGTGGCGACAAAATCCACTCAATCAAAGTGCGGCTTTCTAGCATAATATCAGCCTCTAATAGCATACCTGCCTGCAATGAGAAGGTTTGTTTGTACGCCTTGATAGCTTGCTCATCAAGTTCAACAGTAACCCTATAGACTGGCTCATTTAAAACCACAGGAATTGGTAGTTCAGAGGGTAATAAAATTGTTTTTGAGGTGCTTATTACGGTTCCAGAATAGATACCAAATTTTTCATGAGGAAAGGCGGCATATCGAACCCTGACGACTTGGCCAGGTTTAACAAAACCAATTGCCCTAGTTGGAACATATAAATCAGCATGCAAAACGGAGCCTTGAGGGACAACTGCGAGCAGTAAACCGCCAGCAGTAACACTTTGACCACGATAAACTTGGACTGCGGTTACTTGACCATCAAAAGGCGCTTTAACAACAAACTCATGTCGGCCAGAGAGATCGGCAAGTTTTTGGTTTACATCAGAAATAGCATTATCCAAATCAGATAAGCGAGAAGATTGCTGTAAGGGAAGTTGCGCTAAGTCCTGCTCCATAGCACTCAACTGAGCATCTTTGGCGGAAATCTGGCGGCTCATTTCATCTAGCTGCTGCTGTATAGATAGCCAGTTCTCATATGCTTCTTCATACCCAGAGCGTGATAAGTTGCCTGCATCCAGTAATTTCTGAGCATTGTCTGCTCGCGATTTTGCTAAGCTTACCCGCTCTTCAACGATGCCTTTTTGTTTTGATAACTGCTGAATTTCTTCTTCTGCTGCTTGCTTTTGCTTGTCGAGACGAATGGCCTCGACTTCAAACAGCGACAATTCGTTTTGTCGTTTTTTCTTCAGCTCTTCTAATGAGTTTAAAAGTTCCTTTCTAACCACAACCTCAATATCATCTTTTCCTTCTTGGGCATGAGATGTGGAGCCAATTAATAAGGTCTGGCCAGCAGAAACTTCATCGTCTTCACTAACTCGTATATCTGTTACCGCCAATAAAGAGGGGGCGACAATCTTAGATAGCCCTTTATCAGGGACCAAATACCCCTGAACTGTCTGCTTCGGGGTATAGGTCCCGAAGAATAAGAATACTAAAATGATCAGCCCAATAGCGGCTGCCAAATATGACAGCAAGGTCGTAGATAATGGCTGTGTAAGTAAAACATCACCAAAAAAGTGCTCTTTTTGGTGTTCTACGGCTTCTTTTCTAAATAATGATGACATGAAAGCGTGCAACTACTTGTGTTAAAAATTAAACCAAAAGGCAGGCGCCTAACATATCAAATATGGTTGGACTTGTCGACCGCCCTACTTATAGTACGCTCTGGCATAGTGCATATAAGCCCATTGGCATGAGGCCTAATACTAAAGCCATCAGAGCATTTATTGAGAGAACGGTTCTCGCTGCTAGACCTGCTTGAACTGTCTCTTCTTTTATTTCTGATTCTTCTGGCGCATCAAAATACATTACTCGCACTATTCTCAAGTAATAAAAGGCACCCACAACGGAGAGCAACATAGCGGCAACTGCTCCAAGCCAAATTCCAGATTGGATTAAAGCATTTACTATCATTAACTTGGCATAAAAACCAATGGTGGGGGGAACACCAGCTAATGAGAACACCAAAATCATCATAACAAGTGCATACCAAGGATGTTTTTGGCTGAGACCTTTTAAATCTGCAATTTCTTCGCAATCAAAACCTGTTCGTGACAACAGAAGCAATACTCCAAAAGCTCCCAGTGTTGTAAAGGCATATACGATTGCGTAGAACAACGCTGCACTAATCCCATCAACCCCTACTCCAGCGACAAAGCCTAGTAGAATAAAACTGATATGAGAAATGGTTGAATATGCCAATAGCCGCTTTAAATTCGTTTGAGCTATCGCCGTGACATTCCCCAAAATCAATGAGGCTACAGCTAGAACCAATAAAACTGTTTCCCACTCAGCTGATAGTTGTGGGATTGCCTCAAGGAGCAGGCGGAAAGTCAGACCAAATGCAGCGATTTTTGCTGCTGATGCAATAAAGGCAGCAACATCTGTTGGAGCTCCTTCGTATACATCTGGCACCCACATATGAAAAGGTACAGCTCCCAACTTAAAGGCAATAGCGGCAACGATCATAACCGTTGCAAGAGAGCCAACCATCGTACCCGCAGGGAACATTGCAGCAACTTCACTAATAATAATAGAGTTACTCAAGCCAAATAAAAGCGACATACCATACAGCAACATGCCGGAGGCAATCCCTCCCATGACAAAGTACTTCATGCTCGCTTCAGAAGCATAAGTTTGAGACTGTTGCATGGCTATTAATGCGTATAACGGTAAAGAGAAAAGCTCAAGTCCAATATAAAGCATTAAAAGTGAGTTCGAAGAAACTAAAAATGACATACCAACGGTACTCATCAAAGCGAGAACATAGTGCTCCCCTTTTTCAGCTCCTCGGCTTTTAATATATGTACGACCATATAAAAATACGCCGATAACTGTCATATAAATAGCAACTTTCAGCAGTCCTGCTAAAGGATCGATAACCACATGACGTGAAAAAATCTCAACTGAATAGCCTAGCTGAATTGTTGGTATAGCCAACATCACTGCAAACAAAAGCGCGAATTGACTTAAAACATAATTTAAGCGCTTAAAACCCACCGGCAGCCAACAATCTAGCAACAAAATCACTATCGCTGACGCAAAAAGCGCAAGCTCAGGTGCGATAAAAGTAAAATCTGAAACGTTCATGCTAAGATCCTTTGACTAAAAGGCGCGGTACGCCAAAATATGTGCTAGCAAACCATTGGCTGATGCTTCTGTCATCTCAATCAGCGGTTGAGGCCACACACCAACAGCCAATACAGCGACACCCAATACAAATAACGCGATAAATTCTGGTGACTTTAACCCTGCAACTTGATTTAGAGCGCTATTTGTAATGGGGCCAAAAGCAACTCGTTTGACGAGCCATAACGAGTATGCTGCCCCAAGAATAAGCGTTAAACCAGAAAGGAATGCATAAAGAGGCTTAACCTGCCAAGCACTCACAATCACTAAGAACTCGCCAATAAAACCACTGGTACCTGGAAGGCCGCAGTTAGCCATTGCAAAGAAAACCGCAAAGGCACCAAGTAACGGCATGACCGTGGCAACCCCTCCGTAATCCGCTATTTTTTTACTGTGAATACGGTCGTATAAAATGCCAACGCATAAAAATAACGCTCCTGATATAAACCCATGCGATATCATTTGAACATAGGCGCCGCCTAAGCTCATTTGAGCAGCAGTGGGAGAATCTAAGAGCATAAATACTGACGCAAGACCCAAAGTCACAAAGCCCATATGAGCAACTGAGGAGTAAGCAATTAGCTTTTTCATGTCCTCTTGGACTATTGCTACTAGACCAACATATACAATGGCAATTAGGGATAAATAAATAACCCAGTGGCCATAATTGAAGAAAGCACCTGGCACAATGGGCATAACCAAACGTATCAAACCGTAACCACCAAGTTTCAACATAATAGCAGCTAGTACAATGGAGCCACCCGTAGGGGCTTGTACGTGTGCATCTGGTAACCAAGTATGTACTGGCCACATTGGGATTTTAATTGCAAACGCTAACATTAACGCCACCATCAACAACAACTGATTTGAAGAAGCAATCGGCAACTGGTGGAAGGTTTGAATCATAAAGGTATCCGTCATACCTGCTGATTGCGCTTGAAGATGCAGCCAAATCAACGCTAACAGTAAGAAGATAGAACCAAAGAATGTATACAAGAAAAACTTAACTGTGGCATAAATTCTATTTTCACCACCCCAGATACCTATAATTAAAAACATTGGGATCAACATTGCTTCAAAAAATAAGTAAAAAAGGATAGCGTCCATCGCACAGAAGACCCCAACGGTCAAGCCGTGCATAATAAAAAATGCTGCAAAGTACCCTGCTTGGTTTTTCTCTAGATTCCAGCCGCTCAAAACTACGATTGGCGTAATAAAACAAGTCAAAAGAATCAAAGGCAAAGCGAAGCCATCAATTCCCAAAGCGTAATGAATGTCCAGAGGAGCAAACCAAGATACTCTCTCAATTAACTGGTATGCATCTGTGTCAATTTGAAACGCTTGTACAACTGGCCAGCACATCGCCAACATGCCGAGGGAAAGCAACAGAGCAGTCCAACGAATAAGGCCTTTGTGCTGTGACAAAGATGAGCCTTGTAGTAGCAATAGGACTATTCCACAAAGGATGGGAGACCACGTTAATAAACTCAACCAAGGTGTCATTTTCTGCCCCTATTACCGGAAAACAAACCAGAGCAATAAACCTAGAGCTCCTAGAATCATTGCAAAGGCGTAGTGATAGATATAACCGGACTGAAGTTGTCTGATTTGCTGTGATAAACGCGAGACGACTGAAGCACTACCATTTACAGCAGCACCATCAATCAAAAGCTCATCCCCTACTCGCCAAGATAACCAGCCAACAAATCGAATCAATCGAGCAAGTACTTGCTCGTTGAACCAGTCAAAGAAGTATTTTTGAGACAGCAAGACATGTACAGGTCGTAATGCTCGAGCTGCCGTTGCTGGAATGCCAGGAAAAAATTGGTAAATAATAATAGCGGAGAAAGCACCAGACATACTTAACCAAAAAGGCGCATGATGGACGGCATTTAAAGCCATTTCAGTACTAGAGTGAACATGATGCGCAAGTACTGCTAAAACATCATGGGAAGGATCGACGAAAATAGCACTTCCCCAAAACCCTTCTAGCACCGGTAGCAAAGCATAAGCACCTAATAAAACAGACGGAATTGCAAGCAGTACTAATGGCCCCCAAACAACAATGGGTGTCTCATGAGCATGACTATACTGCTCTTGAGTCATTCTAGACTTGCCATGAAATACTAAAATCAATAATCGAAAGCTGTAAAAGCTGGTAACAAAAACACTACTAAGAACAGCCAGGTGTGCCCAATGGGCTGATGGTAGTTGAGATAACTCAACCGCTTCAATAATCAAGTCTTTTGAGTAAAATCCAGATAAGAAAGGAACACCTGTAAGTGCCAGAGTACCAATCAGCATGCACAGCCAAGTAATAGGCATTTTCTTCCAAAGCCCACCCATTTGACGCATATCTTGCTGATGATGCAAAGCAACGATCACAGAGCCCGCTCCTAAAAAGAGTAGCGCTTTAAAAAATGCATGTGTGGCTAGATGGAAAATGCCTGCCGCATAAGCACTCGCGCCTAGAGCAGTCACCATATAACCCAATTGTGACAATGTAGAATAAGCAACGACTCGCTTTATATCGTGCTGAACGATACCGAGCAGCCCCATAAAGAAACACGTTGTTGCACCAATCGCCATAATAACATTCAAAGCAGTCGAAGATAATTCAAACAAGGGCGACATTCGAGTCACCATGAACACCCCTGCTGTTACCATCGTAGCAGCGTGAATCAAAGCGGATATAGGTGTAGGACCTTCCATTGAATCAGGCAACCATACATGCAAAGGCACTTGTGCTGATTTACCCATGGCCCCAACAAATAGTAAGAGCGTCATTAATGTCATGACATCTAGGTGAGTACCCAGAAAAGGAACAACTGTACCCGCCAACTTTGTACTACTAGCCTGCTCGAAAACGGTTTGATAATCCAAACTGCCAAAATAAGCAAAAACCATCGCTATTCCAAGAAGGAATCCAAGATCTCCAACGCGATTCACTAAAAAAGCTTTTAGGTTAGCGAAAACGGCACTTGGCTTGGTAAACCAAAAGCCAATCAGTAGATATGAAACCAAACCAACTGCTTCCCAACCAAAGAAAAGCTGAAGGAAATTGTTTGCCATTACCAACATCAGCATGGCAAAAGTAAATAAAGAAATGAGGCCAAAAAATCGGTTATAACCCCCGTCTTCATGCATGTAGCCAATGGTATATATATGAACCATTAAAGACACGGAAGTGACCACTAACATCATCGTTGCAGTCAGCTTATCAACCATAAAGCCAATTGAAAGAGAAAAATCCCCAAACTGGGCCCAGGTATACAAATTGGTATAAAGTGCTGGTCCACCTGCCATCAACTGCATAAGTACTTGATAGGAGTAAAAACAGGAAACAGCCACACCCAATATTGTCGCTGTATGTGCTAACCAACGAGGAATGACACGGCACCCCAATCCAGCAACAATTGCACCAATTAGTGGGGCAAATACAACTATCAGACAATTAGTTAGCATATCGTTTGTCACAAGCATTACCCTTTTAGCGCACTAAGTTGATCTACTTCAACGGTTCTTCGTTTTCTGAACAGGACAACAAGCAATCCAAGTCCAATCGCCGCTTCAGCAGCAGCAACCGTTAAAATGAAAAATACAAAAACATCACCATTCATGTTTTGATTAAAGTGACCAAAAGCAATGAAGTTTGTGTTAACCGCTAACAAAATAAGCTCTAAACACATCAACAATATGATCACATTCTTTCGGTTGATGAATAAACCAGCAACACCGATCGAAAACAGTATGGCAGCGACCGTTAAATAGTGACTTAACCCAATCATTTATGCATCCTCATTCCAGTCGGTTTCAGGGGGCATCTTAACTAGCTTGACTCTTGTTGAGGCATCCGTTCGTATTTGCTCATTGATATTTTGAGACTTAACATTTCTAGATGGTCTAAAGGTCAAAGAGATAGCCGCTACAATGGCGACCAGTAGTAAGCCACCAGCCAACTCAAACGGCAGTAAGTAATCGGTGTACATCAATTGCCCAAGGGCTTTGACATTACTGTAATCCGCATCTTTCGATGTTGGTACAGGCAGAGCCGCATAATCAATATCATAAATAGAAAGCAGCAATGTGCCCAAAAATACACCTGCAATTAAAACACCAATTGGGAAATAGGCTACAAAATTCTCTCTAAACGTGGGGACATTTACATCAAGCATCATTACCACAAACAAGAACAAGACCATGACAGCACCGACATAAACCAATATCAGTGAGATCGCTAGAAACTCACTTTCGAGCAAGAGCCAAATCGCCGACATACAAATGAAGGTAAAAACCATCGAAAGTACCGCACGAACAGGGTTCTTAGCGATCACCATCCATAATGCTGACAGTATGGCAAGTGAGGAAAAAATGTAAAAAACCGTTTGCTCTATCATGACTTTTCCTATCGGTATGGTGCATCTTCAGCGCGATCTCTAGCGAGGTCGGCTTCATATTTATCACCCAAGGCCAATAACAATGGCTTGTCTATTATGTTTTGCCCTCTTTCAGTAAAAACATAGTGGGTTTCACCAGTTTCAACGATCGAATCAACTGGGCAAGATTCTTCACAAAAACCACAGTAAATACATTTAAACAGGTCAATCTCATAACGTGTTGTTCTGCGCGACCCATCTTCTCGAGCCTCAGAGTCAATGGTAATTGCTAATGCAGGGCACACAGCTTCACAAAGCTTACAAGCAATGCACCGCTCTTCTCCATTTGGATAACGCCTAAGTGCATGGATCCCCCGCATTCTATTTGAACGTGGCATCTTTTCTTCTGGATATAAAATCGTCACTTTTCGCGCAAATAGGTAGCGTCCTGTTAAAGCTAGCCCTTTGAGCAGTTCCCAGAGAGTAAATGTCTTTACCCAGTGACATAAATGTTTCTTTATGCTTTTCATTTTACTCTCCCCTAGCTAACAAACCATGGTCCGACTTGCATGACTTGCGCCACTACTAAAACTAATATCCAAACAAATGTGAGTGGAATAAAAACTTTCCAGCCTAAACGCATGATCTGATCGTATCGGTAGCGAGGAAATGTCGCTCTAAACCACAAAAATAAGAAGATAAAGAAACTAAGCTTTGCTAAAAACCAGAAAAGGCCCGGTACCCATGCAAGAGCTTCACCGACAAGTGGGATCCCCTCAAAAGGTGACAACCATCCCCCCATGAATAGCAAAACCGCTAAACTGGCAACCAGTATCATATTGGCATACTCTGCCAAGAAGAACATTGCAAAGGCCATACCACCATATTCGACATGGAAGCCTGCAACAATCTCTGACTCCCCTTCTGCCACATCAAATGGTGATCGGTTTGTTTCAGCCACAGCTGAAATCCAGTAAACAACAAACAGAGGGAACATAGGAAGCGCATACCAATGCCAGATACCACCACTTTGCGCCATAACAATATCAGACATGTTCATACTTTTTGCGGCCATCAGTACACCAACAAAGGTAAAACTCATCGCAATTTCGTAAGAGACGACCTGAGCAGCTGCCCGAAGCGCCCCCATCATGGCATACTTAGAGTTTGAGGCCCAGCCAGCAACTATAATTCCGTATACCCCAACTGAAGTCATTGCTAGCAAAAATAACAACCCTAAATTGAGGTCTGCTATCACCCAACCTGGCATAAAAGGCACCACAGACCAGGCAAGAAGCGCTGGTACAAAAGCCATCATCGGAGCGATCAGATACAGATAAAGATTAGACTTGGTAGGCCGAATGATTTCTTTAAGAAAAAGCTTCAACCCATCTGCCATCGGCTGAAGTAAGCCAAAAGGTCCAACCCGGTTAGGACCGATTCGACATTGAATGGCACTAATGACCCATCTTTCAGCAAGCGTTAAGTAGGCAACGCCAAGCATTAAAGGCAGGATAACCAGGATGACCTTAAACACTATCCATATAAGTGGCATTAACGTTTCTAAGTTGATATCCATCATGCTGGCTGGATCTCCACTGTCTGGTAAGGAGCTCTGAGTACAATACTTTCTTTAATCGCCCACGGCAGTACTACAGCGTTAGCAGGTAATGACACATCAATCTGACATGGAAGACAAATGGCTTGAGTCTCTTCATTTTGCTTTACAGAAACCATCTGACCATCAGTAAGATTCTGAGCCTTTGCAGCTTCAGCACTTAACCTAACCACACGAGCCTGAACAGCAGAATGTGTTTTTTGCAAGGAAGTAGCCCGTCTAACAACACCATCTACAGAATACTGAGGAACATATGGCAAGCAATACAGTTTGGAACTTTCAAATTTTGTGGCTGAATTTACAGCGACAGATTCAGGTCTAAAATCAACCGACTCAACCTCTGAACGAATAGCCGCTCGAACCATTTGCGTGTTCAAATAGTCACAACCAGGTACTTCAAGCAGATTTCCTAGAACGCGAAGAATTTTCCAAGCAGGTTTAGTTTCACCCGGTCCATCTGTACCGGCAGTAAAATTCTGCCATTGTCCCGTACCACTGATGAACGCACCAGCAGTTTCATAAGGTAGTGCCATAGGCAATACCACATCTGCGTAGGAGTGCATCGTTGCTGATAAAAATGGACTAACACAAACAACAAACTCTGCTTGCTCTAGTGCTGATAGTGCGGTTATTGGTTCTAAAGAATCGTGCTCAGGTTCATTTCCCAACACCCAGTATGCTTTACGAGGATTTTTAAACATTTCCAACGCGCTGAGTCCTGGATTAGGCACTGTTGCCCCACCAACAGCTCGATGTGGCAGACATCCAGCAAGCGATACACCGGCCGTGTTGGCTCCAGATGTCACAAACCCATAGGTGGCGCCAACTTTATCTGCCAATTGCTTAGCCGCCATTGTGACTGCACCAAAATCTGGATGCTCCTGTAAAGCACATCCCAGTAGAATATGTTTCTTTTGTGAAGCGTTTAGGGCTTCGCGCAACGCTTTGTAATCAGCTGTTCCTTGATCACCTACTAGATCGTTAATGACTTTAACGTAGTCAAGCTCACTTACAGGAATGACACCGGCCACATCAAATATTTGATCACGCGGATCAATATCCACCAAAAATATCTTAGCCCCTGCCAAAGCAGCTTTTCTTAAACGTTGGGCAATCAATGGTACTTCATCATTAATGTTGCCACCAATGATAACGACACATTCTGCTTGTTCAAGCTCAGGCATTGTAATACCGATTGTTGGCATTTGTGGCATTGCTGTTTGAGCAGAGGTATCAGCCAAACGCAAACGGTGGTCAACATTATTGGTACCGATAAAACGTGCAATCTTTTGTAGCAAATACGCTTCTTCAACAGTGGCATTAGGGCTGGCAATAAAACCTAGAGCATCTGGACCTGATGCTTGAGCAATTGAGGCTGTTTTATTGGCAACATGAGAAAGCGCTTTTTCCCAACAAACCGTTTTCCACTCGCCATCCACTTTAATCTGCGGCTGTGAAAGACGTTCACTACTGTTATAACCTTCGTAACTAAATCGATCACGATCTGATAGCCAAACCTCATTGAGAACTTCATTTTCTCTAGGCGCTACCCGCTGCACTACATTTCTTCTGATATGGACGTGAACGTTTGATCCTAGGCAGTCATGACTGGCTACTGCATCTCTTTCAGTCATTTCCCATGCTCGAGCACGATATCTGAAAGGTTTAGAAGTCAAAGCACCTACTGGACATAAATCAATAACATTTCCAGATAGATTTGAGTCAATACTTTTTTCTAAGAAGGTCCCGATACGAACATGTTCACCTCTTCCTGTGGCGCCCATTTCACGAATACCGGCAACCTCATCTCCAAAACGAACACAACGAGTACAATGAATACATCGTGTCATTTCAGTTTGAATTAAAGGTCCAATATCTTGATCGGGTACCGCACGTTTACCTTCTGAAAAGGTAGATAAATCGCTACCATATCCCATTGCAACGTCTTGCAGCTCACACTGGCCACCCTGATCACAAATCGGGCAATCTAGCGGATGGTTAATTAGCAAAAATTCCATAACTGCTTTTTGAGCAGTGATTGCTTTGGTACTACGAGTGTTCACAACCATCCCATCTGAAACAGGCGTTGCGCAAGCGGGAACTACTTTAGGGGCTCCCTCAACTTCCACCAAACACATACGGCAGTTTGCCGCAATCGATAATTTTTTGTGGTAGCAAAAACGAGGAACTGTTACATCAACCGACTCAGCAGCCTCGATGAGCATTTGTCCAGGTTCTACCTCGATAGATTTGCCGTCAATTTTAATTGTGGGCATCAGCATTCACCATACATTTTTTGTGTTCGATGTGGTAAACAAACTCATCACGGAATGTTTTTATGAAACTTCTCACAGGCATCGCAGCGGCGTCACCTAAAGCACAAATCGTCCGCCCCATAATGTTGGAAGCCGCACGATCTAGCACTTTTAAATCTTCCATAGTGCCTTGTCCATGTTCAATTCGATGAACAATTCGAGACAACCAACCGGTACCCTCTCGGCATGGCGTACACTGACCACATGACTCTTCGTAATAAAACTCAGAAATTCTAGCCAATACATTCACCATACAAGTGGTGTCATCCATTACGATAACAGCACCTGAGCCAAGCATTGAACCGGCCTTTGCAATGCTATCGTAATCCATATTGCATTCCATCATGACATGCGCAGGTAATACCGGTACGGATGAACCACCAGGAATAACTGCTTTTAACTTTCTGCCTTCACGAACGCCACCGGCCATTTCTAATAATTTAGCAAAGGGGGTTCCTAGCGGGATTTCAAAGTTTCCTGGGTTGTTTACATGTCCTGACACAGAAAACAATTTAGTCCCACCATTATTGGGAATCCCCTGCTCCATAAACCACTGACCACCTTTTTCTAAGATGACTGGGATAGAGGCGTAACTTTCTGTGTTATTAATGTTGGTTGGGCAGCCCCAAAGACCATGATTGGCAGGGAATGGTGGCTTGAAGCGTGGCTGACCTTTTTTACCTTCTAGTGATTCCATCAGTGCTGTTTCTTCGCCACAGATGTAAGCGCCATAGCCCAATACATTGTGCATCTGAAAGTCGACACCACTGCTTAGAATATTAGCCCCTAAAAGACCGGCCGCACGTGCTTCTTCAAGCGCCTGCTCCATACGATCAAAAGGCTCATTGTACTCTCCACGGATATAGTTATAACCAACCGTAGCACCCATCACATATCCAGCGATGGCCATCCCTTCAATCACTTGATGAGGGTTATAGCGCATAATGTCCCGATCTTTAAATGTACCTGGCTCTCCTTCATCGGAGTTACAAACTACATACTTGTTGCCCGGTTTAGACCGTGGCATAAAGCTCCACTTCAAACCGGTAGGAAATCCTGCACCACCACGTCCTCTTAAACCTGAAGCTTTAATTTCGTCGATAATTTTTTCAGGCGGCATCTGCTCTTGCAATATACGACGCCATACCTGGTAGCCCCCGTGTTTTTCATAGGTTGCAAGTGACCAAGGCTCTGCATCGTCAATCGTACGCAAACATACTTTCAACATTTGTCACTCCAAGCCATCTAAAATGGCATCAATTTTTTCAGGGGTTAAATTCTCATGGTACGATTCATTAACCTGCATCATTGGTGCGCCTGAGCATGCACCCAAGCACTCTGCATTCTTTAAGGTAATTCTGTTATCTTCGGTTGTTTCACCAAGTGTAACCCCTAACCGTTTTTGCAAATGATCAACAACCTTCTGAGCACCGCAAAGTCCGCAGGATATATTTGTGCAAACCCAAATCTTATTACGTCCAACCGGCTCTAATTCATACATAGAGTAAAATGTTGCTACTTCATAAACAGCGATTTTAGGCATTTCAAGATAGTCGGCAACGGCGTCCATTGCAGGGGTTGGCAGCCAACCACCACAGTCTTTTTGAACGATAATCAATGCCGCCATAACAGCCGCCTCTTTATGATCAGGAGGATACTTCTCGATCCACTTGTCAATCTGAGCGGCTACTGTTGAGGATATTTCGTAGTGTTCAGCCATTAGCGATCTATTTCTCCAAAGACGATATCTTGTGAACCAATAATTGCGACAACATCAGCCAGAAAATGTCCCTTTGCCATCTCTTCCATAGCCGCTAGATGATAAAAGCCAGGGGGACGAACCTTGAGACGGTAAGGTTTATTAGCCCCATCTGATACTAAGTAAACACCCAATTCACCTTTAGGGTGCTCAATTGCTGCATAGGCCTCGCCTTTGTCGAGCGTATACCCTTCAGTAAATAGTTTGAAATGGTGAATAAGAGACTCCATGTCCTCTTTCATTTCTTCTCGTCGTGGTGGCGCAACTTTATGATCACCAACCATAACAGGTCCTGGGTTCGCTTGAAGCCACTCAACACACTGACGAATAATATGATTAGATTGACGCATTTCCTCAACACGAACTAAGTAACGATCAAAGCAATCCCCTTTTGTTCCCACGGGGATGTCAAAATCTAATCGGTCATACACTTCATAAGGCTGTTTCTTTCTTAGGTCCCACTCAACACCAGAACCGCGCAGCATAGGACCAGTGAACCCTAGCTCAAGCGCTCGATCTTTTGAAACAACACCAATGTTTACAAGTCTTTGTTTCCAAATACGGTTACCGGATAACAACTGCTCATATTCTTTAATTCGTTGTGGAAAACGCTCTGTAAAATCCCATATGTATTCTAAGAGGCTACCGTTACGATTTCGGTTTAAACTTTTTAAAGCACTAGCTGAACGAATCTTGGATTCAAACTGGGGCATTTTATTAGGCAAATCGCGATAAACACCACCCGGCCTGTAATACGTTGCATGCATACGAGCACCTGAAGCAGCTTCGTAACAATCAAATAACTCATCACGCTCTCTAAAGGCATACAAAAAGACTGTCATCGCACCGACGTCAAGCGCGTGAGCGCCTATCCACATTAAGTGATTAAGGATGCGGGTAATTTCATCGAACATTACTCGGATGTATTGTGCTCGAATCGGCACTTCCACACCTAATAGCTTTTCGATAGCCATTACATAGGCATGCTCATTACACATCATAGAGACGTAATCAAGCCTATCCATATAACCGATAGTTTGATTGTAAGGTTTTGTTTCCGCTAGCTTTTCAGTAGCTCGGTGAAGTAAGCCGATATGCGGATCTGCCCGAACAACGATTTCGCCGTCCATTTCAAGGACTAATCGAAGAACACCATGCGCCGCTGGATGCTGAGGACCAAAGTTAACGGTGTAATTTTTAATCTCACTCATACTTGTGCCTCATCTTCGATATATCGATTATCGTCTCGAATCACTTTAGGAACCAATGTACGAGACTCTATGTCGACTTTGTCGTAGATCACCCGCTCTAACGTTGCATCGTAACGAACTTCAACTTTGCCTTCTAAAGGAAAATCTTTTCTAAATGGGTGGCCCACAAAACCATAGTCCGTCAATATGCGACGTAAGTCAGGATGCCCTGCAAATAAAATACCGTACAAATCATAAGCTTCTCTTTCAGCCCAGTTTGCACTTGCCCATAGCTCAGCCACACTATCCACAATTGGCTGCGCTTCAGAAACAAATACCTTCAATCGGAGACGATGATTGTGGGTCACTGAAAGAAAATGATAAACAACAGCGAAACGCTTTCCTGTCCAATGAGGACTCGGCTTATTGTCTAAGCGACGGACTGCTCGCTCAAAACCTGTTCCAGTGGCATTTTCAGTAGTCCACTCATCCTTGCCGTAGTGCAGATAATCAACACCACACAAATCAACTAACTGCTCAAACTTTAACGCTGGATGTTTCTTTAGCTCTTTTGCAACGGTTAAAAGATTTGACGGTTCAACCGTAATGCAGAGCTCACCGTGGGCGATATCAATCGACTCAAGAAACTCTTCGAGAACAGACTCAATACTGCTGGTCAGGGCTTGCAACGTGGCCATACTTAAACCGTACCTTCTTCTTTTCTAGCTATGGTGTCGTTTTTCCAAATTTTTCTTTGTAGCTGCAAAATACCATAAAGTAGCGCTTCTGCAGTTGGTGGACAGCCAGGGACATAAATGTCGACTGGAACAATTCGATCACACCCTCGAACAACGGAATAAGAGTAATGGTAGTACCCCCCTCCATTGGCACAAGAGCCCATTGAAATGACCCACCGTGGCTCAGGCATCTGGTCATAAACTTTTCTCAAAGCAGGTGCCATCTTGTTACATAATGTACCCGATACAATCATCACATCACTTTGACGAGGACTTGCCCGAGGAGTAAGTCCAAAACGGTCAACATCATACCGTGAGGCAAAACAGTGCATCATCTCGACAGCGCAGCAAGCCAAACCAAATGTCATTGGCCACAAAGATCCCGTACGAGCCCAATTGATTAAGGTATCGGCTGAAGTGGTGACAAAACCTTGCTTCATTACCCCTTCTATTCCCATTCCAAGGCCCCCTTCTTCCACTCATAGATAAAGCCTACACCCAGCAGGCAAAGGAAAATCACCATTGCAATAATGGCAGCAAACGGAATTGTATCGAGCACAACCGCCCAAGGAAACAAAAAGGCAATTTCTAAGTCAAAGATGATAAATAAGATAGCAACTAGATAAAAACGAATATCGAACTTAATACGAGAATCTTCAAAAGGCTCAAATCCACACTCGTATTGAGAGTACTTTTCTTTATCTGGTCTGCTAGGTGCAATTAGTAACCCCAGCACGATAGGAACGATAGCGATGCCGAGGGCGAGAACAAGAAAAACAAGCACAGGAAAGTAATTGCTTAACACGCGCAGACCCTTAGTTATTAGTGAGCTCTATCAAAATGCGACTAAGTCGCATTTTGAATACGATCTAGTAAGTGAAGAGAGAACGAAGCGGTAAAATCCCTTCTAATGAGCGAACCGCTAGGTTATTTCCTCAACAGTCCATGGTGCGAAAGGAGGGACTCGAACCCTCACAGATCTCTCTACAGCGCCCTCAACACTGCGCGTCTACCAATTCCGCCACTTTCGCAAGCAAAGTGATGATACTGCAATACATCACGTTAACTCAAGTGATAAACTTATCTTAACATTCTAAGCAAGGAAGATAAGTCATATAAAGCGAGAGACTTGTTAAACGCCACTGCTTTTAACTATGGCACAGACGCTACAAAATCCCCAACTCGTAATTTACTCAGGAATCACCGGCAAAGAAGAATCATTTTCAACTCCGTCCGATAATGAGGTTGTTCCTAAAACGCCGGACGCCTTTAAATGCGCATGCGTCAAATATGTCATCGATAATGATAGGGCAAAAAATGCCACAGCAAGATATGCCGTTACTTTTGAAAGGAAGTCATTCGCACCCGCACTGCCAAAAACAGTATTCGAGGCTCCACTACCAAAAGCGGCACCAATATCAGAGCCTTTTCCTCTTTGAATTAGCACTAAACCAATAAGAGCAAAACAGACGACGACGTGGATAAAAAATAAGATATTCAACATAATAAGGTTTTAGTTATCAAAGTTACAAATTTTCAAGAAAGACTCTGCATCTAAGGAAGCCCCACCAACCAGGCCACCATCGATATCAGGCATAGCAAATAACGAGCTAGCATTATCACCCTTCACACTACCGCCGTAAAGGATTTTTAGAGATTTAGCTGGCAGCTTTGAGCGAATAAAAGCGTGTACGGCTTGTGCCTGCTCAGGTGAAGCACTTTTACCGGTTCCAATCGCCCATACAGGCTCATAGGCAACAATCACGTCTTTTTGCTCAATACCCAGCGCCAACAATGGCGCTAACTGATCTGAAATCACGTCTTCAGTCTGGTCATTTTCTCTTTGGCGCAATGACTCACCGACACAAAAAACCGGCTTTAAACCAGCTGCCTGCGACGCTGCAAACTTTTGAGCTACCAGCTCATTTGATTCATGATTATACTGTCGGCGCTCGGAGTGTCCTACCAACACATATTCACAACCAATAGTTGATAACATTGATGCAGATACCTGTCCTGTATAAGCGCCCGAGTCTTGCTCACTGACATCCTGGGCCCCTAAAGAAGCTGGGCTGTCATCTAACAATGCACCAACCTCATATAAAAAAGGATAGGGGGGACACAACACGACCTCATTTTGACTAGAGCACCCACGAACGATTGTTCTTACTAAATCAGGGAACCACTGCCTATCTGCATTCATTTTCCAATTCGCAATTATTAACTGATTCATTTTATGCTCCATGACAAGCAGACTGCTGAACAACTGATTCAATTTTAGCGACTAATGCCTCAGTGGCTCTTTCGATAGTCTGACGGTCTTTACCTTCGATCATGACCCGAATAACAGGCTCGGTTCCAGAGGCTCTGACAAGAACTCGTCCGTTAGATTGTAGACTTTCTTTAGTATCCTCAACGACCTGAGTAATCTCAGAGTGGTTTATCCACTGTTGGGGATTTTGACAACGTATATTCACTAACACACTTGGATACTTTGGCATTTCTTGAGCAAGCTCTGATAAAGGCTTGTGACTAGCACTAAGAACTTGCAGCATCATTAATGCTGTCATCAATCCATCACCAGTCGTGGCATGATCTAAGCAAATAATATGCCCTGAACTTTCACCACCGAGGTTCCATTGCTTTTCAAGTAATAATTGTAAGACATGGACATCACCAACTTTAGAGCGTGCATATGGAACTTTCAAATCAGTGAGTGCCTGCTCTTGCCCCAAATTGGACATTAATGTACCAACAACGCCCCCTGATAATTGACCACTTGCTTGCCAAGCTTTTGCCAGAATAAAGACAACTTGATCACCATCAATGATATTCCCTTGGTGATCTATCATGATAATCCGATCGCCATCGCCATCGAGTGCAATACCAGCATCGCAACGGTTTTCCAACACAGAACGTCTAAGCCGTTCTACATCTGTAGCACCACAGCCATCATTAATATTCATACCGTCTGGTTGTGAGCCTATGCTAACCACTTGAGCTCCCAGCTCTTCAAACAAACGTGGCGCTACTTGAAAACAAGCCCCATTTGCAGCATCTATCGCCAATTTCATTTTCGATAGATTCAAATTAGGGACTTGCGTCTTTAAAAAGGATAAATACTTATCTATGGCATCTTGGGCAATGTTCATCTGACCACACTGATTCACAACGTCCAGTGGGGTTTCCGAAATAAATTGTTGGACAATCTGCTGCTCTAGAGATTCAGGAAGCTTTTGGCCCTGAGCATTAAAAAACTTAATCCCATTATCAAAATATGGATTGTGAGAAGCGCTTATGACAACCCCTGCACATGCTTGATAAGCATTCACAAGATGCGCCACACCAGGGGTTGGCATAACACCTGCATCCATTACATTGCATCCAGCAGATAACAAACCGGATATACAAGCGAGAGAAAGGGGGGAGCCTGAAAGACGGGTATCTCGCCCAATCACGACACTTGCTTGATTTTGCTTAATCAGAACTTGACCAAGCGACCAACCTAGTCTTAAAAACCCTTCTGGCGTAATGGGATCAACCCCAACTTTACCTCTAACACCATCAGTTCCAAATAAAGCTGAAGCCACAATTAGTTCCCTCCAGTTACTGAGATGCCTCGTACTGCATTTACAACACTCAGCGCCTGTAATGTTTCGGGCACATCATGCGTTCTGATGATGTGAGCACCATTTAACCAAGCAATCACTGCACCGGCTAAAGAAGCAGGACCACGCTCAGCAGGCGGTAGCCCTCCCAGTATTTGACCAAACATTGTTTTTTTTGAAACGCCAACCAAAACGGGGGACTCAAGAACAGCAAAATCACTCAAGCAATTGAGCAGCGCCAAGTTATGCTCCAGCGTTTTACCAAAGCCAAAACCTGGGTCCACAATGATATTTTTAGGCTTGATTCCACCTGCGATGCAGGCTTCTTTTCGTTGTTTTAAAAATGTTAAAACTTCAGTGACAACGTGCTGATAACTAGGGTTGTCTTGCATGCTATCTGGCATACCCTGCATATGCATTAAGCAAACCGGAACATCTGCCCTCGCAACACAATCAATCGCGCCCTCATCCTGTAAAGCCCAAACATCATTAACCATTGTCGCTCCAGCTTCTATCGCTGCTGACATAACGACAGTCTTCTTGGTATCAATAGAGATATGAACGCTACAGTACGCTTTTAAAGACTCTATGACAGGGATCACTCGAGCAAGCTCTTCATCCACAGAAACAGGATCTGCGCCAGGTCGAGTTGACTCTCCACCAATATCAATAATTGATGCCCCAGCCTCTATCATCTCTAGAGCACTTGCGAGCGCTTTATTTTTAGAAAAGTGCTTACCGCCGTCTGAAAAGGAATCAGGCGTTACGTTAATAACGCCCATAACCTGTCTTTGCCATAAACCTGGACCAGTGGTGGACATCAAAATCACCTTTTAAATTTTAAGCTTGGCCAGGATCATCAGCAGGTGGTGTTTTTACACTTGCTTCCTCTGATGGCTGCTTTATATCGTCATCACTAGGAGGCTGAGGTTTTCTAGGTGTCCAGTTTTCCGGCTCCCGTGGTGGCTGCCCCTGCATGATATCCCGGATCTGATCACTATTAATTGTCTCGTACTTTAATAATGCTTCAGCCATTATTTCTAACTTATCGCGGTTGTCTTCGATAAGCTGTTTCGCTTTGGTATACATTGAATCCAAAATAGCGCGTATTTCAGAATCAATTTTAGCGGCAGTTTCATCAGAGATTTCTTTCTTATTATTGACAGAATGCCCTAAGAAAACTTCGCCATCTTCAACATCATAAGTTTGGGGGCCCATCTTTTCAGACAATCCCCACTTTGTAACCATATTACGAGCAATTTCAGTTGCTCGCTGAATATCGTTAGAAGCCCCTGTTGTGACAGCAGATGGACCAAATATTAACTCTTCCGCTATACGGCCACCAAACAAAGAGGCAACTTGGCTTAAGAGACGTTGCTTTGAGTAACTGTAACGATCTTGCTCTGGCAAGAACATGGTTAGACCCAAAGCTCGTGCTCGAGGAATAATTGTCACTTTGTACACCGGATCATGCTCAGGTACTAATAGGCCCACAATAGCATGCCCTGCTTCATGGTAAGCCGTAATCTTCTTCTCAGAATCAGACATCACCATGGTTTTACGTTCAGTCCCCATCATAATTCGATCTTTGGCGCGATCAAAATGAGACATTTTAACCAAACGACTATCTTCTCTAGCAGCAAATAATGCCGCCTCGTTAACCAGATTAGATAAATCTGCACCAGAAAAACCTGGGGTTCCACGTGCAATGACTCTTGCATCAACCCCTTCTTCTGCAGCAACCTTACGCATATGTACTTTTAAGATTTGCTCTCGACCAATAATATCTGGCAACCCCACCACTACTTGTCGATCAAATCGTCCTGGTCTTAATAGAGCTTTATCTAGAACGTCAGGACGGTTCGTAGCGGCAATAACAATGACCCCTTCTGTTCCTTCAAAACCATCCATTTCAACTAGTAACTGGTTTAGTGTTTGCTCACGCTCATCATGGCCTCCACCAAGTCCTGCACCTCGATGACGCCCAACAGCATCGATCTCATCAATGAAGATAATACATGGCGCATGCTTTTTTGCTTGCTCAAACATGTCTCTGACACGGGAAGCCCCCACACCAACAAACATTTCTACAAAGTCAGAACCAGAAATAGTAAAGAAAGGTACTTTTGCTTCCCCGGCGATCGCTTTTGCAAGTAAGGTTTTACCTGTCCCAGGCTGTCCGACCAACAAAACCCCTTTAGGGATACGGCCACCTAATTGCTGGAACTTTTTAGGATCACGGAGAAAGTCGACGATTTCAACAACTTCTTCTTTAGCTTCCTCTACCCCAGCTACATCTTTGAAAGTGACTTTAACCTGGTCTTGGTTCATTAAACGGGCACGACTTTTACCAAATGTCAGAGCACCTTTGCCAGAACCGCCACCTTGCATCTGACGCATGAAGAAAATCCATACCCCAATAAACAGAATGATTGGGAACCAACTGATAAAAATGCTCATCAGTAGACTTTCTTGCTCGGGTGGCTTCCCATCAACTTGAACACCTTGAGTTAGCAACTGATTCAATAAATCAGGGTCACCTGTTTGCACAGGAACAAAGGTTGTAAACTCCTGCCCGTCTCCCAACGCCCCTTGAATCGTCCGCCGGTTATCAATTTCGACCGAACGAACATTACTCATTTGTACTTCTTGTACAAATTGAGAGTATGGCAGCTTAATAACATTTCCTTGCCTAGGACTAAAGTTACTAAAGACTGACATCAAAACCAGCGCGATGATTAGCCATAAGACTAAATTTTTTAACATGTCACTCAAAGCGGACCCCTAGTAAATAATCTAACTTTACGGTGTAATGCTTACTAAAACGTTACACCAATTTGAATTCTTTGGCCAGGAGATAAACTTCTCGAGACTCTCCTCGAGAGGCTTCTGGCTTACGCGAAACTACCTTTTTGAAGGTTGAACGAAGCATTTTTAAAAACTCTTCAAATCCTTCACCATGAAAAGTTTTAATGAGCAAACCGCCTTTCGGATGTAGATGGTCTTGCGCAAAATACAAGACTTCCTCACACAAAGCGATAGCTCTTGGCTGATCAACAGCACGGTGCCCTGTTAAATTGGGCGCCATATCAGAGATTACCCAATCTAGCGGACCATCAAAAAATGAAATTAAGCCTGATTGTACTTCCGCTTCTTGAAAGTCACCTTTGATGAAGTGCACCCCCTGAAGAGGATCCATTTCTAGTAGATCTACCCCCACTACAGTGCCCTTTTGACCAACTATTTGCTTTGCCACTTGGCTCCACCCACCAGGGGCACACCCTAGGTCGACGATATTCATACCGGGACGAAACAGCTTATCACGTTCATGTATCTGCAATAGTTTATAACTTGCGCGTGAACGCATTCCTTCTTTATTTGCTTCTTGAACAAAGCGATCATTGACGTGTCGCTGCATCCAGTTTTTATCTTTTTTTGCCATTAAGCACCCTTAATGCGTGAATATAAGCTACCTTATAGATATTATCGTTAGGTGACAAACCTTAGTAATTGTGTTAGAAAGACACATCAATATTATCAGTTTAGAGTGATCTCTGTTATGACGCCACATGAAAAAAAGGCACTTGCCGCGCAAGTACACCATCTAAAGCCAGTTGTTATCGTTGGAGCAAAAGGTTTAACAGATGCCGTCTTAAATGAGATTGATGCCGCGCTAACAACCCACGAATTAATTAAGATTCGCTTAAACGGAGAGCGGGAAGATAGGCAAGAAATGACCAACCAGATTTTAGCGCATTTTGATGACGTAACACTAGTGAAAAGCATTGGTCACGTCATCGCCATATATCGTAAAAATCCCTAGCGCTTATTTGTACGCGACTTCTATTATCTCGTACTCTATAATCCCACCAGGTGCTTGTACTTTAACTACATCACCCTCAAACTTTGCAATGAGCGCGCGAGCTATCGGAGAAGATACTGATATTTTTCCCATTTTAAGATCTGACTCATCCTCTCCAACAATTTTGTAGACGACTCTATCACCAGATTCCATATGCTCTAAATGGACACTGACACCAAAAACTACCTTACCGTCTTGAGGCAGTTTTGATACATCAATGATTTGAGCATGAGATAATTTACCTTCAAGCTCTTTGATTCTTCCTTCAATAAACCCCTGTTGCTCACGAGCCGCATGATATTCTGCATTTTCTTTTAAATCACCATGCGCTCGAGCATCAGCAATTGCATTAATAATTCTTGGTCTTTCCTTAGATTTTAGGAACTCAAGCTCTGTCTTCAGTGCTTCAGCTCCCTCTACTGTCATGGGAAATTTATTCACAAACTTCACCTTCTTTTTCCAAACATTGTAATGAATTAACGCTTGAAAGCGCATTACTTCGCAAAGCTAATACAATTGCCTTTGCGCCTGCAAGAGTTGTAGTACAGCTAATTTTATTCTGAACAGCACTGCGACGTATTGTGAATGAATCAGCTATCGCTTGTCGGCCTTCAGTTGTATTAATAATGAAGGCAATCTTATTGTTTTTAATCAGATCAACCACGTGTGGACGACCTTCCATTACCTTATTCACCATTTCACACTCAACACCCGCTTCTATTAATGCCATTTGAGTACCACGGGTCGCTACTAACTCGTAGCCCAATTCAATCAACACTCTTGCCAATGGAATCACACCCATCTTGTCGGCGTCACGAACGCTGATAAACACTTTACCAGAGTCTTTCTGAACATCATTTCCAGAAGCTCTGAAAGCTTTTGAAAAAGCGGTAACGAAGTCTGTACCTATTCCCATTACCTCACCAGTCGAACGCATCTCAGGACCCAAGATAGGATCGACACCTGCAAATTTAACAAACGGGAAAATAGATTGCTTAACACTAAAAAATGATGCTTCTGGCAGTTTCTCGTACCCTTGATCGGCCAGGGTTTGACCAACCATACAACGAGCTCCGATCTTAGCCAAAGGGGCCCCAATGGACTTAGAAACAAATGGAATCGTTCTAGAAGCACGTGGGTTCACCTCAAGAATGTAGATGTCGTCACCCTGAATAGCAAACTGGGCGTTAGTTAACCCTATGACACCTAGCTTAAGTGCCATTTGTCTTGTTTGATCTTCAATTTTAGAACGCACCTCATCACTAATACTATGTGGCGGTAAAGAACAAGATGAATCACCAGAGTGGACACCTGCTTGTTCAATATGCTCCATAATACTACCGATTAGAACGGTTTTCCCGTCACTGACAGCATCAATATCGACTTCGATAGCATCATCTAAAAAGCGATCTAGAAGCACTGGCGAATCCGGCGTTACATGAACGGCTTCTGTTAGATATCGGTGTAGCTCTTCATCGTTATGAACAATTTCCATTGCTCGTCCACCAAGAACATATGAAGGCCTGACCACTAGAGGGAATCCAATTTTTTCAGCTATTTTCTTCCCTTCAGCAACTGTACGAGCAGTTCCGTTTGGTGGCTGCTTTAAATTTAATTTATTAACCAACTGCTGAAACCGTTCTCTGTCTTCAGCTCTGTCAATTGCTTCGGGCGCTGTACCAATGATTTTGACACCTTCTGCTTCTAACGCTTTTGCAAGTTTAAGTGGGGTTTGCCCACCATATTGCACAATGACACCTTCAGGTTTTTCAACATGAACAATCTCTAATACATCTTCCAGTGTTAAAGATTCGAAATATAAACGATCTGAAATATCATAATCAGTAGAAACGGTTTCAGGATTACAGTTAACCATGATGGTTTCGTAACCATCTTCTCGCATCGCCAAAGCGGCATGCACACAGCAGTAATCAAACTCTATCCCTTGACCAATTCGGTTTGGACCACCACCAAGCACCATAATTTTCTTTTTGTCAGAAGGACGCGCTTCGCAGTAGGGTTCGTAGCAGGAGTACATATATGCCGTCGGAGTTGAAAACTCTGCTGCACAAGTATCCACACGCTTGTACACAGGTCTTACATCAGCTTTCTGACGTGCTTTTCTGAAAGCAGTTTCTGTTTCACCCAGCAACTGCGCCAAACGCGCATCTGAAAACCCTTTCCTTTTAGCGGCAAGGATTGTCGCTCGATCTAAGGTCTTCAAGTTTAGCTTAGCAAAAGACTTCTCGAACGCTACCAAGTCTTCAAACTGAACTAAAAACCAAGGATCTATTTTCGTCAACTCAAAAACTTGTTCTTGAGTGAAGCCTTCTCTGAAGGCTTGAGCGACATACCAAAGTCTATCCCAGCTTGGATTTTGCAAGTGTGAACGAATCTCTGCTTTAGCGGCTTCTGAATCAGCAGACAATGAAACAGGCTCAAGACCATACTTACCAATTTCAAGCCCTCGAACCGCTTTTTGAAAGGCTGACTGGAACGTACGTCCCATCGCCATAGATTCACCCACAGATTTCATCTGAGTCGTTAATTTAGCATCGGCGCTAGGAAACTTATCAAAGTTGAATCGAGGATACTTAACAACAACATAGTCAATCGATGGTTCAAATGACGCAGGGGTTTGGCCGCCAGTGATTTCATTTTGAAGCTCATCCAGGGTATAACCGATTGCTAACTTCGCAGCCACTTTGGCAATGGGGAACCCTGTTGCCTTCGATGCCAAAGCACTAGAGCGTGATACCCGCGGGTTCATCTCGATGACATGCATTTCACCATTTTCAGGATTAACAGCGAACTGAACATTCGCACCACCTGTCTCTACGCCGATTTCGCGAAGCACACGAACTGCTGCTTCACGCATAACTTGGTACTCTTTGTCGGTAAGCGTCTGTTGAGGCGCCACGGTGACTGAATCACCTGTATGAACCCCCATCGGATCTATATTTTCGATTGAGCAAACAATTATGCAGTTGTCTTTTTTATCGCGAACAACTTCGAGCTCATATTCCTTCCAACCCATAATCGAAGTTTCGATTAACAATTCATTGGTCGGTGACAAATCTAGTCCCCGACGACAAATTTCTTCAAACTCCTCAGCATTGTATGCGATTCCACCACCGCTTCCAGCTAAGGTAAAGGAAGGTCTAATGATTGTTGGAAAACCTACTGCCGCTTGCTTTTGTTTGGCTTCCTCTAAAGAGTGTGCAATGAAAGCTGCCGGTACTTTTAAGCCGATCTCTTCCATGGCAATCTTAAAGCGCTCACGATCTTCCGCTTTATCAATCGCATCTTGTGAGGCTCCAATTAGTTCAACGCCATGCTTCTCAAGAACACCATGCTTCACTAAATCTAGCGCGCAGTTTAGAGCTGTCTGACCACCCATTGTTGGCAATAGTGCATCGGGCTTTTCTTTTTCAATAATTAAAGAAACAGTTTCCCAATCGATTGGCTCAATGTATGTAGCATCAGCAAGCCCAGGATCGGTCATAATTGTGGCTGGATTAGAGTTTATTAGAATTACCCTATAGCCTTCTTCCTTTAATGCACGACAGGCTTGTGTACCTGAGTAGTCAAATTCACACCCTTGCCCAATGATAATAGGACCGGCACCAATAATTAATACGCTTTTTATATCATTTCTTTTAGGCATGCTAGACACTCATCTCTTTCAGTTCTTTTTCTTGTGACTGGGCACATAGGGATACAAATTGATCGAATAAGATGTATGCATCAACTGGGCCTGGACCTGCCTCTGGATGTCCCTGGAAACCCATCACAGGTTTTTCGGTATGCGTCCAACCTTGCAACGTGCCATCAAACAATGAACGGTGGGTTACTTCGACAGTTTTTGGCAGGCTTGATTCCAAAACACAGAATCCATGATTTTGACTGGTAATTAAAACTCGCCCAGACTTAATATCTTGAACAGGATGGTTGCCACCATGATGACCGAATTTCATTTTTTCAGTTGTGGCGCCAATAGCCAGCGATAGAATTTGGAACCCTAAGCAGATTCCCAAACACGGAATATTTTTATCTAATAACCCTCGAGCCAACTCAATAGCATAGTCACAGGGTTCAGGATCACCGGGACCATTAGAGAGAAGAACACCTGCCGGCTTTAAAGCCATGACCATCTCAATAGAAGATTTGGCAGGCACTACCGTCACCTCAAAACCTCTAGCGACTAGATGTCTCAAAATACTCTTCTTAACACCAAAGTCGACAACAACGACACGAGCATTCAAAGGTGTTGCAGAGGATTCACCCCAAACACCGTTTGTCCAAGCATAAGTGTCCTGAGTCGTCACCTCTTTCGCTAGATCTTGCCCCGCTAGAGAAGGTAGTGCTTTTAATTTTTCTACGGCTTCATCAACGGTAAGACTGTTGTCACTTATAATGGCACCTCTTAAGGCACCTTTGTCTCTTAAGACTTGTGTTAACTCACGAGTATCCAATTCGGCTATAGCAACGACATTTTTTTCTTCTAAATAGGATTGCAAGCTCTGTTCAGAGCGCCAATTGCTGACTGTTAAGGGCAAGTCCCGAATAATCAGGCCAGCGGCATATACACCATCAGACTCTTCATCTTCTTTATTAACACCAACATTACCAATATGGGGATATGTCAAAGTAATGATTTGTTTCGCATAGGAAGGATCGGTAAGAATTTCTTGATAACCAGAAATGGCTGTATTGAAGACAACCTCTCCAAAAGTTATCCCCTTGACTCCAATAGATATTCCCTCAAAAGTAGACCCATCTTCCAAGACGAGTATAGCGGGCTCCAGCACCTTCACCTCCAGTAGGAATTCGCAGACACTGGGTGGACAGTTTACAGTAGAGCCACCTAAGTTGTCCAGATTAATTTATTTGAATCTCCGGGTATTTATAGGGATATCTGAATTAATCTAGGATAAATTAATCAAATCCATCATTCCATAAAGCCCGACTGGCTGACTTTTGAGCCATAGCCCTGCTTTGACTGCCCCTTGGGCAAAGATATCTCGACTAAAGGCCTCATGAGTAATCGTAAGACGATCCCTGTCTCCCAAGAAAACTGCTGAATGCTCTCCGGCAACACTTCCACCGCGCATAACAGCAATCCCTATCTCACTCTCTGGGCGCCCAGCACTCATACCGGACCGTCCAACCTGCATATGATCGCTTAACGATACACCTTTACCTTTTGCAATTGCCTCACCTAAAGATAAGGCAGTGCCTGAAGGGGCATCTTTTTTATGACGATGATGCAACTCTAAAATCTCAGCGTCATACTCAGGTAACCATGCGGCTGCCTTTTGAGCTAGCTGAATCAGTATGTTGACCCCAATACTCATATTTGAGGCCATAAAGATTGGAATTTGTTGTGCAGCGTTTTCCACTGCACCTTTTTCCTCAACTGAGTAACCAGTCGTCCCTATTACCATAGGCTTTTTAAGACGAACACAGGCGTCAAGGTGTGCCAACATTGACTCAGGGGAAGTAAAATCGATTAAAACATCAAAGCAATCATCAAGCTTCTCTGCCGTTGTTGGCTCTAATCCTTCAACATCCCATGACAAGGGGCTATGGTGCGTAATTGCGCCCAAAGCCACTGTCCCATCGCTATTCCATATTTCTTCGCATACGGCTTGTCCCATTCTGCCTTGAAAACCAGCGACGGCAAATGTTGTCATAATACTTCCTTAGTGAAAAAAATCCTTTAATCGCTCTAACCATGAGCTTACTTTAGGCTGATGTTTATTGGAATCACTCTTTGTCGCCTGAGCAAATGCTTTCAAATGCTCAACTTGCTCAGTATTAAGTTCCTGAGGAATTTCAACAGAGATGTGGCACATCAAGTCACCCGTATGATGCCCTCTCAGCGTTTTAACCCCTTTTCCTTTGAGCTTAAATACTTTGCCATGTTGTGTGCCAGGCGGGATCTTAAGCTTTAATCGTCCACCAGTAATACTGGGAACCTCTATCTCACCCCCTAATGCCGCCATTACCATATCAATAGGAACATCACATCCTAAATTAGGTCCTTCACGCTCAAAAACAGGATGCCTATCGATTGAAATTTGTACATAAAGATCGCCAGCGGGGCCGCCCATACTACCAGCTTCACCTTCCCCATTTAAACGAATGCGATCGCCATCTTCCACGCCTGCAGGAATTTTAACATTGAGGTTTTTGTCTTGCTGAACACGGCCTTGACCGTGGCAATTAGTACAAGGATCTTTAATTGTTTTTCCTTGTCCATGACACGCAGGACAGGTTTGCTGAATTGAGAAAAATCCCTGTTGCATACGAACCTGTCCCTGGCCATGACAGGTATCACAAGAGACCGGAGATGTACCTGGCTTGGCGCCGCTGCCTTGACAGGCATCACAACCCACCATGGTTGGCACCTTAATCATGGCTGTTGTGCCTTTAATTGCCTCTTCAAGCGAGAGGGTAATTTGATAGCGTAAGTCTGATCCTCTAGCAGGCCCACCTGGACGTCGGCCTCTTCCCGAAGCGGCACCACCAAATATTTCACTGAAGATATCTCCGAAGATATCATTCATATCCATACCACCTGGACTACCGCCCATACCACCCATGCCGTCAACACCAGAGTGGCCATACTGATCATAAGCTGCCTTTTTCTGAGGATCCATCAGAACTTCATAAGCTTGTGTCGCTTCTTTAAACTTATCCGCTGCATTTGGATCATCTGGATTTCTATCTGGGTGATATTTCATGGCCAGCTTACGGTAAGCTTTCTTTACTTCCGCTTCCTCAGCCCCTTTAGATAAACCTAAAATTTCATAGTAATCTCGTTTATCTGACATGCTTTTTCCTCAATAAAAAGCGCGCATTAGCATTCAGGCCAATGCGCGCGTCGTTTAAAGCACAGTGGCTTATTTTTTGTTTTCGTCGTCTTTTACTTCTTCAAACTCAGCATCAACTACATTGTCTTTTTCAGCAGAAGTGCTTTGGTCACCTGCCGTGCCTTCAGCAGCAGCTGGGTTCTCTTGCTGTTGCGCATATAAGCGCTCAGCTAATTTAGAAGAAACTTCAGTCAACGCCGTGGTTTTTTGCTTAATAGCCTCTATATCTTCTGATTTAATAACTTCTTTTAGCGCAGCAACGGCCGATTCGATTGATTGCTTCTCATCCGCTGACACTTTATCTTTCAAATCAGTCACTGTTTTTTCAGAGGCATGAATCAAAGCATCTGCTTCATTACGCGCGGTTGCCAAATCGTGGAATTTTTTATCTTCTTCTTTGTTTGCTTCAGCGTCTTGAACCATTTTTTCGATTTCATCGTCTGACAAACCACTTGAAGATTTCACAACGATTGATTGCTTCTTGCTCGTTGCTTTATCAACAGCCGAAACACTTAGAATACCGTTAGCATCGATATCAAATGACACTTCGATTTGTGGCATACCGCGAGGTGCTGGCGGAATATCAGCTAAATCAAACTGACCCAGTAACTTATTCGCTGATGCCATTTCTCGTTCTCCTTGGAAAACTCGAATGGTAACAGCTGTTTGGTTGTTTTCAGCTGTAGAGAACACTTGCGACTTACGAGTAGGAATTGTGGTGTTCTTTTCGATAAGCTTTGTCATAACACCACCCATGGTTTCAATTCCCAAAGATAGTGGCGTAACGTCTAAAAGAAGCACGTCTTTAACATCGCCCGATAGAACCGCACCTTGAATTGCTGCCCCAATCGCTACCGCTTCATCCGGGTTTACATCTTTTCGAGGGGCTGAACCAAAGAAGTTTTGAACCGCTTCTTGGACTTTTGGCATACGTGTTTGCCCACCCACCAAGATAACGTCAGTGATATCAGAAGCTGATTTTCCAGCGTCTTTCAGAGCTGTTTGACAAGGCGCTAATGTACGCTTAACCAAATCTTCTACTAGTGACTCAAATTTTGCACGAGACACACGGATATTTAAGTGTTTGGGTCCGGTTGCATCAGCTGTGATGTAAGGAAGGTTTACATCTGTTTGCTCTCTTGATGATAATTCGATTTTTGCTTTTTCAGCTGCTTCTTTAAGACGCTGCAACGCTAAGGGATCATTATGAAGATCAACACCTGACTCACGTTTGAACTCATCAATTAAATAAGCAATCAACGCCTCATCAAAGTCTTCACCACCCAAAGAAGTATCACCGTTGGTTGAAAGCACCTCAAATTGATGCTCACCATCAAGCTCTGCGACCTCAATAATAGAGATATCAAAGGTACCACCACCCAAGTCATATACTGCTAGTAAACGATCGCCTCTCTGTTTATCCATACCATAAGCTAAAGCAGCAGCAGTAGGCTCGTTAATAATGCGCTTTACTTCCAACCCAGCAATTTTACCAGCGTCTTTTGTTGCTTGACGTTGTGAGTCGTTAAAGTATGCAGGAACAGTAATTACCGCTTGTGTAACTGGCTTACCAAGGTAGTCCTCAGCTGTTTTTTTCATTTTTTCTAAAACAAGCGCTGAAATTTGTGGTGGTGCCATTGGTTCGCCATTTGCTTCAACCCAGGCATCACCATTATCTGCTTTAACAATCTTATAAGATACGCGACTGCCTTGAGCTTGCTCATATGCACGACCAATTAAACGCTTAACTGCATTAAAGGTGTTCTGTGGGTTAGTGACTGCTTGGCGTTTAGCAGTTTGTCCAACCAATCTTTCTCCGTCTTGAGCAAAGGCCACAACAGAAGGTGTTGTTCTATCCCCTTCACTGTTAGGAATAACAACCGGTTTGCCTCCCTCAACAACAGCGACACAAGAGTTGGTGGTACCAAGGTCAATACCGATTACAACTTCACTCATTATAAACTCCTTTGGATATACACTTAATTTTTTGCCCCCACTGGGCGCCTTAACGTTATATGTGGGGGCTGATTTTTATTATTCAAGGCTAAGCAGGCTTAGAAATGATGACCTTAGCCGGTCTGATAACTCTGTCATGCAAACGGTACCCTTTTTGAACCACTGCAATGATGTGGTTGGGTGGGCACTCTTCACTAGGTTGCATGGTTAGTGCTTCATGGCTTTGAGGATTAAAGGGCTCTCCAACGGGATCTAAAATAGAAACCCCATATTTTTCTAGGGTATTGACCATTTGTTGGTGGGTTAATTTCATCCCTTCGGCCAGCGCAGGGTCTGCTTTTTCAGTCAAGGCCATCCCCTGATCGAAACTATCCATTACACTGAGAAGGTCTAAAATAAAACCTTTGAGGGCAAACTGACGTGCTTCAGACACATTTTGCTCAGCTCGTCTTTGAATATTTTGTAGTTCTGCTTCTTTTCTGAGCAGTCTATCCCAGTGCCCACTGGCATCTGCTTGGGCTTTCTCAAGTGCTTGCTCAAGCTCTGAAACAGCTTTTTCTAGGGTTGCGGCATCACGCTTAGGGGCGGATTCAGGGGCTTTTTTCTCTGGTGGATCCATATCTTCTGCACGCAATGGGATATCTTCAGCTGCCGGCGCTGCTTTTTCTTTAACGGCTTTTTTGGACATTACTACTACTCTCTTATTACGACCACATTATTTTCTATATGGGGACTGTGGCTGTGGTTTCAAGGCATGGGACAATAATTTAGCTGCACCATCAACAATGGGCACAACACGATCATAGGCCATTCGCGTTGGACCAATGACCCCTAATACCCCAACACCGTGGTTCCCAAGGGTATACCGAGAGGTAATGATAGAGCAATGTTTTAGCGGCTCGTAGCCAGATTCTGCCCCAATAAACACCTGAACGCCTTCACTGCTAAGGCAAGCATCCAAAAGCCGAAGCATTTGTTGCTTTTCTCTGAAAGCTTTGAAAAGTATTTGTAGTTCATCCAATGGTAAAAGCCCATCTTGTGGCAATGTGAGTAAGTTTGCTTCTCCGGTATAGACGATTTCATCAGAGTTTTTTGGCTCGAACGCTTTTTCTGCTAAAGCCATTGCCGTTTTCATTAACCGATCTGCTTGAGATTGGTGAGAGCGCATGGCTTCTAATAACTCAAGACGAATACTAGATAATTCTTTTCCAAAAAAATGTTCTGTTAGGAATTGACCGACTTGTCTCAAATCTACAGCACTTAACTCTCGTGGCATTGGAATAATTCGGTTATGCACTTCAGTATCATTTACAACCAATACAACCAAAAGCTTTTCATCGTTGATTGGTAAAAACTCAACATGCTTAAGAATATTTGATGCGGCTCTCGGGACGGTTACAACTCCGACCCAACGTGATAGCGTTGATAATAAGTCTGAGACAGATTCAATGAGCGCTTCAGGAGGAACAGAATCTTCAAGTTGTTTTTGAAGGCTGTTAAAAGCGGTTTTAGGTGGTTGCCAGTGGGCCAAATGATCAACAAAGTATCGAAGACCTGCATCTGTTGGGACACGGCCTGAGGAAGTATGTAAAGAGCTAAGCAGCTCCTTTGCTTCCAAGTCAGCCAGAACATTTCTGACTGTAGCGGCAGAGCAATCTACCAAAGCATTTTCCGATAATGCTTTGGAACCGACTGGTTGTCCAGTTTCTATGTACTGCTGCACTAGTAGACTTAAGATGAATGCAGCGCGATCTGATAACATAATATAAGCTGTACTTAACCTAACTAACCCAAAGGTATCCTATCATTTCTTAGGACTAAATACGAACCTCTGCAGAGCCTGTTATACTAGCGATATCGCTTAAAGGATTCATGTAAGTTATGGAACTTAAATTCAAAAAAATTGGTATCTTTGCTAAACCAAGTGTTCCCAACATTAGTGACACTGTAGTTGAGTTAATTACTTATCTTCAGTCTTTAAAGGCGACGATTGGTATAGAGGATGAAGCTAGTCAACAATTAAATCTGACTGATTTGCCTTCTTACCCAGCAGAGCAACTCGTCAAAAAACATGACCTGCTAATTGTCGTGGGGGGGGATGGCAGTTTGCTGTCGGTAGCTCGTTGGGCAGTGGAGTCAGACAAACCGGTCTTAGGAATCAACCGAGGTCGGCTTGGCTTTTTAACCGATATCAATCCCCAACTCCTTTCCACTCAGCTCTCACATGTATTGAGTGGTGAGTTTCAAACTGAAAAAAGGTTTTTGCTCGAAGCAAATTTAATCCGCCAAGGAGAACTCATACCAGGCGGAAAAGCTTTAAACGATGTTGTTTTGTACTCAGGCAAAATAGCCCGAATGATTGAGTTTGAAGTTTGGATAGATGGAGAATTTGTTTATAAGCAAAGATCTGATGGTCTTATAGCTTCGACACCAACTGGCTCTACAGCCTACTCCTTATCAGGAGGTGGGCCGATTATTTATCCAACCCTTGACGCACTTTTGTTAGTGCCAATGCACCCTCATACTTTAAGTAATCGCCCGATTGTAATTAATGGTTCATCACACGTTGAGTTAAGAATTAGTCCCAGTACTGATCACCTGCCTCATGTCAGTTGTGATGGCCAGTTATCTTTAGCGACTGCAATTGGAGACTATGTCTCAATTAAACGCTACGAAAAAGCATTAACGTTAATCCATCCTAAAGACCATTCCTTTTATAAGGTTTTACGGAACAAGCTAGGATGGGGTTTAGAGCGTTAGGGAGAGTCAGATGCTAACGACACTTTACGTCAAAAATTTTATTATTGTTGATGAGGCGACCATTCACCTTAAGAATGGCTTTTCTGTTATTACTGGTGAAACAGGTAGTGGTAAAAGTGTTATATTATCGGCTATTAGATTAGCTTTTGGCGCAAAAGCAGAGAGTCACTTTGTTAAGCCAAAAACAGACTCAGCTGAAATAAAATTAAGTATTAATTTATCTAAGTTAGTTGCTGCTAAACAGTGGCTTGTTGAGGAAGGCTTTGGTTTAGTTTCTAGCGATATCATTACCCTCTCACGCCTGCTTTCATCAGCAGGACGCTCAAAATGCACACTGAATGGACAGCCAATTACACTGAATCAAATGAAGGGACTATCTTCATTGGTTTTGCAAATGCATGGTCAACATCAGCATCAAGCACTCTTAAAAACAGATGAACAAATACGTTTACTAGATGCTTTAGCACAAACACAAGATGTACTATGTAAAACAAACGAAGCCTATGAATTATGGCTAAAGCTTTGTAAAGAAAAAGAAGCCTTAGAGAAAAAATCTGGGCAATCAGGCGAAATAGCTTTACTCCGCTATCAGGTTCAAGAGCTGAATGCGCTAAATCTGTCTGAAGAAGAATGGGAACAACTTTCCCAGCAACACAAGCGGCTAGCTAATGCCACCTCACATCAACAGGCGTGTGAGAAAGCACTTTCGTTACTTGAAAGTGATGATGGATTGGCCGTCTTAAATGCATTACATCTGGTTGACTCTACCGTTTCTCCTTTGGAACTGCCTAATTTAAGCAGTTTAATTGATAGCGCTAAAATCAACTTATCTGAAGCGATTGACACTCTTAAAGATCAAATAGATCACTTTGAATCAGACCCTGAAGCTTTACATGAAGTTGAGTCTCGACTCTCGCAAATATATGAGGTCGCTCGTAAGCACCATGTATCACCTGCTGCTTTATACGAGCACTCTTTAGAACTCTCGAAATCACTTTCTCAACTAGAAAACTTATCCCATACGTTGGCAGGGATTGATGACGAGATCACCAAATCAGAAGAGAGCTATCGTATACACGCAAAGAAGTTATCCCAGAAAAGGCAAGAGACGGCATTGAGTGTGAGCAAACAAATCACTCAGCGACTTCAACCTCTTGGAATGTCTGCTGCAGAATTTTCAATTTCTGTTAATTTTGAGACAAACAATAAACCACACCTCAACGGACTTGATAAAATACTCTTTTGTATTCAGACAAACCCTGAGCAACCGTTACTTCCCTTAGCAAAAATTGCTTCCGGAGGTGAGTTATCACGAGTAGCTTTAGCTATTGAAGCATTAACAGCAGAGCATCTAAACGGCGCTACGTTGATATTTGATGAAGTAGATGTTGGTATTGGGGGCCAAACAGGCATCACAGTTGGGAGCACTATAAAGACTTTAGCTCAGAATTGTCAGGTACTTTGTGTTACTCATTTACCTCAAGTAGCTGCTTTTGCTGATCACCATTATCGAATATCGAAACACATACAAGAACAAAAAACACAATTTAAAATTGAGCTATTAGATCAAAATGAAAGTATTGAAGCCCTAGCTCTCATGCTTGGCGGGAGAGCTGACAATAAACAAGCTAAGGCACATGCTAAAACACTACTAGAACAAGCGTCACTCGTCTGAAAGCGCATCTGTTCCATTTTGACATCGGCCACACACTCCATAGATATAGAGGTTATGATCGGTAATTTCAAATTGGTGCTCTTTCGCAATCAGCTCCTGCCGCTTCTCAATCTCAGGATCGACAAACTCAATCACCTTATTGCATTGAGTACATACTAAGTGATCATGATGTTCTTGCTCATTTAACTCAAATACAGCATGCCCATCTGTGAAGGTATGCTTTATAACCAGCCCGGCTGACTCAAACTGAGTCAAAACTCGGTACACAGTCGCAAGGCCGACATTATCTCCGGTAGACAAAAGGCTTTTATAGACGTCCTCTGCGCTGATATGACGGGGATTTGCTTCCTCGAGGATTTGGAGTATTTTAAGTCTAGGTAGTGTCACTTTAAGGCCGACATTTCTTAATTGCACCTTATCGAGTTTTTTATTACTCACCCTATCCCCTTAGGTATATCTGTTTTTTAACGATAGACTTGCCACCAAGTACAGCACAATGGTAGCCTTCAAGCTGTTTTTAAGCAATCCTGTAAAGTTATGAATTTAACCAAATTACTTACCGCTGCGCCTATTCTCATATTTGCATTATCTGGCTGTCAAATGAACCAGCTGATGCACCTTGAGACTATTGAGCAAGGAAACATCTTCACCGGTGATATGGTGGCCCAATTGTCTACTGGTATGGACAAAGAACAAGTTAGAGCAATTATGGGCGACCCTGTCTTACGTACGCCATTTCATCCTAATCAGTGGGTCTACGCCTATAGAGCAGATCACCGTTTTGGGCATGTAGAGCAAAAACATGTGCTAGTTCAGTTCGATGGCGATGAAGTGATTGATGTAAAAACTGAAATCAGCGACCTTTTTGACTCTTAACCTTATTGAAGCGCCTTTCAGTCGCCTCTTGGCGAACTGAGAAAGTGAGTTCGATTCGATCATCACGGTTTAGTGTATCCTCCCACTGGCAAAGTTTGCCATAACGGGAGGGAACCACTTGAGCTAATGCGTCACTATCAATCAGTGCTGACTGAATCGCTGCTTCCTGTACAGTTGTTGTTGAGTCGACCTCGACGCTTTTTTTTATAGGCGCTTCTGGGTTGGCGAGGATTACTTCAACTGCAAATGTCATTACTCTGCTCCGTGTAGCGTCTTAGCACGATTCTTAAAATGCTCAACTAAACTGCCGGTCATTTTTTCCAGAACAGGCCCAGCCATTGCATCCATAATCGGATTAGCAAATTCGAACTCAATTTCAAAATCAACGACGCAACTTGTAGCGCTTTGAGGTGTGAGCGTCCACTCTCCTTTCAAATGCTTAAAAGGCCCTTCAACTAAATGCATTGAAACCGACTGGTTTTCAACCAAAATATTACGAGTAGTAAATGATTGTGTAACAGGCCCTTTCTGAGCGTATAGCTTCGCTACCATTTCATTGGGCCCAGTGCTTACAACTTGAGTTTTAGGGCACCATGGAATATAGCTTGGGTATGACTCTACATCGTTGATTAAGGCATACATTTCACTTGCAGAATATGGCACAGACTCAACAGTCTTTATTTGTCGCATTGAGAGCTCCAGAAATCATTATTTTCACAATTCTAGCATACTCGAAATACAAGTCTTAACCTTCATTTCGCTCATGTTGAGCTGAGTAGAGCGCTTTTGGTATTTGTTTGCTATATGCCCAATATCTATCACCATATGAAAAGTGCCACCATTCATACGGATAATTAACAAAACCAACCGATTCCATCAGTTCACACAACAGTGCCCTATTGAACTGCTGTTCTTCAGGTACAGTTTTTGAATATGTACGGAAAGACTCAGGAGGCAAAGAGAGGTCTTCCTCAGGAAACTGCCCCAAATTGACTTCAATACCATTTTTATCAAAAACCTTAATATCTACTGCTGCTCCCGTACAGTGTGGAGGAACATTGTTACTTCCATCGGCATTGATGATTGGTGAGACCATTTCTAAACATCTATCAAAAATCTGGTCCTCTGTTAATTCTGGTTGAGACTCAGCCTGATACTTAAAGACAGTGTCAAACAGTAGAGATTGCAACCTTGAACTTCTGAAGCCTTCAATCAGTTTTAGCTGCCATCCGTTGGGCATTTTCAACTGAGCAGCTTCCAACATTTTAGCGACAGTTTCTCGGACATATCCATGCTCTTCACTATAGGTATTCAAGCATGCAACATGATATCGGTTATCCGTTAAGATGAAGGGGTTTTGTCGCATATCAACTAACTTTTCACCAGACTCAACAATAGGAATATCAAGCACTTCTGGTGCTGCAATTTTTAAACCAATACTGCTCATCACTGCTGTCTCCTATAGATATTTTAAATATCCTATGTATAGTGAGTCTAACAATTATTGCCCTCTAAAATCATCCAAAGCCTATCGGCTCAGCCTCCCCCTTTAATCATCTTGTTTGCCCCTCAAGTGGCTACCGAGAAAATGCTTTTTTGCTTCACTTTCTAGAGTTTCTAAGTTAGTATCTTCATTTAATGGGTTTTAGTACCCACTTTTACTGATTTTACCGAACTTTGCAATTTAGAAGATATGGCTAAGAAGAAGGCAATCTCTGATAACACCATTGCCCGAAACCGTCGAGCAAGCTTTGACTACGCTTTTGAGGAAACTTTTGAGGCGGGCGTTGTGCTGCAGGGGTGGGAGCTGAAAAGCATTCGAGCTGGAAAGGCTCATATTTCTCAAAGCCACGTATTGTTTAAAAATGGCGAAGCCTGGATTATCGGGTCTCAGTTTGTCCCTCTCAACTCAGCCTCAACCCATGTTAATGCCGATCCGGACAGAACTCGAAAGCTTCTATTATCCCGAAAAGAGCTTAATCGACTTCGTGGTGCCATAGAGCAAAAAGGCCTAACGGTCGTCCCTTTGAAGCTGTATTGGAAGCGTGGGCTGGTAAAGTGTGAAATTGCACTTGCCAAAGGTAAGAAAAAGCACGACAAACGACAGTCAATTAAAGAAAAAGACTGGGCAAGAGATAAAGAACGCCTAAAACGCATGAAATCTTAACCAGTGCGATTGCAAACTTAGGTATTACCTTTTAAACTCAAGTCTTGGGGGCGACCTGGCTTCGACGTGGGTTGCGAACTCCAAGGTGCATGTCGAGCATGTTGCTTAATCTCGTAAAACTTAGCTACAAACGTCATAAGTGCAAACGATGACACCATTGAAGAGGGAATGCTAGCAGCATAAACCCCTTCCAGCTGCCCAGCGGTGCTTGTGCCAAAGGAATCAGCTGTCGATTACACAAGATAGCATTGGTGTGTTCCCTGGCCGCTGATGTGAAATATTAAGGGGATCGCTTCGCTGTACTGAGTTAGACCGAGTGCAGCGCGGTTAAAATTAGGTCTAACTAAACATGTAGACCCTTGCAGGGAGGATTTGCGGACGCGGGTTCGATTCCCGCCGCCTCCACCAAATTTAAATCCAACAACACCATACATAGAGTATCCTATAACCCTATAAAACAAGTTTTTTCTTCTACAATGCTTCTATTAAAAACCATCAAGATTCCATGATAGCCAACTCTAAATAAGGGGAAGTTTGTTAGGCACATCGCGCTGAACAATGGGGTTCCCTCAGCGTCACTAACAGATATTGCAATTAAATCTATAAGCCTCAACCAAGGTTTATAGGGCTTATAACGCTAAAGGCCTGCTCTGACCTCATCTACTCTGATGATTAAGCAGCTTATGAGGTATGAACCCGCTCGCTTCAAGCGGAATTCTGGTGTTTACTTGAATGGGGCTTGATTTAAGGCGCTAAATATTGCGCGCAATTACATTTTTTCAAGTTTCAAAAATATTACCCTAACTTATATGATCTTGAACAAATATTATCTTTTGCTCTTCTTTATATTTTTATTATAACAAGCTCTATCTGGGCTTTTATCTTCATCGGATGAATAGCCGCTGTCATAGCTTTGTTGCATTTTCTCCAAGCCATCATCTAATCCGGCCCTTTCATTAATTTCAACATTCATGTTTTCCATAATTGTAACGAGCCTGCTGTATTCTGCCGCTTCTAAAACTGGCATCAGGTATATAGAGTCCTTTAGATCAATCACAACATTACTTCTTTCTAGGAATTCTTTTACAGCAGGTTGCTCAAAAACTTTTACAACCTCGAACATGCTATGATATCCATTTTTCATCATAAAATTTGACATTACTTTAGCTACATTATTAAGGTGTGTTTGAGTCTGCTCTAAAGAGTATTTATCTTTTAAATATCGTGCAAAGTGCTTCGCAAAAACACAAAACTCATACGTAGTACCAGATATAGAGTTTACGAATGGCGCCTGCGAGTTCAATTGAGAAAAGCCTTTTTTAGATGTTAAGCTGAAAATATCCGGAAAAGTTTTCTTTGGCTCATTATTCAAATAGATTGAAGGTATCCTATGACGAGCTCGAAAGTTTGGGGGGCTTAATGAATCAACAGCCTCTTGAACAGGACCTCTGTCTTTAAATGGTTGAGTCAATCTAAGCTCTCGACAAGACCTTATAAGCTCTTCATTGTACGAAGCCTCACCAATAAGCTTCATATCGATAAATATCATCGATATATCACCTTCCGACTTTACAGTCTTAAGTGCCTTATGCTGAAGAGGATCAAAGCTTTCTAGGAATTGGCTAAATAACCACATACTTTTTAAATATTCTCCACTGAGATCAGAAAGCCAGAGTGATGAAACTCTGACCTCATACAGTCGACGACTTTTACAATTCAATGGATCATCATTCTTTTTAAAACTTGTTGTTTTCAAAAGCTTTCTTATTTCAGAAAATTCATCTTCAAAAGTTTCATAATCCCTGAAATTTTCTTTACATTCTATTAACTCACCTATTTTTCTAATTGCAGAGTCATAATCCATTGTATGATAGGCATCAATCACATCCTTTAACTGGTCGTTAACATTATTGGACACCTTCTCAAAAAGAAACTCGATACATATTAATATAAAGTCAGAGCTATCAATATTTCCCTTAAGCACTTTTAGTAATTTTGACATGATTGCTGCCTATAATTTCAATTCTTACCTAATAACGGCAGGTGTATAATTTTTCTTAAGGCATAAAAGTGCATATACACAACAATACCCCAAGAACAAATACTGTTTGCAAGCTGTTATATCCACTAAGGAATAGAGAGACACATCTTTTTTACAAATACTTATAGCTGAGGGAGTCCCATAAGGGGATATATTGCACATATAGTTATATCTTGAAAGGCGTTTCTACAACACGGACAGTAGTGCCATCATAGAAATAATACTGAAAACTGCATTGTAACCCTTAAGACAAAGTTCGCCTGTTAGATATTTTGTAGCCCACCCTGGTCATTGAGCTAGATAGGGCACAATCTAATTCAAACTCATCGTCCTTTAAATATGAGCGTTATGGAGGCAAAATCAACTACTGCTGCCTCCACAATCTTAAGGAAGGGTCGACGCAATCTGTACCAACGCTAACTTTATACTAGCTATTCTAAAATCCAACCTGGTAACTTAACAAACCAATAGCAGATGATGAGGATTCAAAGGCTTCTTGAGCATAAGAAAGCTTGATGCCGATTGTTTGTCTAGTATCTATCGCATAAGTACTTCCCAGCTCTACTGAAGGTCTAGTATGCTTGATATCATTATTGAAATCGATTGGTGATTGTCCGGAAGCTGCATACCTATCAATGCTATACTTTAAATCGGTTTCTACGCCCAATAAACCCATAATACGAAAAGAGTCATCTATTTGGGTATCAACCTGCACACCTACTAAAGCTACCATCATTTCTTCAGCTAAAGCTGGATACGTCAATGGACTAGTTGTTCCTTTATTTTCGGTATAAGCATTACGAGTAGTTTTAATATAACGAGCACCAATATGCGGGCTTATGTTCCCACCCACCATATTAAGTTTTTGTTTATGATTGAATGTAACTTTAGCACCTTTAGAAATGAGCTCAGAAACACCACCACCTGCTTCAGTATTTAGTCCCGTATCTCGAGTTGTTGAAACATTAATATTACTATAACCAACAGATAAGCGCGCTTCTAAGCCACTCTCTCCTTCATTTTCTTTCCAAACAGCAAATGCACCACGCATAGGGTGCCGAGTGGAGGTGCTAATACCATCTGTTTTCCGTCTAAAAAGATTGTTATTTTTATCTAAATAAACACCTGCACGGAAATTTTTATTTATTTGGTACGCACCAATTAAAACAGCACTAGCATTACCCATAGCAGGCTTATTAACACTTGTATAACGAGCAGCCCCAGCCACACAAATACCTTCTTCGTCAAAAACAGTACAATCATAACCAAGGGCATTTTTAAGGGCCGAAGACTGGAGAATAAAAGCCCCTTTTAAGGCATAAGCATTAGGAATTAAATCAACGACCGTTCCCCCAGATAAAAACGAACTACTCAGCGTAATACTACTACTTAAAATAACAGCATCGTCCGGCTCCCAGTCCTGGGTTGGGTTCTCTATCGGTATATATGTAAAGGTATAAGTCCCTGCACTCAAACCTGTAAAAGTGGCCCCCTGCCAGTTATAAGACAATTGTTGAGCGGTTACATTACCTGTATAGGGGATTAATTCCACGCCATTCGACACAAAGTAATTTTCTCCAGGCACTAAACCTTCAGGCTCTGTTCCAGTCAATAGATCAAATTCTTTTGTGACATCATAACTTAAAGCCCCTTCGCCTTGTAACCTAACCTCACCCTCATTAAAATTAGTCATGTCATGCCAGTTACCATACCAAAATGTCGCTGAACCTCCACCATTACTGGTATAACCAATAGAGTTTGTGTGTGCATAAGCTGTTGAGGCACTAAAAAAAACTAAGGCTGAAAGAAGAATTCTGCTTTGAGGGGAGAGGTAATTCATAAAATACAAACCATTTAAAGAACAAATTTATAAAGACTCACTTAAGTATAGATTAGAAAAATAAAATTTTAAAAAAACTAACCTTTTTTGTGCTTTCTAATTGATAAAAAGCTTTTGAAATTACAGCCACTATTAATAAAAATGATAATCAATTATGTTAAAAATTATTGCACCGCACTCTCTATATACTTACCTTCTAAATAATATCACGCCCAGAAAATTGACTCATATATAAAGCTCTTCAAAATACGGTATAGTTTTAATAGTTATATAAGAAATTAAATTCTATTTTAAAAAACAACTGAATATTCACTGCAAAAATCGCTCATCTTTAAATCCCTGCCTCCTCAATGTACTTATATGAGGCAACCTAATTAGTTAGTAAAGAAATCTTCTATTAATAGTAAATACCAGCAATATAGTACTCTCCACCATTATTATTAAGTGTCAATATAGAAACTGACTCACTAACACCACTTTTAAAAGGACTCTTTTTTCAAATCCACGTATAGAAGGTAAAACATCATAATCAACACTAAAGCCATTTATATCGTATATCTCTAAGTGCTCTTTATCAGTAAAAGTAACAAACTCTACCTCAAGAACATCTGCTTTAAGTCCCTTCATAGTCATTTCAACAGCGTCAACAATTTATATCAGGCTACGTTCCCAATGAGGTTTCTTAGATATTTTTAAAGCATTGATATGCCTTACACCTCCATAGAGCTCAACAATGACTTGATTGGAAGTTAATGAAAATCAATCAGAATCATAAATATCGCCTTCAGATTTCTAGTATTTAGCCCTCTGAGGTTCAGAAAAATCTTTTGAAACAAATAAAATTGGATAATAATTTTCCTTAAAATTTCGACTCTGATCTTTTGGTTTTATCTCGAACGATAAGAAAAAGATCTAGCATAATTAATAAAAAATGAATTCGAACATAACTAATCTGTAGTTAGTCAAAACCCTTTCAAACCAATCAGTAAAGACAAATTAATTTGTGCTACTATCACGCAGCCCAAATCAAAATCATTGGATATTATAATGAATGACCAGATAAGAGAGTTTTCTATAGCTCAGCGTGGTGATGAACCTGAAACAACACTTCGTGTGCGAGTTCTCACTAAAGATGACTCCAATAACACAGAGCGACCGTTTGTTTTTATCCTGCCAGGCGGACCTGGAGCTAACCATTCATTTTATCAAGCTTATGATTGCTTGATAGAGGTCGCTAATGTAGCTTACTACGACCCTAGAGGATGTGGACTTAGTGACACTGGACCTCAATCATCTTACAGCATGGACAACTATATTGATGATCTTGCCCATATTATTCAGCATATGGACTGCAAAGAAACTATCGTCTTAGGTAAATCTTATGGTGCCATCTGTTCCTTAGGCCTCGCACTTAGATACCCAGCTCTGGTTGATAAGTTAATAGTTGTAGCAGGAGCACCTAGCTATCACTTTCTCGAAACCGCAAAGAAAAATTTATCTTTAAGAGGCACAGAAGATCAAAAACGAGTATGTGAGGCGCTATGGAATGGTTCTGTGAAAAGTGATGACGAAGCAGATGCTTTTTTTGAAATAACTGCCTCATTATACTCGTGGAAAGTGCGCAACTCAGTCGAATGTCCTGCTGGCAAAAAAATCAAGCATCGATTTTCCTGTGAATCCCTCAATGAAGGATTTTCAAAAAAATTTAATCACTTTGATTATAGACCTCAGCTACACAAAATTCAGTGCCCAACATTAGTTGCTGTTGGCGCAGAGGATTGGATAACTGATCCTATTCACTCTGAAGAAATAGCTTCTGGAATACCGGATAGTGTATATCTAAAGTTTGAGAATTCAGATCACTCTGTTGAAAAGGATGCACCAGAAATATTTTTTCCAGCGATTAAGGATTTTATTAAAGGATAAGGTTGAATATGGGCTACGCACTTTATGCGTAGCCCATACAAACTTCTATCTATCGCGACTGAAAGATGAATTTGTTCTTTGTTTGTTTGATGGACGACCTGCTTTAGCCGGTTTGTTGAATGCACCTTTTTTCAACACTAACTTCTTTCCACCCTTAGCGCGTGACGTAGCTGAGCCTTCACTTCTTTTGGAGGAAGAAGATTGTGCGCGTTGACCTCGAAAAGGACTTCCGCCTGGCTTCCCTGAAAATTGTCGACGCTCACCACCTTGTGACTGTTCAGAACGTGAGCGCATAGGTCTACGTCCCGAATTCGCTCGAGATTGACCTTCCGATCTTCCGCCTTCTTGACGGTCTTTTCTAAGGGCACCACCGTTACCTCTTGAAAACTGGCCTTCCGATCTTCCGCCTTCTTGACGGTCTTTTCTGAAGCCACCACCATTGCCTCTTGAGAACTGGCCTTCCGATCTTGCGCCTTCTTGACGGTCTTTTCTGAAGCCACCACCGTTGCCTCTTGAAAACCGACCTTCCGATCTTCCGCCTTCTTGGCGGTCTTTTCTGAAGCCAGCACCGTTGCCTCTTGAAAACTGGCCTTCCGATCTTCCGCCATCCTGACGGTCTTTTCTGAAGCCAGCACCGTTACCTCTTGAAAACTGACCTTCCGATCTTCCGCCATCCTGACGGTCTTTTCTGAAGCCACCACCGTTACCTCTTGAAAACTGTCCGCCACGATTGCTTTTATCTTCTGAGCTACGTTTTCTTCTTTCAAAGTTTACTTTGTTTTTATTTCTTGGCGGTTTAGAACGGTGGCCACCGGCTCTACCATGACTCTTCTTGCTAGGATCTAACATTACTTGAATAGCATGCCAGAGATGCTCGTCATTTGGAGATATATAACATAAAGCACTTCCTTCCCTGCCTGCTCTCCCAGTTCTGCCGATTCGGTGTACATAGTCTTCAGGTGAAGTTGGTAAATCATAGTTTATGACGTGTTCAATATGAGGAACATCTAATCCCCTTGCAGCAATATCTGTTGCAATCAAAACTCGAAACTTGTCATTTCTAAAATCTCTAATGATTCTTTCACGTTTGTTTTGTCGAACATCACCATGAATTGCGACAGCTTTCTCAGATGTGGCTTTCTTAAGATCGTACTCAAGCTTGTCTGCTCTTCTTTTAGTTTTAACGAAAACTAATATTGATCCTGTTCGTCTACCAATTTCATCAATTAGGTTATTTTTTTTATTTTCATCAGGAATGCGACGAATTTCTTGCTGAATTTTATCAACAATCAAACCTTTACTTTCTACTTTTACAGTTTGAGCATCTTTAAGATATTTTTCAGTCAGCTTTAAAACGCTCTTAGGCATTGTTGCAGAAAATAGTAATGTCTGAGCATCTTTAGGAACTGTTTCAAGAATTTGGTCAATCTGTACAGAAAAGCCAATATCTAACATTCTGTCTGCTTCGTCTAAAACAACATACTCAACATCTTTAAGAGAAAGTGTTTTTCGGTTTAGGTGATCATTGATACGCCCGGGGGTTCCAACCACTATACGATGTTTGCGTTTTAGACGGCTTAATTGCTTAACAATATTATCGCCCCCAACTAACAAAACAGAACGCATATTTTGATTATCGTCAATTAATTGACTTAACGCCTGCAGCACCTGTTTGGCAAGCTCTCTTGTTGGGGTAATAACAATTGCTTTACTCTTGTCTGATTTTAAGAGCTTTTCAATTAAAGGTATTCCGAAAGCTAATGTTTTTCCGGTACCAGTTTGGGACAAACCTAAAATGCTTTGCCCACTGAGCGCTAAGGGCAAGGTTTTTCCTTGAATCTCAGTTGGTTCAGTAAATTTAAGTTTTTCTAGGCATAGCTGGGTACTTTCGGACAAGTCGAATTGCTTAAAGGTATTCATATTTTCACCGTTTTTGAATAGAGGTCAATCTATATATTGTTATGGCTTTGCCTGAGATCTACTTTTAGATAGCACCAACCGTGCTCGTTTTGTCGTTTAGATCCACCCTTCTCCGGGTAAGTTGCAGGCGACGTTTTATCGATATTCATATATAACCACGATGATATACCGACGGGTTCAGCCAAAATTCATATCAAAACTGATGAAATATTGGGAGGTATGAATACGTGAGTCAGATAATATACTATTGGCTACCAGATGTATATCTAAATTCCTTAATTATTGCTTCTTTTTTTAAACATAGAGTTCCCCCTACTACTAACCCCTATATCGCTGGTCAGTCCATAAGGAGAGCATCAGTTAATAGCGCTTCAATTCTTAGGGAGCACGCCTCTTTCCAACACTAAGTATACCAACAGACAGCTTTTCTGATTTCTTTTTAATTTTCTTTATCCTTGAATTTTCAACAGCATCCCAATGTCGATTTACTCTATGCTGCTTTAAAGGCTGGAACTTTAGTTCTCCTGTTAGAAGTTTATTTGCTTTAAGGCATCTCATTTCTTCACTATCTCGCACATGTTTAAAAATTACTGTGTCCGCAGGAAGCTCTTCTGTTAATGCAATGCTATAGTTACCCTTGAAAAATGAATCCCCATGGATAGCGTTAGCATCTAAAAACAGAGCATAACCAAATGGTATATCAACCCCAATAAATTCGATTGCTTCGTCAGAGAGATCTTTGCGTTTTTTACCCAATATTAACCCACCTGAACACTTCGGCGACATTGGCATGAATACATGCGGAAAGTCATGGGTTTCAACAAAAAGCCCACCCCCTTTTGACTCATTAAAGACATATTTGTCGATATACTCTTGACCAAACTCATATTCTACAAGGTATAAGTTATCGAAGTGGCCATTAGGTGGCAGTGTGGTTTCTTCGTCAATAGGGTATATGTGGGCACCAAATGAAGCTAAGAAATCTGGGTTGTAATCCCGCGCATCTTGTACTGCTATATCAATGTGCTGGTGCTCACTAGAAACACACAGGCTTCCTGACGATCCAAACACATTTGCTTCAGAGGATTGTCTTGCTACGATGTCAGAGCGCCACAGCGCCATTATGGTGCTTGAAGGGTTACTGTAGGACGCACTATCGTCTTCAGCCATGAGTCCAACAGGACGCTCTTCTTTCACTCTAGCCAATTCAGATAAAATGAACTTATCCCCTGGATGCAAAACAGCATGCGCATCAACACTGGTCATTAAACATCTTTGGGATTGAGAGCGGCGCTGTACAAAAGCTTTTCTTAGACTTTCATACCGCCTTGCAAGCTCAAGCTCTCTATCCGACTGTGCCTCTTGCCGCAAGGCTAAAACCCTTTCTTCGGCAGGGCTCATCATAACCTCAGGAGTAGAATTGCCGGTATAATGAAAAGCCTCTTCCTGGTCCCTTGAAGAAGTAAGACCCTCTAATTTCTCTCTTGGAAACATGGTGTACCCTCAACAGCTTAAACGATATTAGAGGGTATTATACAGTTGAATAACCTTATTAAGCAAGCTTGCTCAGTCTTTCTTGGTAGTACTATTGAGATTTTGCTAACACGCCCATAAGAAAAAGAGCAGCTACACGACTCTTTTTATAAAGCGTGCAACTGCATTTATTCTATTTTGAGGACTCAATTGATGCTTTTGGTTTTGCATTAGTTTTCATAAAAACCAATGTTAAGTTGTGAGCGGGCATCTGCTGACGCAGTTTAAGCTCGAACCCACATTCAGCAGCTGCAAACTTTACTTCTTTAAGCGAGCGGATTCCCCATCGACTATCTCTCTCTTTTAAAGACTGGTCGAATAAAAGATTACTTTCTGATGGATTAACGCCCTCCTCAAAAAAGGGTCCATACAGAACGATGACGCCTCCTGTGGCTATAACCTTTTCTAAAAACCTGAACATCCCAACGCAACATGACCAAGGCGCTATATGGATTAAGTTTGAACAAAAAGCCACCTCAAACTCACCAATCTCAACCTTATCATCTAGTACTGAAAGTTTTTTTGGAGCAAGAAAGTTAGGCCTTTTAGCTTCGGCTTGATACACTTCGATACTTTTCAGATTTTCTTTAGATATATCTGTTGGCTGCCATACCCAGCCAGGCTGTTGAGCTGTAAAGTAATCGGCGTGTTGCCCTGAGCCACTAGCAACTTCCAAAACTCGTGTCTTTTCAGGCAGGACTTTAAGGAGCACTTCATAGATAGGCGCTTTATTACGCTCACACGCTTCTGAAATAAGCTTGTCTGAACTTTCGCTTATGGACATATATACCCTTATTTAACTGGAAAAATGGAACTTAATCTGATAAATAATCGACCCATTTCTGATACCGTTTGTCTTTTTTCATCTGTTCAATAGGAATAAATTTCAACGCCGCACCGTTAATACAATGTCTAGTACCACTGGGACTAGTTCGATCATTTTCAAATACATGACCCAAATGGCTATCAGCCTCTTTGCTTCTCACTTCTGTTCTTGTTTGAAAAAGTGAATTATCTTCATGATATGTCACAACATCCTCACTAACTGCTTTAGTAAATGATGGCCATCCTGTACCACTATCATATTTATCCTTGGAACTATACAAAACTTCTCCTGAGACAATATCAACATAGACTCCAACTGCTTTATTATCATTATAGTTTCCACTCATGAAAGCAGGCTCAGTATCTTCATTTTGCGTCACTGCATATTGAAGATCGTCCAAATGCTCTACGCTATATCCTCGGGGCGTAAATTGATAACGTTCAGACTTAGCTAACTCTGCAACTCGCTCATCTCGTCCACACCGATATCGATAAAAACGATATTGAATAGGATTCTTTTCATAATAATCTTGGTGGTAATCTTCAGCATCCCAAAATATTTTTTCCGGCAAAATTTCAACTTTGGACGTTGGAGGAGAAAGAGATTTGACCAACTCAAGCATTTGATCATTCTTTACATAAATAGCTGGCGAATATGCAAATCCGCGATCACAAAACTGCCCATCAGGATCTTCGTAATCAACATGCTTAAAGTAATACTCAATTAAGTATTTCAAGTCGACTTCTTCTGGATTATAGATAATTTTAACGGCCTCTCTGTGGCCATTATGGTTCTCATAGGTCGGGTTTTCTAAAGATCCACCTGTATATCCAGATACGACTTCACTAACGCCTTTAATCTTTTCAAAATCAGACTCTACACACCAAAAGCAACCACCTGCTACAATCAGTTCCACCAGCATAAACACTCCGAATTGTATTATCTTCAAATAGATTGTCAGGATTTCCTGACGTTGAAGCAAGTAACTCTATAGAGGACTAGTTATTCAATTAGATTATAGCGCCTAAACATTTGCCTTTCTCTTCGCTTAACCCCAGACTATGCTTGCTAAAAGACTCTAAAAGAGAAAATGACTATGCACCATACTGTTCTAGTGCCTGGAAAAGCATTCCCGCATATTTCTGTTCCTACCTTAAGAGGCGATGTATTAACATTAGGAAAAACGCACACTAAACAAGCAAAATGGCAATTAGTAGTGATTTACCGTGGAGCTCACAGCATTCTATGCACCAAGTACTTGGAAGAGCTTGACTCAATGCAACAAGCATTCCTATCCTGTGATACGGATATCATTGTTGTATCAAGCGATCCGCTCAACACGGCAACTCGACACGTTAGAGACCTATGTGGACTAACATTGTGTACCGGATATGACTTAAGTATTGATCAGATGCATTCGCTGGGTTTGTATATATCAGACCCTCAAAAGGGGGAGGAAAATGACCGTCCATTTGCGGAGCCGGCTTTATTCTTAGTAGATGATGAGCATATCGTTCAAATGTTGAGCCTATCGAGCTCTACTTATGCCAGAGCAGATTTAAAAACCGTTTTAGAGGGGACTAAGCAGTTACTGAATAGCCCACACAAACCCATTACAGGTTCACATGTATAATCTATCCTATAAAGCGATTGTGACCCAATCGCTTTGCAGACTCTAGAGAAGCTCTCACCTCACTAAGAAAATCACTTGGCGACGCTGTACTAGTAGGTACTATAGTTTTACCGCCGACGCTGACAGTCACATAATCAGCTATTGGAGATCCTGGGTGATATATTGCTAAATTCTCTATTTCTTCTCTAATTATATTGCCTATTAATCGCATGTTATCAATATCACCCGCTGGCATTAATATAGCAAAGGTATCATGATGTATTTCAGCAAGCGTATCAATATCAGGATCTATGTGCTGATTAAATACCTTAAGCACACTTCTTAAACAGGCATCAACCCCTTTTTGCCCTAACTGTTCTTCAAAAATCTTAAAATAATCGAGCTCAATGTAAATAATACTTAAAGATGTTTGATATCGGCCACATTGTTTCCAAGCACGAGTATATTCCTTTTGGAAGAATCGTAAATTCGCTAAGTGTGTGCTGGGCGCCTCCATAGCTGTCTCATTGATTTTTTGCTCTAGCGCTTGCACTAAGCGACTATTCTTCTTATATTGTTTCTGAACATATTCTTTATCAGACAACAGGGTTTCAATTTCATTTTGTAGTTTTGAAACCAGTCGTGAAACTGCATCCCCAGTAATTCCCAGATAAAAATTATTAGGTGGAAATTTAACTTTAGATTCAGGGTTGCGAATAATATCTTCTATCTTGATCAAAAACTCATCTGTTTCATCTGAAATTTTTCGACTAATCACAAAAGAAACCCAGTACAATGTACCTAAATATACAATAAAAACACCCAGAACTTTCAAAAGAAAGCTATAAAAACCACCATACACCTCAGACATACTGACAGCAACAAGCATATACCAACCAAACTCTGGGAAGTATTGCTGAACAATGAAATGATTTTTCATTGAGTTATCTTTTGCCTGTATAATTACCTTATGTCGGTTATTTATTAGCTGCTCTGGAGTAAAGCTTGAGAACTTATCTTCTAACAAACTTCTTTCATGAATATATATACTTTGAAGTTTCCCATTATTATTTCGAGAAAAAAACAGATGTTCATTTAAAGCCGAGTCAGCACTAAACTTCTCCCCGAGCTGATTTAAAAATGAATGAAAATCTACCTGCATAACTACTGCCCCGATTTTATAGTTATTTTGGTACAGATTTTTTAAAACAATCAAATCACCTTCATAAGTTCTGTTTTTATTTAAAAACATAAAATCTATCTTATTTCCATCAATGCTAGCCTCGTTCAGCAAATCTCCTATGAGATCTGAGTCCATTTTAATACCTGCTGTTTGAACAAGGTTATTATTATTGTCAAAAATGTATATTGCATTTATTGATTGAGAGGAATTTTGCGCATCAAACAAGATTGTTTTTATTTTGTTTTTAGCTTCAGCTTTATCGCGTTGATCCAGTAGATGCAACGATTCTAAAAGCTTTCTCAATTGTGTTCGACTAGACAGTAAAGCCATTCGCTCTCGGTTGAGCTCGATTTGCTTTTCAATAAGTGCTACTTTGTAATCAAAGCTATTTAAAATGATACTTTTTGATTTGTTATTTGTTTCTTGAAAGTTGAAATATACAAAGACACCGGCTATCAGAATAAAGGAAAAGACGCCCACGAGCATAATATACTCAGCTATCTGCTGACCAGCATGACACCGTTTCGAGGAATGATCGGAGTCTGTCATATCATCATCCATTTACACAGCCTTTAGTGCGGAGAAAATGCAAATTTGACCTATGTCTAATATAATTAAATCCATGCCACTAGGCCCCTAAGTCTTTATTCGGCATACTTCTTAAATACTTAATTCACTTTGAAGACAGGTTTAATGCTAACGCTATGAAATATAAAAAAATTGTCTCTACAGAAAAAACTCCAATTTTTATTGGAAATTCGCTTCTTATCACACCTGTTTTTTTTGATTTGCTCCCGAATACCGGGAAGTTGGTTTTGATAAATGACTCATCTATTTCTTCCGATTTTTTAGAGCCTCTCCTTTTGGAACTTCAAAAAAGACCCACGACCTTAGTCCACATTCCTTTAGAGATTTCAGAAACAAAAAAAACAAGAGAGACCAAAGCTGGAATTGAAAACCAGCTGTTTGCTGCAGGTTGTGGAAGGGATACAACGATTGTTGCTTTAGGTGGTGGCGTTCTTACCGATCTAGTCGGGTTTATTGCAGCCACTTACTGTAGAGGCGTACCCTTAATCCTCTGTCCAAGCACTATATTAGGAATGATTGATGCGAGTATAGGCGGAAAAACGGGTGTTAATACGCCATATGGCAAAAACTTAATTGGGGCTTTCTACCCACCCAAAGCAATATACATGGATATCTCTGTCTTAAAAGGACTGCCACAAACTGTATTTAACGACGGCTTGGCGGAACTAATTAAGCATGCGGCTTTAACTGATAAAGTACTTTTTGAAGCCCTCTTAAAAACGAATCCAGAAGCTCTGAGGGGGGATTTTCCCCTATTAGTGGATATGCTAGAAACAAGTGCTCGGATAAAGCTAAAAATCACTGAAATAGATCAACTAGAATCAGGTCTTAGGGCTTGTCTAAACTTTGGCCATACCATAGGACATGCAATAGAGTCAGCAGCAAAGGGACGGTACGCACACGGGCAGTCCATTATCTTCGGCATGATTACCGAAACCGTCATTGCAATCAATAAAGGTTTATGTACATCCGAAACCTTAACCCAGCTAAAATCAATCTCACAACAATATGGGTTTCATATAAAAGCTGCGGATCTAAAAGCTTCAGACTTATCTGCTTTTCTACGCCACGACAAGAAAAACAAAGAAAACAAAATACACTGTTCAGTTCTATCCGAAGTGGGAAAGTACTGGACTAACGATCAAGAGTATACTATTTCGGTATCACTTGAAGAGTGCTTTGACGCACTTAAAGAAATATCTATATTCTAAGTACAATATTAATCTATTTTGAAAATACAAACTTGTGGCACTTTCTCAATTTAAACTGTATAGCGTACTATCAATTCTTATATTAGCGACATCTAGAGAGATAGATATTGTTTCACGATTTGGGGAGATGAGTTTTTTTTGCTCTTAAAAAAGTGAGTATTAATTTAATCAGATAATACCTAAAGATTTTTTTGAAGCGCTAGCAGCTCTTGAAAAGAACCCCACGCCATCCAATATGGTTTCGGAATCTTTGGGATTTCGGCTGATGGGATTAGTACTTAAAAAGTCATTCATCCTGCCAACCCACATATGTATATATTTTATTAGAGACAAATAAAAAAGGCGGGTTACCCCGCCTTTTTAACATGTTATCAATTAGAAGTCGTATGACAAACCAATTGAGTAATGCATTGTGCTGTCAGCAATATCGTCGAAATCGGTGTCAGCGTATCGTGCCATAACTCGCGCAGACAACGCGTCGTTAAATCTGTAAGCCAAACCTAGACCCGCACGCAATGCTGTATCTCTTTCTGAACCTTTTACAGCAGCCGTTGTAGTTAATGAGGTTGTGGTTTTAAGATGTGCACGCTCAACACCAACTAAAGCTAGTGCTGAGAAATCATTAGCAAATTCGTAATTGTAAACACCATCTAAGTGCCAAGAACGAAGTTCCGCTTTTGTTGAACCCGTAATACTAACTGCAGTACTCGTTGTTGCACTAACAGTTTTACTTTTGTCGTTAGTTTCAACATAACCTAACTCAGCACTCCAGTTATCATCAAAACGGTAACCAACGTATGGATTTAGACCGGTAAACTCATCATGGTAAATAGCGTTGTAGTCAACACCACCATTTGTATTGTAATCGATTGATGATTTGATGATGTCAAACCCGATGTAAGTGTTGTCTACCCAGCTGTCAGCCGATCGCATGTTTCGATCGCTTTTGTAGCCACCTGCATGCGCAGCACTTGCAAATACTAAAGAACCAGCAACCAACAAACCAGCCGCCAGCACGTTTCCTTTATTAAACATAATTATCTCTCCAAATGTTCCTTGATTAACATGCCTTAGCCCAAATGCATTTATACGTAAAGCAAATTAGGCGGTCGGTCACTGTTTATGGTTGTAAAAGATGCTAGCAGCTTCACTTACAACCGCTCACAATGTAACCGTAGACTCAACGTATGTATATATCAAGTTTTTCTTTTAAAAAAAAGAATTATGAACATGAAAACTGTATTTATGTACAGAGCTTTTGAATTTAAATACATTTTCTTAAATATATTATTAATCACTTTTCCTCATAAACCTGTACTCCAAATACCTGTTGAATGTTTAGTGGTAGGTTTGAATCCAGAGCCTAGTCTATATAAAGACTAAAGAAATTATATTCATAGTCGAACTAAAGATATATCAATATAATATGATGCTGAGGTTTGAACATGCATAAGTCTATCACACAGAAAGATGCACTGAAAAAGCTAAATGCTGTGTGCGCACATCCAAAACTCATCAGTCTAACAGGTGAAACATTAAGTACAGCTTTAGCAAAGCTATATATTGCCAATGAGGACCTTAAAAAAACGTGCTTTGATGCTCTGAGCATCTCAGAAGATGAAGCAACCCTAACGGTAACACCAGCTGGATCCCAAGTAATACTTTCGGGTACGACTAAAGGTGATCCACCTGTAACTAAAAAAATTATTATAGCACCGTTTCTTTCAAAAATTGAATATTCATTTTTACCCTCCCTTGATTTTTTTAAACCTTCCGCGCTGCCCGATGCTAGAGCTCATCTAGATGGTGACACTGCGACAAAGTTGTCGGCCAGAACCGAAACAGGCATTGTTCGAAGAACTAAATTTAATAAATTCAAGCGGGGAATGATTGGTACTTCGAAAAATCCCAACAGTCTTTTCGCTGCGTATGTAAGAGCGATTCTTTCAGACCGATTCATGTCGGCTTTTGAGCGGCATTTTCATTCCGCATTGGCCATTAAGCCAGCTATTTCATATGATAATTTCAAACAAGAAGTAAAACCTTCGTATATAGCTGATGCTAAGAATGGTGAGGTAATATTTAACTTTGAGTTTAGAGGTGTAAAAGCTGGTTTCAAAGTAACCATAGATAAACCGGAACCTGCAAAAGTGACATATCAATCGTATGCTGCATCATCAGACCCTGAAAATCCTCTAAGTCCAGAAGAGTTTCAGCGTATTTCAGACCGTCTCCTTAGTTTTACAAAAGCTGATCACCAGCTGATGGCTGCTCAAAGTAGTAACATACATTTACATCGAGCAAGTCAATCTGTTTCAATTTTGCTCCCCTCAACTATAAAGCTAACGCTTTCTTCCAGACCAGAAGTTAGAACAACGCTTGGCAAATCCGCTAATGGTGCATCAGCAGCCAAAACTTGGCCACCCGTGTCTGCCACTTCACCTGATTTAGCCGCCTTTAAAACATTGCCACCCTATTCGATGAAGGCCAGTAGTGCTTCTGAAATAAGAATTCAACTACAGGATAGTCATGGAAAAGACATCGTTAAGTCTATTCCGAACGATGCCTTTAAAACAAAAGAAAGCTTAGAAGGTTATTTAGTTGGTATTTACTCTTCGTTAGGTCGCTCTGAAGGGAAATCAATGGTGGATTTGAATGTAATACTTCCCGCCAAAGAAGCTATAGATCCTCAAGTCAAGAAACTTATTCTTCAAAATCTTACCGCTCTAAAAAAAGAAGGCTGGAAAATGAACTTTATTATGCCTGCCAAGAACGGCGCAAAAGAGCCCACCAAAAAACCAGGACCAAGACCTTAAGAATCAACCACTGCCGTTTCTTTTTGTCTTCCGTAGTTATCCTCTAGTCGGATTATATCGTCCTCACCCAAATAGCTACCGGATTGTACCTCAATAATTTCAAGATCAATTCTTCCAACATTTTCCAAGCGGTGGATTGTACCTATCGGAATGTATGTCGATTGATTCTCGGTGAGCAAAAATGTTTCCGTACCTCTGGTTACGCGTGCTGAACCTTTCACAACAACCCAGTGTTCCGACCGATGATGATGCATTTGTAAAGATAGCTGTGCTCCTGGTTTTACAGCTATTCTCTTTACTTGGTAGCGAGCACCAGTATCCAAACTTTCAAAGGCCCCCCAGGGCCGATGGACTTTTCGGTGAAATGCCAGCTCAGATTGGTTTTTTCTTTTCATCTGTTCAATCAAATGCTTAATGCATTGATCTTGAGATTTATCCATTACTAGTATTGCATCTGGCGTTTCAACGATAACAACATTCTCAATACCAACAGCTGCAACCAGACGCGACTCAGCTTTCACATAAGTATTTTTACAATTTTGTAAAAATACTTTTCCTTCTTGAACATTATAGTTTTCGTCTGCTGGAAACTGATCTGACAGTGCTGACCAGGAGCCAACATCACACCAATTAGACTTCAACGGAACCATCGCGACAGAAGTACTTTTTTCCATGATAGCGTAATCAATAGAGTCTGATGGGCAGCTGTGAAATAGCTCAGAATCTGGACTAATAAAATCAGCAGACACATTTGCGTTTTGAACAGATAGTGAAACTGCGTGGTAAATGTCCGGAGAGTGTTGTTCTAAGTTTTTTAGATACGCATCGACATTAAACAGAAACATTCCACTATTCCACCAATGACACCCACTACTCATATAAGCTTGAGCTTTTGGCAGGCTTGGCTTTTCAGTAAATTGCTTCACCTTAAAACCTTCGGAGTCTTCAATATTCTCATGTGCTTCTATATAGCCATAACCGGTTTCGGCTCGGCTTGGTTTTACTCCGAACGTTACAAGATGGGAGGATTCGGCTAACTTAATCCCCTCTGCTACAGTTTGATGAAATCCTTTTGTGTCTTCTATCAAATGGTCTGCTGGTAAAACCAAAAGCTGAGCATCATGCCAACCTTTTTGTTGTGCATAAAATGCAGCTAGCGCTACAGCAGGCGCTGTATTTTTTCCTTCCGGCTCCAAAATTAGCTGTGTTTGCTCAAGCAAATCAATTTTACGCAACTGCTCTGCGATCAAAAATCGATGCTCATGGCGAGCCACTACAGTCAAGTGCTCTACTCCAGGCAAATCCTTCAAGCGACGAAGAGTCATTTGAAATAGACTTTCCTCTCCAACCAGCGGTAAAAACTGTTTGGGATAATTTTGCCGCGACATAGGCCACAAACGACTCCCAATTCCTCCAGATAGCAGCACAGGTATTATCATATGCTTAGCGCCTCGCTTCCATTCGACTTATTGGCCCAATGCTACTGCGCATTTCCCCCAAAGGGCAACTTCTTATTCTGCAGGCACTGTGATTTTGATCGGCAGAGCAAATGCGATATGATGTCAGGGTTTTTATCAACCACTGATTTTGTTGGACTTCATACTTGGAGACTTTTGATGGCCGTTATTAACATTGGCTCGATGAATATCGATCATGTTTACACTGTGGAACACTTTGTAAAGCCAGGGGAAACCCTTCACTCACAAAAGTTGGAACTACACCCAGGTGGTAAAGGCTTAAACCAGTCAATCGCTCTAGCAAAAGCAGGCGTCCAAGTTAAGCACGCTGGCTTACTTGGGAATGGTGGTGCTTACCTCAAAGAAGAGCTCGAAAACTATGGTGTAAATACCGACTGGATTCGAGATGTTGAGGGGCAAAATGGGCACTCTATGATTCAAGTTCAGCCTGACGGTCAGAACAGCATTGTTTTGTATGGCGGCTCAAACATGAAGTTCACTGATGGCTTTATTGATGAAGTCGTTTCCCACGCTGACGATGATGATGTTGTTCTACTCCAAAATGAAATCAACGATATCCCTCGAATTATTGAGCAAGCCAAAACACGAGGCTTAAAAGTTGTCTTCAATGCTGCTCCTTGCACAGAACAGGTTAAAGACTATCCCCTACATCTTCTAGATTTGCTTATTATTAATGAAGTTGAAGGCGCTATGCTTTCTGGTGAGACTGATTTTGATAAAGTCTTGGGCACCCTAAAAGAGCGTTACCCGAATACGGGTATTGTATTAACGCTAGGCTCTGGTGGCGTGTACTATGCTGACGCGAATGGCGTCCTTAAAGTAGCTGCTTGCCGAGTTAAAAATGTTGTTGATACAACATCTGCAGGAGACACTTTCACAGGCTACATGATGAGTGAGTGGTTAAAGGGCAGCCCTATGGAAACTTGTCTCAGTCTTGCCTGCACAGCCAGTGCTGTTTGTATTCAAAAGGCTGGCTCATCAACCTCTATTCCATTTCCTAAAGAGCTCCCTGTTTCAGAAACTGAGGCAGCTGCTATCGCTTAATGTTCTCTTCTTACAAAAAAGCGCGCCATAGGCGCGCTTTTTTTGACTCTCGTATTTCTAGATAACTCTAGCCATACCAATAAAGCCAATCCCAGCGACATAACAAGCAAACATCAGAGCAAGCATAGCTGTAACGCCTTTAGCGCCAGCAAACTCACGCCAAATGAATACCCCCCAGATAGCTGCAATTAAAGTCGCACCCTGACCAAATGCATACGCTATTGCAGGACCCGCTTGCTGAGCAGCAATCAAGTTCAACGCCATTCCGACACACCAGATTGAACCACCAAGAATCCCAACAAAGTGTTCTTTAAACGAACCTTTAAAGTAGTCCCCGTAGCTAACAGGCGCTCCATCAACCGGCTTACGCATCAATATTGAGTTGAAGACGAAGTTGGAAACCAGCACCCCAATCGAAAATGCAAATAGTGCAGTATAAGGAGTAAGACTTAATGGCCCCTCCATTGAGCGTGCAACCAGAGGGTAGAACAACCCAATGAGAACACCACTGATCACAGCAACCATCAGGCCTTTCTTACCGGTAGGATGATCTGAAGAAGCCATCGCTTTTTGGTATACCTTTGCGTCAAGAACGATAGCTGCTAAAACGAACGCAATACCAAGCGCTAATAGCACCGATCCCCCTTGGGGCGAAATCAAGTAGTTTAATGAAGTGCCCAACACTAAGGCTATTCCAATAGCAACCGGAAAGGCTACTGCCATTCCAGCTAAGGCAATTGCCGCCACTAAAAGAATATTTCCTGCGTTAAATATTACACCTCCCCAGATGGCACTAACGATATACTGCTGATCGACAGACTGCCAATTGGACAAAAATGCCTGCCCATGAGCCCCAGTAGATCCTAGGGTAAACCCAAAAAGCAGAGAAGTTAGTAATATACCAAACACATAATCCCAATAAAAAAGTTCAAACCGCCATCCCTTAGCGAGCTTCTGTGTATTTGCCCAAGATCCCCAACAGAACATGGTTAGGAACATGAACACCACAGCAATGCTATAAGTTTCAGGTAGATACATTTTGTAGGCCTCTAACTAAGTTACCGGCAGACTCTATATGGTATTTGCTTAGCTATGCAACTCCAGAGATTCGGTTAGTTGAGCAGATTCCTTAATGGATATAAAATCAAGCTTGGTATTAATGGAAAACGTGTATGTCCCAGACTAAGAATCATTTTGCTTTGTTTACCGAGAGACGCTTTTGGCCATTTTTCGGTACACAATTCACGAATCTTTTAAACGATAATGTTTTTAAGAATGCGCTAATCTTTTTATTCTCTTATCAGGCATTGACTGGCAATCATGTGCAGGCTAGCACTTTGATCAATATCTGTGCCGCTGTGTTGATTCTGCCCTACATATTATTTTCAGGATATGCAGGACAGTTTTCGGATAAGTATGACAAAGCACTTGTCATACGGTATGTAAAACTGCTTGAGATAGCGATCGTTATAGTTGCTTGCTTTGGCTTATATATCGAGAGTAATTTTGTTCTTATATCCGCTTTATTCTTATTGGGGGTTCAGTCAACTTTACTTAATCCAATTAAATACAGCTTTTTACCGCAGCATTTAGAATCAAATGAATTGATGCGCGGAAACGGTTTCATGGAAATGGGAAATTTTACTGCCATTTTTGCTGGAACTATCATTGGCACGATACTAATGAGTTACCCAGATGGTAATCGTTATGTAAGTGTTGCCATATTATGTATCACAGCATTTGGCTGGCTATTCTGTTTGCGTGTCCCGAGAACCCCTCCAACAGATCCAGATTTAAAAATTGAGTGGAACCCTTTCAAAGAGAACTGGGCTGTATTGAAGTTGGTTGCACAGAACAGAACTATTTTTCTGACTGTTCTCGCAATTGCTTGGTTTTGGTTTTTTGGCTCAGTATTTTTAGCTCAAGTACCTTCTTATACCCTCTTATATCTAGGGGGAGATAAACAAGTCGTATCTGCGATTTATGGGTTATTTGCTATCAGCATTGGCCTTGGCGCAATGTTATGCGATCGCATCTCAACTCAAGAAGTTGAAGTGGGCCTTATTCCTTTCGGGATGATTGGCTTAACCTTTTTTATGTTTGATTTTACTAATCGAGATGCCGTGATTGTATCTGAGCAGCTTAATCTTCTGAATTATATTCAGACGAAAGGCATTAGAGCCTTTATAGACACCATTGGAATGGGAATGTTCTGTGGTATCTATTTAGTTCCTTTGTATACACTAATTCAGAAAAGAACTCCTATATCTTTATGTTCTCGGGTTATTGCAGGAAATAACATTATTGGGGCGTTCTTTATGGTGCTAGCCTCAATATTTGCCATAGTGATGGTTCATTTGAATTTCACTATTGCAGATATTTTATGGTGTACCTCAGTCGCCACTTTAATATTAACTTTAGGAGTGCTACCGGCTGTGCCTGAATTTTTCTTAAGATTTATTGCATGGATATTAGTGAACACCCTCTATCGTGTAGAAAAAGAAGGGTTAGACAAAATACCTTTAAAGGGTCCAGCAATTATTGTTTGTAACCATGTCAGTTTTCTTGACCCTGTTTTAATTATGGCCTTCTGTAAACGCCCTATTCGATTTATTATGTGGTACACCTACCATAATATCCCTGTCATTGGCTGGCTCTTCAAAAGAGCCAAAACCATACCTATTGCTGGAGATAAAGAAGATCCCAGCATTAAACAAAAGGCACTTGATGATGCTGTTGCCGCATTAAGAAATGGTGAGTTAGTCGGTTTGTTCCCTGAGGGCACCTTGACTAAAGATGGCCACCTAGGCGTTTTTCGAGGGGGGATTTTACAAATCCTTGAGCAAGAACCCGTCCCAGTGATTCCAATCGCTGTTAGAGGTCTTTGGGGCAGCTTCTTTAGCTGTAAGCATGGCCGAGTAATGCTCCATTTCCCGAGAAACTGGTTTAAAAATAAAATTGGTATTGTCGCAGGGGATCCATTAGACCCCGACAATTTCACTTTGGATGAGTGCAAGGATAAAATTCAGGCGCTCAGAGGCGATCGCGCCTAATCAACATCCTGCCATTTGGGTGACATTGGACGACCTTCATCGTTGATAGCAACAAAGGTGAAGGTCCCCTCTGTGACCTTTTGTTTTTCTCCCGTTAATCTATCTTGTCTCCAAGCTTCTAGCTCAATTTGAATAGAAGTTCTTCCCACGTGCTGTGCTTGTGCATAAACACAAACCGCATCTCCTACTTTAACGGGTCTAATAAATGTCATACTGTCTATCGCTACAGTTGCTACCCTAGCACCACTTGCACAGTGTAGGGCTAATGATGCACCGCCCAAGTCCATTTGAGAAAGCAACCATCCCCCAAAGATATCCCCATTCGCATTGGTATCACTGGGCATCGCAATAGTTCGTATCACTAACTTTCCATTTGGGGTATCCATCACATCTCCCATTTTCTTCTATTGAGGGCTCATCTATAATTATAGGCTTTGATAGGAAAATCTACTTTTTATGAATTCTACTGCCTGGGGAAAGAAAAATGCTGCCAAAGCCTTGGACATGTTTCACCAGCGTAGGAAGATCATACAATGCATACTTCTAATTTTCCTTTTATTAACAATAGCGCGCTTATTTCAGCTTCATATATTTCACAAAGATTTCTTGAGAGCTCAAGGAAATGCTCGCTCTGTCCATATTGTTAAAACCCCCTCATACCGAGGTATGTTACTAGATCGTCGTTTAGAGCCTTTAGCAGTGAGCACCCCAGTTGATGCTGCCTGGATAGATCCTAGACGATTAAATCCCTCTGATAAAAAACTTCATCAGCTTTCTGCCTTATTAGACATTGATGTTTCTCAAATAAAAGAGAAGCAACAATCGAACCCAGATAAAGCATTCATATATTTAAAACGCTGGCTAACACCTGACATCGGTGAACAAATTAGTGCTTTACGCATCAAGGGGGTTTACACTCAAAGGGAGTATCGTCGCTATTACCCTGCTGGACAAGATGTTGCTCAGCTGATTGGTTTTACTAATATTGATGATAATGGCCAATCAGGACTAGAACTTCTTTTCGATGACTTACTTCGTCCAGTTCCTGGGAAAAAGCGCGTGCTAGAAGACCGTACAGGACACTGGTTAGAAGATATCGAAAATATTCAAGTAGCGCATTCTGGTCAGAATATCACTTTGAGTATCGATGCAAGAATACAGAGTCTTCTCCTGAAAGAGCTACAAGAGACTTTAGATAAAACAGAAGCCAAATCAGCCAGTGCTGTGATGATCGATATCATTACTGGTGAAATATTGGGAATGGCTACAGCCCCCTCTTTTAACCCAAATCTTAGAAATGAGCGGCAAGGAAGTGCTGTTAGGCTTCGAGCATTAACCGATCCTATTGAGCCAGGCTCCACTATCAAACCAATAACCATGTGCGCTATTTTGAGTCGGAGCAAATATAAGAGTAATGACATCATTGACACATCGCCAGGCAAATTTAAGTTGGGTGCGCATGAAATTAAAGATGTTCGCAATTACGGCAAGCTTTCTGTAGCAGAAGTTTTAACAAAGTCCTCCAATATCGGTATTAGCAAAATGGTTCTCGATATGCGTCCCGATGACATACTAGAGACATTTGAACAATTTGGACTTGGCTCTGGTCCTACTTTGGGCCTACCAGGGGAAAATGGTGGTCAACTTGAATATCACTATAATGATTCAACCTTCCATGCCAGTTATGGATACGGATATGGCTTTACTATCACGCCGATTCAACTTGCACATGCTTATGCCACTTTGGCAAACCGAGGTGTACACAAACCCCTTTCAATTTTAAAACTCTCTCGTAAAAATATTCCTAAAGGCCAGCAAGTCGTCAAGCAAGAAATTGCTGATGAGGTTCTAAGTATGCTTGCCAAAGTTACTGAAGGTGGAACAGGACGCCGAGCGGCAATTCCGGGATATCAAACTGGAGGGAAAACGGGTACCAGTCGACTTGTAGGCTCATCTGGATATGATGATACCCGTCACTTAAGTTTATTTGCTGGTATTACCCCTCTCAAAAACCCGCGTCTGGCAACAGCTATCGTAGTAGAAGAACCACAAGAAGGTGGTTACTATGGGGGACTAATTGCTGCTCCCGTTTACGCTAAAGTGGTATCTGGGGCATTACAAATGTTAAATATTCCACCTGACACAGAAGAATAATAAAGAGGTTTTCATGTTTGCCGGATTACTTGATGCAGGCAAATCAGTTGCACAGTCAATTTTGCCGAGCGCCGTTCACACCACCCTTCGTGATGTACGCAATCTATTTTACCACGATAAAGTATCAAAAAGTATTACTCGTCTACTCTCCACCTGGGGAACAGGTGCACTTGTATTATCTTTATTCTTAGGTGGTGTCATTCCGATGGCAGGCCTTGAGACACTTGCTGCGAAAGCCACTCTGGTTGGTACGGTAACCTTGCTATCTATGGTTGTTGCAGGCGCAATTGCAAAAGGCTCACACCAGCTATATGTTTATCATTGCAGTAAAAATTTAGATAAAAATAAGTTTATTCCCCCTTTAGAAGATAAAACCTTTACTAACTCCCGACTTTTTGTTCCTCGTGAAGAGTTAACGGATGTTGTTCATAAGTTATGGGAAGTTTATCAAGAGCAACTTGTTCATTTAGGTGTGAATGATGAAGCTCAATTGCAACATATCTTTTCTGAATTTATTGTACCAACAGCACTAGCTGAAATCATTGACAACACTGACTTGCATGATCCGGCAAAAGCCGCTTTGATGGGTGCCCGAGAGAAGCCACCTAACCCAAGTCCATTTTTTGAATTCTGGGACGCCTATCTAGCACGAGCGCAAAGAGAAGAGCGTATGTTACAAGCGTTAGCTGCTAAAGCAGATGCTATTGATGGTCAAATAAACCCAGGAAGACAGCGGGTCAAGCATAAAACCCCTATGAGTAAAGTCGCTTGTAGCCGCAACCCTGGTGCTGAAGCAAAAAAAGCACTTCAATCTAGACCAAGAGGCAGCATTGCCTTCGGTCTTACAACTTCATCACTTCCACCTTCTACACTGTCTGGCGGTGCTATTGATCGCCATCCAGCTGACACAGTTATTGACATGAATGCAGTAGAAGTCGAATACCCCTATCCAACAGTCGACCATCAGTATAAGTTAAGAGTAGATGGAAAAAATTTATCCGCCAAAATGCAAGGCCCCGATCAAGTTGAAATCACATCAGAAGCACCTATGAAGCCTGTTCGGATAAAGCTTAAATAGTTCATTAGCTTGCCGCTGAGATTGATTTCTGCTAGGTTAACAAGTAAGCCAACCAAAGGATACGATGTATGAACACAAGCTCACCGTACATGCCTTACTTAATCGCCGCTGTCATTTTAACTGTTGTCTTGTACTTTCTTTATGCGCGCATTATCCAGCGTAAAAATACGGCGCTTGCTGCTTTATCTTCCATCGAAGTTCAGCTTCGCAAACGATATGACTTGATTCCTAACCTTTTAAAGCTTGCTAAACGCTACATGGAGCATGAGCGAAGTCTGATCGAAGAAGTCACCGCTTTAAGAGCGCAAGCAGCTAACGCCACACAAAACAAATCACCAGAAGGCGCTCAAAAACTATTTGAGGCAGATGGTGCTTTTATGCGAAAGTTCGGCTCGCTAAATGTGGCCATGGAAAATTACCCCGAGTTAAAAGCGGATAGTACAGTAAAACAGGCTATGCGTTCTTTTGCCGATGTTGAGGACGACATCTCAGCTGCTAGGCGGTATTATAACTCTGCCGTTACAGACTTAAACAATGCTATTGAAATTTTTCCAGGCAGCTTAGTGGCACCTCTAGCACGTGCAAAAAGCATGCCCTTTTATGAAGACAGTGACAAAGTAGAAATTTCGAAGTCTTTAAACACTGATGATTACATCTGACTCAAATCAAAAACTCATCTCAGCTAGACGCAAGTGTTATATCGCACTGTTGCTGCTAGGAACGTTAATTGGGTGTGCTTTTTATTATTACGAGAAAAACTATTTATCTGTTGTTATTGATATTTTAGGCATCAAGTTTCACCCTAATTTTCTTTTATATATTGCCAGCCTTTTCATTCTTGGCTCAATCATCCAAAAATACTATGAAAAAGTATTCAAGGGTGCTGTTGTCAGCACCTTTTTGAATGACACTTTAGGAAAAACCGTTTATAAACCGTCTGATAAACTACATGTCGATACGCTTAGAAATTCTGGTCTGTTTCAGTACTTTAATAGTGACTGGGGCAGTGATTGGTTTCAAACTAAATATGGAAAAGCGACATTAACTGCCGCAAACTGCCAGCTCAAGTCTATAGAGAGTCGTGGTGATAAAGGCGTTCGTGTTCGAAATATTTTTTCTGGCGCGGTTGTAAATCTAAAACTATCTAAAGGCTTTGGTACAAAGTTGCTTGTGATTGAACGACATTGGGGCTCCGATTTTTTTGAAATTCTGACGACACAAAGCATTGGTGGCACTGCTCTAGAAAGAGTCAAAGTAATTGCCCCAGACTTCAATCGCGCTTTTCGTGTATGGTCTGATGATCAGATAACATCTCGCAAGATATTAAATCCTGCTTTTATGGAAAAAATGACAAAGCTGGCAAAAGAAACCCCTTTCACTTTATCCATCAACAACAATGATATATTGATTGCTATTGAACAAGAAATGAAGTTTACACCACGCCTATTTCTTTTTCCTTTACGAGAGGAAAAAGCACGATTTGAACATTTATCACGTTCTTTGAACTTGATTTTATCTGTATTAAACACATTACAATTAGAAGACAAAGTTAAATAATCCAAGGAGGGATATTATGTCGATTGCTTACTGGTGTGTATTCATTGCTTGCGTTCTACCATATGTTTTTACAATCATTGCGAAATCAAGCTCTGAGTTCTCAAATAAAAGACCAAGAGAGTACTTAGAAAACTGTCAAGGCTTTAGAAAGAGAGCCCACTACGCACAACTCAATGGTTTTGAGACCTTGCCTTTTTTTATAGCCAGTATTTTGATCTCTTATAAACATACAGCGCCAGAACAAATTGATACTTTAGCAATGGCTTTTATAGCTGCACGTATTTTACACGGGCTTTGCTATGTTTTTGATTTAGCGCTGCTTCGGACTGTTTTCTTTACCGTTGGCTTTATCTGCTGCACCAAGCTGATACTGCCTTAGACCTTATTGGGTTCCAAAAATTCGGTCACCCGCATCACCCAATCCAGGAATGATGTAGGCTTTTTCATTGAGACCTTCATCAAGACTGGCTGTAAAAATGGGTACATCGGGATGCGCTTTTGTCAATGCCTCTACGCCTTTAGGCGCGCATAAGATACAAATAAAAGTGATATTGGTAACCCCTTTTTCTTTGAGACTTGACACAGCTGCGGCGGCAGAACCCCCGGTTGCCAACATCGGATCACAGACAATAAAACGCCGCTCATGAGAATCTTTAGGAATTTTGAAATAGTAATGTTTAGGCTCTAGTGTCTCTTCATCACGGTATAATCCAATGTAGCCCACCTTAGAGGTTGGCATCAAAGACAGTAGCGCATCAACCATCCCAATACCTGCCCGTAATATAGGCAATACTACTGGTTGCGGCTCATCTAAAACAGGTACTTGGCATGATGCCAACGGTGTTTCCACAGTGGTATTTTTTACTTTTAAGTTTTTCAGCGCTTCGTAGCCTAATAGCAACGTAATTTCACGACAAAGCTCACGAAAACTTTTATTGTCAGTATTCTTGTCTCTTAAAAGAGCCATCTTACTGCTAACTAGCGGATGGGTAACAACATTGAGGGTAGGAAAACGCGAGTGGGTTTCAATAGACATTATTAAATCCTGAGTTACTTCAATATGCTGTTAATTGTAACGCACAGGAAAGCTAAAAAGCAGTCTAAAATACTGCTCAAACTCTTTAGTGATAGAGTTTAGGATTACGCATCAGCTTGATGGCTGCTCGGCTGGCTCGGTAACTAATAAAAGGATCTTCATGCTTTAAGTCATCTTTAAGACGCTTTAATGCGCCGCTATAACAACCCGTACGCTGCTGATAAGCAGATAGGTTATCGATGCAGTCCCTTAACAGGCGCATATAATCAGCGTAGGAATAACCTTTTTCATCAGGCATTGGCAAATGTCTCAATATACAAAAACAATGTCAGAATTGTAACATAATACCTCACCTGCTTTCATCTCTTTTTTCAACCTTTATTATGTATATGCAACAGTGATAAGTTCTTTTTTTCTGTATAATTTTTTAAATCATTTAGATTAGGTATCTGCTTATGCCAAAGAAGAAGTCTTTTGAATCAGATTTGACTGAGCTACAAGCAATTGCGACCCAAATGGAAAAGGGAGATATGTCATTGGAAGCATCTTTAAAATCATTTGAAAAAGGCCTTAAACTCGCCCGTTCATGCCAACACGCACTTACAGAGGCCGAGTTAAAAATAGAGCAGCTTGTTGATGAAGATGGTGAACTATTTGCAGAGGCGCTTGACGACGATTTAGCCGCTGAACTACTACCGGATGATGAGGATGAAGACGAATTCCTCTGGACAGATGAAGACGATGAGGAAGATGAAGACGAAGATGAAGAAGATGACGACTGAAATTGCCACAGACATTGAAGGCTTTCTTATCCAGGCGAAATCGCGTGTGGAATCCGTCCTAAGTGATTTTCTACCGTCAGTAGATAGTGAACCTCAACGCTTACATGAAGCAATGCGCTATGCCACTTTAGGAGGGGGTAAGCGTATACGTGCTGCATTGGTCTACGCCACTGGCCAATCTTTTGGTGCCAACATGGGGGCTCTGGATTATGCAGCAGCAGCGGTTGAGTGTATTCATGCCTACTCTTTAATTCATGATGATCTGCCCTGCATGGATGATGATGATTTACGCCGAGGACAACCAACCACACACAAAGCCTTTGATGAAGCGACGGCTGTTTTAGCAGGAGATGCCCTACAAGCTTTTGCATTTGAGCTCATTGCAAATGCTCGAATGCCCTTAGGGTTGAAAATGGTACAACTGTTGGCCCAATCCAGTGGCGCCTCAGGTATGGTTGGGGGTCAAATGCGCGACATGCTGGCTGAAAACCAAAACATCTCTGTGGAAGACTTAGAGGCACTTCACCTTGGTAAAACAGGCGCTCTTATTTGTGCCAGCATTATGCTGGGTGCACTCGCTGCAGAACAGGGTGAACCAGGCCTGATGCGACAACTTCATCAGTTCGGTTCAGATTTAGGATTAGCGTTTCAAATTCATGATGATGTACTAGATGTCACATCAGACACTGAAACCTTGGGTAAAACCGCTGGTGCAGATCAAAACCGCAATAAATCTACTTTTGTTACCTTACTAGGGATAGAAGGGGCTCAAGCCAGAGCAGAAGAACAACTGAGTTTAGCACGGCAACGCCTATGGCCTTTAAAACAAGATACGCGTTTGCTGGATTCGCTATCGACATATGTAATAAAGCGGCTATACTAGCGAGTCGACTCAAGAAGAGATGGAACAATATGGAATACCTTGATCGGATCGATACACCTGAGGACTTAAGAAAGTTACCGGAAACAGCATTAGAACCCCTGGTAAAAGAGCTGAGAGAGTTCTTACTAGAGTCCACTAATGTTTCTGGTGGTCACTTAGGTGCAGGTCTTGGTGTTGCTGAGTTAACCGTTGCTTTGCATTATGTATTCAATACCCCTCATGATAATTTAATATGGGATGTTGGGCATCAAGCTTATCCTCACAAAATTCTAACGGGGCGCAAAAACGAAATCCACACTATCCGTCAAACTGGTGGTGTCGCGCCTTTCCCAGAACGATCTGAAAGTCCATATGATGCCTTTACGGTAGGTCATTCCAGCACTTCTATAGGTGCAGCACTTGGGATGGCTTGGGCCAATGGCCATAGTGAAGATCCAACCAAGTCAAACATTGCAGTTATCGGTGATGGTGGCATGACAGCCGGTATGGCATTTGAGGCGCTAAATCACGCAGGAACTTTGGACTCAAAGCTGCTAGTAGTTCTCAATGACAACGATATGTCCATTTCCAATAATGTCGGTGCTTTATCGAATTATTTCGCACGTATTTTATCCAGTAAAATGTATACCTCTATTCGTGCGGGCAGTAAAAAAATACTTGGCCGTATCCCTCCTGTCTGGGAATTTGCTCGTCGCACTGAATCTCACTTAAAGGGAATGGTAGCACCGGGTACTTTATTCGAAGAATTAGGATTCAATTATATTGGTCCTATTGATGGCCATGATGTAAACGGTCTAGTTCGCATGTTGCGTAACTTGAAAGACTTGCCAGGCCCTCAGTTACTACACATTATTACCCAAAAGGGACGTGGTTTTGAGCCTGCTGAAGATGATCCGATTCGCTATCACGCTGTCTCTCCGGCTTTTTACAACGAGCATTCTCAAAAGCCGACGCCCTCCTCTACCTCAAAAACTTCTGATGCCTTACCTAAAAAAGTGTCGTACTCAGCCGTTTTCGGCCAATGGATGTGCGATGCAGCGGCACAAGACCCTGATGTCGTTGCAATAACGCCTGCTATGCGCGAAGGCTCTGGGTTGGTAGAGTATGCTCAGCGTTTTCCTGATCAATATGTAGATGTTGGAATCGCTGAACAACACTCAATCACATTTGCAGCAGGACTTGCTTGTGAAGGCAAAAAGCCTGTGGTTGCAATTTATTCTTCTTTTTTACAACGTGCTTACGATCAATTGGTCCACGATGTCGCTTTACCAAATCTTCCTGTCGTCTTTGCAGTAGACCGAGCAGGACCTGTTCCTGATGGGCCAACTCACAATGGTGTTTATGATTTATCCTTTTTACGGGCTATTCCCAACGTCACTTTGATGACGCCCTCTTCTGCAAATGAAGCGCAACAAATGCTTAGTACTGGCTTAAGCTTAAATAGCCCCGCTGTTGTTCGGTACCCTAGAGCAAGCTGCTCTGCTCCTTCTATCCCTTATGGTGAAATAAAGCCATTACCGGTTGGTAAGGCTGAGCTTGTTCGCGAAGGTCAATCGATTGCCTTGTTGGCATTTGGGCCTTTACTAGAGCAGGCTAAAGCTGCTGCTGAACACTTTGATGCGACTTTGGTGAACATGCGCTTTGTCAAGCCGTTAGATGAGCAGATGATTGCCTCTATTGCAAAGAACCATACCCTAATCGTAACCCTAGAAGAAAATACGGTATACGGGGGTGCTGGTAGTGCCGTCCTTGAAAGCTTGTCCCGAAGCGACTATGAGGGCGCTTCATTAACTTTGGGCATACCAGACCGCTTTTTAGCCCATGGTAACCCGAGCGACATATTTGCCGAAGTGGGCCTAAATGCCGAAGGTATCATTCGTCAGATAGAGCAAAAAATAAGCAAAAAAGCTAAATTACCTCTAGATTCTGAGTCCTTAACGGCTTAAGCGGTTAACAAGCTATTGAACTAGCGCTAGTATAGACACCAAGCTAAACAGTGAAATTAAGACATCATGCCTGATATTCAAAGTGCTCACGATCATCGAGACATCTCCATACAACGTGTTGGCGTAAAGGGTGTAAGACACCCTTTTCTGGTTGATGATATTCGCCTGCCAGAACAAGTTACCACTGGAGAGTTGTCACTCTATGTTGGCCTAGCATCCGATCGCAAAGGCGCTCATATGTCACGATTTTTTGAGCTGCTTGGTACTTCTCCTTTGTCTGTCGGCCCTCACAAGATGCATGCGGCACTTGATGACATGATGACTCGTTTAGAGTCTTCTTCAGCTGAAATTGATGCGCACTTTTCGGTATTTCTACCTAAAAAAGCGCCCGTATCAGGTGTTGAAAGTCTAATGGATTATCAAGTAAGAATTCAGGCGGCCTGCCGGGATAATCAATTAAAATCTCAATTGACTGTTACAGTTCCAGTAACTAGTTTATGCCCTTGCTCTAAAGCAATCGCAGAGTATGGCGCTCATAACCAACGGTCACATATAGTCATCGACTTACGATATGAAGCAGATGCTCAATTGTCTATTTTAACCCCCATTGAAATTGCTGAAGCACAAGCTTCTTGCGAGCTCTATGGACTACTTAAACGACCAGATGAGAAGTTTGTTACTGAAAAGGCTTACGACAACCCCAAATTTGTTGAAGACCTGGTTCGAGACGTGGCCACTGCCTTAGCTGATTTAAAGGGCGTCAGTGCTTTTAGAATCAGCTCAGAAAACTTTGAGTCCATCCACAACCATTCGGCGTATGCTCAAATAACCCATCAGTGGGATTAATTATTTTAGATTTGGCTGCCAATATATTTTGTCTTTGAAGCAGCATTTGTTGCTTCGAGTGACAACTTCTCCCTCAAGGCCAATGGCATCATAAATACAGTCGTACTTGTCCTTAAAGATTTTTTGTATTTTTGCTTCATCTAAAAGCCAGCAAGGATATGATGCTTCATAAATATGTTTTGGCACTTTCTGAACGGTAATTCGATCGCCTTGATGGCCCCAATATGGTGTTCTATCCAGTACAATCGTCAAAGGGCGGTAAGACAAAAACCGCTCTAGCGCACCATAAGGATCGGGAAGGTACTGCAAGACACTTGATAATAAAATCATATCAGGTGCCTCTATATCCTCCAGAGCATTCACAAATTGCAAAGACTCATTTTTAAAAAGCTGCTCTCCCATACGAACAAAATGCGGTTGCTCGATCACTCTCCATTGCGCAACAGGCGCAACATCACCAACAAAAGACTTAAATTGAAAATAAGTACTCCCGAGCGCCCCGCCAAAATCGGCGACCCGGACTGGGCGTTGAAGAATGTGGTACAGACGCAACAAATGTGCAAATAGAGGGTAAACATATAATGGGCGATCGAATATTACTGTGTCACGCTCCGCAACTGCCTCACCTTTTGCAACCTGCAAAGTCGCTTTGACTGCCTTGTCTAGAATTAATTCAGAATCATATCCCGCGGAAGCGCTTTGCGCTGCTTCATAGCTAGCATAATTTCCCCAGAACCCTGTATCTAAGGGCTGTCTTAAATAGTGCATTGCATCAAGAGCTGCAGGGGGCAAACACTGACGCATAAATCCTTTTAGTGAGTCCATCATGAACATTTCTTTTAAAAAGGATTAAGGTTACCATGAGAATCATGGGAATCAATACTATTGGCTTGTTAGCCAACCAACCATATTACACCTTGTGTTTCGGCTTATTAGGCTGCTCAATCATTTCTATCTGGGCAAAGCCTGGGCGACTATGGTGGACCTTATTTTATATTGCATCAGGTGTGGTGGGTTACTGGCACGGCATCTTATCTGAATCAGCTGCGATACTCATGGGCGCCTTTTGGATTCTTTCCTATTATGCCTATGCAAACTATATTCCGCATTCACGCATGATAGCGCAAGTCATCATGATTCCACTGACAGCGCTTTTACTACTTCATTACTTTGAAGGTTTTGAACCGTGGATTGTTGTCTCACATTTGCAGTTAGGCCATCGATTAGTTCCATTTACACACTTTGTTTTTTATGAACATGCTTTTATTGGCGCCTCACTACTTGGTATGGGTGCTTTGCGAAAGTTATGTTATCGCTACCCTGAGTGGAAAGTGATGTTAAGGGATACTTGGCCAATCGCAGTGACCGCTGTCTTTGCTCTGTTTATTTTGTCGACTTTTTCAAACCATGTTGATATCGACTTAGAATGGACGGGATATATTAAAATTTTTGCTATCACAAACTTATTATTTGTTTGTATAAGTGAAGAAGCCATATTCAGAGGGATGATACAGAGGCCGCTGACTGAGATATTTCAAAGTTGGCACATCGGTAAAGTAGATATAGGCCCTTGGGTAGCCTTACTTATTACGACTACCCTTTACACACTACGCCACTTTTACTCCGGCAAAATGGTCATGTTATATGCCTTCTTCACAGGCATCTTTTTCTCCTACGCGTACCTAAAAACACGCCAGGTCGAATCTGCCATTTTTGTTCACTGGACAGTAAACATCATTCACTTTGTTTCGTTCACTTACCCGATGCTGGCCTAAGTTCTTTTGCTGCTTTATCCAAAACACTGTTCACAAACTTGTGAGCGTTATCGGCAGCAAAATCCTTAGCAATCTCGATAGACTGATCAATAATGACTTCTGTTGGTACCGTCCACTGTTCTTTTAACTCAATAAATGCCACGTGACAAATAGCCAGTTCAATTGGCGTGATGTGATTGATTTCTCTTTCCCCTAATCGCTCAATGAGCGCATTAAAGTTCGGAATCTTTGCTTCTATCTCTGTGAGAAGCGTGTTCAAATAAACATGATCTAAAGGGTTGTCTTTACCCCAATCCCCTTCAGATAATAAATGCAGTTTACTTTGAGCAATCGGCGCTTCACTATGAAGAAACGCATATAGGCATTGCATTGCCACGACTCTGGCATTTTGCCGAGCACCACGAAATTCAATCATCCTACTCTCCTACCTGCCGAATCACACTTAATATTTCAACGAGTGCTTGAGCAGCTTCTCCCCCCTTGTTGCCCACACATAGTCCGGCTCTGTTTAAAGCTTGCTCAACAGTATCACAAGTCAAAATACCAAACGTAATAGGCACGTTTTCATTAAGGCTCACTTGCATCAGGCCTTGGTTCGCACCACCTGCAACAAAATCATAATGGCCGGTCTCACCACGAATCACTGCCCCTAAGGCAACAACCCCGGCATAGTTGCGTGAACGCAATATTTTTTGGCAGACAATGGGAAGTTCAAATGCACCAGGGACTTTCACAACATCAATATCAGACTCTAATACACCTTGCCGCTGCAACACTTCGGTTGCGCCTAGAACTAGGCTATCCGTAACCATTTGATTAAATCGTGACGAAAGCACCAAAATGCGTCCCTGTGGTACTTCAAATTTACCTTCGATCGCCTTACTCATATAAACCTCATTGACCCTTTCGTCTGTATTCAATTAAATCGTCAATATAACCAATAGAAAGATTATGCTCTTGAGCAAAAGCCTGCACGTCTTCGTAGCGACACATGCTACCATCGGCTTTAGTGATCTCACAAACAATGGCTACTGGAGATAAGCCTGCCAATCTTACTAAGTCATATGCACCCTCAGTATGACCTTGTCGAGAAAGTACGCCATTTTCTTCCGCCATAATAGGAAAAATATGGCCCGGCGTTGAAATGGCATCTGGCCCAAGAGATAAATCAGCAGCGACTTGTATCGTATGCGCTCTGTCTTCAGCACTAACGCCAGTGGTCACTCCTTCAGCGGCTTCAATTGAAACCGTAAATTTAGGACAACATGGCTGACAGTTTCTGCGAGGCTGAAGTTCTAGTTGTAAGGCTTCGCATCGACTTTTGGCCATGGGAACACAAATTAACCCCTTGGCATAAGTAATCATAAAGTTAATATGCCAAGGCGTGACTTTTTCTGCGGCCATGACAATGTCTGCCTCATTTTCACGATCTTTGTGGTCCATCAAAACCACCATTTCACCTTGACGGATTTTTTCTACAAGCGTTTCAATTGTCGACATCTGCCACCTCCCGACTGGTTACCTTATGATATTGATTCACGTAACGAGCCATCATATCTATTTCAAAATTTGTTTTTGTGCCTACTTTATAGTTTTCTGCAATCGTCTTTGACAATGTATGCTCAATCAGCATCACAGTAAAATGACAGCCATGCACGTGATTAACTGTCAGACTAACTCCATCAACAGCGATTGAACCTTTAGGGGCAATAAATGCTTCAAACCCATTGGGTACGAGAAAAGTGATTTCTCGACAGGTGCCACTAGATTTAATATTCGTCACTAGAGCTTGACCATCCACATGTCCTGTCACCCAATGTCCGCCCAACGGTTCACCGACAAGTAAGGCCTTCTCTAAATTCACTGTCATGCCAACCGCTACGCCATCAAAAGTTGTCTTCATGAGTGTCTCTGCCGATAACAGCGCTTTAAAGTGATGTTCTGAAAATTCTGTTACAGTTAAGCAGCATCCATTAACAGCAATACTATCTCCAAGCTTAACACCTGCCAAAAAATCAGAAACTGTAATTGTCAGGTGCAGTGAAGGACCATCTATCTCTATAGCTGCGATAGTCCCTAAAGCTGTAATGATTCCGGTAAACATCTTTATCCCCTTCGGGCTTTAACATCGGCGATTAATTCAATATCTGGACCCACTTTTCTAACACTGGTCCAAATCAATTCATGCTGATCTTCCATGCATTCAATACCTGGCAGATATGCCAAAGGACGGGCTCCATGTCCGAAAAGTTTAGGGGCGATATAAAGCACCAACTCATCTACTAACTCTTGATCAAGTGCCGCGCCAAGTAACGTAGGACCACACTCCAAGAAAATATCGTTTATTTCTAAATCTGCCAAATGCCGCCAACATGCTTTTAAATCAAGGCGGTTATTCACCAGAGGCACTTTAACTACAGAGCGATTTGCACGTGAGTAAGCATCCGTTTCCGTCCCGGTAAACTGCAAAACCTCTCCTGGAGGATTTATCACCTGCGCATTGTTATCTAAACGCCCATGCGGATCTAAAATTACCCTCAAAGGCGGTAACCCTTTCACTTTTGCTAATCGAGCATCAAGTCTAGGATCATCTTTTAATACCGTTCCTATTCCTGTTACAACCGCACCGGACTGTGCCCTTAACTGATGAACATGTTGACGTGCTGGCTCAGACGTAATCCAGCGGCTTTGTCCATCAGGCATGGCTGTTCTTCCATCAGCTGAAATGGCCATCTTTCCAACAGTAAATGGCATTCCCCTTTCATGGCGCTTGATAAAACCTCGATTGAGCTTTCGTGCATGTTGACGAAGTGGCCCAACGGTAACATCTATCCCATGCTCAGCTAATAGCTTGCAACCACCAGCGGCTTTGGGATTTGGATCTTCATGCGCGACGACAACCCGCCCTACTCGGGCATGTATAAGGGCTTCTGTACAGGGGGGCGTTCGCCCATGATGCGTACAAGGCTCTAAGTTCACATAACAGGTAGCACCTTCAGCTTGCGCTCCAGCTTCTTGCAAAGCCATTTGCTCTGCATGTGGTTCACCTGGGGCTTCATGCCACCCCGCGCCAATCAATTTCCCATCTTTTACAATGACACAACCAACACGGGGATTAGGATGTGCGGTGTATCGGCCCTTTTCAGCCAATTCAATCGCACGCTCCATCCAGCGCTCATCGTTGTCATGCATTTGGTTACCCTATTTGTTGTTTTTCTCATCCATAATTTTTTTATGGAGGCGCTCAATCTCGTCCTGGAAAGCGCTAACATCTTCAAAACGTCGATAGACGCTTGCAAAGCGAACATATGCAACATCGTCTAGCTCACGTAATTCGTCCATAACCCAAGAACCTATCAAATCCGTATGAACTTCACGCTCCCCCTGAGCAAGCAATCTCTGCTTTATACGAGCAATAGCTGCCTCAACCTGCTCCGTATCCACGGGACGCTTTTCTATCGCTCTTAATAGGCCTTTTCGCAACTTGTTTTCATCAAAGAGTTGTCGTGACCCATCGTGTTTAACCACCCTCGGTAAAGACAGCTCTACTGTCTCATAGGTTGTAAAACGCTCCTGACAAGTTAAGCACTCTCGACGACGGCGAACCTGCAATCCATCTCCAACCAAACGAGAGTCCGTAACTTTAGTATCATTTTCTTGGCAAAAAGGACATCGCATCTTCCTGAACGATCCTATTTTTAAACATTACCCATAAACTGGAAATTGTGCGCATAAAGCGCTAACTTCAGCCTTCACTTTCTCAATTGTTTTTGGATCATCAGTATTCATTAACACTTCATTGATCCAATGAGCCACTTGCTTCATTTGCGCCTCTTTAAATCCACGAGTCGTTACCGCAGGTGTGCCTAAACGCAATCCAGAAGTCACGAATGGCGAACGCTTATCACCTGGAACAGTATTTTTATTCACAGTAATGTGTGCCTGACCAAGTGCCGCATCAGCAGCTTTACCGGTAATATCTTGTTTAACCAAACTCACCAACATCAAATGATTATCGGTGCCTCCAGAAACAATTTCGTAATCTAAAGCCGCTAACTCTTCTGCTAATGCTCGGGCATTATTGATCACTTGTTGTTGATAAGTTTTAAATGCGGGGTCCATCGCTTCTTTGAAAGCAATTGCTTTAGCTGCAATCACATGCATTAATGGGCCACCCTGCATCCCAGGGAAAACAGCTGAGTTTAATTTCTTTTCTAAATCGGGATTGGACTTAGCCAAGATAATACCTGAGCGAGGTCCTCTTAACGTTTTATGAGTTGTAGAAGTTACCACATCGGCAAAAGGTACTGGAGAAGGATACAAGCCTGCCGCAACCAAACCAGCAACATGCGCCATATCGACCAGTAACCAAGCGCCTACTTCATCCGCTATTTCACGAAACTTTGACCAATCAACCGTTCTTGAATATGCAGAGTAACCACCAATAATTAATTTAGGCTTATGCTTTAGTGCCAGGTCCCGAATCAAGTCGTAGTCCATCATTCCTTGAGCATCTAGACCATACTGAACCGCTTTATACATTTTACCGGAAAAGTTAACAGGACAGCCGTGGGTTAAATGTCCTCCTTCTTTTAGGTCCATGCCCAGAATTGTGTCACCTGGTTCAATCAACGCCATGTAGGCAGCAGCGTTTGCTTGAGAGCCTGAGTGAGGTTGAACATTGGCATAATCAGCGCCAAATAAAGCTTTTGCTCTTTCAATAGCTAGGTCTTCGGCAATATCAACAAACTCACACCCGCCATAATAACGCTTATGTGGATACCCTTCCGCATATTTATTTGTCAAAACTGAACCCTGTGCTTCCATCACTCGGGGCGAGGTATAGTTTTCAGAGGCAATCAACTCAATGTGGGCTTCTTGCCGTGACTTTTCTTGCATCATGGCATCCCAAAGGGCATCATCAAAGTCGCGAATAGAGGCAGTGGGTTCGAACATATTTAGACTCCGAGAGTGGATAAGAATTGGGCTCATTGTAACGTATCTCCCTAGTAATTGCTTTAATAAGGAAACGCCGCAGTGCCTAAAATCATCTTTTCTATGCTTGATGTATGCAAAACAGTCAACCAAGACACCATTTTGAAAGGAATCTCACTTTCTTTTTTCTATGGTGCGAAGATTGGGGTGTTGGGTTTGAACGGTTCGGGTAAGTCCACGCTTTTAAGAATTATTGCTGGCGAAGATCCAAATTACACGGGGGAGATCACGTTTCAAAAAGGGTTAAGGTTTGGATACCTTCCTCAGGAACCTAAACTTGATGAAACACTCAGTGTCAAAGAAAATGTTGAACTAGCCGTGGCTGAAATCAAAAACTTATTGATTGAATTTGATGAAATCAGCATGAAAATGGCTGAGCCAATGGATGATGATGCACTCAATACTTTGATGGAACGTCAAGCTGAACTTCAAGATGAAATTGAAGCCAAAGATGCTTGGGATCTCGATCGCAAACTGGATATCGCCGCGGATGCACTCCGCTTGCCGGCTTGGGATGCAGACATTACAAAATTATCAGGTGGTGAAAAACGCCGGGTTGCGTTATGTAAGTTATTGTTAAGCGCCCCTGATGTTCTATTGCTGGATGAGCCTACCAACCACTTAGATGCTGAAAGTGTTGCTTGGTTAGAGCAATATTTACACCGATTCCCAGGTACCGTTATTGCAGTAACCCACGATCGTTACTTCTTAGATAACGTTGCAGGATGGATTTTAGAACTTGACCGCGGCCAGGGTATTCCATTTGAAGGAAACTACTCCTCTTGGTTAGAACAAAAAGAACAGCGGCTAGATCAAGAGTCTAAAGACGAACAAGCGCATCAAAAAGCTGTTAAAGCTGAACTTGAGTGGGTTAAGAAAAATCCAAAGGGTCGCCGCAAGAAAAACAAAGCTCGACTACAAGACTTTGAGGAACTGTCATCAAGAGAGTTCCAAAAACGAAACGAAACTCAAAGTCTGTACATTCCACCTGGGCAGCGCTTAGGAACAGATGTTATTAGCCTAAAAGAAGTGTCAAAACGATTTGAGCAAAAGGTACTGATCGATAACTTATCTTTTACAGTTCCACGCGGTGCGATTGTTGGTATTATTGGTCCAAACGGCGCTGGTAAAACAACCTTATTCAAAATGATTGCTTCCGAAGAGAAACCTGACTCCGGCGAAGTTCACCATGGTGAGACAGTCGAATTAGGTTACGTCAATCAGTCCCGCGGTTCACTAGAAGATAAGAAAACCGTGTGGGAAGAAATCTCAGATGGCTTAGATGAAATCACTGTAGGCCAATTCACTATGCCTTCTCGAGCTTATGTTGGCCGCTTTAACTTTAAAGGGGCAAATCAGCAAAAGAGAATTGGTACTTTATCCGGTGGGGAGCGAAACCGAGTTCACTTAGCCAAGCTTTTGCGGCAAGGTTCTAACGTTTTGCTACTGGATGAGCCAACCAACGATTTAGACGTTGAAACACTGCGTGCACTAGAAGAAGCTATTCTCGCTTTTCCAGGTTGCGTCTTTGTTATTTCGCATGATCGCTGGTTCTTGGATCGAATTGCGACACACATAATTGCTTTCGAAGGCAATTCAGAAGTTGAATTTTTTGAAGGTTCATATACAGAGTACGAAGCAACACGTAAAGCGAAGTTTGGTGATGCGGCTACGCAACCACACCGCATCAAGTATAAAGAAATTCAAGAAATCTAATCAGAATAATGCCGCCAGCGCTTCGCTTAATGTCTTAGCGCTGGTGACATCAACCCCTTTTATGGCCTGCTTAGGCGTGTTCCCATAAGGAACGATTGCTCGCGTAAATCCTTGCTTGCAAGCTTCTTTAAGTCGCTCCTGCCCACAAGGCACAGGGCGAATTTCACCGGATAACCCAATTTCCCCAAAGATTAAAACGCCAGGTAGTATTGGTCTACTTCGAAGACTGGACACCACCGCCATTAATAACGCCAAATCTGCACTGGTTTCCGTCACTCGAACGCCGCCCACAACATTTACAAAGACATCTTGATCGGAAGTAAAGATACCACCATGTCGATTTAACACCGCAAGCAGCATTGCAAGTCGGTTCTGATCTAGTCCAACTGTGACACGCCTTGGGGCAGGAGAATGAGAGTCATCAACCAGTGCTTGTATTTCTACCAACAGAGGTCGGGTGCCTTCCCACAAAACAGTCACAGCAGACCCACTGACTTCTCCATTCGGCTTAGATAAAAATATTGCACTAGGGTTTTTGACCGCTTTAAGCCCTTGCTCAGTCATTCCGAAGACACCCAATTCATTAACAGAGCCAAAACGGTTTTTCACACTTCGAAGTAAGCGGTAGCGACTGTCTTCTTGTCCTTCCATAAAGACGACTGTATCAACAATATGCTCTAATACTCTGGGACCAGCGACCTCGCCCGTTTTTGTAACGTGGCCCACCAAGAAAATTGATATTTGATTTTCTTTGGCGAAGCGCGCTAACGCTGCTGCGCCTTCTCTGACTTGCGAAACACTTCCAGAAGCAGATGGTATATCCCTAAGATGCATGGTTTGAATTGAATCAATAATCATTACAGCAGGCTTTAGCTTTTGAGCTGCTGCAATAATGGTCTCAATTTCTGTCTCTGCTAAGACCTGGCAGTTAGCATCCATCACCTCAAGTCGTTGAGCTCGCATTGCGATTTGTTTTGGTGACTCCTCACCAGACACATAAAGTACACAGCCTTGAGCAGACAGCTGACTGGCGCTTTGCAGCAAAAGTGTTGATTTCCCAACCCCGGGATCACCTCCGACCAAAGTTACAGCCCCTGGAACCAGTCCACCCCCAAGAACACGATCGAGTTCACTGCATCCGGTCGGGATTCGTGGTAGCTCAGAGGCAACAATATCAGATAGCTTTTGCAACTCTCCAGGCGCCCCAGCGTAGCCTTTTTTAGCGCTTGTTGGCTTATGTATCACAACCTCAGTCATGGAGTTCCACTCCCCACAGTCTCCACATTGCCCGGCCCATTTTTGGCTTTGGCCACCACACTGAGTACATACATAGGCTGATTTAGTCTTTGGCATTGTGTCACCTTTCTAAAGTGGAAGCTTAATATCGTCGATAATACCTTTGTATGATTATGAAAGCATCTTCAGAAATATTACTCAATGCAACGTTGGTCACCGCAGATAACCAAGCGCTTACGTACGAGTTTATTCTGAATGAAAATTTATCTGCGACAGAGTGTGTTTGCGTTCGTTCTTTGGCAAATGGCATTGTAATGCCTGTGCCTGATTTTAGAGAATCGATGAAAGGCACACTATTTGAATTAAACCATGTCCGAGTTAATCCTCACCTAGACAATGGTGAGATTATCCAGTCTCTTACTGAAGCACTAGAAGACATCGGTGTTGAGGTGTTTAACCAGCCGGGGCAGAATCAAATGGCTATTTGCTATCGCCCGCTGGGTGAATTATCTGAAAATGTCCGCTTTTTTTGTGAAAGCGACGGAAAAATTGTGTTCCTAGCACCAACGCGACATTTAAGAGTCATTCAATCTGAATCTAAAGGGCCCCCTTCTAACGTCATTAAATTTTGATAGAATCACACCAGACCTTACTGGGGATATGATGTGATTTACAATCTATTTAAATTTTTATACAAAGTTATACTGCTTATTGATTTGTTGCTTATCACTTTTATTTTGCTTATCGCTTGCTTCTTACCCTACTCATTACGTCCAATCTCAAAGCTTGTTCGTTGGATTTTTGTTCGCTGGAGTCATGCCTTCAAGCGCTTTTTAGGGGTTGAGTTGATTGTCCATCAGCATCATCAAAACCCTTTACCCAAACAGTATATAGTTATCGCTAATCATCCTTCTATTTTTGAAGACATTGGTATGCCTATGACCTTCGATGCACATTTTCTTGGGAAAGCCGAGGTTGCAAAGTGGCCAGTAGTAGGGCGAATATCGAGAGGGATTGGGTGTATATTTGTTCAACGAGAAGATAAAGATTCTCGCTTGGCTGCTCGAGAAGCATTAGCACAAGGTATAAAGGATGGGTTGAATATTGGTATTTTCCCAGAAGGCGGATGTAAAGGTCGCCGGATTTATACCCCTTTCACCACTGGTGCATTCGATCTCTCCCTACAAACAGGGGTCCCCATCATTCCAGTTTTTCTTCACTATGAGGCGGCTGAAACTTTTGAATGGCTCGTAGGAAATGGCGCTGAACAGGTGTGGAAAATTTTAACCTCGCGTTTTGCAACCAGAGCGAATTATCATGTATACGACCCACTATACCCAAGCCAATTCAAACACCGCGATCATTATCGCACGCATGTAGAATCACTTTTCCTAAAATGGCAGGAAAAACACCTAGACTAAAAGTTTTTTTTCAAACTTAAATTGTTTTAATTTTACAAGTATCGTAGGCTTGCCGAAAATTTCACTAACAGCAGGAGCAAGCCTTATGCGTTCAGATAATGCCACCCCCCCTCCTTTTCACCTAAGCGTTGACTTTGATGGTACTGGGTTGTCTTTCAAGATACGCAAACGCCGTCAATGGACCAGCTTTGACTCGCGCCAACTTGGTTTATGGTTGAGTGGGGTTATTGTGGGAGCGCTTGCAGCTGGCCTAGCTTTTGTATTTTGGCCCGCAGCAGTTGCTGCTGGTGTCATAGCACTTGGACTACTTATTGGTGCAGCTGTTGATTTAGCATTGAACAAGCCAGGTAAAAGCCCAGAGCCTTCTCAAGATGCTCATGTAAGAGAAGCCCTTATTGAGCCAATTACTCGCTTTGCTTCTACAATGGGGCATCGTCCCCCTAAAGCAGATTTTGACCCACGACAAGAAGCACTTCAAATGACAAACCCTCGTGTTGCCACTATCTTCAGCCGTCCCCCTACACACCACCCTGAAGCGGCTCTAGCGGCGACTCAAGAGCAACATACTGATGCGCCAGCAGCTAAAGAAGAACACTCTGATCATTCAAACAGAGCCCAACCTGGTTAATCGCTGTTAAAACGTAAAAAGCCTGTGTCTAAACACGGGCTTTTTTGTATCCTCCAACCCGCCCGAAGTAAGTAAGCAAATCTTCTAATTCTCACCTGAAATGCTTTTTTCATTGAATTATTCAGCAAAGCACCTTAGCATGCCGGATGGGCAAAGGGTTTGCTCAAAGCACAATCGAAAATTACACAATAAAAATTGGAGTTACACTCATGTTTAGACGTCCACCTGAAAGAGGCCGCCGTATGCCAGCGGAAGCGCATTCAAGTCACAGATTTGTTCATACAGGAAGTGGCTTTGGACATAGTCGTCCAGCTCGTGCCCCAGCACCTACTGTTCGTACATCAAGGCCTACTGCTCGTGTTGCCCACACATCTGCTCCGACTGTTCGTGTAACTCGTGCTGCACCAAGTACTCTTCCAGCACGTGTTCTTACACCAGCGTCAACAATTCCGTTAACTCGTCGAGATGTTCAGTCATCCAGAAGACTGCTTACCACCAGACGAGGGCTCAGCTCTTCTCGTAGGCCTGTACTATTTCGTGATCGTCGGCCAGCTGCTCTAGTTGTTACGTCACATTCTTCACGTTCAAGGATTCCTTCACGTAAGCCAACAGCGCTTGAGGTTGGTCTATGGACAACTTTTGCTGTGACTGCTTTAGCAGCACTTATTGCTGCATGCTGCGGTCCCATCGGTTTAATGATCGCCGGTGCATTCGCCGCTATTGCTTTAGGCACTTTAATTGGTGCAGCAATTGTTACTGCTCGTGAAAACAATCGCGCTTCAAACTATCAAGGCGAAGAACGCTCTTCTCCTGCTCAAGATGGAGGAAACGAGGCAGCACGTCCAGAACTCAACCAGACTGCCAGATTTACACCTGCAGCAGCTACAGCGACCGCTCGACGGGATGCAGACGACGCTACCAGACATACTGCTGACGCTGATGTTTCTGAGAGAGCAAACAGAAGCTCTTCACTTAGAGCTTAAAAGTGAAGCACTCAAAAAAGGCGCCATTGGCGCCTTTTTTATTGTCTGCGATTATTTTCTAGCAGCTTCTAATTGCTCTTGCATTGTCAACCAAGTTGCCTCAGCTCCCTCTAACTCTCTTTTTACGTCACTGTACTGCTGCGACAACTTTGCACTTTCATCACTACTTGCTGTTTGTAAATTCAGCTCAATTCGCTTTAACTCATTTCCTAAACGATTAATTCGTTTTTCTTCATCTTTAATCGCCTTGGATAGCTTTCCTAAAGACATAGTGGGTCCTGAGGTTGATTTAGCTGTCTGCCCTTGCTTCTTGTTGCGCCCATTATCTGACGGCTCTTGGCGACCAGACAACATGCCTTTCTCAACACTCCAGCAATACTCTTCATAAGTGCCAGGATAAAAATGTGCTTGTCCATCTTTAATTTCGAGTATTTTCGAAGCGATTCTAGAAACGAAGTGTCGATCGTGACTCACCACCACAATCGTACCCCCGTAAGAACGGAGGGCATCAGTCAGTGACTCAACCGTATCAAAGTCAAGGTGGTTAGTCGGCTCGTCTAATAAAAGACAAGGAGCTTTTTTCAACAGTATCTGCCCTATTGCCACACGTGACTTTTCACCACCAGACAGAACACCAATCGTCTTGTGAACATCTTCGCCCTTGAAAAGCAGTGATCCAGCGATATCTTTGATTTCTTGTTCTGATACTTCAGGGTGGGCAGCACTCGCTAAAGCCTCGAATACCGTACTGTCTAATGGCAATTGTTCTGGCACATGCTGCGCGTAGTAACCAAAAGCAACATTTAAACCAATTTTAATACTCCCTTCTTTTAAAGGTAATTGGTTTGCAAGCGACTTCAGCAAAGTCGTTTTACCGGCACCGTTGAAGCCCACAACAGCCAAATGGTCTCCTTTCATTAAGCGAAAATCCACGCCACTTAGCACTGTCTTTGTAGGATATCCGAGAACTGCCTTTTCAATATGAAGGGTTTCTTTTCCTGTATGAATCGGCTTAGGTATACGAATATTCGCTCGCAGCTGGCTCGCATTTTTCACAGTTGTTGGCATTTTTTCTAATTGCTTCACCCGGCTTTGTGCTTGTTTTGCTTTAGACGCTTTTGCTTTAAATCGATTAACAAAGGCTTCCAGTTCCGCCTTTTTTGCCTGCTCATTTTTAATCGTTTTATCCAGCAATTCCTCTTCTTGCGCTTTATACTCTAACCACGCTTCAACATTGCCTGGATGCCGCCGAATCTTTCCACCCATTACTTCAAGAGTGACATTAGTAATTCGGTTTAAAAATGCTCTATCATGAGAAATCACTAAAAAAGCACTTTTGGTTTGCTTTAAAAATGACTCTAGAACGATAATTGATTCGAGATCTAAAAAGTTCGTCGGCTCATCTAGGAGCATGCAATTGGGCTCTTGGCCAATCATGTATAGCAGCTTCATTCGCATACGATAACCGCCACTTAAAGACTGCAATGTCGAAGAGAAATGAGACTCTTGAAGCCCTAAAGATAATCCTAGACTTTTTAGCTCCCAAATAGGCATTTGGCAATGTGCTTCCAAATAATCTTCAGCGGTAATATCTTCAGCCCAAGTACTTTCCTGATCTAAATACCCAATTTTCAACTTTTGAGCAAATACGAGCTCACCCGTATCTAGTGATGACTCTCCAACCAGTGTTTTAAATAAGGTGGTTTTGCCGGCACCATTAGGACCTATTACGCCAACATGCTCTCCTTCTCGGATGATAAAACTTGCCTGTTCAAATAGGCGCTTGTGCCCTATTTGCTTTTCGCCCTCTATCATCTGAATTAATGTCGACATATCTGCTCCCACAACTAACTGGATGTCATTTATTTACTTTTAAGTTTTCTGAGGCCATTCTTTCATGCCCCCTGTTTTTACTCAATATTTTCACAGGCATCTCCACTATAAGCTATTGAACTTACTGCCAATATTCAGTAGAATATTGGCTTGATGGGAGAAAACCGACATGCCGATTAATGAATCTCAGCGCGCGGCCATAGCCTCTCATTGGCGCATGCGTAAGGGATATCCTCTAAAAGTCAATGACATAGACGAAGTATCGCCAGATGGACGACCTGAAATTAGGCTTGCCCCACCTGAAGACAATGCATATGCGCGAGATACACGCCATATCTTCAATGTGTTATTGAATGGGGATTCATTACCCAAAGAAATCATGTCTAGCTATTTCTTATCTGTGCTCATACACCCGTCTAATAAATTAATTCAGGCTATTCAAACAGAGATCCAGCTTCGACTAGATGCACTATCAGATGCTATCAGGCGCATGCCAACGCCATTACCAGAAGAGAATAAAACTTGGGTAGATGCTCAGCTGAATAATATTCTTTCTTATGCGGCATTCTTTGAGTACGCATCAGGCTCTACTATGCGCATACCTGTTTATAATGGGACAACATACTTAGACGTTGAGTATGAATTTGAACGCCTCAATTTGACCTCTACTTTCGTGGGTTCTCCTTACAGGGCTTATGGTTTGCGACCAAGGCATGAAAAGGATAAAGAGGCTCCCTCACAACTGCTATTTATGGGAACCACCTTTCCAGGCAGCAGCGGATTCTTATGGACTTTACTAGCTGATGTTTTTCCCTTAACTTCTGTTGGAACCATTCTTACCTTTTTAGGTAGAAACGTTCTTGATCGTTGGATCAATAGTCAGAATAAAGTTATTGCACACGGACAAAGTTTAGGCGGTTCAATGTGCATCAATGTGGCTCTAAAATATCCTGACAAAGTCCAGCAAGCATTCGCACTAGTCCCTGCTGGACACTACCGACAAAAACATAAGCAATGCGCTAACAACATTACTGTCATCTATGGCGGAAACGATCCGGTGTGTATTGTTGGGCAGATGCCAAAAGGTTGTAAGTATATATATGCCCTACCGGGTGATTCTGTATCGACCAAAAGAAAAGGACTTATGGATGCACTTAAATCGCACGCCTTAGGACTATCATGTCATCCTAGAACTCGTCTCTTTAAAGTACAGGATGACCATATGCTCAAGGGGGCTCGAAGTCGCCAACTTATGGGCATTTTGCATTTTATGTCATGGGTAGTTATGTTTCCTTTAGTTCTTACTGCATTAAGTATTAATTTTTTTATTCGTAGCTTCGGAAAAATATTTAAATTAATCGGTCACTATATAGATCTGGCTGGAGAGCTACTACTAGATAATATTCCTACCATTGGAAAACTAACCCAGGCTCAAACTATCAGAGCAAAAATAGGTATTTATTTCCAAAAAATTGGCAAATCATTTTTTAAGCTGGGGTCTATACTATCACCTGATGGTGTCAGACCAGTATTTATTGCTCCAGAACGAACACCAACAACAGATGAGCAGACAGTTAGTTCCAACCATACTCTTTCAAATGAAAGCGAGAATGAAGACACACTTATTGCTGACTTTGAACCTTTGCTAGCAACGACAAGCGAACCAGGTATTTTATATAATTACTGGTCTTTTCAAGCTACGCCTGGTCTAGATCCTAAGGCAACAGGCGCACGCCTAGATGACGACCTATTTGAGGGGTCGCGTCTAACTAGCATCTCTTGTTCCGCTTAGGAAGTAGTGCTGCTGCAGAGTGAACTTTTGGTTTCTAGTTTACCGAAGCCCTTAATGTCTTTACATCTTCAGGATCGTATTCTTTTCGACGCCTCTTTGCTTTGCTGGAAAATACCAACGCTTTATCAGGAACCAGTTCCATTTTTGAAGCAGTTATCAATAATGCCTCACGGACCAAACGAACTAAGTTCTTGTCTGACGTGGAGGCTGACTTGAGACTAGAGGCAGATCGGACAAGATGGAAATCAACCCCTTTTGGCGCCTTTAACTCCTCGAAGGGGCACTTTTTAAAATCGGCATATGAAAACCGCTACACGATAAGAGATAAGTGGGTACTTTTTATGTAGTATTTCTGAAAATGCTTCAATTTCTGAAAGACATTAATCAACATTCCAAACGACATGGACTAGCATAACTGGAATGGGCCCAGATAAGGCCTTTGACATCCTCTCAGGCGCCGCAATCAATTTTTGAGACATCAACGAATAATTTATGACTACTTAACCTTTCCCTTTAAATTGATGACACAACCTAAATGTAGAACAGTCTTTATAAAACACTGCCAGATCTTTTTGTCCACTTAGAGTGGCTATCAGACAATTCAAATGGAGTTAAACCTTTGGCATGAAGCAATTTTTCTGGATGCATAAAACCTTTGAAATCAGAAGATATAATTGATTGAACATCTTTGAGACTGACTCGGTCTTCAAAAATGGGCCTGCCGTGTCACTTTTTAAGCTCAGCGCATCTCTTGCAACAGAAGCAGCACACCTCCAACCCATGACAAACATGGGGTTAGGAATCATTTAGTCTCTCATCGCTATTAATGTTTTAAACCAAACAGAGTATGGTTGCGCTAACCACCATTTCAAGGGCACTTTTCCAGTATATTTTCGAACAACATGTATTGCTTCTTTATAATGCTGTGCTCTAAACCGTCTAGTTTTTGTTTGAGTGTGTTCACGGTTTATCGCCAAAAGTGAATCTACAAACACAGGGGAGGAGTACTTTAGAATAAGACGCCACCATAAATCATAATCCATAGCCATAAATAATGACTCATCCAACCCTGAAACACCTTCCCAACAAGTTCTTCTGATAACTGTTCCAGGCTGAGATATAATACACCTTTGAGCCAGTCGCTTTAAAGAAAAGGGCTCTACCCACACAGGATATTGATTTTTTGAAATTTCAGAAAGATTGTTGACTCTTCCATAGGTAAACGGAGCGAAAGGATATGCTTCAAAATACTCTTCTGAAACTTTTAAAGAGTCTTTCAAAAGAAGGTCATCGCTATTTATCCATAAAACGTAATCTCCTGACCCTAAAGAAACACCCTCATTAATCGATGCTGATTGACCATTATCTTTTTCACTTTTCCAAAAGTAAATATCCTGACCAAAGGACTTAATGATATCAACTGAATTGTCTGTTGAACCGCCATCCATAACAATGACTTCTTTTTTCACATCTTGAACTAAAACAGACTCTATAGCCTGATATAAAAAATCTCCTTGATTTAGCGAAGGTATTACAACCGTAAACTTTCTTCTAGAGCACATAGCCAGCCGTTTCAGCATCTGAATGAAACATTCTAACCGTTTCAAGTGAAAACTCAGTTAAGTCTTTTCCAAGCAGGTTTAGCTTTGAAAGAATACTTGTATTAACTGTTATTATGTCACACCCTGCTGAGTTTGCTTGAAATATATTTAATAACTCACGCGGACTTGCCCATAATAACTCCTTGCTTGGAGTTTGTGAAATGATATCTTTCGAATCTTTAATAATTTGAACTGGATAAACTCCAGTATCCGCTATTCTTCCCACAAATATTGAGATAATACTTGGAACAGCTAGTGATAAAGAAGCTGAGACACGCTCAACCTGCTCTAAGGTCATAATAGCAGTCACATTCAATTTAATATTTGCATATGAGAGCCGTCTGATTAATTCATAACTCGATTCTCTTCTAGTATTCATTACTGGAATTTTGACATAAACATTTTTTCCCCAGCTCGAAATGATTCTTGCTTGGCGTTCCATCTCGTAAAAATCATCTGAAAACACTTCAAATAAAATCGGCTTGTTTGAAATATGCGTTAATATATCTTTACAAAATTCCGAATAGTCAGTAATACCAGAATGCCTCATTAAAGATGGATTGGTGGTTAGTCCTTTAATATAGTCCTTACTTGAAAGCACTATCATTTCATGTTTATTTGCCCCATCGGCATAAATTTTAACAGCAAGAGAACTTAGTAAGCGCATTTTCCACTCCCTGTAAATGCTTTGCAAAGTCTATTAATGACTTGTACTTGAGAAAAGGTTTTTGAGGTCTTTTTTCATTATATTGATAATCAATAAATATAGGAGTACAACCTACAGAGTGTGCAGCCTCAATATCTCGCCATCTATCACCAAAGTCCAAAATGAGGCTTCAGAATAATTGGTATCATGTATAAAATAGGTATTATAAATACACAAATAAACCAACAAGAGTTATAATTTACTACAGACTTATTTTTTTTATATTCACTTATTCTGCTCTCTTTCGCTACTCATATATTATATTAAGAATATACATTCCTGAAAAATCACATTTGTTTTCATAAATCCATCCTAATGACTCAAGGCTTAAATAAGCTTTTGGTGCTTCATATCTATAGGAGATCTATATTAAAAACCACGAGATTTTTGCATCAGTTTTTTAACCATAACTTAGATTTATATAATTCAAACGCCTATCCTGGACTAAAACCTGATTGCTTATATTTTCCAGGCTCTACTCTGTCCCATTTTCAACATAGTGCAACTTCATTTTAAGCTGCCTTCTTAATTTATTTATTTTTTCTTTTAGTACATAAATTTTGTCTGACAGCAAATGTTGTGCCATATATAACGTTAGGTTTAGCCTAATCATTCTAACAGATGGTTCATATCCCAGTTCCCTCTGGCGAATCAAATTCATTTCTTTTAATCCAACACTCTTATATGCTGTAGAAGTAATTTGTTCTGAATGAACTCTAAAGCCACCTAATACTTCAGGCAAATGTCTAATTTTTGCACCCTTTTCTCTAAATCTACACAACAAATCCCAATCTAAGGCATACTTAAACTCTTCGTCTATTTGACCAATTTTTTCCCAAATAGACCTTCGCCAAAAAAGTGTTTCTTGCGGAACAAAGTCTGACCAGCTCAATATATAATTACGATGCTTTGGAAGAATCCACCTGCCAATTTGCTTTCCATTAGAATCTATAATTAAACGATCCCCATAAACAACATCTACATCTGGATTATTCTTAAAAAAATTCAATATATATTTTAACGCTCCTGGCATCAGGATATCATCTGAATTAATCCACCCCATGATATCTCCATAAGACTTTGAAAAACCTTTATTAATAGCGTTTGCTTGCCCACTATCTTTTTCTATATATATAGATGCCAAGTTTTCATATCTTTTCAAGATACTCTCTGTTTCATCTTTTGACATATTATCTTGTATAATATATTGCAAGCCATTAACATTTTGCAGCAAAACGCTTTCAATAGTTTTTTCTATGTATTTTCCATGATTATATGAGGGAGTTACGATACTACATGTTGGAAGATCTTTGTCACTCTCATGACCAAGTACTTTCCCAATTTTTAGTGGCTTTGGAGGGTGCTGCTCAAGTATCCCAATCTTTGGTGAAATCTGATAAGCGATAATGGAAATAATTCTAAGAAATACTAAAATTGTATTCCGTAATAACCTTTGTGAAGTACCTCCAGCAAGGTATCCCATATTGATAAACTTATTCTCTTCTCTTAAAAGCGCCACCTCATGTGATAGTTTTTCTATTTGGTTTTCTTTTTCTTTCATGCATGATAAAACATCTAAGTTTGTGCTTTCTACAAGATCATGCAAATCTACCGAATACTCTCTAGAATATTGATCAATAATTTCTTTATATTGAACTGGATAGAATATAATCACATCATTTACTACTTGGATCGCATGATTGTTACTGATTGCGTTAAACTTATTAATGAGTTCCTGAAAGTATGGCCAATCATCTATTCGGTGAGCGGAAGATGGTCTTGTTAAGAAGTACCGGGCATCATCAATTAAAATGAACGATGATGCATTTATTCCAGAAAGTTTATCAAGCTCTTTTAGAATCGAGCATTGATGAAATGATTTTTCTTGATAAGAATTCTCACACCAATGCGCATCCAACCAAAACAAGGTTGGTTTTTCTTTGAATCTATTATGATATTTTTCAAGAAACTCAGATGCCTCAGCATGCTCCACAGTTATATTTTTGTAGATCTCTAGACGTTTATTTGCCAAAGCATATAAATCTTTATCTATCTCAACTGTATAAATATCCTTAAAAACATCGTTAAATTCCGCTGGAGTATCACCTTTGTATGTCCCTGTTTCAACAAGAGTTTCCACAGGAGTATTTTCAACAATCAGTTTCACTAAATTTTTATCAAGTGAAAAATTTATAGCGCCCATTCATCCCTCTTATAATGTTTAATAGTATCGTTTTTTTGACGAACTGTATTTTCTATAACCCTTACAGAAGCAGGCACTCCGAACTGTCCATAGAAGGGTGCTACTTTGCGTTCACTTTCCCAGATTACGGTAATTGGTCCCAATTCTTCCCCTAGATCATATGTTATATTATCCAAAAAGTTTCTTTCAACAGACGACAAGGAGACTTGAACTGAATATGTTCCAGCCTCAATCATTAGTTTAAATGTAAATTCAACTACTTTTGTTTCACCCTCTAGCAGACATAGAGGATCCATCTTTTTTGATAATGTACTAGTTATATTTATCAATGATCCATATTGATTTCGTATCATAAGATTCACATGACATTGAGCTTTTTCATTTGCAGCAACACGAACCTTTATTGAAAAATTACAGCCAAGCTCAATCTTTGCTCCTACATTTCTGCCCTGCCCTTCATACTCAACCCCTGATATGTATACCTTTTTCTTGTCAAGTTTATCATTTGTTTTGGTAATATTTTTCGAGGGGCTCACTCTCTCTAAATATCTCGAAATGGCAGTGACAACATCCCCTTGATAAATGCAGTTGCCATTTTCTAACACCAGTGCTTTAGAACATATATTACGCATGATGGCATGGTCATGAGAAACTAGAAGCATGCCACCTCCATTGTTCAAAAAATCACTAATTAGCTCGTAACATTTTTTTTGAAAAAAGTAGTCACCCACTGCTAATGCTTCATCAATAATCAATATGTCCGGCTCAGATGCCAATAACATCGAAAAAGCGAGCCGCATCTGCATTCCAGATGAGTAGGTATATACAGGCTGATCGATAAATTTTTCAATCTCTGAAAATTCTAATACTCTATCAAAGAGTTCACAAAAACTTTTTTCGGGGATACCTTGAAGATGAAATAGAAGCTCTATGTTTTTTCTTCCCGACAATTTTGGATTGAAACCCGCTCCAAGCTCTAACATTGGATAAACAGAGCCATTTACTTCAACTTTACCGCTTGTTTGTTGTGATGTTCCGGACACTATTTCAAGCAACGTACTTTTGCCACTTCCATTCTTGCCCAACAACCCAATAGCCTCACCCTTTAAGAGCTCAAGATTGACTCCTTTGAGAGCCTCTACTTTCCTATTTGGTTTTACTGACTTTATGCCACTTATCGCTAATGCTTTCTTTAATGGACTGTCGTATTGATAATATGTTTTTTTAATGTTTTCTAATCTTAACAGTGTTTTCATTTTATAAGGCATCCGCAAATTTTAACTTCAGCGCTTTGTGTATATAAATACCGCAACAGGCAACCAATATAGAAAAAACCCACGAAATCATTATGTGGTCAAAACTTATATTTTGTTTAAATACTACTTCCCTAATAAGCTCTATCGTATAGACAAGAGGGTTAAGTTTTAAAATATAGACAATTGGCTCAGGCACATCTTTTATTGAATAAAATACTGGAGATAAAAATAAAGCCAAGTGCGTTAACATGCCAGTTGAATGCTTTAGATCTGTCAAAAACAAACCTATTGTTGAAATACAAATAGATAGACCATATAAAAATATAATAAATGGAGGTAATATTAGTCCGTATAGTATTAATACATTAGGTAAGTGTCCCATATTTATAATTGATAGTAGTACTAATAAAACACTACCAAACACTAACCCAAGAGTAGTCTTCACCAAAACTGTTCCGTTTAACACCTCCAAAGGGAATAGAATCTTTTTTATGTAGTTTGGGTTTTCAAAATACAACCCAGCAGATTGTGATACAACTTCACTAAACGCATTTAAAACAAGCATCCCTGAATATAAAAACACTATGAATTCACCAAGTGACGAATATCCAGATGATTCCCATCGACCTGAAAACACAAAGGAAAATGCTAATATATAAGCACATAAGGTAAAAAATGGTGATAAAAACAACCAGTAAAAACCTAGCGCTGAATCGTTGAATTGACTAGAAATATTTAGTTTTGCTATTGCGATTGTAGTGGTAAGAGATTTACGTAGCTTCCATTTAAGCATTTCAAGGTACTTCCTTATCCTCTACTATTCTATAGCCGATGCCGAGACTCATCATACACAAAGTTTTTTTTAGATAAAACTCAAAGAACCAAACAAATTCTCCCAACAAAAAGATTGACAACTAACATGGCTGCATGTTTATGATTGCATACATACTATCTATGTTTTGAGTTTATCCGAATGAACAACCGCTTTTTTGCCTGGTCCCTTATTCTTATTGTGATAAGCGTATTCTTTTACCTTATTAAAGGTATTATGCTCCCTTTCATATTTGGTATTTTTCTTGCTTATTTTTTTGATCCAGTTGCAAACTGGTTATGTCACCATAAATTTTCAAGAACTATATCTGCCGCTTTAGTGGTACTTGTATGCACAATTATTCTAATCTTGGTTTTTCTGCTATTAGTTCCAGTCGTTGTTCATCAAGCGCAAAATTTCTTAGAGCTAATTCCTGAAGTGATAAGCGCATTACGCAGTGAAGCTATTCCTTACATAAAAGACAGTTTCCCAACTCTGTTTTCTGAAATTGCAGAGCATGCAACAGAGCAAGTACAAAATAAGACTTCGTCCTTAGATTTAGAGCAGCTAATTACAGTTGCCGGTAAAAATTTCGTAGATTCAAGCACGGTTCTTTTTAACGCGCTATCACTTATATTCATTACCCCAATAGTTTCATTCTATATACTTAGAGACTGGGTTAATTTCAAAACACAGTTTTTTAAAATTTTACCTAGACAACATGCTGATGATGTTAAAAAAGTATTAACAAAAATTGACACTAAGATATCAGCATTTATAAGAGGTCAGCTTAATGTTTGTTTACTGATAGGAACATTCTACGGGCTATCTTTAAGCATTATAGGACTGCATTTAGGGTTATTAATTGGCTACTTAGCTGGTTTCCTTTGTTTTATTCCGTACTTGGGCTCCGTTGCCGGTATTATAATGGGTATAATGTTCGGTTACTTCCAATATGGTATGAATCCAAGCATATTAGGCATTATTTTTCTTGTATTTCTAAGTGGGCAAGTAATAGAAGGTAATTTTTTAACACCTAAGATAGTAGGGGATCGATTAGGTATTCACCCTGCGATACTCATATTTGGCATGTTATCAGGGGGAGCTCTTTTAGGCTTAACAGGTGTTATCTTGTCTGTACCGATTACGGCTATCCTCTCAGTACTTGTCGAGTATATGTTTTCAAAGTACTATGCAAGCGAGCTGTATAAGTAGTGCTTTTTCTTTAAAGTTCCACGGCTTTATTTTTATTAGAGATAGTGCTAAATTGGCTTGCTTATATATTTTAAGGTCCCATCTACAACGGAAGTAGTATGAATATACTAGGTGTATCCTTTGACTATCATGAATCAGCAGCTGCTTTGTTAGTAGATGGGGAAATCATTTCGGCCGCGGCAGAAGAAAGGTTTAGCCGAAAAAAAAATGATTCTTCTCTTCCCATTAAATCTATTCAATTTTGCTGTGAACATGCAAATATATCTCCGAGTAAAATTGATCATGTTGTTTTCTATGAATGTACTCCCCTTAAATTAAGTAGAATCATTAAATCTGAACTTAAACTAGGAAATTTTAGTGGCATAAAATCTGCCATAGACTACTGGATTGAAAATGAAAAGTTTTTTCCAAAAAAGCGCTTAGCTGATGCTTTAAACATTCCATTCAGTAGAATAAAATCTATTAAACACCATCAGGCACATGCAGGTTCGGCTTTTTATGGTTCTCCTTTTCATGAAGCTACTGTAGTGACATTAGATGGTGTAGGCGAGCTTGAAACCCTAACAGTTAGTAAAGCTGACAAAACTGGAATAAAGCAATTATATTCATGTCAACTGCCCGATTCTTTAGGTTTGTTTTATAGCGCAATCACAGCATTTCTTGGCTTTAAAGTTAATGAAGAAGAATACAAAGTTATGGGAATGTCAGGATTTGGCGATCCGACATATTATGAAAAGTTAAAGAATCTTTTTTTGCTGCATGATGATGGAACATTCTCCCTTGATAGAAGCTATTTTGATTTTTCTCCTTCAGCACAGACATCATATACTCATAAGCTCATAGAGCTCATTGGTGATCCTAGGATACCCGAGACCCCTTTCTTTCTAGATAAGCAAACAGCTATTGAAAAAAAAAATAATATACGCTTTGCAGATATTGCCTCTAGCGCTCAAAAGATCACAGAAGAGGTAATCTTTCATGTGGTCAAAGTTGCAACTAAACGTGTTGGTTACCCGGATGTTTGTCTGGCTGGTGGTGTGGCTCTTAACTCACTTGCTAATGGTAAGTTAAAGCAAAACCTTAAGGGGGAACTTTATGTCCAACCAGCATCAGGTGATTCCGGAGGCTCTCTAGGAGCAGCGTATTATTATTATCATTCGGTTTTGGGTCATAAAAACCGAATGCCAATGACCAACGCGTATCTAGGCAAATCGTATAATGATCAAGATATCAAAGTAGCAATTAATAAATCTTATACGAAATGTTTTGAACATATCCCATGCTCAACTGATTTGGTCAAAAAAGTTTCTTCATTGCTAAAAAATGGTGCTGTAGTAGGCTGGTTCCAGGGTAGATCAGAGTTTGGCCCTCGCGCACTTGGATCAAGAAGCATATTAGCTAACCCTTTGTTACCTGATATGCAAAACAGAGTAAATAAAAAAATTAAATTTAGAGAACCCTTCAGACCTTTTGCTCCAGCTATCTGCGAAGAGTCTGCTGGAGACATTTTTGAATTACCCTCCTCTAAATTAGGAAAATATTCTCCTGAACACTACATGCTTGCTATATGCAAAGTGAAGCCTAAGTTTCAATCAATACTCCCTTCTATTACACATGTTGATGGCACAGCAAGAGTCCAACTGGTTTCCAAAAATGAAAATCAACTATTTTACTCTTTGCTAAAGCATTTTAGCATTGAGGCTGGTTACCCTATTCTTCTTAACACCAGCTTTAATTTAAGGGGGGAGCCTATAGTTGAAACACCGCTGAATGCGATCAGAACATTCGAATGGAGCGGGATGGACTATTTGGTTATTGGAAACTATATAATAACAAAAGAATAAGATATGAACACATCGCCAAATTATAAAACCTCTGCGCTTATAGTTATTACTAGCCCCTTCATTTCTGATGATCTATTAGAAACTGTATCAAATCGACTTAAATATAGATTTTCTCACCTCTTTCACGCTGATTATGCCTTCTCATATAACCAGCCAAGCGCTGCAAAGAAGTATACTATTGATTCAAAGCATATTAATGATTACAAATTTTCGGACTATGAAATCATACTGGTTGTTTTGAGCCCTAATTGCTCAAAGGATTTTTATAATCTTATTGACTTTAATCGAACGCGAGTCTATGAAGCAGACACTGAGGGCATGATAAGGTATGCGTTTAAAGCACTTGATGAAATCGAATATCCTGAATTAAATTCACATATCTTTAATAAAATAAATGCAAAAATGGGAAACGAGAGACTAACTTTTTTTCCTTATACTTTTTCAAGTCAATATGTGGGGTTAGGACCTATTGATGAGTTTGGTCATCGTATACCTAAACCGCTCTTCACCTACAGAAATAGAAGCGCTAAAGAGAGGCTCATTTGCATTTTTGGTGGCTCTGCAGCATGGAGCATAAAAACTTCATTTTCTGATATGTTTTCTAATCAGCTAGAAATGATGCTAAATGAACGTTCAGACTCTCTTAAGTATACTGTACTTAATTTGGGGCAACCCTCTGGGCTCTTACTTAATGATTTATTTAGATATCTATTATTTGTACAAAACTTAAACCCTGACCTTGTCATATGTCACGGAGGTGCAAATGATTTATCTTTTTCTCAAACATCTGATCAATATTTACTTGAGCATTATAACTTAACCTACCAGTTTCATCTTGAAGAGTGGGCCCATATTCTTTCTTGCCATGAATCAAATGAATCTTTTTCGTTTAATCAAGAAGAAAGCTTGAGGGTTAAAAGTTATCCTCGACAAATCATTAGTTCATTTTTGACTCGGCTGAAACAGTTTGAAAAAGTATCTGAATCTTTTAACTCAAAGTTTATTTTTGGCCTGCAGCCCACAGTTTACAGTAGAAACTATCCATCAACAGATGAAGTAAAAATTTTACAAAATGAAAATTCTCATCAAATGTATGCCGCATTTAAAAATCTAGACTTCCTTTACGAAAAAATGCTTTCTCAAAAAAATTCGCCACATTGTAAATATTTTGTAAATCATCATCATGCTTTTTCTCTATCAAAGACACAAAAGGCTTTGATGGCAGATAGCGTACATACTACTAAAGATGGGGACTATTTGATCGCAAAAACATATACTGATTTTCTATTTGAAAATAATCTGATTCCATTAAGCCATAAGGAGACGACTCTTGATGAAATCCATGCGAGTGAGAACTAAACATACGTGTTTTTTTGTTTTAGAATGCTTAACTGCAAAATGTTACTTTTTGGCACTATTTGTCTTACTTATTTCACCATATTTGCTTTTTAAATCCAGCTTATCTAACAATAAGACAGAAAGTAATTTAAGATCACCTTTTACTTATACATTAAAGTAAACCACATGTTTTTAAACTCCTAATTATTTAGAAGTTTTCTTATTGTCTTCTCATGTTCTCCACTTTGATTTTTTTGCACTAGGCTTATAACCGCTTTCCACAGAGCCCAGCCTTTTGCTCTATTCCAAGTGTTAATATCTTGCTTTAGTGTTTCAATAAATAACTGTTGAGCTCTACTATCAAAATATGTCCACGCTAAAACATAATCACATGCGGGATCCCCAACACACATCAATCCAAAGTCAATGACCGCTTCTAAGTGTCCTAATTCATTAACTAGAATATTATCAGGACTCATATCCCCGTGTACCCAATTAGCATTTATATTAATGGGGGTATTTACTGCACGGTCCCATATCTCTATTAATTGGTTTTGATCAAATTCACTGGGTAAAAGTGCTATGCCCTGCCGAGCTTCGGCATCATAGTGCTCAAGTAATCCACCTCGAAAAAAATTTTCCTCTCCAGAAACGGGAAATTCTTTCTCAACTGGTACTTTTGATAATTCATTTAGAAAATGGGCTACTTCATAGGCAATAGTATTCGAACTTTGTAAGCTTTTTGTTGAAAGTGTCTTTCCATCTATCCACTCATAAACTGCCCATTGAAATGGGTATTCTTTACTAGCTGAACCCAGCCCAAGCGGTATTGGCACTTTAGTTTTTAGGTGTTTTTTAATATAAGGAAGCCAGGTTGACTCCTTTATGACCTGGTTTGCGTAACAATGCTCACTTGGTAGGCGAATTAACATCTTTGGACCAAGATGATAGGTATAGTTATCCCATCCACTGGTTTTAACAGGTTTCACTTTAAGTGATGCCCACTCAGGAAACTGCTCTCTCACTAAGTGCTCAACCAGCTCTTGTGTCACTGGGAACTTTGCCACACCTACATCCTTGAAGCTAACTCAATTAATACACCATTGATGTCACGAACATAGGCGACAACTTGCCCCCAGGGCTTTTGTACCGGTTCAGATAAAGGAGCCGCACCTTTACTAACTGCTGTCTCATAGGCATCACTTACGTTATCAACTGTAAAGACCAGCTCCATACCTGCAGGATCTGATTTGGGACGATTCGGCACAATCGGCACTGTAAAATTCGTTTCTGCCATTGATTCCCCGGCAAAAGCCAGCTTAGTACCACCCGTTTCTAGTTCACCATACAACCCACTTTCGTGAACAAAAATACCTTCAAAACCAAACGCTTCAACATAAAATCGCATTGTTTTTTCAACATTTTGAACATATATAATGGTATGAGAAAATTCCACTAAGATGACTCCGTCAAATAATTCTTTACGCTATTCTCTCAAGGTTTTTCTATCTCATCAATTAATCTCACTTTCCTATTTACCCGTATGTGAAGATTCAAATCAGTTATACTATCCTCATAGACTTCTTCAAAACGCTTGGTTAACTAACTCTTTTCTATTGACTCCGAGTCCTAAACTCAAGGCTATTAGCATGCTTGAAACAATCAAATCAGAATGGTTTTCTAATATTCGCGCAGACCTGCTTTCCGGAACAGTTGTCGCACTAGCGCTAGTGCCAGAGGCCATCGCTTTTTCTATTATCGCAGGGGTGGATCCCAAGGTAGGCTTATATGCCTCATTCTGTATTGCCGTTATCATCGCCATAGTAGGCGGGCGTCCAGGCATGATATCAGCGGCAACTGGAGCAATGGCGCTCTTGATGGTCACGCTAGTAAAGGACTATGGACTTCAATACTTACTCGCCGCCACTTTGTTGACTGGCGTACTGCAAATTCTGGCTGGCTTTCTGAGATTAGGGGAGTTAATGCGCTTTGTTTCACGCTCAGTGGTTACTGGGTTTGTGAATGCTTTGGCATTACTAATATTTATGGCCCAACTGCCTGAACTTATTGATGTCACCTGGCATGTCTATGCTATGACAGCGGCAGGCTTAGGCATTATATATTTGTTTCCATATCTTCCACTAATTGGTAAGAGTATCCCTTCTCCTTTGGTTTGTATTGTCAGTTTAACAATTGTCTCTATGTATCTCGGATTAGATATTCGTACTGTAGGCGACATGGGTGAGCTCCCTGATACCTTACCGATATTCTTATGGCCCCAAGTTCCAATGAACTTTGAGACGTTAGGTATTATTTTTCCCTACTCAATAGGCTTAGCAGTTGTTGGTTTACTTGAGTCCATGATGACCGCCACGATAGTTGATGATTTAACGGATACCCGCACCAATCGTAATAGAGAATGCAAAGGACAAGGCATTGCGAATATCGGCGCCGGGCTTTTCGGGGGAATGGCGGGATGTGCAATGATAGGACAGTCTATCATTAACGTTAAATCAGGAGGACGTGGTCGACTATCCACCTTCTGGGCTGGTGCATTTTTACTGGTACTGGTGGTCTTTTTAGATCAGTGGCTCAAACAAATTCCGATGGCCGCATTGGTCGCTGTTATGATTATGGTGTCTATCGGAACCTTTTCTTGGTCTTCAATCATTAACCTAAGAAAACATCCGCTATCCACCAACATTGTTATGCTCTCTACTGTCTCTGTTGTCGTAGTGACACACAATTTAGCCATAGGTGTGCTAGTAGGTGTATTACTTGCGACCTTGTTCTTTGCGAACAAGATAGGACGCTTTATGGCAGTTAAGTCACATCTAACTAGCGATATTCGGACCTATGAAGTCATTGGGCAAGTCTTTTTTGCCTCTTCTGAACAATTTATTGACTACTTTGATTTTGATGAAGCGGTTAGTCAGGTTGTCATAGACTTAACACATGCGCATTTTTGGGACATTACATCGGTTTCTTCTCTAGACAAAGTGGTTCTCAAGTTTCGAAGAGAAGGGGCGACTGTTAAGATAATAGGCATGAATGAAGCGACAGAGACAGTTGTCGACAAATTTGGCGCTCATAACGATCCTGATGAAGTTGAAAAACTGTTGGGTGGACACTAAGGAAGAGCAATGGACAAAATTATTACCTGTATCGATGGATCGGCAATCACACAGTCTGTCACTGAAGCGGGTGTTTGGGCGGCTAAAAAGTTAATGAAAACATTAACGCTCCTCCACACCATTGAAAAGCATCATCAGCATGGAGCTGACAATTATTCAGGCGCTATTGGCCTCGAGGCACAGTCTAAGCTACTAGACGAGATCGCCCAACTTGATGAGCAAAAGAATAAACTCGCTATGCAACTCGGAAATCAGCTTTTAGACTCAATGGCCGCTACCGCTCGTGGGATGGGGATTGAGGACATTGAAAAGCTCCAACGGCACGGTGACATTGTTGAAGCCATTTGTACTCTTGATAAAAAAACCCGTTTTATTGTGATGGGGCGTAAAGGATCAGGACACGAGGGTAAGTTTAAAGCTCTAGGCTCACATATTGAAACCTTATTACGCAAAGCTTCTCATCCTGTCTTAATCGTTCCAGATAAGTTTTCACCCCCCTCTTCATTCATGATTGCCTACGATGGTCGTGGCTCGGCAGACAGGGCATTAGAAAAGGTTATTGAGGGTGGATTATTGCATGGTCTGCATTGCCACCTAGTTTCGATTAAAAATGGCGATACGGCATTTGAAGAAAGATTTAATATTGCCAGCAATCGTCTTAAAGAAAATGGCTTTACCGTCACCTCTTCTTTATTGGAAGGTAAAGCACATGACGCCATTATTCAATATCAAGTTGAGAATCAGGTTAATTTGGTCATGATGGGAGCTTTTGGCCACTCAATGATTAGACAGCTTTTTGTGGGCAGCACAACACTTAAAGTACTAGAGAAGATCGATGTTCCTTTGATCATTTTACGCTAAAGTACTACTTTCTTTTTGAACAGCCTGTTTTTTCCCGCATAAATGCGAGTGAAGAATAGTTATATGCATATAACTTGTACCCAGGAATCTAATTCCTTCTCAGAAAATAGCTCATTAATAAAAAAACCTCTTAGGTTTTTACACACTAAGAGGTTTTGAATATTATTGATATTCTATATTTTTATATAGAGATCAAAATGGAATATCATCATCAAAATCAGCATCAGACGACATTGATGGCTCTGGTGCGTTATTTGAAGCAGGCGCATTGCGTGATTGTGCAGGAGGCGCACCGGCGTTGTTGCCACCTTTACCGTCTAGCATTTGCATTTCACTAGCAACAATCTCTGTGGTGTAGCGGTCGTTTCCGCTCTTATCTTGCCATTTACGAGTTCTAAGGCTGCCTTCCACATATAATTTAGCACCCTTTCTCAAATACTCCCCAACCACTTCTGCTAGGCGGTTAAAAAATACCACTCGATGCCATTCTGTACGCTCTTGATTCTGGCCAGTTTGCTTATCTTTCCAAGTTTCGCTGGTAGCGAGTGTTACTGAAGCCACTGCTCCACCACTTGGCATGTAACGTACTTCAGGATCTGCCCCAATATTTCCGACTAAAATTACTTTATTAATTCCACGACTCGCCATAATAACCTTTATCCTCTACTGATATTTGGGGAGATTTTCCACCCAGTTAACCCTAGCTGCCACAACAGTGCACAGGCAATACATCCTGCGAGTACGCCCATTCCTTCATAGTGTTGAAATAGCAGACCACCAATGGTTCCCCCAAGAAACACGCCAAAGAACTGACTGGTTGAGTAGATACCCAGTGCAGCCCCTTTGCTTTGTGGTGGGACCAATCGTGACACTAAAGAGGGTAACATGGCTTCTAGTAAATTAAATAGCGTAAAGAAGACCAACATTCCAAGTAGGAGAACCCATAGTCGGGAGCCCAGCCCAATAAACAACTCAGCGACCACCAGCCCCACTATCGCGAGGCGCATTACCTGAGGTGAGCGTTCTATCTGCTGCGTGGTTTTCAGCAAAGGTCTCAAAAAAAGTACGGCAATAAACATAACGGGCAAATATAGCTGCCACAAGTTAACACTGCCCTCGTCAAAATAACCCCGTATTTGCCAGGGCAGTTGCAAGAAAAGTATCGTTAAAGTCGCGTGTAGACACGCGATAGATAAAGAAAGTCGTAATAGCACCTTATCTTTAAGAATCGTTAAAATACCGGTGGTGGCTCTTTCGGATGATTGCTGGCTCAGTGGTGGTGCTTTCACCCCCTTACTGACCATTACAATACCCGCCGCCCCCAAAACAGCAGAGAGCAAAAATATAGCGCGCAGCCCAAAGGCCGCATCAATAATAGGCCCAACAAGCATCGCTAAAGAGAACGCGGCACCAATAGAAATTCCGACAGCTGCCATTGCTTTAGTTCTAACGGCATCTCGCGTTAAATCTGATAGGAGTGCCAATAACACTGCACCAACGGCACCCGCCCCTTGAAGAGCTCGCCCTAGAATTAACCAATAAACATTTGGGGCGAAAGCAGCAATGAGGGAGCCTAGAATGAGTAGGCAGAGCCCTGTAAAAATAACGGGTTTACGACCAAATCGGTCGGACAGCATACCAAATGGAATTTGAAGCAAGGCTTGGGTTAGCCCATAGGCACCTAGTGCTGTTCCAATTAAGAAAGGGGTAGCTTGCTCTATATCAGTGACATGTAGAGAAAGGACTGGGAGCACCATAAACAGGCCAAGCATCCGAAAGGCATACACAGCAGACATGCTGGCGGTTGCGACCCGTTCTTGGGGAAGCATTGTGCTCATCAACTAACTCCTCTATACCAGGCATATGAGACCACAGAACCTTTCGAAAATCCATGTTTATGCTGAAGATGCTAACAATGAAGCTCTCCCTCTAGGAATATGTAAGATAGAAAACTTATTGATTGGCCTGATTTATTATCAAGGCTGGGGGAAGGCAGCGGAAAATTCTTGGCTGTGGTAAATTGGTGGTTTAATTTTCTGACAGGAGCGAATTGTGGACACAATAGCGATTCGAGGGGCTAGAACACACAACCTCAAATCCATTGACTGCGATTTGCCTCGCGATAAGCTTATTGTGATCACTGGCTTATCCGGCTCTGGTAAGTCTTCTTTAGCGTTTGATACCTTGTACGCTGAGGGACAGCGGCGTTACGTTGAATCTTTATCTGCTTACGCTCGCCAGTTCTTGTCCTTAATGGACAAGCCAGATGTTGATCATATTGAAGGCTTATCTCCTGCTATCTCCATTGAGCAAAAAACCACCTCACACAATCCTCGTTCCACCGTCGGTACTATCACTGAGATATATGATTATTTAAGACTGCTTTACGCACGCGCTGGTGAACCTCGGTGTCCTAAGCATGATTTACCTTTAGCGGCTCAAACCGTCTCTCAAATGACCGATGCCGTGTTGGCTTTACCAGAAGACACTGCAATTTTGTTATTGGCCCCAGTTGTTCGGGGTCGTAAGGGAGAGCATAAACAATTATTTGAGCGTCTACAGGCATCTGGTTATATCCGAGCCCGTGTAGATGGAGAAGTCGTTGAATTAGATGATATTCCTCCTCTCGATCCTAAGAAGGCGCATCATGTAGAAGTGGTTGTCGATCGCTTAAAAGTGCGGGCGAATGCTCAGACCCGAATCGCAGACTCATTTGAGACGACTTTACAGCTCGGCGATGGGCTTGCCTATGTCAAAGGCATGCATGATGACAGCATTGATATGACCTTCTCTTCACGATATGCGTGCCAAGAGTGTGGTTATAGTATTGAGGAGCTAGAGCCTCGACTGTTTTCATTTAACAATCCTGCCGGTGCGTGCCCGGAATGTGATGGTCTAGGGGTAATGGAATACTTTTCTCCAGAGCTCGTGGTTCGTCAACCTTCTCTGACGCTTGCCTCAGGTGCTATTGCTGGTTGGGATCGCCGAAACCCTTATTATTTTCGAATGCTCGAGGACGTAGCAGAGCATTACGGTTTTGACTTAAAAACCCCGTTTGAAGCCTTGAGTGAAGAACATCAAAACATTCTTCTTCACGGGAGTAAAAACTCAGAAATTGCCTTTCGGGGTCTGCATGATAAAGCGGAAGTTATTCGTCGCAAGCCTTTTGAAGGCGTCATCCCGATGTTGGCTCGCCGCTATCGTGACACAGACTCAGAAGCAGTCCGAGACGAGTTATCTCAGTATATTAGCACCTCTGCGTGTAATGCCTGTGACGGCCAAAGAATTAAAGAGCAAGCCCGCAATGTATTTATTGTAAACAGAAATCTTCCCTCTTTGACAGCGCAACCGATCGGTGATTTATTCACCTTTTTTGAAACCATCGAGCTGGAAGGGACTCAGGCACAAATTGCTGAAAAAATTATCAAAGAAATTAAGCACCGCCTACACTTTCTAGTAGACATTGGTTTGTCTTATTTAACGCTTTCACGTTCAGCTGACACGCTGTCAGGTGGTGAAGCGCAACGTATTCGTTTAGCGAGTCAAATTGGGGCCGGCCTAGTTGGCGTCATGTACGTTTTGGATGAGCCCTCAATTGGACTTCATCAACGTGATAATGAAAAGCTATTAGGAACATTAAAACGACTAAGAGACTTGGGCAACACTGTGATTGTTGTCGAGCATGATGAAGACGCTATCATGGCTGCCGATCATGTTTTAGACATTGGACCACGCGCTGGCTCAGGCGGTGGAAGCATTGTAGCAGAAGGCACCCCCAGTGAAGTCATGAACTCAAACTCTCTGACCGGTCAATATTTGTCTGGTAAGAAGAGTATTCAGCTCAGCACTAAACCGAAGGAACCTACTGATAAATGGATAAAAGTGATAGGCGCTACCGGTAATAATCTTCAAAATATTGAAGTTGCTCTACCGGTTGGTCTGTTTACTTGTGTCACAGGTGTATCTGGCTCGGGCAAGTCAACTTTAATCAATCACACCCTTTTCCCACATGCTGCTCACCGTTTAAACCGAGCAAGCTTAGTCCAAGCGTCACCCTGCGAAGGGATAGAAGGACTTGAACACTTAGACAAAGTCATCAACATCAACCAAAGCCCTATCGGTCGAACACCTCGCTCGAATGCCGCTACCTATACGGGGTTGTTGACGCCTATCCGTTCTATTTTTTCTGAAACGAATGAAGCAAGAACCCGCGGCTACAAGCCTGGACGCTTTAGTTTTAATGTTAGAGGCGGCCGGTGTGAAGCTTGCCAAGGTGACGGCCTTATCAAGGTAGAGATGCACTTTCTGTCTGATGTTTATGTTATTTGTGATGTCTGCCAAGGTAAGCGATACAATCGTGAAACATTAGAGATATATTACAAAGAAAAAAGTATACATGATGTTTTAGAAATGACGGTTGATGACGCTTTCGAGTTTTTCGATGCTATCCCGGCCATTAAAAACAAGCTCAAGACCCTTCAAGATGTTGGGCTGGGGTACTTAAAGCTGGGACAAAGCGCAACCACTCTCTCAGGTGGTGAAGCACAGCGAATCAAACTATCCAAAGAGCTATCTCGTCGGGATACAGGAAAAACTTTGTATATCTTAGATGAGCCGACAACAGGACTCCATTTCCACGATGTTCAACAGTTGCTAGAGGTTTTAGACTCTCTAAGAGATAAAGGCAACACCATTGTCGTTATTGAACATAACTTAGATGTTATTAAAACAGCAGACTGGATTGTTGATCTTGGCCCTGAAGGGGGATCTGGTGGTGGTCAACTTATTGTCGAAGGAACGCCTCAACAAGTTGCAAAAGAACAACACTCTTTTACTGGTCAGTTTTTGAAAAAGCTTTTAGATAATAAGGCAAAGAAAAAGTCCTAAAGTTGCGATGCATAGAAATGCCTGTATAATGGCCCCGGCATTTTTACTGAAAATCTCAAGGAAATGGATATGAAAGAGCTAAACTATATGGAGTGCGTGGCTGTCACAGGGGCAACAAACAGCGACGCAACATCAGGAAAACCTCCAGGCGATAAAGACCCTGTACCAGCGAATGTTCGTGAAAATCTTAAAGAATTCAATTCTTCACCAACAACTGGAAACGTCTTTGTCCGTGGAAAATCATCATCTTCAGAGGGCAATTCTGTATCCGCTGGCGTCAACATTAAAAGTGAAAACTTTTATTCAGCGTCAACAGCAACTTACAACTCAAAGTCTAACGAATATTCTGTAGGAACTGAAATTGGTTACACATGGTAAAACAATTACCTTAGTTTTTTTTGCATTTTTTATTTTCATGTTGGCTTCAGGATCTTCTGCAGATCAGGAGCTTGAAGTCAGACATGAAATATATTTTTCGGATAGAAACAAGCAAAAACACATCATTATCGAAAGCAAAATACCTTGTAAACCTGACTCAACGGCCACTATATTTCTCCCTAAAAGGTCCCCCTCAATCCCCTCTTCAACTTTAGAGTTTGATACAGACTTCAACATTGAAAAACTAGACGGCGGGTTCAAAACGGTATGTGGATCGAAAAGCTTTTTTACTTTTAAAAATCATTTCCCGGTCGAAGAAGAACCAAAGACACCTTTAGTCCCTTATTTTAATTCAAGTTTTTTTGTTTTCCCCACTTCTTATCTGATACCCAAACCAGGCAATGAACTTTCCTATCTAAAACATAGGATTTATTTTTCCAATCCTGGTGCATTAAAAGTATATCCCAGCAACGACGTTGTATACACAGCCAATAATCTATCTGCCTCTTACATGCTAGGAGGAAATTTTTCAACCTATCAGGTGCGAGACTTACTTCTTCGAATTGACCGTAACCTTGATGTGGATGGCTGGACACCTGAATTAATATCGACAATTAAAGAATCGAAAAGAAATATTGAAGATTTCTTTTCGATCGAATTAAAAAACAAAAGCATTAATTTGATATACACAAAAAATATTGCCGGCATAAGAGGCTTGAATCTCGAAGACATAACTATCTTCTCTTCAATTCCTGATAATGACTTTAGGAAGTCTCTTTATAAGCTATCGCTTGTGCATGAATTAACTCACTATGCATTAGGACATGATCGGCTCCAAGTTCACTCACTGGAACTTGATGATGCCTCTGTAGTAGCTCCCTTCATGGAAGGTTTAACAGATTTCTATGCTCTTATGCTAAATTATTCATCTATTTTCAGCCCATTCGAGAGCAGTAAGATCATTGACGAACATATAAAGAGTTATAAAAGCTCATTTGAAGGTCTCTCCTCATATGAAACTTTTCTGTCAGGTTCAAACATTAATCTTACTTTGGCCACCCACCTTCTCATTCGACGATGGCTTCAAGAAGGCGTTATCACTCAAGACAGATTAGATAGTTTTACCCGTAATTTACCCAGAGAGGCTGTTAACGCTCAGGACCTTTATGCTCTTATGAAAGAAGGTTTAGGGGCACAGACTGTTAGCGATTTTCAGTATTATATTGTTGAGGGAAATGATGTCTTGGAGGGCATAAAAAAGCCCCTGACATTTAGGGGCTCTCATCAAGGTGCTGAAGGTCTTTAGAAGCAACCGTGTCGTCTTCTTAACCCCGTTATCTCAGCTGCCATATCATCATCAGGTTCTTCTGATCGAGCCTGAATACTTGAACTGGAAGCTAGGGACGGTGTGAAGAAGCTTCCTCCGCTGGAATGTTGGGAGACCTTATTTAAATCACCAGGTTCAGCGGCAGGCTTTTCACTCAATTCGATGGCTCTGTCTGTTTGGGCAAAATCGTCCGGAACCTCAAAAACAGATTGTGCCTGACGAGCTTCGCGGTGTAGCTCTGTCTGATAAGCTTCCTTCCATTTTACTTGGTCAAAAAAGTTATAGTAAGTTGTTTTAGGAGCTCCACCAAATAGTGCCGCAAACTGGGCACCTAGCCAAACTACACCACTTATAAAGTTGGTTGTTAAAAAGGAAAGGACATGCAACGCACCGTAAAACAAGACTATCGGGGATATTAAGATAAACGGGAATGTACCAAGAGCAATATCTCGAAGCATTCTTCTAAATGCACTTGGTTTTCCATGATTAAAAATAGCATCTAGAGGTAGTAGTATTGGCCAAAGAATCAACCCTGCCAGCACCCTAGGGATAAAGAATAGAGCCAACTTAAAAAAGTCTTTACCGAACTCTGTCAAATGAAATAGATATTTGATAGGGATAGTTGGAAACGTAAGCGAAAAATGCACACCCTTTAACATTTTGTTAAATCCAATTAGGAAAGAAAGGTGTCTTTTTATCACTTTTAATTTCATTTGTTTGCCCTTTACTTTTACGTATACAAACCAATTGTGTAAGTTAAAATAATCCTATTGGCTATTGCGCTTTTGGGAGTTAACCTTATAAAAAAGCCCCTTACTAGAGGGGCTTTTCATGTTCGGCAACCTAGAATAGAAAATCTCGATATTGAGGGTGCATTGGCGCGACACCCGCCTCGCTTTCCGCTTCCATTCGTTCTTGTTCCTCTACACTTGGCACAAACGCGGTACTACTTTGGGGAGTGAAATACCCTTTGGAAACAGACTGCTCACCATCCTCCACAGCAGCTGGTCTTGCTTGATCAGCAGCGACAACAACTTCAGTAGTTCGACGTCTCAATAAGAAGCTTTCTCCATCCTCTACACGTGAAGCATGCTCGGGAGCAGCTTGCACGATTTCTGCAAGAAACTCAGCGCTTTCCCATAAATGGATATTATAGAAGTCTAAATACTTGGCTTTAGGGGCACCACCAAACAATGCTACAAACTGAGCGGGAAGCCAAACAAGCACACCCAAAACATGATTAATGATTTGAGCTGGTATTTGAAGAGCCGCATACAGACAAAAAAGCGGAGCCAACATCAAAAATGGTAAAACACCTTTTCTAACACCTTCAAAAAGCCGACCTAATATATCCTTTTTAGTAAATGCTTGAATCAGAAATGTAATTGGAAACGCCCCTAGCGCTAAGAGGGACAGCATCAGGTTAGGAAGGAACATTAACCCTCGCTCAAAGATACGCCGCCCTCTTTCTGTTTGGTTCAGTAGCAACATAAATGGCAGCATAGGAATGGAAAAAATGAAGCGAATACCATCTTGCAGTTTTTTAAAGCCACGAATGAAATTTAAGTGACGTTTAATTACTTTTGGACCCATGTAAGTACTCTTATTTTTCTACAAAAAACGCAAGTCAGCAAGATACCACAGTTTTGCGCTACTAGAAAGTTTCAAAGGCGAAAGCTGACCTAATTAACTAAAAAAGCCCCATTGGGGCTTTTAATTTATCCTCTTGGTGAGACGCTTTTTTGCCGTGAGCATGAAGGTACCCTTGGGAGTCGACGTCGATGGCGAGTTGGCACTGCTGGTAACTGACGGGCTTTCTGACGGAAAAGCTTTGTAGGGCTTACAGTCGAGTGAGGTGAGTCAAGATCATGGTTGCTGCCTCTGTTGGAAGGGCTATCGATATGACAGTCTAGCCTTGCGCCTACTTGTTCAGCAAGATCATCAATTCTTACTTTCTGCTCTGCTTGTTGAACCACTGTTGCAACATTTTCTTTATGTTGCTTAACGGCTTTGACCCGTTTATATACTTGGTGTAGTTGGTTCCAGAACAGTTTCCAAAAGAAACGAACAATACCGTATTTATGTTCGAAACGTTTTTGCCATTTACTCATAGCTTTGTCAATTTCTTGAGCGGTCACTTCACGAACAGTTCCTTTCCCATCAACTAACAGAAGAGGTAATTTCATTCCATAGTCTATTTTAATTCTGTTTGCAGCATCTTGAAGTCTTATGAATGCAGAATTACTTGCAGAGGTGCAAAATACTGCTTTAATTGCAGGGGCTGACGCACCAATTAAAAGCTCTGATTGTGGTGGCGTACTGGGGCACTCATCAAGCTTGTCTCTTAATTCGTCAAAGTGCATGGGATGGTTTCTAGCGTCGTAAAAGACCCGATTAAAGGAGCGATTAAACTTTTCCTGGCGTTCGCTCATTTGAGATCCTAGCCAAAAAAATCCATTCAAATCTCCAGTTGAGGCTACATCCCCAATAAAATTATATCGATCGCCTTTCTTATGCATTTGGCGGTAGTCTGCCAAGATACCTATTTTGTATGAAATCCCGAACCAGGTAGCGAGCATATTTGAGATATGACGGTATCGATAGTGTTTTACTCTACCGTGACTGGGTAGGTACGACCATGATGACTTCCGGGTATATGGCGTATTTTTTCGATGAGGGCGCCATTGAGGTGGGGCGATAGGAAATATCTTAGGGGTTCCATCTGCCTCGTAGTAGTCCTCATACTCAACACCATGCGGTACATGACCTGTTTCTGGTGTGCTGTTATCAGGATAGTATGGGCGTTTGTACGCCTTATAATTATCAAAAGGGTCTCGAATATGCTGACGCTTTTTTTCACTAATAGTTTGCAACTTATTCCACAACACCGGCCGCATCTCCGTAGGATCGGCAATTTGTTCAAAATCCCAACGTATGCCAGTATAGTTCGTATTTGCTTCTACTAAACGCATAACAGCATTTCTTGATTTCCAAACTTCTATAGCCTCTTCAGCTGTAGGCGCGTACTCTTCCAAGCTATGTGATAAGAATTTTGGTTTTGCCGCGCTTTCTATTGCATCCAAACAGGTCTCAAGGCTTGTTGCACATTGATAGTATTTCTTTCGGTCATAGGGAACTGTCCAGACAAAACTGGTGGGATCTAATAAACTTATATTCATTGAAGAAGGAATAAGTTCACCTGCCAGTGGACGAATAATACTTTTGGGGCCCTCGTCTGTTTCAATCGTCATGTTGCAGACATCGAATTTTGCACGCACTTTATCCCCAGTCGCCATTAGGCAGTTTTGTGCGTATAGAACTAGCGACTCAAGATCTCGGCTAAAGACATTTTCGCAGTATTGAGCGGCATACCATTTCATTGTATCCGTCTTAAACTGTTTAGTGTTGCGGCACCGAGCGATATCTAATGAGTGGGCATTCGCCATTAAGAGATTTAATACGTGTTCTTTTGTGTCTCTCTCTGCTTCTCGTCCTCCGCCCTTTTGAAAAGCCATAATGCCTTCAAAACCAAGCTCAACCATTTTCCGGTATAGAAGCATTTGTTCTTCATCTTCAAATGGTTGGCCTTCCCCTATCAGCTTTGCTTCACGCACGTACTTTTCAAAGTATTCTGCTGAACTTTGTCGGTATTTTTTATACAGTGCTGGCGCATTTTTAAAGCAGTCTTCACTTTCTCTACCGGTGACATAGAAGGCCATGGATAGTTGCATACGCAAAATATCAGCATCGGTAATTTGGTTAAACGGCAACAACAGCTGCCCCTGAGCATCTCGAATCGCATTTTTTTGATAGAACTCTCGAAGGTAGGGCAAATAGTGCATGGTTCGCACTGTGTGCGGCAAACCATGATTCGGACGATAGGTTACACCTAATGGCGTTTTGAGCTTGGTAGCGAGACCTAGGCGGTTATACCAGGTTTTAGCGGTATAGGGATTTACTAAATAATGCGAATAGGCATATTGAACGGCTTCTTGCGCAATTGGGTGCATATCCCCTACCTCAACTGAATATTTAAGTTGTCCGCATTTTACCGAACTCTCCTAAAGTTAGCAAGTTAAATAGTTTTATATTGGCCTTTAAACTGGGAAGCCTTTGGGGGATACATTTTGATGCACTTGCAAGTTTCTGGGGATTGATGCAGATATCACCTATAGTTAAAAAATGACTGATCGCTTGGGGTTTGGTATGGGCAGGTTTTTAGGCACATTGGCAGGACTTATGGTTTGTATCTCTGCCTGGGCCAACTCGCTGACCTATGATATTAAACCGATTGTCGGAAATGGTGAGCGCAAGTACCAGGTTCGCATGGAAATAGATTCTCCTGATAGGGTCATTATACTTGCACCACCGAGTCAATACGTCTCCCCTAACCGTCCTGTGGGACAGACGGATTCGATGTCATATGAATTAAAAAGCCCAGGCCTGGCCAGTACCAACTCTAGCGGGATTCAAATCATGCGCAACAGCGTACATGAGCCTGTTGTACTAGAGTATACCTTTAGAGTTGATCCACGTTTAAGCAGCCCGCACTACCCATATATCGATACGGATTATTTTCAGTTTCCGTCACAGTATTTATTGATAACCCCCAGAAGTAGTAAGAGTCAGAAATGGAATATAAAAACAAACATTCAGGTACCGAATGCTTGGACGATTATTCCCGAGCGGACCACTGGTTCGTATAAGTCGATTGATAATTTCACCAAATCTGCATTTGCGGGCGGCAGAATCAAAAGGATATGCAGCTCTACATTAAAAGAAGTTTGCATCAGCTTATACGATGGTAACTTAAACGGCTGGGATATCGAGCCCTTAACCGAGGGGATATTTAAGTTAATACGGTTACAACATCGTTTTTGGTCTGAGCCTATTCCTACTCCTTATTGGTCATATATTCGAGTCACTAATACCGATCGTTTAGTGGGTACCCATACTGGCGAGGTAATGATGATGTTCCTGCCTGAGCTTAGTGAACGGAGGATGCCATTAATATTCTATGGGTTTTCCCATGAGCTCTTTCATCAGTGGTTGGGTAGAAAAGTATTAACTTCGAGCCACTTAAAAACAAAAGAAGAGAAGTTTGTGTTTAAGGCTGTGCTCGAAGGCTTTACTGATTATTACGGATTAAGATTTGCGCATTCTTCACACCTGATTTCACAGAAAGAATACGGGCAAATTATTGATAAACACTTAAACACCTATAACCGTCACCCTGCACGAGGACAATCCTTATCGAATGTTGCGTCCCGCAATGACTTCGAGACATATTTAACACCAGGGGTACATTTGTTAATACTAAAGCACCTTAAAAAAGACCTCACGCCCCAAAAGATAGATGCTTTTGTTAAGAACTTGCCGCCCAAGGAACTCTCTGTAAAACAGCTACTTGAACGCATGGAAAAAAGTTTAGGGAAAGCATTTGTGCAAGATTTCTTCAATAGTTTCATTAAGGGTGGAAATCTATTTGAGATGAAGCGCTCAGTTCATCTTGGGGAAAATGAAACAGAAAATTGGAACAAAAAAAACCGGCAACGTGGTGCCGGCTTTTTTAACTAACCAATCGGTTTAGTCAACGAATTGAACTAACGCCATTGGCGCAGAGTCACCCGCTCTGAAACCCATTTTTAGGATACGTAGGTAACCACCTGGGCGCTGGCTGAACTTTGGACCTAGCTCAGTGAAAAGCTTAGCAACTGCAGCTTTGTCACGTAATCTAGCAAAAGCCAGGCGACGATTAGCAACCGTATCGGTACGGCCAAGTGTTACTAAAGGCTCAACAACACGACGCAATTCTTTTGCTTTAGGCAAAGTCGTTTTAATGCTTTCGTGCGTTAGCAAGGCAACAGCAATATTTTTGTACATCGCTTTACGATGCGAGCTATTTCTATTTAATTTTCTTCCGGACTTGCGATGACGCATAACCTACAATCCCCAAAATTAGTCGTTAGACTCTAGACCAGCTGGCGGCCAGTTCTCTAGTTTCATCCCCAAAGACAACCCTTTGGAAGCAAGCACATCTTTAATTTCAGTTAAAGATTTCTTACCCAAATTAGGTGTCTTAAGCAGTTCCATTTCAGATCGTTGAACCAAGTCGCCGATGTATAAAATGTTTTCTGCTTTCAAACAGTTTGCTGAACGAACTGTCAACTCAAGCTCATCTACTGGACGTAGAAGAACTGGATCAATCGTTTCGTCCTTCTGCACAGCCGCAGACTGTACTTCTTCTTTTAGTTCAACAAATGCTGACAGCTGATCGCAAAGCAGTGTGGACGCTTTACGAATAGCAGACTCAGGACTAATTGTGCCGTCTGTTTCAACGTGCATTACCAATTTATCCATGTCGGTTCTGTTTTCAACACGCGCACTTTCAACGGTGTAAGAAACTGTTCGAATCGGGCTAAAAGAAGCATCCAAGTGCAAAACACCGATTGGATTTTCTTCTTCACCGCTCAATTCGTCAATTACTTTTGCACGAACAGTAGATGGTTGGTAACCACGACCACGCGCAATCGTCAAACGTGCTTTGAACGGAACATCTTTTGTTAGGTGACAGATAACATAATCTGGGTTCACCAATTCCATATCGTCTAACAATTGAATATCAGAGGCGAGGACAGGGCCAACACCTTTCTTTTCAAGCGTTAATTCAAACTCTGACTTAGCTGCTTCAGAAACTTTGAAACGTAAACCTTTTAGGTTCAATAGGATATCAACAACATCCTCTTGAACACCGTCAATACCGGAGTACTCGTGCTCAACGCCTTCAATTTTTACCTGAACAACAGAGAACCCAAGCATACTGGATAAAAGGGTTCGTCTAAGCGCATTTCCTAAAGTATGGCCATATCCACGTTCGAACGGTTCCATGGTTACTTTAGCCGCGTTTGGTCCAACATTTTTCATACTGATGGAGCGCGGTTTTAATAATTCGGTCGTTGCCATAGCAAGCATTCCCCTGAGCGGTTAATTAATTACTTAGAGTACAACTCAACAATTAGTGATACGTCAATATCGGTCGGTATGTCATCCCTTTCAGGAACAGACTTAAAGGTACCACTCATTTCCTTAGCATCGACACTCACCCATTCAGGGAACCCTTTTTCTTCGGTCCACTGTAAGGCATCTGTAATTCTTTCATGAGAACGTGCTTTTTCACGGATAGAAATCACGTCACCCACTTTTACCTGGTAAGAAGGAACGTTCAGAATTTCACCATTAATTAAAATATGACGGTGAGAAACCAATTGACGCGCTTCGCGTCGTGTTCCTGCAAAACCCATGCGGTAAACAACGTTATCCAAGCGAGACTCTAGAAGCTGAAGCAAGATAACACCGGTTACCCCTTTCTTTGACGCCGCAGTTTTGTAAAGTTTACGGAAATATTTTTCCAATACACCATACTGCATACGTAGCATCTGTTTAGCCGCTAACTGCTGACCGTAGTCAGAGCGGTGCCCCTTTCTTTGGCCGTGTTGACCGGGGGTTGTACCAAACTTACATTTAGACTCAAGACTTCTGCTCTTTAGTGTTTTGAAGTCAAGGTCTTTACCGTATCTTCTTGAAATCCGGCAGGTTGCCCCTGTATATCTCGCCATTCTTCTACCTAATCCGCTAAATTAATTTTTAATTAAACTCGTCGTTCGTTTGGTGCTCGGACCCCGTTAAATGGGATACCGGTCATGTCGTAAATACCTGTAACAATAAAGAAGTTACGGGCAGCACGGATCGCTGCTTCACGACCTGGTCCTGGACCTTTGATGTACACCTCAACGTTTTCAACACCATAAATTTCTTTGGCTTTCTTCGCAGCAACTTCAGTCGCAACCTGGGCTGCGTAAGGAGTACTCTTACGAGAACCACTGAATTTTTGCTCACCAGCAGAGGACCAAGATAACGCGTTACCTTTAGCATCCGTAATAGTGATGAGTGTGTTGTTGAAAGTTGCTTTCACGTGAACCACAGCATCAGATACCCGATCTTTAACTTTTTTGGTTCTTTTTTTACTGCTTGACAGTTGCTTCTGAGCCATAATCAATAATGCCTTTACTTAAAACTGTTATTTCTTATCTGAAGCAGATCCAGCTGATCCACTCTTGCGACGACCACGTGCTGACTTAGCATTGGTTCGGGTCCGTTGTCCACGCGCTGGAAGACGACGACTATGACGAACACCACGGTAGCATCGGATGTCACGTAAACGCTTAATTCTCATGGCCAGCTCTCGTCGAAGGTTACCTTCAACGACATAGCCTTCTAGAGCAGACAAAATGCTACGGATGTCATCTTCACCCAGTTCACGGACTTTCTTATTTTCCGCAATACCTGTCTTTTCACAAATTTGCTTTGCTCGGGTAGCACCGATTCCATAAATGGACTGAAGCCCAATGACAATATGTGCGTTAGGAGGTAAGTTGACCCCTTCAATACGTACATTTTGTCCTGTTGCTGCGTTCGACATTCTACTTTTCTGCCTATATCTATAAATTTTTGCTTTTGAAACTAAGCTTAGTAGGCGGATCTTACGCGCCTACCCCCTAAAAATCAACCAATTCAACCAGCGAGCCAGCTTAACCTTGACGCTGCTTGTGTCGTGGATTCTTGCAAATTATGTAGACAACGCGGCCTCTTTTGCGTCGAATCACTCGACAGTCTTTACAAATCTTCTTAACAGATGCATTTACTTTCATTGTATGTACCCATCTTTATAATCGAATATTATTGCGGCCCTTCCCACGGCCAATCCCTTTTTTCATTAGGCCCTCATACTGCTTGGAAATGAGGTGTGCCTGCACTTGAGCCACAAAATCCATCACTACCACGACAATAATCAGCATCGAGGTCCCACCGAAGTAAAATGGCACCTGCCATCCCATAATCAAAAATTCAGGTAACAAGGCAACAAAACTAATGTATAAAGCCCCGATTAACGTCAAACGTGTCATGACCTTATCAATGTAGTTCGCTGTCTGTTCACCAGGACGAATCCCTGGGATGAACGCACCTGAACGTTTCAAATTGTCTGCTGTTTCTCTCGGGTTGAACATCAACGCGGTATAGAAGAAACAGAAAAACATAATTCCTGCGGCAAACAATGCAATATACAAAGGCTGCCCTGGCTCAAGTGCTAAACCAACATCTGTTAGCCACTCAAAACCTTCCGTGCTTTGACCAAACCACTTGCTAATCATTCCTGGGAACAAAATCAGCGTGGAGGCAAAAATAGGGGGAATAACACCCGCCATATTAATCTTTAAAGGCAAATGGTTCTGCTGCTGAGGCACTCCCTGACGCATCATCATATGACGCTGAGGATGGTTAACCGCGATTCGACGCTGTCCTCTTTCAACAAAAACAATAAATGCCGTCACCCCGAACAAGATAACCAACAAAGCAATCAGCGCTATCGGCTGCATCGCACCTTGTCGAACTTGTTCAAAAGTATTGCCAACCGCATTCGGCAAGCCGGAAACAATACTGGTGAATATGATGAGAGAAATACCATTTCCAACACCACGTTCTGTAATTTTCTCACCTAACCACATTAAAAACATGGTCCCTGTTACCAAGGTGAGCGTTGTCACAAAATAAAACGCAGGACCTGGATCTAACGCCACCCCAGAAGAGGCCAAAAAGCGTGACATCCCAAACCCTTGAATCGTCGCTAGCAAAACCGTTCCAACACGTGTGTATTGTGACAGTTTACGTCGACCATTCTCGCCCTCTTTCTTCAGTTGTTCTAACTGTGGAGAAACAGCGGTCAAAATATTAACGATAATCGATGCCGAAATATACGGCATTATTCCCAAAGCAAATACGGTTAGTCTTGATAACGCACCGCCAGAGAATAAATTAAAGAGTCCAAATATCCCTAGGTTGGCGTCCGAAAACAACTCCGCTAAACGCAGAGGATTCAACCCTGGCACAGGGATATGTGCCCCAATCCGATATACAATCAAGCCAAAGAGCACAAATAATACCCTTTGGCGTAATTCTGTTAGCCCTGCAAGACGTGACTCAGAATTCATTTAAACTTCCTGTTTAGGCTGAAGCCGCAGCTTCTTCGACCTTACCACCAGCCGCTTCAACCGCAGCTTTAGCAGCTTTAGAAATTTTGATGCCTTTAAGCGTTAATGCTTTAGTAAGCTCACCTTTTAACATCACTTTCACGTCTTTAGTAGACTTACGGATAAGACCCGCTTCTTTTAAAGACTCTAAAGTAACAACATCAGAAGCCATTTTGTTTAATTCACCTAAACGAACTTCTTCACGTGTATGAGATTTGTGCGCGGTAAAACCAAACTTAGGTAACCGACGCTGCAAGGGCATCTGCCCCCCTTCGAATCCGACTTTGTGATATCCACCAGAACGTGATTTTTGACCTTTCACACCACGTCCACAAGTTTTACCGAGGCCACTACCGCAACCACGTCCAACTCTTTTAGCCGCTTTCTTTGAGCCGACAGCTGGGGCCATTTCATTCAAACGCATGACTATCCCTCAACCTTTAGAAGGTATTCAATTTTTTTAATCATTCCACGGTTTTCTGGTGTATCAATAACCTCAACCGTGTGACCAATTCTTCTTAAACCTAAGCCACGCGCGCATGCCTTATGTTTTTCAAGACGTCCCGCTAAACTTTTGACTAGGGTTACAACAACTGTTTTCTTACTGCTCATCTTTTTGCTCACCTAGAAGTTCTGAAACAGACATACCACGTTTTGCAGCAACCGCTCTTGGTGACTGGATATCTTTAAGTCCTTTCAAGGTTGCTCTAACAACGTTTACTGGGTTTGTAGAGCCGTAACATTTAGCGAGTACGTCTCTTACGCCAGCAACTTCAAATACAGCACGCATAGCACCACCAGCAATAATACCGGTACCTTCAGAAGCAGGCTGCATAAAAATCTTAGAGGCGCCATGTCGTGCAATCACGGTGTGATGCAGAGTACGCCCTTCACGTAGTGGTACTTCAATCAAGTTACGACGAGCTTCGTCCATTGCTTTTCGAATAGCATCTGGCACTTCACGCGATTTACCTTGTCCAACCCCTACTTTACCTTTACCGTCTCCGATAACGACTAGGGCAGAAAACCCGAAGATACGACCACCTTTAACTACTTTTGCAGTTCGGCGAACCTTAACCAACTTCTCAACGTATTGGCCTTCGGTATTTTTTTGCTTCTGTTCTGCTACTGACATTTAATCAACCCTTTATACTTCGACGCCAGCTTCACGCGCTGCATCTACTAACGCTGCCACTCGACCATGATATTTGAAACCGCTTCTATCACAAGCTACAGCTTTTACACCTGCTTGCTTTGCACGGTCACCCAACAGAGCACCTACTTTCTTCGCTGCGGCAATTTTTCCGCCATCGACAGATTCAGCTCGTAACTCAAGGCTAGAGGCCTGGGCAAGAACTTTACCATCTTTAGGGGCAACCACTTGCACGTAAATATGGCGAGAGGAACGGTTCACAACTAAACGTGCAGTTCCTTTCTCAGCGCCGAGCTGCTTGATTTTAGCTCTCGTTTTTGCTGCTCTTCTTAATCTTGATTGCTTTCTAATGTTCATCGGACTTTTCCGTTTACTCTGTTTAGCGATACGCTATTTCTTCGTTTCTTTTAATTGAATGACTTCATCGGCGTAACGTATACCTTTACCTTTGTAAGGCTCAGGCAGACGGAACGATCTAATTTCTGCTGCGACTTGACCAACAACTTGTTTGTCAATACCACTAACTTCGACTTCAGTTACAGCTGATGAGCTCAAGGTAATACCTTCAGGCGCAACATAAACCACTGGGTGAGAAAGCCCTAAAGTTAATTCAACTTTAGACAAGTTGCCTTGTTTGCCAACTTGCGCTCTGTAACCAACCCCAACGAGTTGAAGTTTTTTAGTAAACCCTTGGCTTACACCGGTAACATGGTTTTGAACAAGCGCTCGTGTTGTTCCTGCCATAGCATCTGGCTTATCCAACTGCGTGCTGTCAACTTGAACCAATACTTGGCTGTCGCTGATGTTCAGTGAAATTGCTTTGTGCAGAGGTTGTACTAACTCACCTTTGCTACCTTTAATCTTAGCGACCTGACCGTCAACTTTAACCTCAACACCTTGTGGTAATGTGATGGGTTTGTATGCAACTCTAGATGCCATCTGACTAATCTCCCCTTACGCCACTACACACAGCACTTCACCGCCGTGCCCTAGAGCTTTGGCCGCTTTACCGGTCATAACCCCTTTTGGAGTGGAAACAATTGCAACACCCAAACCATCCATCACATTCGGCAGTTCATCTGAAGCTTTGTAGCTACGAAGACCAGGACGTGATACACGTTCAATACGGCTAATAACAGGCTTAGACTTGTGATATTTTAACTGAATATTCAGTTCACGCTTTGCCTCTTCACCTGAGACAGAAAAGTCCACAATGTAGCCTTCGTCTTTCAACACTGTAGCAATTGCCACTTTTAAGTTTGAAGCAGGCATAACCACTTCACGTTTACGCATCATTTGAGCGTTGCGTACGCGGGTTAACATGTCTGCTATCGGATCTTGCATTGTCATTGTTTATTATTCCCAATTACCAGCTTGATTTGGTTATACCAGGGATTTCACCCTGATTAGCCAGCTTACGAAGCATGTTTCGGCAAATGCCAACCATTCGGTATACCCCACGGGCACGACCGGTTAATTGACAACGGCCAGCAAGTCTTACTTTGCTTGAATCTCGAGGCAGCTTGCGAAATTGAGCTTGAATTTCCAACTTGTCATCTAATGATAAGCTTGGATCTTTCAATTGCTCACGAAGGCTAGCTCGCTTTGCTGCATGTTTCTTCTGCAATCGAGTTCGCTTTGTTTCGCGACGAATCATTCGATTACTTGCCATAGAGACCTTCTCCTAATTAAGCTGCGGATTCAGCGGGGCCTTGACCTTTAAGTGGAAACTTAAAAGCTTTTAACAGCGCTAAACCTTGTTCATTATCTAAAGCCGAAGTCGTGATGGTGATATCCATACCACGAATTCGATCCACTTTATCGTATTCAATTTCAGGGAAAATAATTTGTTCTTTCACCCCGAAAGTGTAATTTCCACGACCATCAAAAGACTTAGGGTTCAAACCACGAAAGTCACGAGTCGTTGGGAGCGATATGTAAAGCAAACGTTGTAAAAAATCGTACATGCGATCATTACGAAGCGTTACTTTACAACCAACTGGCCATCCGTCACGGATTTTGAAACCGGCAACAGACTTACGAGCCAAAGCGATCTGAGCTTTTTGTCCAGCAATCGCAGTCAATTCTTCTTGTACAATCTTCGCCAATTTTTTATCTTGAGCGGCTTCACCAACACCCATATTGATGGTGATTTTTTGAATTTTTGGCACCTGCATTGGGTTTTCAAGACCAAGCGTCTTAATTAATGCTGGAACCATTTGTTCAACGTATTCTTTTTTCAGGGGGTGCATTGTATTAGGCATCGATCACTTCTCCTGATTTTTTGAAACAACGAACACGTTTGCCGTCTTCCAAAGTCTTAACACCGATGCGTTCAGGCTTGCCCGTCTGAGGGTTTACTAACATCACGTTAGAGTGATGTATTGAGGCCTCTTTTGACACAATCCCACCTGGCTTTTGGGCACGAGGATCTGGCTTAACATGTTTTTTAACCATGTTCACACCTTCAACCACTAACCAGTAATCGAGTTTTTTCTTATTCTCATCTTTTGAGCGGGAAACATTTTTGCAAATTACTTTTTGTATTTTGCCCGTACGGCCTTTAGACCTTCCGGTCATTACCTGTACGACATCCCCTTTTTTTAGCTTGCACTTACGCATCGTTCTTTTACTCTCGCTTTTATAGCACTTCAGGCGCCAACGAAATAATCTTCATGAATTTCTCTCGTAGCTCGCGGGTTACTGGGCCGAATATACGAGTTCCGATTGGCTGGTGCTGACCGTTTAATAAAACAGCCGCGTTTCCATCAAATCGAATCAGGGAGCCATCATCACGCCTAACCCCTTTTCGTGTACGTACGACCACCGCGTGCAATACATCACCCTTTTTCACTTTCCCACGTGGGATGGCTTCCTTTACCGTGACACGAATGATGTCGCCTATCGCGGCGTAACGGCGCTTAGATCCTCCAAGCACCTTGATGCACATAACTCGGCGCGCCCCACTATTGTCGGCGACGTCAAGCGTCGATTGCATCTGAATCATGACGTTATCTCCCGTCTTCTCTATTTATTTTGCAACTGCAAATCGGAGCATTTTACCATTTTGCAGCATCTATTAAAACAACTAAATAAATTCAGGCGAACCTACACGGAACTGCCTTCTTTAACCACTTCTACGAACTTCCAACTTTTAGTCTTGGAGTAAGGACGGCACTCTTGTATACGCACCAAATCCCCTTCTTTAGAAGTGTTGTTTTCATCATGAACGTGGTACTTAGTTCTTCTACGTTCTACCTTACCAACACGCTCATGTCGACGCGCCCAATCAACACGCACAACACGTGTTTTATCAGCTTTGGCGCTAATCACAACCCCTTGTCTAAAACGGGCCTGCTTCTCGCTCATACTTATTTACCCTCTTGTTCTTTGAGAACTGTGTAAAGCCGCGCAACGTGCTTTTTAAGCTGAGACTGTTTATGCAACATGCCTTCAGCTTGTCCGCTGGCTCTACGTACTCGAAGTTGAAACAATTCTTTTTGCGTTTCAGACAGCGATGAACGAATGTCTTTAGAAGACATAGCTCGAATTTCACTCATTTTCATCAGACAACCGTCCTTTCAACAAACTGTGTTTGAACAGGCAATTTAGCAGCCGCAAGCCTAAATGCTTCACGAGCAGCTTCTTCACTTACCCCTTCAATCTCAAACAAAACGCGGCCAGGCTGAATCAAAGCTACCCAGTACTCCACGTTACCTTTACCTTTACCTTGACGAACTTCTAGAGGCTTTTGGGTAATCGGTTTGTCTGGGAAAATACGAATCCAGACTTTACCACCCCGTTTAACGTAACGGTTAATCGCACGTCTAGCAGCCTCAATTTGGCGTGCCGTCACAGGACCACGCGTTGTAGCTTTAATCGCAAACTCACCAAAGCTGACTTTACTGCCGCGTTGAGCGAGGCCACGGTTACGGCCTTTTTGTTGTTTGCGAAACTTTGTTCGTTTGGGTTGCAACATCGTTCTACCCTACCCTATTCAGCTGAAGCAGCAGAGTCTTCTGCTTCTTCTTGATCAAATACTTCACCTTTGAAGATCCAAACTTTAACACCGATGATTCCGTAAGTGGTTAACGCTTCAGCAAAACCATAGTCGATGTCAGCACGGAAAGTATGCAAAGGAATACGACCTTCTTTAGTCCATTCACGGCGAGCAATCTCTGCACCACCTAAACGACCTGAAACCGCAATTTTCACACCTTGAGCACCTTGTCTCATAGTGTTTTGAACTGCACGCTTCATAGCGCGACGGAACATTACCCTTTTCACTAATTGTTGAGCAATACCTTCTGCGACCAACTGTGCATCCAACTCAGGACGACGGATTTCACTAATATTAATGTGAACAGGAACGCCCATAATTTTGGCACACGCCGCTTTCAAACGCTCTACGTCTTCCCCTTTCTTACCGATTACAACCCCTGGACGAGCAGTGTGAATCGTAATCAGCGCAGACTCAGCAGTACGTTCGATTTGGATACGTCCTACAGAGGCTTTCTCTAGCTCTTTCTTTAGGAAAGAGCGTGCTTTTAGATCACCAAGTAAGTTAGAGGCAAACTGGCCGCTTTTTTTGGCATACCACATAGAGCGATGCTTCTCTGTGATATTTAACCGCATGCCGGTTGGATGTACTTTCTGACCCATTACTTCCTCTCTTTAAGCTGTTTCAGCCGAAGCCAATTCAACATGAATGTGGCAACGCTGTTTTAAAATACGGTTTGCACGACCCTTAGCTCTAGGCTGGAATCGCTTCAAAACTGGTCCTTCGTTGACATAGATTGTTTTAACAAACAATTCGTCGATATCCGCACCGTCATTATGCTCAGCATTCGCTACAGCAGACTCTAGAACTTTCTTAAGAGTCTTAGCTGCTTTTTTAGGCGTGAAGCTAAGAAGGTCAAGTGCCTGCTCAACGCGCTTGCCGCGAATCATGTCTGCAACGAGCCGCGCTTTTTGCGCAGATAAAGTTGCATTTCTTAACGTCGCTAAACTCACGACAACCTCCTTTACTTCTTAGTCTTAGAGTCTGGATGACCGTTAAATGTACGTGTCAAAGCAAACTCACCAAGTTTATGGCCGACCATGTTATCCGATATCAACACAGGGATCATGATCTTTCCGTTGTGAACGCCGATCGTAATACCCACAAACTCAGGCATGATAGTTGAAGCACGAGAGTATGTTTCAACAACAATTCGTTTACTGCCGCCAGTCTCGCGAGACTTACGAACTTTCTTCAAGAGTTTGGGATCGCAATATGGACCTTTTTTAATTGAACGAGACACTGTTGATCCTCACCTATTTCTTCTTACTCTTATTACGACGACGACGTACGATGAACTTATCAGTCCACTTCTTACGCTTACGCGTCTTAATTCCTTCGGTTTTACCTGTCGGGCTACATGGGTGACGTCCACCACTTGTACGACCTTCACCACCACCTAGTGGGTGATCAACAGGGTTCATCGCCACACCACGAACGGTTGGACGAATACCCATACGACGTTTCTTACCAGCAGTACCAAGACGACGAAGGCTATGCTCAGAGTTTCCAACTTCACCAATTGTCGCCCAGCAAACCGCTGGAACCATTCGCATTTCACCAGAACGTAAACGTAAAGTTGCGTAAGCTCCTTCACGTGCCATTAGCTGAACACTTGCACCCGCACTACGAGCGATCTGTCCACCTTTGCCTGGCTTCATTTCGATATTATGAATAACGGTACCCACTGGAATGTTTTTTAGCGGTAGGCAGTTACCGGGTTCGATAGGAGCTTTAGCGCTCGCTAGAACAGTTTTACCAACCTTTATACCACGTGGCGCTAGAATATAACGACGCTCACCGTCAGCATATTTTAGAAGTGCCAAGTTTGCACTACGACCTGGGTCGTAATCAAAACGCTCAACTTCCGCTGGGATATCTTTTTTATCGTAACGTTTAAAATCAACAAGACGAATGTGTCGCTTTACTCCACCACCACGATGGCGGACTGTAATACGACCGTTGTTGTTACGACCGCTCGTTGCAACTTTCTTAATCGTTAAGCCTTTGACGGGCGGACCCTTGTAAAGCTCAGGGCTAACGATATTCACCATGCCTCTTTGGCCTGGCGTCGTCGCTTTCTTTACCTGAATAACTGCCATAATCTCTATCCCAACTCTTATTGCTCGAAGCTTAAGTTCAATTCTTGTCCTTCAACAAGTTGAACATAAGCCTTCTTTTTAAACTGACGACGCTTTGTAAACGCTTTAGAACCACGACGAGGTCTAACAGGTTTAACAACCGTTCGAACATCTTCTACCTTCACATCAAACATAGTTTCAACTGCATTTTTGATGCTAGCTTTATCTGCTTTTGGCAACACCCAAAAAGAAACCACGTTTTTCATGGTAACGACTTTTTCGCTAACCAATGGTGCCAATAAGACGTTGGCAACGTTCAAATGGTGACTCATGCTAGGGCCTCCTCGATTTTCTTAAGCGCGCCCGTAGTCATCACAACACGCTCATGACGAACACCGTCATAAGGTGTCATTGACGCTGCGTCAATAACCTGAACGCCTGGCAAATTACGAGAAGCCAAGTATAGGTTTTCATCAATATATTCAGTCACAATTAAAAGATTTTGCTCAAAGCCTTTATCTTTTAACAGCTGAACTAACAATTTTGTTTTTGGCGCTTCTACACTTACTTGGTCAACTAGAGTTAATCGTTCCTGACGAATCAGTTCAGACATAACGCTAGACAAAGCACCACGGAACATTTTCTTGTTCACTTTAATATTAATATCACGCGGTTGGCTTGGGAAAGTTCGACCACCACCACGCCATAATGGGCTTCGAATACTACCGGCACGAGCACGACCCGTTCCTTTTTGTCGCCAAGGTTTAACACCACCACCACTGACTGCAGAACGATTTTTTTGTCCTTTTGTCACTTTCTTTGGTGCCATCTGCGCGAGAGCTACTTGATGAACAAGCGCCTCGTTATAATCACGGCCAAAAAACTGTTCAGAAACACTAATCGTTTCTTGTTTTCCTGCCGCTGTTTGCACTGCTAATTTCATTTGTTCCCCCCCTTACGCGGCAGAAGTTGTATCAGCTGCTGGCTTTTTAGCCGCAGGACGGATAATTACTTCGCCACCTGGCGCACCTGGAACAGAGCCATTTACTAAAACTACCTGGCGCTGAGCGTCTACTTTAACAACTGTTAAACTTTGTACGGTTGTCTTTACGTTACCCATTTGACCGGGCATTTTCTTTCCTTTAAAGACACGACCAGGTGTCTGGTTTTGTCCAGTCGAACCAACCACACGGTGAGATAATGAGTTACCGTGAGACGCATCTTGCGTTCTAAAGTTATGTCGTTTTACACCACCAGCAAAACCTTTACCTTTACTCGTAGCGGTTACATCAACGATGGCACCTTCGGCAATCAATTCAACCGTTAGCTCATCACCAACATTTACGTCAGTGAAGTCAGACCCGTCTTTAGAGGTAAATTCTTTCAACAGGCGGCCTGGTGCTACTTCATTCTTAGCGAAATGGCCAGCTTCAGGCTTTGACATACGAGAAACACGTTTCTCACCAGTGGTTACCTGAATAGCGGCGTAGCCGTCGTTATTTTGTGTTTTGACTTGAGTAACGCGGTTAGGCAGCACCTGAATAACAGTCACAGCCACGGATTTACCCTCTGGGGTAAATACTCGCGTCATCCCAATTTTTTGTCCCAATAAACCCAACATGGTTTTAACCTCTTTTCGATTACCTAGCTGACAGCGATCTGAACATCAACACCAGCAGCCAAATCTAGCTTCATAAGTGCATCAACAGTTTTATCCGTTGGCTCAACAATAAAGATCAAACGGTTATGCGTACGGATCTCAAACTGATCACGCGCATTTTTATCGACGTGTGGAGAAATCAACACGGTCATTTTGTCAATCTTTGTTGGCAGAGGAACTGGACCACGGATATTGGCGCCGGTTCTTTTTGCCGTTTCTACGATTTGCTTTGCAGAACGCTCGATTAGCTTATAATCGTACGCCTTTAAGCGAATTTTGATACACTGGTTTGTCATATTACTCATTGATTTGCCCCATCGACAATCAGTTTTAATTCCTGGACTTAAGAACCTGTACGCTTCTTAATAACTTCTTCAGCAACGTTAGAAGGTGCTTCTGCATACTTCTTGAATTCCATCGAGTAGTTAGCACGACCCTGGGTCATACTACGCAAGTCTGTTGCATACCCGAACATTTCAGAAAGCGGAACCTCAGCCTTAATGTTTTTACCTGCTGGAGAGTCATCCATACCTTGCAAAACACCACGCCTACGGTTCAAGTCACCCATGACATCACCCATGTAATCTTCAGGGGTAACTACTTCTACCTGCATGATTGGTTCTAGTAAAGCAGGGCTAGCTTTCAAAGCCCCTTGCTTAAGTGCCATAGAACCAGCGATCTTAAATGCCATCTCACTGGAGTCGACATCATGGAAAGATCCATCAATCAGCGTTACTTTTAAATCTTCTAACGGGTAGCCAGCCAAGATACCGTTTTGCATTTGCTCTTCGATACCTTTACCAACCGCTGGGATGTATTCCTTAGGAATAACACCACCTTTAATTTCGTCTACAAATTCGAACCCAGCACCTGGCTCTACTGGCTGCAGTTTAATCACAACGTGACCATACTGACCGCGACCACCTGACTGACGAACGAACTTACCTTCTTGTTCAACTTCTTTACGGATACTTTCACGGTAAGCCACCTGTGGCGCACCAACGTTAGCATCAACAGAGAACTCTCGACGTAAACGGTCAACAATAATGTCTAAGTGAAGCTCACCCATACCACCAATAATGGTTTGTCCTGATTCTTCATCAGAGCGCACTCTGAAAGAAGGATCTTCTTTTGCTAATCGGCCTAAAGCAAGACTCATTTTTTCTTGGTCAGCTTTTGTCTTTGGCTCAATAGCAACGTGAATTACTGGCTCGGGGAACTCCATACGCTCTAGAACGATTGGATTATCTCCGTCTGATAATGTATCTCCGGTGGTGGTGTATTTAAGACCAACTACCGCAGCAATATCACCAGCATGAACTTCTTTAATTTCTTCACGTGTATTTGAGTGCATCTGTAAGATACGTCCAAAACGCTCTTTCTTGCCTTTAATCGTGTTCTGAACAGCACTACCTGCTTGCAATGAACCAGAGTAAACCCGGAAGAAGGTAATAGAACCGACATAAGGGTCGTTAGCAATTTTAAACGCTAATGCAGAAAATGGTGCATCATCAGAAACAGGTCGAGTTAGTTTCTTTTCACTGTTGTCAGGATCAGTACCTTCAGTTTCTGCAATATCAGAAGGAGAAGGCATGTAACGGACAACCGCATCAAGAACCGCTTGAACCCCTTTGTTCTTAAAAGCAGAACCACAAAAAACGGGAACGATTTCAGCTGCTAACACACGTTGACGAATGGCTTGATGAATTTGGTCTTGAGTCAAATCACCATTTTCTAAATATGCTTCCATCAACTCTTCAGAAGATTCAGCTGCACACTCAACGAGTTGTTCACGGTAAGTCTGAGCAAGGTCTTCTAGGTCAGCAGGAATATCTTTCGCTTCGTAACGCATACCCTGAGTACTGTCGTCCCAGTAAATAGCTTTCATACGAACTAAGTCGACAACACCTTCAAAGTTCTCTTCGGCCCCAATAGCGATTTGCATTGGAACTGGATTCGCACCTAAGCGTGTTTTAACTTGCTCAACAACACGCAAGAAGTTAGCGCCTGCGCGGTCCATCTTATTAACGAAGGCCATACGAGGAACGTGATATTTGTTTGCTTGACGCCATACAGTTTCTGACTGAGGCTCAACACCACCAACCGCACAGAAAACAGCAACTGCACCATCCAGGACTCGAAGTGATCGCTCAACTTCGATTGTAAAGTCAACGTGTCCAGGGGTATCAATAATGTTAATTCGGTGCTCTTTGAATTGCTGATCCATACCACTCCAGAAGCAAGTTGTCGCTGCTGAAGTAATAGTAATTCCACGTTCTTGTTCTTGTTCCATCCAATCCATGATGGCTGCACCATCATGAACTTCACCGATGCGGTGAGACAAACCGGTGTAGAACAAAACACGCTCGGTTGTCGTTGTTTTACCAGCGTCAATATGGGCCATAATGCCGATATTTCTTGTGCGCTCTAATGGGGTTTTACGTGCCACGGTTTAAATTCCTACTACTAATGCTTTTACCAACGGTAATGTGAGAAGGCTTTGTTTGCTTCAGCCATACGGTGCGTATCTTCACGCTTCTTAACCGCACCCCCTTTACCTTGAGCGCCGCCCTCTTCATCACTGGCATCTAGAATTTCACCAGCCAATCGGAGCATCATGCTTTTCTCACCACGTTTTTTGGCAAAGTCTACCAACCAACGCATGGCTAGAGCGTTTGCTCGAACTGCGCGTACTTCAACAGGAATCTGATAAGTCGCACCACCAACGCGTCGAGCACGAACCTCAACTGTTGGCTTGATGTTTTCAATAGCTTTCTCAAAAATAGCTAAAGCGTCTTGGCCACGCTTTTCTTTAACTACCGCAAAAGCGCCATAAACGACTTTCTCGGCAAGAGATTTTTTACCATCAACCATAACGTGGTTAATGAACTTAGCAACCAAATCACTGCTGTACAGTGGGTCTGGCATAATTTTTCTTTTCGCTGCTACGCGTCTTCTTGGCATGGTCTTTATTCCTACTTATGGCCTGCGTCTACGCCGCTTCTTTAGGCTTCTTAGCGCCGTACTTAGAACGGCCATTACGTCGCTTATCTACTCCAGAAGTATCCAAGCAACCTCGAATAACATGGTATCGAACACCTGGTAAATCTTTTACCCTACCGCCTCGAATCAGTACGACTGAGTGCTCCTGTAAGTTATGGCCTTCACCACCAATGTACGCGGTGACCTCATAGCCATTCGTTAACTTCACACGACATACTTTACGTAGCGCAGAGTTTGGCTTCTTTGGTGTTACCGTATATACACGAGTACATACGCCACGTTTAGCGGGAGAGTTACCTAGCGCCGGGCTTTTAGACTTTACTACCGGTCGCTTACGCCCTTTACGGACATTCTGAGAACTAGTTGGCATCGTTTTACCTTCATTTTGATTAAACGAAAAGGATCTCGGCCTTTCCTGGCGGAAAGCGAGATCCTAATTCTTAAGTGGCGAAGTGTCAAGCTCCGCCTAAACCGTAGGGTTACTTAATATGTGCAATGCAACCCATTGTCATAGCTTGTATGCTAGCTAGCGCTATCTGATTCAGTCGAAGAGTTTAACGCTTCTGTTAGTGCGTTTTCAACCTCAGATGCAGTAACTTTTGCATTTATTTCACCAGAATCGCCTCCTTGGCGTCTTTTTTGCCTCTCAATGCTCTGGCGTTCGTGATATGCGAACCCTGTACCGGCTGGAATCAATCTTCCAACCGTCACATTTTCCTTCAATCCTCTCAAGGTATCTCGCTTACCACTGACAGCTGCCTCTGTAAGTACACGTGTTGTATCTTGGAAAGAAGCCGCTGATAAGAACGATTCAGTCGACAATGCTGCCTTGGTAATACCGAGTAGAACACGCTCAAATTGAGCAGGAACCTGATCGTCGCCTATAGCACCATTCACGTTTCGAAGTTCTGTATATTCAACAATTTCACCTGTCAGGTAAGTGGTATCACCTGGATGCGTAATTTCAACCTTACGTAACATCTGACGAACAATCACTTCGATATGCTTGTCATTAATACGAACGCCTTGTAGACGGTAAACGTCTTGAACTTCGTTAACGACATAAGCCGCCAAGTCATTCACACTTAACAGACGTAGAATATCATGTGGGTTAGAAGGACCATCTGCAATGACATCTCCTCGCTCGACGCTTTCCCCTTCAAACACACCAACGTGACGCCACTTAGGAATCAAGTCTTCAACTTGGGTACCATCGCTGGTTGTAATAACCAAACGACGTTTACCTTTGGTTTCTTTACCAAAGCTTACCATCCCTGAGACTTTCGCTAAGATAGCAGACTCTTTTGGTTTACGTGCTTCAAATAGATCTGCCACTCGTGGTAGACCCCCGGTAATATCACGCGTCTTAGAAGACTCTTGTGGAATCCTTGCAACAACGTCACCGATTCTCACCTGGCCACCATTTTCAACGTTAATTACTGCCCCTGGGGGTAGGAAATAGTTGGCAGGCAAAGCCGAACCTGGAAGGAAGAGATCTTCATCATTCTCGTCAACCAATTTAATCATTGGTCTTAAGTCTTTACCACCAGATGAACGTTGCTGTTTTGTTTCAGTAACGACGATACTAGTCATACCAGTGATTTCGTCGGCCTGAAGGTTCATGGTAACCCCATCGATCAAGTCCACAAACTTGACGCGACCTGCAAGTTCCACAACAACTGGGTGAGTATGCGGATCCCAATTAGCAACGGTTTGACCGCTGGTAACAGAGTCGTTTTCCTTCACAACAAGGATCGCCCCATAAGGAAGCTTATAGCGCTCACGCTCACGACCTTGCTCATCCACAATAGTGAGAACACCGGAACGCGCGACAACAATTAAGTTCCCTTCAGCGTTTTCAATGAACTTCAAGTTATGGAATCGAACAGAACCGTTAGATTTCACTTGAATAGAGTTTTCTGCTGTTGCTCGAGATGCAGCACCACCAATGTGGAAGGTACGCATTGTTAACTGTGTACCAGGCTCACCAATGGACTGAGCGGCAATAACCCCAACTGCTTCACCTTTATTCACTAAGTGACCACGAGCTAAGTCTCGACCATAACATAGTCGGCAAACACCATAATCAGCACGGCAGTTAATAACCGTTCTTACTGCTACACTATCGACACCAAGCTCATCAAGAATAGCGACCTTGTCTTCATCTAGCAAAGTATTGGCCGGAATAACGACTTGGTCATTGCTGTCTTTAATATCATGTAACGTTACACGACCCAGGATTCGTTCCCCGAGTGGTTCGACAACGTCTCCCCCTTCAATTAATGGGGTCATTATGATACCAGAATCCGTGCCACAATCTTCAATACTGATCACAACGTCTTGAGCAACATCAACCAGTCGACGGGTCAAGTAACCAGAGTTGGCTGTTTTTAACGCGGTATCAGACAGACCTTTACGAGCTCCGTGAGTCGAAATAAAGTATTGCTGTGCGTTCAACCCTTCACGGAAGTTCGCTGTAATCGGTGTTTCAATAATCGAGTCATCCGGACGCGCCATCAGTCCCCGCATACCTGCCAACTGTCGGATCTGTGCAGGCGAACCCCGCGCACCAGAATCGGCCATCATGTAAACTGAGTTGAAAGATTCTTGTTCAGTTTCATTGCCACCAGCATCAACAACCGTATCAACTGAAAGCTGTTCCATCATTGCCTTTGCGACGTTATCGTTGGCACGAGACCAGATATCAACCACCTTGTTGTAACGCTCACCAAAGGTAACCAAACCACCGGCGTATTGGTTTTCAATTTCTTTCACTTCGTCTTCAGCACGAGAAACAATCATTTCTTTTGCATCAGGAATTGTGAGGTCGTTAATACCAATAGAAGTACCTGAACGTGTTGCGTAGTGGAAACCGGCGTACATTAACTGGTCAGCAAAGACAACGGTGTCTTTAACACCAACTTTTTGTACACAAAGATTAACCAATCGAGAAATATCTTTCTTCCCTAGCACTCTGTTTACGTAGCTAAAGGGTAAAAGTTTCGGAATGATTTTATATAGCAAGACACGTCCAACAGTGGTTTCAACCAAGACAGGAGAACCATTTTGCTCAACCGGCATACGGACTTTAATTTTTGCTTGAAGCGCAACCTGCCTAGATTCCCATGCGCGGTGCACTTCTTCAGGATCTGCAAATATCATACCTTCACCAAGAGCATTCACAGCTTCTCGGGTTAAGTAGTAAATACCGAGGACGACGTCTTGAGAAGGAACGATAATAGGCTCACCGTTTGCTGGCGATAAAATATTATTCGTTGACATCATTAGAACACGCGCTTCTAGCTGTGCTTCCAATGTCAGTGGAACGTGTACTGCCATTTGGTCACCGTCAAAGTCCGCGTTATAGGCCGCACAGACTAACGGGTGTAGTTGAATTGCTTTACCTTCAATCAAAATAGGTTCAAATGCTTGAATACCTAATCTATGTAAGGTTGGTGCACGGTTTAGAAGGACTGGGTGCTCTCTAATAACTTCTTCTAAGATATCCCAGACTTCAGGTCCTTCTCGCTCAACCATTTTCTTAGCTGCTTTAATTGTCGTCGCAAGGCCACGAGTTTCAAGCTTACTGAAAATAAATGGTTTGAACAGTTCAAGTGCCATCTTTTTAGGAAGACCGCACTGATGCAGTCTAAGTGTTGGTCCAACAACGATAACCGAACGACCGGAGTAGTCCACCCGTTTACCAAGAAGGTTTTGACGGAAACGACCTTGCTTACCTTTAATCATGTCGGCTAGCGATTTCAGTGGGCGCTTGTTAGAGCCAGTAATGACTCGACCACGTCGACCGTTATCCAAAATTGCATCAACCGCTTCTTGCAGCATTCGTTTTTCGTTGCGCACGATAATGTCAGGTGCATTCAAGTCCAATAAACGTTTTAGACGATTATTACGGTTAATAACGCGACGGTATAAATCGTTCAAGTCTGAAGTAGCAAATCGCCCACCATCCAGAGGCACTAATGGACGCAAGTCCGGTGGCAGAACCGGCAGAACGGATAAGATCATCCACTCAGGCTCACTACCTGACGACAAGAAAGCTTCAATCAGCTTCAATCGTTTTGCTATTTTTCGCTGGCGTGTTTCAGAGTTAGATTGAGGCAGTTCTTCTTTAAGCTGCTTAAACTCTTCTTTTAGCTCTAATGAACGCAAAAGCTCACGAACTGCTTCAGCACCCATGCGCGCATCAAAGTCATCACCATACTGCTCAACAGCTTCAAGATACGCTTCTTCAGTTAATAACTGGCAGCGATCTAAGGGTGTCATCCCTGGTTCGATAACAACATATGCTTCAAAGTATAAGACGCGCTCAATATCACGCAGACTCATATCGAGAAGCAAACCAATTCGAGAAGGGAGTGACTTTAAGAACCAAATGTGAGCCACTGGGCTTGCAAGCTCAATATGCCCCATACGTTCACGACGTACTTTCGCAAGCGTTACCTCAACACCACACTTCTCACATATAACACCACGGTGTTTTAGACGTTTGTATTTTCCACACAAACATTCGTAGTCTTTGATTGGTCCAAAGATTTTCGCACAGAACAAACCATCTCTTTCAGGCTTGTAGGTTCGGTAGTTAATGGTTTCCGGTTTTTTAACCTCACCATAAGACCAAGCACGCATACGATCGGGGGAAGCAAGCGTCAATACAATAGATGTAAAATCTTGTATGGTTTTACCTTGGTTGTGGCTTAGGATTAAATCTTTCAAGGCTATTTCTCCATCACTTAATAGAGCTCAGAGGTTATACAGCGATTACTCGCAGTCCAACTCCATGTTAATTCCAAGGGCACGAACTTCTTTAATCAAGACATTAAAGGACTCGGGCATACCGGCATCCATATGGTGGTTGCCATCCACGATGTTCTTATACATCTTGGTTCGACCTGACACGTCATCGGACTTAACCGTCAGCATTTCTTGCAAGGTGTATGAGGCACCATATGCCTCTAAGGCCCAGACCTCCATCTCACCAAAACGCTGTCCACCGAACTGCGCTTTACCCCCTAACGGCTGCTGGGTTACCAGCGAGTAAGAGCCAGTTGATCGAGCGTGCATCTTATCGTCTACCAAGTGGTTCAGCTTCAACATGTACATGTAACCAACGGTTACTAGTCGTTCAAATGGAACACCTGTACGTCCGTCGATTAATTGAGTTTGACCGCTTCGTGGTAAACCTGCCAACTCAAGTAAGTTCTTGATTTCTTCTTCAGCGACACCATCAAATACAGGTGTTGCAATTGGAACACCCCCTTTAAGGTTATTCGCCATTTCGTGGATTTCTTTATCAGAGAAACTGTCTAAATCAACACGTTTCACATCACCCATATTGTAAATTTGATCTAGGTAATCACGAATTGCTTTAGTACTTGCTTCAGACTGCATCATCTTTTCAAGCTTTTTACCCAAGCCTTTAGCAGCCCAGCCTAAGTGGGTTTCAAGAATCTGACCAATGTTCATACGTGATGGCACCCCTAATGGGTTCAAAACGATGTCCACTGGTGTACCGTCTTCCATGTAAGGCATGTCTTCCACCGGAACAATAGAAGAAATAACCCCTTTGTTACCGTGTCGACCCGCCACTTTATCACCGGGCTGAATTCGACGCTTAACGGCCATGTAGACTTTAATAATTTTCAGAACGCCTGGCGCCAAATCATCACCTTGCTGAAGCTTTTTACGCTTTTCTTCAAGGCGAGACTCGAAATCTTTACGAAGCGCTTTATAAAAAGCACTCGCATTTTCAAGTCTTTGATTCAGAGCATCATCTTTCATACGAACATTGAAAAAGTCGTCTGCAGACAGAGCATCCAAGTATTCGCGTGTTAACTTGCTGCCAGAACTTAAGCCATTAGGCCCACCCGCAGCAACGTTACCTTGCATTGCATTTGCAAGACGAGCAATCAAGTCCCGCTCACGAATACGCAACTCATCTGCGTAATCTTTTCGAATGGCATCTAATGCTGCTTTTTCGATGTCAAGTGCACGCTGGTCTTTTTCAATACCATCTCGAGTAAAGATTTGAACATCAATTACAGTACCATTCATACCGGTAGGCACCCGTAAAGAGGTATCTTTCACATCTGATGCTTTCTCACCGAAAATAGCGCGAAGCAATTTTTCTTCAGGCGTTAACTGTGTTTCACCCTTCGGCGTTACTTTACCAACCAAGATGTCACCTGATTTAACTTCAGCACCGATGTATACAACCCCTGCGTCATCCAGTTTGGCAAGCGCACTTTCACCAACATTAGGGATATCAGCAGTGATTTCTTCTGGGCCTAGCTTAGTGTCTCGAGAGACACATGATAATTCTTCAATGTGAACAGTTGTAAAACGGTCTTCATCAACCACTCGCTCAGAAATTAAGATGGAGTCCTCAAAGTTCAAACCGTTCCAAGGCATGAAAGCCACAAGAAGGTTTTGCCCCAAGGCCAACTCACCCAAGTCTGTAGAAGGGCCATCTGCTAAAACATCACCCTTTTGAACTTTGTCACCCGCTTTGACAATTGGGCGCTGATTTATACAGGTATTTTGGTTAGAACGGGTGTATTTAGTTAAGTTGTAAATATCAACACCTGTTTCACCGTCTTTTGTTTCATCTTCGTTGACACGAACGATAATACGACTTGAATCAGAGGAATCAACAACACCACCTCGTCGAGCAACTGCAGTGACACCAGAGTCAGTTGCAACTGTTCGCTCCATACCGGTACCCACTAAAGGCTTTTCAGCTCTTAGGGTTGGCACTGCTTGACGTTGCATGTTCGAGCCCATCAAGGCACGGTTCGCATCGTCATGCTCAAGGAATGGAATCATTGAAGCCGCTACAGAAACAATCTGTTTTGGAGAGACATCAATAAAGTCAATTTTCTCTTTAGGTGCGAGCGCAAACTCTGTTCGATGACGACAAGGAACAAAGGTTTCTACAAACTTACCGTTTTTGTCTAGCTCAGCATTCGCCTGCGCAATGTAGTAGTTCCCTTCTTCAATAGCCGATAGATAAACCACTTCATCAGAAACTTTACCGTCAATTACTTTTCGGCAAGGTGTTTCGAGGAATCCAAACTCGTTGGTGCGCGCATAAACCGCTAGGGAGTTGATCAAACCAATGTTTGGTCCCTCAGGGGTTTCGATCGGACAAACACGACCATAGTGAGTCGTGTGAACGTCTCGAACCTCGAACCCTGCTCGGTCACGTGTCAAACCACCTGGCCCTAATGCAGAAACACGACGCTTGTGTGTAATCTCAGATAGAGGGTTATTTTGGTCCATAAACTGAGACAGCTGAGAAGAACCAAAAAACTCTTTAATCGCCGCTGAAACAGGTTTGGCGTTAATCAGCTCTTGAGGGAAGACATTGTCAGATTCAGCTAAGCTCAAACGTTCTTTTACTGCTCGCTCAACACGGACCAACCCTACTCTGAATTGGTTTTCAACCATTTCACCGACGCTACGAACACGACGGTTACCCAAGTGGTCGATATCATCGACTTCACCGTTACCATCACGAATATCAATTAACACACGAAGTGCATCAATAATGTCTTGTTTGTCTAAAGTGCCGGATCCTGTTACTTCTTGACGACCAACTCGTAGGTTAAACTTCATTCGACCAACAGGGGATAAATCATATCGCTCCAAGTTGAAGAATAAATTGTCAAATAGCGTTTCAACCGCTTCTTTAGTAGGTGGCTCACCTGGACGCATCATACGATAGATTTCTACCATTGCCTCTAGTGCATTTGAGGTTGGATCTGCTCTTAAGGTGTCAGAGATGTATGAGCCTCTGTTTAGCTCGTTAGTGTAGATGGTTTCAATTTTCTCTACGCCTGCTGAAATAAGGTTGTTCACCATTTCAGCAGTTAACTCAGCGTTAGCTTCAGCCATAATTTCGCCTGTATCTGTATCAATAACAGGCTTAGCAAGCACTTTACCAACGAGGGTTTCACGAGGAACAACAATTTTATTTAGCTTAGCATCATTCATTAAACGAATATGACGCTGAGTGATACGCCTGCCGGCTTCAACCAGGACCTTACCATCAGTTGAGGTAATATCAGCCCAAGCGGTTTCACCCTGCAAGCGATCAGGAATTAAAGTTAATACGACTTGATTGGCTTCTAGTGCGTACTCATTACGCTCATAGAAGGTATCCAGAATTTCTTCGGTTTCAAAACCAAGCGCACGTAATAATATAGTTGCTGGAATCTTACGGCGGCGGTCAATACGTGCAAACAGGTTATCTTTAGGATCAAACTCAAAATCTAACCATGAACCACGATAAGGAATGACTCGAGCAGCATATAGAAGCTTACCTGATGAGTGGGTTTTACCTTTATCATGGTCAAAGAAAATACCAGGTGAACGGTGTAGCTGAGAAACCACTACTCGTTCGGTCCCGTTAATAACGAAGGTTCCGTTTTCAGTCATAATAGGCAGTTCACCCATGTAGACTTCTTGTTCACGGACATCTTTAATGGTTTTAGTGCTGGCTTCTTTATCGTAGACAACCAGACGGACCAACACACGCAATGGGCAAGCAAAGCTTAAGCCGCGCAGTTGGCATTCTTTAACGTCGAAGGCCGGCTCGCCTAGACGGTAGGAAACGAAGTGCAGTTCCGCATTTCCTGAAAAACTAACGATAGGGAATACAGATTTGAAGGCGCCTTGAAGACCAATGTCTTTGCGTTCGCTTTCTGGAACATTTTCCTGCAAAAAGCTGTCCCGATAAGAGGTTATTTGAATATCAAGCAAATGCGGTATCTTGTGCGTTTCTGGTCGCTTTGCATAATTAGCACGGACTCTTTTTTTCTCTGTAAGAGATAATTCCATGGGGGTTCCTCTTAACGTAACGGATCAGATCGATAAAACGGGAAAAGGGTCGGCATGTAAACCGACCCGTTTCCCCGAAAGTGGCCTTTTTAAGGCACTTCGAAATAAAGGTAAGTAGTTATTACTTAACCTCTACCTCAGCACCAGCTTCTTCAAGTGCTTTCTTTAAAGCTTCAGCATCATCTTTGCTAACCGCTTCTTTAACAGCAGCTGGAGCGCTTTCTACCAATGCTTTAGCTTCTTTCAAGCCAAGACCGGTAGCGCCACGAACTGCTTTAATGACACCGACTTTGTTGTCACCGAAAGCTTTTAGGACGACATCAAATTCAGTTTGTTCAGCAGCGGCTTCACCTGCAGCAGGTGCGCCAGCAGCTGCTACAGCAACCGGTGCTGCTGCAGTAACATTGAATTTTTCTTCCATCATTTCGATGAGTTCAACAACTTCCATGACACTCATTTCGGCAATTGAATTAAGAATATCTTCTTTAGTTGCAGCCATGTTTATTACTCCTCATTAATAAGATATAGGGTTTAGATGAAAAGGTTATGCGCCTTTTGCATCTTTAACCGCCGCTAACGTACGCACTAGCTTGCCATGTGGTGCAGCCACGGTACGAACGAACTTCGCAATCGGGGCTTGCATCGCTGACAACAATTTGGAAATGGCTTCGTCTTTGGTTGGCAAAGAGGCGACCGCTTCTAATTGTTCGGCACTGTACTTGTTTTGACCAACCGCTAAAGAAACGACATTTAATTTGTCTGATTTCTTAGCGTAATCTCTGATCAAACGAGCAGCAGCACTGGGAGCGTCATCACAAAACGCCAAGATAGTTGGACCTACCAAGGTGTCTTCGATGCACTCGAAATCAGTACCTTTCAGTGCACGTTTTGCTAGGGTATTACGGACAATACGAATAAAGACTTTTTGGTCACGTGCTTGTTTACGCAACTCAGCCATTTCATTTGCCGACAACCCACGGTAATCAGCGGTGACCACTGCTACCGATTTTTGTGCGACGTCTGAGATTTCAGCGACGATAGCTTTTTTTTGAGCTAAATTTAACGCCACAGGTATCTCCTTAACGTAACGTATGCCGCCTAAGCGGCTTTCCGGCGACCTATTCAGCATGGCTGAATGGGCTCACCACCTGCGTAGGGTTCAACTTTTAAGCAATGACCAGATAGTCACTACCCCTACGGTCTTTGATGGTACTTGTCCTAGGGACAAGACCCACACAAAGTTTGTTTATACCTCTTTGCTTATAGAGCAGAAGAGATAGAACTGGTTTCAACCGTAATACCTGGGCCCATGGTTGAAGAAACAATAATTTTCTTCAAGTAAACCCCTTTAGCGGTACTTGGTTTTGCTTTACGCAAATCTCTCACGATAGCATTCAAGTTTTCTACCAAGGCATTGGTTTCAAAGCTTGCCTTACCAATCGTGCAGTGAATAATTCCACCCTTGTCAGTACGATAGGAAACCTGACCAGCTTTTGCGTTTTCAACCGCCTTGCCAACGTCAGCTGTCACCGTTCCAACCTTCGGGTTAGGCATTAAACCTTTAGGACCTAAAATACGGCCGAGTGGACCGATTAAACGCATGGCATCAGGTGTTGCAATCAACACATCAAAGTCTAACTTACCACCAGATTGGCCCGCTTGTTTAATCGTATCAGCGAGATCTTCAAAGCCGACAATTTCAGCACCTGCCGCTTTAGCTGCATCTGCATTTGCACCTTGTGCAAAAACAGCAACGCGCACACTACGACCGGTTCCGTTTGGAAGCAAGGTAGCACCACGGACCACTTGGTCAGACTTACGTGGGTCAACCCCAAGCATTACGGCTACGTCAATACTTTCATTAAACTTCACTTTTGAATTAGTTTTTAGCGCATCAACTGCTTCAGCAACGGCCATAACCGAAGCTTTAGTAATTTGCTCGCGAATCGCTTTCATTCGTTTAGATGACATCTTAGAGGCCCTCCACTTCGATACCCATGCTGCGCGCACTGCCCGCAAGGGTTTTTACCGCAGCATCCATATCCGATGCAGTCAGATCAGGCATTTTAAGTGTTGCAATTTCTTCTAATTGCAGACGCGTTACTTTTCCGATCTTGTTTTTGTTAGGCTCACCACTACCTTTTTGCAGACCTGCTGCTTTAAGGATCAAGAATGAAGCCGGAGGCGTTTTGATAATAAAAGTGAAACTTTTATCACTGTAAACAGTAATAATAACTGGAAGAGGCAGCCCTTTATCATGAGATTGTGTTTGAGCATTAAATGCTTTACAAAATTCCATAATGTTAACACCGTGCTGACCTAATGCAGGACCAACAGGCGGTGAAGGGTTTGCTTCTTGTGCTTTGACTTGCAGCTTAATTAAAGCTGAGACTTTCTTTGCCATAATGTCACCTCAGTGGGTTCAAACGCTGCTTGCCACAGCTCCCCGTTAACGTTTTACTTACGTTTTCTCAACCTGACCAAACTCCAGCTCAACTGGTGTTGATCGGCCAAAGATTAAAACTGCAACACGAAGTCTGTTCTTTTCATAGTTGACCTCTTCGACCACGCCGTTAAAGTCGGCAAACGGGCCTTCGGTCACACGAACCACTTCTCCGGGTTCGAACAAAGTCTTTGGCTTTGGCTTCTCAGCACCCGCTTCAACTTGTTGCATGATTTTTTGCGCTTCGGCATCGGTAATCGGTGCCGGATTATCACTGGTTCCACCAATGAACCCTAAAACTTTCGGGACGTGACGAACCACATGCCATGTATCTTCATCCATCACCATTTGTACAAGGACGTAGCCCGGGAAGAACTTACGTTCACTTCGGCGCTTTTGCCCGCCTCGCACTTCAACAACTTCTTCAGTTGGGACTAATATGTCACCAAACTTGTCTTCTAAACCATGACGAGCAATAGCTTCTCGCAGTCCTGAGACCACTCGCATCTCGTAGCCGACAAGGGCTTGAATCACGTACCAGCGTAACGGAGGCGTCGTCATATAAAATTCCTATGCACTAAAACCCGTCAACCAAGCAACGAGTCTTAATAAAATACTGTCTATTGCCCAGAAAAACAGGCTCGCTATGGTTACCATAACGAGTACCAACAAGGTCACTTGACCGGTTTCTTGTTTGGTCGGCCAAACCACTTTTTTCAACTCTAAACGAGCATCATTAAAAAACTGTAGCGCTCGCTTACCGGACTCTGTCGTAGAAGCCACCCACAAACCTACAGAGACAAGAACCATCCAACCAACAAGTTTGATCACAAGGGGTTGAGCAGAGAAATGATAATGCGCATATAAACCGCTGCAAAACAGGGCTGCTACTAGAATCCATCTCATCCACTGATATCCTATGGGTAGTTCTTGTGTTTTTGCCGTCATCTTTGAATCTCACTTTGGCAGGCCAGGAGGGAATCGAACCCCCAACCTGCGGTTTTGGAGACCGCCGCTCTGCCAATTGAGCTACTGGCCTAAGTGTTTCAAGTCTTTCTAAACGGCACAAGCAGGGCCTAAACCCTGCTTAACCTTTAGCATTTTTTTGCTATCACTCAATAATTTTAGTGACAACACCCGCACCAACTGTACGGCCACCTTCACGAATCGCGAACCGTAGTCCCTCTTCCATCGCAATAGGATTGATAAGAGTTACGATCATCTTCGTGTTGTCGCCCGGCATAATCATTTCAACGCCAGGTAATAATTCAACCGCACCTGTTACGTCAGTGGTTCGGAAGTAGAACTGTGGACGGTAGCCTGCCAAGAACGGAGTATGACGACCACCCTCTTCTTTAGACATTACGTACACTTCTGCTTCGAACTTAGCGTGAGGTGTAATTGTTCCAACGTGAGAAAGAACCTGACCACGCTCAACGTCATCACGCTTAATACCACGTAGCAAGACACCAACGTTGTCGCCCGCTTGACCTTCTTTAAGAAGCTTACGGAACATTTCAACACCGGTAACAGTTGTCTTGTGAGTGTCACGAATACCGACGATCTCAACTTCTTCACCAACTTTAACGATACCACGCTCAACACGGCCGGTAACAACTGTACCACGACCAGAAATTGAGAACACGTCTTCAACAGGAAGCAAGAATGGTTTATCGATATCACGCTCTGGCTGTGGGAAGTAATCATCCATTGCTTGAACCAGCTTCAGGATTGCTTCCTCACCAATTTCGCCTTTATCGCCCTCAAGTGCTTTCAGCGCAGAACCTGTAACGAAAGGAATGTCATCACCAGGGAAATCATAGCTGCTTAGAAGATCTCGCACTTCCATTTCAACCAGCTCTAAAAGCTCAGCGTCATCAACCATGTCTGCTTTGTTCAAGAAGACAACGATGTTAGGCACACCAACCTGACGAGCCAAAATTATGTGCTCACGAGTTTGTGGCATAGGACCATCAGCAGCAGATACAACAAGAATAGCGCCGTCCATCTGAGCAGCACCGGTGATCATGTTTTTGACGTAATCGGCGTGTCCAGGACAGTCAACGTGAGCATAGTGACGAGAGTCAGACTCGTACTCAACGTGTGACGTCGCAATGGTAATACCACGCTCACGCTCTTCAGGCGCGTTGTCAATGTTGTTGTAATCTTTAAACTCCGCACCACCTTTTTCAGCGAGAACTTTAGTAATTGCCGCTGTTAAAGTTGTTTTACCATGGTCAACGTGTCCGATTGTCCCCACGTTTAAGTGCGGCTTCGTACGTTCAAATTCAGCCATTTGCTTGCCTCTTTAGATGTTACTGCCAATTATTTACTAAACCGGGTTGAACTCTACCAACCACGTATTTTAACGATTGGTGCTGGAGCCCACAACCGGGATTGAACCGGTGACCTCTTCCTTACCAAGGAAGTGCTCTACCCCTGAGCTATGTGGGCACTACACGACTCACGCCACATTGGAGCGGGTGATGGGAATCGAACCCACACCATCAGCTTGGAAGGCTGAGGTTCTACCATTGAACTACACCCGCGAATCCCATGTCTTCACTGCGCCAGGTTTTGCTGGTCCATGCATTCTTGGTGGAGGGGGCAGGATTCGAACCTGCGAAGGCAGAGCCGACAGATTTACAGTCTGTTCCCTTTGACCGCTCGGGAACCCCTCCCGGAAATACAAAGCCAATATTTTCCAGTGTTTTCACTGAATTGTCAAATACATCGACAACTTAGCAAAGGCACTTATCCTGGAAAATACCTTAAGTTTTACGAAACTGGAGCTGGCGACAGGCTTCGAACCCGCGACCTGCTGATTACAAATCAGCTGCTCTACCAACTGAGCTACGCCAGCTTATGTTTTACGTTACTAGCCGGTGCATTCTACGCTTACCTAAAAGGATGAGCAACCCCTTTGTTCAATATCGCTTTTTCTGATGGTATTTAAACCTAACAATACGGCGTTATCGAGTTTCACGTAGTCCGAATTTGGAAGCACAGGGGGCAGTTTAGCTGCATCTCCCCCAGTTATCACCCATTTAAATGAAAAATCTATTTTTTTGGAAATTTTTCCAAAAAATGATGCTAGGCCTGGCAATAAGGCTTCTTGGCAAGCTGCATTCACGGCTTGTTGTGTATTTTGGGGGAATCCCTCCCCGTCAAAGCTTGGAGCGATATCTTGGTTATTCAGAGCTGGAATAATACGGTTTAGCCCGAGCCCTGGAAGGATGTACCCGCCCAAGTGTTGATAATTAGGGTCAATGATATCGATGGTCAGGGCAGTACCTGCGCTAATGAGGACGCTGGGACCAAGATTCTCGGCTTCACAGGCGATCATGCCTAACCAGCGATCGACACCGAGCTGACGTGGGTTTAAGTAACCGTTTTTCAATCTTCGAAATTGTGTTTGGCTATTAGCGCTATAACACGACAGATCTTTATGGTTTGCCCAGCGAGAAATAGTCGTACAGAGTTTGAGAGGGGCCACATTCGCTATCCAAACTCCCTCAAAACGCTCCTGTGGCATTGCGCTTAAAATCTGCTCGGAGGTTTGTTGCTGATGAAAGATCGGCAAGAGATGGTGGCATTCATCACCGGTAGCAATGGCCATTTTAATTCGAGTATTTCCGATATCAACGAGAAGATGGCTCATAGTTTAAGTGAAACCTCCCCACTGTAGCAGATTCTCTTTTCTCCGTTTATTTGATACACGATTAGCGTACCATCTGCGCTAATTACCCCCGAGGTAGCTTCTACTTCCGTATTGTTTATAAGACAAGTAAAGGGTCGATTATAAAGCAAGTTTAGATGATTCGCTTCAGCTACAAAGGGGGTGAAACCTTCTTGTGCAAACAGTCGCACGGACTTATCCAGTTCAGTGAGCACTTGGGCTGTAATTTTTGGTACCTGATCTACAACATTTTCTATATAAGATTCCAATCCGATAGCATTGGAGTAACTTTTAGAAGGCGTGAGAAAATTAAGTCCCAGGCCGACGATAATAAAAGAAGAGAAAATCTCAACCAGGATACCAGCACATTTCGCATTATCTATCCACACATCATTGGGCCATTTCAGCGTGAGTGGGATTGAGTAAGGTTTTAAAGCATGAATTAGAGAAAGCCCTAGGGCACAAGAAAAGCCTTCCAGGGGGGCAGAAAATTGTTTTTTATCGAATGCGACCGATAGATAAAGACCTTTACTAGGCTCAGAAATCCAGGGCTTACCGCGTCGTCCGCGACCGGCAGTTTGAGTATGGGCAACACATACGGATCTATCTTTTAATTCGTCGAGTTTGGAGTACAAAAAGGTATTCGTGGAGTCGATTGCATCAAAGCAATACCACTGGGAATAGCGTTGCAAAGCGTCTGGCGTTAGGAATGACTTTATTTCGGTCTCAACAGACACTATTTCAATCCCCATATAAAAAAGCCCCGGATAGTTTCCTATCTGGGGCTCAGGATAACATGCCTGGCAGCGACCTACTTTCACATGGGGAGACCCCACACTATCATCGGCGCTAAGTCGTTTCACTTCTGAGTTCGGAATGGAATCAGGTGGGTCCAACTCGCTATGACTACCAAGCAATTCTTTTAAATCGGTGATAACAATTTTGTTCAGGGTTGTTTACATCATAATATGTGCGCTTTGTCATCAACACCCAAACCACTTGAGTGTTATATGATCAAGCCTCACGGTCAATTAGTACTGGTTAGCTCAACGCCTCGCAGCGCTTACACACCCAGCCTATCAACGTTGTAGTCTTCAACAGACCTTTAGGAGAAATAAATTCTCGGGATATCTAATCTTAAGGCGAGTTTCCCGCTTAGATGCTTTCAGCGGTTATCTCTTCCGAACATAGCTACCCGGCAATGCCACTGGCGTGACAACCGGAACACCAGAGGTTCGT
>PANA01000003.1 GCA_002708265.1 Legionellales bacterium | reverse complement strand
GCGCTGAATCATCACATAGCGCTGGACATGCTGCCGTCGAAGATGCTGCCGCCGTTGCGACAACAGTGGTTACTCACCATGATGACGATCACAGCGATGAATCATCACACAACGCTAGACATGCTGCTGTTGAAGATGCTGCCGCCGTTGCCACAACAGTGGTTACTCACCATGATGACGCACACAGCGATGAATCATCACATAGCGCTAGACATGTTGCTGTTGAAGATGCTGCCGCCGTTACCACAACAGTGGTTGCCCACCATGATGACGATCACTCTGCTGACGCGAGAATGAGAGCTGAATCATCACACAACACTAGACATGTTGCTGAAGATGCTGTTGTTACGACAACAACGATTTCAAGAACAGCGACAACTCGCCACACACATAACCAAAGTGGCCTAAAACTTGGGGCCGAAGAGAGCGACAGTAATGGACATGCTGCAACAACAGTGACAAACATCGATGCCGCTCTTACAGAAGCAGAAGAGGACTTTGAAGCTCAACTCCTTCGAAGAGAACATGTTGAGCACTCCACTGCTTCCCAAAGAATTGCTGATGCACATGTTGAGAGTGCCACAACTGCTCACAACCAAGAAGAAACGACTGGAGCTAAGATAAAAGCAGGCTTTGAACGTTTTGGTCAGTCTTGCAAAGCCGGCTTTGAACGTTTTGGTCAGTCTTGCAGAGAAGGCTTTGAACGTGTTGGTCATGCCTGCAAACGCACTTTTAGCAAGGAAAATAGAGACCTTGTTATCACGTCTGCAACCAACGCTTCTGAAAAAGTAAAATCTGGGTGCAAATCTGCCTGGGGTGGCTTTATCGGAGCATGCATGGCGATTTACAACTGGTTAAAAGAGTTGGCAATCGTTATGTTCAACTTCGTATATGGGGTAGCAAAATGGTTGGCCGAGCCGTTTGAAGGATTCATCAATCTTTGTAGCCGATGCGTTGAAAAGTGCAAACTAAGATTTGGCAAAAAAGCCGCTACCGGTGACGAGCCAGGTTTAGCTTCTCCTGCTAATTCTTGTGCCAGCAATGACGACTCATCTAATGATGGCTCATTGAACGTAGCCGAACTTTTAAGCAGCAGCGGTAGTGGTGCTGCTGTTCTAACTGCTTACAAACGCACAAGCGAGACAGAAGCTGCTCAAGCTGTCGATGCAGATAACGCTAGACTCGAAGAACGATCCCGTTCTACTTCTAGGGCTTCTATTCGATAGTTGACGCTCATTTAAAAGCCCAGCTCCTCAGCTGGGCTTTTTTTTTATTCAAAGGCCGCCAGCTCAGTCAAGTGTCGCCCGATAATTAAGGTGTGCATATTGTCGGTGCCTTCATAAGTAAAAACCGTTTCTAAGTTTTGAAGGTGCCGCATCACAGGGTATTCACCACTGATTCCGTTCGCCCCTAGAAGATTTCGGGCTTCTCTTGCAATTTTTAAAGCTTGTTGACAGGCATTTCTTTTTGCAAAAGAGACATGAATGTAGGATGCTTTTTTGGCATCCATGAGTTTAGCCACTTGCAGATTAACCGCTTGAGTTTTCACAATCTCTGTAAACATGTCGACAAGACTTTTTTGAACAAGCTGGAATCCAGCAAGCGGCCTTCCAAACTGTTGTCGCGTTTGTGTATATTCCAAAGCTGTCTCGTAACAAGCCATGGCGGCTCCCATAGCTCCCCATGCAATTCCAAAACGAGCTTGTGTTAAACATTTAAGAGCACAGCTTAACCCCTGTTCTGTTTTTGGTAACCGGTTAGCTTCTGGGATAAAACAGTTATCGAGCGATATTTCGCCCGTATCACTGGCTCTCAATGAAAGTTTGTGATGAATTGCTTTGACAGAAAACCCTTTCGAGTCAGTGGGAACCAAGAAGCCTTGAATGCCACTGGGGGTTTTTGCCCAGATAATTGCCAGATGAGCTAGTGTTGCGTTGGTTATCCACATTTTTGAGCCGTTAAGGGACCACCCCTTTTCAACAGGTGTAGCGGTTGTACGCATACTGCTGGGATCAGAACCCGCATCAGGCTCTGTTAGGCCAAAACACCAAATGACTTCTCCTGATATCATTTTGGGAAGCCAATTTTTTTGCTGCTCTTCCGATCCAAAAAGGGCAATAGGATAAATACACAAACTGTTTTGAACAGAGGCGGCACTTCTTAAACCGCTATCACCTCGCTCTAACTCTTGGCAAGCCAAGCCATAAGCCGTATAGGTCGCGCCTGCTCCGCCTATTTGGGGGCTTAAAGTTAAACCAAACAGTCCTAAAACTGCGAGTTTTTCAAACGCTTTATCTGGCAGCAGGCCTTGCTCATACGCTTGAGCAAAACCATTGTTTCCCCAAGATTGGACAGTTTGTCGCGTACTTTGTTGAATGAGTTTTTCTTCTTCTGAGTACTGCTCACCCAAGAGTAAAAAATCTTCCACGCACGCGCCTCCCTAGCGAACTGTGCTCAATGCTTTTTTCATTTGTTCAATGGCCTTTTTGGGGTCATCCGTCCCAAATATTGCGGAGCCTGCCACAAATGTATCCGCTCCAGCTTTTGCGAGTGCGGCAATATTGTTGGCATTTACCCCACCATCAATTTCCAAACGAGCGGACATTTTTAGTTCATCTAATTTTTTTCTGGCATGCTGAATCTTATCCATCATGGCCGAAATAAAGCGTTGCCCACCAAAGCCTGGGTTAACAGTCATAATGAGTAGCCGATCAACTTTGTCATGGACATATTCGAGCCCGTCCAGGGTCGTTGCTGGGTTATAAACTAAACCGGCCTCACACCCAGCTTCACGGATCGCCTGCAAAGAGCGATCAACATGCTGGCTTGCCTCTGGATGAAAGCAAAGACAGTCTGCACCAGCATCGGCAAATGGCTGAATAAGTGTATCAACGGGACAGGTCATTAAATGCACATCGATGGGGGCCTTAATATTCGCCTTTCTTAACGCGGCACAAAGCTGTGGGCCAAAAGTTAGATTTGGAACATAGTGATTGTCCATAACATCAAAGTGAATTCTGTCGGCCCCAGCATCGAGCACCTTATTGACTTCATCAACTAAGTAACCTAAATCAGCTGATAAAATTGAGGGAGAGAGATGGAAGTCATTCATAGCCAGTTCCTAGTCAAACCATTGATTGAGTGAAAGCATGATAATGTTCATACCGCTATTATGTTTGCCGAGAGAGGCGTTTGAGTAATGAAAGCCTCTTAAGATCGCCTCATACTGCTTATTTTCTCCCCAGTGCAGGCCAAAACCAATTCTATCTTCAAATTGGAAATGCATGTCCATTCGGCGTCCACCGATATTTTTTTTGGACATCCAGCTTAATCCGATCCCCAACTCAAAAAAGGGGGCAAGCCCATAATCGTTTAAACTTGATTGCTCATACCGAATCTGCGGACCGGTTGTAAAAATTGAGGAAGTTCTGCGCCCATTAGGAATATTGCCCTGACTTGAGCGCCAGCGGGCTGCACTGGCTTCCCAGAAACTGTGCCAATGATAAAGATTCTCATGTAGAGACCAAGGACCCAAATCCCAAGTAACGGCCATCCGAACAGCTCGAAGATTTGAGAAACCTTTTCCATACCCAATTCCACCCGCGACAGCCTGAGCATTTTGTACGAAACAAAAAACACAAGCCGCTAACAGTACTTTAATCGCTAAGCGCATCCTTGCCTCCTCTACGATCAGCACTTTTATTATGAGCTGTCTTCGCCGCTAAGTCTTCTTTCTCATAGTGATGTCATTGAAATTGGCCATTGGCCCGACATATGTTACTATGCTGAAACTTTTTAATAGTTTGTCAACTTAAAAATAATAATTACCTTAAGGAGATGTTATGCCACGGGTACGTCGAAACGATAAAAGGGATCGTTTGGTCCAAGCCGCTGACAAGCTCATCTACGAGAAAACTTTTCACACCACAACTTTGGCAGACATTGCAAAGCTGGCGGGCGTTCCTTTAGGGAATGTTTACTATTACTTCAAGACAAAAGAAGAAATCGTAATGGCCGTTATTAAGCGTCGTCAACAGTTGATGGAAGAGCAGTTTCAAGCGTGGGCTCAATTAAGTTCTGTTAGTGAGCGACTAAAAGCCTTTATCCAGCAATTCGTTGAAGACTCTGAGACTCTAGCCCGTTTTGGCTGTGCAACCGGAAGTCTTTGCCAAGAACTTGGCAAACATGGCGGTGCCATCGGTGACTCTGCGGCTAGCTTATTGAAAGAAATGATTGCCTGGACTCAAAAGCAGTTCCGTGAAATGGGTAAAAGTGACGAAGACTCTCATCGTCTTGCTGAGCACTTTATTGCGAACATTCAAGGTATGAATCTTCTGACCTTAACTTTCAAGCAACCTAATTTCTGCCAACGTCAATCAGAAGCTTTAAAAGCTTGGGTTGACACCCTCTAACTCGAAACCTTTTGGTTTCGGGACTCGCAGATTACTTTGTAAGCTGCTTGTATTGCCTTTGCTTTTTCATTTGCCACCTGCATCATGTCGGGTGGCAATCCTTTTGAAGCCAATTTATCTGGATGATGTTCACTCATCATTTTTCGCCAGGCTTTTTTTACCTCTGCATCAGATGCCCCGTTGGAGATACCCAGTAAATCATACGCTTTATCGAGCTGATGAGCGCCTTGTCCGCTTGAAGATGTATGGTGTTGATGGTGGTAACGGTGCTCAAAGCCCGTATCATAAAAATTACGTTGAGCTAAAAACTGCCTTTCAATTTCGGCTAACTTACCAGGCGAATATCCCAGCTCATTGGCAATATCCATAAGCAAATGCTGTTCTTGTGGTTGAATGCTCCCATCGGCGTATGCTGCTACCAATAACATTTCCATAAATAGCTTTCTTAAAGGCCATTGCCCTTTAAACGTATCATTGAAAGTATCCAGTGCTTGGGCCAGATTAAAATCTGGATCTTTGCCCGCATTAAACTGATGCATAGCACGAATCATTTGATCGTGAGACAACCCCATATCACGCATCATTTGACGAGTTTGCTGAATTTCTTTTTCATTAACGCGCCCATCCGCCTTAGCCAGGCAACCAATGACTTGAAAGGTTACATCAAAAAACACCTTTTGCGCTTTGTCTCGAATGGGGTTGGGAGCAAGTTGTGCGGACAGCCCTCTATCGAAGCTATGCCCAACTAAGATGCCAAAAAAAGCTCCTAGCGGTCCTCCCAGCCCAAACCCAAAAAGTGCCCCAAGTATTTTGCCAATCATTCAGCGGTGCCTTTTACCTTTTCAACAGAGGCCCGAGCTTTTACGAGCCCTTCAACAGAACCAACATCATGCCACATCCCCGAATAGAGCTCACCCGTCAACTTACCTTGCGCGATTTTTGCTTGAAACAGCTGACTTAAAGGGCGTGGCCCTGGTGTGACACCGGCAAAAAATGACTGGCTCAGAATGCTGATTCCTGAAAAAGTATGGGTTTCCTCACTGTCTCCCCCCAAAATCACGGTCTCATTCAATAAGGCATAGTCTCCACGGGGATTAATGGGAGGATTGGGCACAAAAACTAAATGCCCATCCAGCCCCGGCTTCAAGCAATGTTTTTTTAATCTCGAAAAAGGGAAGTCTGTGACAACATCTGCATTAATCACCAGAAACTGTTCTGGTAGCCGATTAATACCTGCAATTATTCCACCCGCTGTTTCTAAACGCTCCGCTTCTAAACTGTAATCAATAGAACAGCCAACATTACGCCCATCTTTCAGTCGCTCAACAATCTGCTCCCATAGATAACTCACATTCATAAGAATGTTTGTCACCCCAGCCGCAGATAGCTGTACCAGCAACCGCTCAATAATCGTGCTATCTGCCACTGGCAACAAAGGCTTTGGGCACTGTTGCGTCATTTCTCCTAAGCGTTGACCTCTCCCTGCTGCCAACACGAACGCAGTATCTATCATCCTTAAAGCTCTATGGTTTCTAATCTTGCTAGCGCACTTGAACTTAATTCACCAATTAGGTCTCGAAAGGGAGTGAGAACAGAGTATCGCTCGCACACGTTATCAAGATAAGTTAATCCTGTAGGAATAAACTTCAAATACTTCGCTTTACCATCTCGAATATAGAGCCTTGCGAAAATCCCCAACACTTTTAGATGAACTTGAATGCCCATCCAATCAAACCAGTGTAGAAATTGTTGTCGCGATACTGGAGCAATAACATGATTTTCTTCTACCAGCTTGTGGTAAGCAACGGCCCATTTGAGGACTTTTTCTTCTGGCCATTGCAAGCGAGCATCCCTAAGTAAACACACTAAGTCATATGTTACAGGACCTCGAACAGCGCTTTGAAAATCAATAACGCCAGGTCTTAGATCACACGCCATTAGATTTTCAGAGTGGTAATCTCTATGTACCGTTACCGTGGGTTGTGCTAACGCACTCAAGATCAAACGGTTATAGGTTTGCTTAAGCAAGCGCTTTTGGGCACTCGTGAAGTCTACTTGGCACAACTTTTCCATGAACCAGTGTTGAGACATGTTCAGCTCTACAGACATGATCTGTCGATCAAAGGTCGGAACATCCGTTAAAGGTGCTCGTTGAATTTTAACTAAAGCTTGCAAAGCATCTGCCATCATTGGCTCACAGTTGTCCAATGAAATGACATCTCGATAAGTATGACGTCCCATATCTGAAATAATGCATGCACTAAGCTCTTCATGATATGCGAAGACTTCAGGCACATGGATTTGGGAGGACTTAAAGGTCTGCCCAACTTTTAGGTAACTCAACAGTTCCATTGGCTCGTCTGATGAATCCATCAGAATCCAACTTTGAATACCGTCGCTGAGGCGAAAATAATTTCTTTTACTTGCGTCTTTAGGCAGCTGCTCAACTTCAAATCGTGTGCCTAACGCTTGCTGGGCCCACAGGTGTAACTCGTTGGAAATCGGTTTAGCGTTCGTCTGAGATGACATTAAGAGCTTCCTTGCGTCATTAACTGTTGAGTGAATCGGAATCGACATTATAGTCATGAATGTCTAGTTTCTAAAATTTTGCTTACGGCTTGTCTTTACCTGGGGCAAAACCTAGAATAAAAAACCATGACTGTTAAACGTTCATCCAACCGACAAAATGTCCATCATTTATTTTGTCTTGGATCTTTATTGCTTTGCAGCACAACTGCTGGAGCAACTTCTACAGATGGATTTTCGGACTGGGTATCTGACCCATCTTCCATTTGTGGTGGTTATTATCAGCCTCCCCCGCTACCAGCGATGCCAGATGATCCGGACGAAGCTCAGTCATTGCGCATTTCTGCTGATCAATCAAAAGTCCATTTAAATGGGCACACCTTACTCATGGGAGATGTGGCAATCGAGCAAGGGGTTCGTCGTGTTGAGGCTGATGAAGCGCAAATTGAGCATGAACCAAATACTCGCAATATTCAATCGATAACAGCCAGTGGGCATGTTCGTTTTATACAACCTGGAATGCAAGTAACAGGTGCCAGTGCAAGCGCAGATAAAAACACTGGACACATGCAAGTAAACGATGCCTCGTATCGTTTATATGATAGACATGCACGTGGGGCCGCTGCCATCGTGAGTGTTGATGACAACAAAGTATCCACATTAAACGAGGCAAGTTACACAACTTGCCCTCCTTTACATGATACTTGGTTGTTAGAAGCCGATAAAGTTGAACTCGATCCAAATAAAGGACGCGGAAAAGCCTGGGGCGCCCAACTTAAAGTAGAAGGGATTCCTGTTCTTTACGCGCCATACTTTAACTTTCCAATTGATGATCGTCGAATGAGTGGATTTTTATTTCCTTCCTTTGGTCAGTCAGATAAGCATGGCCTATATTTTACAGTTCCATACTATTTTAATCTGGCTCCAAATTACGATGCGCAATTAACACCTAAATACTATGAAAAGCGTGGCGTCGGTTTAGATGGAACGGTTCGTTATCTTACTGAAGAAAGTAACGGACGTGTTGATATTGAGACCATTTTTCATGACGACGCTTATGCACAATTTAGACACCTTAAGCGACGCAGCCACCCATTGATCACTAACCCGAACGATCCACGTCTGTTGGGGTTAAGTGGCCTTCATCGCGCATTACTGCACTTTGAACATGAAACTCAGTTCACTGATAATCTATCACTGGACATTAATTACAATCGGGTTTCGGATGATAATTACTTCACTGATTTAGAGCAGTCCATCATTGGCTCCAACGTAAGTCAACTAGAACAAACCTTTCGAATGGACTATGCATCGGATGAGTGGGATGGGTATGCTCGTTTTCAAGAGTATCAAGTCCTTCATCCATTTGAGGGGGCCACTCGCGCTGAAATTTATAGAAGACAGCCTCAAGTTTTCCTCTCTAAAAGTGACTTCCCGATTGCGCCCGGCTTAATGTTTGCTTTTGATAGCGAGTTTGCGCGTTTTAATATTCACAAAGATCGTTTGACGAATACTTCTCAAACGCACGGAGACCGTTGGCGTTTACGCCCATCTATCTCATATCCCATTGAGCAACCTGGTTGGTTTGTAACGCCTGGTATGAAATTAGATACTGCCATGTATCGGCTGGCTCGGGGGACTGCTGATATTGCGGCCAATAAACCTAACAAGCCTAGCCGTACAATTCCTATCTTTGATACACGCGCAGGCATGTGGTTTGATCGAGAGACACAGCTTGGACAAGTTCCATTTGTGCAGACATTGGAGCCACAGCTGTATTATGTTTATGTGCCATATGTTGACCAAGATCCTTATCCCAACTTTGACTCAGGACCGACAACTTTTAGTCTTGAGCGACTTTGGCGTGACGATCGCTTCTCAGGTGGCGATCGCGTTGGTGATACCCATCAAGTTTCTTTGGGCGTCACTTCGCGATTAATGGATATGTCTCAGTATTTTGAGCGCGCTCGCGTAACACTTGGTCAAATTTTTTATCTTAAAGAACGAAAAGTAACGGTTTGCGACCAAAGTTCTAATGCTGCTTGCCGTCTTTTAGAAGACCCCTCGGCGGATGATTCTGTCTCACCAGCGGTTGCTGAGGTTGGGGGATATCTTACGCCGTCCTGGTACACACAGGGTACTTTAGAATTTAATCATCAGATTGGTGAAACTGACCGAGCATCCATTAGTGCCGAATATCGGGGACCAAATGACGCTATTTTTAACTTTGGCTTTCAATACTTGAGAATTGACCCTTCTAGAACAGATGAAAGTGCGGGTAACGTTTTTTCTCTGAACCAAGTTTCAAGCTCTGTTTTTGTTCCATTAAGCGATCGATGGCGCCTTATGGGACGAGCTTATTACGATCGCTCAGAGCATCATTTGATTGATGCCTTAGCTGGCTTTGAATATGAAAGCTGTTGTTTTGCCGTACAATTTGTAGCACAGCGGTATTTGAGAGCAGGAGGCGCTGAAATTCTAACGCAACCCCGCTCTGTCACCGGTATCGACCCCTACGATAATGTGTTCTCACTTCAGGTAACTCTCAAAGGACTAAGCACCCTAGGCCTGCATGACCGAGATGAGAGTTTGAAAAAGCTTATCCCAGGCTACCGTTCATTTGGTAGCAGAATGCGCCCCTCTACAGCTCGTCACACTTAATTCAGCTTGCTATAATGCCTACATCTTAGTTGTAGTTTCGGTTATGTACATGTTTTTATTGCGCTCAATTTACTCTTTGCTCTTAAGTCTTTCTTTAGTGGGCACCGCCCTAGCAGCGCCGATTAATCAGATTCTTGCGGTCGTAAATGACGACCCTATTACGTCTGCTGAACTGGACAAACGACTGTCTCAAATTAAGCAAAATCAAACCGTTTTACCACCTGAGGCTATTCTCAAAGAGCAGGTCTTGACCTATTTAATAGGCCAAAAAGTTCAGCTTCAACGAGCGGAGCAACTTGGGATATATGTCACCCCAGCTCAGCTATCATTGGCCTTACAGGAAGTCGCTAGAGAGCGCGATATGAGTGAGTCTGAGTTTGTAGCGTACTTAGAGCGTGCCAACTTAACAGAAGAAGACTTCAAAAAGCAGGTTGAAGAAGAGCTAATATTAAGTCGACTTTATCAGAAAGATGTCACCGCAAAAATTAACGTGACTGAAAAAGAAATCGAGCAATTTTTAACCTCGCCTGAGGGACAGCGCCAAGCGGGTATTCAATACCGAGTTCGTCATGCACTGTTTGCATTGCCTGCTGACCCTTCTTCTGATCAGTTAGAACAGGCGCAGCAAACAGCTGACCGTTTCTTAGAGGCTCTACAGAATGGCGCTTCATTTGAGCAGTTGGCCCAGCAGTACTCTGATGCACAGGATGCGCTTCAAGGGGGCGATTTAGGCTGGCGACGAAGCAATGAACTGCCCTCACTGTTTGCCCAAAATGTTCAAAAGTTATCACCTGGAGAGGCTACCCAGTTATTAAGAAACAGCAGTGGATTTCATTTGGTTTATTTAGAAGGCATTCGCCAGGCATCTGCTCATCAGTCAGACCAGCGCCACTTTCGTCATATTTTAGTCAAAGATGATGCCCTGTACCCTGAAAGTGCCATTTTGCAGCAGCTATCTCTTTATAAGTCTCAAGTGCTAGAAGAAGGACGTGCCTTTGCGGATCTCGCAAAACAATACTCTGAAGACATTACGACCGCTTATGTTGGAGGAGATATGGGTTGGGTTTCTCTTTCTGAGCTACCTGATACTTTTAAGCCATTATTTGACACCCTTGAACCTGGTCAAATTAGTGAGCCAATCCGCTCTCCTTTTGGTTGGCACTTAGTTCAACGCGTTAATGAATCTGACCAAACTGTTGATCATGAACAACTAAGGGCACAAGCCCGACGTTACTTACAAAGACAAAAGTTTGAAGAACGATTAGAAGAGTATCAACAAAGATTAATTGCTGAAGCATTTATTATTCGGCAAGAAGGTTAAGACCATCGTGCCCTATGTTGCCATAACATCTGGAGAACCCGCAGGCATTGGACCTGACATATGCTGTTATTTGGCGACACAACCCGCTGTTCCAGCAGTGGTCTATGGCTGCCCTCAACTCTTAGCTGAAAGAGCTGTACAAATTGGGATCAAGATGTCTATTCAACTTGTTTCCTCAAAGCCACCCGTTTGTGGCGAGGGCATCCTCACGGTACGCCCTATTAATGGCTGCTTCAATCGCACTCCGGGACAATTAGATCCACACAATGCAGCGTATGTTTTTGGGCAGCTAGATGCCGCGATTAATGACTGTATCACTGGTGAAGCCACGGCGATGATAACCGCGCCTGTACACAAAAAAAACTTATCGACACCGAATAAAGTTTTTCATGGACATACTGAATATTTGGCAGAAAAATCAAACACTCCCAGCGTGAGTATGCAATTTGCCAATGAACATCTTATTGCGGGGCTTGTAACGGTTCATCAACCCCTTGAAACCGTCGCTAAAAATATTACCATTGAAAAAATAGTTTCAAAGCTTGATGCTTTACATCAATCACATCAGCAACACTTTCCCAATAAAAAATGCCGTATAGGCGTTATGGGGCTGAACCCTCATGCTGGCGAAGAGGGTTTATTAGGAACCGAGGAGCTCACAGTCATATCCCCTGCCATTCAAGCATTTCTAGCGCATGCCACTGAGGTCGAAGTTGAGGGTCCACTTAGTCCAGATGCGACTTTTGTTCCTCATAATCTTTCAGAATACAGTGCTATTTTGGGGATGTATCATGATCAAGTTTTAGCGCCTTTAAAAGCGCTTTATCCTCGAAGCTTAGTGAACGTGACCTGGGGTCTTCCGTTTTTAAGGGTTTCTGTCGATCACGGTACGGCGATTAAACTTGCAGGAACGGGTAAAGCTGACCCAAGCAGTTTGCTTTATGCCGTTCGTTTTGCATTGGAGCGAGCGCATGACGCATAAAGCACGAAAGCGGTTTGGGCAACACTTTTTGAATGACACTGTTTTAATCAATGAAACAATCAAACGATTTGCCCCCCAAAGCGATGAATGCATTGTGGAAATAGGACCTGGACAAGGTGCCTTAACCTACCCCCTACTAAATGCCTGCACACACTTACATGCAATTGAAATAGATCGTGATTTAGTTCCCATATTGCAAGAACGCTCTAAAAAGCATGGACAATTAACTGTTCATCAACAAGATGTTTTAACTTTTGATTTTCATGCGTTTGCACAAGCACATACTCGATTACGTCTGATTGGAAACTTACCGTATAATATTTCTTCTCCTCTGTTGTTTCATTTATTTTCAGCACTAGATGATATTCAGGATATGGTCTTCATGTTGCAAAAAGAGGTGGCCGATCGTTTGTGTGCTGAACCTGGAACCAAATCAAATGGTCGCTTAAGTATTATGGCGCAGTATCACTGCCAGATTGATCATTGGTTTACTGTTCCACCAGAATCATTCGATCCTCCACCGAAAGTAGATTCTGCAATTATTCGTTTACGACCAAGGCAAAAAGGAAATGATTTTTCTATTATTGATACTGCAGATCTAAATACAGTTTTATTAAAAGCCTTTGCCACACGTCGAAAAACACTACAAAACAACTTGAAGGGGATGTTTTCTGCAGAGCAGATAATCGCTGCTGGTATCGACCCTTCCACCCGCCCGGAAACATTAGGTGTGGCGGCTTATATCAAGCTAACCCAACTTTATCGTGAAAGTCTTAGTTAGAAACTTTTTTACCTAGCCATAATGGCCCCACAATTTGATTTAGCGTTCCAAATATAGCAGAATGGGGTAACTGTCTGAGGAATATTACTATGTCATCTAAATTAGTTTTTGGCCCTACCCGGACGTTGGCCATATGTTGTATTATTGGACTTGTTGGTTGGTTTTTGCCAACCCCTGCTGGCCTGACTGATAACGGATGGCATTTGCTGGTTGTCTTTATCACCACCATTTTAGCGGTTATTTTAAAGCCTCTACCGATGAGTGCCGTGACTCTAATTTCCCTTGCCATTTTATTACTGACAAAAACCATCACCTTCCAAGAAGGCTTTATGGGCTTTTCTCACCCTGTTATATGGTTACTATTGTTTGCTTTATTTATTGCCCAAACGTTCGTACAAACAGGGCTTGGCCGCCGAATCGGATATTGGTTTATTCGAGCATTTGGGAAGAAGACACTCGGCTTAGGGTATGGTCTACTTTTAACAGATGCCTTAATTGCCCCTGCAGTGCCCAGTGTTACTGCTCGCTCTGCTGGGATTGTATTACCAATTATGCAAGGGGTTGCAGGCTCTTATGACTCCCACCCCCATGCCCCTTCTTCTAAAAAAATTGGTACTTATTTAAACGTATTAATTTTCCAAACGACTGTGATCACCAGCGCAATGTTTATGACTGCCATGGCAGCGAATCCTTTGCTTGCGGAATTGGTAGCGGGTATTGGCCTTGAATTATCTTGGGGTAAGTGGGCTTTAGGTGCGGTCGTCCCAGGTGTTTTATCTCTAGCGTTGCTGCCAATACTTCTGATGAAGATTTGTCCTCCAGAACTAAAGGAAACCCCAGAAGCACCTGCTTTGGCCACCAAAGCGTTAAGCGACATGGGCCCCATGTCCTTTAAAGAAAAAGTCTTATCCTCTGTTGTTCTATTACTGTTAAGCTTATGGGTATTTGGGACAATGATTGGCGTTAGCGCAGCAACGGCTGGTCTTATTGGGCTTTGCTTACTGTTAGCCACTCGCGTCATCGAATGGGATACCGTTCTATCTAAGCACAGCATATGGGAAACCTTTATTTGGTTTGCTATTTTACTTTCAGTTGCAACCGCTTTAAATAAAGCGGGTGTGATGGTTTGGCTTGGCGATCAAATTATTACCGCCTTCCACGGCTTAGACTGGCGCATCTCTTTCCCATTGTTAGCGCTTGTGTATTTTTACACGCATTACTTATTTGCCAGCTCTACAGCACACGTGACGGCGATGTTTTTACCCTTCTTATCTGCGGCTATTGCATTAGGCACGCCTTCGTACTTAGCGATGTTCATTTTACTGTACTTCAGTAACTTGTTTGGGGGCATAACACATTACAGCTTAGCGCCAGCACCGGCCTTACATGCGGCAGGGTATGTTGACTTAAAAGAATGGTGGAGAGTTGGCTTTATTACCTCCGTCTTCAACATTATCATTTGGAGCACCGTCGGCCTAGGCTGGTGGAAAGTTTTGGGCTACTGGTAAACACCAGTAGCGCCATTCTTGAGTTTACGAGATATGTTTCTATACTGAAATTGGATGAACTTGTGTCACGAGAGGATGGACAATGGCCGAGAAGCGTATCTCTAGTAGCACCCATGCGTTTGACTCTACATTGTCAGGCGTTGAGCAGACTATTCAAATCAGTGTCCGCTGTGACTTTGACGACGCATCCTCTTCTGAAGAAGCACAGCGATTCGCTTTTTCTTACACTGTCACCATTACCAACCGCTCTCAATCGGCTGCCACTTTAGTGGGCCGACACTGGACCATCACCGACGGTGAAAACCGTGTTCGTGAAGTCCACGGCGCTGGCGTTGTTGGGGAACAACCTTGCCTAAGACCTGGCGAAAGTTTTCAGTACACCAGTGGTGTCATTTTGGAAACCCCAGTCGGCAGCATGAGTGGCTACTTTCACATGCTCGGTGAAAACGGCTCTGCATTTGAAGCTGAAATTCCCGCTTTTAGTCTCGCCAAACCAGACATGGTACACTAAACCCCGTCATGAGTACTTACATCATTGGAGACCTTCAAGGCTGTTTTGAGCCTCTAGAAAGGTTGTTGAGTAAGATTGTATTTTCACCACGAAACGATCGCTTGATATTCTGTGGGGATATTGTGAACCGCGGCCCCGCATCCGAAGCCTGTCTTGATTTTGTATGGAAGCACGCTGACTGTGCACAGATTGTATTAGGAAACCATGATTTAGCCCTTTTATGTATTGCCTATGGATATGCTAAGGGCGAGCCTTCTGACACGATGGGAAGTATTTTATCGCATCCGAAGGCAGAACAGTGGTTAGACTGGTTGCGCATACAGCCTTTGGTTTTTTATGATGCGCTTGCGAGCTTTATTGTAACACATGCAGGCATTTGGCCACTTTGGAATTTGTCTGACTGTTTAAAAGCAAACGATTTTATGAAACAGGCATTAAGTGGTCCTCACTGGAAAAATGTTTTAGCCAACCTCTACGGAGATGGCCCAACGATGGATTCACCAGCGCTGAATGAGACTGATCGGTGTCGGTTTATTGTAAATGCCTTAACAAGAATGCGTTATTGTGACGCACAAGGGGGATTAGTGCTGGATTGCAAAGCTTCACCAGAGCATGCGCCTTCAACTATTTTTCCTTGGTATGCGCATCCAAGCAGAACCAATATTAAACCTATGATATTGTTTGGACATTGGGCCAGCCTTAATGGGGCCTGCGAAACGCCCAATATAGAGGCGCTGGATACCGGTTGTGTATGGGGAGGGGCTTTGACGGCATATTGTATAGAGGATGGTCGGCGTATTAGTGTCCCAGCAAACCCTAAAGACGTAGGGATATCAAAATGATTGAGGGATTGGAGCCCAGTTGGCTTGCGCTTTTACCGCCGCTGGTCGCGATCATCTTAGCTTTTTTAACACAGCAGGTTTTACTCGCGTTATCCACAAGTATTCTTGTTGGAGGCATCGTTCTTGCGGTTGAGACACACTCTTTCCATGGCATGAATGTGTTTGAACATTTTATGATTCCTGCCTTGTGGACCAAAAGCTTTGCGTCCATTTTACTGATTTACTTAGGCTGTCTTGGCACCATCATCGGCATGTGGAACAAAACGGGGGGCGCGCAATATTTTGCGGAATGGTTAGGTCGTAAAATTGTTTCTGGGCCACGCTCTGCTTTAGTGTTTTCATGGGTCGTAGGCTTGATCTTCCATCAAGGCGGCACGATTTCAACGGTATTAGCGGGCACCACATTAAAACCAGTGAACGATCGCTATCGTGTTTCCCATGAAGAATTATCTTACGTTGTCGACTCAACTGCTTCTCCGATAGCAACGATCATCCCCTTTAACGCTTGGCCAATGTATGTCAGTGGCGTATGTGCTGGGCTGATTCCAATCATGCCAACGACGGATGCTGCTTACCGCTTTTTCTTGTGGAGTATTCCTTTTAATTTTTATGGAATTGTTGCGGTCACGATGACCTTGTTGTTCTCTCTAGGTTGGCTACCCTGGGTTGGCAGCCGAATGAAGGCAGCGATTTATCGTTCGCGTACCACCGGTCAGCTTGATCACCCTGACGCTTCCCCCTTAATGATTCAAGATCGAAACACTGTGCATTTAGCACGTGGGTACAAGCCCTCTATTTGGGACTTTATTGTTCCTATTGGTTTATTGTTATCGATTACGATTATTCCTTTCACTTTGTGGGAAATGGGATTTTTACCTTCTAGCTATTCCAACATGATTGCTGAAGCTTTTGTTGTTGCAATGGCTTCAAGCTTACTGATGGCAAAATTCAAAGGCATGCCTTTAAAAGACATGGTAGAAGGTGTCTGGCGAGGCTGTCACTCTATGTTGCTTGGCGCTGTCATTATTGGCTTAGCGGTCACGGTTGGGACGGTCACCAAAAAATTAGGGGCTGCTGAGTACACTATACAATTATTGGAGCAAGGCATGCCGATGTGGTTGTTGCCAGCTTGCCTAACCCTCTTATGCATGGTGGTCGCTTTTGCCACGGGAACCTCATTGGGAACTTATGCGGTGGTTTATCCAGTTGCGCTTCCGTTAGCTTACGCTTTAAACCCTGATCCCTTTTATATTCAAGTTTGTTTTGGCGCTGTATTGGGCGGGACGGTTTTTGGAGATCAGTGTTCTCCAATATCCGATACCACCATTTTATCGAGCATGTTTACCGGTTGTGATCTTATGCATCACGTTCGCTCGCAGATGCCGCTAGCCCTTGTAGCAGCATTCTTGGCTTGTGCGCTATCAACTGGGTTGTTGTGGATTACGTATTAACTGAACCAGTAGGTCAAGTTACTTTTTCTCTTCATTCCATCCCTGAAGTTGACTGTGCCATAGCCTGGCGTCAAAATAGTTTGGATTTTCAGACCTCCAGCTGTTTCACAATGAAAATGTCAATTATTTTCATTTGCTCGCCGATGGAGAATCTTTGAATAGTCAACGCAGTTTATACGGAAATCAAGGAGAAGTTGCGCATGTCATTGATGACTCGATGTGTCGCAAGCGCATTAGCGTTTTTTAGCCCCGCAGTTTGGGCCGCTCACCAACTTAATATGACTCCCGGGGTTACCCCGACGAGTGAGCGTGTCTATCACTTACACATGACCATTTTTTACATCTGTGTTGCTATAGGTGTGGTGGTATTTGGCATTATGTTCTATGCCATCTTACGGCATAGAAAGTCATTGGGCTACAAACCAGCCACTTTCCATGAAAGTACCACTGTAGAAATCATTTGGACAGTGATTCCCTTTTTAATTCTGATCGCAATGGCTGTGCCGGCGACGCGAACCTTGATTGCGATGGAAGACTCATCGAATGCCGACTTAACGGTTCGTATCACTGGCTATCAGTGGAAATGGCACTATGCCTATCACGATCATGACATTAGTTTCTTTAGCAACCTGTCGACGCCGATTGAGCAAATTCAAAATGAAGCGCCTAAGGGAGAAAACTATTTGCTAGAAGTGGATAACCCTCTTGTCTTGCCTATCGGCAAGAAAGTCCGCTTCTTAGGAACTTCGAATGATGTTATTCACTCTTGGTGGGTGCCTGCACTGGCCGTCAAGAAAGACACCATTCCTGGTTTTATTAACGAAAGTTGGGCTTTTATTAAAGAGCCTGGCACCTACCGCGGCCAGTGTGCTGAGTTATGTGGTATTAACCATGGTTATATGCCGATTGTCGTTGAGGCAGTCAGTGAGCCAGAGTTTCTTGACTGGGTAGCCGAGAAAAAAGCTGAGAAGATTCGTGCGAAACAAGCTGCTTTAGAAGCTTGGTCCATGGAAGCTTTAATGGAGAAAGGGGAAGAAATTTACAACCGTGCCTGTGTTGCTTGTCACCAAAAAGACGGAACGGGTATGGCGGGTATTTTCCCAGCCTTAAAAGGCTCTCCAATTGCGCTAAATGATATGGAAATGCATATCCGAATTCTCTTAAGAGGGGTTCCAGGCACCGCCATGCAGTCATTTGCAAACCAATTAGACGATGCAGAGATTGCAGCAGTCATCACTTATGAGCGAAATGCTTGGGGTAATGACACTGGAGAACTTGTTCAACCTTCTGAGATTAGAGCCGCCAGGTAGTAGGGAAGAAAAATAATGAGTAATGAACATCACGATCATCACGGTCCACAACGCGGGTTTAAGCGCTGGCTGTTAACAACGAATCATAAAGACATTGGCTCTATGTATTTGCTGTTCTCGCTAACGATGTTTTTATTAGGTGGTGCCATGGCACTGATGATTCGGACTGAGTTATTTCATCCGGGTCGTCACCTTGTTGATCCTGCTTTTTTCAATCAGATGACCACAATGCACGGTTTAATTATGGTCTTTGGCGCAGTCATGCCAGCGTTTACCGGGCTTGCCAACTGGATGATTCCTTTACAAATTGGGGCGCCTGATATGGCGCTTCCACGAATGAACAACTGGAGCTTTTGGATATTGCCTGTGGCATTTTCCATTTTAGCGTCTACTTTGTTCATGCCAGGCGGAGCACCAAACTTTGGTTGGACTTTTTATGCGCCGCTATCAACGACATATGGCCCGCCTAGTACCGATTACTTCATTTTAGCCATTCACTTAATGGGATTTTCTTCCATTATGGGGGCTATTAACATTATTGCGACCATCATGAACTTACGAGCGCCTGGTCTGACGTACATGAAGTTACCAATCTTTTGTTGGACTTGGTTAATTACGGCCTTCTTGCTGATTGCAGTAATGCCCGTATTGGCCGGGGCTGTTACCATGATGTTAACCGATCGTCATTTTGGCACCAGCTTCTTTAATGCTGCCGGTGGCGGTGACCCCGTTTTATTCCAGCATGTCTTTTGGTTCTTTGGACATCCTGAAGTGTACATTATGATTCTGCCGGCATTTGGTGTGGCGTCACAGATACTCCCAACCTTCTGCCGCAAGCCGCTTTTTGGTTACAGTTCGATGGTGTACGCGACCTGTTCGATTGCTTTTCTTTCTTTCATCGTTTGGGCCCACCACATGTTTACAACCGGTATGCCGGTCGCAGCTGAGTTGTTCTTCATGTATGCAACCATGCTGATTGCGGTACCGACAGGTGTGAAAGTATTTAACTGGGTAACCACTATGTTCCAAGGGTCGATGACTTTTGAAACTCCCATGCTGTTTGTCATTGGGTTTATTGTGTTGTTTACCATCGGTGGTTTTTCGGGGTTGATGTTGTCTATTGCCCCAGCTGATTTCCAATACCACGATACTTACTTCGTCGTTGGGCACTTCCATTACGTCTTATTCCCAGGGGCTATTTTCTCTATGTTTGCTGCCACTTACTACTGGCTACCAAAGTGGTCTGGCTACATGTACAACGAAGTTCTTGGAAAAGCACATTTTTGGTTATCCCTAATTGGATTGAACTTAACGTTCTTCCCAATGCACTTTTTAGGCTTAGCTGGAATGCCTCGACGAATTCCTGACTACGCATTACAATTTGCCGACTTTAACCAAGTAGCCACTGTTGGTGCGTTATTACTTGGTTTTTCTCAGTTGTTATTTGTCTATAACTTATTTAGAACATATGCAGGGGCTTATGGAAAAGCCGCGGCGCAGCCATGGGAAGAGGCTGAAGGATTAGAGTGGACGATCCCCTCACCGGCACCGTACCACACCTTCGAAACGCCACCGCGTATTTCTTAGTGGCGAGGAGGAGCAATGTCTCCAGATCAAGATGAAAAAAACAAGCGTCTCGTTAAATGGTTAGCCATTGGGGCGCTTTCAATGTTTGGTTTCGGTTTCGCGTTAGTTCCGCTTTATAACGTAATGTGTAAGCAGTTAGGAATTAACGGCAAGGTCGAATTAAACCAGCGCAAAGCTCAAATTGAGGCCGCTGGTATTAAGGAAGATTTGAGTCGAAACATATGGGTTGAATTTGTAACGACAATGAATGAGCAATTGCCATGGGAATTCTACCCGCTTCATCGTCGAGTACAAATGCACCCAGGTGGCGTTATTCACACCGCTTATTACGCAAAGAATACAACCGATCAGACAATGACGATCCAGGCGATTCCGAGTGTTACTCCAGGTCGAGCGGCAACTTATATCAAAAAGCTTGAGTGTTTTTGTTATGAGCACCAGACACTGGGCCCGGGCGAGACGGCCGAGATGCCTTTAGTATTTATTTTGGAAGACAAGATTCCAGATGACATTAATACAATGACCTTGTCTTATACCTTGTTTGATTTAACCCAACAGAGCTAGGGAGAGTTCTTCATGGAACAAGAGCATGAACATTATTATGTTCCACCACACAGTTACTGGCCGATAGTCGGAGCTATCGGGCTTGGTTTTTTTGCCACTGGTGTGGTGAATACCCTTCAATCAAACCCGGCCGGGGGTTGGTTGTTCCTAATTGGAGCATTCATTCTAGTTGGCATGATGTTTGGTTGGTTTAGAGATGTCATCGTGGAATCACGCAGTGGTTTATATGGCGCCCAAATGGATCGCTCTTTTCGAATGGGAATGGCTTGGTTCATTTTCTCTGAAGTAATGTTTTTCGTCGCCTTCTTTGGTGCACTGTTTTACGCTCGGACCTTAATCATGCCTTGGTTAGGGGGAGAGGGCCACCGTGGTGAGATGACCAATGCGGTCTTATGGCCTGGTTTCGAAGCTGTTTGGCCTTTGTTAAAGAACCCAGATCCTGAGTTATTTGTTGGTCCTAAAGAAGTCATTGGCGCTTGGGGATTACCTGCCATTAACACGGCAATTCTTTTAACCAGTGGTGTGACGATTACTTGGTCGCACTGGGCTTTGAAAAAAGAACACCGTGCGCAATTGTGCTTTTCATTATTTCTAACTGCTGCGTTAGGGTGTGTCTTTTTATACCTACAAGCCCAAGAGTACATTCACGCTTATCATGAGCTTGGTTTAACATTAAACAGTGGAATATACGGTTCTACATTCTTTATGTTAACGGGCTTTCATGGTGCACACGTCACCATTGGCACGCTTATGATTATCATCATTTTAGGGCGTTGCCTTGTTGGTCACTTTAGCCCTAAGCATCACTTTGGATTTGAGGCGGTTGCTTGGTATTGGCACTTTGTCGATGTCGTGTGGCTGTTTTTATTTATCTTTGTTTATTGGCTATAGAAAAAGCCCCCAACTGGGGGCTTTTTTTTTATTTTTGGTTTTCTTAAAGTGCACCTAATGGGTGTGGCTGCATCCAACCTGCAAACCAGCCCCAAAACAGCAAACTAAATAACCCTAATGAGAGTGCTACTCGAACCGTAAGCGCTTTTACCGTTTGGGTGGAGGATGCGGGTTCTCGTAACAAGCCTTTTGCCCCAAAAAACAAGCTCACCATGATAGCAACAGCTAAAATCCCCATGATAAGTTTCACCATAGTGTGTGTCCTCTATGTTTCTTTGACTTCATCTTAAGGCCTGATGCTTTGTTTTACTAGTTTTACTGGACTCAACTGATAAAACATGATGGAATCGCCCATGATGTTTTCTTTGCAAGCTGCCCCTCAGTTTTTTACTTTTCATGCTGGACGTTATCAAGTACGCAGTCCCTGGTGGGCACTCACGCTTGTTTTATTAATGACGCTTCTCTTTGGATCACTCGCCACCTGGCAGATATCTCGGTACTTTGAGCGAACCGCTCTCCTACACGCCTTTGAAGAGCGAATGACGCTTCCTCCCATTGCAATACAACAGCTAGACACTGATTGGGAGTCTCAGCTAGGTCAACCGCTCAAGCAGGTGGTAGCGCCTCAGAGACCCTATACAGTGTTGCTGGATAATCAAATGTATCAGGGCGCTGCCGGATATCGGGTCTTTAATGCTGTAAAGATAGACGATCACTTACCTTGGCTGTGGGTAGACCGTGGCTGGATACCACTCGAGAATGGCCGAGAACAAATTCCCATGATACCTGACTTACCACAAACAGTTGAGTTGACTGGCCTTGTTGATAAACCAATGTATAATCGGCTTGTTTCATTTGTGACGGACTTCGAACAAGTGCGTTGGCCACTTAGGATACAAACCATGGACATTGAATGGTTATCTAACCAAATAGGTGTCCCTTTTTATCCCTGGGTACTGTTGGTCGACGAGAAGAGTCAGATCACTTTTAAACACACGACGCACACGCCCTGGCTGACACCCATGCGCCACCAAGTCTATGCTTTGCAGTGGCTCAGCTTTATTTTGCTCACATGGGGATTTTGGGGGCGTTTTACAATTAGAAAAAAGGAGTCGTCATGAATCAATCCACACAAACCCTACCGCCACAACGACGTAACCATAAGAATGTCATATTAGTTTGCTTAATTGCCATTTGTCTTGGTCCGATCTTGTTTGCCTGGACGATTTATCAGAACTCCGATCACTTTCAGATTCAACAAAAACGCGCAGGAGAACTGATTACGCCTGCTGTTTTAGCAAGTCATCTTCAGTTCAAAACTCCTTCTGATATGCCGGTGCTCGCCCAAAACCTTCAAGATAAGTGGTGGCTAGTTTTTACACCGCCTGCCGTTTGTGATGAGCGTTGCCATCAGCGTCTTACAGAGCTAGCGCAAGTTAATGCTGCGCTTGGTAAGCATGTTGATGAAGTTGGGGTTATTTATTTAGTTGAAGATGGTGCATCATTACCTGAATGGTTAGTAACTGCATTTCCAAATTTTCAGGTTCTCACTTTGCCACAATCACAACGATTGCATTATTTCTTAGCCTATGCGATGCCTTATGCCTCACAAGTGGGGGCTACATTTTTGTTAGATCCACAAGTTAGGGTCATGATGCATTACAGTCATGAGGTGGAGGCACGCGGCATATTATCTGACTTAAAACGTTTGCTTCGTGTGGCTGGAGGTCATTAATGGATAGGACCGCTTATTGGCGTATCGGTTTAACGCTTTTTTCTCTTTTCTTTGCCTTTGCCGTCGTGGTTGTTGGCGCATACACCCGCATTACTGATGCCGGTTTAGGCTGCCCTGATTGGCCTGGTTGCTATCACCAATTAACGGTTCCTAGTTCAGCGGAAGACATTGCAAAGGCACAGGCGCTCTATCCCCATGCCCCTGTTGACAGAACAAAAGCTTGGGCGGAAATGGGCCATCGCTATATTGCGGGCATATTAGGATTGTTAATTGCCGTGATCGCTTTCTCCTCTTGGCGATTTAGGCGTGAGGCAAAAGCCAGCTGGCCAATTGCGGCGTTTATGCTGGGGCTTGTGGTTTTTCAGGCGATGCTGGGGATGTGGACGGTCACATTAAAGCTTTTACCCGTCGTGGTTATGGGACACTTACTTGGCGGCTTTACTTTATTATCCCTGCTGACATGGTTATTACTGCGCCAGTCTCGCCCAAGCGTCCCTCACATACATAAACCAACTTTCCATTGGGGTATCATCGCTTTTGTCGCTCTGGTTTGCCAGATCTTTTTGGGGGGGTGGACGAGTGCCAATTACGCGGCCTTAGTGTGTCCTGATTTTCCAACGTGTCATGGTCAGCTTTTTGTTCCTTTTTCCAAAGAGGCATTCCATCTATTTAAAGGTTATGGTCTTGAGCTGCCTTTGAGCGCAATGGGTTATGCTGACCGTGTCACCATTCAGATGGTACATCGCCTAGGCGCATTAATTAGCTTTCTGATGATTGCTCGATTGTGTATTCAATTGGTAAGCCAGCATGCCCCATTCTATCAACGGCTTGGCATATTTTTGATGATCTTGTTACTAACACAAGTCACGCTCGGTATTGCGAATGTTGCGTTATGGCTGCCCGTACCAATTGCAGTGGCTCATAATGCTACGGCGGCTTTGATGTTAATTACTTTAGTCGTTGCGCTTTACTTCACCCATCCTAAACACCAGGGGCAAAGATAATGACGGCCAGTGTGATTCGGGACTACTGGACACTCACTAAGCCACGTGTGGTCTTACTGATGTTGATAACGGCCTGGGTCGGCATGTTGCTGGCAATGCCTGGTGGGATTGCTTGGGCGCCATTTTGTTGGGGAACTTTAGGGATCGGTTTAACCGCTGGTGCTTCTGCGGTTATTAACCATTTGGTTGAACAGCAGATAGACATGCGCATGAGGCGCACCCAGAATCGTCCCGTAGCTAGCGGACGAGTGAATGCAACACAAGCCATCACTTTTGCGATTGTGTTGGCAACTGTTGGGTTGAGCACACTCTTTTTTATGGTCAATACCTTAACCTGCTGGTTAACCGCTTTAACCATGATTGGTTATGCGTTTATCTATACCTTACTGCTTAAGAAGGCATCACCTCAAAACATAGTGATTGGGGGGCTCGCGGGCGCGTTACCGCCTTTACTCGGCTGGACGTCTGTCACTGGCCAAGTCGATGCTAACAGTTGGCTGTTAGTGCTGATTATCTTTACGTGGACACCACCGCACTTTTGGGCCTTAGCGATTAATCGTCGCATCGATTATGAAAAATCAGGTCTTCCTATGTTACCAGTCACACATGGTGTTCCTTTTACAAAGCTCAGCATCCTGCTGTACACCCTGCTTTTATTTCCGGTGACATTATTGCCCTATTTAACGGGATTATTTGGTTTAATTTATGCAGTCGGTGCCACCCTATTAAACACGTTATATTTATGGAGTGTTATCAGAATCTTTTTATATGAAGAGAACAAGGCGGCATTAGATTCATTTTTCTTTTCAATCGTCTATTTGTTTTTGTTATTTATTCTCATGATTTGGGATCATTTTTATCAGTGGGTATTAATATGAGTGTATTACAACGATCATTACTCCTTCTTTGCATTATGGTTTTGATTGCCATTGGGCTTGGTACCTGGCGTCAGCAAAGCCAGCCTATGCACACTATGCCTTTATTAAGCGCAACTGAAATTCCTAGTGTAAAACTTCCTAGTTTTACATTAGAGAGTACTAAAGGTGTTGAAATCACACCTGAAAAATTAAAGGGCGGCTGGTCATTTATGTATTTTGGATACACCAGCTGTCCTGACATTTGTCCAGCTACTTTAGCAAAGCTAAAGGTGGCAGCTGAATCTTTACCTGAAAATGATAATACGCGTTTTATTTTTGTGTCTGCTGATCCGATGCGGGACAACTTAGAAAACCTAGATGCTTACGTGAGCGCTTTTAGTGATCGGATTGAGGGGGGACTTGGAACACATGAGCAGGTTGCGACTCTTGCAAAAGCGTTATATGTTTTCTTATCTAATAGCCAAGACCCTAATCAAGAAAAGATAGATCACTCTGATACACTATTGCTCATCAACCCAAGGGGTGAACTAACGGCTATTTACAACGCGCCAGCCTCTGCAGACGTCATCTTGAGTGACTTTCAGCATATAAAAGAGCGCTCCTCTTAAGCAACCAAAAAAAAAAGCCGCATTATGCGGCTTTTTTTACAGCTAACTTTACTTACGGCAACAAGAAGGCTTAGCCTCTTTAGTACTCTTGACCAGCTCTTCTTGCTCAGAAAGTTCAGGTGAACGAGGCTCTTCTGCAGATGGCCGGATTCTCATAGCAGCCATTGGTGCAAAAGATTTACCTATATCTTCAACATCTCTAACAGTATCGGTAGCGGTTGGTTTTGCTCTCACACCGTTTCTAACGATTCTGGCTAAAGAGGTTAACATATCAATTGATGTGTATGACGTTTGAGCCGTGAACCAATGTGCACTTCTGTATAGTTCAGTTAATGCCGCTTTTGCAGAGGCTCCAAACTCCTTAGACGCTAGAAGCGCATTCACACTATTCGCTACGAAGTTCGCTCCTACCAACTGAGACACATACGTAATATCAACACCCTTTTCAGATACCAACCAAGCTTGACCGGCCACTTTAGAAGGGCAAGGTAACGTAGCGCCTTTTTCATGACGCCTAGGTGTATAGCTGCTAGGTTTAGCGGGATAATCGTTAATGCTTTCCTTCAAGAAATCTTTGAAAAAGGCCTCAAATTGAGAGCCTTTTGCTGTAGATTGCTCAAAGAAAGTTGCTAATAACGCAGTGCCTAGCTCATATTCGACCTGAACATCATGCTTTTCAGCTGATTCAAGCCAATGATGGCCACTTTCATTATGAATTTGACGCAACAACCTACCGCCGTGTTTTTTTCCTGGGCAGCAAGGTTCTCCTTTCTTACAGGTTTGAGGCATAGGCGCCGCCCCTTCTTTATGAGGGTGTCCGCTTTGTGCAACCGGGATAGATGTAGAAGCCATGGTATCTCCTTATTTTCTCTTTGTTATAAGGCTAGACCTTCCGAAGTCATTGCTATTGTCCTACTCAGCCGAAGCTGGTTAGCACAGCCCTGTTCTTTTTATTTGCCACTAGCGAGGTCTACCACCACCACAGCAGGTGTGTATCTCACTTTTTTCTGATGTTTCTTTTGATCTGTTAGCCACATCATCTTCTAATTCTGAATTCTCTACCTGTTCAGGCTGTGATGCAAGTTCTGGTGTTGCGCGAAGACTTGTTGAGAGCCCCCCGTCACATGCGGGTAAGAACACATCACCATCATCATTAGCAGCACCACTGGATACTTCTTCGATGAGGTCGAGAGAAGCGCGCTCTTCTTCAGCAGCAGACAACAGCGCATGCATGGAAGCCACTCGCTGGGCAAGAAGAGAATTCTGATGTGCCAGCAAATCTGCTTCATCAAAGACTGCTGTATGATTGGCTTTATGTGCAACCGCTGCAATCTTGTCGGCCACTTTAGCTTCTTCGCAAGGACGGTACTCGCGAATTTTATCAAACCAAAGTGTCATATCAATTTCTTTTAGCGCTTTATTAAAACCACCGAATAGCGAGGATAAAGTAAAGCTGGTAGCGCATACCGCATAGATCGTCGCAAATATAGCATGCGTTAACTTCATCGCAGAGATAAACATCTTATAAGCAGCGGCACCCGCTGAGAATAAAATTAGCCCTGTAACACCTAAAGCAACCCACGGCTTCCAACTCTTCCAGTTTGGCTGTCTAACAGCATCTCTATTATGATAATCGCCGTGCCACGTTCTTCGGATCCAGTCCAACAAACGCGTCCCTTTAGAATCAATTCCTTGCCATTTATCAACAAACGTCGTTAATAGCAAAGCACCTGCAATAGCCCAACCCACAGGGGTCATCGCACCCAAGCCCGCTAAGACACCGGCACCAATCGCCACAGCAGCGGAGTCGATTAACCAGCCCCACTCGCTTAATTTCTGTAGCCAGTTTTTCTTCGCTTTTTTGTAGTTCAGAATGGCTGTATGGGCGCCCGCTATCTCGATACCTGTTGCCCACGCTGGTAGTTCTTCTTTAACTTTCTTGTTGTCGTATAACTTGTCCAGCAGCTTCTTATCCGCAGCTTTGTATGCCTTTAATGGAATCATTTCAGGGAAAGGCAAATGATGACGGTCCATATCTTCATATATGCTTGTGTAGAGCTGCTCTATCTGCGCTTGCAAAGCCTTCTTTGCATCTGTAATAATTTTTTTAATTTCAGCATGTAGGGATTCACGCGCTTCAGCTGTAGCGTCTTGAGGTAAATTTGTCAGCTCCGCGCACTTTTCACCAAAAACTTTTTTAAACCGCGCTAAATCATTGGCCTCTAGGGTAACCATTCCCTGCGACTCTTGAAGAGTAGCCCAAGCTTCTTGGTGGCAAGGGTCCATTCTTGAGGTAAGGCTAGGTGCGGCAACAACGAGGTCTCTTAACTGCGCACAAGAAGCCATAATTGGCAAAACGTAGGCATTGGCGCCTTCACCAAAACGCAAACCATGAACGAAAAAGTCTAACTGGTCAGCCATTATCTCTCTCCAAATTTGGGGCAGTTTAGGGTATATAATTATTCGTTGCGAAACGGTAACACAGTTGCCTATTGGTTTCCATTTCTCAAAGTAGACTGGCCAAAGTTAGATATCAAAACACTAATGAAAAACAGCCCTGCACACAGACAGACCATCGCCGGCCCTGTCGCAATATCAAACCACACAGAGGTCCAGAGCCCGCCACTAACGCCTAGTAGGCCAACCGCTGCTGCATAAATAATCATTTGCTCTGGCGAACGTGCCATTTGCCGAGCCGTTGCGGCCGGAATGACTAAAAGAGCCGTAATCAGTAATGCTCCGACAACCTTCAAGGCCAAGGCGACCAACAGAGCCAATAACAAGATAAACCCAGTATCCGCGCAACGAACGGGATAGCCTTCAACTTGAGCGATATCTTTATCTATCGTACTGGCGATTAAAGTAGGATAAAGCTGCCAAAAAGCCACGATGGCAAAGCTACCGGCCACCCAAATAGCGGTGACTTCACCCCAGGATAGAGACAGAATATCCCCCATAAGGAGCGTACTAATTGCCAATCTGGGGCCTGGAAGTGCAGTGACCGTAATAAGCCCTGCTGCCAAAGTGGTATGGGATAAAATGCCAAGCAGGGCGTCTGTTGGGACTTTTGTTTGAACTAACAGCTGCTTTAGTAACAATCCGATCAGAATGCTGCATGCAGCGACCCCTATCATTAGGTGTACTTGGAATAAAACAGCAAGGGCAACCCCCAATAAAGCACCATGAGAAAGGGTATCTCCAAAATAGGCCATTCTGCGCCAGACCATTACTGTTCCCAGTGGCGCGCAGATTAAAGCGATCCCTATTCCTCCCAGCCATGCCCGCCAAAAAAACTCTCCCATTGTTAAAGCTCCTTGTGGATGATATTGCCATCGATATCATGGTCATGATTATGGCTGTGGGGATATAAGGCAAAGGATTTTGCGGCCTGAGAGCCAAACACTTCAATAAAAGAGGGATCCGCCAAAACCGAAGAAGGCTGTCCATCACAGCAAACATGCTGATTAAGGCACAATACACGATTTGTTTGAGCCATAACGACATGCAAATCATGTGAAACTAATAAAACCGCACACCCACGTTGGTGGTTTAGATCGGCTATTAGCTCATAGAGCTGGGCCTGTCCGGCGATATCAACGCCCTGAGCAGGCTCATCCAAGACTAAAAGTTGAGGATTTCTGAGTAAGGCCCGCGCAATCAATACTCTTTGCCATTGCCCACCTGAAAGAGTCATCAGGGATTGATCGATGACAACATGAGCCCCCACTTCTTTGAGGGCGGTTTCACACTGCGCTTTTGACACCTTAGGTACACACCTTAGAAACCGCTCTACCGTCATAGGCAACGAAGCATCTATTTGTACATTTTGGGGCGCATACCCAATGACCAGACCTTTTTTTCGACCAACCCGACCACTGCTGGGGGGTTGAAGCCCCAATAAGACTTTAATCAGAGATGACTTCCCTGCGCCATTAGGACCTATTAAGGTTACTATCTCATGTGGGTGACACTCAAAATCAACTTGTGAGAGAATGGTTTGATTATCTTTTTTTAAGGTAACCGACTTTGACCAAATTAAGGGATCAGACATTTTGCTGGTATCCTGGCTTTTGACATAAGGATTTTATCACATGAGAACCTTCATCGCCCTGCTCACTTTCTTGGCGACACTAGTCAGCCCTTATGCTTATGCAAAGCCGCCAAATGTTTTGGTCAGCATTGCGCCCTTGCACTCCATTGTCAGCGCGGTTACGGAGGGGGTTTTCACGCCATCTCTTTTGATCCCTGCTGGCCAATCCCCACATCATTTATCATTAGCGCCGTCCGATGCTCAACGCCTTCATAAGGCTGACTTTATTTTGTGGGTAGGCCCAAGCCTAGAAAATTATCTAGTACGCCCTTTAGACAATTTATCTCGAGCACCGGTTGTCTTAGCACTTGAGCATGTTGCGAGTTTAACGATACTGCCGCAAAGAGAAACTATTGAGTGGCCAGAGCATACACACTCACACGATGAACACTCTGATCATGCGCATCTTCATGAGCACGATATTGACTTGCTGACATCCGATCCACATTTGTGGCTATCTCCCAAAAACGCAGCTCAGATTGCCCAAGTTGTCAGTGAACATTTGGTTTTACTGGACCCTGAGAACAGCTTACGGTACCTCAAAAACACCCAAGATTTTCAAGCTCGCCTTAAGCAAGTTGATACGAATATTTCGAATGTACTATCTGACATAAAAACGATGCCATACATGGTGTTTCATGACGGCTATCAGTATTTTGAACAGTACTATGGACTCAATAGTGTTGGCGCTATGCACCTGCATCCTGACAGTAGCCTAAGCGTTAAACGTGCTCATCAGATACGAGACATTATCCAAGGCAGAGCTGCGGTTTGTATTTTTAAAGAGCCTCAGTTCCCTGATGCTATGATTACCAACTTGTTAGATGGTGTGGCTATTAAAGTTGGAGTCCTTGATCCTCTGGGGGCCAATATTGAGCCAGGGCCAAGTGGATACTTTTCATTACTCGAACAGTTAAGCACAAACTTAAATGCTTGCCTAAACGATCCAACATCCCAAGAAGATAGAAGCGAATAAAATTGCGCCTAACCAATGATTTGACTTAAAAGCTTGAAAGCATTTTTGTGGGTGTTGAGTAGTTGTGTGTAGCAACTGCCAGATCATATGTGCCACAACAGCAGCTAACCCGATGTAATAGAAGATTGAAAGATTTTCTAGATAACCGACAATACCCCAACAAAAAACCGCAATTGCATAGCTTAACCCCACGCCAATCGGCGCTTTTTCACCTAAGGTTAGCGCACTCGAGCGAACGCCAATTTTTTTATCATCCTCAGCATCTGTCATTCCATACAATGTATCGTAGCCAAAGACCCAAGCTGCTACCCCGATAAACATAACCCAAGCAGAAGGAGGAATTGTATTTAATGTTGCGCTGTATGCCATTAAAACAGACCATGCAAAGGCAAAGCCTAAAATAAGTTGGGGCATTCCAAAAAAACGCTTACCTAACGGATAAACCACTGCCAGCCCCAACGCTAGAAACGACATAAGGATTGTGAGTTTATTGGTCATGAGCACCAAACCAGCACACACAACAATCATGGTAAATGCAACAGGCAGCGCTTGTTTAACAGACAGCTCTTTGGTTGCCAAGGGACGTTGGTTAGTTCGGCTAACATGTCCATCGAAGTCTTTATCAAAACAGTCATTCAAAATACAGCCGGCTGTACGCATCAAGACAGTCGCGAGAGTAAAAATAACCAGCAGACGTATCTCAGGCTGACCATGTTGAGCTAAAGCAAGCGCGCAAAGGACGGGCCAAAATAACAGCCAAGTTCCAATAGGTCGATCAAAACGGCCTAAACGCCAATAGGCAGATAGAGACATCAAGTTCTCCTTAGAAAACGTATTCTAGCGCCCGTGCCCACAATAATTGAAATAATAACGAGGGACATACCGACACCAGCATAAAGCGTAAAAATTTCCGATAGAAAAATCACTGCAATGATGGAGGTTGCGACTGGCATTATGCCACCAAAGAGTCCCGCTGTACTGGTAGGAATCACTTGAAGGCCTCTCGCCCAAAGCCAGTAAAACCCAACACTTGCTAACCAGGTAATGGGGAATAACAACCAAGCGGTCATCGGGACGGTGCTGTAATCAATTACAAAAGCACCGTAAATCATCATTGGCAAAACGAATACAGTAGAAAACAAATTGATAATCACCGCCGCGCCCATGACAGTTACTCGACGGTTCAAAAGTTTTAGCAGCACGGAATACATTGCTTCAGGCAGGACTGCCAGGAAGACCAAAAAATCTCCCAACAGAGAGCCTGCGCCTAAATCAGATTTTCCAGGGGTGCTGTCTAAGCTTAGAATAACGACCCCTAAAATGGCCAACAGCAAGCCAATACCTTTTCGAACAGAAAGCTTTTCCCCCAGGAGCCAGAATGAGAACAGAGCCAGCATAGCGGGTAAAGTGCTCATCACAATCCCAGCTGAGGTGGCTGTTGTATATTTCATTCCCAACATCATCAAGACATTGAATAATGGCCCAGCACACAAAGAGGACGCCGCCATCAGCCACCAGTCTCGACGAGTAAGGCGGCCAGTAGGATGATCAACATCAACAAAAAAGACGCCCAAAATACGCATCAAGGCATAAAGCATAACGCTGGTCATGAAAAAGCGAATACCGAGATATAGGTACACGGGGACATACGCCAGCAAATACTTTCCAGCGACGGTATTGATAGCAACTGAAACTTGCGCAATAAACAAGTCTCGGTATCCGATAACCGCTTTAGTCATGAATGTCCTCTAGGGTAAACACTTTTTCAAAGTTGCCGTCGCGTGCTCGAGTGCTTGGGCTTCGATAATTAAAGGAGGCGCCAGTCGTACCACTGTCTCGTGAACCTCTTTAGCTAGTATACCAAATCTCATCAGTTGTTCACATAACCTTCTGGCATCTAAAATAGCTGAATCACACTCAATTCCTATCCAAAGGCCTTTGCCCCTTACCTCTTTAATTCCAGGGTGTTCAATTGCACTTAACGCTTGCATCCACTGGTCACCTAGTTGCTGAGCCCGTTGGGCATAATTATCCTCTTCTAGAACTTTTAAGGCCTCAAGGCCAACCGATCCGGCTAACGGGTTACCCCCAAAAGTTGAGCCATGTGATCCTGGCTTCATGAGTGAAAGTACTTCTTTTGTAGAAACAAAAGCGGATATGGGCATCATTCCACCCCCCAGTGCTTTACCCAAAATCAAACCATCCGGCTTGATACCTTCGTGTTCAAAGGCAAATAAGGCACCGGTGCGCCCCAGACCAGTTTGGATTTCATCAAGCAGCAGCAGCACATTATGCTTGTCACAGATCTCTCGAACAGCCTTCAGCCAGCCCTTTGGAGGGATAATAATACCGGCCTCACCCTGCATAGGCTCCACTAAAACTGCCGCAGTATTTGGAGTGATAGCAGCTTCAATTGCTTGAGCGTCACCAAAAGGCACATTTTTAAAGCCTGGCGTGAATGGACCAAAGTGTCGCCGATAATCGGGTTCAGTTGAGAAAGAGGTAATTGTAACGGTTCGACCATGGAAATTATTATTGGCCGTAATAATCTCCGCTTGGTTATCGGGCACCTTCTTCACTTCGTAAGCCCAACGACGTGCTGCCTTAATTGCTGTCTCAACCGCCTCAGCACCAGTATTCATTGGTAGTGCCATTTCAAGTTGACACATCTGACAAAGTTTTTCTAAAAACGGTGCTAATTGATCGTTATAAAATGCGCGCGAGGGAATGCACAATTTTTTAGCCTGATCGCTTAAAGCTTTTACGAGTCGAGGATGACTGTGCCCATGACTCACTGCTGAATAAGCAGACATCATGTCTAAATATTTGTTCCCTTCAATATCCCACAGCCAAACCCCTTCGCCTTTGGTTAGCACCACTGAAAGTGGATGATAATTCGGCGCGCAAAATTGGTTCTCTTTTTTGATCCAATCTGTCGTTTGGCCCATGCGCTTACTCCTTGCTGTATATAGAGACTAATATTTCTTCAATGAGTTTTTCTGTTTTTTGATCTTTATCCAGATCTGGGTTGAATTCAACCAGCTCAAAAGCTTTAAAACTATCTAATTTTTTTAAATGCTTCAGGGCGGATAATATATCTGCTGCATTTATTCCATTTGGCTCTGGAGACCCGACTCCAGGCGCAAACTGAGGATCGATTCCATCCAAGTCCAAACTCACACCAAAATGATCCACTGCATCATTAATTGTTGCAACCGCCTCATCAAAAACAGTTTCAAATCCGCGCTTATGAACTTCCTCAATCGGATAGATTTTTACTCCTTTCTCCGCTAGTAAAGCAGCCTCACCAGATTCAAAACTACGAATCCCTATTAGGGCAACATGTTCAGGCTTTAGATAAGGTGTTGTACTTTCCCAAGCTGTCTTTCCTTCTCCTAACAGCCCAGCCACTGGCATACCATGCATCGCTGCAGATGGTGAAGTTTCAGCTGTATGCGCATCCATATGCGCATCAATCCAAATTAATCCAAATTTTTGTTGTGCTTTGTGATAATTAACAACACCTGGCCAGGTGCCCATCGCAATGGCATGATCGCCCCCAACAACTAACAACTTTCCATCTTCTTCTTGGGCAATTTTTACCGCTTGAGATAAAGCTGCCACAAACTTTCGTACTTCAGGCCAATGCTCTAAACGATCTGAAAACTGATCAGCACCCTCTTCAATCAATGCCGTCCAATTAAGCGCAACACCTCTTAGCGCAAGCCTTTCAACCAGATCTGAGCGCATAAGATGCACGGGCGCCTTTCCAGTGCCCCTTAGTTGCGCTCCTAATCCTAAAGCTGCTCCAACTGTGGTCACTTTTGTCTTCATTTTCTCTACACCTGTGTCAATACTATTTCGCCAGCATGCCAGCGCGATGCCCAACTTTCAACGACTTTGGGCTGATGCGTCTGTAGATAATCAGTTAATGACTGAATATCCCCTATTAAAGCACGATCGCGATAAATATCAGCTATTTTAAACTGCCGCGCTCCAGTTTGACGACGCCCTAAAACTTCACCTGGACCACGTAATTTTAGATCTTCTTCCGCCAACTCAAAACCATCATCACTGCTGCGCAAAATTTCTATTCGTTTTTTTGCGAGTAGCGATAATGGCGTATCATAAAGTAAAACACAAAAACTGCTTTTTTGTCCTCGCCCAACACGACCTCTTAACTGATGCAGTTGTGCTAAACCAAGACGTTCTGGATTTTCAATTACCATTAAGGTGGCTTTGGGAATATCTATCCCCACTTCAATCACAGTAGTTGAGACTAACACCTCTATTTCACCGGCTCTAAAAGCAGCAAGTGTTTTTTCTTTTTCTGCTGATGGCATTTGTCCATGAACACAACCCACCCTTCGATGAGGCAGTCTTTGTGTTAACGACTCAAAAGCTTTTACGGCGGCTTCCTGGGGCAGTGTTTCATTTTCATTAACGAGAGTACAAACCCAAAAAGCTTGCTCCTCTCGCTCGATTGCCGCATCAAGGCGCTCAATTACATCTTCTTTCCTCGAGGTTGGAACCGCGATCGTTTGAATAGGCTGCCTACCTGGTGGTCGTTCAGAGACGATTGATATATCTAAATCAGCCCACATTGTCATAGCTAATGATCTAGGAATAGGTGTTGCTGACATGACCAGCTGATGGGTACCCTGTCCTTTTTGGTAAAGAGCCAACCTTTGCTCAACCCCAAACCGATGCTGTTCATCAACAACCATTAAGCCTAGATTCTGAAAGCGTATGGGATTTTGAAACAAGGCATGAGTGCCAACCGCGACTGGAATATTTCCGCTTTCTAAACCTTCCGAAATTTGCTTTCGAGCTTTTCCCTTGATGCTCCCCGTTAATAGTGCAACCGGTATTTCAAACGGCTCAAACCATTTTTTAAATTGTGTCGCAAGTTGGTTTGCTAATAATTCAGTTGGCGCCATGATGGCAGCCTGTCCCCCTGACTGTATCACTGAAAAGGCTGCTAACCCCGCTAAAACGGTTTTACCAGAACCAACATCTCCTTGGACTAACCGCATCATTGGTGTGGCTTTGGCTAAGTCTTGCTTGATTTCAGACCACACTGTATTTTGCGCCTGGGTTAGCGTGAAGCTAAGCCTGTTGACAAAAGCCGATTCAATTTTTTCTTTTGTTTCAAATGGTCTGGCATGACATTGCTGCATTTGTTGTCGCGCTTTGCGCATAGCAAATTGATATGCGGCATGCTCTTCGAATACTAATCTTTTTACTGCTGGGTGGTGCTCGTGACTTTCTAAATCTATTGGCGCATCAGGTTTTGGAAAGTGAATATAACAAAGCGCTTCAAAACAAGACATTAATGATATCGGTAAAGTTTCTTCAGAAGCCTCTTCTAGCAAAGCCGGTTTAGCCCAATGAACAGATTGTTGTACAAGAGCTCTGATCCTTGCCTGAGAAATTCCTGCAGTTGTTGGATAAACTGGCGTTAAGGTTTCATCTAAGTCTGGTCCAGGACATTCATCAAAAGTGACAAACTCTGGATGCGCTATTTTAAGCCCTTTCGAACTTGGTAAAACCGTGCCAAAGCATCTTATCCAACGCCCAACCTTCAATCCAGATAATTGATTTGGAAACAGTTTGAAAAATACCAGCTCAGCAATTGCACCTTGCGCTGACATCATTACTCTAATGGGTTGCTTAGGATGTCGCTTGGGCAGAACCGACTGAATCTGCCCTTCATACAAGGCCGGCTGTCCCACGAGGGCATCTCGCAAAGGCGTTATGCGTGTTTTATCCTCGTATCGAAAGGGCAAATGAAGAACGAGGTCGATTAGTGTTTTGCATCCTAATCGATGCAACTTTTGACTAACCGCTGGCCCTACTCGAGGCAACTGTTCAACCGGCGTATATAAATCAATCACTGACTTACGTAGAGTGTGCCTTCTGCACAAAGCATTGCATCTTTGGGCAAACTGGCGACCCCAACCACTACTCTAGCTGGGTATGGCTCTTTGAAAATTTGCGCAGCCAGCTTATTCAAAATATCAAAATTCGACAAATCCGTCAGATAGAAAGTGATCTTAACAATTTCGTCAATTTCAGCCCCGGACATGGCAATCATTTGTTGGAGATTATAAAAAACCTGAGTGGCCTGCGCTTCAAAATCCCCTGCAACCAACTCACCTGTCTTATCAACTGGTAAAACCCCGGACAAATACACCATCCCTGCAACTCTAACTGCTGGTGAATACGGTCCTAATGGCTTAGGAATATCAAAAGTTTTCTCTTCGTCATCAAAAAACATAGCTGTCTCCTTTCATTAGTTTTTTTGACGGGCAATTCTCAAAACCAAAGAACAATACCGCAAACGACGCATGATTCTGGCTAGGTGCTTTCGGTTTTTTACTGAAATAATAAAATTAAGCAGACACTGGCGCGTATCTTTATCGTGGTGGTGAATGCCGATGATATTGCTTTCTTCCTCAGAAAATATCCCAGTAAGTGTTGCCAGTGCTCCTCGTTGATTTAATACATCGATGTTTAACTCAACTGGAAATTCTTCATTAAGATCTTTTGCCCAAGATACATTTATTAAATTATCTGGATTACGACTTAGCAACTGAGCATTTGTGCAGGTTTCTTGATGGATAACGATACCTCGCCCTGACTGTAAAAAGCCAACGATATCGTCACCAGGTATTGGATAGCAACACTTTGCATAGGTTACTACCATCCCTTCTGTGCCTTTAATCACTAATGGTGAGCGACGCATTGTCTCGCTCGATGCTGCATGATGTCCCACCAGCTGATCGGCAACAACAGAGGCCACTCGTTTACCAAAACCAATTTCCTCATACAACGCTTCTAGAGAGTCTAGATCAAACTCTTCAAGTGTTGTTTGTACAACCTGTGGAGAGATATCTTCCAATGATGACTTTCTAGCGAGCAATGCTCTGTCTAACATTCTTCGTCCCAGCGCATAAGATTGATCCATTTCTTGCTTTTTAAGCCAATGGCGTATCTTAGACTTTGCCTTACCGGTGACTACTACATTTAACCAGGCGGGGTTGGGGCTTCCCTCTTCGGCACAAATTATTTCAACATGTTGCCCGCTAATTAAGCGGGTATTTAAAGGCGCTAATCGCCGATCTATTTTGCAGGCAACGCAAGTATTTCCGATATCAGTGTGAATATTGTAGGCAAAATCAACAGGTGTGGACCCTTTAGGAAGGGCTACAATTTTACCTTTAGGCGTAAAGACATAAACATAATCTGGCGATAAATCCAACTTTACACTTTCAATAAACTCAATTGAATCACCTGAAGCTTTCTGAATATCAATGAGCCCTTGAACCCACTCTTTGGTATGCTCATGACGAGACATATCAATGAGATCATCGTCTTTATAAAGCCAGTGCGCAGCTATCCCAACTTCAGCCAACTGTTCCATTGATTGAGTCCGAATTTGAACCTCAATCGGTACACCAAACGGTCCAAGAAGTACTGTATGAAGCGACTGATATCCATTCGCTTTAGGGATCGCAATATAATCTTTAAAACGACCAGGTACTGGCTTGTATACCGAGTGAATTACCCCTAATGAGCGGTAACATACATCAACGGAGTTAACGATAAGACGAAAGGCATAAACGTCCATCACTTCGATAAATGAACGCCCTTTACGCCTCATTTTTTTGTACAAGCTGTACAAGTGCTTTTCTCTACCCCAGAGCGTGTAAGGTTTTATATTTTCTTGATTTAATCGTGTTTGCAGCGCATCTTCTATGGTTTTTATTATTTCTTTTCTATTACCACGCGCTTTTCGAACCGCCTCTTTTAAGACTTTATACCGCAAAGGATACAAGGCGCAGAAACCTAGGTCCTCAAGCTCGACTCGAATATTGTTCATGCCTAATCGTCCAGCAATTGGCGCATATATCTCGAGTGTTTCCTTCGCTTTTTTACAACGTTTATTGGCTGGCATACCCATGATAGTTCGCATGTTATGCAATCGATCTGCCAACTTAATTAAAATGACACGAATATCTTTCGTCATTGCCAGCATCATTTTTCGAAAGTTTTCTGCTTGCGCCTGCTGCTGGGTATCAAATTTAATCTGGGTTAATTTACTCACGCCATCAACGAGTTCAGCAACCTCTCCACCAAAATGCTGAATAATTTGCTCTTTCGTTAAGGGGGTATCCTCAATGACATCATGCAAAATGGCTGCCAATATACTAGGGCAATCCATTCTCATATTGGCTAAAATGCGGGCAACTGCTAGGGGGTGCGTGACATAGGGTTCGCCTGTCATACGACGTTGATCGGCATGCGCACTGGCAGCCAAGGCATATGCTTCGGCAACTTGGTTTAATTGTTCTTCAGATAAATAGGTGGCAAGCTGCTCGCGGAGCTCTGTGTAATCCAACACGGCTTGCCTCCTTTAAATTACGAAGACGCCCCTTCGTCATCTGAATGATTTGACCGCGCTTCATCATCATTGCTTTTGGTTGATGAAATGCTTGGCATAATAGGGGGAATAATTGAAGCAGTTCTGGACTCTGTATTAGCCGCATCTTGAGAGTCTCTTTTTTCCAACATTACAGAAGGAATCATGGACGCCATTTGATAAGCATCACCCGAAGGTTTACTTGTTACTTGGCTTTCCTTTTCGTCGCTCACTTGTTTTGAAGACTCTACAGAGCTCGCTAATGACTCCATCATACCCAACGGCGGCTTATCACTCACTGGGAATAAAGGCTCTTCTTTTTCTTCAGCATGAACTGAAACAACGCGGTTTAATGTAGGATCAAACTCAACCATGCCTTCAGCTATTTCGCGTAAAGCCAATACAGTTGACTTATCTTTGCCCCAATCTAGCTGTGTTCTAGCTTCACCCGTCAATAATGCACGAGCACGCTCAGATGCGGCCAAAACCAACTCAAATCGGTTATTCATTTTTTCTAGACAATCTTCAACAGTAATACGTGCCATGGCCAACCTCTAAGAAAACTAACTTAAGGGGTATAATCAATACCCATTTTCTTGTGATTCTATCACATACAGTCAAATGCCACTAGTCAAAATCGGTTAGCCGATCAAGCCACTTAGCATGCCGTGAAGCTTGGCGACTGGTTTCACTGCGTGCTGCCTGGTAAATCGCCTTCATATCCGACAAAGCCTCGCTAAAGTCATCATTGATAATCAGGTAATCATACTCAGGATAATGCATCATTTCTAAGCGTGCGCCGGCTAAGCGCTTTTGAATAACGGGTTCACTGTCTTGTTGGCGAGCTCTTAATCGGCTTTCAAGTGCTTCGTATGAGGGAGGAACGATAAAGACGCTAATACACGGAAACTGCGCCTTTACCTGTTGGGCTCCTTGCCAATCAATTTCTAAAATTATATCTATGTCTTGCGAGAGCTTTTCCATGACCCATGCTTTTGAGGTGCCATAACCATGGTCAAAAACACGTGCATGTTCTAGAAAAGCGCCTGATTCCTGCATTTGAGAATAAGTCGATTCATCTATGAAATGATATGACTTTCCATGCTCTTCCCCATTTCGCATAGCGCGAGTTGTGTATGACACCGACACCATTAATTTTTCGGTATCTTCAACCAAAGCGTTTACGAGGCTTGTTTTACCAGCGCCTGATGGCGCCGAAACGATAATCAGCGTACCTGACATGCTTTAATCCACATTTTGTACTTGTTCTCGCATTTGTTCTATTAATACCTTCATATCCACAGCCTTTTGCGATATTTCTAAATCTTGGGATTTTGAAGACAGCGTATTAGCTTCACGATTAAGCTCCTGCATTAGAAAGTCTAGTCTACGACCAGCTGGGCTGCCTTTGGAAAGCGCATTTTCTACTGCCTCACAGTGAATAAAAAGTCGGTCAAGTTCTTCATCAATATCGACTTTTTGCGCCCAGAGAACCATTTCTTGCTCTAAGCGTGTAGCATCACCTTCTTGCGCAAGATCTTTCATCTTCAACATCATTTTTTCTCTTAATGCTTCTAGCGAGGCAGGTACTAACGGTTTAACGGTTTCTGCTATTTGCTTAAGCTCAGTTAAACGGCCTCGAATCAAGTTATCTAAAGCCGCCCCCTCATGCGCGCGCACCTCTTTCAGCTCTGATAAACAGCCATTAAGACCAACTAACATCTCATCCCAATGCTCACTGTAATCAATAGGCGCCTGAATAAGCATCTCTGGCCAACGCATCCAGTCATGTGCGCTCGCCTGACGTGGCGACGCAATCATCTCATTGATTGATTGTTCCGCCTTAACCAGCGCGTCAAGCAATCCCTGGTTCACAACAAAGTTTGATTGCAGTGAAGGACTAGACTGAAAACGTGCAGAGCACTCTAATTTACCTCGAGAAATGTTTAACTTAATCATTTCTCTGATCTTAAGCTCTAGCGGGCGAAGAGCCTCTGGTATCTTAAGACTCACCTCAAGATAACGGTGATTGACACACCGGCACTCCCAGGTGATTTCACCCCATTCGCCCTGCACATTGGCTCGAGCAAACCCTGTCATACTGTCAATCATTTCTCACCTTACTAGCACTTATTATTTGCTAAACGGGATAGTCTACCCTGGGTGGTGGTCTGTGGCTACCGTATCCGGTATACTTGGTCACTTTCATAAATTATTTACCAGACAGGACAAACGCTATGCGACCCAGCAAACGAGATGTGGACCAACTGCGCGACATTAAACTGACACGCCATTACACCAAACATGCCGAGGGGTCAGTTTTGGTTGAGTTTGGTGACACCAAAGTAATATGCACGGCAAGTGTCGCGCCAGGCGTTCCTCGGTTTCTTAAAGGCTCAAATAGCGGCTGGGTAACAGCCGAATACGGCATGCTTCCCCGCTCAACAAATACCCGCATTAATCGTGAAGCCGCTAGCGGCAAACAAGCTGGCCGAACTCAAGAAATTCAACGTCTAATTGGGCGCTCTTTGAGAGCGTGCGTGGACTTAACTATGATGGGTGAAAACACCATTCAAGTAGACTGTGACGTTATTCAAGCAGATGGCGGCACTCGAACAGCCAGCATCACCGGCGCCTGCGTTGCCCTAATAGATGCTTTGCAGTTTATGCAGTATAAGAAAATGATATTTAATGACCCCTTTATTCAAAAGGTTTCAGCTGTTTCCGTCGGTATTGTAAATGGCGAGGCTGTATTAGATTTAGACTACATAGAAGACTCATCTGCTCACAGCGACGTCAATATTGTTATGACTGAAAAAGGCGAGTTAATTGAAATCCAGGGCACTGCTGAAAAAGATCCCTTTTCTATTACCCAGCTAAACGAAATGTTAGATTTAGCTCAAAAAGGGATTCACCATTTAACAGAGCTTCAAGAAAAAGCGCTTTCTGAAAGCGCCTAACCCTGACTGGGACAACTTAAAAGGCAAAAAAATGGACATTTTAGGCGCTCTCGGGCGCCTAAATCGTTTAGCTCTATTAAACATGCCGCCCCAACAACATTCGCTTGTATTTGCTCCAACAACGCAAAAGATGCCAGCAATGTCCCTCCCGTCGCAATCAAATCATCCACGACGAGAACACGAGCGTTTTTAGGCACAACATTCAGCTGTATTTCTATTTCGTCATGACCATATTCAAGCTCATACTGATGAGAAATTGTTTTACCTGGAAGCCGACCTTTTTTCCGAATCATTCCAAAGCCACAATCAAGCGACAACGCAAGAGGCGGGGCAACCAGAAACCCCCGGGACTCTATTCCTAGGATAAAATCAGGCCTTATAGAAGCCACTTGTTTCGCAAGCGCATCTATTGCATACCGGTAGGCCATTGGATTTGCCATCAGGGTTGAAATATCAAAAAAGTTAATGCCCTGTTTGGGGAAGTCTTTTACTTGACGGATATGTGCTTGAATTTCCATTACTAAGCCTAAATCGATTGATTTCATAGGTAATGTAACGGGAAAGAAGAAAAGATATCAACTGAGACAAAGAGAGGAAAGGGCACCCCTGAGAAGCCCCAGGGGTACAGCAGGATTATCGTTGTTCGCGTTCTTTACACAAATCAACCTTAACTGCACGACCACCTATTTCTTGGCCATTGAGCTTTAAAGCCGCTTGCGCTGCTTCGTTAGACTCGAAGGTTACGAATGCGAAACCGCGTGGACGACCAGTCTGACGCTCCATAGGAATGTGGACATCAGTGATAGCCCCACAACTTTCGAAAGCGCTTCTCAAGTCATCTTGAGAGAAATTGTAGGGGATATTCCCAACATAAACTTTATTCATTATCTGCACCTAGTAGCATTAAAGAGAACATGAGTTGTCCAGGGAGCCGCTTTCTTTAAGTAGATAAACAACCCTGCTGAACAGCCTGTATCGTAACACCCTTAGTCAAACAAAACCAAGGTTTTCAAACAAACTATGGTGGAATTAGCTTTTAAACTAAATTTCCTTCAAGGGCGACGCTACTCCTTCAGAAAAGGCTAACTATATGATTTTGTTCATTACAAATGGTAGTCAAAGACCAAGGGAGCATGATCTGAAAAACGCTCCTTCGAATCAATTGCCACTCCCTGAAGGGTGTTTTTGAGGTTTGAGGAAATGATCTGATAATCAATCCGCCACCCAACGTTGTTTTCACGAGCACGACCACGCTGCGACCACCAGGAGTATTGGTCGGCTTCTTGGTTCAAAACTCTAAACGCATCTACCCAAGTTTTAGGCCCGAACAGGGTATCCAGCCAAGCCCGCTCTTCTGGTAGAAAGCCAGAGTTCTTCTGATTTGCTTTCCAGTTCTTGATATCTTTTTGAGTATGGGCAATATTCCAGTCCCCGCAGAAAATATACCGACCGCCTGATTTTTGACACGCATCCATATACTTTTCAAATGCTGCCATCATATCGTATTTAATGGTTTGACGTTCATCGCCACTGGTCCCCGAGGGAAGATATAGCGAGCCAACGAATAGATCATCATACCGTGCGCACAAGTATCGCCCCTCTTCGTCTGCCAGCGCATGCCCAAAAGTTGTAATAATCTCATCCGGCTTTTGCTTCGTATATATGGCAACACCCGAGTAGCCTTTTTTTACTGCTGGCAAGTACTCTACTTGGTACCCGGAAGGCCAATATACCTCGTCTTGTATGTCGCCGGTCTGCGCTCTAACCTCTTGCAAACACACTACATCTGCATCTTGCTTTGATAACCACTCAAAAAAACCTTTTCGGGCAGCCGCACGAATTCCATTAACATTGCATGAGATAATTCTCATTCCCTTTTCCCCAATTAATTTTGCTAAGATAAATAAAATTTTAATAAGGATACTCTTTAATGAAAGAATACCAGAAAAAATTTATTGATTTGGCTATCAAACAAGAAGCTTTACGCTTTGGTCAATTCACGCTCAAATCAGGACGAGCAAGCCCCTACTTTTTTAATCTAGGAATGATGACCAACGGTCAGGCGTTATCAACCACTGCTGAATGTTTTGCCGAATGCTTGGTTGAATCTGATATCCCCTATGATGGACTGTTTGGCCCAGCATACAAAGGGATCCCAATTGTTAGCACAACCGCTATTATGCTGTTCTTGAAATATCAGCTTACCGTACCTTATACCTTCAATCGTAAAGAAACCAAGCAGCATGGTGAAGGTGGACAACTGGTTGGTGCTCCCCTGAGAGGAAAGGTTGTACTGTTAGATGATGTCATTACAGCCGGCACCGCGATTGATGAAAGCTATCCATTGTTTCAACAAGCCGGTGCGCAGCTCAGCGGCATAGTATTGGCACTCAATCGGCAAGAAAAAGGGAAAACAGGCAACCACTCAGCTGTCAAAGAAATCGGTGATAGGTATGATGTCCCAGTGGTTAGCATTATCGCTCTAGAGCACATCGCCGAGTATCTTTCTCAACAAGGTGAACTCGAGAAACTGGCGGCTATTGAAGCTTACCAGGCGCAGTGGGGAGCTGACTAGAAGTCAGCTTTTATTGCTTCCCCAAGCTTAACCTTACTCATTTGCGCCTTGAAAACATTTTTAATACGCTCCAATGCAGACTCGGAGTCCGCTTCAAAGCGCAAAACGAGGCAGGGGGTAGTGTTTGACACTCTCACTAAGCCCCAACCGTCAGGCCACTCTACTCGTAACCCGTCAATTGTAATTTTTTTACCTCCGGGAAACTCAGCACTGTTTTTAAAGGCTTCCATCCATTCAAACTTTATCTCATCTGGTAGCGCGACATTAATTTCAGGTGTTGCAACTGTTTGTGGAATGTTTGCCCAAAATGATTTCAAATCAGACTGTTTTGATAAAATTTCCATTAGGCGCACGGCCGCAAGAATGCCATCATCAAAACCAAACCAATTTTCTGCAAAGAAAAAATGGCCACTCATTTCACCGGCTAATGGTGACTGATGTTCTTTCATCGTCCCTTTAATCAGTGAGTGCCCTGTTTTACTCATTAAGGGAACGCCCCCACTGGCTTCAATGGTTTGGGCTAGCTGTTTTGAACACTTCACATCAAAAACAATGGTACTTCCGGGTTTGCGCTCTAATAAAGACTGCGCAAAAATGCCGAGCAGTTGATCTGGCCAAATCACTTGACCTTCATGGGTAACAACCCCCAAACGGTCACCATCCCCATCAAAAGCCAAACCAATATCGGCCTGTCTTTGTTGAACAACAGAAATTAAGTCTTTAAGTGAGTCGGTATCACTGGGATTTGGGTGATGATTGGGAAAGGTCCCATCGATATCACAATACAGAGGGATAACGGACATTCCGAGCTTGATCATGGTGTCACATGCCAACGGGCCCGCTACACCATTGCCTGCATCAACCACAACCGTCAGTGGCTTTTCTATGCTAACTGTTTCAACGGCTTGTCGGACATAGTCTTCACTAATGTCCGCAACCCGCGCATTCCCTAACCCTGTTTGAAAATTTCGTTGGCAAATACGTTCGTACAGCGCTTGAATTTGTGACTGTGCCAGACACTTGCCAGCCAACATCATTTTCAAGCCATTGTACTCAGGCGGATTATGACTCCCGGTAACCATCACACCGGTGCCCGTTTTAAAGTGTTCGGTTGCATAATATAAAACAGGCGTTGGCACACAACCGATATCGACCACGTCACAACCGGTAGAAATAATACCGGCTTTAAGCGCACTCAGTAGGTCTTCAGAAGAAAGACGGCCATCTCTTGCCAAGACGACAGTGTGACAATTTTCTTCTATCGCAGAACTTCCAAAAGCAGCCCCAACAGCCCACACAGTGGCAGGGGTTAGCGTCTGTCCAACGACCCCACGAATATCGTAAGCTCTAAAAATAGATCGATCGATTGAAAAACCAGTGTCTTCCATAGGGGGGCTGAGCTCCATATCCTCGTTATTGATTCACAGGATACGAGGCTTGCCCACCGAAAAACAAGAAAGTTGGAGACTCTGCTTTGAATTTATTTTGCTTCTGCTACTGCCTGGTCTAACGCAACCCCTGTAGAGCCGAGGCCGCCCTCTCCTCGTTCAGTTTTGTTTGCAAACTCTGAAACAACTGAAAGACTGGCTTGCAAGACGGGCACAAATAACATTTGACAGATTCGGTCACCTGGCGTGACAACAAAGGTCTCTTCTGAACGATTCCATAGCGCTACTTTAATTTCTCCGTGGTAATCACTATCAATAATGCCCGCGCCTTGTGCGATCACAATTCCTTTCTTTATTCCTAGACCAGAACGCGCAACCAGTATTGCCATGATTTTGGGATCTTTGATATTAATCGCAAAACCTGAATCTATGATTTTGGTTTCTCCAGGCAAAATTTCTACTGCGTCATCAAGACAAGCATGAATATCTAAACCCGCTGAGCCATCAGTAGCATGCTGCGGCAGTGGGAATTGTTTGCCTAAAAGGGGGTTTAAAATTTTTGTTTCAATTGAAAGCATTGTGATCACCTATCGTTAGGGACAAAAAGGTAGTGTATATAAAAATGGCTAGTCAATTAAAGAGCCGGCTCAACCGCTCTTTGCTTAGAAATAACTTTTTCAATAATAAAATCAACCATTTCTTCTGCAATGGCCTGCTTACTTTTAGCGGTTAGGATTTTAGTTTGTGTCTCTGTAATGAGTGTTAATGCGTTCTTATCACTATCAAATCCGATATCAGGCTGATGCACTTCATTCAACGCAATCATATCGAGCTTTTTGCGGGTCAACTTGTCTCGAGCAAAAGCGAGCCCATTATGTGTTTCAGCAGCAAAACCAATACACAAAGGACGATGGGGGTGTGATGCCACACTTGCCAAGATATCAGGATTCCTTTTCAAGTTGAGCGTCATCGTATCAGCACTTTTTTTAATCTTTTCGGTTGCCAGCTGTGCAGGGGCATAATCCGCGACTGCTGCAACCCCGACAAAAATATCCGCTTGCGCAACTTGCTCAAGAACGGCTTCAAGCATTTGCTGGGCTGTTTCCACCCGGATGACATTTAGCATCGGAGGAGAGGTTAATTTTACAGGTCCGCTGATCAATGTGACCTTAGCCCCCGCATCACGAAACGCTTCTGCCAAGGCATACCCCATTTTCCCTGAGCTGCGATTGGAAATAAAACGGACTGGATCAATTGGCTCACGAGTAGGTCCCGCCGTAAGAACAACGTGGTGACCTGCAAGCCGTTGATTTCCAATCAGGCGCTGAACAATCTGCTCCGGATTCATCATTCTGCCAGGGCCAACATCTCCACAAGCTTGCTCTCCCCAAGCTGGACCCCAAAGATGGATACCTCTACGCCTCAAGGTCTCACAATTTACCTGGGTAGACGCGGCTTGATACATTTGCTGGTTCATAGCGGGACAAACAATAATTTGAGCTTTTGTTGCTAAAAGGCAATTGCCCAAAAGATCTTCCGCTCGGCCATGAGCCATCATCGCCAAGCGATTCGCAGTAGCCGGCGCAATCAAAATTCTGTCAGCCCACTTTGCTAGCTCAATGTGTCGCATACCAGAAGGGCCTTCATCATCCGCTAAAAAGACCGGCGCTCCTAAAACCCCTTGCAAGGCCAATGGGGCAACAAACTGCACGGCTTGGCGAGACAAGACAACTTGAACCTGTGCGCCCTCAGAAATTAGTTGCCTAACCAGCTCTGGTGTTTTATATGCTGCAATACCACCGGTAATGCCTAGAAGCACTTTCTGACCCATCAATTTAGCCAAATCTAGACTCTCCCTCTTGATCTTGGGCCAAGCCTACCATAATCTTAGCGCCAATCAGTGTTTTACCCTGATTTTTGGACAAACAACTTATTTTTGACATTGCCAGACAAGCTTAAATTTGGTATAAAGACTGGCTTGGTGACAACACCTTTGGAGCAACAAATTATGGCTTTAGAATGCATGGTAACGGGTAAGCACACGGTTCGTGGCAATCACGTTGCACACTGTAATAAGAAAGTCCGTCGTTCATTCAAGGCTAATGCACGATGGAAACGCTTTTTCGTTCCTGCTGAGAACCGAATCGTTCGTCTATTCGTTTCTAGTAAGGGAATGCGGGTAATCGACAAACGTGGAATTGAAACCGTTTTAACGGATATTCGTTCACGTGGCATTAACGTTTAAGGATTAGAGCACTATGGCTGCTAAATCATTTGAAAAGTTTAAACTTGTTTCTTCTGCAGGAACCGGTTATTTCAAAACGAGAAGACGTTCTCGCAAAAATCGTCCAGCTGAAAAACTGCGTACTAAAATGTACGATCCAGTTGTTCGCAAGCACGTTGAATTTGTTGAAGAGAAGATAAAATAATATCTTCTCTTCTCCATTCTTTCTTCCCTACTCTCAATCTCTTTCCCAATTAAGGTCTCAGCGCCGCACTTGGGGCTGTTGATCCTAATGAGCATCGTGCGACCTGTATTTGAAGCGCCCTTAACTGAGCATTAACCTCACCCTGTGTAGGCTGTGTTAATGCTGCTTCAATATCATGAACCCACTCCAGCAGCTCATCCGCTGAAGGTCTATTTTCAAAGTCTGGTCGTTTCATTAGGTTTACAATACTGAATAAAATATCTCTCTGGAGTTGGTTTCTTCCCATATTGAACTGACAACTTCGAGCAAGCTTTTCAAGACTGACCCCCAAAGAGTAAATATCAGAATATGTACCAACACATGCTTTAGCGTGATGGTTTGCAGCATCCAGCTCAGGTGGCTGATAATTTGGAGAACTGATAATACGCTTTCTTCCATCACGCTCGAACTGGATATCTTCGTGACCACTATCAACATGTAATAGCCCATCAAAGTCCATTAACACTAGCTCTAAATCGTTTCCACCATTTATCTCGCGAACCAAAATATTTTGAGGTTTGACGTCGAGATGAATGTAGCGGCCAGGTGGAAACTCGTTACTATCTCCGCCGTCAGGCGCCGTATCAGGTCGGTGTAGAAAGGAGAGCTGGTCTAAAACTGGCGACAGCAATGTCAGCAGCCTTAGCGGATTTGCGCGCAGCTTCAAGCGAGTTGGATTGGTGGCATAATCAGCTTGTTCAAACCGCTGAAAATAATGGCGCAAATCCATAAGCATCATTTTGCCAAAGATCACACTTTTTTCGCGGCCAGCTTGAACGATACTGGCTCTTCTAAAAAGTAAAGTGTTCGCAAGCCCAAGGTGACGCATAATCAAAAAATTTGAGCGAATATCTTGTCTAGGCAGGGCGGCCGGCTCAATTATGGATATCTTTTTAGTTTTCACATCGCCGTCTCGGCTTTGCATTTGTTTAATTCTAGAAAAACCACCCGTGCCCACTGTTCTGTGTACTGCAGTGGCATACGGAACTAATGCTCCATCAGCGTTACGAAGAAACTCAAAACTATGAACCAACAATGGGTCGGTCGTTCTAAACTGTTCTGATCTACCAAATGTGCGCCCAACCCGAGAGCTAAGCAACGCATCTTTCATTGCAATGCCTTCAGCAGAGGAGGCATTCAACCCCATCACTTCATTGATATACCTGCGAGCCATCATTTCCCAGTACGCTATTTCTCTTCGGCTCAATTTGGACGGCTCAAGTATTGCGCCCTGTCTAATTTGATCCTCTAGCCACTCAGCACGCTTTTCTGCGACCCACCATTCAAAATCCGATACCCGCAAAGAGACATCGGGCTCAGGAGGTGGCGCTGCCGTTGGAACGATAGAAGCAGATTGATATCCATTGCCGCGAGAACTTTTCTGCGTACCACTAGAGCTGTTTCTTTGTCGAGAAATCACTCCAAAACAAATAGCAGTTATGATTAAATGCAAGAAAACGATAGGTAAAATGAGTAACATCGGCAGTGCAAGCCACTGCATTTTAGGTTTAGGCTTTCCAATAATCGCATAGCGAGTATCATTGCGGAAATAGAACCAACCAAAAGCTTGTTGGTATGGCCAAGCCATATTATCAAACCAGCGCGGGACAACAGGTCGTGACATCACCAACCTCTCCTAAATCAAACTGTGATCATGGTATCAGTCGAACAACTTATTTGCAATTTCTTACCCGTTTTACTGGTGAGATCCCTTTATAATTAGCTCTTTTGCAGGGAGGTTTAGATAAAATGTTGCGACTACACGATTATAGAAGGTGCCCATTCTGTATACGAGTCAGAATGGTGATTGTTTTGAAAGCTCTAGATTGTGAGATAGTCCCAGAAACCTTACGAGATTGGTCTGAGTGGATGCAATCATGGTCAGTTGAAAATAACACGCGCGCTAGAGTCCCGGTGTTAGAGAACCCAGAAACAGGCTGGACCTTGGCAGAATCAAATGAAATAACCTTGTGGTTAGATGCTCTGCCAAGCTCTCACCACGCACTGACGCCTGAAAAATCAAAGTTGTCTGAAATGCGTTCCTGGTGGCGGTGGTGCGATGAGCGTCTTAAGCCGGCGATAGACTTATACAAGTATGGACCAAGTAGGATTTTAGATCCGTCCTTAACGCCAGCACATGAGCAATCTTTGACAAAGCTATTACACAATTGCGAACATGCTTTAAGCAACCAGCCCTATTTGCTCGGGAAAAACCTGACCCTTGCTGATATCGCGATTATTCCGTTTATTCGCCAACTGATGCGCACACGCGAAGGCGCCTTTGATTTTTCACCTTTTCCACAGCTCACTCGCTGGGCAGAGGGCGTTCTCAGCGCAGACTGGTTTACTGACAAGGTGATGCGAAAAATCTCTCAATAGCTCTAGGATGCTTGCACTTGGTAACGGTTTAAATACTCTACAAACTGCTCTAACGTTTTGTTTTGGGTTGCTTTTGCTTGCTCACACCAGAGGGATAACTGATCGATAAGCTCTTTAGCGGATGCATTTTTTTGATCCCATATCCTCTGCAAACTTTTTTTAAGCTCAATTTCTGTCTTCAGTTGTGGGAAGCGTGACAAGCCATGAAGATCGACCTCACTCAACTTGCCCCATGAGTGTTTAAGCTTATTTAGCATGCGTTTTTGTTGTGCATTGGCATGTGTTTGCGCTTTGAGCAAAGCAGGTTTAAGAACTGTATGGGAGTAATATGTCATTACTTGAAACCGATTAGACAGTAAAGACTTAAGTGTGTTTTCACAAAGCGTACTGCCTGGTGAGTTGGAAAGCGCTACTTTTGGCGCAACTCTACGAACCTTGGCGAGTTTAAGTATGCTCAACAAACGAATGTACAACCAACCAATATCAAATTCATACCACTTTAGCGACAGTCGTGCAGAAGTGGGATAGGTATGATGATTATTGTGTAACTCTTCTCCACCAATAAGGATTCCCCAAGGAATTAAGTTTGTAGAGGCATCTGGAGACTCAAAATTTCGGTATCCAATGGCGTGTCCCACACCGTTAATAACCCCTGCCGCAAAAAATGGGATCCATATCATTTGCACACCCCAGACAGAGATGCCTTTTACACCAAAAAGCAGCACATCGAGAATGAACATTAGCGTAATGCCAAGCCAGGCTTTATTGTAAAGATATTTTTCAATCCAGTCGTTGGGTGTGCCATGACCATATCGTTCCATTGTCTCAAGGTTTTTGGCTTCTGCTCGATAAAGCTCTGCCCCTTCCCAAAGTACTTTTTTTAGGCCTAACACTTGTGGTGAATGTGGGTCTTCCTGTGTTTCGCATTTAGCGTGATGTTTACGATGAATACTGACCCAGTCTTTAGTACGCATCCCTGTTGTCATCCAAAGCCAAGAACGGAAAAAGTGGTTTACTAAAGGGTGAAAGTCGACAGAGCGATGCGCTTGCGAACGGTGCAGATACATTGTAACACTCGCTATAGTAATATGTGTCATTACCATCACGGTAACGATACATTGCCATGCATTTAGTCCTAACCATCCATCAATCATGGGTACGTCCCCAACATAATTTATCAAACTAACAATTATACTGATTTTTTTAGTGTATAGCGAGAACAAACCAAAAGAGATTTGGGGTGTCAGAGACTATAGAGGTTAAAAAATTATTTGTATTTACAACCTTTTGGAGTTTGATATGACTGTTCTTTGTTTATCTCGTCAGCCCATTGTCGACAGAGATAACACGATTATTGGGTATGAATTACTGTACCGAGACAACCATGATACACAAGGAAGTCCGGAGGGATGCCCACAATCATTAGCCAACGGATTATTTGCGGCTTTGTCCCACATAGGTGAAGATCAGGTTGCGGGTCAATTTCCACCGTTTATTAATTTATCTGAGGAATTACTGTTACTGCCTGAGGTTGTGGCGTTACTTCCTGACAATGCTGTGATCGAGGTTGTAAAAGAAAGTGATTTTAGCCCGCAGTTATTTGAGCGCGTCGTTGAATTAAAAGATGCGGGTTTTTGTATTTCGCTGGATGCATTTGAGCCTACCCCACAGAATGAGCACTTTATTCCACTGGCGGATATTATTCAGCTAGATGTCGCCAATATGACGCCTGAAAAAGTTCGTATGCTGGTTAAGCAGTTAAGTCGTAAGGAATTGTCTTTGATGGCTGAGCAGGTAGAAGATGTGGATGCTTATTCCTTTTGTCGGGCTCTACCCTTCGACTACTTTCAAGGGTTTTACTGTGGTAAGCCTGAGTTATTTGGTCGAAAAAGAACGCTTCACTAATCTTTGTGTGCTTGTAGGCGCTGGTACTTTTCAAGCAGCTCGTCTGTTGATTCGGGATGCTCTGGATCTAACGGGATACAATCCACTGGACATACTTGTTGACATTGAGGCTCGTCGAAATGACCAACGCACTGCGTGCATTTGTTGGGATCGATTTCATAGATTTCGGGCCCTTGGAAAATAGCTTCATTCGGGCACTCTGGTTCACACACATCGCAGTTGATACATTCATCGGTAATTTTTAAAGCCATTATGCCCTCGATAACTTTTTATTCAATGCTTCAATGACTCGTTTAGGGACAAAGGTACTCACATCCCCGTTGAGGCCTGCTATCTCTTTAACTAACGAGGAAGAGATAAAAGAGTGTTGCTCTGCGGTGGTAAGAAATAAGCTTTCAATGGTTGGAACAAGCCGTCGGTTCATGTTGGCAAGCTGGAACTCATATTCAAAGTCAGAGACAGCTCTTAAGCCTCTGATGATAGCCTTGGCTTCATTTTCTAACGCAAAGTCTGCCAATAGCCCTGAAAACCCTTCTACTCTCACATTTGTACATACGTCTGCTAGAACTTCTTGTATTAATGCGACTCTTTCACTTAAAGAAAACAGCGGTTTTTTTTTAGGATTGGCAGCCACTGCCACAATGACCGTCTCAAACAAACCGCTAGCCCGTTGTATTAAATCAACGTGCCCATTAGTTACCGGATCAAAGGTCCCAGGAAAAATAACAACAGATGAAGACATGAGCAATACGCTTCTTACTGGTGATAAGCTGGCGAATAGCGATGCGCCGCTTCAACAAACACTTGTACATGCGCTGGATCTATATCCTGATGCACCCCATGTCCCAAGTTTAAGATATGACGGTGCCCAGATCCATACGATGAAAGGATTTGTTTAACATATAACTCAATCTGCTCTGGTGGCGCGTAAAGACAGGAAGGATCTAAGTTTCCTTGAAGAGCACATTTATCGCCGACCAAGGCCTTTGCCTCTTGAATTGAGGTCTGCCAATCTAAACCAATCCCTTGGCAGCCACTATCTTTCAGCAGACCAACCGTTCGCAATCCACCGCCTTTTGTAAAGAGCGTGATGGGTATATTTGGATGCCGTGCTTTTACGCCATCCACAATTGACTGCATAGAGCGATAGGAAAAGTCTTCATACGCTTGGGGCGTTAATACCCCTCCCCAGGTATCAAACACCATCAAGGCATCCGCACCAGCATCAACTTGCGCAGACAAATAATCCACACTGGCAGAAGATAACTTGTCCAAAAGCAACTGCATAGTATCTGGCTGCTCATACATTAAGCGTTTAACTTGCCTAAAGTCTTTAGTAGTGCCCCCTTCAACCATATAGGTGGCAACCGTCCAGGGGCTTCCGCAAAACCCAAGAAGCGGCACTTGGATTTGAGATTTTGTTCTATCAATCGCTTCTAGAACGTACCCTAATTGATCTTGAATATTCACCTCATTCAGTGCGTGAACATCCTTTAGCTCTCTACACGGATTAGCAAACTTAGGGCCTTCTCCCGTCACGAATGAAAGACCAGCTCCCATTGCTTCGGGGATAAATAAGATATCCGCAAAGATAATGGCGGCATCTAAATCAAAACGTTTAAGCGGTTGGCAAGTAATTTCAGCAGCAATAACCGGATCTTGACTCATCCCCAAGAAAGAGCCCACTTTTTGTCGAACCTGACGGTATTCAGGGAGGTAACGCCCTGCCTGACGCATCAGCCAAACTGGGGTTCGATCAACCGGTTGCCCGGTCAGTACTCGCAACAAGCGATCATTGGTTAGGCGCATTAAATGCTCTCTTTCTCAAGAATATCTATAACGTCTTTAGCAACCGCACGAACAGAGCGCTCATCGGTCTCAACAGTTATTTCCGCAATCTCTTCGTATAAAGGCTGTCTTATCTCATTGAGTCTTAGCAGCTCTTCTTTTTTTTCTTCTAGTTCCGATTGACGAAGTAAAGGCCGACGTTTATCTCGGGCCGTCCGCTCCAACTGCTGCGCAACAGAGGTATTAAGATAAACCACCAACCCTCTAGCCGCTAACAAATTTCGATTTTGTGGAGAAAGAATGATGCCCCCCCCTGTGGCTAAAACTAAGTTTTGTCGACCAGACAACTCTTCAAGCACCTGCGTTTCACGCGCACGAAAGCCTGCTTCTCCCTCGACATCAAAAATCCACGCAATATCGGCACCTGTGCGGTCTTCAATCTCTTGATCGGTATCAATAAAATCCATTTTAAGCATTTTGGCCAATTGGCGGCCTATCGTGCTTTTACCGGCCCCCATTGGGCCAACTAAAAAAAGGTTAACGGGTCGCTTCATATGCTTATTCTCTTGGCTACCCTGGTGAAGTTGAGGATTAAAAAACGATTATATAATGGCCAAAGCAGCCAAAGTTGTCAATTTGAAGCCCCTTTGACGGGAGAGTATTGGGAGTTAGTCTTCTTCTCTAACCGAAGCCAAGGGCTTAATTATACGGTCTTTTACCTTCAGCTCTTCTGGGAAATCATCCATAATAATCTTCGGTGTAACAAAAATTAGAAGCTCTTCTCGATCGTCAGTCTTACTTTCATTTTTGAAGAGTCGGCCCAAGTAGGGAATATCACCCAAAACAGGAACCTTCGTCACACTTTTAGAAACGGTCTGTTTATATATGCCTCCAAGCACAATAGTTTCCCCATTAAGAACCAACGCCTGGGTTTTCATTTCTTGTTTATCGATAGCAGGCACCGAACCAACCGTCGTTCCTCTAGAATCTTGGTTTACTAACAAGTCTAAAATAATATGATTATCTGGCGTAATCTGTGGGGTCACTTCTAAACGCAGAACCGCTTTTTTGAAAGCGATGGAAGCCGCACCCGATGAAGTTGTTTCATTATATGGAATTTCTTCACCAGACTCGATATAAGCCGTTTGCTGATTGGCCATAACTAGCTTAGGACTTGAAATGACCTCGCCTAGGCCTTCATTTTCTAATGCCGATAGCTCTAAATCCAGGATGGTATCTAGTGGCAATCTTGCGATAGTAAACGCAATACTTCCCGATCCGCCTGTTGAGCTTGACAGTGTTTTAGGCAAGCTAACATTCAATCTGTCTGTAAACGATAAATCTTGAGGAACAGAGCCCTCTGATGTGGCAAGGGTATTTGAACCGGTTAAGTTACCCGCTATACCACCTTGATTAAAGCCATGCCTAACAGTATGAGCTGTTGCCCCGAACTTAACCCCAAGTGCTTGCTCAAAGTCATCCGTCGCTTTAATAATTTTGGCTTCGATTAGTACCTGTCTAATTGGACGGTCTAGCTTTTTAATCAATGCCTGAATCTCCGCCATTTTTTTCGGCGTTTCATAAACAAGCAAACTGTTCGTTCTTTCATCAACCGTCACCCGGCCACGAGGGGACAGCATTGAAACATCGTCTTTTTTCAATAAAATGGCAATATCTGCCGCTTTAGCAAAGTTAATTTGTAGCAATTCAGAAACCAGGGGAGAGAGATCCTCAATCTCCTGTGAAGATTCAAGCAGTAGCCGCTCTTGCTCTGCCAACTCTTCAGTAGGCGCAACCAGCAAAACATTTCCGTGCATTCTCGAATCTAGTCCTTTGATTTTGAGAATCAAATCTAATGCTTGATCCCAAGGAACATTTTTGAGACGCAAGGTGATAGTGCCTGTCACAGAGTCAGAAGTAACAACATTGAAATCTGAAAAATCAGCCAGTAACTGCAGCACCGATCTAACCTCAATATTTTGAAAATTCAAAGATATATTTTCACCAGTGTACTCAGCCGCTTTAGCACCATCGCTTGATTTTTTAGGCAAGAACTCTACAAAGAATCCTTCGGCATCCTGATATGCCACTGGCGTCGTTGGGTGCTTAAAATACACTTGCAGCATCACTTCGGCATTCGTCTGAGACACTTCGAAATGAGACACAGCCGTATTCAAATCACTCACATTAAAACTTCGATGAAAAGCCTTATTGATTTCCGTGTGAGGAAACTTTAATGTCATTTTATCTGGTGCATCATTATATTCTACGGGCAGAGACTCTGAGTCGTATAGAATTTTCAACAACCCTTTTCCAGGTTCGGTTGACAAAAATTGCAAATCTTCAATCGTTCTTTCAACCCAGTCCGTTTCTGCCTCAGATAGCGCCTCAAGTGACAGATTTTTTTCCAAAAATCGGATAACCAAAGATTGATCTTTAGGAATCACTTGGTAATTGATAATTTCGTCAAAAACGATAACAGTTTGTAGCCCCTCATCCACATCAACAATGTCGATTGTTTGCAACCATTTATTCGTCTCTACTTCAGGGGCATCAAACGATTCTGAACGCATCAAATCTTCAAAATCCAAGACTAATCGATGTGGGTTTTCAAGTCAAATCTGCTCTGGTGTTGGAACACTGCTATCAAAGAACCACTCAATTTCAATACCTTCATCTTTAAGAGGGCTTGTTTCAATCTTCTTCAGCATCGGAGATTGAGCTACAGCAGAGCTGATTAAGACTGTACTTAATAGAAAAGTCGTCATTAATTGCAGCAAGCGAATTGGCATATTATTCTCCATCTAATGCTAACCTCGCTTTTCTTTCTCGCCAACCAGCGATGCTATCAGGGATAACCTCTACAACATCAATAGATGTCTCGCTTACCCCTACTATTTTTCCATGATTCTTACCAATATAGTTTCCTTCGGACACTCGATAAACTAGACCTTGAGCATCTAGTATGATCGCCCACCGCTGCTGACGCCTTTCTAGTGTCCCCACCATTTTAAGTGTATCTAAAGGGAAGTTTTCCAGCACCTCTCTAGGGCGCCCACTGTCAGGATGTATATCGCTCGCCAGATAATCCACACCAACTCTTGGCGCGATGTAGAACGGATCTCGTTCATTAGCGGCGGTATACTCTGAAGGCTTAGGCAAGGTCATATCAGGCAACGCCTCAACCGGTGCTGCCGGAAGCTCTTTCACTTCAGAAATATATATATCAATTTCAGCATCACTGGAGCAGCCACTTAATATAATCACTAAAAGTGTCACAGAGGTACAGCGATGTAGATTATTCATCTTGTCCCTCCGGTTCAGTATATCTATAGGTTTTAACCGTCAGAATCATTCTAAGAATTTCATTTCCATTCACAGGAACGTATGTTTTTAATTCATTCTCAGATAAAGTGGTAATTGTGAAGTCGTGGATAGTAACCAACCGGGACATGCTCGCCAACAACTCTACGAAATGGGCTAATTCGTGGTAAGAGCCGACCACATTCACTTCCATTGGCAGTTCAGTGACAAAATCGCTTTTCTTTTCAGCGCGCATCCGTATGGATCTAAAGATTAATCCAGCTGAAACCCCTTTCTCTGAAAGAGAGTCCACTAACCCTGGGACTTCTGCTCGCTTAGGCAGCATTTCAAGCACTTGGGCCAGACGGTTAGATACTTCTTTCTTTTGATTGACATATATAGGGTAATTGACCGCTCGCATATATTTTTTTTCAAAATCTGCTTTTAGTTCAAGCTGTGCCTGCTCAAAACGGGCTAATGTTTCTTGTCTTGCCTTGATATCAAACCAATATAAACTAAACAGCAATATAATGGATACGAGCCCCACGACAAAAAGCTGCAACTGACGAGGCCAAAGCGCAATCTCACTTACGTCAAGCTCATTTAAACTGATATCAGAAGACACCTTTTTCACTGAGACCCTCCATTAAGCTCTTCTTTTTGTATCTGCTGAGCCTTAAGGTTAAACTCAATAAAATTCTCTTGGTCTTCATCTGCTTGAATCACTGATAAAACTGGCGTCTTTAACAATTCAATTTTTTCGATGTTTCTCATAAACTGAGCAACCTGGCTATTGGACTCAGCTTTTCCTTCTATTAAAATTGTGTCGTTTTCACGAACCAAAAAATCCAACACCAGCCCTTCTGGGACGGCTCTTGCAATATCAGACATCAAATCAACGGTATTCGACCGATTAAAATGAAGTGATTGAATCATTTGAATGCGGCTAACTAGTGCTTCTTTTTCTTTTTTTAAGTTTGCTATTGCTGCAAGCCGACTATCTAGAACAGATATTTCATTTTTTAGTTTTATATTTTGAGCTTGCACCACCTCGAAGCGTGAGGAAATTCCACTCTTCCAAACCATCCAAATCCCCAATGATAAAATAATGCTCAACCCAAATATTACCCAAAACTGTCGAGCATGAATGACTTTTTCTTTTTCGCGCCAGGGGAGAAGATTGATGGTTCTCATTCTACTTGCCCTCGCATACCAAGACCGCAACAAATTATCAGCGCTGCACAATCATTCGCGAGTGGTTTTTGTAAAGCTTTGTCTTCAATCCGCATATTTTCTAAAGGATTAACCAATTTGACAGGCACATTAAATATTTCACTTAAGTTAGAAATGACTTGTTCTTCTTGAATAGTAGCACCCCCAATTAATACATTTTCAATTGTGCTGTGCTCCGTAGATGAATAGAAAAACTCAAGCCCACGTTTTATTTCTTGAATGAGTGCTTGTTGGAATGGTTCAAATACAGCCTCTTTATAATCATCCGGCAAGCTCTTCTCACGCTTTGCTTTTCCTGCCTCTCCGTAAGTCATGCCGTAATGCTGCATAATAGCTTCCGTTAATTGACGCCCTCCGAACTCTTGTTCGCGTGCATAAATACTTTTTCCCTCATGCAAGATACAAAGGTTAGTTGAAGTCGCACCCACGTCTACAATTGCCTGACAACCAGGGCTTTTTGAAACTGACGGTAACCCTGCTAAAGCTCTTTCAATAACAAATGTCTCTACATCAACATACTCTACTGTCAGCCCAGCATCTTCGACTGCCTTTACACGAGGATCAACAATGTCTGCCTTAGCAGCCACCAAAAGAACATCGACTTCCTCTTCTACATTTTCATTGGGTCCTAAAATCTGCCAATCAATATGCACCTCCTCTATCGAATACGGGATGTGCTTACTTGCTTCAAGATATATTTGTGCCGCAAAATCTTCTGACTTAATAAAGGCTGGCATTTGAATGATTTTGCTAATAGCGCTCGCTCCAGGAATGGCGATAGCGGCATGTTTAGCAGTAAAGGGATATTTTTCTAACGCGGCTTGAATTGCTTTAGTGACTAACTTGGAACTAAAGCCTTCTTCGTCCTGCATTGCAGCATCGCCAAGCGGCTCAATAGCATATCCTTCTACTAGCCAGTAGCTTCCTTCGTTGCTGAGCTGAATCAACTTTACTGTTGTTGAACTAATATCAACGCCGATAACCGACGGCTTTTTTAGCCCCAACCATTCTAAAACAGACATTTGGGCATCCTAACAAGAGGCTTCTAACTTAATTGTAGTCGTTACACCTATCTCAGCAAGCTGAATCTTTGACCTGTGCCATACCCCGCAGGCATAATTTTTCAAATGAAAAACAAGTCGTTGTTCCAATGGATACTTTTATCTGTGTTGCTTGGCAGCATATTGCTGTCTGGGCTTATTTTTATATTGTGGCGCAACCTCCCGTCCACAGAACATTTAGTAGATGTTCAGTTTCAGGTACCGATGCGTATCTTATCGGTAGATCATCAGATCATTGCTGAGTTTGGTGAAAAGCGCCGTATTCCTTTACCCATTAAAGATATACCCATGAACTTAATCCGCGCGGTCATCGCCACTGAAGACCGTCGCTTCTTTGAACACCCTGGTGTTGATGCAAGAGGACTGGCTCGAGCAGTCTTAGTTGCTTTAAAAAGTGGCAGAAAAGAACAGGGCGCTAGCACTATTACGATGCAGGTGGCTCGAAACTTTTTCCTTTCACGCGAAAAAACCTACGCCCGCAAAATTAACGAGATTTTATTAGCCCTGAAAATTGATCAAAACTTAACCAAGGATGCCATTTTAGAGCTGTACCTAAACAAGATTTACTTTGGAAAGAATGCCTATGGCGTAGCTGCGGCTGCACAGGTATATTATGGGAAGTCGGTCGCAGATTTAACCTTATCTGAAAGTGCGATGATTGCTGGGCTACCTCAAGCCCCATCTGCTATTAACCCATTAAACAATCCTAAAGCGGCACTGAAGCGACGCAATCATGTGCTCAATCGCATGCATCACTATGGGTTTATTACCGAAGAGGCATTTGAAGAAGCATTAGCTGAGCCTTTAACTGCTCGGTATCACCGTCGCCAGGTAGATTTTAAGGCGCCATATGTCGCTGAAACCATTCGACAAGACATGTTAGCCCGCTATGGTGATAGAGCCTATACGGATGGTTTCATTGTGTATACGACTGTTGATCCTAAGATGCAGCAAGCGGCTGAAATTGCGGTACAGAAAAACTTACTGGCCTATGAGAAACGTCATGGGTACAGAGGTCCAATTACGCATTTTGAGTTACCAGAAGAAGGGGAAACCCTTTTTCAATGGCAAAGTCATCTACAAGCGCTGCCGACTTACGCACACTTATTTCCTGCGGTAGTTGTAGAGGTGTTAGACGAGTCTATTTTATTGATGCAGGGAAATGGTCAGCTGGAAAAGGTTTTACTTTCCGATACATTATGGGCACGTCCCATTCGGCGCAATAGAAGCTTGGGAGCAGAGCCTACGAGCTTTGAAACCATCTTAAGTATTGGCGATGTCGTTTATGTAACCATTGACGAAGGCAAAGTTGCATTGGCCCAACTTCCTGAAGCAAACGCTGCCTTGGTCGCAACAGAGTCAGCAACTGGTGCTATCAAAGCAATGGTTGGAGGGTATGATTTTAGTTTAAGTCACTTCAACCGCGCTCTACAGGCCCAAAGACAGCCTGGCTCGGCATTTAAACCTTTTGTCTATATCAGCGCTTTAGAAAAGGGGTACACCGCTGCTTCTCTAGTGAATGATTCGCCTTGGGTACAAAACGATCGAAGCTTAGAAGGCCAATGGCGCCCACAAAATGACTCCAAGCAATTTTCAGGCCCCACACGCTTGCGGCTCGGTATTGTTAACTCACAAAACTTGGTTTCCATCCGGCTACTGGATGATATTGGGCTTTCCTTTGCCAAACAAACTTTGGCCCGATTAGGTTTCACTCCGGAAAAGCTACCTAATGGCTTATCCTTAGCTTTGGGAACCTTGCATGTTTCACCGCTTGAAATGGCTGCTGCTTACAGCATTATTGCAAACGGTGGATATAAGGTAACACCGCATCTCATTCACCATATAGAAGATGCGGATGGAAATATCCTATTTGCTCAGAATGCCCCTCTTGCCATTTCTAGTGCGGGCAGCGCCTGGATTGAAAACCTAGCCGAACCTGTATTGGCACCTGAAGTTGCCTATATTATGAGTGATTTTCTAAAAGATGCGATTCAAAACGGAACAGGGAAACGTGCCAAGTCTTTAAACAGATCGGACATTGGTGGAAAAACGGGTACTACAAACGATTTACAGGATAACTGGTTCGCTGGCTTCAACCGCGACTTAGTCTGTGTTACTTGGTTAGGTTACGATGAGCCTAAAAGTATCTTGGAGTATGGATCGCGATCGGCTCTACCTATTTGGATTGACTTTATGGGTGAGGCATTAAGGGACAAACCGTTATCTGCTCCCGATCGACCAGATGGTATTATTTCTGTACGAATCGATCCTGAAACAGGACTTTTGGCACACCCAAGGCAGAAAGATGCTATTTTTGAAGTGTTTAGAGCTGAAAAAATACCGTCAGAACAAGCGCCATTTAAGGCTCAAATAAATGAGGGGCAGCGAAGCCACCCCTCAGACTATCCAAATCTATTTTAATTAAACTGGAAAGTCAGGCTCATCAACGACCACAGGGCAGTCAAACATTGCCGTTGAATCTAAGTGACTACCACCAGCAACAACTAGACCATCGCTGATTTCACCTTCGCCAGCAAGAATACGAACCATTGTTTGGCCGCTTTCTTGGTAGTCTTCTACGAATAGAAGATGGAAACCACCAGCGACAGCTTTTGCTTGAGCTTCAGTTAACTTTTTCATGTCACATTTCTCCTTGTGAGTATTAGGTATGGCCTATTTCAGCTGGCCAACAGCTGTGTTTAACTCTTGAACAGCCGCAATAGATTTATCTAATAGGCTTTGTTCATTTTCAGTAAGGGCAACCTCTAAAATTTGCTCAACACCTGATGCACCGATTTTAACGGGCACCCCTACAAACAAAGGCTCCTTTGTTTGGTATTGGCCGGCTGTTAGCTTAGCTGCGCAAGGTAAAATTCGCTTTTTATCGAGCAAGTAAGACTCTGCCATCTCAACTGCACTGGTTGCTGGCGCGTAAAATGCCGAACCAGTTTTTAACAAGCCAACGATTTCACCCCCCCCTTTTCGGGTTCTATCCACGATCGCTTCCAACTTCTCAGCAGTGATATCGCCTCGTTTAACACAGTCTTGCAGACTAACACCTGCGATGTTACTCATTTGAGTCAAAGGCACCATTGTGTCTCCATGACCACCCAGCACATAAGCCTGAACCTGGTTCACAGAGACACCAAATTCCCAAGCCAAAAACGTTCTAAAACGAGCACTATCAAGCACTCCAGCCATGCCAACTATTTTATTGTCTGGGCTACCACTATAATGTTGCAGTACGGACACCATGACATCTAGAGGATTGGTAATACAAATCACAAACGCGTCTGGGCAGTATTTTTTAATCCCTTCTCCAACGGTTTTCATTACACCGCTATTAATTTCTAACAAGTCATCTCTAGACATGCCAGGTTTTCTGGCCACCCCAGCTGTCACGATGACGACATCAGCACCCTGTATGTCTTTATAGTCATTCGTACCTTTTATCTCACAATCAACCCCTTCAACTGGAGCACACTGAGCCAAATCAAGCGCTTTCCCTTGCGGCAACCCTTCATTAATATCAAAAAGAACGACATCTCCTAGCTGCTTCAAAAGGCATAAATGCGCTAAGGTTCCGCCAATATTTCCTGCGCCGATTAGGGCAATTTTTCGCCTAGACATGGTTTACTCCAAACATATAAAAAGTCTGTGTTTATGGTATGCACCCGGGACAGAATGATCAAATTCTGCCCCAGAAAAATTAGAGAAGTTGGAACTGTTACTTTCGCGTTTTAATCGGTGAATAGTGCGCTGGGAAAGGTAATCTTGCGACTTTTGTCTCCACGGCAGCATGAGCCACCGCTGGTGCTACCCAGTCAAGTAACCGAGGGTCCAGAGGGGTTGGAATAATGTACTGCGCCCCAAACTCAGAAGGCGCAGCGTCGCCGTAGGCAACTTTGACTTCTTCTGGGATAGGCTCTTTCGCTAAAGCCGCGATCGCTTTAGCCGCGGCAATCATCATATCTTCATTAATCATTTTTGCTCTGACATCCAGAGCCCCTCTAAAGATATAAGGGAAACATAAAACGTTATTCACCTGATTGGGGAAATCACTCCGACCGGTCGCCATAATGACATCATCTCTAACAGAGTTGGCTAAGTCTGGGTGAATTTCAGGATCTGGATTAGATAAAGCAAAAACAATCGGTTTTTCATTCATGCTTTTAAGCATTTCAGGGCTAATTAAGTTCGCCCCGGATACGCCAACAAAAACATCGGCTCCATCCATTGCATCTGCTAATGATCGTTTATCCGTTTCTGCCGCAAACGCGAACTTATAGGGGTTTAAGTCTGTACGTCCCATATGGATAACACCCTGCCTATCCAGCATAAGAATGTTTTCCCGTTTTGCCCCCATCGTGACCAGCAACCGCATAGATGCAATACCTGCAGCCCCTGCACCCAAACAAATAACTTTTGCCTCATGCAAGGATTTGCCTTGAATTTCTAAGGCATTGAGCAATCCCGCGCAAATAATAATAGCGGTGCCATGCTGATCGTCATGAAAAACTGGAATATCTAGTCGCTCAATCAGAGCATTCTCAATCTCAAAGCACTGTGGACCACGAATATCTTCAAGATTAATGCCACCAAAGGTTGGTGCAATTCGTTCGACCGTTGAGATAAAGCTTTGGGGGTTTGGGGCGTCTACCTCAATATCAAAACAATCAATATTCGCAAAACGCTTAAACAGAACCGCCTTACCTTCCATGACTGGCTTACTGGCGAGAGGGCCAACATCACCTAGTCCCAACACAGCCGTTCCATTGGTAATAACCCCAACAAGGTTAGACTTTAGAGTGTAACGATAAACATCATCTGGGTTTTGCTCAATGGCTCTTACTGGAACGGCGACGCCAGGGGAGTAGGCCAGCGCGAGATCTTTTTGAGTTTTGGTTGATTTACTAACCTCAACGCTCAGTTTCCCAGGTTTTGGCTTTTCATGATAGTCCAAAGCCGCCTTTTCAAAATCTGATGCCATAAGAGTATTTCTCCAATAAACCCGTCAACCCAAAGGACACATTGTCCTCTTTCAAGATACCCCGTTAATAACGAAGGTGTCATCTCACTCTCTATCGATTCCCGCGCGGTAAACTGAAAACCTGCGTATAGTTGCCCAACATGCTACTTGGGTTCACGCCCCCGCTCAATAACGAGAACGGTTTTACACGAAAAAAGGACCCTAAGGTCCTTTTTTGCGCGCAGGGAAAAGAGCTTAAGATTACTCTTTAGCCTGATCGTCTGATTTTTGTCCAGCACCGTAACGACGCATGAACTGATCAACTCGTCCTTCAGTATCCAGAATCTTATGTTTTCCGGTATAAAAAGGATGGCATTGGTTGCAAACGTCCACACGGTAACTGTCAGCACGCATGGTAGACGCAATAGAGAATTCGTTGCCACAATTACACGTGACGGCGACTGGACTGTAATTGGGATGAATATCGGCTTTCATAGCGCCCTGCCCTTACTAATTAGTAGTTGTTCTTGAAATTAAAACCTCAGGGGCTGGATTTTACTGGAAACTTTTGGGTCACGCAAGAGGAAAGCTTTGTCAAACAACTGAAAGCCACTGAAGAAGATAGAAGTACGACTAATTCATTGTTTTTTAATGAATTTGATTCAGGGCCTGATCAGGCCCTGAATAGTGTATCTTAACAATGCTATAGGGTATCTGCTTTTTCCCAGGCATCTGGAAGGCCTGTGTGCCATTCTTCCAGTTCTGGTGCAGGTCGACTCACACTGCCCATATCCCACATCAAACAACCTGTTTCATGTTGCCGAACATCGTTAACAGCCTTTTGAGGGTCATCGTAACGGCCCAAAACATCATTATCCATGCCGAGCAAGTATTCTCCCTCATGCTCTTCCGCATCCACAATCCAAAATGTACCGACCTTGGTTTGCAAGTGCCACATCGTTTTGGCCTCCTCGTCCTTGAAGATTATTGCCGCTAAGTAAGTCTGGTTTTACTTAATTTCATTTTCTAGTCTTTCTTCAATTGGTGCAATGCCTCGCAAGTAGGCGATCGCAACTTTACACTGTAAGATTTTGTCGGCACACTAGATTTGCATAAGCTTTAGAGAGGGTTTTGTCTGTGCGATTGCTTTGGGCCGTCGGGCTACTGTTTGTCCATTCAACGCTTGCTCAAGCAGAGACTTTTTCATTAACGCTACCCAAGCAAGAGCAGACGATCTCTCCGCCAACGGCTCAAGAAGAGCCAGTTGAAGAAGCCCTTGTGCTAGAACACATAGATACTCGTTGTCAGCATGCAAAAGAAAAATATCAAGCCCTGCTAAGTGGTACACAGGGGTCACAGCTTAGGCAAACAGAAAAAGCCGACTTACGGCGTTTTCTTGAGCAAGAAATTACCTTCTACTGTCATCCTTCTTTTGGGCTTATGCAAAGGGATGCTCCTCCTGAAGATGCTGCCTAACGCTTAAGCCTTTACATTCAAAGCGCATCCCCCGACAATAAGCTACTTTTTTTATCATTCTACCTAGTGTTTAGGGCTCATCATGCATTTTGGCTTTTTGGATTTACTGCGCGAATCATTGTATGGCCCAAAACCTACCGCTCAACAGCACCTGAAAGAAATCCATCGTGCTTGCGCCAAGGAATGCAGTGCTTACCTACCGCCATTACTACGGCAAAGATTAAAGCATTTACAGCGCATCAGCTCTTCTATTGAAGAGCCCGTCAGAGGCACTACTGATAATCAGGGGCCGTTTCAGGGCCCAGCAAAAGCTCGCTTAGAGAAAGCGTGTGACTACCTCCAATTTATGATTCAGATGGAAAGAGACTGCTATTATCGCAAGTCCTTTGACGCTCTGTTCAACGAGCATTGCCCGAAGAAAAAACGGTTTTCCCCACCTAGGCCTTAAGCCAATTTCTGACAATATTTATATTTTTCAATCAGATACCAGACAAACTAGTTAATTGGATCTTTTTCTTAAAAATAGGTCCTGTACTGGCTTCGAACACCGAAACTAAGTAAAATAACTTAAACTGTTTTGGAGTACCGTTTTATGAGCCCCTCTTTACGCCCGATGTTTCGTTTTTTCAACCGTTCAAAAGCACTCAGCCCAGAAAGAAAGAAACAATTATTAGCTGCACCTGATTTTTTACCATACACCCCAAACGAGGAAAGGTTTCGCCAATTTTGGGATGGGTTGAGTAAAAAGAAATGGGCCTCATTTCTCTTCACTGATGGCGTTAATGTTAAGAGAGTAAACGTTTTCCAATACTTCTGGGAACTGATTCGGGGTGTATTTGGTTATCAAAACCGCTGTAAAAAATCACATGTCAACTTGACTCTTTCTAAGCTTGCTTATGTTGCATATATAAACAGCTGGGAAATTCCTGATACCAATGCGTATACCTCTGTTGACTTATCTGTATTCAGACAGCCACTGACTGATGAGAACACGCTTGAAGCGCAAACCGCACTCATGCAGCGGTACAATGATTTATTCCCCAAGGTAGAAACTTTCAATCTTGGGCCTGAGCGCCGGTTTGGCTCAACCATTTTGAGCGCCGATTATTCTGCGTTGTTTGATCTTTCACTCGAAAGAACCCCTTCACAACTGCTAAACGAGCTCACCCTAGTTCTGCCTTCCTTGACCCAAGAAATGCCAGCCGATCATCTGTTTTCTCGAGAACACAAAATCCCTTTGATGGACGGTCAAATTGACGAGGTCATCAGAAACGCCCTCAGAAATGGTAAGTTAGCAGAAACATTACATTGGGCTAGAACTAAAGAGTTACACGCTTGTTCACTCCTTAATACACTACTAACAGGAATGGGGGATTTGCTCGCCAACTTTCGAGTTAATCCAGACGTGCTACAACGTGCACACGAAGACTTATCTGCCCTAACAGAAAACAACCCAAGCTTGAAAAGACGTTTTCATTTGATATTTGCAAACTACTATCAGCATCAAAATATGCAAACAGAACTTTACATCGAATGTGCGCAAATGCATTTGGATGGGACTTATGGCTTTACCCCTGAGGGCGAAATAAACACCAGTGAGCTGGTGGACGCCTGGCTTCTAGATCGCTTTAATTCATATTTTGCTGCAAACAGTTTGCCGCCTTTCTTACAAGAAAAACTCATGGTGGCCCGACTTGCCACTCGGCTTGATGATCATCGCGGTATCTTAATACTAGCAAGAGCATTAGGCTTACCTCATGATGACGCTCGCTTGCTGCCCATACAAATCGACAACCCACTTGAGGAAGCAAGGGCGGCTTTAAACTCTAGGGAACCTTGGCGTCAACGGACCGCCTATGATTACCTTGCTCGCATTGATGGCATAACGACAGAACAGATTCTTGAGATGGTCATTGGTGCTAATCTTGAAAGATTAAACCAATTTGAGCCTGGAACTTTCGTCACCAGCCTACCTGGCAGAACACTTGAAGACGTTTCTCGCTGGGTGTGGGAAAAAGCTTGTACTTTGGTTGGCCATGAGCGCGTAGATTACCGAACCATTTATCATGAAATGAATACGTTATATCCTAAAGATAACACACCACCTGAACATGCTGAACGATGCTCACTTTTAATCATTCTAAATCTCATACACCGTGGTTTCTGGAGTGAGCTCGGCGAAAGATTACGCGAAAATCCAGCACTGCTAAGAAATGAGGTTATTCTCACAAAGTTCATGTCTGTAATTGATACCCTTGAACATTTCCAAGATATATTCACATCAGAAACTTTTAGAGATATGCCTGTGGCGCAGCTGGAGCATGTGTTTGGAACAGATAATACTCTAGAACTCCCATCTCATCGCATGGGCCATCTTATTCTAACATCCCTCGGACGAGATCGATTTGAACAATCTCCGTTTCTACATTTGAAGGGTGAACTGCATTCTCTTTTGCATCAATGGAACACCAGACAACAGCGACCTTTGCAAGAACAAATCGAGCATATTTTCAACTTATATACTCAAGCAAATGCTGCTAATCAAGAAAAAATGAAACCCTTAATGGAAGCACTGGCTCATAAAATATCCTCTGATATGGCCTCATGCTACCGATCAAGAAGGTTTGCGTGGGATCATCTACGTCTACCAGAAACGCTTGTCGCGAAATTTGTTTTGCCTGCCGTCATTGCTAATCGCGACGCTTCATCAGCTCTCGTGCTGCATTTGTACAACTACTACGATTGCGAGACGGTACGCAACTTTAATACTGGCGGTCAGCATAATGCAGAACTACTTCGTCGCTCTCAACAGAGATATAGAGCCTCAACTATTTACAGTATTATTGCCCTTATGCAAAACGAAGACAGTCGTGTCGACCGTTTAAAAAATGAGATGGTAGACATCCCAGCATTTGAAGCCGCTTTTGAGCGAGAAGAAAACCTCGATCTTTATCAAGCGGTTGCTCAACACTATTTGCACTTAGCCCAGCCCGGCAGATTTTCAGGGGTACAGGTCACTCATGCTACTGCGGTTTATCGTCTTGATCCTGAAGTACTGGCCACAGACTCGCAAGTTACACTCGCATTAGTCCGCCGCTATCTGGCTACCCAAAGACCTGAACAAGCTTTAGAAATACTCAACGCAACAAACCTTAAAACAGCCCCTATGGCAGCTGCCGTTGCTAGTGATTACAACGCTGAAGCTATTAAAAACACTCTCGAAGAAAATGATGCGTTTCGGGTACTAATTGCAACCTCTCGCTTTAGAAGTGCGCAGGGCTTTCTTACGACGAATCACGATCAACGCTTAGACATTTTAGACATTTTACCGAATCAAGACATGCGCATGCGCTTTCTACGTCAAAATTACGCCTACTATTTCCCCCAGTTTGTTAGTAGATATCGTCTAGACGATGCGCGCACGCTGTGGAATCATTTGACGCCTGAGATGAAAAATTCTCTTGATGCTCGAATAAAGGCATCATTTTCAACACAGTTAAAAGCAGAAAGCGACCAACTTTATGAGGACATCGCATCCGCTCGTGATTGCCGGCCAGACCGTCGTACTCAAGCACAGTGGCGCCAGCTTAATCTAACCTACAAAGCCTGTTTAGACAAAGTAAAAGTGGCAGAGGAAGCAAATCCTGCCTCACAAGACATACTTGAAGAGCTGATTACTTTTTATCGTTTAAATGGCTCATTAGCGTTGGACCGACTTTCCGTTGTTACCGCCGGGGCGGCTAATTATCAGGCCAGAAGAGGTATGCTTAATCAATCCATTTTGCCAGCTCTTGCAGCAATTGAGCGACTATTGCCGCGTCTACCCGCTAGCGCTCAAGAAGAAAGAGCGTTGATCAATAGCTTTAAAGCACGTGCCTTGTATTGCTCGTTGGAGCTGTCGTTAGAAAGCATTCTTAACTCACAATCAGATGATGTTTCTGCGTTAGTCACGGAGGTGGAGCGTCAATTTGCGCCACTTAAAACTTTCCTAACCCCGCTAGCTTCCACTGAAGAAGGCAATACTTACAAAAAATTACTTGCCAAAGTGTATTATTTTGAAGGCCGAGTCAGTGAGCGTTTCTGGGAAACGGCTGATGTCGATGAACAGCTCCAGTTTGCCCACAGGGAAGAAGGTGATCGAGCCTGGATGGCACACCGCCCATCACGAGAATGCTTTGCTCGAGCAGCTCAGTTGGATCCAACCAATGCTTGGTTTGTGGCTCTCAGCAGCGGCCTTGCTAATGAGCGCTTAGCAGAAGCCACCCCAGTCACAGGCTTTTTTAATACATGGAATGAGCGTGCTGCTTTTGGTGACAGTTTATTATGGCAATCCAGAAGTGCGCGTCGACACTCGATATTCAGAGCCGTGACCACAGACGGGCACCCAGGAGAAACTTTGCCTGAGCAGCCATCAACCTGGTTACCATTGCTGGGTGCGGTAAGACGACGAGATGCAACCCCGCCTGTCTATAATGCACGTGACGAAGTAGAAGCCCTTCTAAGAGCTCGCCCACGCTAACGTCACTCACTGCCGACTGGGCCCAGGCAAGCTGGGCCCCTTACTTGTTTATGTTTCTCTTCTTCGCAATACAGATTGATTCGACATAAAGAGCTCGATACCATATTTGTAACATCAAATTCTTTCGGAATCATAAAATGACAACGCTGATAATTATCAGAGGGCTTCCTGGTAGCGGTAAATACCCCATTGTTGAGCAACTTGTAAGAGATTTCCGAGAGAAGAACCCCACTTTACTTGAGCCCGCGGTTGTGAGACCCGCCGATTGTGTCTTTGGCAAAAAGCTTACTCGCGAATCTCTTGGACTGGCTCACCTAACTGCACATTATCATACTGCTGCACTCATGATGCAAAAACATCCTCTCATCATCGTCAACGCGACAAATATTCACATTGCAGACATGCTCCCATATGTTAATCATGCTGTGACCTATGGGTATCGCCTTGAATTAGTCGAAGCAAAACTGGATGTGCCTAAAGACAAAGAGCTTGTAAGTCTCCAGGAAAATGCTCGTATCAATGTCTCTATTGAAAAACTGCAGTTAATGAGGTCTCAATGGGAACCAGCCTCAGCTGCAGACTTGCTGGGTATTGTTCACTTAGAAAGGGCAGGACAAAAGGCTGCAATGAATGCTGCATTAAGACGGAGTTCGGGCGCACGCTCATACGCCCACACCACAAGCGAACCACCCGCTCAACCCCCGCTTCCTCGTAACTTTTTACCACACTCACGAACAATATTAACAAGGCCATCACGGGGAAAGGCCGCTCGCTCTAGCTCTACTACACCTTACGCTCGTGTACCAAGAAGGCCGCTTGTTAAGCCACATTCCGCTCTTAAGCGCAAATAACCGCTACAGCTGTTTTGCGCTTGAGAACAGCGCTATAAATATGGTCTCATAAAAGTATTCACTTGCCTCAATGAAAGGATTCAAGAGTGCCGCTGAAACAAGTCTGTCATAGAACTAAAATACTATTTTCAGTTCTATTCCCTGTTATGTTAGTTTGCTGGAATCAAGGTTTTGATTTAGGCGCATTTGGTTCAGTCCTTTATCGCAGCGCTATATCCGCATGGGTTTTCGTGGCAAGCATTTTTGTAGGTTTGCTCTATGTCTCCATTGTGGAAAAGGCCGATGTTCAAAAGCGCTCTTTTGTCATTCTGGCCGTACCAGTTCTTTGGCCATTAATCGATTACTTTGATTCCCGCTTTCACAATGAGTATATACATTACTTTGTTCTTTTTGATTATTTCATAGTTCTTTTAGGGCTTATGTATGCCTTATATATATTCCTAAAATTGATCAAGGCTGACCTGTTTGAGCCACTCACTTTTGGCAACCGAGCCTTTATCGTTCTCATTGCTATTGTGTTTAGTCTTGTCGGTTTTTTTGCTGGCAGAAATAATCACTTATTTTTAGAGTGTGCACATTTCGAGCTCAGTGGTGACTATATTCCATCGAACTGTCGTGCAGAAATGGCGGTTAGTAATACTGATAAGCGCTTATCAACACCACTAAAGGATACGAAAATATTGCCTTAAATGGTTTTATGAAACCATTGACTAATACAACTATACCCCTGCTCTTCTATAAATAGTTTTTTAGTCACATCGTGGGAACCACACACAATGAGTGCCTGACAACAGTCATATCCCTTAGAGGCATCAATAATATAATCTAGTAATGCTTTGCCTGCCATCTGCCATTTTTTTAGAACGCAGAAATCATCGATATATAAAGTCTTTCCGCCTGGTTCGTATACTTCTGGGGCATCAATGATGTGTCCAATAATGAAGCCTTGTACAACTTCTTCTTTATGGGCTACTGCGATTAGGTAATCTTCTTTAGCCAGCAACGACTCAAACCATTGAATCTGGTTAATATCCGCTGATGGATGTGCTTTCCAAAATGTGGGTTGTGTTTTTTCATAATCCGCTCTTTTGGCAGCAGATAGTGCCACCATGCTACTGATATCTTTTTTTGTAGCTTTTGTAATTTTCATTTATACCTTCTTCACAAGAAAGTGCATTATGTTATCAATGGAGTGCATACTTTCTTCTCTTTTGAACGATCCAACAAGCTTAAAACCAGCTTTTTTATACGCTGCTTTTGCTTTTACATTAGTGGCCTTTGGGTCAATAAAGTAAGTATCCGCTTTAGTGTCGACTTCAGAGGAAAAGAAATTAACAAACTGATCTAGGGTCTGTGCTGCTAACCCTTTCCCCAAGTAATCTATATTTCCAATCATAAAGTCTAGACTATATGTGTTCCCCGTGTTTGATAGGTAGGCTGTTTTTATGCGCGGTCTTTCCTCATTCAGCATTTCTTGGATTGTCATAATCATTGCAAATGGCACTTGTTCTATCAAGGCAAGCCAGTAGTGAAACCGCCCTTCAAAATAAGAAGAAGCCTCTTTTCGTCCAGAGGCAAAAATATCGATATCGCGCTTGTGCTCGGATGATGTATCCCAGAATTCAACCACATGTTTTGCACTTAGCCAACACGAGACTGTGTCCAAATCAGAAGTCATCACAGGACGAAAGGCGATATCACTCATTCGTCTCATATCCTTGATAGCAGGAAGTATCATCTTCTAATAGCCATTTAGCTTTTTTCAAATACTCAGGATAAACCGGCATGGTTTGAATTTCTGCTTCAGAAAAAAATCGCGCTTTTGTAACAGAGCTGTCTAAGTCCGCCCAAATGGGAGGTATATCGCCAACCGGTAGTGCTTTGAAAATGAGCTCTACCTTATGACTTTTTAAATTTGCATCATAAAATTCAGAACAATAAATGATGTCCTGACAAACAATTTTCAACCCCGTTTCTTCAAACACTTCTCGAGTGCAACAAGTATCTAAAGACTCTTTAGACTCTTGATGCCCACCTGGCAAATACCAGTATGTGCCATCATTTGTGACCAACAACAGTTTTTGGTCTTTTACGACACAAGCCCTCGCGACACAACGAATATGATTCATGATTAATTGCCTGCTCAATTTTACACTGTCGTCATTATGACAAAAGAATTGTCCTATTGCCCGCACTACACTATTAGCAAGAGACAAAAAAGCCAGCATCTCTTGCCGGCTTCAGCTGAAGGATTTATGCATTATCTTCCAGCACTAGGTCTTCTCGTGTGGGTCGGTGCCACTGCTTCCTTGATAGCATCTCGCTGAGCTTTATTTTTATTTGGAATAACACCGTAGGCTTCAACGATTGATGTCAATCCTGCCATTAGATCAGGCTTTCCCTTTTTATGCAGCACTTTGCTGGCAACTCCTTTTTTATGATAGTTGCCCACTTGCCCATTGCACACAACTTCGCCTTCATGCTGTTTGCTATTAGCTCGGGTTTGAACTTTTACGGCAGCTTCTGAAAGTTTCTTAACCTCAGGATAGGATTTATAATTTTCATCATGGGTATGGGTAGAACAAGTAGAAAACACCAGCTGAGCAAAATCAGAGTGACCTAGAGAATTGCCCTCTTTTCTAGCCTCCTCTAGCTCAGCCATTATCTCTGTTAAGATTTGAACTTGATGTGTTGGCGCTTGCTTAATACCTGCCTTTTGATAGGCTTCCAATAGTTTCGATATTTCGCCGCTGATAGCAGTGTAGTAGTCTCTTATCTGTTTTTCTGCTTCTTTTTTATCTATTTCTTGATTGGCCATGATATTTTTCACCCTGTTACTTTTTGACAGCACTAATATCGGCAGAAACTCAGATATATTTAGCCTGAATAGACAACTTGACCTATCACCAAGTAACTAACTTTTAACGCACTTTGTTGAATATTTAGGAAGGGTTCTTTAGCCTGTGTTCTTTTCTAAGCTTTATAAGGAATTAAAATGGATAAGCATACCGTTGTTTGTGTTTTAACCGCCAAACCTGACAAACAAGAAGATTTAAAAAAAGCCTTAATGAACGTTGTTACGCCTAGTCGTGATGAATCAACATGTTTAGAGTACAGGCTCCATCAAGATATTAATGATCCGTGCAAGTTCTTACTTTTTGAAAATTGGACCAGTAAAGCAGATCATGAAAAGCAATTTGAAAAATCTTATATCTTAGATCTGGTAGGGGTCTGTGAGCAGACTCTCGCAAAGCCTTATGAAGTTCACCTATTGAGTGAGATTGCCTAGGCAAATTTGTAACAGTTCGTGATTCATTGGTCGTGTGCCTATTTAGGCACACACCTGTCAGCGCAGGAAAAAGCACAACCATAACTGATTGGTAAATTACTGTGGGATATCAAAAGAAAGTGGTGGACCCACCAGGACTTGAACCTTTATGTGGTATGGATAAACTTAAAAATAATCTATATCCCTGCCAGAAACTGTGTTTTCTTTCCTATATACACATGCGTTGAAGGTGGATATTTAATTATTCCTAAAGTTAAGACAGATTTGCATCCACCACCTGTAATGATTAACTACATAGACACTATTAAACCGGAAAGCCATACAGATAAAAATAGCTCAACCTAGGCCAAGTGTCGAATTTACAAATCTGTTAGCCCCATCGCCCCCTCGTATACTAAAGCACTAGCCGCGCCATCATATACGCCCGCAGCAGCACCGGCTAACAAACCAGGAGGACCAGCTGTGATAAGCCCTGTAACACCACCAATGACGCCACCAAACACAGCCCCACTAAGGACATTAAAAAAACTAGCTCCTGCCGCCACCATCTCTTGCTCATTTTTCATTATAGAGCGCATATTGCAAAATCCTTTCTTTGCTTTTATAATTTTTGCGTGGAAATTTTAAGCGGGCTCCTTTGATATGTCAAACCTCTCTCGAGCAATACAAGTTCTTGCGAGTGTTGTTGTTTATACACTTTTGTGGATTGGCATTCGTCAACTGTGGTTTTTATTGCAAAACTTCTCAAGCCTCGCTGCACGAGAACTTGCTTTCTGCGTGATTGCAGGTTGCGTTTTTGCATATGCTAATAACTTTTCGCTTGAGCCGACTTGGCTAAAAAGGAAAAATAAATCTCTGTGAGCTCGAGTAAAAAAACAAATATTTAAAAATATGCGGATTACCACTTTTTTTGCCACAAGAAGCATATGTTTAGTTTTTTACGATTAAATTTTTGACCATCAATGCTACCTTTTTTAATCAATTTGCCCCCCGCCTTTTCAAGCAAAATTTTTAGTTCATCTGCTGTATAAATTTGCAATTTTTTCACGCTATTTTTTGTTACAAAATTTCCTGTTTTAAAAGACCTTATGAAAATGTCCGCTTCCCGAGTAAAAATATTAGAATTTGAGGATATAAATCAACGTATAGCATTGCTTGAGCAAAAAGTCTGTAAGCCGATTTGACCTAATGAAGGCGGCTTAACATGAGTATGAAGGCAAAGCCTCGCATAAATTCTAAACTCTGGCTCAGAAACCACTCTTATTGTATGGAACAATAACCATTAAGCCCGAAGCCACAGATAAAGTTGGCTCTAATTGTATAAAGGAGTTTATCTTCTTTATGCTGTTTCTGATACTGGCACATAAAACAATTAACACTCCAATTTCTTCATTACTCACCCCATGGAACGATTATAGATACATCTTTTTCTAAAAAAGATTTAATTGATTGAAATGCCTGAAACTCGCAATGTGGATTACACATCAAAGCTAAGCACTTCTATCTTTATAAGCCCATAAAATAATTTTCTTTTCCTAAAATGGTTTTAAACACTCAATATTCTTTAAATAGCTAAAGCGCTTCAAATACCAGTTGCTTATTTCTATACTGAAGAGGAACTCCTAGCAATCGCCATAAAATTGTTTAGCCAACTTGGCGTAAAGGAGAGAAGATTTTTGATAGAAGAACTTGAAAAAAATATGACTATTACCCACAAATACTAGAAAACCGACATTGGTATATCTTGCATCGTACACCTAATAAATTAGTTTAATCGTTTTTAAAGTGTTTTAGAAATTCAAAATAATTCTTAACATCTTCACGTCCTATAAAGTAATTTTCAAAGGCTTTATTGGTTTTTTTAACCCACTTCGCACTACCAACAGCGTTGATAAAATCATAAATTTTATTAGGCTCAAACTCTTCTTGATAATGGAAGGTAGCATTCCGCAATCTGCGCAACTTGTCCACATAGTCACCCTCAGAAAGTAAAGCCTTAACCTCTTCATTATCTAGCTTGAGTTCAATAAACGCCTCTATAACAACATAGAGCAGTGAGTAAGCTATTAAAAGCCTCTGGAAACGTAAATGCGATTCCATAGTACTATTGAAATATTCTGGAAGCCCATTAATTTCAATCTTAGAATTTCTTTCCAAAAGGTAAAACATGTCATGCGCGTTTACCCAATAGAAATAGAGCTTTGATATTTTATCTTCTGTATCCATAATGTCAGCTCGCCATAGACTTATAAATTTTTTCAATATTTAAATAATTTACTATCTATCTAAATGGACAACGGTGCATCAAACTGGTTTCAAGCTTGATCTACATACCCCATACAGCTCAACTAGTTTATTAAAATATTCATGGGGGCTCTTCAAGCCAATTAGCCAAAGTTGTTCCAATTACCATAATCATATCTTCTGGTGAACGGTTATAAAATCCCCTATACCGCATACATATTTAACAGCTTCATCTGGAGGAAACCTCTCAGAAAGCAAGCATATTATTGCAATGCTAGAAACATGCTCGAACGGAGCACCTACAAGCAAAGAAATATGGTTGCTAACAATAAAGAGCAAAAACCCCGCAGCTAAAATATCATATTCATCCGTCTCATTTATATTAGTTCCATGGGCCTTTAGTATCTCCCTGACGATGTTATGTGAAACCTGTATAGAGTATTGAGTATTATCATCTTCAGGTGACAATTGGACATTTATTGAGCCTAAAGCAGAGTTTATTTTGGCGCGCTGTTGACCCTCGGCATAAGCTGATACGAACCTAGCAAGCCACTCCATGTTTATCTCTTCACGACTTTTAAATAACGACTTTAGGAAATCAAACATGCCATCACCCCTAGCTCTCCACTAACGAATATCAGCATATAATTTATAATGTTTAGTAATTTCTCTGACATACCCGGCCTAGGTAGCACCCAGGTAGCATTGGATTTTTTGGGGGGATCAGCTTTTCGCTAAGTCATTGATTTATATGGTGGGCCCACCAGGACTCGAACCTTTATGTGGTATGACCTACCCTGCGCCTGCCTATTTATATCAATAAATCAATAACTTACTACCCTATTAAATATGCATCACTGATGCATGCTTATACTAGACCTTCTCCTTTACAAGCCAAAGCACTAAGTCATCATCCACCTCCTTTGTTGCGCCAGCGGCAAATGAGCTGTACTGGTAAGTTAGCCCATTCCCATCAGGCAAATGGAGGCAAAACATTTAGATCACAAATCTCGGGAATATTATTCGCCTGAAATCATTGCTAAGGTGACTGCATGTTAAGCGTAACATAGCCGCAGGTTTATCCCATTCATTCTGATTAAGCGCTTCAACTAAGAACGAAATTACTGTCTTTTGTAACTCCGTTATAGCTAATATTCTTCATCCTTTAAGACACAATTGGTGGGCTTAGGGGTGCGCTATCAAAAGCTCGCGAGGCCTCCTTTGGGGGCCTCTCTGACCAGGCTACCTGTTTGATATTCAACGGCGAAATCCCTTTGCGTTAATCGCTGTTAAAACTGCTGGAACAGCGTGATTGGCCAAACCTACCATAAGTAGGTTTGGCCAAGACTAGAGGAGCGGTGAGGCTCCCCAAACAGCCAAAGCGGTTAATGAGGGCTTCCTCTAGTGCAGATTCTACTGTTTTAGCCTTACCAGTCTTAGATAAGCGCCATCCTAATAGTTCTCTGCTACAACAGTCTATCACCAGGGCAGTCGTGCAGCAGCGGTCTTGGGCGCACCAGCCCCTTGCCAGGTCGGTAGACCAACGTAGATTGGGCTCAGGATCTACTGAGGGCATGCCTTTGGCTTTTTAGTGGTCACTAACCAGCTTATTCATTTTTCAATGGGGCGTGGCAGTACTACAATCTATTTGACAGATTTGAATGCTGGCTCAAGGATGAAAGAATTAAAATCATTTTTTTCTCACATAAAATAGAAACAATTCAATCAATCCCGATCCATACATAGTCTATGTACGCTATAACTCTTTTCTTTGTCTGTAGCAATATAGATAAGCGTTAGGTAATACAAATAAGGTTAAGAGCGTAGATGAGATCAAGCCACCTACAACAACAGTCGCAAGGGGACGCTGGATCTCTGAACCAATGCCTTGGGCATAGAGCAAGGGTATAAGTCCTAGCGCAGATGTTAGGGCGGTCATTAATACTGGTCGTAAACGTGATATGGCTGCAGTGCTGATCGATGGATGCGTGCCAAGCCCCTGGTCAATATTTGAATTAATTTCACTCACCAGCACGACGCCATTCAGTATAGCTATTCCAAATAGTGCTATAAAGCCGATAGAACTTGGTACCGACAGATATTGTCCTGTGATAAATAAGGCAAACACTCCACCAATTAGGGCAAATGGCACATTAAGCATAATAATCAGTGATTGTGTTACTGAATGAAAAGCAAAGAAAAGTAGTATGAAAATAAGTGCTATAGATATAGGTACAACAATGGTCAGCCTAGCTTGTGCTCTTTTTTGATTTTCAAATTGACCGCCAATGTCAATAGCATATCCAGGTGGCAGATCGATTGAGTTTGCAATGGTGCTATTTATATCTTTAACGACACTGCCCATATCCCTATTTTCAATATTTGCCTGAATGACTACTCGGCGCTGGACATTATCCCTTCTAATCTGAGGAGGGCCAGTTTCAATATTAATATCAGCCACTTCTTTTAAGTCAATCAAAGCACCACTATCGGCTCTGAGTGGTAAGTTTCTTATTTTATCTACAGAGTCTTTATAGTCCTCAGAAATCTTTACATAGATATCATATCTTTCATTACCTTGAATAATTTGTCCTGCTTCTACACCGCCAATTCCACTTTGAACTAAATCCATAACTTGACTAACTGACATGCCATGGCGTTTTAGCTGCTCTCGTTTCGGGCGGACTACAAGCTGCGATTCACCACTCATCTGTTCCATGGCAACATCACGAATGCCCTCAATACCTTTAACAGCACGCTCAATTTCCTTGCCATGTTTCTCAAGCATGGATAAATCAGGACCAAGAAGCTTTATAGCCAGCTGCGCTTTTACTCCAGATAATAGCTCATCCACTCTTGTTGCAATTGGCTGAGAGAATGATAAGCGAACACCAGGAAACCTTGATAAGGATTCATTCAACTTATCCTGTAGTTCCAGTCGATTACTTGCTGTTTGCCATTCAGCAATGGGTTTCAAGCCAATTAAAATTTCGATATTTGAGACTGGCTCAGGATCTCCACCAAGCTCAGGCCTACCTACTCGACTTGATGCATAGGTAATCTCTGGAAACTTCATGAGCTCCTTTTCCATTTTTTGGGCCAATGCTAATGAATTATCCAAATTCGAAGATGGTGCTAAAGTGACGCGTATATTTAGATTGCCCTCTTCTAATTCAGGAACAAACTCAGAGCCAATAAAAGGAACTGATGCCATGCTCACAATGAATAAGACAGCCATGCTCATTAAAACCTTCTGTGGCATCCTCATCGCCAAATCTAACAGGTGCGCATATGTATTTTCAATTCTCTTAAAGTATTCAGGTTCTTTGGGTGTAAAATGACTTGAAAATATCAATGATGCAGCAGCAGGCACGGATAATAACACTGTTAACAGTGAGAAAATAAGCGCGAGCACAATGCTGATTGCCATCGGTTGAAATAACTTGCCTTCGACACCCTCGAGTGTAAACAGAGGCGAGAACACAATGACGATAATAAGAATTGAAAAGAATACGGGCTTAATGACCTCAACACATGATTGCAGCACTAACTCCTTCATTGAGCAGTCACTACCAGCTGAAGACATTTTTTTAAATAGATTATCTACAATTACCACTGTGCCATCAACTAACATCCCAATGACGATTGCTAGGCCTCCCAGGGACATTAAATTGGCTGATATACCCCAATACGACATCATTATTAAGGCTAAACAGATAGATATGGGGATTGATGCAATAACAAGCAAAGTTGCTCGTATGTTGATGATGAATAGAAAAAGAACAATAAATATAAATATAAAAGCTTGAATCAAGGCATTCGTTACAGTGCTGATTGCTTTGTTGATTAAGCTGCTTTGATCATAGATTGTTTCAATTTCAACATCACTGGGCAAAGTAGACTGCACTATAGGTAGGTTTGATTTAATGTCTTCAATGGTTGTATTTGTGTTTGCTCCCATTCTTTTGAGTACAATTCCTGTCACAACTTCCTCAGGAAGAGATACACCATTATCAGTACGCTGACTGATTGTGACAGCACCTTGCCTTATCTCTGATCCATAATTTACATTTGCTAAGTCTCCAATGTATATCGGAGTCCCATGCACAGTTTTTAATGGGATACTTTTAAGAGCCGCTATCCCATCGTCACCAGCGGGCAACCATCCTTCGCCCCTCACGACTAACTGCTCCTGTCCTCTATTAATGTACCAACCGCCAGAATTTGAATTATTATGTTCAATAGCAGAAACAACATCATCTATAGTGATGTCGTATGAAATCATTTGGTCGGGAATTAATTGAACTTGATATTGAAGAACATCGCCACCAAACGACAACACGTCAGTAACGCCCGGTATCGGCAACAACAATAACTTAACCACCCAGTCATTCAGGCTTCTAAGTTGCTTGCTGGTATATTCACCGCTCTTGGACTTTAAAATATATTGATAAATTTGCCCAAGACCTGATGTATTGGGTCCAATCTCTGGCGTGCCAACACCACTAGGTATTTGTTCCTTGGCAGATTGCAATTGCTGAAAAACTTGCTGTCTTGCAAAATATATATCTACAGCGTCATCGAAAACAACTGTGATTCCTGATAAGCCCGTCTTAGAAATTGAGCGAACCTCTTTTACATCCCGCAATGAATACATCTCTGCTTCAATAGGATATGTAATTAGTTTTTCAACTTCTTCAGCTGCTAGCCCAGGTGCTTCAGTGTTCACTTGGACTTGTATATTAGTGACATCAGGGAATGCATCTAAGTTCAAGGAAGGCAAAATGAACCAGGCTGCAACCATAAGGGAGAATGTAATTAATGTAATGATTACTCGATTATGTACTGAAATTTTGACAATTGAAGATAACATTTATACCTCCCTTAGTGATTGTGCACTTCAAATTGATCTTTTTGTGCTTCTGAATGCACATAAAATGCACCATCACTTACATAGGTCATCCCGGCCTCAACACCAGAAATTTTGACATTCTTACCAAACACCCCCAGTCTTTCAATCTCAACGGGCGAAAAAGTACCATCAGGATTTTGAAGATATATCACCCAATCTCCATCACCAACGCGTGATAAGGCTTGTTCTGGAACAACAATGGCTTGTGCTTCATCACTAAGCTCAATACTTACCTCAACAAAATCACCAGGGTGTAGTATTTCATTTGAATCTAAAATTTCGATAAGCACTGATTTACGACGTGTTACTTCATCAACCGTGTGATAGATTTTGCTCACAGTGCCCACTAAAGTGTGATTATGGAATTTAACTCTAGCTGTTTGGCCTACGGAAATATCATGGCTAGCAGATGACGGGGTACTAGCATTTACCCATAGTGAAGACTCATCAATTATTTTATAAAGCGTTTTGCCCTCATCAACATAGTTACCAATTGTGACGTTAGTTTCTACAATGGTACCATCCATAGGGCTAAGAAGATTGAATTCACCGGTAGCTGCAGAGCCAGTTTCTTTTTCTACTAATGACTCAATTTCCTCTTTACTAATGCCGTAGAGTTGCAACATGGCAAAAGAATGCTCAAATTGTATTTTGGAGTTATTATGATCTTTTTGTGAGACAGCTCCAATATCTACAAGATTTTTCACTCTATGCCAATCTTGTGCTGCAAATAGTAGCTCACTTTGAGCTTTGGCAACTTCTACACTTGAAAGTTTAACGAGAGGTTGATCTTTGGCAACATGCTCACCATTATAGACATACTTAGCAATAATCTGTGCGGAGATCCTTGGCTCAATGTGAGCTGTCTTTTCATTATTAAATATTACTTCGCCGGGAACATCAATTTGTATTGCAGATTCCTGAAATCGGAGGATATCTAATTTTATACCTACAAGGTCCATTGATTCTTTTGAAATTTTAATTTTTACATCTTCATCACCGTGTTCGTCAGTATGCTCGTCGCCATTTTCATCGTTATGCTGAAGGGTGGTGCTTTGATGCTCGGGTGCGCTTGAATGATTATGATGATCGTCTTCTGCAGTTGCCGGCATTGGAATAACAATCAGCACACTCAAACAGAGCATATGTAATCGCTTGAAAAATTGGCGTATAATCAAAGCATCATCCTTAACAATCTGACGAACCATTTGATAGAATTATCATAATTACAGTATACAGGTATAAACCTACCACAAATTAATGGCACCATATATAGTTATAAGAACAAGCGGCAGGAATGTTGCCCACATGACTTATATTTTAATAAATATCACAATTGTCACTCTGTGTAATTTGGGACATTAACCTCATCAAATTAGCAAAATACCCTTGCCCTCTTTTAGAAGAGCATATAAATGAGCAGCGCACACCTTGAGCGCCAGCTCCACAATTGTTCTGACTTTAAATTTCTTTTTAATTCTACCCACATGAAACCCGACAGTTTTCAGCTTGATTTTGATGATTTCACTCATCTCAGTGCACGGCACTCCTTTCAAGATTAAATCAACACTCTGAATCTCTCACCCCGTCAGATACTTTGTAATGAGTCAGCGGTATCTATTCAACTTATGCCGGCAATTGAAGCACGGCGGCAGGTGTTCTTTACCATGAGCAGCTTTTTACTGGGTCACTATGCAGCTGCTGAAACAATACCATGGCCAACTACAGCACCGACAAAAAATCTTGCACCGCCTCCTAGCAGGGAAATGACTGAACTCGTACTCATATTTGGTTATGCTAGTGTATTAATCAGCCAGGCAATGCCCATTACTTGTGGAAGAGTGATTAATGGCAGAAATAGCGCAACCTTCCAGGACTTCGTTGCATCTTTCAATATCAGAATCTCAGTGTAATCAGTAGAGACGCCTGTCATCAGAAATGCAAAGCTGTTGCCTGGGGACTTAGCGCGAGTCAGTATGTCAGCTGCAATGGGTGTAGAGCCTTCAGAGCAAACCTCCATGATGGTGGCCACCAATACTGTCAATCCTAAACCAGCAAGCGTTGGTCCAAAATAGGTTTCGAAACTGGCTGTATCTACAAAGGCGCGAACTAAACCTGCTAATATCAAACCAAAGAATATCCACTTGAGTACCATTCGAGATTCTTTAATGCCTGTTATTGACATGTTTTTGAAAAATGACCAGTTGTAGGTTGTGCGCATTATGCCTGCTTTAGCTGATTGCCAAAACATAAAGTCATTGTCTATTTCAACTGTGTTCGGATTGCTGGGTAAGATACCTGATGAAACTAATCTATCAAAGACCATCCCTGTCACAATGGCAATGGCCATTGATAAGAATATAAAGCCCAAAGTCCACGGTATGCCAATCAATGCAATTAGGATTAATGTGAGTGAGAAGGAGTTCCAAGGGCTAGCAATTAAGAAAGCCATAACCTGTCCTGTACTGGCGCCACGCTCATAAAGTTTTGCACCAACCATTAGGATGCCATGACTGCACAAATCCAATAAAACGCCACCCAGTGTGGCTCTTAGAATGCCTTTGAATCCACCGCCTTCACCTAAAATCGCCATAACAAATTCACGAGGTATTTTTGATAAGACAGCAACCATGAGAATACCAATCAAGATGCCCCACCAGACAGTGTTCATTAGCTCAAATACGGTCTCAGATAACACCACTAGCCAGTGAGTGCCTGCTATCATGCTCCCAAGTTGCCAATGCAGTAGATACAGAATGGCCACCCCTGACAAAGAGCCCCACAAGAGAAAATCGAATTTCTTCTTTTGATGACAGGCGGGCACATTTTCCATAAGTAAGCCTTGAAGGTTACGTTAATTTAGGAATAAAACGTGGGACATGAGCAGCATAATCATCCCAAGCTTCGCCAAAGCGTTTGCGAGTATCTGCTTCTTCTTTTAAATGCCAACCTCCAATACATTACCACCAAAATTGGGAACATGATTACTGTAATAATCGTTGGCCATTGAAATAAGAAGCCCAGCATAATAAGTACAAAACCAACATACTGCGGATGCCTCATTTTAGCATATAAGCCAGTTACCGCTAACTTACCATTCTTTTGCGCTTGATAGAGAATATTTCAGGCGGCTGAAAGACAATAAAACCCAGAACTATCAAAACATTACTTAAAATATGCAACGGATCAAAATGTGCATTTCCTGAAAATCCGAAGATCGTATGTAACAAATGTCCATTTTCATGAGCAAAAAAATCAACACCTGGGTAATTTGTTGTTAACCAACCTGATAGCATATAAATAGTGAGCGGAAAGCCATACATCTCTACGAAAAGTGCAACAATAAACGCCGAGAATGCCCCAAAAGAACGCCAATCTGTTTTGGTCTGTGGCTTGGTAAAACTAAAAGCAAAGATAATAAAAATCAGTGAGTTCAGGGCCACTAATGACCAGAGGCCATAGGAAGATGCCATTGAGTATTCCATTTATTCATCCTCCTTATTTTGGGACTTATCCTTGTCTCTCTCATGCGGGTGATGGCTGTCATGCCCATGGTGCATAAATAAGTGCATGGCAGGACAAAGTAACAAAATAAGCCAAGGTAATGCCTGATTGATATGCTCACGGTGGTCAATATAGAGCATGTAACCCACTATTACCATCATAACTATGCACACTAATCCTGGAAGGGTACCCCACCAACTATAGCCGTGACGCTCCTTGTGATAATGTTTGTGATCTTTGTCCATCTTGAGTATGCCTTAATTGTGATCGTGGTCATGTTCATCCTCATCGCGATCATCATCTTCATGATTCATGTTTTTGTGCATTTACCCATGCAGTCTTCACCATGCTCCATATCGTGCATTTTGCCCATCATTTGAGCATGCATGCCAGACATAGCATCCCCTTTACCATGTTGATGCTCACCTTCCGCATTAGCCGCTTGGGTCAAAGATAACAGTGCGGTGATTATGCTTGTCTGTAGGAGAAGTTTCATTTTGATTTCCTTATCAATGTGCATGTGTACCGTGATCGTGAGCGGATGGTTTGGGGTTTTCAGGCTGTAATACCTGACCAGGCTCATTAGCTTGTTGCATTTGAATATCACCGCTCGCTTTATGCTGTTCATTTTTGTTGGCAAACTGGGTGGTTTGAACGCCTAAGCCATAACGATAAACAAGTTCACCACCCTTAAAGGCTGTCACGCCAAGCATGAATAGGCCAACTAGTAATATTAGATAGAATAGCGGGTTAAACTGTTTTGCTTTGCAGCATTTGAGCGCAGACCATCCTGATACAAAGAATAATAGCGGGGCTGTCATCCAAGCCCAATTTCGGTGATCAGTCATGGCTTGGTGCGATACCGCATCATGTGGCACTGTCATATACGCATGAAATCCAGCACCAAGCGTAAGGAAAGTGATAAGGCCTCCTACCCATAGGTTGATATGAGCAGCTTTAGTAACTGACTCAGTCCAATGTTGACCATTAAAGGCTTTGGCGAGCAGTAGCAACATGCCTGCAGTAAAATACAATGCAACAGTAAAATGCACTAGCACTGGATGCCAATTGGGCAAAATTTCAATCATTTAGATTCCTCTTCAGTCGATAGCCTTAATAAGGTTAGTATAGCAACAGATCAGTAATCTTAAGTTTCAGTGTTCAATGGCCAGAATTTCTTCATGATTAGGAAAGTAAAGGATGCTGACCATGAAATAAGGAGCAAGCCATTGAGTGCCTCAATACCTGTTATAAACCTGATATGCCCCATCGGGTAGACATCTCCTAGGCCAAGAGAAGTGAACATCACTGCTGAATAGTAAAAGTACTCCATGAAAGTGCTTATCTCTTGTCCATGTAGACTTCCAACCTGCAGCACTTCAATTAATAGATAGTATGCAACAGAATAAACGCCTATTTCTAAGATATGAAGTAGAAAAAGAAGTCCCACTATCATCAAAACTAAGTGATATGCCGATATTTTTATATTGAATACTCTAGTACTAATGTACCTTAAGGCAACAAAATGAAGGTAGAATGTTAAAAAAACGAGTGAGAATGTAAAAATAATTGAATATAACATCCTCACCACGCCTCCATTACACGTTTCTTTCCACGGGACTTTCTCTGTATTGAACAATCAGGCTGTATATCACAGGCAAAACAAGTAAGTTTAAAATCATCACTGTAAGCATCCCACCTAACATGGGTGCGGCTATACGATGTGTGACATCTGAACCGGCTGTGTTGCTCATCATAATTGGAATCAATCCAGCCATTGTTGACACTGCAGTCATTGCGATCGGACGTACACGCATAGAGGTTGCAGAAACAACTGCATCCTTGATTTCAGCTGCACTGAGATTAGTAGTGCGTGATTTTTTTAATCTGGCTATTTCTAAATCTATAAAACTTAAGACCAAAACACCAATCTCCGCTGCCATTCCTGCCAATGCGATGAAACCAACAGCAACTGCGACTGACACATTGTAGCCACTAAAATAAACCAACCAAATTCCACCAATTAAGCCAAAAGGAATAGACATCATGACAACTGCAGGCTCAATCATGTTTCTGAAATTCAAATAGAGCAAGAAGAATATAATTAATAACGTCAGTGGTGCCATAATGCTAAGTCTCTCAGCTGCACGCTCCATATATTCAAATTGACCTGACCAAGTTAATGTATAGCCAGGGGGCAAGTCTAAATTTTCATTAAGTGCCTGCTTGGCTTGCTGTACAAACCCACCTATGTCTGTACTAGATATATCGACGTATATCCATGCATTAGGCCTTGCATCCTCTGTTTTGATCACAGGGGGGCCTCGCTTAAGTTCAATTTTTGCTATCTGGTTTATTGGAATTTGGGCCCCGGTTGCTGTCGGAACCAAAACACGTTCAAGGCTCTCAATATCACTGCGCAAATCTCTGGGGTAGCGAAGGTTGACAGGGTAGCGCTCAAGTCCTTCAACTGTTTCGGTAATATTCATGCCACCTATCGCACTCTGAATAACACTTTGAACATCATTGATATTCAGGCCATAACGAGAGGCGCGCTCACGATCTATCTCGAAATCAATATAATAGCCACCAACAGCACGATCGCCAAAGGCTGATAGCGTATCAGGCAGTGTTTTCATGATTTGTTCGATGTCACCAGATACCTTTTGCAATACCTGTAAGTCTGGACCAGAGACTTTGATACCCACGGGTGTTTTGATACCTGTAGACAACATATCAATTCTTGTTTTAATAGGCATTGTCCATGCATTGGCAACCCCAGGAAAGTTAATAGCCTCATCCATTTCCTTCATTAATTCTTTGGTTGTTTTGCTAGGGTCATCCCATTCAGATCGAGGCCGCAAACGTACAGTTGTTTCTATCATAGACAATGGAGCCGAATCGGTTGCTGTTTCAGCACGTCCCACCTTGCCAAACACATGATGTACTTCTGGGAATGTTTTTAGAATTTTGTCTGTTTGTTGTAAAAGCTCTTTCGCTTTTGAAATTGAAATGCCAGGGAATGTGGTGGGCATGTAAAGTATATCGCCTTCATCTAGCGGAGGCATAAATTCAGAGCCTAACTGGGAATAAGGGTAAGCTGTTAATCCAAGCAGCAAGAGAGATAGCACGATGGTTTTTATTCTATTGTGCATCGCATAAGTGAGTATTGGCTTATGTAAGCGCTTTAGGGCAGTATTAAGCGGATTTTTTTCTTCAGGCAGAATCTTCCCTTTCAAAAAATACCCCATCAACACTGGCACCACAGTGACCGCTAATATCGCTGATGCAGCCATCGCATAAGTAGCTGTAAAAGCTAATGGACTAAATAACCTGCCTTCCTGTGCTTGCATTGTAAAAATTGGAATAAAAGAGGCGGTAATCACCAGCAAAGAGAAAAATAATGCCGGTCCAACCTCTCGACAGGCTGTGCCAATTGCCTCCCATCGCTCGGAGTCTGTTAGGGTTCTACCCAGCGACTCTTTTGTTTGTGCTAATTTTTTATGGGCATTTTCAAGCATGACTATTGCGCCATCAACCATCGCGCCAATAGTGATTGCAATACCGCCCAATGACATGATGTTGGCATTCAAGCCCTGAAAAGACATCACTATAAATGCCATCAAAATACCTAAAGGCAATGTAATGATGGCAACAAAAGCTGAGCGGGCATGTAATAGAAAAATAATCACGACCAAACTAACAATCACCAGCTCTTGTAATAGAGATTTATTCAAGCTATTTACCGAGCTTTCAATGAGGTCGCCTCGATCGTAGACAGGGACGATTTCTACACCATCAGGCAAACCCTTTGCTAGTTCATCTAGTTTTTCTCTTACCCCCTGGATAGTAGCCAATGCATTTTCACCGTACCGCATAATAACTACGCCACCGGCGACTTCTCCTTCACCATTTAAATCTACCAAACCACGTCGAAGTTCAGGGCCAATTTGCACATTTGCAATATCTTTTATCCGAATGGGGGTACCATTGATATCAGTATAAATAGGGATATTGTTAATGTCCTCGATAGAGGTTAAATAGCCTACACCGCGCACCATATACTCGGTTTCACCCATTTCAATTAGACGACCACCTACATCCTTGTTGGAGTTTTTAATAGCCATCTTGACTTTGTTGAGTGAAATGCCATATCGCTTTAATGCATTAGGATTAACTTCTACTTGATACTGCTTTACATAACCCCCAACCGATGCCACTTCAGACACACCGTTCACAGTTTGAAGGGGGTATCTCAAATACCAATCCTGCAGAGAGCGCAATTCAGAAAGGTCATGTTTACCCGATCTATCCACTAAGGCATATTCATAAATCCAACCAACACCTGTAGCATCAGGTCCCAATGCAGGATTAACCCCTGCAGGCAAACGTCCGCTGACATAATTTAAGGACTCAAGCACACGTGACCGTGCCCAGTACATGTCTGTATTGTCTTCAAAAATCACATAGACAAAAGAAAGACCAAAAAATGAGTATCCTCGTACTACTTTTGTGTCTGGGACAGCAAGCATTGCAGTAGTAAGTGGATAGGTAACTTGATCTTCAACGACCTGCGGCGATTGGCCTGGATACTTAGTAAATACAATGACTTGTACATCTGATAAATCAGGGATGGCATCTAGCGGTATATTTTTATAGGAGAAAAAGCCCATTACCGCTATTAGGGCAGTAAAAAGCAAAATAATCATTCGATCTCGTAGAGAAAAATTGATGATAGAATCAATCATGTTGATGAGCCTCATGCGTTTCCATGGACTGAGGGGGGCTCTGGTGTTCCATGTGGCTGTTTTCAGGTGCAGCCGTAGGCTTGGCCATATCATGACCTTCGTGCTCCATAGCACTCATCATTTTGGCAGAGGCTTCTCTTAGTTTTGACTCTGAGTCAACAAGAAATTGTGCCGATGTCACTACTTCTTCGCCTACTTCAACACCACTAAGAACAGCAACTTTTCCATTAGACTCTATACCTAAACTGACTTGCCTTGGCTCATATTTCCCTGGGCTCAGCATAACAAAAACTTGGTCTCTCTTTCCTGAGCGTATCACTGCTTCAGCCGGTATGGTTAAGACGTTTTCCATGGATTTTGGTTGAATATTCACGTCAGCGAACATATTAGGTCGTAGCTTGCCATGAGGGTTATCAAAGAGGATTCGGACCTTGGTGGTTCTTGTTTTAGTCTCAGCATAGGGGTAAATATAGGAAACTTTGCCTTCAAATTTTTCGCCTGGTACGCTAGTCAGCGTCATACTCACTTTGTCTTCTTCTCTTACCCAGGGTATTTCATAATCATATATGTCTGCGTATACCCATACGGTAGATAAATCGACTATCATATACAGCTCATCCTTAGGCGTCACATATTGTCCCTCTCTGGCACCAATCTTGACTACTGTGCCTGTAAATGGGGAATGGATGTGGATGTTCTTTTTAATTTTTTTGTTTTTTTCTAATTCTTCGACCTGATGATCGGGCACATCAAGTAGCGATAATCTTTCTCTTGTGCTTTCCAATAGGGCGCTGGCTCCCTGTTTAACATCACTAAAGCTGCTATCTTTCAAGGTTTGGTAATTTTCAAGGGCTAATAAATACTCTTGTTGGGTCGTTACCAACATCGGCGAATAAATGCTCAATAGTATTTGGTTTTCTTCTACGTTTTCACCAGTCTTATCAACATTGATTTCCTCAATCCAACCTTCTATTTTGGGATGAAGATTAATCATACGCTCTTCATCAAATCCAATTCTCCCTACAGCACGAATATTTCGCCCAAAGGTTTCCATCTGAGCTATCGCAGTTCTGACACCAATATTTTGTACTGTTACCGGATCGATCGAAACTGTCCCTGGCTTTGATGTCGAACTATCCGTGTTTGCATACACTGGCACATAATCCATACCCATGGAGTCTTTTGCTGGTACAGGTGAAGTCACATCTGGGTTCATGGGGTTACGATAAAACAAGGGCTTTTCTTCAGCCACGGCAACTGAGTCAGCTCCTGCATCTTCATTTTTAGAGAAGAGTGTTCCAAGCAAAAAACTACCAATTATTAGAAATGCAAGCCCTAGGAACTTTATCTTGTTATTTATCTCAACACTCATGTCAATATTCCTTTCCAATAGCTTGTGTTATGTTGGCTTCCGATTTATGGATATCAATTTTTGCTTGCCAATACTGTAGTTCATAATTAAACAGTGAAATTTGGCTTCTTACTAAATTTAAAAAGTCCACCTTACTTACTTGGTAGGCAGACATCATTGAGGCTACCGTCTGTCTGGCTTGTGGCAATATGCCTGCATCTAGCAGCTGAAATTGCTCCTGTGCTTTAGTAAGGTCAGCCAAAGCCATGGCAACTTCCATATGAACTTTATTTTGCTCACTTTTTAAAGTTAATCGATTTTTTTCGAGTTCATGTTGTTTTTGTTTTATGGCATTTGCTTGTTTACTTCCTGCATAAAGTGGCACAGATGCATTCAACATCACTGACATAAAGTCGGTGCGCTTAGCACCTAGTGGTGTATCACGCCTTTTCCCATAGAGAACACTGACTTTAAAATCGGGGTAATATCCTTTCTTTGCTAAAGCCAATGATGCTTCTGAAGCACGGAACTGCTCTTTTTTCTCAGCCAGTGAACTCCGAGTCTCAAGTGCATTTTGTTGAATGGTACTTTCTTGGCCGCTAGACACTTGTAACTCTGGTAAGTCTTCATCTAAAACCACGATGGTATCTACAGGGTTATCCATCAATATATTCAGTTTGATTTGCTGGTGCTTTCTCATATTCTGGAGCATAATGCCGTGCTCAAGTAGCCTAGATAGTTCAAGCTGTGCCAACAAGACATCTTGCTGCAACCCCTTGCCAACTTCATACTTTTTCCTTGCAGTCTCTATGAGTTGTCTCATCAAATCTTGATTATTTTGAGTAACAGAAATGGCCTTATCGAGAAAGAAAAGATCTAACCAACTTTGCTTCACGTCATTGACAATTTTTTTTCTTAATTCCTCTACTGAGTAATAAGCAGCCTCAGCTTCATAGTGCTTTATCTTCTTCCTCAGCGAACGCTTGCCAGGGAATGGAAGCGCTTGACTAATTCCAACCTGCATTTGAGTCATTGCTTCTTGATTAGTATTAAATGTATCAGTGGGCACATTCATTGCATTGAGCATCAACATTGGATCAGGCAACGCACCGGCTTGCTCGGGCAAATAGGTTAGGGCGCGGTATCGCGCCTCCATGCTCGATATATTTGGATTGCTTTGAAGAGCCTGTTCAATTGCATCTCCGAGAGATAAGGTCTCTACTGGACTGTCTGAGGCAAGACATATCTCAGTACTCAGAAAGAAAAACACTAACACGCTCAAGTGTGTCCATTTTAGTATTCCTTTCCCTTTTTTAAAAATTATTTTATTCAACAAACTCAAATCCTTTTGGTAAAACCTAATTCATTAGTATTCACCTACAAATATGTCGTAATAAATCAAAGCTATTACCAGTATATTTTCATGCTACCGCTTTACCTATAGCCTCGCCAAATGACTTTTTCATGTGCTAGAGAAAAATATGTATTCACGATTCTATTACTCAAATACATATCAAATTTTGACCCAGTCAATTTGCTAGCTTCACTATAGCCATGGATAAAACCATCTTCTGGTAGAATACCTAAGTGCTCTAGGTAACGCCTGATGCGAGACAGCGCGATGTCGCCAGGCTGTGGATCGTTAGTTCGATTAAGCTGCGCATCTAGCTGTTCTATCTGACATGATTTCCTTTTCCAAGTCTTGGCCTATCGTAAACTGGAACTCTACCCATTTTTTCAAATAGCCGAAGGCTTAGTGCTTGTTTGCTTCATGCTTCTAACTCCTTGCATGGATCCTGAGTCATAAAACCGGCCTTCTTCATCACACCCTCATCAACTAACATAGCTCTAGAAGAGGCCCGAGAGGTATCTACAATAGTGTCATCGACAATCTTGAATAGCTCATCTGAAGCCTCAATGAGAGCCCTGATAATTAAATGGGAATATGCTAGCTTTTCTTTCTCTACTAAGGAATCACGCCCTATTGTATCTACTTCTGCACAATTTTCTGACGTAAGGATATGCTGTTCCAGTCGATTTAGCCTATCTTTCAGCTCAGCGTTCTCACTCTTAAGTGCAAAAAGTTGTGCTTTACTAGCATTTTTTTCAATCTCTTTCTTGCCCATCATATAGGCATTCAGAAGCCTACGATAAGCTTCATTCCTCAACAGGGTGCTTTTAGATATCCTTTTGCCCCCGTATCTTCCATCGTAAAAACTTTGCTCTATAGCAGTATTTATATGCACGACAATGTGGTTTGCTAATTTTGAAATCGAACTAAAATAAATATTTGTCTTTGCACATAGCCCTAAGACATCTTGTATGCCCTTTGCTCTCTTCTGAATTAATTCACCTTGTGCCCCTGCAAACCGGTTCTCACCTTTCTTTGCGCCTCGTGCCATTTTTATTCCGCCTGATTCAGTAGCAATGATGCAGGCAGTGTTGGCGCCTTTACCATTGGTTTATCTATTTCTTCAAGTAGCTCAGCCGTACTGATGTTTGCCAAAGCACATATAGACTTTACAGCCCCTCTGAACTCTCCTATTAAATCTTCCTTATCAGCTAGCCTGATAATTTCATCAAGCAAGCCTGCCTTAGCTAGAAGCTTATTCGTCACCCTTCGGATTTGCCCTTTCAACTGTGGCGTATAGTACTCCTGATAATCTTCAGCATCGGCGATACGCAACAGAAAGTCGTTTACCTGCCTTGATTTCAACACCTGCACTTTTGCCTGTTGCACTAAAATATCAGGTTTACCAATTAAGAAATTCTTTTTATTCTGAATGTCGCTTAAGGTCTGATTAAGCAGCTGGTGACAAACCAGCCAAGCAGATAGCTCCGCTGCAATTTGCTTACGCTCTCGCTCTAGCTCGCCAAGTGCATTTCGCTGCCCCCCCCTTTCTTCGGCCTCTTTAATATGACCTTCCATAGTCTTAATTTGAGCAGCAAGATCTCTCGCCTTTGCAGCGATACGAGGTAGATGGTCGACCGTTTTGATGCTATACCAGCACTGTCCACACTTTCCCTCACCAAATTCCGATACCACATCATCAGGGCAGTAGTTATTGTAGGGACATATATGGGTAGCATTGACCACAATATTTTCTGGCGGGATACTCTTAATCACTCTGAGCCCCGATCGAATGCCAGTCCCCCGTGAAGGACAGTCCTCCAATGAAAGCCCTCCAAAATCTGCCATTGCTGCCGATGGGTCCTGTGCTACTGCTTTTCTCAATGCCGAATGCGTATTTTCCGTTTTGATCACGATAGACTGGCAAGAAGCGAAGAGTTCAGATGCTTCTTCACTATACAAGGCTTGTCCTTGCTGAGCTTCTGATGATCTTAACCAGTCAGGATCTGTTTTAACATAATGCGCAAAGCACGATAGGCTTTCATGCCCTGTGATATTCTCCATAATCATCCAAGGTGGCAACATCTTTACTTTATCGCTCGCCACTGATAAACGTGTGCCATGTGGCGTAAATTCGCAATTGTATTCTTTCCTAAGTTTAAAGGCCTTACCCCAATCACCATCCTTTAACAGCGCTATTGCCTGAGCAGGCACAGAACACAGTGAAGGTAACAACTTTGTCTCTGTTAGCATTAAATCAAAAAAGAAAATCAGATTTTTATAGTGGCCTCGTGCCACATTGGGATCTTGAGGGCCCATATCATCAAAGAAGTCCCCGGTATCGCTATCTCTTTTCCGTGCATTATAGCGACAAGGGCAAAACAATGATCGTATCTTCCCGAAACGGCTATTTTCATTCCCGTTGTACCAGCTAGCTTTTATGCTGACATCATTCATCTGTGTGTAGTGTTTTAGTCTATCTAACACCAAAATCACGCGATGGCTCACTATCGAGACCCAGGGCTCTCGGCGTGTTTTATCTGTATTCACCAGCAATTTTTGGACACCAAACTTTTCAGATCGGTTAACGTGTGTTTCATAACTGTCCAATGATAACCACTGGATATGCGCATGCCTGAGACCAGTTTCGATAGCAACGCAAAACTGAGCGATGGACTGGTAATTTGGTAGATTAGCAGGCACCCCATTGATGTGGGTTGTATGGTGTGCCCCTAACAACAATGTTGGAATTTGTTTGATTGGAACCAGTTGATTGTTAACGTAAAAGATGGGAACAAAGCCAAACAGCTCAGTATCATATGTATCGTTATGCACAGAGATGCTATCGTATTGCTCTTCGATGACATACCAAACAAACTCTTGTATCGCAAAGAGGAACGAGTGAAAAACAGGGAAATACTTTCCTGTAAAGATAGGCTTTTTAGAACCCTTACTGCGCCTTAGTTTGGGATAATCTAACTTATGAATAGGGTTTTTAAAGCCTGTCAGGTTATCGTAGGAGCTTGAGACATGTTCCAAATATCTAAAAAATAGATCTATATTTTTTAACTGCCCATATTGCCCCTCAACCGTAAGATGTTTAAACTCATCCAGCAAAGAGGGGGCACCATTCCGCTCAAGATATCGACGATTAAATTGGGGTATTTTAGAAGGAATAGCCTCTTTACCCAGCGCCTTCGGCAACGTTGCAAATATATAGTTGTTCAAATACCCTAAAGAGGTCTCATCCTGACGAGTGCTCTCAAGTCTGTTCTTCCGCAACTTAAGATAACTATTCTCAAAATAGAGCCATTGCTTGGCGTCTTCTGAAAATGCATTATCTGATAATTTCGCATATTCACCAAGTAGCCGTCTCGATAGAGGCCTCCCAGCGGTGCTCAGAGGCAGCTCTTGTAGATCACAGGGCACCCTTTCTGGCACTGCTGAAGCAATAGCGCTCACTAGAGGCATTACATTATAGCCACTATACTGCTTATCCCCTTCTTGGATCCGCTCCTGCAAGTGCTCGACAACCAACTCTATCGATAACTTTGTCATATCTTCTGGGACAAACCACTCGACAGATTGGATAACTTTATACATCTTCCAATCGAAATTTCTCAATGCAGATGAGGGTATATGTGCTTTAATATCCGGCACATCCAGGTCATCCTCAACAAAAGGCTGTCTCGCTATTCTCAACAGCTCGCTGAAGGCCACATGTCCAATCTCTATCCGCTTGCCACCCATCCCCATTTTAGTTTCTGGTCTCTTAAAGCCCAAAGGGAGTAGCAACACTCGACGCTTATTAAGCCCATAAAAGAAAATCTTCAGGCCAACTAACATCGATCTTAAGAGCGTTTCCGTTAATTCACCTGCTTCCTCTGGGCAGCCGGGCAATAAAGCACTAATCTGCTGCAACGACCGCTTCTTATTATCGAAGCAAGCAAATAGGGCCAACAACCAAGATTGATCAAAAAAACTCTTATACTTGGCATGTTGATGAAAGAACTTAACAAAAGCCAGTTGGTAGTTTCTCTTGGAGGTTATCTCGTCTGGAAACAGTTTCGCACCATCACAGTAGGTGCGTTGAAGAACCTCTATGGTTTCCTCTATGGAGCAATGAATTGCTTCTTCAATATATGCCGCCTCTTCTGTTAGCAGCATAATAGTATTTGTTTTATTAACCCTCATCACTGCACCAGCTCCGTAGCAGCATTAAGGGTTAATGCCTCTAGCTTCTTGAGTTCGCTTTCCAAATATTGCCGACGAATATCATCAAGCTTTAGATTTTTTTGAAACATTTTTTCATTCGCTAACATCACTTGAGCGTGTAACAATTGCTCGTCATGCTTAGCATACACTTGGGTACTAGAAATATTACTGTGCCCCATTAGAACGCGCACCAAAGGCAAGGGAAGCCCTGGTGAGCCGCCATCGCTCCGGGGAGGGAGGTAGTTTAAAACATAAGTGCCATACATATGACGAAGACTATGCGGGCTTATCCCTTCTACTTCCGAAACTTCAGCACGTTGTGCCGCTTTTTTAAATAGCTTAACCCGTGAGCTTCTATCTGAACAAAAGTAAGGCTCACCGGTCACCCTTTTTTGAAACAAATACTGATGCAAAACCAAGTTATTACGCTCATTTTGAATGTACTGCCTCATATTGTAGAAAAAGAGGCTTTTGAAGGGCTCAATTAAAAACGTTTCTTCTGTAGCACGCCCCTTCCAAAAAAGCTTCTTTTCCTGGTGCTGCGCAAGGCCTTGTAAGGCCTTCTGGCAAAGCAGCGGGTTTCGTAGATAGATGCGATGTTTATCCATATCAATATCATCTAACAGTAGCTGCAAAGCTTCATGTGTTCGACATCCTGCAGCGGCAAGCAAGGCATAAAATGATTTGTCCCGATACGATGGCGCCTTCTCAATCAGTTGAAGCGCCTTCTCCATTGGAAAAGCTTTAGGAGCCAGTCGCTTTGACTGCGTTAATCGCTTATCTCGCCATATATTATGTGACGCTCTCTCCCATGGCGCTGAATTCGCACCAATTACACTAGAGAGCATTGAATTGTTTTGCATATTTGAGCGAACCTCTTCGCTCACCTGAGCCGAAGCACCCTGAAACAACCCAATAACCTTGTCTTGCCTAAAGCTCTCCTGCTTAAGTTCGCCAAGCCGAATGTAATAAGAAACAGCAGCATCTATAGATAGGAGGCTCGAGGGTGTCGTCTTTTGCTTTTTATTATTAAGAGTTGCAATTTTTCCGGGCACCCCTTGAGCCTCTATACCGTGTAAAAGATAATCCTTATAGCTCAAGATAAGCTCTCTCAAGTCATCTGCATGCTGAGGCTCTGAAACAACGAAGGCCTGCTCAATATAACGAAGAAAGCGAGAAACGTGTGCAGCATATGCTTGAATTGTATTTTCTGAGTAGCCTCTTTGCCGCATGCTTTGCACAAAGATTTTAAACGGCTGATATTCAACACCGTCTGCATCCAGCAGGGCAAGAAGCTTCGGGTAAAAAACAAAGCGTGCCATCAAAGTTCCTTTTAAGTATGCGTCAAGTGCAGAGTATACTAACCCGATCTTTTTAAGCTTGCAACAAATATCGCATATTTAATATTTGCCGTTACTTACTTTTTTTAGGTATAAAAAAACCACCTCGAAGGTGGTTTAATAATAACTTTAAAAGCTTATGTTTAAATGGTGGGCCGAGCTGGTCTCGAACCAGCGACCGCCAGATTATGAGTCAGGTGCTCTAACCAACTGAGCTATCGGCCCCACGTTACTTTCGCTATCTTATTGTATTTTTAATTATGCGTCAATCCTTTATACCACATAAGAACCTGGGACCAAGGGATTATGAGTCCCCTGCTCTAACCAACTGAGCTATGGGCCCGAATTGTCTTTTAAACTTCTTCGGAGTCATCATCCAAGAGGAAGCTCTTAAGCTCTTCCGCCCGCGATGGTTGACGCAATTTTCGAAGGGCTTTGGCCTCAATCTGACGAATCCGCTCACGCGTTACATCAAACTGCTTACCAACTTCTTCAAGTGTATGGTCAGTATTCATATCAATACCGAAGCGCATACGTAAAACTTTCGCTTCACGTGCTGTTAGGCCTTCAAGAACGCGCTGAGTTGCTTCGCGCAGCCCTTGTGACATAGCAGCATCAACCGGAGAGTCCATCATTGGGTCTTCAATAAAGTCACCCAAATGTGAATCCTCATCATCCCCGATCGGAGTCTCCATTGAAATAGGTTCTTTAGCAATTTTTAGAACTTTTCGGATCCGATCTTCCGGCAGTCCCATTCTCTCAGCCAACTCTTCTGGGGTTGGCTCACGACCCATTTCTTGCAGCATCTGTCTAGCAATTCGGTTCAATTTGTTAATTGTCTCAATCATGTGCACCGGAATACGAATGGTGCGCGCTTGATCGGCAATAGAACGCGTGATTGCCTGACGAATCCACCATGTTGCATAAGTAGAGAACTTATACCCACGGCGATACTCAAACTTATCAACGGCCTTCATCAAACCTATGTTCCCTTCTTGAATCAAGTCTAGGAACTGCAAACCACGGTTAGTGTACTTCTTGGCAATCGAAATTACCAATCGAAGGTTTGCTTCAACCATTTCTTTTTTCGCACGTCGTGCTTTGGCTTCACCAATAGACATGCGACGGTTTAAATCTTTAAGATTAGGAATAGAGCGTGCTCTATCTTGCGCTATCGCATCCAAGTTACGAATGTGCTGACGCAAATCTTCTTCTTGCTCTTTCAGTCTGGCTACATAACCTTTGCTACCAGCTAGGATAGTATCCAGCCAGGCCATCATGTCTCGGCCGGTGAATGTGGTGATGAACTCTTTCCGTGACATTTTACAATTGGTTACACAGATGTTCATGATAGCCCGCTCATTACGGCGAATATCGCCCAGAACACTTTGCATATCATTGATCATTCTGGTGTATAACGCAGGAACCAGTTTCAAAGCAGAAAAATGTTCGCCTAGCGCTTTCAACGCTTCAACGGTTTTAGGATGCTCTGCCCCTTCACCTTGCTCTAAAGCCCAAGCGGTTTCGTATAAGCCTTGCAAATCAACAATGTAGTTGTGAACCATCTCTGGATCAAAACCAAACTCAGCCTCATCACTTGAATCATCATCGTCTGAGTCATCATCGTCATCACTACTATTCGAGGCTGCAGACTCTGCCGCTGCGCGTCTTTCTTCAAAACTTGGGGGGGTCGGTGGCGCACCCGTATCATCTTCTTGGATAAAGCCGGAAATTAGCTCACCCAAACGTTGAGGGTTGTTTTCCATTTCACGGTAAAGATCTAAAAAGAACTTCACGTTTGGCGGGTACATCGCCAAAGATTCCATGACTTGACGAGAACCCATTTCAATTCTCTGGGCAATCTCTATCTCGCCTTGTCGGGTCAACAGCTCAACTGTTCCCATCTCACGCATGTACATACGAACTGGGTCAGTAGTTCTGCCAAACTCTGAGCTATCTGCTGCGGCATAAGCCAAGGCTTCCGCTGCTGCTCTAGCACTGGAGCTGGTATTGTCGTCTTCAAGAAGCTCATCATCTCCTGGGGCTTCTTCGTAAACAGAAATACCCATATCATCTAACATCGCAATGATGTCTTCGATATCTTCAGGATCTACGATGTGGTAGGGCAGCAAATCGCCAACCTCAGCGTAGGTAAGAAAACCTTTCTCTTTCCCAGCAGCAATTAGCGCCTGAAGATGGGTAGATTGTTGCTCTTGGTCGTAATAGCTCATGAAGACTTCCCATAGAACCGCCGCTGAATACACGGCAGTGCTCAAATAAGTTGTATGTGCAAACTAGCCACAATCGGCCAGTCGCAAATTTTAACTGATTTTATAGCCCAGGCCTAGGTTTTAGAACAAATAATTTGATATTTCCAACTAATTAGGGTTGCTGGTGTGCTTTTCTAGAGAGGAAAGCAGAGCCTTAAGCTGCTCTTTTTGGGCTTGAGTGAGCCCTTCCTTTGTTTTGGACTGGGCAATTAGGGTATCCGCCAACGCTTGCTTTCCCATCCAAGCCAATCGCTCGACAATCCCCAAAAACTCCGCTTCTTGTGCCTGGGGCTCAAGAACACTCAGATGAGACATGGTTTCAATCGAAGGCACTTTCTGCTTTAAACTTTGCTTTAGAGAAAGAATATCTGCCTGAGGATCGGCTTTAAGCTGTTGAATCAATTGCCCCAACATCGCGGCTTTAGGTTGGCTTATCCGCTCTAACCATTCTGTTTGAGGGACTAAGAGAGCTAAAGCTGGCTGCTCAAGCAAAAGGGCCATTGCAACCTCAGTAGGCTCTCGAAGTGCGGGCCTTGGGCGAGAATCTCGCCATCCCTCTTTTTCTTCTGCCTTGTTCTTTCTACGGTTAAAAGGCTCATAAGTAAAATCTTTTAATGCTTGTTGCATTAAACGGCGATAAATCCCTTCTGGAATGCTGCCTATGAGCTTCTGAGCAGCATTTACATAGCGGGCTTTGGCATCTAGTGAGCTCGGATCGAACTGTTGCTTTAGCGTATCAAAAATAAAAGTCGACAACGGAAAAGCCTGCTTGGCTTCGTGTCGAAAAGCCTGCGGCCCATATTGTTTTAAAAAGGAATCCGGATCTTCTCCGGAAGGCAAGAATAGGAAGCTTGCCTGGCGATCCCCTTCCATAAAAGGAAGTAAGCTTTGAGCGGCAGACCACGCGGCTTTACGGCCAGCAGCATCGGCATCAAAGCAAAAAACCAACTCAGGGGTTTGATTAAATAGTGACTTTAAATGATCTTCTGTTAACGCCGTACCCAGCGTTGCAAACGCCCCTTTGATCCCATTCATGGAAAGTGCGATGACGTCCATATAACCTTCAACAATCACGGCCCTTCGCCAAGCACGCCGCTGTCGCTGTGCTTCAAATACGCCATAAAGGCAGCTTCTCTTATGAAAGACAACAGATTCTGGTGAGTTAAGGTATTTAGGTTTTGCATCACCGAAGGCGCGTCCCCCAAAAGCAATCACTCTCCCTCTTCGGTCTCTAATAGGGAAGATTAAACGATCGCGAAATCGATCATAATGTCGCCCGCTTTCATGCTCAATAATTAACCCTGCTTGCTTTAATAAACCAATTGGCGCTTTTTCTGGTCCGCCAAAGTGTTTAATCAGGCCATCCCAACCTTCTGGCGCATACCCAATCTGGAATCGCTCAATCGCTGACTCAGTCAGCCCTCGCTTTTTGCAATACGCTCGTGCCGCTTTGGCATTCACCCCTGTCAGACATTCAAAAAACCAGCTTGCCGCTTTTTCTAAAATAGCGTACGTATCTAGTGTTTCCGGTTTTGGCTGAGCCATTGCCTCTTTTGGCACCTCTAAGCCAATTTGATGCGCCAACTTCTCAACCGCCTCTGGAAAACTTAAACCATCCATCTCCATAACGAAACGAATAGCATCACCATGTGCGCCACAACCAAAGCAATGATAAAACTGTTTAACTGAACTGACTGAGAATGAGGGGGTTTTTTCTTGGTGAAAAGGGCAACGAGCCGTCCAACTTTGGCCGGCACGTTTTAAAGACACACGAGAGCCGACACACTCTACAATGTCTAATTGGGACAGTAACTGTTGAACAAAAGACTCCGGAATTCGAGCCAACGGGACAACCTATGATTGAAGTAATGATTTAATCATAGCACCAACAGCACCCATATCGGCACGGCCTTGAACCTGAGGTTTCAATACCCCCATGACCTTGCCCATATCTTTGACAGAACTTGCGCCTGTTGAGCTGACAGCTTCTTCAACCAATTTTTTAAGCGCATCCTCAGATAAAGGCTCAGGTAAGAACTCAGTTAAAACCTCAAGCTCTTCTCTTTCTTTGTCTGCCAAATCTGTACGGGATGCTTGCTCGTACTGCTTAATAGACTCTAAACGCTGCTTTTTCATTTTATCCAAAATAGAAAGTGCACGAGCATCGTCTATCTCACAACGCTCGTCCACCTCAATCTGCTTAAAAGCAGCTTGAATTAAACGAATGCAACCCAGTTTCTTTTGATCACGAGCTTTCATCGCTGTTTTCATAGCATCGAAAACCCGCGTTTTGATGGAAAGGGATGACATCTTGTCCTCCTGCAGGAGACTACCGACGACGCGTATCTCTGTCTTTTTGATCTTTTTGACGTTGTCGTTTTCTTAGTCGACGGACTGCTGATGCACGTGCACGCTTCCGTTCTTCACTAGGTTTAACGTGGCAGACTCTTTTACGAATCTCGTTTAAAACCCCTGCTTTTTCGACAGCACGCTTGAATCGACGTAGAACGCCTTCAAAGTTAGTACTGTTTCTTTCTCTTTCGCTGACGCGTATACCCGGCATACGGGAATCACCTTACCTTAGATTTAATTAATGGAAATTAAGTATAGACAATATATTCGTCTACACAGAAACGAAATCCTACCAGGATATAAGCTCGATTTCAAAATGGTTTTTCAAACAGGTATAGTAGGGCAGGAAATTTTAGGAGATTTGCTAAAAATGCGTGTACTTGCGCTAGAGTCCTCATGCGATGAAACGGCGGTGGCCATTTATGACTCGGTCCAACATAAGGTGTGGGACAAGGTCTACTCTCAGCTAGCATTACATCAAAGTCATGGCGGCGTAGTGCCTGAACTCGCTTCTAGGGATCATATTCAACGCGCACTTGAGCTGACAGATGCACTATTCCAGGGAAGCCCTTTTAGCAAATCAGACATTGATGCTGTGGCGTATACGGCCGGCCCTGGATTAGCAGGAGCTCTGTTAGTTACCGCAGCGCTGGGCCGCTCAATGGCATACGGTTTAAATATACCTGCGATTGGTGTCCATCATATGGAAGGCCATTTACTTGCCCCCATGCTATCTGACAATCCTCCTGAAGCCCCTTTTGTCGCATTATTGGTTTCCGGGGGGCACACTTTATTAGTCCATGTAAAAGCCATTGGTGAGTACGAAATTCTAGGAGAGTCTGTTGATGATGCTGCTGGAGAAGCGTTTGATAAAACCGCTCGCTTAATGGGGTTGGGCTACCCAGGGGGGCCGGCTATTTCTCGTTGTGCCCAACGAGGCAACCCAGGTCGATTTACTTTTCCACGCCCAATGCTTAAATCACCTGATTGCCGTATGAGCTTCAGTGGCCTAAAAACGGCTACTCGAGAAGCGGTATTAGCCGCTGAGCCATTAGATGAACAAACTAAAGCAGATATCGCCCTAGGTTTCGAAGAGGCTGTCGTTGATGTTTTAACTCACAAAACATTAAAAGCTTGTGAGCTCTCTGGTTGTCAGCGTATCGTCATCGCCGGAGGCGTAAGCGCTAATCAGCGCTTAAGAGCCGTATTACAGGCACGCGCAGAGGCTAAGAATATACAATTAAACTACCCAGAGCTTCGCTTATGCACCGATAATGCAGCAATGATTGCTTATGCAGGTGCTATCCGCTTGGCCGCCAACACCCCAGAGCCTTTGAGTATCAAGACCTTCCCAAGGTGGCCGATAGACACGCTACCGGCGCTGGATTAGTTCTTTGCCTTTAATTTATTAAAATTGATTTGGCTTTCTCTTCCCTGAAGTAAGCGACGAATATTTTCATGGTGTTTTGCCACCAGTAAAAGCGAGAACACACAAAGCGGCGGGGCATATATTGGGGATAAAACCCAAAATGCTAAAATAGGCATCATGATTGCGCTAAAAATAGACGCCAAAGAAGAATAACGCGATAGCAAAGCGACAAAAAGCCAGATGCCAATAAAGATGAGCCCCAAAATAGGGTCAAGCGCCCATAATCCTCCAATCATAGTCGCAACGCCCTTCCCTCCAACAAAACGAAAGTACAAGGGAAAAAGGTGTCCCAATAAAGCCCCTAAGAATGCAGCACTAACAAGTACCGGCTCCTCTACAAACAAAAGGGCAACCAAAACTGGCAAATAACCTTTAAGCGCATCCCCAACAAAGGTAAGGAGTCCGCCCACCTTTCCTCCAAAGCGAAACACATTGGTAGCGCCAGGATTGTTAGAGCCTACCGTTCTTGGATCTGGAAGTCCAAGCAGACGCGAGACGATTACTGCAGACGAAATTGAGCCTAATAAGTAAGCAACTATAAGCCAGGACCAAGGAGAGGTGAATAATGTGTCTATTGTCATATCCAAGTAACTACCCGTAATACCCTTAAATCAATTGATTTTTTGTTAGTTGTTTAGCATAATAAATAACCCTCTGCCTACTTGCTCGTATTGGGCAGTTTATGTAGGGTAGTGTGTTCACTTAATTTTACTTACTTAGTCGAGGAAAAAGTAATGACATCTTCCAAATCAAGCTCATTCTCTCAAAAAGCGCTCCTTTTTGCGATGGGTCTTGGTTTGTGCTGTGGTTGGTTAGATGTTCCCTTTTTAAATACGACCGCTGAAATTGTATCTGCACTCTTCATTCAGTTGTTGAAGCTGGTGAGTTTGCCCATCATCTTCTTTGCCATTTTATCAACGGTAACAAACCTTAGCGGCTTAGATGAGCTGAAAACGCTGGGACGCAAGGTTTTAACTTACACACTGCTGACAACTTTGATTGCGGCAACCATCGCAGCCTTATTATTCGCCACGTTGCATTTAGACTCAGTGCAGTCAATGGTTGACGCGATGGTAACGCCTCCAGCGACGACAAAAGGGCAGTATATTGATTTCGCTTTAAAAATAGTGCCTGAAAACGCTATTGTTGCTTTTGTTGAGGGGAATGTCATCGGCATCGCCTTTATGGCTTTTTTAATCAGCGTTGCTGTGATTGCACTTCCTGAAGCCGAGCGTGTACCACTTCAAACCTTATTCAAATCATTATTTAGTGCCTTGCTGCGATTAACACAAATGATACTGAAGCTTTTTCCTTTAGGCGTTTGGGCTTTCATGCTGATTCTATTCAAAGAACTGCAAAACACAACGGCCTCAAGTCAGCTGCTGTGGTACACCGTCGCCGTTGTTGGTGCCAACTTAATACAGGGTATTATAGTTCTGCCGGCCTTTTTATACTTAAAAGGTATCCCGGTCCGACGCTCAATCAGTGGAATGTTCCCCGCTTTATCGATGGCCTTTTTCACCAAGTCTTCAAGCACAACCATGCCTGTCACCATCCAGTGTGCTGAGAAAACATTAAATGTCCAACCAAAAGTTGCACAAACTGCGATCCCATTGTGTTCTGTCATTAATATGAATGGATGTGCAGCGTTTATTTATATTACGGTCTTATTTGTTTCCGCCCAAAATGGTTTGTTTTTCTCACCATTTGAAATGGTGGGCTGGATATTTATTGCCTCATTGGCTGCTGTTGGAAATGCGGGCGTACCGATGGGCTGTTACTTTTTGACCTCTGCTTTTCTTATCAGTTTGGGTGTGGATTTGACGTGGCTTGCTTTAATTTTACCCCTGTACACATTTATCGATATGATTGAGACAGCTTTAAATGTTTGGTCAGACTCTTGTGTTACTCTAGTGGTCGATAAAGAATTATCCGCATCTTAGGAAGGCCATTATGGATAAAATCACCATTTCTCATCTCAAGCTGGAGATGCTTATTGGTTGTTTACCGTGGGAACGTTCGGTTAAACAACCCATATATTTAGATATCACCTTTAGCACTGACTGTCGAGCCATCGCTGAAACAGACGCGCTAACGGATGCTGTTAGTTATGTCGACGTGAAAGCTTGTTTAGAAGAATGGGCCCAACAAAACAGCCCTCAACTAGTTGAAACGGCGATTGAACAAATAGCGTCTCACTTGATTGCCACTTTTTCTTTTTCATACATAAAGCTTGTTTTACACAAAAAACAAGCTTTATCAGACACCAGTGGCATCAGTGTTACCATTGAGAGATCTCATGACTAGTTCTCTTGTCAACAAAATCAAACAGAGGATTCAGGACTCTGGCCCTGTTCCATTTGATGATTTTATGCAGATGGCGTTGTATGCCCCGTCAGAAGGCTACTACTGCCGCTCAGACTCTCCTTTGGGAGCGAAAGGAGATTTCTCTACTGCCCCCTTATTTTCTAAATACTTTAGTGTTTGCTTGGCCAATCAGGTTCATCAAATTTGCCATACGCAAAACTGGGACACCTTTAACATTGTTGAATTCGGTCCGGGCGATGGAACATTAGCCCGAGATTTATTACAGCACTTGCAAACTATTAACGCCCCTTTGCCAAAACAGTACACCCTTGTTGAAAAGTCAGAGGCGCTTTGCCTGCGACAACAACAAAAATTAAGTACAATTCAAACGGATATCAAATTCAATTGGTCCTATCCATTTAAAGATATGTCACCCAATACAATCGTCATAGCAAATGAGCTTTTAGATGCTTTTCCTGTCAAGCGTTTTGAAATGACGGATAAGGGATTAATGGAAATCGCTGTCACATTAGAAAATGACAGACTCGTTGAGGTTTTAATTTCTCCCTCACCTATGCTTGTTAATCATTTAAACTGGACTCAACAAAGACTGAAAGTCAGCTCTTTTCCTGTTGGTTATCGCTCTGAAGCAAACCTCGGCCTATCCTTATGGCTTAAAGATTTGTCTCAAGTTTTAAATAATGGTGTAGTGATTATAGTGGACTATGGATACCCAACGGCTGAGTACTATCATCCAGATAGAACGATGGGCACTTTACTCTGTCATTATCAACATAAAAGCTATGACGATCCTCTCATAAGAGTTGGTGAACAAGATATTACTGCACATGTTGATTTTGGACATGTTGTGAACGCGGCAATAGAGTATGGCTTTAACTACTTAGGCTTTACAACTCAAGCAGGTTTTTTGCTGGGCAACGGGCTCTTAGATATTCCAGACGTTGCTAATGATGTTGCTCAAGTGCAGATGTTAACGCACCCAAATCTTATGGGGGAAGCTTTTAAAGTACTGGCTTTAGGGGTGTCTGAAACGCCAGAGCTACAAGCGTTTTCAATTGTTGATCACTCCCATCGTCTTAACTAAATGCGGTGATCCGAATTTCTTCGCAATAAGGTTGGCTCTTCTGTCTCAGAACCCTCTACTTCCGGCGTTAATGAAGGGCTTGTACACCGAGAGCAGCCCAGCCGACTATCTCTTGTACAATTTTCATATGGCGTGAAAGTAGGATATCTCCACATAGAAAACCAGCATTCTTCTGGCACAAACGTCACCACGGAAGAATCGTACTGCAAGGTCCCCCCCGCATAACTAATCTGACAATGTGTTATGCCATCCTTTGGAGGCGATAATCGAAAGCGCATTTGCGCTTGAACGAGCGGTGAAAGATAGGTATTTTTAAGCTTAACTTTTGTTTTCGATCCAACGTCTCGGCCATATTTAATTTCTATTCCACCAAACAGCGCCTCAAATTCAACGCTATCTTCAGTCATTCTGCTTTGCTCAGCAAGCCAATAAAACTGATGTGTTGCCCCACCACCATTCGGAGACTCTTCGACTAATACTTGATAGTAAACCAGAAGAACATCCACTATCCAATCATTTCCTTCTGGTGCTTTAGACCAAATAATGGGTTTAAAGGTTGGTGTTACCATCTTTCCATATAGGGTGTCTCCTGAGCTGTTCTTAAATGGAACACGACACTGAGCACCAACAATAGTATAAAGCGCAGTTGGTAGCACTTGCCCACCTATTCTTTCCATCGCCTTTATCAGCGCAATTGGCTCCTCACGGGCATGTAGACAAGCTGCTACTTCAGCAAATTTAGCACTTTCATGAATTGCACAGCCCTCTACGACCACGCTTGGAGGCCTTTTCCAATCCACTTTAGAGTCTATGTGTTTTGTTCCTGGCCGGGGAGGAAGATCTTGAAGTGCTCGGTTTAAATCCACCAGTAAAAGAGCAACTGTTTCTTCGTCTTCACTGATTGAATATCTTTTCACACGTTATTTTCTCGAATGGCATCAATGCGCGCTTGTCTGACAGCTGTATGAGGTGCCATATCTTGATTTTGATCGATTGCAGTCTTCGCATCAACAGATTTAGCTTTTATATACGCATCACGAAGTGGTTTTTTATTTTCAGGTTGAACGATTGAAACACACTCTAAAAAGATATCAAAGCGTTTTGAGCGTCGAAAGCTATCCAACGCAATAAGCAAATCTACTGTTTCATCTTCTTTGCTTAGCACATAAGAAAGTCCAGCGTAATGCTTGAAGTACATGCGTCCAACTTCAATATATTCCCTAGGTGGTGCGAGCGTTTTCATTAGTTTTTCCCACATATCCACCGTAAATCCAGACCAATACGCAATTAGAATAAACTTTGTTATGTTCATTAAATGTTGATCGTTGAGTGGTTCTGACATCATTTCCCAGTCTTGCCCCATCGGAAACCCTGGAAAAACAATCGGCAATGCTCCTACGCTATCCAACAATTCAAAATACGCCTCAGGATTTTTTTCATCCAAAGCACGTTGTGTTTCCTGCCATACTCGCTCTCTGGTCAAAGCTTTTACTTCGCCATTTTGGACCATTTCTTTTAGCAGGCTTAAGGTATCCTTATGCACCTCAAAGTTTAAGTGCTTAAATTTTGCGTAAAAACGTGCCACCCTTAGTACTCTTACAGGGTCTTCAACAAATGCATCTGAAACATGTCTTAAGTATTTGTCTTCAATATCATCTTTGCCATGATAGGGGTCAATAAGATCTCCCTCTTCATTTTCAGCGATAGCATTAATTGTTAAATCGCGGCGCTTTAAATCTTCCTCTAATGTAACACTGGGATCCGCATTGAATGTGAACCCCTGATAGCCTCGGCTAATTTTTTTTTCCGTTCGTGCTAATGCGTATTCTTCTTTGGTTTGAGGATGTAGAAAAACAGGAAAATTTTGCCCTACGGGTGTAAAGCCTTTTTCAATCATCTCTTCTACTGATGATTCACATACCACCCAATCAGCATCTTTAGGCATCAGACCTAAAATTTTATCTCTGACGGCTCCACCAACTTTATATACTTTCATTCTACAGGCCTTAACAAATGAATTTGAACACCCGAGGCCACTTTAGAGCGGTGAATGATCCAGTTCAAACCAAAATCCAACTTGTCTGATGCATCGGCCTCAACACTGACAAATCCATCTGGCGATATCCAGTGATTTTTGAAGATGGAATCAAGGGTATTTGATAGTGATTTATTTGCGAATGGCGGATCTAGAAAAATAATATCAAAAGGTGTTCCACAACTTTGGTTTAAAAGTAGCTGTGTATCTGCTTTTTCTATTTGACACAATTCCTGAGCTTGCAGCGTTTGACAGGTCTCTTTTAATTGCTTTACCACTTTAAGATTATTATCCCAAAATTGACAAAAGGCCGCCCCTCTTGAGAGTGCTTCGAACCCTAATGCGCCACTTCCTGCAAAGGCATCTAGGCATCGTGCTTGACGCAAACTAGGCCCTAACCAATTAAAAAGTGTTTCACGTAGTCGATCGCCGGTAGGGCGAAGGGTGGGCTCAGGCAAAAAGTTAATTTTCCGAGAGCGCCACTTTCCCCCTATTATCCTTAACTGAGAGATGCTCATACTGGTCCTGCAGTGACTAGATGCCATTTTTCCAATGGTGCGCGCTGTTTCAGGACTGACATGACATCTTCTGCGGTGACTGTATCTAGATGCTCCCCATAGCTTTCGAAAAAGTCTAATGGCTTGTCATAAAATGCCATGCTTTCTAAGTGAGAAGCGATCCAGGCATTGCTTGAAAACATAAGAGTTAATTGCCCCTTAACGCTCTGCTTAGCTAATGAAAGTTCTTCGTCCGTTGGTCCTTTTTCCATTAATTCGGCAAGCACCTTCTTCACTTTTTTAACGGCCTCATCCGCTTTTTCAGCACGCGTTTCAAGCTTAATAGTAAAAGGGCCTGGTGCTAACCACCCGTCACTGTTGGCTGAAACATGGTACGCCAAACCACCATCTCTTCTTACAGAGTTGAACAGACGCGAGTTAAAACCACCACCCAGAACTTGTTCTGCAACTTTCAGTTTGTAGTGATCGGTATCATTAGCAAACTCAACCGGAAGACCAAAACGAATGTGTGTTTGTGATGACTCCAAAGCAACATGCTTTTTCATATCTTTAGATTGTTGTTTCAACTTAGGTAGTGGCGCTGGTTTGCTTCCTTTTGGCATACCTTGAATGAAGCCTTGTATCCATCGGTCTACCGCACCTGAAGTTGCATCACCGACAACCACTACGGTCATGTTTTCAGGGGTGAAGTACTTATTATGAAATTGCTTTAGGTCTGCTGTTGTAATTGAAGCAATACTTTTCTTTGTTCCAAGAACTGAGTGCCCATAAGGATGGTCCCCATAAATCGTGGCCATGAAGGCTTCTTCGACTTGAGGTTTTGGTTCATCTGCTCTTCTTGTTAATTGAACATCCAGCTGGTTTTTTGCTAAAACAAATGATTCTTCTGGAATTTGCGGTGTAGAAAGAATCTCTTTTAACACAGGTAAAATAACATCCAAGGCAGAATCATCAGACAAACTACGACAAGAAATTGTTAACTTATCGCGGTCCACACCAACACTTAGTCTAGCCCCTACCGACTCCATTTTTTCTGCTATTTGGTCAGCCGAGTACTTTTTAGTTCCTTTAGTTAATAGCTGGCTTAGAAGATAGGCTTCGCCAGGTACCTGATCACGAGCGCTTCCCGCATCAAAGACTAAACGAATATCAACAATCGGACGTGAATGCCGTTCGACGGCATAGACTTTCGGCCCCTCTTCTGGAAAAACCCAGTGTTGCACCGTTAATGATTCACTGAGGCCTTCCATTACAACTGGAGCAGAGGTAACAGGGCGCTCTCGATAACTCATTGTTAAAATAGTAGCCGGAATGACCAACGCGCATATGCCTGCAGCTATCCACTGGCTTGTTGATAATTTATGCATCTTTTTGTGCTCCTTCCATTGGCAGACCTACCGCTTTAATTAATCGTTCAGCCGTGAAGTATTTTTGCATTACTGACTGTATTTGTTTTGCTGTCACCTCTTCAATGATCTCTTCTCTTTGCTCAGCAAAATCAGCACTTAGCCCTAAAGCGGGATAACTCCCAATCCAATGTAGTCGATCTAATGGGTCATCTTGTACAAAAGCCATCTCTGCCTTCAATCGCATTTTTGCTAATGCCAACTCTTCCTTAGAGACTAGAGTAGTTTGAAGTTTTTGTATCTCTTGTGAAATCGCGCGCTCCAATCTTTGAATTGAAATATCTGGCATTGCAGTTCCTGCAATCACTGCCAAATTTTCAAAGCGTTGATCGGGCTCATAATGAATCCATATGCTGGAAGCAATCTGGTTTTCCCGCACTAGTATTTTTTCAAAGCGAGAGCTTTGCCCACCATCTAGTATATCGAGTGCTACTAGTATGGCATACGCCTCTGAAGCATCTGCCTTAGAAACAATGGAGGGTACCCGAAAAGCCATTTCCAAAATGGGAACGCCGGTGTTTAGTTTAGCCTCTATAGACATTGGCCCCATTTGCTTTACTTCTCTAAGCTGTCTTGGCGCTGGCGCACGGCATTTAGAAACCCGGCCAAATGTACGCTCAGCTAAATCAAATACAGCATTGGTATCCACTTTTCCAGCAATCACCAAAGCCATATTGTCTGCGCAATACCACTGACGGTACCAATCACGCACCTGTTCAATCGTCATATGTTCAAGATCATCCATCCATCCTACTAAAGGATCATGGTATGGTCCTGAAGGAAAGGCTGCTGCCTGTAAGCGCTCGAACAATGCCATCATAGGAACATCATCTGTTCTCATGCGTCTTTCTTCTTTCACAACTTCAATTTCACGAAGAAAGTCTGCTTCAAGTAGGGTTAGATTTTGCACTCTATCTGCTTCAAGTGCCATAATGGTCGGCAGTTGCTCTGCCGGAACCAGCTCGTGATAGCCTGTGTAATCTGGAGAAGTGAAAGCGTTCACAATACCGCCCATCTTTTTAAGTGATTCTGTGAAAGCACTTTTCGGGTACTTCTCTGTGCCTTTAAACATCATATGCTCAAGCACATGAGAGATCCCCGTTACAGGTCGGCTTTCAGCAAAGCCGCCCACCTGATAGATAACCTCAACCCCAGCGACGTCAGCACTCGCGTCTGGCACAATAATGATGGGAATGCCATTACTAAGTGTATCTTGCTCTATCGTCATGGCCGAACATGAAATTGAGCTGGTCAAAAGGCTCAGGGTAAGACCGATGCTTTGCCAAAGTCTCATACAATTTCCTTAGACTTGTCAGTTTGTCTACTTTCTATTAATATGGTGTCCCAATGCTTGATAGGATACTGAATTTTTAAGGTGAACGCATATGTTCAAAAAGATATTTGGTCGCTCAGAGCCGCCAGTTGAGAAGACAACTGAGCCACCACCCGCAGCGACAGAGGATAGTCCTCTCGCTGAGACCCCACCCGAAGCCCCAACGGAGTCTAAAAGTTGGTTTGCTCGGCTAAAAAGTGGCTTAAGTAAGACTCGACAACAATTTTCATCATCTCTTGTTAAATTATTTCAAGGTCGGCTGAAGATTGATGATCAATTATTTGATGATATTGAGCGTCAATTACTGATGAGTGACGTTGGGGTAGAAACCACCGAGTTCATTCTGAATGCACTAAAAGAAAAAGCAAAGTCAGAAAACCTCTCTGAGCCAAGCGCGCTATTAGAAAGTCTAAAGTCTGTGCTTAGTGAGATATTAAGCCCTCAGAATGTTCCTTTGATACTAGAAGGCTCCCCCTCTGTTATTTTGATGATTGGTGCCAATGGGAATGGTAAAACAACCACCATCGGGAAACTGGCGCATCACTTTAAAGCGCAAGGAAAAAAAGTAATGCTCGCCGCTGGCGATACTTTTAGAGCCGCTGCAGTTGAGCAGCTCCAGCAATGGGGAGAAAGAGTTGATGCCCCTGTTATCAGCCAACCAATTGGTGCTGACAGTGCATCAGTTGTGTTTGATGCCTTACAATCTGCTCAAGCAAAAAATGTAGATGTATTGATTGCAGATACGGCAGGCCGGCTGCATACACGTGATGACTTGATGCAGGAACTAAAAAAGATCAAGCGAGTACTCGCCAAAATTGATCCTCAGGCCCCGCATGAAGTAATGCTGGTACTAGATGCCGGCACGGGTCAAAATGCACTTGCTCAAGCCCAAACTTTTCAAAAGGAAATCGGCTTAACCGGAATCACATTAACGAAGCTAGATGGAACAGCTAAGGGTGGGGTTATTTTTTCAATCGCTCAACAGTGCCAAGTACCCATTCGGTACATAGGCGTTGGGGAACAAGTATCAGATCTGAGACCGTTTTGCGCTCAAGAATTTGTCGATGCTTTGTTTGAAAATACTGAGGAATAAAAAAAGGGAGCGTCAGCTCCCTTTTGAATAACTAGTTGACTTCGAAGCCAAGCTCGTCATGATTGTAACGTGACCAAACATGAGCACCAGCTGCACCAACCACCATCAATGCTTCAACACCGTATACCCACGGACTGATTTTACCACCACCAGCAAGAGCATCAATGACCCCTGTCATTAGCAGGATTCCACCAGCAGCACCCATTACAACACCTGTTGCAAGGTACTCATCACTTTTGTTACCACCAGAGATTGCTTTAAGCTCTAAAGTTGATAAATCGCGCATATTCTTAAACTCCTGAATATCATTGGCGGGGGATATCCATCCCCCCATTTAGCAAACTGTTAAGCTTCGAGCTCTTCAACAACTGTGAAGTGAACGGCTAAAGAAGCGCCTAGTAAAGCAAGTTCTACAGCGTACGCTATCGGAGAAATACTAAAGTTGTCCATAAACAAGTTTAAAGCTGCAGTGGTTAAAAACGCACCACCAGTTAAACCTATTCCAACTCCACTGATCAGGCGCCAATCGTCCTTTGACAGTTCAACATTCCCACCAGAAACGCTGGCGACTTCCATTTTGCTCAAGTTTCTCATTGTTCCACCTTTTATCTTTTTATGTGCAAAGTTAATAAATCGGCTTGCATCGTACGCGCAAGCAAAAAACTTGTCAATTTCAGGGTAACATACATGTAATGTGATTCCCCACCATCATCTTATGCTAAACTTGCGCCGAATTATAGTTACCCTACCAGGAAGCGACATTGTTAAGCTGTAACGACGTTTCAATAAGCAATAAACCAACAACCACCCTAAAAAACGTTAGTTTTAAGACTTTTTATGGTGAACTAATGTTTGTTACCGGACATTCTAGTGACGACTCTGCTCTTCTATTGCAATGCATCGGTGGTTTACAAACACCTGATGCTGGTTCAATCACTTTTGAAGATAAAGAAATAACGACTTTTAATACAAAGGCGCGTCGATTATTTCGTCGTCAGATCGGGTGGCTTTTTTCTCGCCCTCGCTTAATTGATCACCTAACCGTTGAACAAAATATTCTTCTTAGCCTGACAGTAGCAGCAAATCAATACCGCTCTGATACATCACGCCTACGTTCTGTATTAGAATTTGTGGGAATGTCTAATAAAAAAGCGCTTTTCCCATCGCAGTTATCCTTGAATGAACAACAGTTGGTGTGTCTCGCACGCAGTATTATTCATAGCCCAAAAATGATACTTGCTGACAATCCAACCTCTTTTATGTCACAGCAAGAGGAACATCTTTTCTTTGAACGACTTAGAATACTATGTGTCTCAGGAATATTAGTATTGGTTTCTACTAATCATGCAAGCGGCAAAGCCTCTGATGCTGACCGTGTATTAGTACTTGAAAAAGGACAAATGAAAAATCTTTATTCTTTCGAATCCTAAAAATAATAATAAATATGATCAAACTAAAAACTAATTTTTTCACAAAACTTGTTAAATTTTCTTCCCTAATTTCTATCGTAAGCATTTCTTTTTGGTGCGCATTGCTACTATTATTCACCACGCTGTATTGGAACTTTAACCAAACCAGCAGCCTTAATCCACCACAAGCGGGACTACTGGTTCTTTTTCATCCCCAGACGAATAAACAAGCCGTGGATGAGCTGATTTTTGAGCTTAATCAAAACACTCAAGTTTTACAGGTGGCCTATCAATCAAAGCAACAAGCACTAAATGATTTGGAGGCAGCTCTAAACTTGGGTGATATTTTGTCATACCTTCCTGAAAACCCCCTGCCCTCGAACTTACTAATCACGCCCAGCAGTACAATTACAAAAGCTCAGCTTACCGAGCTAACCTTTGAAATCACTGCCTGGCCAACTGTTGCTCAAGTGACCCAAACAGGCCAGTGGCTTTCGGAGTACTCTTTGTTTAGCAGCCAACTGCAGGTTCTTTTTAAGTTTTTCTTCTTAGTCTGTTGCTTGGGGCTTGTTTTACATGCCTTAAATAGGATAGGTTTGATAGTTGATAGTCAGAAAGATGAGATTTTTCTTCAGGCCTTGATGGGGGCCACGGGGCTGAGCGTATTTCGCTCCTATCTCACGCAACTCGCGCCAACAGCGATCATTGGCTATCTCATTGCTACACTGCTTTCCTACTTGGCGTTTTGGGGGATTTGCCCCATCGTCAATAATGTGACGACATTAGTCGACATCACTTTACCGGGACACTTTTTACAACTGTCCCAATGGATTGGTATTTTTGTCTTGGCATTTGGCATGCTCGCTTTAGGAACAGCTATGACCTTTATAAAATATCGCACCTACTTTAGAGGGGACATCACATGGTAAAACATGCCACTGGAGGGATCTTGTTAATTGCGGGGACTTGCATTGGCGCAGGTACTCTGGCCCTTCCAATCACTACCGCACAACTCGGTATAGGGTACAGTGTTTTAGCTTTTTTGATTTGTTGGGTCTTTATGACCGCTTCAGCACTCCTCATGTTAGAGGCTAATCTTCGGATTGCACCTGGCCATAACCTTATCCCTATGGCTCAAGCCTCTCTGGGCACCCCTGGTAAAGTGATTGCTTGGATTACTTACTTGATGCTTCTTTACTCCTTAACCGCAGCCTATTTAAACGGTGCTTCTGGATGGGTTATTGCGCAGGCATATGATCTTTTAGGGCTAACTCTCAATATAAATCAGAGTGCTGTATTTTTAGTGGCTATTATTGCCTTGATTGTTTTCGCAGGACACACCATTGCAGACTGGACCAATCGAGTATTGATGCTGGGTCTAGGTGTCACTTTTGTATTATTGCTATTTTCTACAGGAAATGCTTTTTCATTCGAGACATTAACTGCTCACGAGACGCACTGGCAATGGGTCATGTTCCCTACACTTATTACAACTTTCGGATACCATATCGTTATTCCAACGTTAACGGTTTACATTGAATGTAATAAAACTCTACGAGGGATCATCATCAAAGGGGCGCTTATTCCCTTGGTTACATATCTTTTATGGGAAGTTTGGGTGTTAGGGCTTCTCAACACGGAGCAGCTTACTGCCGTCGCAGTTGATCCGAATACAACGGCAGCACTTGCTTCCGCCTTGCAGCACCTTGGAAAGAACCCGATTATTGCCTCCTTAGCAAGTGCTTTTACAATCTTTGTTATTATCACCTCTTTTATCGGGGTTACCTTAAGTCTTTTTGACTTCCTGGCAGATGGCTTTGGCATCAAGGCAAATACGCTTGTATCTCGGTTGGGCGTTACAGCAGTTGCCTTTGTTCCCCCTCTTACTTTTGTATTGTTATATCCTGCAGGGTTCTTATTTGCTTTATCTTTCGCTGGGATGTTTGTCGCTATATTGTTAGGCATATATCCTGCACTGATGGTTTGGCAAGCTCGATATTTAATGAGGACCACTACTGACTATACGGTCAGCGGAGGCAAACCCTTGCTCCTACTGGTACTCGCCTTCTTTGCAGGTATCACAGGCATTAGCATATATATGATGGTTTAAAATGGCCGATCTCAATCCATTATTTGACTTTACACAAGGCGCTATTGGTTACCGTTTACGACAAAATCGTGGTTGGAATGAGCAATTAGTCAAAGCCTTAAAAATTAGTCGCAGTGAGCCTGGAACTGTTATTGACTGTACAGCGGGACTTGGACGTGACATGTTTATTCTCGCTTCACTGGGTTGTCAAGTACTGGCATTTGAGCGAAATCCAATCATTTTTGAACAGCTACAACTCGCCCTAGAGAAGGCCTCTGAGACTCCTGATTTTTCCCAAGCAGCGCAGCGTATTAAACTATATTTTGGAACCGCAGCAGACTATCAATCTGGTATTTCAGAACCCATCTGGGCCGTCTACTGCGACCCTATGTTTCCTGAGCGTGAAAAAAGCGCTGCCGTTAAAAAGGAAGCCGCCTTTTTACACCAAACCGTTGGAGAAGACGCTGATGCCGATCAGTTACTCGAATCTGGATTAAAATTTAACCCTAAAAGAGTTGTTATCAAACGCTCTAAAAATGCGCCTTTTTTGCTTGAGCTCCCTCCTCACCATCAAATAAAGAGTGATCGTGTACGCTTTGATATCTACTATCCTCAAAACATGAACCGTTAATTACTCTTGTGCACTTCCATGCGCAATTGTTAAAACTCGAACATTTTTTGCCCCATTGGTTTTACATTGGTTAGCAGCTGCCGATATTGTTGCTCCAGTTGTAAACACATCATCAAAAAGTAATAACCGTTGATCTCGCACTTCAGACGCAGCTAAAAATGCCTTTTTAGAATTGAGGTGTCTTTGTGCTCGCGTTTGACCAATTTGACCTGGAGAGTCCTCTACTCTAACGAGCCAGCCCTTTTTGAGAAACCTTCGCTTTGAGGCCAAAGCTCTATGTAAAAATACTTCATTTTGATTAAATCCGCGCTTTTGTCTTTTTTTTCGGTGCAGTGGAATTGGCACAACCCACTCACCTTCTACTCTTAGAAATGGCTCAATAAGATTTGATAATACACGCGCCTTAAATAGATCGTGCCGGTATTTTACATCCTGAATCCAGCTACTAATGGGCGGCTCGTAATAAAAGACGGATGCTATATGATCATGATTAAAACTTAAAGCGTGACAATCACAGAGGGTTTTATTGCCCAGTGGCGTGTTACATCTTGAGCAAGATTTTGGACGATATGGTAGCAAGCGTCGGCAAGAATGACAGATGCCTTTTGGGTGGCCACTATTTTCACAAATAATACAACGCTGAAACTGCGCTTTGATTGTGTTGAATACAGCTGGAATCATAATATTTATAATAAATAGTTTTAAGCGTGGCTAGTTTGCCTGAGGATTTTTTGTTGTGCAAACTTAAGTGGTAGGATGTTCAGCTATGATGATATCACTCAGCAAAGGTGGGGGAACATCTGTATTAGCTGCTTTTTCAAGTGCTTTTAGAAAGTCTTGTAGTTTTGACAACGAAACTTTAGGACGATGATTAGGATATAGATGATCAACAACACTTCTTAGCCCTGCTAGCACGCTATCTGCTTGCTCGGGAAGTAGCCATCCCCCTTTATCAACCGGTGTTTGCATCAACTTAGGCATTCTTTCCATTACTTTGGCATTAAACTGCATTGTTTTAGTGTGCTTTAAATATGCCAAAAGAATATCAATCGCACTTTTCGCCATATGCGGACTTAACAAGTGATATTGATCGTACTGATTTTCTAAAGTTGACATATAACTTTCGAGTAAAAAATAGCTGTCCATGGCTTCTTTTTCAAGTTTGCCTTTACTGATAGGAAGACGCTTCATTCGAACGAGTGATAGTGCGGCTATCCCTTGTGTACGCCACTTTTCTATTTCGTAGACTAGTGCTTTTGCCATTTTTTCATCTAAAGCAGCCCCTAGTAGTAGCAGCTTTCCTAAAGGCATTTTATCAGCCCGCATTATTTCATTTCGTATCTCATCAATTGAAACAGCCGCGGTATCGTCTAACGCTCCTGAGGCCATCAAATCGCAACATAATTCATCCAGCGTATTGAATGAGCATTCACCAGCTTGACTTATTTTCTTCACAAAATGGTGCAGTTGCTGAATTTGATTTTTTCCCTCTCCTGATATAACTGCACGTGGATGACTATCTAACGTTGGGTAATCTTGAATAGCCTGCCAACACCCTGCTTTAATACCAGCCTGCTTAATTGCCATCTGCTGCTTTGCCAGTGCTTCTAACAATTGTTTTTGTCGAAGCCCTTCTAGCTGTGCAGCAGTCACGCTGGTTAGTGGAAAGAGCTCTATATGGAGGCGTTTTATGGCAAAACGACCTGCATGTTTGCTTAATCCTAACGACAAGTGTTGCCCTTCTGGACTATCCCAAAACGTGCCCCCTAATAAACTGGCTTGTCGGAGCGCTCTAAAACTTGGAAATTCTGCTAGCCATTGGGCTTGCCCAGGATCAAGCTGAGACAGTGGGCAAAACGTATCAACAAACTTTTCGAGAGGGGATGTTCCTATTTGTTGGGCAGCAGCAAATGGTTTAAAAGAGCGACTGTCAAGATTTAAGCTCTCGAAACATCGTGCCCCTTCCGCAGTTAAGATAAAGAAAAAGCCTTCAATCATAACGACTGGGCTGCTTCGATCGCTGTCTTTGAGAAGAAACTGATGTACTTGTGCAGGACTAAACATAGGCGAGGCTCATTTTTGTTGCGCACCTTACTTCATAATAGAAGATAATTGAGATATTTCCTCCCGTGTAGTTGCTCAGGTATACATCTATTACTAATCACGATTAGAATAAGTGCTCACTTTATGTTGAGGAACAAACCATGAGTGGACAAAACTTGTCATGGACGAAAGAGAAGGTTGCTGCTTTATTCGATACACCACTAATGACGCTCTTATATCAAGCGCAAACAGTTCATCTGCAACACTTTGAGGCGAACACAGTGCAGCTCTGTACCCTTGAAAATATAAAAGCGGGAGCTTGTCCGGAAGATTGTGGTTATTGCTCCCAGAGCGTTCATCACAACACAGACTTAGAGAAAGCCCCCTTGTCAGACTATGATACTGTCATTGCTGCTGCTAAGGCTGCAAAAGAAAAAGGGGCCACTCGCTTTTGTATGGCAGCCGCTTGGAAAAGCCCAACAAATCGTCAGCTAACGCAAGTAATTGAAATGGTCAAGTCAGTCAATGCGTTAGGGTTAGAAACCTGCTTGTCCGCAGGCATGTTAAATGAAGAAAAAGCCAAGCGTCTTAAAAATGAAGCCCAGCTTGATTACTATAATCACAATCTAGATACCTCAGAAGAATACTATCCTCAAGTTGCCACAACTCGAACTTATGAAGATCGCCTAAATACTTTAGATCATCTCGAAAACGCCGGTATAAAAGTTTGTTGCGGCGGAATTATGGGTCTAGGTGAATCACGTGAGGATCGCGTTAGCTTTATCCACCAGCTAGCAAAAAGAGAAACTCCCCCTCCCAGTGTTCCTATTAACCGGCTTGTTCCCATTGATAATACCCCTCTCGGTAATGTGGTCCCATTAGACTTTATGGAGTTTCTAAGAACCATTGCCGTTGCCAGAATCACAATGCCACAATCCTATATTCGATTAGCGGCCGGACGTGAATCTTTAAGTGATGCAGAACAGACACTTTGTTTTTTCGCGGGCGCAAACTCAATCTTCTATGGTGAGCGGTTATTAACCGTAAACAACAAGACCACGGATGCTGATACTGTACTATTTGAAAAGCTAGGATTGCTTTCTGAAGGACATAAAAAAGTTGCATCTCCCTGTGCCCAGTCGATTCCTTCTTCAATTTCGGTAACTGCTAATGTCGATTAAGCTAATCAGACAGCGGTTTGATCGCGCAGCGAATCAGTATGAGACCGCTGCCTTTTTACAAAAAGAAATAGCAAATCGCTTGTTCGAACGGTTACTTCTCATGAAGCACTCTCCCAGAATAGCAGTGGATATTGGCACGGGAACAGGATTCTCTTTAGCTTTACTCAAAGAGCACTTTCCCCAAACACTTACATTAGGTTTTGATTTTTCACTTAACATGTGCACGCAAGCAAACAGCAACACTGGTGAAATGGTGGTTTGTGCTGATGCCCACCGACTCCCTTTAGCAGATGGCTCCGTTGACTGGGTTATTGGTAATTGTGTTTTGCAGTGGACTGATCCAGAAATCATTTTTAAAGAAGCCAAGCGCGTACTAAAGCCCGGCGGTATATTGTTTTTAAGCACTTTCGGACCTGATACTCTCAAAGAATGTAAAGCAAGCTGGGCCCAAGTTGACACGAGGCCTCACGTCCATGAATTTCCTGACATGCATGACCTAGCGGATATTTTACTTAAAAATGGCTTTGAAGATCCGGTAGCCGATCGTGATGATATCACGGTGGCCTATGAATCACCGGCTTTACTGTTGAGAGACTTAAGAACGATTGGTGCTCAGAATGCACATCTAGACCGCCGAAGATCTTTGATGGGAAAATCTCGTTTAGAGGCATTTTATTCAGCTTATGAAGGGTTTGCTCAACCTGATGGCAGCTATCCTGCGACTTATGAGGTCATTTATCTTCATGCAAATAAACGACGCCCTACCGGATCACAACACGATCCGATAAGGCTATCGCCTGATCTAAAGTCCTGAGAGATAACTATTTGAGATAGGTTCCGTATTGGGTGTCGTTGGCTTGACGCCAACCGCCCATCCAGGCGCCGCGCTTATCAACATGCTCATAGGGGCAGCTGCCCATTCCTTTTCCCTTGATACTGGCGTTAAAACCTTGATTGAAAGCTTTTTTTAAAGGATCACGACGGGAACGTTTTGAAGATGCCATAATTGCCTCCAATAGCTAGTTACACAAGCGATTATAGAAGATGACTGGCCCCGCTTCTCAAAAAAGCGGGGGGGTGCACTTAAAAATCTACGCCAGCAGTCCTTCTTGTTTTAAAAGTGGCTCAATTGAAGGTGCCCGACCTCTAAAGTCTTCAAATAGTTTCGCAGGAGGTTCGCTTCCGCCCTTCTCAAGAATACAGGTTTTAAACCGCTTTCCAGTTTCTTTATCAAAGATACCGGCTTCTTGAAACGCGCTAAAGGCATCCGCTGATAGCACCTCAGCCCATAAGTAGCTGTAGTAACCTGCTGCGTACCCACCAGAGAAAATATGCGTAAATGAGTTCTCAAATCGATTGTAAGAAACTCTTGGACTAACACTTACCCGGTCTCTTATCTTTTCAAGGGTGGCATGAATATCACACGTCGGACCTTGAAGATGAACTGTAAAGTCAAAGAGACCTAGCTCTATTTGACGAACCATTGCCATACCAGCGCCATAGTTTTTGCTACGACGCAATTGCTCTATCAACTCTGCATCGAGCGGTTTTTTGGTTTCTATGTGTTCACTGATTAAAGCTAATGCCTCTGGCTCCCAGCACCAGTTCTCATAGAATTGACTAGGAAGTTCAACCGCATCCCATGGAACACCGTTGATACCAGACACGCTGGGGTAATCACCTTTAGTTAACATATGATGTAGCCCATGGCCAAACTCATGGAACAGCGTAATCACATCGTCGTGTGTTAAAAGGGCCGGCGTATCGTTTGCAGGAGGTCTAAAATTAGTAACTAAATACGCAACAGGTAGCTGCAGATCTTGAGCTTTAAAACGACTTGCGCACTCATCCATCCAAGCACCTGAACGTTTTGCTTTTCTCGCAAACGGATCTAAGTAAAAGTATGCTACTGGCTCCCCTGCTTTAGAGGTGATTTGATAGCACTTAACACTCTCATTCCATACTTGCGCCGACGGTAACGGGGCGATCGTGACGTCGTATAAGCGGCTGGTAATCTCAAATAAACCGGATAAAACTTTATCTAACGGAAAATACGCTCTTAATGCCTCTTGAGAAATTGAAAATTGTTCTTGCTTATACTTTTCAGAATAAAAAGCCACATCCCATGGCTGGAGCTTTCCTTCAAAACCTTGTCCATTCGCATAGGCTTGCAGGTCTGCAAACTCTTTTTCAGCTGCGGGTTTTGCTTTTTCAATGAGCGCATCATAAAAGGCTAACACCTCATCCGTTGTTTGCGCCATTTTCGTTGCTAATGAGTACTCAGCGTAGTTCTGAAAACCTAACAGCTTTGCTAACTGCTCACGTTTTTCTAACGTCGCCTTCATGACGGGGCCATTATCCCACTTTGCTGCGTTCTCACCCTTCTCGGATGCGCGGGTAACAAATGCGTCATAGAATTTTTTACGAATATCTCTATTCGTTGCATACGTGACAACTGATAAGTATGTTGGAAAATCCAAACCAAAACGCCAACCTTTTTCATTATGCTCTTTGGCATTGGCTTGCGCTGATTTCAAAACGGCTTCAGGAATACCATCACATTGTGCTTCGTTTTCAGTTTGCCAGTGCCAATGATCGGTTGCATCCATACTATTATTACTATAGACATTCGATAGCTGTGATAACTCTGTGCTTAAAGTTGCGTAGAGTGATTTTTGCTCCCCCTCGAGCCCAACACCGCTGAGCTGAAAGTCTCGAACGGCATGCTCAACTAATGTTTTTTCTTCCGTTGAGAGTCTCGAGAAATCCTCAGACGCTTGAATACGAGAGAATGCTTCAAACAACCCCTTATTCTGGCCCACTTGAGTAGAATAGTCGGTAAGCTTGGGCAAACATGCTTCATAGGCTTTGCGGATTTCGGGAGCACTTTTGACTGACTGCAGATGAGAAACAACAGACCACGACCGACTTAAACGATCATCTATTTTCTCTAGTGGAACAATTAACTCCTGAAAGGTGCTTGGCTGCCGACTGAGCAAGTTATCAACCTTTTTGAGTGACTCAGAAAGCAGTGCATCAATGGTTGGAAACACTGTTGCGGGATCGATTTCTTCGAATGGCGGAAAAATTCCTTCAAACAAAATCGGATTTGAAGACATGCGCACCTCCAGCTACGATAATAGTCTGGCTGTATCCTAACAAACGTTGTGTTGGCCATCAAACCATATTACGAGTCTGCAAACGGCTATGTTACAGTCATCTTTTTCTGTGAGGACAAACATGATTAAACTGGTAAAACCTTCAGTCCCTGAGTTTGAACAGTTTAAGTCTCTTGCAATATCTATTTATATTGAAGAGCTTGTTAAATATCGAGAATACAGTTCAAAGACAGCGGCTACCCAATATGCACATGAAGAAGTGAATGGGATGTTACCACTTGGCCTCGAGACGCCTCGTCAGTTTATTTTATTTGCAAAAAATAATCGCAATGAAACCGTAGGCTATTTGTGGTACGTAACTGAGCCTCCCGAATTCACTGCTGTCAACCAAGGTTTTTTAGCTTACCTTTTTGTGCTTCCTGAGCATCGCAAAAAAGGCTTTGCCTCTAAAATTATGGACGCGTGGGAAGAACGCCTAAAACTCGAGCATGATATTTTCTTTGGATACTTCTATGTTTTTAGAGATAACACTCCAGCCATTAACCTATACAAGAAGCTAGGTTATAAGCTCCAAGAGGATTTTGGCTGGGCTGACCTTTCAACCACTAAACGATATTTTATGGCGAAACGATATGAAAAAAGTTGATGTCTGTGTAATTGGTGCTGGCAGTGGTGGCATTGCCTTTAGTAACCGCGCTGCTCAGTTGGGTGCTAAGGTAGTGCTTGTGGATGCCCATCACTTGGGAGGAACCTGTGTCAATGAAGGCTGTGTTCCCAAAAAGGTAATGTGGTTAGCCAGTGAGCGCATGGATCAAATTCAGCAAGCCCAACATTTTGGAATTTCTGCTCAAGCAAATTTAGAGTGGGCAGCCTTAACGGATACACGCCAAGCCTACATTGAGCGTATTCATCAATCTTATGAACGCGGGTTAAAAAATAACGGTGTTGAACGCGTGCTCGGAAAAGCCTTTATTCAAAACGCCAATACGGTTAAAGTTGGACAAGACATCATCCACGCTGAGCATATCGTAATTGCAACCGGCGGTGCCCCCAACCGTCCTTCAATCCCCGGGGCAGAGCTAGGCTGGATATCTGACGATTTTTTTGCCTTAAGACATTTACCTAAGAGTGCCATTGTTGTTGGCGCGGGTTATATTGCCGTCGAGCTAGCAGGTGTTCTCAATGGCCTTGGCACTAAAACACACATAACCATGCGTAAACATTGTCCCCTAAGAGGCTTTGATTGCATGCTCTCCGATACTTTGAACGAACAACTTGCCGCTAGTGGTATCCAGGTTCATCATCATTTCTCACCTAGCCGCTTAGAAGGGAAACCAGGGCACTTAACTTTACACGCTGAAGAAGGTGACTCTATTAATGACGTGGAGTGTGTTATCTGGGCCATCGGACGCCACCCACATACCGAGAATTTAGGCATTGAAACAGTTGGAATTAAATTAACTGACAGTGGACACATAAAAATTGATGATTTCCAAAATACCAATGTCCCTGGCATCTATGCGGTGGGAGATGTCACCCCTCAACTAGCGCTCACCCCCGTCGCGGTCGCTGCCGGTCGGCGTCTTGCACATCGCCTGTTTGACAACAATCCTGAAAGTCGCCTACCCCATACGCTGGTCCCAACTGTTGTCTTTTCTCACCCTCCCATTGGAACCATTGGGCTTAGTGAAGAAGAAGCCATCAATCAATATGGTACCCAGCAAATTAATGTCTACAACAGTAGTTTTGTTTCTATGGATGAAGCGATGGGAACCCGACGCCTACCCACTAAAATCAAGCTGGTTGTTGCTGGCAAGAATGAAGCGGTTGTGGGGTTACACATCATAGGTCCCCATGCAGATGAAATTTTACAGGGCTTTGCCGTTGCGATTAACATGGGGGCAACGAAAGCAGACTTTGACCGTACCATTGCAATCCATCCAACTTCAGCAGAAGAGATAGTGACACTCAAATGAAAAATATTCGTTCTTTTCAGGGAGTAGCTCCCACGATAGGCAAGCGTGTTTTTATCGACCCTTCAGCGATTGTCATAGGTCAGGCCACTATTGGAGATGATGTCGCTTTGTGGCCGGGTGTTATTGTTCGCGCTGACATGCATCACATCACCATTGGGCCAAGGACCAATATTCAAGATGGAAGCGTTCTTCATGTCACCCATGCCAGTGACAAAACCCACCCTGATGGGTTTCCATTAATTATTGGGGCCGATATTACCGTTGGACATCGCGCCATGTTACACGGTTGCCATATTCAAGATCGCTGTTTAATTGGGATGAACACCATCATCATGGATGGTGCAATTGTAGAGAGTGAAGTTATCATTGGTGCTGGCAGCTTAGTTTCACCTGGCAAAGTACTGGAGAGCGGATACCTATATGTGGGACGCCCCGCGGTTAAAGTAAGACCCCTTAATGATGCTGAGCGGGCTTTTATTCCTTACAGTGTACAAAACTACTGCAACTTAAAAGACATTTACCTGAAGGAGCTTGAAGATGGCGACACTAGAGGAAGTTAAAGTATATGAGCCTCACGAAATCGATCTGGATGCTTTCGATCAAAGTTTTGTCAGTTGTTTAATTCTAACTGCTTCAGGAAAACTCGCCCTACAATACCGAGATCCTAACTTTCACACTCATAGTGATAGAGTCTGCGCCTTTGGTGGAAAAATGGAAGAAGAAGAATCACCAGACGAAGCGGTCGTTCGAGAACTGCATGAGGAACTCGGTGTAAAACCTGATCTAGCCCAACTGCGCTACTTGGAGACGCTCTCTGAAGCCATCACTCAGCACAAAGAGCTTATATATACATTCTTTTGGCATGACACCAGCAAGCAATCCTACAAGTGCACGGAAGGTGAAATCATAATGTTTGACTCTGCAGAAGCTGCTTTAAAAGATAAGCGCTTAATGCCAGATACTCGGTGGCTAATTGCGGCATGCAAAGACCTAGCATGGCTGCCAAAGTAATCTGCTATACCCTTCGGTTCTTTTTGAAGTTTTCAGTGTCGACAGAGTATCCTGTCCACCAATAAAAGCTTTGAGCGCCTTGCTCCACTAACATATTCCATCCATCAAGTGTGCTAGAAGCACCTGAAGACATTGACCACTGCATAAACGGTGTGTGCTGCTGTAAATTATAAACAACATCAATACTGACTGTGTTTCTAAGCAACGCCGATTCCGGTAAGCAATCTGGTAACTCACCTAATAAGCTGGCGCTAGTGGCATTAATAACGACATCCAGCCCCTGATGGCTGGAAGCGTGAAAAGCAAGAATTCTAGGATGGTTGAGTTTCTTGAGCATTTCATTTTGACGCTCGGCATCTCGTGCCATCACTAACACATTTGCGCCCTCAGATGCCAAAGCCGCCGCAATAGAACAAGCTGCTCCACCTGCTCCCAAAAGCAAAACTGTTTGGCTTTTCCAGCCGTTCTTTTGAGGATACCCTTTCAAAAAACCAACGCCATCTGTGGTATCTGCAAAACAACGATGATCTTCAAACTTAAGCGTATTGGCTGAACGTGCTAATTGAGCATTGTCAGACACGCTATCTGCAATGCTTAAGACTCGGGACTTGTAAGGCAGTGTGATGTTAGCCCCCATATACCCCTCATTTGCCAAAGCTTGAATCTGTGTCTCAAATAAATCAGGCGACACTTCAACAATGGTATAGCAAATATCAAGGCGCACTTGGCACGCAAAGGCTTGGTGGAGCTGAGGGGAGAGTGAGTGCTTTGCGGGATAACCAATGACGCAAAACCTCATCATTTCTCTAGATCTCCTTCGAAATTATATGATACTGGCCGCTTCTTCTTCGATTTTCATCTCACACAACCAATCTCGATTGGTCAGAAAATAACGCGTTAATCGTTCTTCTTCAGAGCCTGGCTGTGGATGAAAATCATATTCCCAGCGTACCAAAGGTGGGAAAGACATCAAAATAGATTCTGTTCGGCCCCCACTTTGCAGGCCAAATAAAGTGCCCCTGTCATAAACAAGATTGTACTCAACATAACGACCACGACGATAAAGCTGAAAAGCTCTTTGCTCGTCGGTATAGGGGGTTGCTTTACGACGATGCACAATCGGGAGGTATGCTTCTAGAAAGTGCTCGCCAACAGAGCGAGTTAGTGCCTGAGCGTCATCCCAACCACCCGTATTCCAGTCGTCAAAGAACAGTCCACCAATACCACGAGGTTCTTGTCGATGCTTCAAGTAGAAATACTCATCACACCACTTTTTAAACTTGGGATATACATGAGAACCAAAAGGCGCACAGGCTTGGGCGGCCACGCTGTGCCAGTGTACGCAATCTTTAACATAGCCATAGTAAGGGGTTAAATCAAAACCACCCCCAAACCACCAACAAGGGCCGTTACTCCCGTTGGCAACAAATGCACGCACATTCATATGCGTCGTTGGTACATGAGGGTTGCGCGGATGTATGACTAAAGATACTCCCATCGCCTCAAAAGAAGCCCCTGCCAGCTCTGGCCGTTGAGCGGTGGCACTAGGGGGAAGGCCATCTCCATAGACATGAGAGAAATTAACACCCGCCTGCTCAAAGACCTTCCCTTGCTTAAGTACACAGCTGCGTCCCCCTCCACCTGTGGCGCGAGTCCAAACGTCTGCCTCAAAGGCTTTTTCACCATCCAGCTGTTCTAAAGACTGACAAATTGTCTGTTGTAAATCGAGTAAATATGCTTTGAAGCTGCCCAAACTAATGTCACTCATGACACCCTACCCTTGTCTTAAAACTTGGCTTGAGCCGAGTACTTGAATTGGCGTAGGGCCACTTAGATCGCCTAACCCCCCCTCGACTATGCACTCTACCATGGGAAACGTGCTTGCAGCTTCTTTATATGTGCATGCTGGAGGTTGTTCAGAAACATTTGCGCTAGTGGATACGATAGGCCCCCCAAACGCCTGACATAGCGCCTGAATAGTTGGGTGCGCACTCACGCGACAAGCTAAAGTTTTTCGATTTCCCGTCAGAAAAGGATCCGTCTCAGGATGCGCTGGCAATATCCAAGTAACAGCCCCAGGCCAGGTCTGCGATAACTGGGCAAGATCACTTTCAGACAATGGAAGAATAAATGGAGCCAACTGCTCAATCGAGCTGGCAACAAGAATAAGTCCTTTCTCCCAAGAACGTTGCTTAAGCGCCAATATTGACTCTATGGCCTCAAGATTCTGAGGATCACAGCCAATACCATAAACCCCCTCTGTGGGGTAAACAATTAACTGACCTTTTTGTAGTGCCAAAACGGCATCTTCAATAGAGGATTGGGTACTCAAGGTATTCCCCCAAATATAGTTCTATTTATTATGTTTCAGGACTATACGCCCTTTCCTCAGAGGTGCCAAGCACGGTTTTTTTAAGATGACTTACTAACCATCGATTAGCCAATACCGCTTTCTTCACATTGGGAATAAAAGAAATAAACCCATGTGTCACCCCATCATAACTTTGTAAGGTGGCGGGGGTATCATGAGCCTGAAGACGATCAAAATATTGACTCCCGTCATGATAAAAGCGGTCGAGTGAAGCCAGTAGTATTGTTGCTGGCGGCAAATCACGATAGTTACTAAAGTTTAAAGGCCATGCACGCGGGTCACTGGGGTTACCTGGTGCATAGTAACGTCGATAGACCTCCAACATTTTAGAGCGATTATTTTTCTCTACTAAAAAATCATCTTGATAATTCGGATCGTCGACAATCGTATCGGCATCAAGGGTTGGATATATTAAAACCTGGTGACAAACCGCTTTTTTTTGGGCATCTCGGAAGGCATGACAGACCGCAGCTACTGTCGCCGCCCCCGAACTCTCCCCCACCAACACTACCTTATCCGGGCTAAAGTGATACACCTGAGCCTGGTTGATAATCCAGTTGATAGTATCCAAGGCATCGTCATAGGGAACAGGGAATGCATACTTAGGACTAAGCCTATGGTGAACAATAAATACAGGCCAGCCAAGCTTTTTACATAAATATTGTGCCCAAGCATGATGAGAGCGCTGCGGAGGATACGCGTAAGCGCTGCCAGGGCATAGCAACAAAGCATGTTTGGAGGTTGGCTCTTTAGGCTTAAAGTAGTCAAATCGAATATTTTCATCGATATAAACGTGCTCATAGCTAAGTGACGAGTCAATGCGACCAACTGGGGCGGTAATGGCTCGCTTAGCGACTAATGCGCCACTGCATAAAGAAATTATGCCTTTTCGGTATAATAATTTGGCGATTCTTTCCCAGTCTTTGTCTAGGTTGCTCACGCTTGACCCTCTTTATGGCGCTGAGTGTCATAAAAACATAAGCTTGTTGGCTTGACAAGGTTGGGGCCAATTGCGTTATCTTAGAGACACTTTTTAAATGTCCTAAAAGGTCTTTTGTGGATATCCAATCCTTCTGGGCATGGGCTGGCTTTTTGCTCGCTGCATACTCAGTTGTTGGTAACGACAGTGTTCAAACCCTCGGCACGTTTATCGCCTCAAACGAAAAACGGTTTCGATGGCAGGTGCTGTGGTTATCAGCCAGTCTGGTTCTCATTAGTGCTCTGGTTTGGTCATGGGTGATTTATGGCGGCGATATTAGCTTTGGCCGCTTAAACCAGATCCCTCATCAGCCTGTTATGTGGTACCACGCTTGCGCGCCGCTTGTCTTGCTAGCATTGACCCGATTAGGTATCCCCGTCAGCACAAGCTTTCTCGTATTGAGCACCTTTGCCTCAACGGTTATCCTTGAGAAAATGCTCATCAAAAGCATGATGGGCTATGGCGTATCTGCTTTTATCTCTTACTTGTTGTGGGTAGTGCTGTCTCGCTTTTTAGATGAGAAAAAAGATCCTGTCCAAGCACATCATGTTTCTTTTTGGCGCGTCCTACAGTGGTTATCGACAGGCTTTTTATGGTTTACCTGGTTATCTCATGACCTGGCGAATATCTCTGTCTACTTGCCTCGCCAGCTAACGGTTACTGAGCTGATGATTGTCCTGAGTACCTTGGTGCTGCTACTAGGGTATATTTTTTGGGATCATGGCGGAAAAATTCAGGGGATCGTTATCAACAAAACGGGAACCCGATTTGTCAGATCTGCCACCATTATTGACTTAGTCTATGCCGCCATTTTGCTTTACTTCAAAGAGTATAGTGATATCCCGATGAGCACCACCTGGGTGTTTGTGGGGATATTAACCGGTCGAGAGCTGGCAATTTGCACCGTCAATGAGAAATACAAAGTTGGAAACGTCTTTCCGATAATTGGCCGAGACTTTTTTAAGATGATGCTCGGCCTAATTATCTCTGTAACCTTTGTCCTAACCTTGAACTCTGTTTAGGCCTCTTCGTAAGGCTCTATAAAGTCACATGGTTTTTGTGGACACATACGCTCTGTCCCTTTTCGTTTGGTCGTTTTGACCACCGTTACTGGCCATTGACATGTCGGGCAGGGTTGCTGAATGGGGGGGTACCAAACTGCATACTTACATTTAGGGTACTTCTCACAAGAATAAAAGATTTTACCATAGCGTGATTTACGCTTGAGCATATGGCCTTCTTTACACTCAGGACAAGATATACCAGTGTCCTCAGGCTTCTCTAGTGGCTCCATATGCTTACAGTTTGGATAGCCACTACAGCCAATGAACTTTCCGTAGCGCCCAGCCTTGATAACAAGGCCCTCTCCACACTTGGGGCAATCACGATCTAAGGCCTCAGGCGCTGCCTCTTCCTCATTGTCATCTCCCATGCTTCGAGTATATTTGCACTCAGGATATCCAGTGCATCCCACAAAGCGACCCCGTTTCCCTAAACGGGTAGCTAGAGGCTTCCCGCAATCAGGACACTCTTCGTCCATCGCCTCTTGGGTGACATCTTTTCGCTGGACGTTTTCATCAATGTCTTTAACTTTATCTTTAAACGGATCCCAAAAGCTGCCCAACAACGGCTTCCATTGTTTATCACCCTCAGCCACGTCATCAAGATCTGTTTCTAGGCGGGCGGTGAACTCGTAGTCGACATATTGAGTAAAGTAATTTGTTAAAAACTTTGCTACAACTCGTCCGACATCGGTTGGTGTAAATCGCTTTTTCTCGAGCAGCACATACTCTCGCTGCACCAAAGTACTAATAATCGAGGCGTAAGTAGACGGTCGACCAATACCATATTCTTCAAGGGCTTTAACCAAGCTCGCCTCTGTAAAGCGGGGAGGTGGCTCTGTAAAGTGCTGATTGGGCACAATATCAGATACTTTAATTTTATCCCCTGTCTCCATTGTTGGCAGACGTTTTTCCTGACTATCTGCCTCAACAGCCTTATCATCGGTGCCTTCTTCATAAGCACGCAAGAATCCAGCTTCCTTAACTGTAGAACCATTGGTTCTAAAAACAGCACTATCATCTTTGCCACACTTAAGATCTACCGCGACAGTATCAATGGTGGCATGAATCATTTGGGATGCTAGTGTTCGTTTCCAAATCAGCTCATACAGTTTCAGCTGTTCAGGCTTTAGCTTATCTTTGATTGCTTCAGGTCGAATCGTAATATCTGCCGGACGAATCGCCTCGTGCGCTTCTTGAGCATTTTTCGATTTGGTTTTGTAAGCCCTGGGGGTTTCTGGAACATGATCTGCACCATAGGTTTGCGCGATCATGTCTCTAATTTGTGCCGTTGCTTCTTGTGATAAGTTCACAGAGTCAGTACGCATATAGGTGATTAAACCAATGGCGCCTTGTCCGGTATCAATCCCTTCATACAATTGCTGAGCAATCCGCATGGTGCGCTGTGCACCAAAGCCCAGTTTCCTGGCAGCTTCTTGTTGCAGCGTTGATGTCGTAAATGGTGCGGCAGGATTTCGCTTGCGTGATTTTTTCTCAACATTAATGACTTCAAGCTCACCCTTGGCTCGCTTGATCAAGTCTTGATGTATTTTAGAGGCTTGTTCTTCATTGGTGATGCTAAATTGCTTTAGCTTTTCACTATCATAAACATTAAGTTTAGCTTGAAACTTGGCATTGCCTTTTTTGCAGTCCGCAACAATAGACCAATACTCTTTCGCTTCAAATGCCTCAATATCAAGCTCACGCTCTACTATCATTCGTAGAGCCGGGCTTTGAACACGCCCCGCGCTCAAACCAGGCCGCACTTTCTTCCAAAGCAAAGGAGAAAGCGTAAAACCAACCAGGTAGTCTAGAGCTCTTCTAGCTTGTTGGGCATCAATAAGAGACTGGGACAGTTCACGAGGGCTTGTAAACGCTGCTTGCACCGCGCTTTTAGTAATCTCGTAAAAAACGACCCGCTTAACTTCTTTGTCGCCAATTAAGCCAGCTTCTTCCATCAGTTCATAAATATGAAAGGCAATTGCCTCCCCTTCGCGATCAGGGTCAGTTGCGAGAACGAGTTCATCACACTTTTTAAGTGCTTTCTTAATCGCATCGACATGTTTAGCGTTACGCTCTATGACTTCATAACGCATCTTAAAATCATTTTCAGGATCAACGGCCCCTTCTTTGGCCCGTAAATCTCTAACATGCCCATACGAAGCAAGGACTTTTACGTCCTTGCCTAAGTATTTCCCAATAGTTTTTGCTTTCGCGGGGGACTCCACCACGACCAAGCTTGTCATGTGCTACGACCTTTAAATCAATGAAGCACGAACACCCCTGATGCGTCTTCTCGCTCACTCGCAGCATCAAAGAAAAGCTCTTCCGCCCAGTGGGTATCGGCTTCGTCTTCGGGTAAATTGAATATGACAAGTGCGATGACTTGCTTCATATCCTCTAAGTTAATCTCCTGACACCCAAGTGCCATGGCTCTATCAATGATAATTTCAAGTTTAGGAAAATCCAAGTGCCCTTGGCTAACCAACTGTAACAAACATTGACGAGACTCAAAATCAAACTTTTCAAGCTCCTCTGGCGCAAAGCAGCGCAGGCTCGGCGATACACCGGCTAAAGAGGCATAATCCTCTAGCTTTAATCCGGCGAGCTCCTCAAGCCACACAAAAGCTTTGTTAATCTCACTGGCATCAAAGCCAGCTTGCTCCAGTTCACAGGCAAGCTCTGACTCATCCGCTTCTAGGGAGGCCTCGTTGTCCCAATAGTTATCGAACAAATAGGCCAGGACATCCAGCACGTTTTCTTTCATGACGTCACCCCTTGTAGTTGACCGTTAACAAAGACCCTGCAACATGCAAAGCCAGTGATGATGCGGTAGCTTGTCCTCCTTAGATAGTTAACTCATTTTTGCTGTTTATTTATGACATACTTCCATTAATACACGAGCAAGAAAAAGATGGAAACTCCTGAATTAAGAATTTTAGTTGTTCCTTAATTTAAGGATAGCGGGGTATCTCTCAGAATCCACTCTTTTTTATGGCCCCACCATCCTAATAAGGGCTAAAAGTAAGGAGTTCTTGGGTGATATGTTTCGGTTGCCCAACTAAAACAGCCCCTTCTCTAATCAAAGCGTGGCAGCCTGAGCTGAGACTGTGATCGACTGGCCCAGGTAGGGCAAACACTTCTCGCCCTTGCTCCAGAGCATATCGCGCCGTCGTTAAGGAGCCACTTTTTTCAGAAGCTTCAACAACGAGTACACCTAAACTCAATCCACTGATAATGCGATTTCTTCGAACAAACTGCCAACGTTCTGGTTTTACGCCTACCCCATACTCACTAACAATTGCTCCACCCGCTTCTATCATTTGGCGCGCCAAACGAAGATTCGCTTTGGGGTACATTTGGTGTAACCCGTGCGCTAAAACTCCTACCGTGTGCCCAGGGTAAGACAACGCGCCTTGGTGAGCCGCAGCATCAATACCCACGGCTAACCCACTAATGATGCTCAGCTTTTCTGCAGCTAACGCCCGCGCATAATCATAAGCTTGTTTTACCCCTTGTGGGCTTGCCTGACGTGCGCCAACCACGGCAAGAGCGCTCCGCTCTAAACAGGGCGTACCCACCATGTACAAAGCAAGGGGGGGATCTAAAATCTCCCGCAAAGCCTTGGGATACTGTTTATCCCATATCGAAATAATATGATGGTTTATGCCCATCTCCCACTGGAGATCTTTTTCAACTGCCTCCCAGTGCGGCTGTTCCGTTTTGGGTGCCAAAGGAAAAGAGCGGTAAAAAACTGAGGAAAACCTATCTCCTACAAAAAAATCAGCAAAGGAAGGACGTCCTTGTAATGCTTTCAAAAAAGAACGCGCGGTCACCCCTTTAGATTTTACGATAGAAAGGCCCTGCCGCAAGCAATACTTTTCCATGATTTAAAACCCGAGCGAAAAATCGCAGAATTATAGCATATATCCTCAAAGAGCCCCAGCCCGCAAATTTTAGCAAGCTGGGCAGCCGTCACTTGCGGCAAAGTTTACTAGACTTTGTTAACCCGTTAGCCTCATTCACCTCCTCTTCTGAACTTAGGGGCTTTAGCCTTGAAGATGCTGAAGCTGAAGCTGATCCTGTTGTAGAACGTTGCCCTTTTGCAACTTCAAACTGCGGAAAAAATCTCGATTTGTAATTCGAGCCCTGCTCAGAAAAGAACAGTCGATACCCCGCTTTCATTTTCTCGTGGAAGAAACTATCTTCAACCCTGCCTTGATGAGTACTTGAATGCGATCTCACACTTACAACCGGTTGCTTTCCTTGATAGTAGGGCGCTTCAAGTACCGTAATACCAGTTTCATAAATTTTATTAACTATCTCCTTCTTAATCCTCATTCCTCGAAATGAAGGGTGCCCACAAGCAGCCGACCTAAACTCTTCAAGACCGACGCGATTCACCGACAGCATAAACCACTCATTTAACAAGTGCATATAGACCTGATAAACTACTGGGCTCTTTAAATATGTTTTGACGATCTCTTCACAAAACCTGTGGGCGGCTACAGGGTTTAGCATAAAGAGCTTAATACAATTTAAAGAAGGCTCGCTCTTCAAAGGAAGAAATAAATTTATAGGATTTATATAAGACACCCCATCTACCTGGAGCATTGACGCATCTTTTATCTCTACTTGCCTGTCTATAAAATTACTTATCACCTCCATATAGGGGCGGCTTTTCTGAGAACTATGAGATAATGCGCGGTAAACGCCTAAAGCACTTGTCACAGGATCAAAGAAAACTCTGATAAGTTCTGCATCTTTGTCATCCTCTGAGCATGTCAAGCTGGCAAGCTGCATCCGCTGCCCGATCAGACCTAATGGCGTAACACTAGCTCGATGTCCTTCTTTAATATTGGACACCTCAACAAGATCATGCACCATATCGGGCATCACAAGAGATGCCAACTCTGGAATTCTAGCAACCAGAAGTGTTAATACATGTACCCCCTTTAATGATTTAAACAGCTCCTTAAGAATCCCAGCTTCCTCAACTTGCGCTGGCGCATGACCAGACAGAAGAACTTTTAGATCGTGGAAGTCATGATCTTCGAGCACAGTTAATTTTCTAAAACCTTCATCTGTTACGGAGAGACCTAAAATGACATGCAAGCATGGCAGTATGTATGGCGCCGCTGCAATCAAGGCATAAAGAGCCGGCATATCCACCTTACGTTTAGTATTACAAGGATATTTCCGCTTTCGTGCTGCGCTCCCTTCAAGCACGAGGTTCTCTTTCCCTTCACTTCTTGCTCGTTGCCAGAGTGCGCTCATCAGAATGCTTTCATTTGACATCCCGTGCTTTTCTGAAGTATTGCAAACTCTATCAACAAGATGAAAAAACAAGCTTGAACCTTCAAATTTTTCAAGAAGATGATCCATTGGCTTTTTTATAGCCGTTGGACAAAAAAACATTTCGACACCCTGCTGCACATAAAAGTGTTTTGCTGCAAGATGCGCACTAGTATCACGCGCACTTAACACAATAATTTCATACCACCACTCAAGGTTTTCGCGCGCAGAAAAGTCTAACCCAAGCGCTTTAAGCATGATTAACGACATCGTTTCTATTTTAAGATCCCAAAGAATCTCTCGAATAAACTGACTCTCACCAATCAAAGCCCACCTTAGTGTTACATCAGGGGTAATAACAAGAATTTTCTCTAATGTTTTGGCGTGACACTCATGAATTAATTGTTCTTTTTCAGCTTCTGAACACTCTATAAAGTCTATTTTTTCAGCCAACGCTCTTTCTTCGGCGGTTAACACTGCTTCGATTTTTTTTACCGCTTCGATTAATTGCTTGGGTTTAAAGGCTTCACTTCGCAACTCAAAGGGTGAAGTAAGTATTTTTCTTAAGCTGGGTGTGCACGAATCATAAATCTTCAACAAGGCATCAAAATGGTACAAAGGCGTATCCTGAAAATATAATTGCTGAAAAAATTTCACCGCAAAGATTGAAAATGACTCTGGGAGACTTTGTGTTTGGCAGATGCTATCAAATGCTTCATGCCAACTTAGTCTATGTTGTGCACTCTTGACCACTCCCTCACCATTTTCAGCCTTCTTTAACGCATCAATAATGGCATTACTCTCTTCATTCTCAGTTTTCCAACAATTATGAAATTGAATATCATTGGGACTAAGAGAGAACACTTTCTCTTTTGCATCTCTAAAGTTTTGACAACTCGTAAAGTCATATCCACCACCCGTCTCAGAGACCTGGGGTCGAAGAGATTCTGTCCTCAGAACATCATCAAACAAAACCGACTCACCCTGAGCTCCTAAGCTTAAAAATGACTTCTTTAGGATTTTGAGAAATACGTCCACACTAGTATTTTTTAAATGCAGGTGCATTAATATAGTGTCTACTATTGCTGAGTAGCGTACTCTTTCGTGCCTGAAGACCTCATCATGTAAAGTGACTTTCTCCTCACCAGCTTCTTCTAGTTGAAACAATTGATGGTCGACAATCATCGGGCGTGTTAAATCATTCGTCATCAGCAAATGTTGTACCTCTAGTGCATAATCTTTTTGCTTTATAACTTGTGAATAAAACCGCAGCATCACTGCTTGTAAAGATGCACTCGAAATCGAATACATTTTCCACAAAGTCTGCACAAGGCCAGGTCCATTTTTTTCATCTAAAAGAATCAGTGGCAGAGGGAATGGTGTACTGATCTCTTTAGATTGATAACGATGCCTTTGTTCTATTGTTTGGCCTTTATGTTTAAGTGAAGAGTCATCACCACCTAGTATTAAGGCGTCCATCAACCGAGATTCTAATATAGAAGCAAGAATTGCAGCTGTAACTGCTTGATCACGTGGGGCTAAAAGAATCTTTTTATCTAACAGATAAAGAGCAGGGCAGGAATACGTCCCCTCAACATAGGGCCACGACACAAGATTTTCAGTGAAAGCATTTTCCTCTGAGTAGGTAAGCAGTCTAGGATGAATATGCTTTAGCTCTGCCGCTAAAAACAACCTTAAAAACACCCCAAAATCAGACTGACTGCCCCGCTCTTCAATAAGCTGTTTAAGCTTTCTTAGAAATGGTTCTGTCATCATATTAGCGGCTATCATTGCTTTAGATCTTTCAAGTTCTGCTCTTGGCGGCGCCATATAATTCAGCAGAATTTTAAGTCCATTTTCTACTTCTTCCCCCACTTTCTGGCCAGTCATCAATTTTCTTAACTTGTCCGCACGATCAATGATCTGCAACGATACCTGTGACTTTCCTGCGGCTACGGCCACCGCATGTTCATACACTATATAATCTGGCTGTATTGGTGTATTTTTCTCACTAGTCACTCTGAGCATAGAAATATATAGCGTTGTGAAATACAAGTTGATTTTGTCAGCCAATGCCAGATCTATTTGGGCCCCACTTATTAGTGAGGGCCAATCACCATGTACAGTATCTTTAAGATTTTTACGGACTAAAATTTGTGCCTCAAGCGTTTTTTCTTGTACAGCAGCCTTAAACAGCTTTCGGTAGTAAACACAGACTATAGCTTCCTCTTCTGGAGTAAGGACTCCCTCGGTGGACTGGCCGGTTCTAAGGTCGATATAATGCTCCATAGCTTGGGCCTGCTCTGCAGACATAACCACACACATTGCCTTGCTTTTAGATTCTAGCTGTTGCGAGCGAGCATATTCTAACATCTGGCCTAAAAGCTTTTTTTCAATATCCTTTATCTCAGAGGAATCTCCTCCTACAGCTTGATATTCAATTTCAATTGGAAGATCAGCTACTGTGTTGTTTAGCATCACTGAAAAATCAAATCTAAACTGTGCCAAAGCTGGATATTCTTCATCATCAAGCCAATGATATTGAATGTTTGTCCAAAGGAGACGCCCAAGTTCCAATGTTGGCGACTCAAGACCTTCAATAATTTGAAAAATATCCATCCGCGATATTAACTGGGAATACTCCATCTGGGCGGCTTCCTTAAGCTCAACTACGATAGACGTCGGCTCAGAGGGTGCTTTTTTCTTAATCATTCCCACAGAAGTTTTTGGCTTTGGAGTTTGAGGTTTATCGAGATCACTTCTCTTTATTTTTTCTTTTTTTGCCTTTGCCATTTTGGCAGATTTTTTCGGATCAGATGGCCTAGCCGTCACTGCAGCACTGGAACTAACTTCTTTTTCTCTCTTAGGCTCATGCGTTACTTTTGCCTTTCTAGCAGGATTGCTAGTATTAGAAGCTCCCTTTCTCAATGAGGCCACTTTTAAGGCTTCTAAGGCCGCGGCTTCTTCGGCAAGCTTTGTTTTTTTGTTCTCCAGTTCCTGCCTCAATGTCGCCAGAGTTTGTGCCAGCGCTTCACTGCCCGCTTCATGAACAACCCCTTTGCTTTCTAGCATCGCCATCGAACCCGCGGCCTGCTCTAACTGCCCCGTTCGTATCAACCCTCTCGCGGTTTTAATCAGCCCCCGACGCTCAACCTCCCAACTC
>PANA01000002.1 GCA_002708265.1 Legionellales bacterium | reverse complement strand
TTCACCGTGAGCGTGACCGGTGTGGCGGATGAGCCAACCGTGACCGTGAACAACGTCAGCGGCAATGAAGACAGCGCGATCAGTTTAGACATTAGTGCAGCATTAGCCGACACCGATGGCTCTGAATCCATCAACGCCATTGTCATCAGTGGCGTGCCCAGTGGTGCGCTCTTATCCGCCGGTATTAACAATGGCGATGGCACTTGGAGTGTCACCGAAGCGCAATTGGATGGTTTAACGATTATACCGCCGCATGATGACAGTGATGATTTTAGTTTAAGCGTAACTGTCTATGTAAGTGAGGAGGGAGGTAATACTAGTAGTACATCTTCAAACTTCTCAGTAACTGTAGCGGGTGTAGCTGATGACCCAATTGTAACTGTTAGTAATGCATCAGGGGATGCTGGCCAAGCTATTAGCTTAGATCTTAGTGCCGCTCTATCAGATACTGATGGTTCCGAATCAATCACATCAATAATATTAAGTGGAGTCCCAACAAATGGAAGCCTTTCAGCTGGTATTAATAATGGTGACGGAACCTGGACTTTAAGTGTGAGTGATCTCGACGGATTAACATTTACACCGCCTACCTCTGACGATGATTCTGATAATGACTCTTTACTGGATAGTGTTAGTAATGGATTTGGCTGGGGCTGGGGTCATGATGACGATGACGATGACGATGAGGATGACGATGATGATCGTGACGATCATGACGATCATGACGACGACGATGATGACGACGATGATGACGATGAAAGCAGTGATGAATCAGGAGAAACAACATATAACTTTACGCTGACCGTAACAACTACTGATGAAGGTGGTGACACAGCAACAGTATCTAAGAATTTTATAGTTGATGTTGAATCAATTGAGTGGGTTGAAGGAAGCAACAAAAGTGACTATCTCTTTGGTACCAGTGATGATGACTATATTAGAGGTAATTCAGGTAATGATCGGATATATGGTTTCTCGGGGAATGATCATCTTCGGGGTGATGATGGTAATGACAAACTATACGGGTACTCAGGTGATGATCGTCTATACGGTGGTGATGGAAACGATAAGCTATATGGCCATGATGGTGATGATCGAATGTATGGTGGTGATGGTAATGATCAGCTCTTTGGTGACCAAGGCGATGACTATGCAGAAGGTGGTGCCGGAAATGACAAATTATACGGTAACGTAGGTGATGATGAACTGCATGGTGGTGATGACAAAGATGAACTTTATGGTGAGTCAGGTGATGATATTCTTTACGGAGATGCAGGTGATGACAAATTATACGGTAACGTAGGCGATGACGCACTATATGGTGGTTCTGGCGACGATAGAATGTATGGTGAAGATGGAGATGACATTCTAGAAGGGGGCTCTGGTGACGATAAAATGTACGGTGGAAGCGGGGCTGATACATTTATATTTAGCTCAGCCTCAGGTGAAGACATGGTTTCAGGTGGCTCTGGTAACTGGATTGACACAATACAATTAAATGAAGTTGCTGGTGGCCCTTCAGATAATTTAGGTAGTGATGGCAGTTGGACTATTGTGCTGGATAGAGGTAGTGCAGAGTACATAGTTGATGAGCAGAATAACAGACTAGACTTTGAAGGTGGAGCAGGTTCTGGTGTTATTACTTTCTCTGATGGAAGCAGTATCGACTTTGACGATATTGAAAGGATTGAGTGGTAACCTTGCTACCACTCATAATCACTTTTGAAAGATCATCCAAAAATGACTGCATTTATACTCTTTGCCATGAAATGACGCGTTTTTTTGAACGCGTTTTTCATGTATAAGAGTAAAATCACTGTATAGTGATATTAATTCATCTCTTTCAAAAACCTTCTCAAACTTTCCAGTTGTTGGGTGCGTGAACGAGTTTTTTTGACTTGATGGTGATGTTTTAATCATTTCCTTGTGAAACTCATCATCTGTAGATAGTGTATAAATAAAGAAATACCCACCAGGCTTAATGACTCGTAAAAGCTCATTTCGTGCAAATGCTCGACCTTGTTCTGATTCGATATCTGTCGAGGCGAAGCAGTCAACGGCAAAGTCAAATTGATTGGATTCAAAAGGCCATGACTTGGTGGCATCAGAGACAATAAAATCAATATTATTAATCTTAGCTTGGGCCGCTCTTTTTGTTGCTTCCTTAATTGCTGATTTTGAAAAATCAAAACCTGTCATTTTGACTGCATGAGAAGCAAGCAACATACAGTTTCTGCCTTTGCCACATCCCATTTCAACTCCTCTAAGCGCGTTAGTCTTTAGAGAGGATTCTAATAGCCAATCCCAAAACATTCTTACACCGCTTGAGGGAAGATTTGAGTCCATAGGCAGAAGCACATAAGGTTTTCTATGTTCTTTTTCCCACATTCTTTTTTGTTCATCGTGTGATACTGATTTCATATATCTTGGACCTGCTCAAAAGGTAGACGTAGGATAGTGTAATTTTCAGCCTTTTTCCATGACTTGCAAGAAATTAATTAGTGTGATCGATTTTCTGAAACTGGATTTTCAACTGTGCATTAATTGATGATAGATGAGAATATAGAGCAAGAAAAATATGAGAAGGGGTTATCTGTTTAAAAATGACTCAACTGAACGGTAATTTATGTATGAACTTTCTACTATTCCGACTTTTTTGTAAATCTTTTTTGGATTAACTTTAATTATTATATCCGAATCATCTGGGTAATTGCTTACTGAGAATCTATATTCATTTTCTGTGCTATATTTTAAATCCTTTTGAAATACGGGGTCAGTTTTTAAAGGGGTTTGATCATTCTTATAGTATATTTTCCCACCTTTCATGTGAGTGGATATATCTGGAATAGGGATTAACTCTGAAAGTATGGTTTTGATTGTGTTAACATCCGTGAGTAAAAAATACTCTGATTTAAATCTTATGCTCAAATTAATTATGTCAGTTTCAGATAGGTCTTCGCAAATAGACCAGCAGGAAATGTGCGGATTGCTCCAATTTGCTCTAGCAGAAATCTGTTTTTCTTCCCTATATAAATCCACACCTTCGTGCGGGTCTCTGCGTCCAGTATCTTCTATTGTTTGATATGCACGCAGTCGCCTAAGCCTTATAGTATAAATATAATCAGTGTTATTAATGAATTTTATTATGTTCATAGATTCTCCTTGTATTCAGCAAGAGTATAGTATGTCAACCCGAACAGGAAATGAATGTACTGAATAAACCTAATGAAATTCATATTTGATTTATTCACTAATATAAAACTTAGCCTACGTTCTTAAGTGGGAGAGTATACGACTTGAACAAACAAATTGATAAATAGTATTACCTATAGTAGTTTATGGGGGTTGATTAATTTTTCTAAAATTTCATTCCAGGTGGAAGGTAAATTATTAAATCTAAAAAGGCTATTGTCGTTATTACTGATGGGTGTATTTAAGAAAATAACCTTTGTTTCATTATTTAATTTAAGCTTTAATAAATAATCTATAAACTCCTTTTTGTGATGGTTTGCATTATTTTGTGCAAAGTCATAAAAAAACCTCGGGCCTAGATATACGGATTTCAACTTAAGTCCAAGATCTGAAAATTTTAATTTTTTTCCTACGCTATTAAACGCACGGAATTCCTGTTCTGATTGCCAGTCAATATGTTTAAAAGTAAGCGGGTTTTTTTGAAGAGATTTTATGTCTATCTTATCACCCTTTATGCAGCCAATTGTTTTTTCAATAGAAAAATGCTTGAATTCATCATAATAACTAACCTTTTCAAATTCATTAAGGGAGTCGTCATATTCAAAGCTGCAACAAAATCCAGTTTGGTGAGATCCGTAGTGTGAGAACATTGCCGGACTAATTCGTGGCCTGCTTTCATTATTGTTTATATTTATGCAAGTAAAACATGCAACACCAACACATTCTTTTATTATTGACTCGAGAGCACGACCTAATTCAAAGGGATCATTTTTCGTTGGTTTATAGAATTTTTTTTGGGGGTGTTGCTCTATAAATCTTTTAATAGTAGACATATAGTCTTCTTCTATTTTTATAGCCTCACCGCCAGTTAGAATGACAAATTGTGAATCCATCGGGTCATTGAATGAGCTTACGGGCGAAAAATATACTTCTCCATTAATTACTGCTTTATATGAATATTCGTTGTTGGAGTAATAACGGATTAAATTCATCATAACTTTCCATGTTGAAATGTTTAAGAGTTGTATTGATTTAATTATAATCAATTTTTAGTTATGACAAAAAGTTTTCTCTAGATAATTCTTTTAACAGCTGCTCAGTTTCTTTATCTGCTTATTTAATGAATATTTTCGGCTTTTGAACAAGTGATAGAATTAATTGTAGGGTATAAAGTAAGTTTGGTGCCCCGGGCAGGATTCGAACCTGCGACCTTCCCCTTAGGAGGGGGACGCGCTATCCAGCTGTGCCACCGGGGCATAATCCTGAATTATATCACTTTTATTATAGGTCGGGAAAACTATTCGCCCAGATTTCTTGAGTTGGAATCGTGCAGGTTCATCATTTTCTCTGCGATTATACGAGCACTATTTAGGCGCTGCTGGGGTTCACCTAGGATAGGTAATTTGTCTTGCTGTATGCGCTGCAGTACGTTTTTCACACGCTTATGATCGGTATTGTCCAGATCTAGTGAGGAGAGCCTTTCAAGAGCTCTTTTAATCCACTCAGCACCTTCTTTGTTTAAAGTCATAACAGCCTCCACTGATACTTATATTAGCGGCAATAATGACATTTACTAAACTTAGATAAAGGTTGATTGAATACAGTTAGGGTAATGGCGACATATCAGCATATTATTAAATACATACAGGGACACACCCAAAATACAGATAGCTTTGCCGCTAGGCGGGTACGAGCTTTCTCAGAATTGTCCCTTATTTCACAAAAAGGCTACTCCCAGCTCATGTTCGAAGGGGTTTCAGGTTACGAGTTTCAATCACTAGCAGATCTAGAAACGACACATCAAACCACTCAAGAGCTCTTCAAATACATTGTTTAGCTTGCCAACAAACACATTAGACACTATTACTTAAGTGTCTAGAGTAGCCATCTGGCCGACCTAGAGTATATACCAGAATTGTAATAGGGCAGAGCAATGGCACAACCGCGTAAAATGTTATTGGTTGATGATAATGATGAATCTCGATATCAGCTGCAAACGCTATTAGAGTTTGCAGGAGAGAAGGTTGTCACTCGCACCTGTGAAAAAACTATTACCAATATTGAGGACAATCTATTTGCTTTGGTTATCAATGCTAATAGTCTAGGGGATTATTCGCTCGAAACAATTACTGAAAAATACCCTCATACGCCAATTATTCTCGTTGATAGTAATAAAAATCATCCATTGATTCAGCAACAGCATGACTGGCGCGTAATTGGAAGTTTGGCGCTTCCTTTAAAGTATCCTGACATGATGGCCTTGATTAGAAAGTGTGAAAGCTTCAAGCCAGAAGATCTCCCCTCTCAAACAATTAACAGTGGCAATACGGAAGTTCTCTTTAAAAAGCTTGTAGGTAAAACACCTGAGATAACCAAGGTTAGAGAAAATATACTTCAACTTACTGATTCAGATGTGAACGTTCTAATTACGGGTGAATCCGGGAGTGGGAAAGAAATGGTTGCTAAGAACATTCACTACCTATCGAAGCGTTCAAATAATAAATTCGTTGCGGTGAACTGCGGCGCTATTCCTAGTGAACTTCTAGAAAGCGAACTTTTTGGACATGAAAAAGGGGCTTTTACCGGCGCAATGACCAAACGACTAGGAAGATTTGAAGTGGCACAAGGCGGGACATTGTTTCTCGATGAAATCGGTGACATGCCACTGCCTATGCAAGTAAAACTCTTGAGAGTCTTAGAAGACAGAACTTACGAGAGAGTAGGAAGTAACACTCCTATTAAAGCAGATGTAAGAGTGATTGCGGCTACTCACTGCAATCTACGAAAAGCTATTTTAGAGGGGCGGTTTAGAGAAGATTTATATTATCGCCTCAATGTATTTCCAATCGAAATTCCACCGTTAAGAGCTCGAAAGGAAGATATTCCTCTAATTGTTCAAAACTTGTTACAAACCCTTGAGGCTCGTCATAAGAAAAAGATACGGCTAAGCTCTACGGCTTTAAAAGCACTGAATGATTACGATTGGCCGGGAAATATCAGAGAGCTTTCGAATCTACTTGAGCGTCTAACTGTTGAGTTCTCGAATCAGCTTATCGATGCTGCTGAGATTTCTCAAAAGTTAAAGCAGCAGGGACGAATAACCCCGAGTCGCATACCTGAAGCACGTCTGCCTGAGGGCGATTTTGATTTGAAAGAACTGCTGAGCAATTTGGAAGCAAATTATATAAAGTTAGCACTTGAGGAAAGCGATGGCACAGTATCAAGAGCAGCGCAGCGATTAGGTTTAGGACGTACTACGTTGGTAGAAAAAATGCGAAAGTATCAAATAGACCGGGATGATATTAGTGAAACAGACAGCTAAGCTTATAGACTATCTTCGTTGTCTGTCTTATTCTCTATAGAGTTAGTTTTAATTGGTTGAGAGGTTCTTATGGCTATTACATCAACACTTTCTGACGACAAAAAGTCTTTGATTATTAAAGTTGAAGGTCGTTTTGATTTTAATGCACTGCAAGACTTTAGAAAATCATACGAGAAGCACGGCAAACAGGAAAGTTATATTCTGGACTTAGAAGAAGCAGAGTATCTAGATTCATCCGCTTTAGGTATGCTTTTAGCACTTAGGGATTACGCAGGTGGGGACAAGTCTGATGTTCGCATCGTCAATGCTATTCCGGATGTTAAGAAAATTCTAACAATTACAAAACTGGACGAGCTATTTAAAATTGAGTGATTTTAAACGCGTTCCAGATATTGTTAGTAGTAGTCTATTTGAATCCTCCCTTATTGTGGATACGCTATCTGATGGCAAGGAGACATTTAATGTCTTTTGTACGTCCTATCCAGACACGTATATGCTTTCAGAGGTTCAATGCCTACAGCTAAGTCATTTAATCGCTTTACCGCTAGTCGCTGAAGAAGCTGCCCTATCGGATGGTTCTGCTGAATCTCTGTACAAATCTATAACATCCTCTTTGGTTAGTCTTGAGAGTATATCAACGGATTTTAAGCTTGCATTATTAGATCAGTCTGGTGAAAAAAAATGCGTTTATGGAGGAGAGATTCAACAAGGGCAGATTAAGCCAAACCCTTTAGCCAAAGATGATTCTAGCCCGATTTTATTTGATGAGAAAGCCAATTTCAGAAATCTTTCTATTCGCCCGATTTCAGATAATAGAAAAAAAGGGTATACATGGTCAGTCTCTTTTGAGCTAACAAAAAAGGAATTACCCCATATAAACCCTGTTCCCTTTGTTAATGCGTTATTTAGCAGAAGTCCGATTTTTCACGAAAAAAGCTCTTTATTAACGACCGTTATAGCGGAGATGTATTCAAATGCTATTGAACATGGGGTCTTAGGATTAAATTCAGATCTTAAAAAGTCTCCAGATGGCATTGTTGAGTATTACGAGGCGCGTGAAAAAAAACTAAATGACTTATCTAGTGGGTATGTAAAAATCTCCCTCACAAATGAATTTACGCCTGAAAGAAAAGGGATGTTGATAGCAACCCTAGAAGATAGTGGAAAGGGTTTTGATTTTGAGAAAACCCTATCAACATCTAAAAGTGAATCTACTAAGTATTTTGGGCGTGGATTTAAACTGATTAGAGATGTCTGTTCCGGTTTGGATTTTAAAAGCAATGGCTCACAGGTGACCGTTCACTATTCATATTGATCATCTCGAGTCGTCAAACTTCATTTCACCCTGTCAAAACCTACCCCAAAGACTAGATTCAAGTTGTTTTTAACGATTTTTATCTCATTGATTTCTTGGAATATTAAAAATCAATCATTTGGCATGCTTGTTGCTATTAAAACTGTGTAGGCCGGTTAGGAACTAGGGACAAGATAGGGAGAGTGCCAGTGAAAAACTCCACAGAATCATACAGTGCAGCTGAGGCAGTAAAGGATGAACACATTTTATTGGTAACTAAAATTGCCAAGCATATGACAGGAAGATTACCCAGTAGTGTTAAATATGAAGATCTTGTTCAGTCAGGGATGGTAGGTCTACTAGAAGCCATGAACAACTTTGATGATAGTAAAGGGGCCTCCTTCTCAACATTTGCCTCAATTAGGATTAAAGGGGCCATGATTGATGAATTAAGAAGAGGGGATTGGGCTCCGCGATCAGTTCATAGAAACTCAAGACGGATATTAGATGCGATTCGAATGGTTGAAAATGAAACTGGAAGAGATGCGAAGGATGCTGATGTCGCTGAAAAAATGGGAGTTTCACTTGATGAATACCATAACATGTTACAAGACACTAATGGCGTTAGAGTTTGTGAGCTTGAAGATACTAGTGTCATCTCAGATGACGGATTAGGAACGTTTTTTCAACAAACGGACTCTCCTCTTGAAGCAGTAAAAGTTATTAAATATAAAGAACAGCTAGCAGAGCAGGTTTCCAAACTTCCTCAGAAAGAACGACTTGTTTTAGCGTTGTACTATGAGGAAGATTTGAATCTGAAAGAAGTTGGAGAGGTTCTTGGAGTAACCGAGTCTAGAATCAGTCAGATACATTCACAGGCGGTTCTGAGGCTAAAATCAAGACTGTCTGCCAGTGACGACCAAGATTAATGTCGAGCGGCTATACGAGATGTCTTAGCAAAACTAACTGTATACATTTCAGATGCATAAATCTCAAGAAGTTGGGCAATATTCAATATGTTTTCCGAAATTGCTTTGCGAACTCTTTCATTTGATAAGGCAAATGGTGTACTAGTTTTAGTATCATTTTCAATAAAGTGTACGAAATGAGGGTGAGAAAAATATTTCAAGATAAACCCAAGCAATGACATAGCGTCATGTGTGCTTTTTGAAAATAAGAAGTCAATGAGTGAATTTAAGTTTGAGTACATTACAGGTGGGGTCTGGAATGCCGCATGTATCTGTTGAAGATGCTGAAGTATTGTACAGAGATCTGTACTTGTAAATGAGTGCGCACTCGCATGTTCCATTTCTGGCGTCATAGCCTTAAGTCTTTCCAGATTAAATAAAGCTAATATTTTTACATCGATTAGTGAGGGCCCTGTTCTTGTATGTGCTCTCATTGGAGAAAATGATGCTGCTTCGATAATTGCTGCTGGGGTAGGGTAAGAAACATGACCACCATAGTATGGCTGAAGAACAACCCTATCTAATAATTTCATTAACACACCGACAACCTCAATGAGCTCCTTGGGGTTATCAAAATAGAGAGCGTATTCATCTGATAGTTCTTGAAGAAGAGGTGCATTTTCATTTAGAGCAGTTAATAAAGCGCTGGGATTATCTGTTCTAAGCTTGTTAAAAAGCGACATCAGTGGAAACCCAGAACTCATTCGATAATACTCAGTCGAAGAACGACATCCGCTTGCGGGGGACAGCAAGTTTTGTAGTTTAAGCAGTCTTGAAAACAGAAGTTTAGCGGCCCTTTTTATGCCAGAATCTATTTTAAAACGGGTTTTCAACTGAGATGTTAAATCAATTGATAGTGAGTTTAGTAAAGAGGAGGCAGGATTTTTAAGTTGTGTAGCAATAAATTTGGGGATAGGAGATTCTGCAGATATAACCCCCTTTTTTTGTAGTATATCTAAATAGTCTGAATTCACTTTTCTCCACATAAATGTTGAGAGGTGATAAGATATATTTAGTGATTCCCTATCAGGAAAATATTCTTCAAGAGCATTTAGAAATTTGTATAAAGCAGTTTCTATCCCCGGCTGAATAAGACTAGTTAACCAGTTGGTACGTGTGTACCGATGTTTGAACTCATATGGGTATAATTCAAATGGGTTTTCATTCAGAAGTACCGAAAGATTTATGGGAGAATAAACCTGACTGGCAGGAGCAAGGGCAAAAAAAACTATTCCTGGAACAGTAAGTCGGGTGGAGCTATAAATACGACCGTTGTAAACAAGGGCCTTCCTTGTTGGGAAACGATTTTGCTTTGAGGGATCTGTTCCTGAAGCAGATAGGTAAGAATATACCTTAACCTCACAGTCAGATACAGTATTGAAGGTCCCCAAAGGTCGACGAGTCGGAAAGCGTGGATGCTCAAAGCCTAGTTCTAGATAATTAGTTTCAGGCAATTTAAAATCGAGTATGAATGATAAATGTGTTAGCGTATTGTCAATATATAAGGCTTTTCTGAATGTTGAAAGCATCAACTGAAAGGAAACAGGCTCGTGTGCTTTGTTTCTGGCATCAGTAGGTTGAAAACATTGGTCCGAACCGTCAAGCTTCGGCAAAAAATAATGGGGCTTAAAGCCATACTCTGCCAGTCGCTTCTCGCAAAGCGTCACACTGCTTGAGGGCAAAGCCGGGAAATCATTACAAAAAACAAATATAGCACGGTATTTGAAAGACTCAAGATAGGAAACAAGAGACGTATTAAACGTGCCGTTTTCATGAAAAAAACACTCAGATGAGACGATGACGGCTGTTGTCATTTGATGCTTTTCATAACTGAGGCGACAAGTTTTCGAGAGGCTTCAGCAAACTTTTCACTGAGCTTGTCTAAAAAAGTCTTTTTTTCTGAGTACGATACCTTGTATATGCTATGACCTTTTTTCCAAAAATTTAGTAGGTAATCATCACTTGTGGAGATGGTATCAATAAGACCAAGTGATAACGCTTGTCTAGCATGCCAGTACTCACCTGTTGCTATATTCTCAACATTTACATTTTGCCGGTTTTCTTTTAGAAAGTCTTTAAACAGAACATGGGTTTGGGCCAGCTCTTCTTTAAACTTGCTGCGGCCTTCATCAGTATTTTCAGCGAACATAGATAAAGTCGATTTGTATTTACCCGCTGTATGCTGTTCGTAATCAATATCATATTTTTTCAAAAACCGATTAAAGTTTGGTAGTTCAGCTATTACGCCAATAGAACCCACAATTGCAAAAGGTGCGGCAACGATTTTGTCTGCGACACATGCCATCAAATACCCACCACTGGCAGCAACAGTATCGACACAGATAGTGCAGGGAATACCCTTGTCAGTAATACGTTGTATTTGAGCAGCGGCATAACCATAACTATGTACATATCCACCATTGCTCTCGAGGGTTATGACAACCTCATCCTGGCTTTTGGCGGTCATCACAATAGCGGTGATAACTTCACGCATATGGTGGACTTCTGAGGCTTCAGTATCACCAACAAAGTTAACAACAAATACACGCTTTTCTGAATCATTATCAGATGATTGCTTTCTTTTAAGTTTTTCTTCTTTTTTGCGCTCACGTTTAAGACTTTTTAGATCAGAAGAATTTAACGTCTCTTCTTCAAGTAAGTCTCTAATTTCATCGTATTCATCTGTTACATTGGAGACAGATATAGCCCCCTCAGTATGTGAGCTGGATTGCTCTTTTATTCGAGCGATAATCATACCAAAAAAAGCAAGCACCCCAACAAACAAAAAGGCAATCGTCAAACCTTTCATTAAAAATAGAATATACTGTTCGAACACGTGCAGTCCTTATTTAGTTGAATATCTTTTAAACGTAGTTAGAGTTTTCATGTTAGATGATTTCCAAGAGATTGAAAATATGAATGAACTTGATCGCTCGGTATCAGGCCCATTGTTATCCCTCTCAATGCTTCAAATTAAACGGGCAGGTAGAGTTTTGGCTAAAAACATTAGTTTCGCTGCATCACCTGGTGAAATCCTCTACATTAAGGGTCCAAATGGGTGTGGAAAGTCAACTTTACTACGTGTGATGTGTGGCTTGATTCATCCAACAGAGGGAACAGTTCGCCGTAAAGAGCAGCACTCGTATTTATCGCACCAGTCTGGCTTAGATCCATTTTTAACCGTTAAGGACTGTTTTCTGTCCGCATCTGAGGAAGATCTTATAGCTTGGCTCAGTCATTTTAATCTAAAAAGTAAAAAGACGTCGTACGTGCAATCCTTATCCCAAGGGCAACTACGCGCATTAGCTTTAGTTCGAGTCATCCTAGAGGCAAATCCGATTTGGGTGCTTGATGAACCATTTGATGCTCTTGATGATGAGGCAAGAGGCAAGGTTATCAATCTTTTTTTAGAGCATAAAAAGACAGGCGGCACCATAATATTTACAAGTCATATTGTTCCAGAGGGCTTAGAATATCGAACCATCTGTTTAAAACAGTGGAGCCAGATGTGACAAAATGGATACATAGGCTCAGAGGCCTTTTTTTTGAACAGATATATCTATTGATTTTTGTTCTGCTAAGCATGACAGTTAGCGTGTTTACTTTATCTGATTTCGCTCAGCCTCTGAAAGTTTTTTTCCCTTCCTTTTTATGGATGACTCTTTCGTTGTTCACCCTGTTCCAGGCGAGTACTGTTTTTAAGCGTGAGCACACCTATGGTGTCGTCGATCAGTGGGTACTGACAAAAGGGGGGCTTGAGAAGAATGTTAATCGATTAATCTTGGTGCTGAGCCTTTCAGGATCGCTGGTATTTATTTTAACTGCACCTATGATCGCTTTAATGTACGAACTGACGTCTCTGGAGTCTCTTTATAGTCTTCTTTTTATTATTGTAACGGTTCCTACGCTGAGTATTTTTTCCATGTTGGGTGGGTGTCTTACTTTAAAAGCATCCAGTAACCAACTCATTATCCCTATTTTGTTGCTGCCGCTACTTGTCCCTATTATTATATTTGGCAGTCTTGGAAGTGCAGCCTATATGGCTGGTGATTCCCCCTTAAACTATTTGTACGTTTTGTTGGGAATGCTGATACTTGCCAAGACAATGTTGACCCCGCTAATCTGCAAAGCCTTATTCTACGCAAATGGATAGACATGTTTACCCAGTTTTTAAACCCTAAATCTTTATATATATTCCTTGAAAGAGCGAATCCCTACCTGGTCCTTATCGCGCTACTTGGACTAGCTGCTGGTTTATGGGGAGGGTTGGCTTTAGCGCCTGCAGACTACCAACAAGGGGATGCATTTAGAATTATTTATATTCATGTTCCATTTGCCATATGGTCGTTAGGATTTTATACCGCACTAGCATTTTTATCAGGCTTATACCTGGTATGGAAAATTAAAATATTTCCACTTGTCGCTCAAAGTTTAGCTATTCCAGGTGCAGCAATGACTTTCCTAGCTTGCTTAACAGGGGCAATATGGGGAAAACCAATGTGGGGAACCTGGTGGATTTGGGATGCGCGCTTAACCAGTGAGTTTCTCTTACTGTTTATATACCTCGGATATATTACATTGTCATCGATGTCATACGATCAAGATAGTGATTACCAACTGTCTTCTATTTATGCGGTTGTTGGGTTTATTAACGTGCCCATTATTCATTTTAGTGTTCATTGGTGGAACACGCTGCACCAAGGGCCGACTATTACTCGATTGGCAAAGCCCGCCATATCCAATCAAATGCTTTGGCCACTACTCGTAATGATTATTTCTATTGGATTGGTTTTTGCACTAATTGCTAGCTATAAGTTGAGGGCTAATATACTCCTCTCTTTTAAAGATAAAAAATGGATTAAAGAGGTTCTAAGTTAATGCTGTCATGGATTGAAGGAAGGTACGCATCTTACATTCTACTAGCATATGGATTAAGCTTTGCTTCTTTGATTGTTCTTTTCTGGGCAGTTAGGTCTCATTTCTGCCAAATCAGAAATTCTATGCGGGCAGTTAATAAGGAGTATTAGATGTCTCCCACACAAAGAACGAGGTTGTTCAAGCTAACCAAGATGATAGTAGCTCTCTTGGCAGGGGTAGGCCTTATACTGTACGCGTTTAGTAATAACATAAACCTATTTTATACCCCAAGCGAGCTTTTGAAAGAGACTGCTTTACCAAATAAAGTGATTCGTTTGGGAGGAATGGTCGTTGAGGGTAGTGTTGAGTATAGTGATAACTTATCAGTTAAATTTGTCCTAACTGATTATGAAGATAATATTACTGTTTACTACACTGGAATATTGCCAGATCTTTTTAAGGAAGGGCAGGGAATAGTTGCCCTTGGAAAAATTAATGACTCTAAGGTGTTTAATGCCACGCAAGTGCTTGCGAAGCATGATGAAAACTATATGCCACCTGAGCTTTCTAGTATCTCTAAGTCTACGACATGATGATTGAAACTGGCTTTCTTCTATTACTCTTCAGTGCATTTTACGCATTTATGCTAGGCGTCAGCCTCTTCATTTTTAAACGAGAAATCCGCTACAGAGAAATAGTATCTGTATCGTTTCTATCACTTATATCTTTTGTAGCGCTGATTATTGGGTTTATGTCGGATGATTTTACCGTCCTGTATATTGCGAATCATTCAAATACAACACTTCCCTGGTTTTACAAGCTAACAGCGATTTGGGGTGGACATGAAGGGTCTATGCTTCTTTGGTATTTGATTATTGCTGTTTGGACGACATTGTTCGCTAGTTTTACCAATATTCATGAAAAGTTTTGTCAATATACGCTGTCTTCACTAATGTTTATCCAATCAATTTTTGGTTTCTTTATAGCGTTCTTTTCAAATCCCTTTGTTCGTCAGTTTTACCCTCAGATAAAGGAAGGGTTAGATTTAAACCCGCTACTGCAAGATTGGGCATTTATTATTCATCCTCCGTTATTATATTTAGGCTACGTTGGTATGTCCGTGCCATTTTCTATGACACTTGCCTTGTCATTAACTAAAATTCCAGTCCAAGACGGCATTCGTCAGATACTTCGCTGGTCGTATTTGCCAGTTGCTTTTCTAACGTTTGGGATAATGCTTGGAAGCTGGTGGGCTTACTATGAGCTGGGGTGGGGTGGCTGGTGGTTTTGGGACCCCGTTGAAAATGCGGCTTTAGTGCCTTGGTTAACAGGGGTTGCGTTAGTTCATGCTGGACAAGGTGCTTTAAAGTCCAATAAGTTTTACAGACTAACCCTTTGGCTCGCATTACTAGGGTTTGTATTCGCTATACTAGGTACTTTTTTAGTTCGATCTGGTGTTGTGTCCTCCGTTCATAGCTTTGCCTCTGATCCAACACGGGGTGTCGTTTTGCTTATTATTTTCGGTATGATGTTGACGGTAAGCTTTCTAGCGATGAGAAGATTTGTGAGTGAGACAGAGTTAACACAGCCGTCTATTAAATTACCTATATTCTCACAATTGTTCACTCTCCAAATCAATAGTCTTATCTTCTTTCTTAGTGCGTTAATTGTCCTTTTCGGTACCTTATATCCCATCGTAAGTGATACGCTATTTGAACAAACATTATCGGTTGGGGCTCCCTATTTCAATCAAACCGTTGTCCCTTTGTTTATACTGTCGATTTTGGCTTTGCTTAGCTATCCTTTTTTAACAGATCTCAAAAAGAGGCCTCGGGCTATTATTCTTGCTGTCTTGCTAATAGTGCTGGTAGCAGCAGCCTTTTCATTTGTTCTTCCATACGCTGAGGTTATGATCGTCGCGGCGGGGATGCTTGGCATATATTCGACAGTAAAAGTCATCCACACTAATCATTCTCAATTATTCAAAAAACTGCCATCTTTAATAGCGCATGTTGGAGTGATGGTCTTATTCGTTGGGATTAGCTTAAACTCACTTAAGTCCATTGATTCAAATGTTAGCTTGAACAGAAACACATTAATAAATGTCGGCAGTTGGTCTTTTTACCTTCACGATGAACGAGTGATCGAAGATCTGCACTCAACACGATATATCGCGGATATCATGGTGCAATCAGCTGACAGAGGTGGGTTTATACTGTCACCAGAAAAACAGTACTTTAAAGCCCGTGAAATCACAATGACTGAGACAGCGATATCACCAGGGTTTTTTGGTGACATTTATATTGCGTTAGGAGACAGAAGACCAGACGGCTCTTGGGCCTGCAGAATTTACTTAAAGCCATTCGTCCGTTGGATTTGGATGGGGTGTATTTTAATGGCTATTGGCCTACTGCTAGGCTTCTTTGTTAGGAAAAAACATGATGAGTAAGAATAGTTTTGATCGCTATGGTGGAATCGTCTCTTTGTTAGCTTTTTGCATTCTATTAGTGGCCGTGTATAAGGGCAATAACAAGGCTCCTCAGATACAGCAAGAAGTATTTCCTTCATTTAGTCAGCCATCGTTGATTCATACAGATCGCACTTTTACTGAACATGATTTTCTAGGAAAGATAACGCTACTGCATGTATGGGCTAGTTGGTGCCAAAATTGTTTGAGTGAGCAGGTTCAATGGGAGCAAATTAAAGCAACATGGCCTCACCAGCTTTTGGGGCTTAATTACAAAGACAATATGAGCAATGCTCGAAGATGGCTAATGGAGCACGGGAATCTTTTTGAAGATCATATTTATGATCCAATCGGTGAATTAGGGGATAAATTAGGAATATCAGGAACGCCAGAAACTTTCCTGATTGATGAAAATGGCGAAATTATTTACCATTTTAAAGGCATCTTGAACCCATCAACCTATCAGGACATCATTCTAAATGCGATTCCATAGACTGTTCACGATTTGGGTGTTGTTGATTTTGTCGCCAATAGTCTGCGCCCAAGATATCACAATTGAAGACTTGTCACCTCAAGCTCAGGCCTCCTATAAGCGTTTGGCAAAACATCTTCGCTGTATGACGTGTCCAAATCAGTCCATTGAGGACTCAAATGCAATAGAGGCTAAGATGATGCGGGATCAGATTTTGAGCGATCTAGCCTCTAATATTTCAGAGCGTGAGATAAAACTATCCATGATTGAGAGGTATGGCGATAGGGTTACATATGAGCCAGTAGTAAATATCAAAAATAGTTTTTTATGGATTTTTCCATTGATTTTGCTCTCGATCACTTTTTTATATCTATACAAAAATTATGATGCCTAAATTGAACTATAAATCTCCATTACTGATTGCGTTAATACTGTCGATAAGTGTTTATGCGTTCTATGGTTATTGGTTTCAAACAGCGGAATATAATGATTGGATTGCTTGTAAAGGACTGATGCGCTCGCTTGTTAATAAGAATATCAAAGAACCGGATGTGTTTCGTAAAGAAGCAAAAAGCTTAATCCATAAGGTTCATTACGGCGCAGCACACCAAACTTTGGCTGAGCTTTATAAACATATGAATGAGTTTGCGCTGTCAGAACAAGCGTACTACAAGGCCATAGAGTCTACGAACTTTGACTATATCAACGAAAAATCAGTACTCGGACTTATAGAATTATATTTTCTACACCCAGAAATGAACAATGAAGAACAGGGGGTTCGACTGGCAGCTGATTTTGTGAAATCCCATCCTGATCATCCTGCTGCTCTAAATTATTTGGCGATACATCAGTACAATCAAGGTAACTACCTATCTGCTGTTGATGGTTGGGAACGAATATTGACGCAGACAACTGATTGGCATTTGCGCTCGACTTTAGTGCAAACGATTTTAAAAGCTGAGCAACGTGTCAGCGAAAAAGCGGTATTAATTACAGCGTTATTAGACTTTAGTGATATTGATACTCGTATTGAAGATGGAGATGTTTTGTACGTCATTATAAAGGCTGCTGATAACTCGATGCCGTGGATCGCTTCGAAATTTTCAGCCGGAGAGGTATATAATAGTTCAGTTCTGTTAGGGCGGAGGATGGCTTTGTACTCTTTGCCTGAGGATCAGATGAGTGATTTATATTTGGAGGCTTTAGTCAGTAAGGCTGATAAGCCTTTACCAGAAGATGCAATCATCAGAAGTATTCGATATCCTTTGAGCAACAAGTTAGGTTCAGAAATTACCGTTAAGTTTCACTAGGAGGGTAGTATGGGTAAGAAAAAGGGAATGTCAGATCAGGGCACCGAGGCTTTGACTGGTGTGGTTTTGGTTTTAGTAATTGTTGCCGGCATTGTGTTCTGGATGACAGGTCATCCATATTAATGAGACCACCATTTGCCGTCCGCTGTAATTTTTCGGATGAGTCAGTGGCGCTGGTACAGCATCTAAGCGATCTGTTTATATGTGAAGCGGACAGGGCAAATATCTTTATTGTTTACACAGATACCGGTTGGGCTTCGCCTGTTTGGAGTAAACGGGTTGAGCACTGCCTTAAGTGGGCTGAGAAATTAGGGTTTAGTACGCTTGTTTTGAAGGCGGATATACAGTTTGCAGATGCTGTTATATCAAGAGGACAATTTCCAACCGTTAAGAATCAGTGGTGTGCCTCAATGTTAAAGGGAATGCCTTTTTTAAATTGGCTAAATAAGTTCGACCCCTTTAATGAGATGACGATTCTTATTCCAAAACGTCAACTTCGGCAGGCCTCTCCTCTGAGTGAATGGATTGATGAATGTCCATTTCACGGGGATAGAACTGTTTGGCACCCATTGGTTGCGCATACAAATGAAAAGATAGAACGCCTTATTTCAAAAACCCCGTTTAGTCTGCAGAGATATCCAATTAGCCAAGAGTGTTATCCATGTGTTAGACACCTTAAGTTGATAGCCCAAGAAATGGATAGTTCAACACGATTAAAAGTGAACGCCTTAGAAACACAAGTGAACAAAACTTATTTTGGTAATATTAGCCTGGATAAAGGTGTCCTATATCAGTTAAGTTACCTGTCACCATTACATCTTCAGTCGATCACTTATGCAGAGGAAAGTGGTTGTTCAGCGCCCTTTGGGTGTGGACTATAGTTGGCATTTGTAAACTAACTCCGTAGAATCTTACCAAAAGCTTATGAAGGAACTGTTATGCTTCAATTTATTCGAACGCACGCCCAGGGTTGGATTGCATTACTTATTGTCGGGATCATTGCTATTGCCTTTACGCTGTGGGGCCTAGAGGGGGCTTTTAGCTTCCGTAATGAGGATGTTGTCGCCACCATTGATAAGAAAAAAATTACAACACGCGAGTTTGATAGAGCATATGAGCGCATGGCTCGATTTAGACGACCGACCTCTTCAGAAGAAGTCGATCAGCTCAAACGCGTTGCTTTGGACCGATTAATCAATATGGCTGTTTTAGACGAAACAACAGAGTCAATGGGTTTAATGGTTTCAGAGGGACAAGTTCGTAGAACGATTATGAGTTCGCCAGACTTTCAAGTGGATGGAGAGTTCTCTCAGCAGCGCTATTTAAATGCTATTCGTGGTGCCATGCTTACCGATCAAGATGTTCACAATGAAATACGTCATATGATGACGGTAGAACAACTTCAACGAGGCATTATAGATAGTGCCTTCGTTTTAGATGAAGACATTGATGACCTTGTCTCTTATATCGAACAAAAACGTAAGCTGGGATATTTTCGTATCCCCGTCTCACGCTTTGAGGATGATGTCATTGTTCAAGATGACAGCGTTAAAGAGTATTTTGAATCACACCGTTCTTTGTTTACTTTGCCGGAGCAGGTCAAAGTTGACTACATTGAGCTTTCACTAACGCCGATCGCAGCCTCTATGAATTTAACGGAGGATGAAGTTAGAGAGTTCTATTTAGAACATAGTGGCATGTTCTCTAAAGATGCTTTAGTTAGAGCCTCACATATCCTTGTTAGCATGAATCCTAATGCGTCTGATACTGAAGAAGAGATCGCAAAAAAGGCTCTAGATGAAATCTATGAAAAGCTATCTTCCGGCGAGCGTTTTGAACAGTTAGCTATAGAGTACTCTGATGACCTTATTTCTGCGCGTGAAGGTGGAGATTTAGATTGGTTTGGCAAAGGTCAAATGATTGAATCATTTGAGAACGCAGCATTTAAGCTAAAGGTCGGAGAAATATCTGATCCTGTTCGTTCAGACTACGGGTATCACATTATCAAAGTGACTGATTATAAAGACCCTGAACTGTTACCCTTTGAGGAAGCAAAAGAAGAGGTTGAGGCTAAGCTCAGAAACCTTCGTTCAGAAGAAATCTTATATGATTCTATTGAGTCAGCATCAACGCTTGCGTTTGAATATCCTAACTCATTAGAGCCCGTTGCCGATGCCCTAGGACTTGAAGTCGAAACCTCAAATTTCTTTTCTCGAGAAGGGGGCAAAGGTATATTTTCACACCCTCGTATCGTCAGTGCTGCTTTTAGCCCCGATGTGTACGATGAGCATCTTAATAGCGAATTAATTCAAATACATCCTGAAGCCTATGTATTATTAAGGGTTAAAGATGTACAGCCGGAAAGACTTCAAGAGTATAAAGAGGTATCTTCTGAAATAAGAGCAGCCCTCAAAGCCAAGCAAGCGCGCGAGTTGACCAAAGGACTGGCAGACGATCTTAAGAATGAAATTGAGAAAGGGGTTAGTCCTACTAAACTGGCTTCAGAGCGAAATGTTGAATGGAAAGTGATTGACAACTTGGAAAGAACCGATCAGCGTGTTGAGTCACAATTTGTCGATCTGGCTTTTGCGATGGCTCGTCCGGTTAATAATACGCCAGTATTAGCAACTAAGCGGTTGGCTAGTGGAGATTACTACACACTTCAACTGTTTGAGATAACCAATGGTGATGTTTCAGCAATTGAGCCAGATAAAATCGAAGCCTTACGAAAAGGAGTTGAGAACTCTTTCGGGCAAACTGATTACCAGTTGTTATTGGCAAATAGTGTTAAAGATAAGAGAATTGACATTAATCTTCAGTAAACAAAAAGGCCCCATACGGGGCCTTTTTCAATTGGCTGGGCTTAGCTTAATCTTCAACAACTGTATACATGTTGTTAACCATATGGTACCCGCCGTCAACATGGACAACCTCTCCGGTGATACCTGATGATAGCTGTGAGCACAAGAATGCTGCAGTATTACCAACGTCTTCCGCAGTAATATTGCGCTGAATAGGACTTACCTTTTCATTAAAGTTTAAGATCTTTTTAAAGCCTTTAATTCCCATAGCTGCCAAGGTTTTGACCGGGCCAGCAGAGATAGCATTTACTCTAATATTTTTTGGACCTAGACTTAATGCCATATAGCGAGTAGTTGCCTCTAAGGATGCCTTAGCGATACCCATGACGTTATAAGATGGCATTGCTCTCTCAGCACCAAGATAGCTTAGGGTAATCATTGCACCACCACCCCGTTTTTCCATATATGGCATCGCGCCTTTCCCTAAGGCAGCAAAACTATATGCGCTAACATCATGTGCTATCTGGAAACCTTCACGACTGACAACGTCCATAAAGTCTCCCGCTAGCTGATCGGCAGGGGCATACGCAATTGAGTGAACTAAAATATCAAAACCTTCGGGCCAATGAGATTCAAGTTTATTGAATAAAGAAGCCACATCATCATCCGACTGTACATCACACGGAATAACAATATCGGAATCATGCTCCTGTGCAATCCCTCTAACACGCTCTTCCATTTTGTCGCCAAAATAGGTGAAAGCACACTCAGCACCTTCTCGTCGCATTGCTGCTGCAATCCCGTTCGCTATTGAACGCGAGCTGACAACACCCGTAATCAACGCTCTCTTACCCGTTAAAAATCCCATTGATACACTCCTTAGCAAATCAAGACGCTATTATCTCAAAAATCAGGTAAAATAAGAATTCGCCTTTAAGGATGAAGAGAATGAAGAAAGGAATCTTGCTAACTCTTTTGCTTTTCTGTGGATGCGATGCTGAGCAGCTCAATAACCCCTATCCACCAAAAGCAGTACAGAAGAATACTTACTTTACCAGCTTCTCTGAGCGTCCTAAGCACTTAGATCCTGCACGTTCATATTCCTCCAACGAGTGGGCTATTACTAATCTTATATATGAGCCGCCATACCAGTACCATTACTTAAAGCGCCCCTATGAGCTAGAACCTCTGACCGCTTCACAAATGCCTAAGGTGAAGCGCCAGAAAAATGGTTCAACAGCATATACCATTAACATACGATCGGACCTCTATACTCAGCCACATCCTGCCTTTTGTCAAAATATGCAAGGTGAGTACCTATATCATCATATAGAGGATCTAGAAGACATTGAGAGCCCTCTAGGGTTCACCGAGCAGTGTTCAAGGAAAATAAACGCAGGTGACTTTGTACGTGCAATCAAACGTCTCGCAGACCCGACAGTACAATCTCCTATATTTGGTCTTATGTCTGAATATATTCAAGGCTTAGGCGAGTTAAGAGCCGAGATGATGCAAAATCCCGGAAAGGGTATCGACGAGTATTCATTTTCAGGCGCTTACCCAAACTCTGATACTTCTTACACCATACTGGTTAAAGATTACCCCCAGTTCAAGTATTGGTTAGCCATGCCGTTTTTTGCGCCTATACCAGAAGAGGTCCTTAGTTTTTATAATCAGCCAGTACTCAGAGACGTTAATATCAGCCTTGATTGGTGGCCAGTTGGTACAGGACCTTACTACATGACTTACAATAACCCAAGTCATAAAATAGTACTGTCTAAGAATCCAAATTATCGCTTAGATGTCTTTCCTGAAGAAACAGGAAATGAGTTTTCAGAGTATGCCGGCGAACCTATCCCGATTGTTGATGAAATTTACATGACACTGGAGAAAGAGAGCATTCCGCGCTGGCAAAAATTTCAGCAGGGCTACTATGACATGTCTGGGGTTTCATCAGATAGTTTTGATCAGGCGATCTCTTTAGACCAAGGTAGCGCCAACTTATCAGATCAAATGCAAGAAAAGGGCATATCCCTTCATGTAGATGATAAACCCTCAATTTTCTATTGGGGTTTTAATCTATTAGATCCTGTTGTTGGTCAAGCAAATCCGAATGGTAAATTTCTTCGCCAGGCTATTTCAATAGCGATTGACGTGGAGGAGTACATTTCCATATTCCTAAATGGAAGAGGTACTGTTGCCAATGGACCTATCCCGCCAGGTATTTTTGGATATGAGCCGACTCCTAATTTGGTTACGCATACAGTAGATGGAAAACGTCGCACAATAAACGATGCCGAGGATTTGCTAGAAAAAGCTGGCTATAAAGGGGGGATTGATCCCAAAACGGGAAAACCCTTAATTATCTATTACGATACAGTGGGTGGAGGAACCCCGGAGGCCCGTTCACAGTTTGCCTGGATGACGAAGCAATTTAGTAAAATTGGTCTACAGTTAATCGTTCGAGACACACAATATAATCGCTTTCAAGACAAGATGAAGAACGGGTCTGCTCAGTTTTTTGGGTGGGGGTGGAATGCTGATTATCCTGACCCTGAAAACTTTTTATTTTTACTCGTCTCAACAAATGCCAAAGCAAGATTTGAAGGCGAGAATGCTGCTAATTATCAAAGTGGCCAATTCGATCGTTTACATGCCAAAATCGCTCAGCTCGAGGATGGCGCAGAGCGCACCAGGCGTATTCATGAAATTGTTGAGCTACTACAAAATGATGCACCGTGGGTCTGGGGATACTATCCAACTGACTACGTCTTAAAACACACTTGGGTTGGCGCGTATAAGCCTCATTCAATGTCGCGAAACACAATTAAGTATTTAAAGATTGATCCGAAAAAAAGAATGGTCTTGCAAAAACAGTGGAACAAGGCCAATGTGACCGTGATGTCTATGGTTGGACTCATTGTATCTATGGTTGGCTTACTATCATTTTTGATCTACCTGAGAAGGCAGCGCCGTAAGCCTAAAAGGAACCTTATCAATGCTTAGATATGTGTTGAAACGCTTACTTTTTATTATACCGATACTCGTCGGTGTAAACCTTTTTACCTTTGTTTTATTTTTTATCGTCAACACGCCTGATGATATTGCTAGACTCCACTTGGGAGAAAAGTACGTTACTGAGGAGGCAATCGAGGATTGGAAAGAAGTTCGGGGTTATCACTATCCAGTGCTATACAATCAGGAAGCGACTGGCTTATCTAAGGTCACAGATACAATCTTTTTTCAAAAATCTCTTAAGTTATTTGCCTTTGAGTTTGGAATATCCGATGCTGGAACAGATATTAGCCATCAAATTAATCAAAGATATTTGCCTTCTTTAGCCATAGCAGTTCCAGCTTTATTAGTAGGCTTATTTGTAAATATCTCTTTCGCTTTATTATTGGTTCTTTTTCATAGAAGCTTATTTGATAGATCTATGACGCTAATGGCTTTATTTCTAATGTCTATATCAGCGCTCTTTTACATAATCGGAGGACAATATCTTGTTGCCAATATTTGGCGGCTGGTGCCCATATCAGGATATGAGGATGGATTATCAGGAATTAAGTTTTTAATACTGCCAGTCATTGTTGGCGTAATTGGTGGAATTGGTTCAGGCGTTCGATGGTATCGAACAATATTTTTGGAAGAAATAACGCAAGATTATGTTCGTACAGCCAAAGCAAAAGGTCTGTCAGATATTGAAATTCTATTTAAACATGTATTAAGAAATGGGTTCATACCTATTTTAACTGGTGTGGTCGTAATATTACCATTGCTCTTTATGGGCAGCTTAATAACAGAATCATTTTTTGGCATACCGGGCTTGGGAAGCTATACCATTGATGCAATTAGTCAGCAGGACTTTGCAATTGTAAGATCAATGGTGTTTCTAGGGGCCTTCTTATATTGTATAGGATTGATTTTAACAGATATTTCCTACACCTTGGTTGATCCTAGAGTGAGGTTTTAAAATGCAAGATTATAAATATACCTTATTCTGGTCCGACATCCCCATATATTTTATTGCTTTTGCATTGATATATTTTATAGGTAGATTAGTTGTTCATAAGCAAGGCAGAAAAAGTGCCTCTGTATTTATGAACCAGCCAATAAATATGATATCAAGCGTTGTTCTCGCTTTTTTCTTTATTGTTTCATTTTTAGACTCAATCCATTTATTAAATAGTTCAGCTTCTGTTTTATCAGTTTTAGATTACCTGCTGAAACCATTTATACTTTCAGATGAAAAAACATACTCTTCGCCACTGAGTATTTATGCCTTTAGTAAAGAAGTTATTTACGATGGTCATTATTATGCTCAGACATATCCTCGATTAAGTTATGGCGGTGCGCATATTAAAGATCTTTCGCAGTGGAGTGGTGATATCTTAAGATTGTTAGTATCTGGGTTATGGCATTCACTTATAGCTGTACTGTGCCTCTTTGTAATATTTTTCAGAATATTTAAATTGCATCGCCAGACTGTAGCCTGGAAATCTGGATTTATAACTGTATCAATTTTAGTGATAGCAACTATCTTCAGCTTAGAGTTGTCGGCTAAATACCACTTATTAGGCACTAACAAGGTTGGAGGAGACGTATTTTTTGAAGCTATCAAAGGCATTCGAACAGCAATAGTGTTTGGGGTTTTGACCTGCTTTTCAATTTTACCTTTCGCAACTGTTTTAGGAATAGCAGCGGGGTACTTTAAAGGCGCAGTTGATGACTTAATACAATATATATACACAACCTTGAGTGCTATACCAGGCATTCTACTAATTGCCGCTATGGTGCTTATTTTTGATGTCAGTATTTTAAGTCACTCCCAGTGGTTTGGGAGCAGTGAAGCACGTGCGGATGCGCGCCTAATTTTATTATGTCTCATTATAGGTAGCACAAGCTGGACTGGGTTGTGTCGGTTATTACGCGGCGAAGTACTAAAGCTCTCAAATCTTGAATTTATCCAAGCCGCCCGGTGTTTGGGGGCAAGTAATACTCGGATTTTATTTAAGCATCTTTTGCCAAATGTCAGGCATATTATAATTATTTCTCTAGCGCTTGATTTTTCGGGGTTTGTTTTAGCTGAGGCTGTTTTATCCTATATAGGTGTCGGGGTCGATCCTTCTACTTACAGCTGGGGCTCAATGATCAATAGTGCGCGCATTGAGCTTAGTCGTTCACCGGTTGTTTGGTGGTCCTTATTTGCTTCTTTTTTCTTCATGTTTAGTCTGGTGGCCTGTGTCAATGTATTTGCAGATGGTTTACGTGATCATCTGGATCCACGTGTGTCCAAGGAAGGGTAATGAATAAACTGCTTAGCGTTGAAAATTTATCGGTATATCTACCCGGAGATACGGGGCATCGAAAGCCCGTAGACTCAGTATCTTTTTCAATTGCGCCAGGCGAAGCATTCTCTTTGATAGGAGAGTCAGGATGTGGGAAGTCAATTACTGCTTTATCGATTGCAAGATTGATTCCTGACGACTTCAAAATAGGAAAAGATTCCAAAATTTTGATGAATGGCGTAGACATCTTGTCATTGCCTGAATACAAAATGAAAGCTATTCGAAAAAATGATATAGGATTTATTTTCCAAGATCCGATGTCTAGCCTAAATCCAGTCCTTAAAATTAGACATCAGTTGCAAGAGTCATCTCCAAAGCACTTATCTCAAGATGAAATGGTTGAGCTACTAGATTGGGTTATGTTGCCACGACAAGAAGCTATTTTAAACTCTTACCCCCATCAGCTTTCAGGTGGGATGAAACAACGCGTGATGATTGCGATGGCTTTAGCAAAAAAGCCTAAACTGTTAATTGCGGATGAACCAACAACAGCACTGGATGTGACAACCCAAAGTCAAATTATCAGCATTTTAAATAAGATTAAAACAGAACTTCAAACAGCTATTTTGTTTATTACTCATGATCTCGCACTGGTTAAAAACTTTTCAGATCATCTGTCTATTATGTATGCAGGTCAGATAATTGAGTCGGCTCCTTCGGACGCGTTTTTTTCAATTCCCTCCCACCCTTATAGCCAAATGCTTTTAAATGCCTTGCCAGAAAAGACGCCATCAAAACAAAAAATCCCTACTATTAAGGGCAATGTTCCGCCAGTAGGTACTGCCTATCCTGGTTGCCGCCTATACGGAAGATGTCCGCTAGAGCAAGATATTTGTAAAAACCAAGTGCCTGTTTTAACAAGTTCTGAACATCAAGTCCGTTGCCACTTTTACCCAAGCAATTCTGAAGTAGTTCTTCAAAACGAAAATATTTCTGATATGTCATACTCCTCGGAAGAAAGTGACAAACTGATTGAAACCAAAGGATTAAAAGTCTACTTCTCATCATCAGGTTTTTTTAAGAAACGCTCAAGCTATGTTAAAGCAGTAGAAGGTGTCGACATTGAGGTGTATGAAGATGAAACAGTAGCGCTAGTTGGCGAGTCTGGTTCCGGAAAAACAACGGTTGGAAAAGCGATAATTCGTTTAATTGATCCAACCGGTGGGACCATAAAGTTTATGGGACGCTCTATTGAAGCAATGTCTGAAAAGCAGTTAAGGATAGGGCGAAGCCACTTTCAGATGATATTTCAAGATCCGATGTCATCTTTGAATCCCAAGCTTACAATAAAAGAGATTTTAGAAGAGGGTATGATCTCCCTTAAAGTAGGCACAAATAAGGCAGAAAGGCTGGACAGGGCCATAAACCTTTTAGAGCAAGTCGGTCTAGATGCCTCTTCTATTGATAAGTATCCACATCAATTTTCAGGCGGACAAAAGCAACGTATATGTATAGCAAGAGCACTTTCTGTTGCCCCTAGGTTTATTGTTTGTGATGAGCCAACATCTGCCTTAGATGTCTCAGTTCAGGCACAAATACTAAATTTGCTCCAAAAACTTCAAAACGAATATGGTATTGGCTACTTATTTATTACTCATAATATCAATGTGGTTAAGCATTTTGCTGATCGTGTGTACGTGATGAAAAACGGAGTCATTGTTGAGAAAGGGGTTGTTCGAGAGGTACTAAACAATCCTCAGCATGAATATACAAAGAAGTTGATTAGATCAGTACCTCAGCTATAATTAGGTTGCTTTTATAACAAGCTTTTGACCTGGTTTTAGAACTTTGTTTTTATCGATTTGATTCCAGCCAAGAATATTATCAACACTTACTTTGTATTGTTTACCTATCACCCAAAGCGATTCGCCATTTTTGACCGTATGTATAATATTTTGATCTCTAAAGCAACCTTTTGCTGTACATTTTTGTTTTGACGCTGCATAACGAGCAAATGGAGCAACTGGCATAGGTACTAGTAATCCCTTCCCAGCAACGATTTTGCTATCTCCGATATTATTAACCATTTCCAGGACTTCGACTGTAGTGTGATGGTGTTTGGCGATTTTCGAGAGTGTGTCACCAGGCTTAACGATAACTGTTTCCCAGTTTACCCAGTCTACACTATCAGAATACGCGATCTTCTTCTCTAGCTTTCTTGCGCTCAGGATAGGTAGTAAAAGATGGTGAGGGCCATTCGCATCAGGGTGTGTGGCCCATCGGTTATAACCGGGATTTAATTTATATAAATCCTTTAAGTCTATTTCCGCAAGTTCGGCTGCTAATGCTAAATCTACTTGAGCAGCTATATCTACCAACTTTAAATAGGGTTCATTATCTAATCGTGGCAGTTTTACATCATATTTTTGAGGGCTCTTTATTAGCGATACGATTGCAAGTAGTTTTGGTACGTAATCCCTCGTTTCTTTAGGAAGCTTTAAAGCATGAAAGTGCGTTGGTTTTCCTGCTTTCTTATTGCTGTAAATTGCTCTAGATACAGTACCTTCGCCAGAGTTGTATGCAGCCAAGGCAAGTAGCCAGTCACCCTCGAAACGCTGATGCAAGTATTCTAAGTAGTCTAAGGCAGCCTGTGTTGCGTAGACATGATCTCTACGAGCGTCATACCACCAATCCTGCTGTAAACCTAGAAGCGTCGCAGTCGGTTGTATTATCTGCCATATCCCAGATGCTTTATAATGAGAATCCGCGAAAGGATCTAAAGCACTTTCTACCATTGGAAGAAGGGCTAACTCTAATGGTAGCTCTCTTGTCTCAACCGCTTCTGTAATTAAAAATTGTAGTGTTTTCGCTCTTTCAACAAGGGTTAAAAAATGTCGATTATGTTTTGAGTACTGCGTTATGTAATGTTGTATGCGAGTGTCACCCTCATCATAGGACAACTTAAAACCCTTGCGCATTCTCGTCCAATGATCATTGGCATCCTCAACTGAAACTTTGCTTCTTTGCAATTTTTTGTCAATTTTCGGTAGGCCTTGGCTAGCGGCACCTGTAACTGTACTGGCTGACGTTGAGCCTGTGGTCTCACAGCCAGTTTGCAGAACAACCATTAGAACTAAGATAAAAACTCGAGCCAACAATTAAAATTTATCCTTTAAGTCACGTATGTGTTTGAATACTTCGGCAGAATTGGTCACATTAGGAATGAGAACCTTATAGGTAGGCAAATGACATCTTAGGAAGGGATTGATTTGTTTTTCTTTTTTCATCGTTGTAGGCAACGTTGGTTCATTTTTAAGCCGCTGAGCAATTGCCTTACTTTGCGCCGATTTTATTGATTTATTCTTGGGTTCTATTGATAGCGCAAAACGTAAATTATTCTCTGTATATTCATGTGCCGGGAAAATTACGCACGTGTCAGCTAGATTAGAAAGTTTTTGTAAAGAGCTATACATCTGCTGGTGTGTCCCTTCAAAGACTCTCCCGCACCCCCCACTAAATAGAGTATCTCCGCAAAATAAGATTTCATTATTTGTGTAAGCAATATGACCCATGGTATGCCCTGGTATGCTGATTACCTCAAAGGTGAATTTACCGACACTGACCTTGTCCCCGTCCGTCACAACTGTCTGAACGCCTTTAGATGCTGCTTCCTGAGGGCCGATTACCTTAGCCTCGGGAAAGTGGGTAAGACACTCTCTGATTCCGTCTGTATGGTCCCAGTGATGATGGGTAACTAATATGGTCCCTAGTGTAAAGTTATTTGCTTCGCAAAACTCTAGAACTGGTTTTGATTCCCCCGGGTCCACAATGCATAGTTTTTTGGGCTCATACTCGAAACACCAGATATAATTATCGCTGAGTGCACTAACCGGAAATATATCTTGCATTCAGATATCCTTGGGCAACTGTTCAATATATTGTAAGGTGGTATTTACACATTAGCCACAGTAAAAGACATGCATGAACATCCAAATGCCTGGGATCCTGAGTATCTAGGTATTACACTACTTCATGAGGAAGCTAAACAACTAGAAGGTGTTTTGCCACGGTTGTTTGGGTATCACCTAGCAATAATAGGCGATAGTTTATTTTCGCCTTACGCTAAGTCGAGCCTGATTCAACATCGAGTGTTAGTGACGCGTCAAGATGCCTATGCTGATAGTTGTACTCTCGTAAGAGGCCAGTATAATCAACTTCCTATCGCTTCAGAGTCATTGGACGTGGTGTTGCTTCCGCATACGCTCGAGACTGTAAAGCAGCCTGAATCAGTTCTGAGAGACGCTGTCAGAGTATTGCGCCCAAATGGTTATTTAATTATCACTGGAGCGAACCCATATTCATGGATTGGTGTTCGATATGAGTTAGAAAGAACATTTAATCGGGGCTCAGTTGCAAATAGATGGCCATCAGTAAAAGAGTGTGAGAAGTGGTGCACTTGGCTAGATATGGAAGTAGATAGGGTGGATTACTTTCACATGTGTCTACCTCTTTTAAAATCTACAAAGTTTGGGAAAAAACCTCCGCTTTCAAATAGCTTAAGTTTACAGTACGGCGGCTATATGGTTCTTGCCGTTAAACGTGAAGCGGGCGTAACACCTATCAGAGCGTCTTGGAATCGAAGAAAGGCCTCTATTGGAACTGAAGTTCCAATCAGTTAAGGAAATACTATGAGTAAACCAACGGTACAGTTGTACACCGATGGCGCTTGTCTTGGCAATCCAGGGCCAGGCGGATATGCCGCGCTACTTGTTTTTGACCAAAATGAAAAAATGGTAACTGGCGCTGAGCCAGAAACGACTAACAACAGAATGGAGTTAAGGGCCGTTATAGAGGGAGTTCGTAACCTTAAAAAGCCTTGTCGTGTCGATATAACGACTGACTCTAAATATGTTTCTAATGGAATTACGCAATGGATGGCTGGGTGGAAAAAAAACGGCTGGAAGAATGCCCAAAAGAAACCCGTTAAAAACCAAGATTTATGGAAAGAGCTGGATGAAGCGCTTCAACCGCATGAAATACACTGGCATTGGGTAAAAGGACATAGTGGTCATCCTGAGAATGAAAGGGTTGATGAAGCAGCCCGTAAAGTAATTGAAGACAAAGGTTACGCATGAAGCAAATCGTACTAGATACTGAAACAACAGGTATATCACCCAAAGCAGGTCACCGTATCATTGAAATTGGGGCGGTGGAACTAATTGATCGCCAGTTGACAGGGCGTCGTTACCAGCAATACCTCTACCCAGATCGTGAAATTGATGAGGGGGCTCAAAGAGTCCATGGAATTTCTTTAGAATTTTTAAAAGGCAAACCTAGATTTGCTGATGTCTGTGACGAGTTTCTAGAATTTATCGAAGGCAGTGAGTTAATTATTCATAACGCTCCCTTCGATCTTGGGTTTTTAAATGCCGAATTAGAACGAGTTCATAGCAAAGAAACCTATTTAGAAGATATTCACGGCATCATTGATACGCTTGTTATGGCACGTGAAAAGCACCCAGGGCAGAAAAACAACCTAGATGCATTGTGTAAACGATATAATGTTGATAATTCATCTAGGGACTTGCATGGGGCGCTGCTGGACTCCGAAATACTGGCAGAGGTCTATTTGGCAATGACCGGTGGTCAGGTCGACCTTATGTTATCTGTTAACTCAAGCACGAGCAAACAATCAGTCAGAACCGTAAACACAGATGTGGTGAAAGGCTATGTACTGTTAGCTTCTGATGAAGAAAATCAATCTCATCGCACTTACTTGAAAAACATGGAAGAAAGCTTTGGTGTTGCCCCTATATTTGAGCACGATGATCATTAACAGCCATATGGGCAAGTAGTGACCAGCCTATTTTTCTATCGTATTCAAGTATGGTGCAGCTGGCTGGAGCTATCGGAAAGATTAGTTGTGAGCTTCTAAGATCACACAAGTAACAGATCAGATTGGGTATATAGGGCAAATGGCTTACTATACATAGTTCTTTTAAATGTAAACTCTGTAAAAAATTCTCTTCGAAATCTTCAACGTTGCTCTCAGGTTTTAATGATTCCGAGATTCTTAATTTGTCTACATTTAATATGTCTGCAATAACTGAACCCGTTTCGTGAGCTCGGTTTAAAGGGCTATGCCAGATTTCTGTGAACCTAACGCCGTAAGACTTCAAAGAGTTTCCTGTTTGACTAGCTTCCTGCCTGCCATGCTGAGTAAGGTTTCGTAGGCTGTCAATTGAGCCATCTTCTGCACTGCCGTGCCTTATCAGAAATAACTTCATAGTATCCTCAATATATAACATCGCCATACATTAAAAAGAGATCGCCATTTATATAAATATGAGAAGCAATACTCAGGATGTAACCTAGAAGGATAGCCCAAGACCACTTAAAGTGTTCAAAGAAGGTATACATTCCACGAGATTGTCCCATTAAAGCAACCCCAGCTGCTGAGCCAACGGATAATAAGCTGCCGCCAACGCCTGCTGTTAATGTCACTAATAACCATTGTCCGTGACTCATGTCAGGGTGAATGGTTAAGACTGCATACATTACAGGGATGTTATCAACTATAGAAGATAAGAATCCGACAGCAATATTGGCGGGTGTTTGAAGGTGGTGAGGGCTAAGACCAAAATCCCAACTCTCGTACATGTAAGAACCCATAAGTTCAAGGTAGCCAATTGTCGCTAATCCTCCAACACTAATAATTACACCGTAAAAGAATAATAAAGTATCCCATTCAGCACGTTGAATCTTCTTAAAGACGTCAAATACAGCACCAGTTGTTCCATCAAGACCTGGGGGGCTGAATCGTTTCTTCAAGTAGAAGGCATAGAATTGCAGATAAGATAACCCTGTCACCATCCCCGCTGCCGCTGGGATTTCAAAGACGTTATGAAATAGTACGGCTGTACATATGGTGGCTAGAAATAGAAATATGATTGTTATTCCACCATGTTTTATAAATACACTGTCAGAAACACTTTTTGGCGCTCCAGAAGGGACAGCGAATGACATAATAATGGCAGGTACCAAAAAGTTAATTAAAGAAGGAATAAATATATGGAAAAATTCATAAAAGTGGAGCAGCTTGTCCTGCCAAACCATTAACGTCGTAATATCACCAAATGGACTAAACGCCCCTCCAGCATTCGCACCGACAACAATATTGATGCAACTGAGACTAACGAATTTCTTGTTGTTTGGCGCAACAGCAATCACTACAGCACACATAAGGAGAGCAGTTGTTAGATTGTCTGCAATAGGAGAAATCAAAAAGGATAACGTCCCTGTAACCCAAAATAGCTGCCTAAAAGACATGTTTTTTTGAGTTAGGAATGTCCGCAAGCCCTCAAACACTTTGCGTTCTTCAAGCGCGTTTACATAAGTCATCGCTACAAGTAGAAATAGAAATAGTTCACAGTACTCCAAAATATTTGCCTGCATTGCAGCGTGAACATCGTATCCGAGGTTGTTTTTTTGGCAGTAGTACGCAATGAATGCCCAAATAACACCAGCGCATAGCAATACGGGCTTTGATTTTCTTAGCTCTAACTTCTCTTCTAGCATTACCAAAAGATAAGCTAACACAAAGATTGTTAAAGCAACTGGTCCAACATAAGTGTCAGTTAGCCCAAAGTTGTATGATGTATCACCGCTGGCTAAGGCAATTGATGGAAAGAAAGAAAGTAACAGAATTATGAGCGCCTTCATCAACGATTCTCCACTGAAGAGTTTATAGACGGAATACGAAAAGCTAGAGGAATAATGGTTGCTAAAATCAAACAGAGACACAATGGTAGAAGTGATAGCTGTATGGCAGACTCAATACCATCACCTGGCGCAAGATCAGCGCGAGTGGCATACATATCTATCATTGAGCCTATAGCAGGTTGCAAAATAGCACCGCAGACCATAATGACGGTATTTGTAAATCCAATAACCAGTCCAGTACAGTCATATGAGTTAAGCTTAGTCACAAGTGAAAATGAAAGTAACATATTGCTTGTGAAAAATCCGTATAAGAACAAAATAAGAAACAATGTAAATTGATTTCCTAAGTATCCTAATAGAATACTCAGCAAGGCTAGTAAAGCAAGCAGGGAAAAAGTGGACATCTGCAAACGAGTGGGTGAGGGCAGTTTAGTGGATAGCCAGCCAATAGTTGGGCCACCTATCGCTATTCCAAAGAAGATAAATGAGTTTGCGTAGGATGCCATATTTCTAGATAAGTGATATACATTTTCAAAGAATGGTAAACTCCATAGCTCTGCAAAGGCAGTGATTGGAGAGACTGAAAGTGCGGCATAAAAAGTAATTACCCAGGTATATTTTGACCCTAGCAAGTGGCGAATGCTGGTCTTAGAGCATTTTTCTTTTACTGACTCGTTGATATAAGGTCCTACTTTAAGAAACAGGATACTTAATACAGACAAAAGAACGCCAATCCCAGCGCTTATAACGTAGACTTTCTGCCAGCCGAATGTATTAATAGCGCTAACCAGTGGGGCACCTCCAATAAAGGCTCCCATGACGCCAAATAAATTGGTAATTCCTATAATAAGAGGTAGGCGATGCTCATGGAACCAGGTAGTACCTATTTTTACACAGCTTACAAATCCAAATGCTGAACCAGCTCCGATAAATCCTCTGGCTAAGCAAACACTAAAATAATCAAAAGAGTAGGCTTGTATTAAGCTGCCAAAAGCAATGCAAATGCTTGCGACAAAAACAATATAGCGAAGTGGATAACGGTCAACAATAATTCCAGCAGGGATTTGAAATAAGCCGTAACTATAGAAATACATTGCTGACAACGTACCCAGCTGAGACGCAGAAACATCATAAGCAGCCATGAGTTCGGGAATCATGGCACCAGGAGACAGGCGGTGAATAAACTCGTATGAGTAAAACAAAGAGGCAATCAACAAGATAAATAAGCCGTGTAAAGAAATTGCTTTATTCATTACCACGCCTGAACTGCCGTGCCCTGGAACAGCTGTTCTGCAGCTTCCGCTACTTCATCACTATTCAATGCTTTTATCAGAGCAGATACCTTATATGAACTTTCCAGCTCAGGGACAGTAACAATGATATTTGCATAAGGAGAATCTTTACCCTCCACATAAATTGCATCATCAAGTGACATTCCAGCTGGAATTGCATAAGTAGTATTTATTACTGCTGCGTCTAAATCTGTTAGGGCTCTAGGTAGTTGAGCGGCATCTAGTTCTTTGAATTTTAGGTGATGTGGGTTTTCTTGGATATCTTCAACATTTGGAGTTTTCTTGCCCGAATGTAATTTAATTAGCCCAGCACTTTGAAGCAACTCTAAACTTCTAGCGTGATTGCTAGGATCGTTAGGTATTCCAATCAGTGATTTTTCCGGAAGTGATTTTAGACTCTTTAGTTTAAGAGAGTAAATACCCATCGGATAAACAAATGTACGTCCAACCGGTACTAAATCGTATCCTCTGGCATCATTTGTCACTTCCAAATATGGCGTATGTTGATATACATTGGCGTCGATATTACGTTCGTACAATGCAACATTCGGCGTTACATAGTCACTAAATGATTTAATATTAACAGTAACCCCGTAGTCTCTAAAAGCAACTTCCTTCGCGACTTCCATTAATTCAGTCTCAGGCCCGCTAATGGTTCCTACACGGATCAAATCTTCTGGAACGGGTGTTTTGTTACAGCCAGATATACAGATTAATACTGTTATCGATATGATGGCTGAAATTAATTTTCTAAAAATCATAGAGAGTCCTTGCTAGTTATGATTAAAGCTGCGATATAGCCTATCACCTAGAAATTGAATCAATTGAACGATAATAATTAAAACAATAACGGTGGAGATCATCACTTCAAGATTAAAGCGTTGGTGTCCATAATTAATTGCTAATGTCCCTAAACCGCCACCGCCAATAGCACCAGCCATTGCCGTGTATCCGACCAAGTTGATTAGTGTTAGAGTTATTCCAGATATGATAGATGGAACAGCTTGTGGTATAAGAATTCGCCGGAGCTTTTGATATGTTCTGCATCCTAATATCTTAGCTAAGTCTTCTAGACCCTGTGACACTTCCTTCAAAGAAGACTCAGTTAGCCTGGCAAAAAAGGGAATGGCTGATATTGTTAGTGCAACAATGGCAGCATTATTGCCTATAGATGTGCCAACTAGGAATTTCGTAAATGGCATAATTGCAATCATCAGGATGATGAACGGAAAACTTCTAGCCAAATTTATGATTGTGCTTATAAATTGATAGCTGATATTAGCCCAAGGTTTTTTTCTTTGAGATAATTCATATAAACATAAGCCTATTACACCACCGCCAATAACGGTTAAAAAACCTGAGAAAAAAACCATATATAATGTTTCTATGGTTGCGCTAAATAGTTCTTTGTACATAACCTACCTTATCAACTATCAATTGGTTGGTCTGTAAGTAACTGATAGCTTTGTCGATGTCATTACTATTACCAGAGAGGCTCACAAGAATTTGACCTAGTATTTGTTGCGAAATGGACTCAATATTCGCTAAGAGTATATTGACCGTTACCGAAAATTCTTTACTTACGACGCTGAGAAGTGGCTCAGATGTGACGCTACCTACGTAGGTCAGCTGCACCAAAGTTTCAGAATATTCTTTCTTTTCAGAGATAATCCTAGTTTTAAACGCGTCTGGTAGATTATCAACCAGTCTATTGCTCAACAAAGTGCGTGTTTGAAGGTTTTTAGAAGAGGCAAAAACATCAACCACTGGGCCAGATTCAATAAGATTGCCATCGCTCAATAGTGCAACTTTATTGCAAATTGATTTAATTACATCCATTTCATGTGTAATGATTAAAATGGTTATCCCTTCTTCTTGATTTAGTTTTTTTAACAAAGCTAAAACAGATTGAGTTGACTCAGGATCTAGGGCTGATGTTGCCTCGTCGCATAGAAGAACCTTGGGTTTTAACGCTAAGGCGCGGGCTATGGCAACACGCTGTTTTTGTCCACCACTGAGCGTGCCTGGATATTTGCTTGCAAATTCATTCATCCCGACACGAGTCAGAAGTCTGGTTACATTGGCTCGTAAATCATCTGTTTGTCCCGATACATGAAAGGGAAGAGCAACATTCTCAAACACGGTTTTCTGTGATAGAAGGTTAAATGACTGAAAAATCATCCCCATTTTTTGAGATAGATTAAGTCGTTCGTTAAGAGGAATGTTGGATATATTGACGTTATCAATATATATATTTCCTGATGAGAGAGATTCTAAATTCGCGATACAGCGCATTAATGTGCTTTTTCCAGCACCACTTTGCCCTATGATGCCATAAATGTCACCAGCATCGACTGACAAGGAAATATTGTTTAGAGCCTTATATTCAATCCCTTGGTTAGAGAATGATTTTGTGACAGATTCTAGCTCAATCATCCTTGTCGGACCCTCGTAAAAAGAGTTATTGTCATTGTGCTAAGATAGTTTGTCAACATAGCTTAACCCAAGCTAAGGACACATTCTTCAGGCTTATCCGTAAAGACAAAAGCCCCTTGCTCTAAATACCACCTTATCTCTACTAGTTCATTAACTGTAAATACAAGAAACTGTAGGCTGTCTAGTGGAGTTTTTAGTTGAATCAAAGACTTGTAACTCTCAAAAGAACAGGCTATTCCGTATAGATTGAGCTTTAAGGCTTCTTCGATTAGATCGTCGCTAACGTGATCTGATATGAACATTAAGTTTTTAGAAGGATATATGTTTGTCAGGCGCCTAACAATATCAGGCTTGAATGATGAAAAAACAGGGCTTTTCACGGTCGTTGGCCAGTCTTGAATTAACTGCTTAAGGGCGTCTAGCAAAAGCTCAGATGGAGTGTTGTATGGTTTAATTTCTAAGTTGAGCTGCATTTCTGTTCCCTCACAAATAGAAATCAACTCATCTAGAGTACAAACTTTTAAGTTTGCGACACCTCTTAACTCTTTGATAGAGGCGAGGGTCATGCTGGAAACTGCAGCTGATTTACCAAAGAATCGTATTAAATTCGAGTCATGCCATAGGACCCAGTGGCCATCAGATGTTAGTTGCAGATCGGTTTCAATCCAAGTGAGACCACAAGCTAATGCATTTTTAAATGCCTGTAATGTATTCTCAACCGCTTTATCTTGTGCGCCGCGGTGACCTATAATTCCGTAAGCAGGCCTATTAATCATACACGTACCAACTATTATGAACTCTTCTTTAATATTAACAGCAACTCAACGATTGGCGAGTCAGTACTGTAAAAATCTGCTCGACGATAGTAAGCATCTGTTTGATACCATTCTCTCTGTTTCTGACTGGGTAAACCGTCAATATCAATTGATGGTTTCGCTAGAGATTTTGCCTTTATATCATTGCTTAAATGAATATGAAGAAAATAAGCTCTGGGAGTCCGTTATTCGTCGAATTCTTCCTAATATGGACGTTTATGATGAACAGCAAATCATTCACGAAATAAAGTCAGCACACAAAATAATTTCAACTTGGGATATTCCTGTTTCAGATATAGAGGTATATGCCAATGATCAAGAAACAGGTTTTCTGTTAGAGGCGATTGATAAATTTAAAAAAGATTGTGAAGCGCAAAAATATATTTCCAGTGTCGATATGATGCGAGTGGTAATTGATAGATATTCAGAATTGCCCCCCCATCTAAAGAAGATGCCCGTTCGAATAGAAGGCTACGATCGTATTCCTCCGCTATTAAAAAAAGTATTCCCTGAATCAATTTTTACCGTTTCACCAAAAAAGACAGACGCATCAGTATCTCAAGCTACATTTAGTACATACCATGAAGAGGTAAATTCGTGTGCACACTGGTGCCAGTCAATTCTAGACTCTAACAATAACGCTAAAATTGGTATTATTTGTCCAAACTTAAATGTGGATAGGGAAAAGGTATACAATACCTTTGTAAAAGTTGTTTCAAAAAACATAATGACAAGTATTGGCCTAAAGAAAATTCCGGCCTTTAGTATAAGTGGAGGGGTTCCACTTCATGATGTGCCTGTTATAGATCACTTTCACAAACTGGCAAAATTTCTTGTTAGAGGACAAGCTCAACTATCTGATATCGCAGAACTGCTATTATCACCGTATTTCAAACTTGGTCTAAGTCAAAAGCAAGTATATGCCCTTATAGATGATTTAAAAGCACTAAGAGAAGATATTCTTAAAGTGGATGATTTTCAGAGGTTGTTGAGTATATATAACACTGAAAATAACGCCGCAGTTTTAAGTGCTGCCAAGTCCATTGAGTATAATACATTTTATGGATTTATTACTTCTGTTGAGAATAGCTTGCGCATTTTGGGGTGGCCTGGCGAGAGAGTATTAGATTCACAGGAATACCAAGCACTTCAGGAATTCAAAAAAATCTCTGAATTTTGTGGCTGCCTATATGACAGGGAAAAAGTTACAAAGTCTGAAGCGATTGAGTGGCTTTCTTTCGCATTGAAAAAAATTGTTTTCCAGGAAAAAAGCTCTAATGTAAATATTCATATTTTAGGACTCTTGGAAAGTTCAGGTATGAGATTTGACTATATATGGGTGTTAGGTCTGAATAATCTCTCTTGGCCAGAAAAACCTTCCCCAAATCGATTTTTACCGATTGCGATCCAAAAGCGTTATGAAACTCCAAAATCTAGTACAGAACTTGAGTTAAAAATAGCCATTGAATACATGAGAAGAATTGAGTCTCAAGCCCCTAATATTATTTACTCATCATCGTTAGAATATAATCAGGAAAAGTGTATTGAGTCTAGCTTAATAGACAAATATCAAAAGTTGGATATATCGTTTCTTCGAGGTGAACAATTATCTGGGATTAAATTTCTGGAGAGAAGTATTGATAAATTTATATCTAATCCAGGGTCCTTTTTAGGTGGGCCCTACGCTCTTAAGCGTGTTGTAGAGTGTCCTTATCAGTACCATGGTTATAGGCGGTTGGGTATAACGGATGATAAGCCTAAAGGAGTGTATTTAGAGCCAAGTGAGAGAGGGGATATCCTACATCAAATATTAGCTGCATTTTGGCTCTCTGTTAAAAACCATAAATCTCTGATGAGGATAAGTGAACGGTCTCTAAGCAATCTTTTTGATAGGCACTTTTCTAAATCTATAGCGAAGTATCCTTCCTTAAAACGATTTCCAAGGTATATAGATCAAGAAAAGATTCGCTTGTGGACCATATTTACTAAACTGGTTAAGTATGACATGCAGCGTGAGCCATTTGAAGTTATAGGTGTCGAAAAAAGAATAGCTGTAGATTTGGACAATGTCAGATTGAATATTGTAGTTGATAGGGTTGATAAACTAAATTCCGGCGAAATTTGGATCATTGATTATAAAACAGGCTCCTTTAGTCCATCAAAATGGAGAACAGAAAACTTGCGTGATCTTCAATTGCCTATATACGCATCCTATTTATTTGATTCAGATGCTATATCATATATGGTTGTTAAGCCTGACAAAGTAAAACATGTAGGTGTTTGCAAAGAAAATTTTCCCCCATCAGAACTGCAGGCTATTGATTTACCACTTCAGATTTCTGAATGGAAGGATTCTATTCAAACTATATTTGAAACAGTAAACTCAGGTGATATTTCAGTAAAACCGCTGGATCAAGCAAGTTGCTTGTATTGTTCTTTAAAACCACTTTGCAGAATTAGAGAAGTTTAATCATGGTTGATACGCAGAACAGGAGTCGCGCACTAAATACCGCTCATTCATTTATTGTGCAGGCCCCAGCAGGCTCAGGAAAAACAACCCTTTTAACTCAGCGATTTTTGGCTCTTTTGAAAACGGTTAATAAGCCTGAAGAAATACTGGCTGTAACCTTTACTAAAAAGGCTGCCGCTGAGATGTATGAAAGGGTTGCGCACGCACTAGACATGAGTCTAGTGGAGGAACCTTCTTGCGATCATGAAAAATCAACATATCTTCTTGCAAAAGAGGCTGTTCAACATTTAAATAAGTTGGGACTTGATCTAAATCAGATTAAAAATAATCTTAATATAAAAACAATTGATTCTCTCGCGTACTCAATTGCATATTTATTACCTTTGACCTCAAATAATGGATGTTGCCTTAGTGTCACGGATCAACACTTTTCTCTGTATGAGGAAGCTGTAGAAGAGCTATTCAACGAATACTTCACTGGCAAAGAATCATATTCGTATATGAGCCCTATCTTTGAAACCTTTAACAATGACACAACTGCTATTAAGAATATGTTTGTGTCATTGTTAGCAAAGAGAGAGCAATGGCTAGAGGGCGTTTTTAGAGCTAACCAATATGATATTGAAAATGAAATCGGTGATGCATCTAAGCTTCAAAGAGCTATAGAAAAAAATATTAGAAAGTCATTAGGTTCGGAGGTGAATTTTAAGGAGATTGTTGAGTATGCACTATATACTTTGGGGTATGATGAGAGTGATGTATCAGCTCAGAACGAGACATTTTGGTCTGCTACATGTGCAATATTTCTGACTGAAGATAACAAAGTCAGAAAGACCTTGACCAAAAAACAAGGGTTTCCTGCTCAATCCGATTTTTCCTCAAAAGCAGATAAACAGCGTGCTAAAGAGATTAAAGAAAAAGGAATCTCTTTCTTGTCACAACTCAGTGAGCGAGTGGAGCTTACTGAGGAACTAATTGCTATAAAGTATCTTTCTAAGTCTAAGGACGGTGATAAGGCGTTACAAGCAGTAATACTTAAGACATTACCCACACTGGTCGCTATTTTACATAACTTGTTTAATGCTAAAAATGCATGTGACTTCACACATGTTTCATTAAGTGCGTTATACGGCCTTGGTAGTGAGGATGATATATCGGATATATTGCTCCAAAAAGATATGAGTATTACACATTTGCTCGTAGACGAGTTTCAAGATACTTCATACCTACAGTTTAACCTGTTGACTAAACTTACCTCGGGTTGGGAGCCGGACTCGAATACTGTATTTATTGTTGGTGATCCTATGCAATCTATTTACCAGTTCAGAGGGTCGGAAGTTGGATTGTTTCTACATGTCATAGAAAATGGATTTTCTGAATTATCTCTTGAATACATTCAGCTTCAATCAAATTTCAGGTCAAGCAAGGCTCTGGTGGATGATTTTAATCAAATATTTAAAGCAGTTTTTCCTTCTGAATCATCGATAGTTCGAAGTGCAATCACCTATGCGCCATCTTCACCATCAAAAACTGATAGTATTGCTAAACCAATCACTCTTATCAAATCGCAGTCTATAGAAGAGGAAATATCTTCTGTAGTTGATTATGTAAAAAAAATAAGAACCCAATACTCCAGCGATACAATAGGCATACTAATACCTACACGTACTTATGCTAATAAATTAACAAAGGTCCTTAGAGATAATGGCGTGTCATTTATATCATCTCAACTTACGTCTATATCTGAGGAGCAAGCCGTTTTAGATCTCTTGTCCTTATGGTTTTCACTAACCAATACAACCGATAACTTATCATGGTTTTCCCTTCTCTATTCACCCTTAATAGGGCTAAACAGTCAAGAAATATATGATATTAAACAGTCTCTTGATGATGGAATGAATGTTGGTGAATACATCATTGCCAACCTTAACGAATTGCCGGATTATAATATCAATTTTAGAAATAAATCTCGGCTGTTAAAAAGACTGATCAACAATAGATATCGCGTCTCAGATAGAAGGTGGCTTGAGTACAGTTGGTCATTGTTAAAGGGAGACATGTATTATTCGACCAAGCAAAAATCAATCGAATGTATCTATAAACTGTTAGAGTGTCGAGAAACTAAATCCCTTTTTTCAGACAGAGAAAAGCTGTTAGAGCATATAGATTCAATATATCAACAAGCCGATAATCATAAGCAAACACAGGTTGAAATATTAACAATACATAAATCTAAAGGACTAGAATTTGATCATGTAATAATTCCGTTTTCTGATAAAAACCCCAAACGTCATTTCAATGATATGTACATAAACAAACAATTAGTCTATGACGGAAGTGTCTATGATTTGTTTGCTTTTAAAGAGGCGGCGTCTGATTTGACGCCTGTATATAAGTTTCTTAAGCGTCACTTTTCAACCCTTGAGGCAAACGAGAAAGTGCGGCTATTTTATGTTGCAATGACAAGGGCAAGACGATCCTTGATGTTGTCAGGTTCATCTGATGAAAGTTCCAAAATTGCTAATACATATTTCGATTGGACAAAAGATTTTATTGAGCCAATTATCAGTAATCCTTCCCATCAAGACCATGAGGTTTCTTCAAAAAGAAAAGTTATAATTGAACCTTTTTCTGATCTTGAATCAGAGTATATCCATTTAAGTGAAGCTGATACTATTGATGCTGAGAACAAAGAATGGCAAGCCTTATATTTAACAGGTTCAGAAACCCTCTTGAACCGTAACGAAGAGGCTATATTAGGAACTGTAATTCATAAACTTCTCGAAAATTACGGTAATATTTACCATGAATCAATATTTTCTGAGTCAAGTATTCTTCAGGAGCTTAAGACACACCCATCAATTTCATCATCTATGTTACCAAGACTTTTGAATATTGTTAAAGAGCATCTTCTCAAGATATCTAATTGTCCAATCGGTAAGTGGATTCTCACACAGTATCCAGTCTCTAAATGTGAGTGGAGGCTCCCTAAAGCAAATAGTCAGTTTTATGAAGAATGTGTCATTGATCGATATTTTGAGGATAGTGAAAAGCGATGGATTGTAGACTATAAGACTGCATATGTTGAGACAGAGATGGAGAAACATGTTCAGCAGCTTCAGACATACCTAAAAGTATTACATCGTTTTAATTTGAATAACGTAAGTGCATTAATATATTTTACAGACCCTACAGCGCCGATATCAGCTTTTAAAGTTGATGAAAAAGCGGGGCGTCTAAGCCCGCTTATTTCAGTTACATAGAGCTTAATATTTTTTTGCACGTTTTATTCTTTTCCTTATTCTATAGATGAATCTAGCTTCTCTTTTCTTTTGGTCTTATTCATAGTGTGTGGTTTAGAATTTCTTATTGGAGTATACACATTCTTCTTTTCTCACAATTCACTGATAGGTATCTTGCAAGTAATCATCAGACCCAAACGTATCAGGTATTAATAATGAGGTTGAAAGAGTACGAGCACTGCCATAAAGTCCACAGGATTTCGTATCCCAGACAGTAATCTGCAAGGTCGGTGTGGTGCCTACTGACGTACTGGATTTTATAGTAAATATATAAAATCGCTTTTATATGTAGAAAAGGATCTTTGATGTACATCCTTGTACGATCCAAATATATTTAGATATGGAACAGAAGTTCACAGCAAGATTTATTGCTAGATTCAATAAATTACTGTGAACTAACGTTTTGACTAGAACCTATAATCAAAACCAGCCATTATACTTTGTTTCTTGTGGTTTATGCCTGAACCGCCTTCGAAAGTATAAACTTCAAAGGGATAGTAGAACTGATCTACCATGACAGTGTCACCTTTTGTAGTAAACAGCTTGTCTTGCTTTCCATTGATCCAAAAAGTTGTACTGTCATTGATTGGTGTTGATACGTACAGTTCCAGCTGAAGTTTTTCTCCATCATGAAATGAGTCGTAAAATATGGTACTTCTTAATCGATGTTCATCCATGTCTTCAATATGAGCTTCATTTGAGTACTTTGCAGAAGCGGAAACCAAGATCGCACCAGATCTTAGTTCAATCTGACTACCTACGTAGGGGGTTTGCTCTTGGACAGAGTACCTAATAGCAACAACGCTGGGATCCATTGAGTCTATATCATCGTAATTGCTATTTAGTGTAATCCCGTTTGGGTTATAGTACTGTTCTCCGCCCCAATAACGCCAACTGCTCCCGTTATTTTGAACACCATAGAGTAAACTTACCTTTAAATTATCTAAGTTTTGTGAAAATTGAAGTCTCTTCAATTTGCTAGAACCAATCTCAAATAGTGTTAGTTTAGCTTCTAAGTCTAGTTCTGTTAGATTTACCAGTTCAGAGCGCCCACTTGAGTAAATAATTGGAGTAGTTGTTGAAAACTCAGGATCCCAATCTGTATCTGTAACAGTACCATCAGCTGATTGAATTAAATGTGAGAATCTGGCTTTTAATCCAAGGCTTCTGAATATTTGATATTCCAGTTCAAGATTCCCCAGTAGTGCATTATTAACCGGCCATACAAGTTCGCTTAATGTATATCCATGGGTATAAACAAGCTCTTTGTGTTCACCATTTTGAACAGAAACCGAAGGGGTTAATGTAAACTGGTTAGCTAGAGTGACAGAGCTGTCTGAAGGGGAGAGCGTCATGTAAACGGCCCTTGCCTCGGGCATATAAACAAGTTGAAGCGCCAACAATATTAATATAATTGGTGATTTAAACATGAGATCTCCCAACCAAAAGTTGGGAGATTAACATAATAGAATGCAGGTTTAGCGATTAGCTCAAAATTTAGAGATGACTAACTTAAGCATCAGCATCAGAATTGCTCGAACCGCTCGGTGTAAGCCTCATTCTTCCTGGAGGATTATATGGGTAGCCTGGAGTATGATAGCCAGGCGGCCCTCCTGCTGCTTCAGAGGCTGGAGGAGGGGCCTGTAAAAAGTTATATAATGTGCTCGGTGGTGCGCTTGGGTGCACTAATGATGCAGAACTAAATCCCGGTGTGTAAGACGCTGCTGGACCACCGGCTCCGGAAAATGACGAATATCGTCTATCAGCTAATGGCACTCCATGTGGGTGTGGAGCGGATTCTGAGCGAGAACGAGCACGTGCGTGCATTGCCTCTTTCCCATGTTGGTGAACCCGAGGTAAAGCTAAAGCTGCTTCAAAATAGTCTCCTGGATCTTTCGGGGAGTTGGCTAAATCTTCCCAATGCATAGTTGTTGGCTCTGGAAGATGAATATCGGTTGATACCAAGATAAATGGACTATTCCTTCTAATACCTAAATGAGTATCTCTTGTCTCTTTTTCTTCTGAAGTGAAAAGAGTTTTTAAAAGTGTCTGAACCATTGGCTTCAGTTGGTCATCAGAAATCTGTGCCTGTTCATTACCTGCGATTGAGAATAAAAAAATTACAGATTTGGGGACTTTCCAAGTATCGCTCGGCAAAACAGTTTTCCCATACAATTCTCTAACTTGAGATTGTAGTGTTTGTAGGGCTTCTTCAGGCATATCAAAAACTATAGATGGTGCTCCGCCTGCTGTTACTTCTTTTAATGGAAAATTGAATATTAAAAAAGCATCTTTGGATTTAAAGGCTTCTTTTATATCTTTAGCGTAACTCTCACAATATCCTGGAACAGAAGCGCCCTGGCCAACAATATCACTTAGATCAACAATTCGAGTTGGACTGCCACTAGAGACAAGGACATTATTCAACATTTGGAATACAGCCTTTTCAGCAAGCTGTATAGTGAAGGGCTCGCCTGCTAAGTTTGCCGCAGGATGTATGATGAAAATATCACCATTCAAAACCTTTTCAGTATCACCATCAGTTCCAACAGTCAATTTGTGTATACTAGGTTTAGTACCTCTTGGCATATTCCCTTACTCCTTGATGTGAGTTTTAATTATTGTATCAATCGATGCTAACAGGAAAACTTTCTAAATAGAAGTTCCATAATTAAGTGAGAAAATCATGGAAAACTCAATAAATAATTTATTAGAAAATGAAAAGCTACTGACTTTGGTGGGGGTTCCAAATCCTCTCATTGCACTTATGGCTGAGAAAAAAGGGTTTAAGTGTTTGTATGTGTCAGGGGCCTGCGTTGCTAATCATGAACTTGGCATTCCTGATTTGGCGATGACCTCTCTAGATAACGTATGTTACGTGGTTAGAAATATGAGGGCGGTTACAAATTTACCGATCTTGGTAGATGCTGATACAGGTTGGGGTGGATTACTTAATGTTAAACGAACAGTGAAACAGCTAGTGGCCAGTGGTGCTTCTGGCTTACATATTGAAGATCAGTCTTTTGAAAAAAAATGTGGTCATTTAGATGGAAAAACACTGATTCCCCTTTCAGATATGTCACACAAAATCAGTGTCGCAAAAGAGACAGCGCCTGAGGGCTTTATGGTAATGGCTCGAACAGATGCTTTAGCAGTTGAAGGTTTAGAGAAAACCATAGAAAGAAGCAAAGCCTATGAAAAAGCTGGAGCAGGGGCTTTGTTTCTAGAGGCTGCCAAATCAACGAATGAGTTTCAGTCTGTATGCTCAAGGGTATCTATTCCTGTTTTGGCAAATATGACCGAGTTTGGTAAAACGCCACCATTAACAGATGATGAGTTAATTAATTCTGGGGTAAAAATGAAATTGTACCCTTTGAGCTTATTTAGGCTAATGAACAAAGCAGCAGAGGATGGTCTTTCAGAGCTGAGTGATAGAAAAAGTTTTAATGCTGTCCTTGAAAAGATGCAGAGCAGAAAAGACTTATATGACCTTATTGAATACGATGAATACGCTAAAGTAATAAGCAAGGAAGTTTTATGACAACAAATTCAGAGGGATTGGCCGGAGTTACTGCGGGTAAAACAAAAATATCAACTGTGGGGAAAGCGGGTATAGGTTTAACTTATTACGGGTATGACATAAAAGAACTAGCTTTAAAGGGATCATTTGAAGAAGTAGTCTGCTTGCTTTTAAATGGTGAGCTTCCTAAAAGTGAAATCTTAGACGCGTTTAAAAGCAAAATAGCTAATGCTTCAAAGTTGCCCGAGTCTTTGTGTAAAGTTCTGGAAGGCATTCCAAAAGAGACACATCCAATGGATGTGCTTCGAACTGGGGTTTCATATTTAGGGTGCATTGAGCCAGAAAAGGATAATATCGATAATGTCGTAGTACGTATCATTGCAACGTTGCCCTCAATGATTTCCTATTGGTATCGATTTGCACACTATGGAGAAAGGATTAATACAGTATTTTCTGGTAGTTCTATGGCTGAACATTTTTTAAGAATGCTTCAACAAAACACACCAAGTGAGTTGTCGGTTAGAGTGTTTGATGCTTCTTTGACCCTATATGCGGAACATGAGTTTAACGCCTCGACCTTTACTGCAAGAGTATGTGCTGCAACTCTGTCTGATATCTTTTCATGTATTACCGGTGCTATAGGAACATTGAGAGGCCCTCTCCACGGAGGGGCAAACGAACAAGCTATGGCTTTGATGGACATGTTCGATAGTCCTGAATCAGCTGTCATTGGTGTGAAGGCTCGACTAGAGAAAAAAGAAAAAATCATGGGCTTCGGACATCGTGTATACAAAGATAGCGATCCTCGCTCTGATATTATCAAGCAACTTGCGTGTGACGTGAGCAGTAAACAAAATGAGATGGATTTTTATAATAAATTTGAAGCGGTTGAGAATCTTCTCAAGGACAAAAAAGGGTTGTTCCCGAATCTTGATTTTTATGCGGCTGCATTGTACCGACTTTTAGGTATTCCCACTGAACTATTTACGCCAATATTCGTTATAGCAAGAAGTTCAGGGTGGATAGCTCATGTCATAGAGCAGCGCGAAAACAATCGGCTAATTCGACCCAGTGCCGAGTATGAAGGTCCCGAACTAAGATCCTATGTAGGTATAGAGGATAGATAAATGGAAAATTATGACCAGCTATTACAAAACATAGCTGACTACGCACTGGATGAGCATCATTTTTCGACCGATGCCTACAAAACCATTACATCATGTTTAATGGATGCAATGGGGTGTGGGCTACTTGCACTCAATCATGCTGAGGCTAGCAACTTGGTCAATCAGCCATTTGTTCTCTCACATGAAGGAGTACGAATTCCTGGTATGGATATTACTCTAACGCCTACCCAAGCTGCATTCGCGATTGGCTCGTTGAATCGCTGGCTCGATTACAATGATACTTGGCTTGCTAAAGAGTGGGGGCATCCTTCTGACAACTTTGCTGCGATTTTAGTTGCTGCTTTTTATGTGCAAGCTACAATGAGTCAAGTATTGACTGCCGGCATTATTGCTTACGAAATACAGGGAATTATTGCATTAGATAATGCTTTTAATGAAGTTGGGCTAGATCATGTAATCCTTGTTAAATTAGCATCCACAGCTGCTTGTGGAAGACTTCTAGGTTTAAATAAATCACGGATGTTAGCAGCTCTTAGCCAATGCTTTGTTGATGGACAAGCATTAAGAACCTATCGTCACGCACCAAATACGGGTAGTCGAAAATCATGGGCGGCGGGAGATGCTTGTTCGCGAGCGCTCACTTTACTTTGGTACACAATAAAGGGAGAGAAGGGCTACCCTAGTGCTTTAACGGCTCCCAAGTGGGGCTTTCAATCAGTTTTATTTAACCAGCAGAAACTTAACACTAGTCACTCATTTAGTGAGTATGTCGTTAATAATATTCTATTTAAAGTTTCGTATCCGGCTGAGTTTCACGCACAAACCGCTATTGAAGCGGCTCAAAAACTAAAATCTGAAATTTCAGATATCTCTCTTGTGTCAAAGGTTATAGTAAAAACACAAGAAGCCGGTATGCGTATAATTAGCAAGCAGGGGCCACTTAAAAATCCTGCTGATCGTGATCATTGCTTAGAATATATGGTAGCTGTAGCTCTTTTGGACGATGAGGTAACAGATGCTTCATATTTAGATGAGCGGGCATCCGACTCAGTTTTGGAGTCTTTGAGAGATAAAATTGTATGCATGGAAGACCCAAGTTTCACTGAAGCCTATTTTGATCCGAGCAGGCGTGCGATTCCAAATAGTGTGCAAGTTGAGTTTAATGATGGCAGAAAATCGTCAATAGTGCAGGTAGATTATCCATTAGGCCATAAATGTAGACGTGCTGAAGCCATTCAACCTTTACTTGATAAGTTCATCAGAAATGCTAAAACAAGATATAATAATGAGCAGGTAGATAAAATTGTATCTGCCTGGAAGAATGACGACATAAAAAATATGGATATTATGTCGTTTTGGAATTTGTGGCCAAATTCATTTTAATCGACGCTTTAAGTTTCTATCAGACAATATTCGTGCTGACATCTCTTCTATCGAAGAGGAGGTAGAAGAGATGAATGGTATGTTATATTGTCTATAGAGGCGTTCAACAGCCTTGACCTCTTTTTGGCATTGTTGAAGCATGGCATATTCGCTGCTAGGACGTCTTTTGCTACGTATTTGTTGAAGACGCATTGGCTCAATAGTTATCCCAAAAAGTTTTTCAAGGTAAGGATCTAGAGTTTTAGGCAGTTTTCCTGACTCCAAATCCTCTTCAGTTAAGGGGTAGTTTGCCGCTTTGATTCCATAGTGCATTGCTAAGTACAAGGCTGTTGGGGTTTTGCCACATCGAGACACACCGACTAGAATAACATCAGCACTCTGATATCCCTTAGTGCTGGCACCATCATCATACTGTAATGCAAAGTTCACTGACTCTATTCGAGTGTAATACTCTCTTAGGTCTACCACACCATGCGATCGACCAACTGTGTGGTTAGACTTTGTCCCCAAAAGATCTTCGAGCGGGCCAATGAAGCTGTCAATAAAGTCAATCATGAACCCTTTACTTTTTTGAACCTGATTTCGAATGGCAGGGTCGATAATAGTGGAAAAAACGATGGGAATAATGCCTTGGGTATCAGCAACAGTATTTATTTTTTGTATGGCTTTTTCGGCCTTTTCTTGATTATCAACAAATGAGAGGGTAACAGGATCAAACTTGATGTCATCAAACTGGCTCGTGAGGGTATTACCGAGTGTTTCTGCCGTAATACCAGTTCTGTCTGAGATAAAAAAGACGGTCCTATGCTTCACGTTACCCCCTAAGTTTGAGACAATATAGCTCTGATAAAAACATCTTCTCGTACATCAGCATTAGTAGCAATAGTGAGGCAATATGTCTGCAACAACATATGTGATTCCATTCGAAAAACTTGGCATTGGGGATATTGCACAGGTCGGTGGCAAAAATGCTTCTCTAGGTGAAATGATTGCTAATTTATCCGGTGTGGGAGTCAAGGTCCCCGGGGGCTTCGCGACCACAGCTGAAGCGTTTGCTGAATTTATGGAAAAAAATAAGTTAAACAACTCAATTCATAGCAAGCTTGAGCAGTTGGATATTGAAGATGTTGCAGAGCTGGCCAAAGTAGGGGCTCAAATACGTCAAGATATTGAGGCTGCGCCTTTTGTCCCCGAGTTTGAGCAGGCTGTACGAGAGTCATATGAAGCTTTTGTGAGTAAAGGTGGTTCTGTCGCCGTTCGCTCTTCTGCCACAGCTGAAGACTTGCCGGATGCTTCTTTTGCAGGTCAGCAGGAAACCTATTTAAATGTAACAGGTATTGAGAGCGTTTTATCCTGCATCAAAAAAGTTTTTGCTTCTTTGTTCAATGATAGGGCGATTGCCTATCGTGTCCACCATGGGTTTGATCATAAAGATGTACTAATATCTGCTGGTATTCAGCAAATGGTTCGAAGTGATTTAGCTTCTAGTGGTGTGATGTTTTCACTTGATACCGAATCGGGATTTGATGATGTTGTTTTCATCACATCGGCATATGGTCTTGGTGAGCTGGTTGTTCAAGGCGTCGTCAACCCAGATGAATTCTACGTACACAAGCCCTCTTTGAATGCGGGGAAAAAGGCGATTGTTCGAAGAAACGTTGGGCATAAACAACAGCGAATGGTTTATGTCGACAAAGGCGATGCTCTTGTTAAGACAGAAGATGTCCCCCCTTCCGAGCGAATGTTATTTTCTTTAACAGATTCTGAAGTAGAAGCGCTTGCCAAGCAGGTAATTTTAATTGAAAAGCACTACAAGCGTCCTATGGATGTTGAGTGGGCTAAAGATGGTCTAACTGGCGAGCTTTTTATTGTTCAAGCACGCCCTGAGACGGTTAAAAGTAGAGATCAAAAGAGCGTTCTTGAAACCTACCAGCTGGCAGATCATGATGCATCAATCCTTGTAGAGGGTCGAAGTATAGGGCAACGCATTGGTGCTGGGGAAGCAGTTGTCATCAGTTCACTTGATGATATGGACAAAGTTGTTCCTGGTACGGTTTTGGTTACCGATATGACAGACCCTGATTGGGAGCCTGTCATGAAAAGAGCCGCTGCGATTGTTACGAACAGAGGTGGGCGTACTTGCCATGCTGCTATTATCGCTAGAGAACTCGGTATTCCAGCAGTTGTTGGTTGTGGCTCCGCCACAAAAGATATTAAAAGTGGCCAACCAATAACCGTTAGTTGTGCTGAAGGTGACGTCGGTAGAGTTTATAATCAGAAAATTAAGTTCGATATTAAAAAAGTTGAGCTCAACAAAATGCCTGCCATTCCTTTTAAAGTCATGATGAATGTTGGTAATCCTGATAGGGCTTTTGCTTTTCAAAGTCTTCCCAATGAAGGCGTTGGCTTAGCAAGACTTGAATTTATTATTAGCCAAATGATTGGCATTCACCCGAAAGCTTGTCTAGAAGCTGAAATGCTTAGTGATGAGCTTAAGGCAGAAATATATGAGCGCACAGCGGCATATGACTCGCCAAGAAAATACTACGTTAAAAAATTGGCAGAGGGTATATCAACCATCGCCGCAGCGTTTTCACCAAAGCGCGTGATTATTCGTCTATCTGATTTTAAATCAAACGAATATGCTAATTTGTTGGGTGGTGATATATATGAGCCAGAAGAAGAAAACCCAATGATTGGCTTTAGAGGAGCATCTCGCTATGTCTCTCCTTCATTCATGGATGCATTTGCGCTAGAGTGCGAAGCGGTTCGCTGGGTTAGAGAAGAAATGGGGTTAACGAATGTTGAAATTATGATTCCATTCGTTCGAACATTAGAGGAAGCAAAGAAAGTTCATGAAGTGCTTCAAAAGCATGGTTTAGAAAGAGGCAAGGACGGTCTTAAAGTCATTATGATGTGCGAGCTGCCAACTAATGCAGTTTTAGCAGAACGCTTTCTTGAATACTTTGATGGATTCTCAATTGGCTCTAATGACATGACTCAGTTGACCCTAGGTTTAGATCGCGATTCAGGCATTGTGGCTCAAGCGTTTGACGAGCGTGATCCTGCGGTCAAAGAAATGCTTAAAATGGCGATTACTGCCTGTAAGAAGCAGGGCAAGTATGTAGGTATCTGCGGGCAAGGCCCTTCAGATCATCCTGATTTAGCACAGTGGTTAGTTGAGCAAGGAATAGATAGTGTTTCGCTCAATCCTGATACTGTTCTAGAAACTTGGTTATATGTCGCTGAACACTTATCTAGTTAAGACTCGCGCTTAACGGATACTAAATCATATCCATGAGGGACTGTGAATGTCGGTCCCTCATGCCAACCTAAGTTTACTAAATCTGTTTTAAGTAATGGCTGAAGTGACTCATCAATGACTACGTAATTAATGCCTGTACTGGCATTAATAGACTTAGCTGAGTAAAAATGATTCTCTTCCCATAATCGACTTGAATTCTTAAACTCACCCACTGAATAATTACTTAAAAGTTCTGCAAACGGGCCATAGCTGATGGTCGCAAAAAAAGTGCTCTCTTGAAGATCGTTTGATTGGATGTAGGTAAAAGCCTTTGAGTAGCTCTGCGGGCTCTCCGCATTCTTTTTTATATCTGAGATGTAATCTGGGTAGTTTTGTATATTGTCCGCCAATAAGGCTAAAAGCGTTACTACTAAAACAGCGAATCCAGGTCTTGATTTGGCCGCGATACTACTTAATTTAAACAATCCAAGAGCAAAAAACGGAATCATGAATTCGGCTTTATACTTAGAGAACATCCAAAGCCCAGGATGGACTGAAAAGTAGACAACGATAAGCATTAGGAAGAACCCGACGGCAAGCAACATTTTTCGGGTCGGCAAAAACAAAATTCCAGTGAGGGTCAGCAACCAAGCTGGTGTGAATACAAGGGCAATACTTTTAAGTATATACCCTTCACGGTATGCGTATATCAGTCTATCCAACGTTGATGAGTCGGGTGGGAGAATGCCTGAAGTTGAGGCATTAAAAGTTGCTGGGGTACCGTAGTATAGCCCCTGAAGAAAGAACGGTAGCGCAATCAGAGTGGATAGAATAAAGAATGAAAAATTTTCTTCAAGTGTTTCTCTGCCTTTTGTTGAAGAGATCATATATCCATACAAATATAAAAAGGCAAAGAAGGCGGGGAGCCTTATCATGCTAGCTAAAGCTATCACAAAACTCCAAGATATAAGCTCGTGTGATGTCGGCTTTTTGGGAGAGGACAAATGAAGCACGAGAAGTGTAAATAAGACGGTCGTGTATATAGACTGTTCATTGATAGAGCCTACATTTAGTGCAATCGGTAGCGTTATTACAGCACAGGACAAAAGCCAAGAGATTGATCTTAAAGAATTGGATGAGACGCGCTGAATTCCGAGAAGCATTACCCCCAACATCACAAATTGTGGAAGCCGATATGCGAGAGCTGTTTGGCCCAGCAAAGTAGATGAAAGCCATAATGGAAGGTTGCGTAGTGGAGGATGCGGATCGTAACTAGCATTAAAATGCATTCCGATGAGTCGCAACGTAATAAATAGCCCTATAAAACTAAGAACCCAGCGTGAACTCTTAGAATGCCACCACAAAAATGTACTGAAAAATCCTAACCCAATAAAATTAATGTACTGAACAATATTTGAGATAGGGATGTTGTTCAGCCAAGACGATATTGATTTATTTTGGGAAAGTCCTAAAGGTATCAACTGTGATTTCATTGCATGATACAGCTGATCACCATTTAAGTCTGAGGTTAATTCTGGAACAACAAATAGGCCAATCACACTGAGTAAAAATACAAAGATAAACCCATCGCGTGAAGTGACTTTAATGGAGGGATCTGGATAGTCGCTACGATATAACGCAAATACTATTGCTGTCAGCCCCATAAGTATAAGGCTAACAGCAATCCGCTGTGTCGTAGAAAAGTGGTGATCGTAAAGCCCGGCATAGAGACCATACGACCAGAGTGAACCAACTAGTAACCCAAGTTTAAGTGGTATCCTTACCCTAGTTTCCATTAAAAATCCTTTATAGGTGTTGAGCCAAAGTGGCTGCAGCACCAATGTATCCAGCTGGTGTCAAAGCTTTAAGTTCTGTTTTAAGCGATGGGTCTATGGGCAGACCATCAATAAACTGATGTAGGGTGTCTTTGGTCACCATTTCTCCACGGCTAAAATCTTTTAATAGCTCATATGGGTTTTCTACACCATGTTTTCTTAATATGGTTTGAATTGGCTCAGCCAAAAGTGCCCAGTTGTTGTTTAGGTCGTCTAGCATAGTGGTGGGACTCGGGTCTATTTTGCTTAATCCTTTAGAAAGCGCAGTTAGAGCAATTTTTTGATAGGCGCACGCAGCACCAACATTACGAAGAACGGTTGAATCTGTTAAGTCGCGCTGAAATCTTGAGATAGGTAGCTTGTGTGAAAAATGATCGCAAAGAGCATTTGAGATGCCGAGATTTCCTTCCGCATTCTCGAAATCAATAGGATTCACTTTGTGAGGCATAGTTGATGAACCAACCTCTCCCTTTATTCGTTTTTGCTGGAAGTAGCCGAGCGAAATATATCCCCAGACATCACGCGAGAAGTCAATCAGTATGGTATTGACTCTACGGGTCACGTCAAAATATTCCGCAATCCAGTCATGTGGCTCGATTTGCGTGGTGTAAGGATTCCAATGTAGGCCTAGCTTCTCAACAACAGAACGCGCTACTTTAATCCAGTTGGTTTCTGGATAAGCAGACATATGAGCATTAAAGTTACCAACGGCGCCATTAAGTTTTCCAAGAATGGAAATGTCTCGTAATTGGTCGATTTGTCGATTTAAACGATATACAACATTCGCTAATTCTTTACCCATAGTCGTAGGTGAAGCAGGTTGCCCATGGGTTCGCGACATCATGGCCATGTCCGCATAATCATGTGCTTTTTTCTTAATGGCTTGAGTAATGTCATGTAGAACAGGTAATGTCACTTCATCTCGGACATGTTTTAGCATTAAAGCATAAGCAAGGTTGTTTATGTCTTCTGAAGTGCAGGCAAAATGAACCCATTCTGCCCATTCAGGCTTGTCCATTTCTTTAATCTTGCTCTTAACAAAATATTCAACAGCCTTCACATCATGATTTGTGCTGGACTCAATTTTTTTGATGGCTTTTGAGTCGTCAAAGCTGAAGTTATCAATGATTGAGAGTAGAGCGGCCTTGCTTGACTCATCAAGTGGAGGGGTGGGCTGAACCACTTCTTCAAGTAAAGTGATAAGCCAGTGGATCTCAACCATGACGCGGTAGCGTATTAAACCGTGTTCGCTGGTGTGCTCTCTTAAAGCATCACAATGTTCTGCATAACGACCATCAATCGGTGCGATAGCTGTTAAGGTTGAGTGCTCCATTGTTTTTCCTCAATTTATTGTATGTATTTAAACAGTTCAGAAACAGATTCTTGAGCCTGTTTCTTCTTTAAAATAAGATGCCAGTCATTGCCGCCAAGTTGGCGCCATAGATAAGCTGAGCGAATTCCCGTTAGCAAAAGCGTTCGTATTAACGCCTGTGTGTAAGGTTGTTGTAAATGTGTTACAGAACCCGCGATTTTTATCTTATGTCTCAGTTTTCCAAAAGTCTGACGGTAAATGTCTGCAATAGTGCTAATAAGCTGAGGATGAGAAAGACCGACAAGTTCTGCCTGCGGCTGCGTTTCAATTAAGCGTTTTTTAACGTCATTACGGATTCTGCTAGAGTTTTTAAGTCGCTGAGCCTGATGCAGCAATGAGTAAAGAATGCGTGTGACCTGTTTGTACTGCTGATGATTTCCTGGTTTGAGAAGATGTCCAAGTAAAAAAGCCCCTTCTTTTAATGCCAGTATTTGGTTCTCATAGACGGCGGCAGTGTTTGGAGCATCAAATTTAAACAAACTTCCAACGAGAACATCTAATCGTTCATCTTTAATGCTTTTGCCTATAGAGAGCCGCTGTACGTAGTAAGCCGCTGTCGCACAAGCCGCTAAAGCAATTGCTCTTTCCATTTGGTTAGTCATGGTTTCCCCTATATGCGATAATACCGCCCCCAAGACATATGTCTCCGTCATATAAAACTAAGGACTGTCCGGGCGTTACCGAGCGAACAGGTGTTTCAAACTCAATACGTAATTCATTTTCATCCAACATCATTATTCGACAGGGAACATCTTTTTGACGATAGCGAACTTTTGCGGCTACTAATTCTTTTGATGGCTTAGTTACCCAATTCAAATCGGTTGCGATTACTGAGCGGCTCAGGAGTAAAGGATGATCTTTACCTTGGGCGACCACTAAAACATTATCAGTAATATTTTTATCCACGACATACCATGGTTCACCATTGCCTGTCTTTAACCCACCAATCTGCAACCCTTGGCGCTGTCCCAGCGTGTAGAACATCAATCCGTCATGTTGACCAACTGTTTCACCGTTAGGTGTTTTCATTAGCCCCGGCTTGGTTGGAAGGTACTCCTTCAAGAACGCATCAAATTTTCTTTCGCCAATAAAACAAATGCCTGTAGAGTCTTTTTTATCATGCGTAATGAAGTTTTCAGTTTCTGCGATTTGTCTCACCTGCGTTTTTGGCAATTCCCCAATTGGGAATAGCGCATGATTTAATGCTTCTGCTTTTACACGGTATAAGAAGTAACTTTGATCTTTGTTATCGTCTAAGCCTTTTAGAAGCCTTGGTTCTCCGTTTTGAGATTCAATTCGTGCGTAGTGACCGGTTGCTATCTTATCTGCTCCCTGAGCAAGACAGTAATCAAGAAATGCTTGAAACTTAATCTCTTGGTTGCACAAAACATCTGGGTTCGGGGTTGCCCCAACCCTAAAGACCTCAAGGCAGTGGGTAAAGACACGATCCCAATATTGTTGGCTAAAGTTGACAGTCCTAAGTGGGATTCCAAGTCGGTTACAGACAGATTTTGCGTCAGACAAGTCCTGAGCAGCAGTACAAACGCCTGGCTCATCGTCATCTTCCCAGTTTTTCATGAATACGCCTTCGACGTCGTACCCTTGGCGTTTTAAAAGCAGAGCAGCTACGGAAGAGTCTACTCCGCCAGACATGCCGACAAATATCTTCATAAGCTTTAAGACACTCTGCGAATTAGGGCCTGATTATACCACAAATAGTCAAGGAACATATAAAGTGTAATTGCATGATATTCCTATGTATCTTGGCCAAATTAGTGCTCTTTTGCTTTTATGTACAAACCCATATTTGGAAAGAGTATTCTCCAATGTCAAAAAGTAAGAAAGAAAGAGCTCTGGCTGCCAGACAAACTGAGCTACAAGACCTTGATAAGGCCATTAAATCAGGTGACAAAGAAACGCGGTCAGTGGCCCTTAAGCGCTTGCAACAGTTGTCAAAAAAAGACGTCGACGCCAGGCTAGCGCTTTTAAAACTATGCCTATTTGGGTACCTGAAATACACATTTAGTGAAAGAGACGTCAATTTTCTGAACGAGCAGATAAGATCGAAGGGGCATCCCGAGCGCCAGGGAGCTGCGGCATATTTACAGGCATGTTTAAAAGGCGTTATCTCGCCGAGTAATTTGCTTCATGATATTACCCAGCCAAATAAGAAGCGTTTTGAAGTGCAGGAAACATTAAGGCTTCTTGCTATTGCGGGCAATGCTGGTCATTTGAATGCAAAGGTAATGTCGGCACGATTGCAAGCTTGGTCGTTGCTGCGGTTTGAAGAGGCAGATGCTGTCTTAGAACCACTGACAGATGAGGCGGCTGGCTTTACAGCCGCTTATACTGTTCGAGCACTGATTCACCTGTACGGACAACTTCCAGAGCCTAAAATACCCGATGCTATCAGTTGGCTTCAAACAGCTGCCGAAAAGCAAAACCCTGAAGCACTTTTTGTATTAGGTCAGCTATACACTACAGGCGTTGAGCACCACTTAAAGCAAAGTCTATCCGCTGCTGGTGCTCTTCACAGACATCTAAGCGCAATGAATCCTAGGCTAGCTGCAGACCTGGCAGAAACAATTAGAGCAGTGAGTACCCAAAGAGCTGCGGCTGTTAACCGTTTAGCAGTTGTTCAGCATGAAGCTTCCTTGCGTATGCTGGATGAGCGGGCAGCTAGGGCTGGGATACTCCCACTGTCTGAAGACCGTAAACGACAAATCACAAGTGATGTTGAAGAAATTGCTAAAAGACTCTCACCAGCACCACCTGCGCCAGAAGCCATAGGTGGTCGAGCGGCACAAGCCCTTCCACCTCCTGCCCCCGCAGACCCAGATATGCAGGAGGCAGCTTTTGCTGGGCAGATAGAAAGTGTCCCGAGCACTCCCAGCACGAGAAGTAGAGCTACTTTAGACGAAATTCCCCTTGCTGATGATGATGGAAATTTTATTCATTCAGACTCAGCAGAACAGCCTACCCCTCCGCCGATTATCGATGGTAGGTCCCCGGTTCATAGTACAAGCCCGCAGCCTCGTCCTGACTCTGAGGGGCCGCAACCCTCACCCGTGGCAAACAAAGATAATGCTGGCAGCCATTGGGGAAGAATGCTGAAGTCTTTAGGCTTTTGGATGGGAATAGCGGGGTTGGTCATTGGTATTGCATTAGCAGTTAGTGTGGTCGTAAGTCTCCTGCCTGTTGCTCTGGCAACGGTGGCCGTGGCTGTTGGTATAGGTGGAGGGTTCTTGGCGATGCGGTCCTATAAAGACAGCAAAAGTGTTAAGCTCGAAAGCCCAAGTGCATCAGCGGTTAGACAGTCAGGTGATGAAAGTGACACTGATGATGAAGTCGCAAGCCACTTTACCCCTAGCTATGTCGCTGAAAGAAGAAGGTTAGCTGAAGCTAGGGTTGAGCAGATGGAAGAGCTGTCTCAAAGCGTGGATAGCGCCCTTAGAGCTCGTCGCTAATTCTAGATTGTGCTAGGATATCGCCATCATAAAAAGGAGTATGGTATGTCTCAAAAGAAAATTGTCATCCCAACTGATGCACAAGCAATCTCCGTTAATAAAGATGGAAGCCTTAGTGTTCCTTCTAACCCCATCATTCCATTTATTGAAGGTGATGGAATTGGTAGTGATATTACCCCAGTGATGAGAAAGGTTGTTGATAGTGCCGTGAATGCAGCTTATGGCCGAGAAAAGCAAATCGCCTGGGTTGAAATATACGCTGGTGAGAAAGCAACTCACGTCTACGGACAAGACCAGTGGTTGCCAGATGAAACATTGGATGCGATTCGTGAGTATGCCGTAGCGATAAAAGGCCCATTAACGACACCGGTTGGGGGTGGGATTCGATCGCTTAATGTTGCACTCAGACAGCTTCTAGATTTGTATGTTTGTTTGCGCCCCGTCAGATATTTTGCGGGTACACCGAGCCCGTTGAAACATCCTGAGCATACTGACATGGTTATCTTCAGAGAAAACTCTGAAGATATCTATGCAGGAATTGAGTGGCCAGCAGGATCTGAAGCTGCCAATAAAGTGATCAACTTTTTTCAAAAAGAAATGGGTGTTAAGCAAATCCGCTTTCCTCAAGACTGTGGAATAGGCGTTAAACCCGTTTCTAAAGAAGGTACTTATCGCCTGGTTAAACAGGCGCTTCAGTATGCAGTTGACAATAACCGAGACTCAGTGACGCTTGTTCATAAAGGTAACATTATGAAGTTTACTGAGGGTGCATTTAAAGACTGGGGATATGAGTGTGCTCGAGAGCACTTTGGTGCAACCGAGTTGGATGGTGGCCCCTGGCACCAGTTTAAAAACCCTAAAACAGGTCAAGAGATTGTAGTGAAAGATGTGATTGCTGATGCATTTTTGCAGCAGATCCTCTTGAGGCCTAAAGAGTACAGTGTGATTGCTACATTGAACTTGAACGGGGATTATGTTTCTGATGCATTGGCAGCTCAAGTTGGTGGTATAGGTATTGCGCCTGGAGCAAATATTGGTACTGGGGTTGCATTATTTGAGGCTACTCATGGAACAGCGCCTAAATATGCTGGACAAGATAAAGTTAACCCAGGATCGTTAATCCTTTCAGCTGAGATGATGCTTCGTCACTTGGGTTGGACAGAAGCGGCTGACAAAGTTGTACAAGGGATTGAGGCCGCTATTGAAGCCAAAAAAGTAACTTACGATTTTGCCCGCCTAATGGATAATGCTACTGAGCTAAAATGTAGCGAGTTTGGTGAGCAAATAATCGCAGCAATGCGGTAAAAAGATATTTGGCAGCGATAGAGTGGTTACTCTGTCGTTGCCAACTCTTTTTCTTCAACGCGTATATCGACAGCGTGAGGACCTTTCGGACCACTTTTGATGTCAAAAAACACGGGCTGGCCAGCCTTTAAGCACTTATAGCCTTCCATTTGAATAGCTGAAAAGTGTGCAAACACATCCTGACCACCGGTCTCAGGACATATAAAGCCATACCCTTTAGCGCTGTTAAACCACTTAACTGTTCCCTGTGCCATAACGTTATTCCTTTAACGCATTAAAACTTACTAGAAGCCCAACAAACTTAAAGTTCTCTAAGGCTTCAAGTACCACTTTTCTGGATATAGAGAAAGTCAGTCAAACTACCTTTTTGGTTCAATGCATATACATTAATTATAAATATTCCGGCGCAGCGGATAATCCTCGGCTAAAATTTAAGTATGGGAGAGCAAAGTATGACCGATCTTACGTGCCAGGTCGGCAAAAAAAGCGGTGAAGTAGGGCTTGAACCACCTTTGATGTACCAGGTGGTGATGGTAAATGACGACTATACACCGATGGACTTTGTGATTTCAGCGCTCAGCACCTTTTTTAACAAAGATGAGAGCGAGGCAAGGAGTATAATGATGCAGGTGCACGTACAAGGACAGGCAGTATGTGGAACTTACTCAAAGGATGTTGCTGAAAGTAAAGTTTTACAAGTGGTGAGTGTTGCAAGGCAGCATGGTTACCCACTCACTTGTTATGCACAGTCAACTGGGTGTTAAAATAGGGAAGGGCAGGGTATGTTAAGTAAAGAACTTGAAATCACGCTGAATATCGCTTTTAAGCAGGCTCGTGATAAACGACATGAGTTCATGACTGTGGAGCACTTGCTCTTATCATTGTTGGACAATGAACAAGCGGCGAGCGTCCTCATAAAGTGTGGAGCGAATATCGATTCGCTGAAGAAGGAACTTGAAGTCTTTGTAGAGGAAACCACACCGCTCATTCCTGAAAACGATCTACAACGCGAAACCCAGCCTACTTTAGGGTTTCAGAGAGTGTTGCAGCGAGCTGTCTTTCATGTTCAGTCAGCTGGACGTGATGAAGTCACTGGTGCCAACGTTTTGGCAGCAATCTTTAGTGAGCAAGAATCTCAAGCAGTCTACTTTTTGAAACAAGAAAATGTTACCCGATTAGATGTGGTTAACCTAATTTCTAACGGTGTTGGTCAAGGGCCGCTCAGCGCTTCGCCCGGTGAAAATACTCCTCAAGAATTTATGGACGAAGGAGAAGACTTGTCCTTTGACCAAGATATCACTGCAGATCCGCTTCCAGGAAGGTCTCCCCTTGAGAACTACGCTATCAATCTTAATCAATTAGCCAAGCAAGGTAAGATTGACCCTCTAATTGGTCGAGAAGGAGAGCTGGAAAGAACGGTGCAAGTTCTATGTCGTCGTCGCAAGAATAACCCATTATTTGTTGGTGAGGCTGGTGTTGGTAAAACGGCTATTGCAGAAGGACTCGCTTTACATATTACTGAAAAGCGTGTCCCAGAAGCGCTTGAAGATTGCGTTATTTACTCACTAGATCTTGGCTCACTCTTAGCAGGTACCAAATATCGTGGTGACTTTGAAAAGCGATTGAAAGCACTACTCCAGCAGCTTAAAAAAGAGCCTCACGCTGTACTATTTATTGATGAAATTCATACCATTATCGGAGCGGGTGCTGCTTCAGGTGGTGTCATGGACGCATCCAACCTCATCAAGCCAATGCTAGCTACCGGAGACTTAAGATGTATTGGTTCAACAACCTTTACCGATTATCGAGGGATTTTTGAGAAGGACAGAGCCTTAGCTAGACGTTTCCAAAAAATTGATGTGATTGAACCGAATATTGAAGAAACGATTGCGATTTTAGAAGGCTTAAAAGATAATTTGGAAGCGCACCACGAAGTTCGTTTTACTCACTCGGCATTAAAAGCCGCTGCCGAGTTGTCAGCACGCTATATTAACGATCGATTCTTGCCAGACAAGGCAATCGATGTTGTTGATGAGGCGGGTGCTTATCAACGTTTGCTGCCGGCTAAAAAACGTAAGAAAGTTATTGGTGTAAAAGAGGTTGAGCAAATTATCTCCAAAATGGCGCGTATTCCCGAGAAGAACGTTTCATCTAGTGATAAAACCCTGCTTAAAAATCTTGAAATTGAATTGGGGTCTGTTGTTTACGGGCAGCAAGAAGCCATTGCTTCCCTCGCAACTGCCGTTAAGCTTGCGAGATCAGGGTTGGGTAATCCAGATAGACCAGTAGGTTCTTTCTTGTTTGCAGGGCCTACGGGGGTTGGTAAAACAGAGGTCTCAAGACAGCTTTCGAAAACCCTTGGTGTAGAGCTTGTACGATTTGATATGTCTGAGTACATGGAGGCTCATACCGTTTCTCGATTAATTGGTGCACCTCCCGGGTATGTCGGACATGATAATGGGGGCCTATTAACTGAAGCGATAACCAAATCGCCACATTGTGTGCTTCTTTTGGATGAGATTGAAAAAGCGCACCCTGATGTTTTTAACTTGCTCTTACAGGTAATGGATCACGGTACCCTAACGGACACAAATGGTCGCAAAGCAGACTTTAGACATGTTCTGCTTATTATGACAACTAATGCTGGTGCGCACTTCCTATCACGTACAAGTGTTGGGTTCACTGAGCAAGATCACTCTCAAGACTCGCTTCCTTATATTGAGAAAATGTTTACCCCTGAATTTAGAAACCGATTAGATGCGATTATACAATTCAGAACTCTAACTAGAGAGACGGTAACTCAAGTAGTCGATAAGTTTGTAGCAGAAGTATCAGAACGCCTTAAAGCAAAAGACGTGGTTCTGGACGTGGATGGTTTGGCCAGAGAATGGTTTGCGGAGAATGGGTTTGATAAGAACTTGGGGGCACGCCCAATGGCTCGTCTTATCCAGGATAAGCTGCAAAAGCCTCTGGCTGAAGCTCTACTGTTTGAAGATTTATCTGAAAAGGGTGGTCAAGTGAAGGTCACGACTAAGGATAATGACATTCATTTGGGCATTGAATATAACGAGGAGTAGTTTAGGCGTGGCTAAGTTGTCTTCCAAAAAAATAGGGGGTTTGTTAATATGGGCCCTGGTTTGATTGGATAGGACTTGCTAAGTGTCTAAAGAAGAATCTATTGAAATGGAAGGAACAGTACTGGAAACCCTTCCCAATACTCGTTTTAAAGTTGAGCTGGACAATAATCATGTTGTAGTTGCTCATATTTCAGGCCGGATGAGAAAAAACTATATTCGAATTTTGACAGGTGACCGCGTTACTGTTCAATTGACTCCTTATGATTTAACCAAGGGGCGAATCGTCTTCAGAAATAAAGGCGCTAGTGGTTCTAACGCCTCATCTGTCAAATCAAGCTAATTTGTTAGGCTGTCTAAGTACTTTTCAGCATCTAAGGCAGCCATACATCCCGCACCAGCAGACGTAATTGCTTGACGGTACACACTGTCGGCAACATCACCTGCAGCGAAGACGCCAGGTATCGATGTTTGAGTAGCACCCCCTGTTGTCCCACTTTGAATAGATAAGTAGCCGTTGTTCATTTCAAGTTGGTTTTCAAAAAGGCTTGTGTTTGGCTGATGCCCAATCGCAATAAAAACACCGTCTACTTTGATTTCAGAGACTTCATCAGTCTTCGTTGATTTTAGCTTCAGTCCATTGACGCCTTGCTGATCGCCTAAAACTTCATCAAGTACGGTATCCCATACTATTTCAACGTTGCCTTCTTGGGCCTTCTTGATCAGTTTGTCCGATAGTATTTTTTCAGATCGAAACTTATCCCGACGGTGAATCACTGTTACCTTAGAGGCGATATTGGAAAGATAGAGGGCTTCTTCAACAGCGGTGTTTCCTCCACCAATGACAGCAACTTCTTTTTGACGATAAAAGAAACCGTCACATGTTGCACAAGCCGAGACCCCTTTGCCTTTGAATGCTTCTTCAGACGGCAGCCCAAGGTACTTGGCACTTGCGCCAGTTGCAATAATGACAGCGTCTGCTGTGTACGTAGTGCCGCTATCACCAACCAAAACTTTTGGCGTTGCATTCAAGTCGGTACTAACAATCTGATCAAAAATAATTTCGGTATCAAAGCGCTCAGCATGCTTTTCCATGCGGTCCATTAGTTGAGGGCCTTGTAAACCAGTAACATCTCCAGGCCAGTTATCAACGTCAGTTGTTGTAGTAAGCTGGCCGCCTTTTTCCATTCCAGTAATGATGACTGGATTCAAATTTGCACGTGCAGCATAAATTGCAGCAGTGTAACCAGCGGGCCCAGAACCAATTATCAAACAGGTGATATGACGACTGTCGGACATTGTATTTCCCTCTACTTAAAAGGCCGATACTACCGAAACGCACAGATAAAATAAATCATGTACAATCAAAGCTATGAAAAACATGAGATATTTATGATGCAGAAAAAGCTAGCTACTATACTTATCCGAGGGAAGCGGTCCGCACGTCGCAAGGGAAAGCCACAGAAAATGTCAGCATCATCTCGAATAAGTCGTTGGAAGAGCTCTACGTTTTATGAGCAACTAAATCTGAGACTAAAAGAAGGCCTCTTAATATTATCTGCTGCCTTAGGGCTGTTTCTTACGCTATCGCTGATCACTTTTAGTGAAGCGGATCCTGGCTGGTCAAAAGTTGGTGTTCAAGGTGATATTAGCAATGCCGGTGGCCACACTGGCGCTTGGTTTGCAGACGTACTATTTTCGTTGTCAGGTATCGTTTCATACTTGCTTCCGATCGCCATTATTTATAGTGGTTTCGTTTTGTATAGAGGGCCTTCGGTCCAGTCACTCAATGAGCAAACCCCAAAGACAAAGTTATGGGTTTTAAGAGTTTTGGGCTTTATGTTTGCACTGCTTGCTAGCTGTGCACTAGCCGGAATGCACCTAAAAAGCAATATTATGCCTATGGGAGCAGGGGGCTATTTGGGAGCTGCATTGGCCTATTTTATGGTTGGCCAATTCAGCGTTACCGGTGCAACCGTTCTTCTTGTCTCAATTTTCTTAGTGGGCATTACCTTTTTAACAGGGCTCTCTTGGATTGATATTAGTGAGAAGGTCGGGTTTTATTCTCTAGCGCTTCTGAAAAAGACGGGTATTTGGATTGCGAAAACAGCGCCTGAAGTAGCCCAGAAAATTAAAAGTAAGCCCTTGCCAGATTTTCCAAAATTGTTACCACCTGAAAAAGCGCCACCAACTATTATTCGTCATGAGCCGAGTCGTTCAACAAAGCCCTCGCCTAAACCGGCTACTTCCCCTATTAGAAGTGTGGTCAAACCGAATAAGGCTGTTGCTACTAGCGTATTCAAAGTGTCTAACGATCCGAATGCGCCAGCGCCATCTCTTGGGCTTCTTGATAGCACGGAGACGACGAGTGATCATGGCTTTACAGAGCGGCAACTTGAGGAGCTTTCTGCATTAGTTGAGAAACGTCTTGAAGAGTTTGGTCTAACGGTTACGGTAGTAGCCGTTCATCCAGGCCCAGTTATTACGCGCTTTGAGCTCTCACTGGCACCAGGACTGAAGGTCTCCAGGGTAACTAATCTTGCAAAAGATTTAGCGCGTGCGCTGTCTGTTGTAAGCGTCAGGGTCGTTGAAGTGATTCCTGGTAAATCGGTTGTTGGGCTTGAGATTCCAAACGTAGATAGAGAGGTTGTAAGACTTAAAGCAGTCTTGGAAGATGAGAGCTACCAACATGCTCCTTCCCCATTAACCTTAGCTCTAGGTAAAGATATTTCTGGTAAACCAGTGACTGCAGATTTGACAAAGATGCCACATTTGTTAGTTGCGGGTACTACTGGTGCAGGGAAATCTGTTGCGTTAAACGCCATGCTTCTAAGTGTTCTTTATAAGTCGACACCAGATGATGTCAGAATGATCTTAATTGATCCTAAAATGCTTGAGTTGGCCGTTTATGACGATATACCTCATCTGTTAACTCCAGTTGTTACAGACATGAAAGAAGCTTCAAATGCATTAAGATGGTGTGTTAATGAAATGGAACGGCGTTATCAATTGATGGCAGCACTTGGTGTAAGACACTTGAGTGGGTATAACAAAAAAGTGAGTGAAGCCATTAAAAAAGGGATGCCGATTGATGATCCTCTCTGGGTGCCTCAAGAAGGTGAAACCCCTCCTAAGCTCGAACGCTTGCCCTACATCTTAGTGTTGGTGGACGAGTTTGCGGATATGATGATGGTTGTGGGGAAAAAGGTCGAGGAATTGATAGCTCGTATTGCTCAAAAAGCTAGAGCCGCGGGTATTCATCTGATTCTTGCCACGCAAAGACCCTCCGTAGATGTGATAACAGGATTGATTAAAGCCAATATCCCTACACGAATTGCCTTCCAGGTATCTTCTAAAATAGATTCGAGAACGATTATCGATCAAAGTGGCGCTGAGCAACTGCTTGGACATGGAGACATGCTATATCTGCCACCTGGTGTGGGTATTCCAAATCGTATTCATGGCGCATTTGTATCAGATGAGGAAGTTCATAATGTCGCCAAAGAATGGCGTTCTCGTGGTAAACCGCAATACATTGAGTCTATTATTACGACAAACACTATTCAAACTCGCCTCAGTAATGGAGATGATGAAGACGTTGATGATTTATATGATGAAGCTGTTTTTGTTGTTACTGAATCACGTCGACCATCCATTTCACATGTACAAAGACGGTTAAAAATTGGATACAATAGAGCGGCGCGTTTAATAGAAAAAATGGAAGAAGAAGGGATTGTAAGCCCCATTCAAGCAAATGGGAGTCGGGAAGTCCTTGCGCCACCGCCAGTTGAGAATTAAAAATGAATATTCGTTACCACTGTCAGCTCCTGGCAGTGCTATGCTTTGCAGCTCCAGTTGCAGCATCAGGGGTTAGCTCTGATAATTTAATAAAAGATCTTGCTAAGATCGGTGCTTTTGGTGTTCAGTTCGAACAGCGAACAGCAGATGTTTACGGTGAAACCGTGATTTTATCGAGTGGGCAATTTTATTTAAATCGACCAAACCAGTTTTATTGGTATCAAAAACAACCAGATGAAATACGATACGTCTCAGATGGAAAGCTCTATTGGGAGTATGATGCACCTCTAGAGCAAGTGATTATAAAAGATGCCAATAAAGCACTAGAAAATTCTCCAATTGAATGGTTGCTCAAAAACCCTCATGGATGGCTTGAAGACTTCTTGGTATCCGACGTCCCTGTTTATGAAGAAGGTTGTATTTCTAGCCGATGTTACCTTTTGATCCCTAAAGATGATGCTGACTTTATTGCGTCTGCTTTATTAGGATTCGATGGTGATTTTCTCTCACAAATTTCATTTATTGATAACTTAGAACAAACAACGCAAATTGTTTTTTCTGGCTATGAAGCTGGAAAATTGCCATCTGATGGGTTTCAGCTACAGTTACCTGAAAATGTGGAAATTCTAGATTTAACATGAAACCGCTCGCTGAATTATGCCGACCAAAAACCTTCGAGGACTGGGTAGGGCAAGAACATATCCTTGGTGAAAATGGGCTATTGAAACAACAGCTCAAAAGTACAAAAATCCCCTCTATCATTTTTTGGGGACCTCCAGGGTGCGGTAAAACCACATTGGCTCAAATTTTAGCCTCCACATCTGAACGACCATATTTCAGCCTTAGCGCCGTTCTTTCTGGTGTTAAAGACGTCAGAGCGGTACTTGAAACAGCAAAGAGAACGCCTGCCGTCCTTTTTGTAGATGAAATTCATCGTTTTAATAAAGCCCAGCAAGATGCCTTCTTATCGGCGGTTGAAAAGGGTGAAATAATCTTGATCGGAGCCACGACTGAAAACCCCTCTTTTTCAGTAAACAATGCACTTTTATCACGCTGTACTCTCTACGTACTCAATCCTTTATCTGAAGAAAATCTTAAACAGTTACTTGCAAGAGGCTTAAGTCACCTGAATATATCCCTATCAGATATGACAGCTATAGATCTTTTGATTGCAAGTGCTGAGGGCGATGCTCGTCGTTTATTTAATACTTTAGAAACATTGGCGCGATTGTATGATCCTTCACAACCTGAGCAGGCTCTAGTGCAAAGCGCAATTGGTCATACGTGGCGTCAATTTGATAAGTCAGGAGATGGATTTTACGAAGGGATTTCGGCCCTTCATAAATCTATACGGGGGTCAGATCCGGATGCAGCCCTATATTGGTTTTCTCGCCTTATTGATGGAGGGATGGATCCCCTATATGTTGCGCGTCGATTGATTAGGGTTGCTAGTGAAGATATTGGCAACGCCGATTTAAACGCTTTAGAGCTCGCGATAAACGCTCAAAAAGCATATGAAGTATTAGGCTCTCCTGAAGGAGAGTTGGCTCTTGCACAATGTGTTTTATATCTGAGCGTTGCACCCAAAAGCAATGCAGCCTATCTGGCATATGAAAAAGCCAAACAATTTGTCAAAGCTAATGGGTCGCATAGTGTACCTACACACCTAAGAAACGCATCGACAAATTTGCTTAAGCAACTAAATTATGGTAAAGGTTACCGATACGATCACGACGAACACGGCTTTGCAGCCGGCCAAAGTTATTGGCCAGAGTCGCTTCAACCGAAAACCTTCTATGAGCCCGTTAACCGCGGCCTTGAAATCAAGATTAGAGATAAACTCGCTCATCTGAAAACACAAACTGAGCTACAGAATAAAAAATAAGAGGTTCTGATGTTAGATATAAATATGATCCGTAAAGATATTGATGCTGTTTCTAAAGCTCTGTTGAAGAAGGGATACATATTAGATTGTAAAAAGTTTATTGCGCTTGAAGATGAGAGAAAGTCACTTCAAGTGAAAACTCAGGCGCTTCAGCAAGATAGAAATGCTATATCGAAAGCAGTGGGCCAAGCCAAGGCCAAAGGAGAAAATGCAGATGAGCTGCTATCTCAGGTAGCGGATATTAGGACTGCCTTAGAAGCATCAGAAAAGGCACTATCAAGTTTGTTGGAACAAATTAATGAATTCATGATGGATATCCCAAACATTCCGCATGAAAGTGTTCCAGAAGGAAACTCAGAGTTAGACAATGTGCTGATCAGAGAATGGAAAGAAAAAACTCATCATGATTTTGATGTTTTAGATCATGTGAGTTTATGTGAGCCCTCCGGTCAAATGGACTTTTCTGCAGCTGCAAAGTTGTCTGGTGCTCGTTTTGTCGTCCTAAGAAAGGAAATAGCAAAGCTTCAGCGTGCTTTGGCGCAAATGATGCTTGATACCCATGTAGAAGAACACTTCTACGTTGAGCATTACGTCCCGTATTTGGTTTTGCCGGAGTGTCTTGAAGGCACGGGGCAATTACCAAAGTTTAAGGACGATCAGTACATCACGAATGATGAAAGAGGGGCTTTTATCATTCCAACCGCTGAAGTACCTCTGACAAACCTGGTGAGAGAGCAAATTCTTAATGAGGAAGATTTGCCATTAAAAATGGTAGCTCATACACCGTGTTTTCGAAAAGAGGCGGGTTCTTATGGAAAAGATACTCGAGGTATGTTCAGGCAACATCAGTTTGAGAAGGTTGAGCTTGTTCAGGTCGTTCAACCGGAGCATTCCTACGACGCCCTTGAGCAGATGACGGCGCAGGCGGAAGCTATATTACAGAAGCTAGAGCTGCCATACAGAGTAATGGCTCTATGTGGAAAAGACCTTGGATTTGCAGCAGCGAAGACTTATGACATTGAAGTTTGGTTGCCGTCCCAGCAAACTTACCGTGAGATATCTTCTTGTTCGAATACTGAAAATTTCCAAGCAAGAAGAATGCAGGCACGTTTCAAATCCAAAGAAACAGGCGCTAAACCCGTACTGGCTCATACTCTCAACGGATCTGGTGTCGCGGTTGGTAGATGTTTGATCGCCCTTTTAGAAAACCATCAAAGTAAAGATGGCAGCATAACAATACCTAAGGCACTTAGGCCTTATATGAATAATAAAGATAAAATATATTTATGAATGACAGAAAAACAGAAGCACGCTCTTTAACACAACATAAAGCAGGAAGCCTTAAAGAACTATTTACCCTATCACTACCCTTGATGCTTGGTGGCGCCTCAGGTGGACTAATGATGTTTTTGGATAGAGTGATTCTATCCTATTACAGTATTCCAGTTATGAATGCTGCCGTCTCCGCAAGTATGATGGCTATTTTGTTTCAGTACCCCTTGATATCTATTGCTGCTATTTCGGAGGTGTTTGTAGGGCGTTTTAACGGAAGTAAAGATTACAGTCGTATTGGTTCAGCAGTCTGGCAAATGATTTGGTTTTCGCTAGCTAGTGCAATATTTTTTATTCCTATGGCACTTTTTTCGGCTAAATGGGTACTGCCCAACGCACAGTATGAGCTTGGAAAAGTATATTACCAACTCATGATGGGGGCATCTCCCTTATTTGGCATCGTTGCCGCTCTTACTGGATACTATGTGGGCCAAGGAAAAACCAAGAAGGTCATGTATCTGAACTTCTTAGCCAATTTGGCGAACATCAGCTTGGATTATATATTCATTTTTGGCATTGATGGTTTTGTTCCGGAAATGGGCGCTGCTGGTGCAGCTTTAGGAACTATTTGTGGTCAAACGCTTCTTCTAATCGGGCTTGCAACGTTTTTGTGGAATGATAAGGCTATTCGGGAACATGGCGCTAGAAATTACGCTGTAGATGGTCGCTTGCTTAAGAACTCCTTAAAAATAGGGGGGCCTAACGCAATCGCGCACTTAATTGAAATGGCCGCTCACTCGATAGTTCTGCATTTGCTTTCCGCTGAGTCAACATTACATATGACTGCATTTTCGATTGGTCATAGCTTATTATTGCTGGTTGCCTTTTTAAATGATGGTATGCAAAAAGGCGGAATGTCGATTGTATCCAACTTTATCGGCCAAGAGCGTTTAGAAATGATTCCTAAAACGCTGAAAAGCATGATAAAGCTGAATACGCTGACCGTTTTATTATTTGCTATCCCAGTTCTGCTTTTCCCCAAAACCATTGCGGCAGCATTCTTAGGTTTAGATGTTTCAAGTGAAGTTGAAATACTTAGATATGCACCAGCTATATATGTTGGGTTATGTTTGTTTCTTTTGGTGGACAGTTTTGCCTGGTCGTTTGCGACTATCTTTACTGCTGCTGGAGATACAATCTTTATGATGGTGGTAGGGACAATTAATGTTTATGTATTTGATGTTCTAGCTATTTATCTTTCTATTCATATTTACCATATGTCGCCTGCATGGGTTTGGTATACAGCAAACTTTTTTGCCTTTATGAATTTGACGGTGTTTTCATTAAGATATTATTCAGGAACTTGGAAAAAGTATATTTCAAAGACACAAACACTCTAACCTGTGACAGTTGACCTAATTTGAAAAATAGCGCTACTCATAAATTCTAATTTTAAGAATAGGGTCTGCGCTATGTTCAAAAAAAAGAAAAAACAATATCTTTGGGGGGCTAAGGATAGAGATTCTGATGCCCCACTCTTGGTTCTTTATGTCTGCCCCTATTATAAAGTCGCTTTTCCTAACCTTGACCAAATACCTTCCAATGTTGAACAAGCTCTAATTGCTTTTGGCGGTCCGGACGACAACAGTACAGCGACCGTTGCATACATTTATTCATCAGGCAGAACTCCAGATGAAATTAAGGAAAGAATTAAAACAGTAAAAGCGAACGGTACAGTAATTGGTCTCTCAATTATCGATAACGCAAGCAACCAGTGGCCCCAGGTTAATAAGAATACCTTTGCTCAAAACCTAAAAGCGAAAGCTGATGAGCTTGGGATCGATTATGTTTTCAACATAGATGCAGAGTCCTCATCAGCATCTGCCCAAGACTATATCGATCTCATTTTGAATATTAGGAAGGTGGTGCCTAATGCAGTAATAAACTATGTTACCTATAGTGCAAGTGACATAGATAGAACCGTGCTGTCTAGTTCGGCTGCCGATGAGCTTCAATTATTGATGACCATGAGTTACGCAGACAGCCTTCAAGCACTGCAGGACGAATACCGGTCATATCGCGCCATGAATGCTAAAATACCAATTGCGACCGGTGTAAAACAAGGTGCTGTTTCTGAGGATGTGATCCGTCAAATGACACAGTGGGCTAGGCCAGATGGTATGACGCGTCGTATGATGCTGTGGAATGCAAATAGGCAAGGGGCAGCTTATGGTAACCCAGGGCCGGCCTTTGGAATATACGACATGATGTATCAGAGTCTCCATACGCCAGTGGCAGATGAGCTCATGTCAGACATGAAAAATAAATTAGAGTCGCTTGAACGACTACTGGCTACTCCAGAGATGCCACAGAGTAGCGGTCTCTCTGATGAGTATTTAACTTATGGCTCGGCTTCATTTGACGAAGTTTCTAAAAATTTGGATAGGCTGATTTGGATGTTTGATCCTAAAGGCGGCGCTAAAAGACGTGCTGTTCATGAAGAGCCAGAATGTCTAGAGGCTCTAAAAAAACTCTCCCTTTAAGCAGGGAATAAAAAAGGCCCCTTAAGGGGCCTTTTATTATTAGTCTCGTCCGCTAAATGCGCTCAAGATGTGTAGGAGGGAGATAAATATATTATAAATACTAATATATAAACTCACCGTCGCCATGATGTAGTTTCTTTCACCACCATTAATGATTTGACTTGTTTCAAACATAATGGCAGCACTGCTTAATAACAAGAAGAAGCAAGATAACATTAAGTGCATCAAAGGCATTGGGAAAAATAGCATTGCTACAACCCCAATCATGGCCACCATAAAGCCAGCCATAATCATGCCACCAAGGTATGAAAAGTCTTTTTGGCTAACAAGTACATAGCCTGACAGGCCTAAAAATGTAACACCTGTACCCCCAAGGGCGGTTGCTACTATTTGAGGTCCATTGCTAAACCCTTGTATATACATATTTAGAATAGGGCCAAGCGTGTAACCAAGTGTCCCTGTTAGAGCAAAAACACACAAAATACCCCAAGGACTGTTCTTGAGAGCATTTGTTGCAAACAAAAGCCCAAAGTAAAGGATAAATGTAAAAAGTCCCATTGGAGGGGCATTAGTCACCATCGCTACAGCCGCCATAGCACCGCTAAAAATAAGCGACATAGCTAACAAAAGGTATGTATTCCTTAATACCTTATGTGTTGCAAGGATAGACTGTGATCCTGCCTGGGATAGTGAAAATTCACGTGTCATATAGGTCTCCGTTTATGTTTACCTGCATCAATTATACCACACAGACTCTTAGTTTAATTATAGTAAAAACGCTAGAGAGGTATCTATTTTTAAAGCTTATAAGCCACATTGCACTTGAAACTTAGTCTTCTTTTAGGAAATTCAGCATAATATTTAGAGTTTGTGTTTACAAGCAGAATAAAGCCTGTTAGCTTCAAGAGAGTTCATAGGTAAATTCAATTCAAAGGAAAGTCACATGAAATTTAGATGGCGCCGTCTATCGCAGAATGTAAAAAAATTAACAGATAGAACAATAAAGACACAAGGCTTAAATCAATGTGCTTGTCAGGCAATAAAAACCAAAAACAATTAATCACTTCGCTTAAATGTACGTTGAATACTCTTCTTAGCGTTCACCCATTTCCTGTATTATTTATCACACGTTCCCCTATATTTATTCGTACAAATATATTCTCAAGTGTTCGCCGTTGGCGTTAAAACACATTTCTATCTATTAAAAATAATTTGAAAATTGAAAGACACCTCTAGTGACTGTCTGTCATTAGCTATTGTGGAGAATATATTGTGGGAAAGAATACCAAAATTAATGAGGTTGAGGCCAGAAACTACCTTAAGCAGATTGGTGAACAGCATGTTAAAAAAGGATCGTACCGAACCTTGATAATGCCAGACCCAAAAGTTAAAGATGTGAGATGCCAAGAAAGAGCGATCTTATATGCGGTCTTACGAAAAAAATACCTAGTGAGCCCTGGACTGCTAACAGCAGAGGACTATGCCTTAATTGGGGCTGGGATAGTCTTAACGCTAAACAAGCATGAATACGATATTGATGGGTTTGGTATTGTATACAACGAGTCTATTCATGAGGAGGCACTGAAATTTCCGATTCTTGAAATGGAGTCATGCTATGCATCTAAAGGGAAGAAAAAAGCGTTTTTTAAGTTTTGTGCTGAAACTTTAGCTAGCGCTTGCAGTGAATATATAAGAAAGAATGGTGGGGTTTCGGAAGAGTACTACCAATCGGCATCGGGTGAAGACTTTACGCACCCAACGCTAAACATAAAAATAAATCCTTTTTATCCAGCAGGGCTAGCCCTTTTAAATATTGTATACAATTACGACATTATAATAGGAATTCACAGCACAAATATCAAAGATGTTGATGAAGGTAAGCAAGAGTATATCGGCCAAAAACTGATTTTTATTAAGGGAAGTCGAAAGCCTGACAGCAAAGGAAGGTTTGTAGTGTTGCCAAAGGGGGAGGTGCCGGCTTACGAGCCTGTTGTTCTCTTCAAAGGACTCCAGGTTTTGAATGAGGGGCAACAAGATCAACTTGCTCAGGTAGAAAAGGGTGATATCCTACCTTCAGATCTTTTGCTGTCACAATTTGCGGCTCATTACCAGATAAAAGGCAAGGGGAGTGAGAGTGAGGTATTTTCAGATGCAGATAAACCTCTAGATATGCCAGTTGAGTTCGGGCTTAAAAATATTTTAAATGTTGCTTCTAGTTATTTAAGACACCTTATCATGGCTAAGAAGAATGGTTCGATAGGGAAATCAGTTGTCAGAATAAATGATGTTAAGCAGATGGAGCGTCTTTCAGGAAATAACGGGTTTATTGTTGAGCATGTATGCGAGTCAACGGTCATGGGCGCTTGTGAGATGAGCGGGTCAGTAGAAGAGTCTCATTCTGACATTTTAACAACCGTACTAACGACACCTGGATACTTACCGTTACAAGACACAACCACTTTACTTCGTAAAGAATTTGATGGGGGAGTCTTAGGCAGCCAAATTTTAGAGGAACGAGCGGGATGTCGTGACTTAGATATAGGTTCTAGTTTAGCGGTTAGAAGGCACAAATAAAATGAACTATATACAGTTGAGCAGCGTTCAGGTGGGAGGGCTTATTTGCCTTCCCGCTCTATTTGTCGGTTTTCTTTTAGGAAAAGATCTTGGCTTTAAATCAGCTATGCTGTCTGTTTATCTTGCAAATATAATCCTTTTTATTCTTTCTGTATTGGTTTTAAAGATGACGCTTTCTAAGCGTAAGACCACAGTGGGGTACATAGAGAGTTATTTTGGATTGTTTGGTAAAAAAATTGCATCAATAACATATTTGATCTGTCTTTTAGGCTGGTTTTCCATTAATCAAAACTTGATATTTTCAGAATTGATTCAGATATTTGGCGGCGTCTTATTAGCTTCTGTATTCTCTCTTTTGGCGGGCCTTTCAACTGTATGTTTTGTGATATATGGGATTGATAAAATTGAAAGAGTTGCTAGCTATGCAATTCCCCTTATGTTTTGCGTGCTTGTATATTCTATTTGCCAATCAGATCTTTCTGGGTTTAATTCAGGAGATTTTTCCCTTTCCATGTCATCAGTCATATTTGCAATGAATGTCTGTATAGGGATGGTGTTTGACATGCCTACATTCTACAGGTTTTCTAAAGACTACAAGCATGGAATGATAAGTGTATTTATAGTTTTATTGATTGCCGCCCCGATTGTCGAGGGGGTAGGGGTTTATATAGGCTCTTATGCGAATGAGGCCCAGAGTATGATTGATATTCTATATTTTGATAGTTTGGGGGGGAGAGTCGCATCTGCAATGTTTATTCTGCTGGCTGGGATTAGCACAAACAACGCAAACCTATTTTCTCTTGTGGCGAATACTGAGCATTTTCAGATTGGCGGGAAAAGAACATATGTCATGATACTTGGGGTGCTAGGATCCCTAATTGGGTTTGTTAATATAAACGAGGTATTAGTGGATTATTTAACCTTGATTAATACAGGGCTCATAGTGATAAGTGCCTCGACACTAGTGTTGTATGTTTTTAGCGGTTTAGATGAAAGTATAAATACCGACTGCCAAAAAAATATATTAATATTTTCTTTTGTCTCAAGCTTGCCCTTTGTTGTTGCAACTGGACAGTTAACAGTTGGCATGGCTGTATATTTGCTTGTGTTTTCTACTTTGTCTTTTATTAACAAGGAGGCTTCTCATGGCTTATCTATATGAAATGAATGAGACTATGGTGGATAAGCTCTGCCTTGGCGCAGCCATGCTTGGGTCAGGTGGTGGCGGGGAGCCTTTAATAGAACAGCAGGTGCTGGAAAATCTATTCCGAACCACAAAAAAAACTGTAAAAGTAATAGATGTTTCGATGCTTGCCAATGATGCATTAATACTTCCAGTTTGCTATATGGGAGCTCCCAGCGTTATGCAAGAGAATTTACCTTGTCTAAATGGATTTTTGGACATTATTCGTTTGACAGAAGAAAAATATAGTAAGGTGGCTGCTATTTCAGCCGGTGAAATAGGCGGAGCGAATGCGCTAATTCCATTGATAGTTTCTCTGGTAACAGATCTTCCAGTGGTAGATGGGGATCTGGTTGGAAGAGCGTTTCCCGAATTATCAATGTCCTCAGCGAACATTGGAAAAGATCCCCTTTTGCCAACTGCGATAATAGCGGGTATGAAGGGGGAATGTGAGGTCATTACGACAAAAGATGCCTTCATGCTCGAAGAAACATGCAGAAACATATGTATTGATAATGGTTCAGCGAGTGCCCTTGGATTATATCCCATGTCTGCTAAGGTGTTTGAAAAAAAAGCAATACTGGGATCTATGAGTCACGCTATACAGATCGGTGGTCTTCTATCTGAAAAAAAACTACCAACAGATGGAGAGCTAATATGTTCTGGATACATACGGAGTATAAAATCAGAAATTTCTGATGGGTTTCTGATTGGACAGATTGAGGTTCAATCAGGCAAGAAAATATATTCAATTTCTTTGCAGAATGAATATATGGCTTTAAATCATAACAAGAGCATCATTGCTCAAGCACCTGAGATTATCTCACTGATTGATGCCGAGACGTACTCTCCAATTTCATCCGAGTCTGTATATTTCGGACAAGAGGTTGTGTTATATGTTCTTCCTGCACCCAAAATATGGAAGTCAAAAGATGCACTCAAACTTTTAAATTTGGATCATAAGGAGTCCGACCTATGAAACTTGGTGTGGATATTGGTGGTACAAATACTGACTGTGTTTTAGTCGACAGAGAGGGCAAGCTTTTATACAAGAGAAAAGTGACAACAGCAAAAAATATAAAGGATAGCCTTGATGGTCTTTTGGCCAATGAAGAGCTTATTGAACACCTGAAAAAATTTTGTCTCGAAGCAGTTGTTATAGGAACTACGCATCCTTTGAATGCCGTTCTACAAGGCGATAATCTTGGTGCTACGTACCTGATCCGTATTGATTCAGGTACTTCTGAATCTGTTCCTCCTTTACATAGTATGGTCACGACTCTAGAGAAATCTTTTCTAGGCTATACCTCAATTAAGGGGGGGCATTTATGCGATGGTAGAGAAATATCACCATTAGAAAGGGTTGAAATTGAACAATTGGTAAAAATGATTAGAGATAAAAATATTTCTAATATTGCCATTAGCTCCCCCTTCTCAAATCTCTATCCATCGCATGAGGAGTCTGTTGCCAGATATATAAAGAATGAAATACCAGGTTGTGTTGTAACAGTATCCTCATCTATATGTGGTAATGCCTTATTGCTTCGTGAGAATGCAGCAATTCTAAACACGATGCTGGTTAGAGATTTTCAAAATTACTTCAGTGAAATCGAGTCGATATTTCGAGCCCATAATATTTGTGTACCAGTGTATATTAGCCAGAATAACGGAACTGTTGCTTCAGCTGAATATGCGCTAGCACATCCTGTTTCAACCCTGTCGTGTGGTCCTACAAATTCATTTGTTGGTGCAGCCAAACTTGCCAATATAGATGAAGCCATCGTTATTGATGTAGGCGGGACTTCAACAGACATCGGCATTGTGAGAAAGGGTTACCCTATTAGCACTTCTCACCACTCAACAATTAGTGGGGTGAAGGTTGGCTTTAGAATGCCGAACGTTAAAACAATCCCTTTAGGTGGTGGCTCAATAGTGCGTAATGGTGAGATTCTTGGTAAAAGCATAGGGGCTGCACTTCAGAGTGAAGGGTTATGCTTTGGGGGTAAAATCTTCACCTTAACAGATGCGGCGGTTATAAAGTATGGGCTAGATATTGGTACTTACATGCCGGCAGTAACCCCTCATGAGGCTGATTTAGTAGTACTAAAAGCAAAGCGCCTTATTGAAGAACAACTAAAAAAAATACCTAGGTATGCAGAGTTGCCGATTATTTTAGTCGGTGGTGGCGCAGTTGTGCTGAAAAATATTGAGCTTCTTGGAAAGAAGCCGATATATCCGGAAGCTTTTTATTGTGCCAACGCCTATGGGGCGGCTCAAGGTGAAATTTCAGTTACTTTTGATAAGACAGTTCAAATTTCTTCAGCTAAAAACTTTGATTCTACACTTGAAGATATTCAAAAAGAGCTTGAAAGCAAACTTACTGCTTCAGGGGGAGTTGTTGATACTTTTAGAATTATTGAAAGAGACATAACGCCTTTTCACTATATGACCCCAAGTAGTGCCCGCATCAAGATGACTGTCGGTGGAAAATATAGTCCTGGTTAGGTGTATACCTTTAATTGTACTGAGTATTTTCAATCTGTTGGGCTAAATTATTGCATTGAAGCAGGGCTTAGAGTAGACTTCAGCCTTACAGGAGAGGTGGCTGAGTGGTCGAAAGCGGCGGTCTTGAAAACCGTTGAAGGGCAACCTTCCCAGGGTTCGAATCCCTGCCTCTCCGCCATTTTTGAAGAGGATTCTTATATGGCAGCTGCAGCTATCTCGGTATTGGTCGTTGATGATCATGACCTGGTTAGAGCAGGTATCAAAAGTCTTCTTTCTGAGGTGCCTTCAATCAATGTAATTGGTGAAGCAGGTACTGGAGAGGAAGCGATAAGACTGGTTCGTGAACACCGACCTAGTGTTGTACTCATGGACGTCAGGATGCCTGGTATCGGTGGTTTGGAAGCCACTCGGAAGCTGGTTCGTATTGATCCTGACATCAAAGTCATTGCTCTTACCGTTTGTGGTGAGGAGCCATTTCCTTCTAAGTTGCTACAAGCTGGTGCTGCTGGATACTTAACGAAAGATTCAGATATCAAAGAAATGGTACTAGCTATACAGTCGGTTCATCATGGAAAGCGTTACATCAGTCCAGATATTGCCCAGCAACTTGCCCTAAAATCATTATCTGACGATTCGGTATCGCCATTTGAAGCGTTATCTGAAAGAGAGCTTCAAGTCATGATGATGATTACCTCGGGACAAAAAGTTCAAGAAATTTCTGACAAGCTTTGTTTAAGCCCTAAAACAGTTAATAGCTATCGCTATCGACTATTTGACAAGCTGAATGTTCAGAGTGACGTTGAGTTAACCCATATGGCGATCCGTCATGGACTGCTTGACACAACTTTGCTTGAAGAAGAGGTTTCTGAGGTTTAATGCCCGGCTTCGATCATCGGTCGTATCTCAAAACTGTTACGGAATCACCAGGCGTTTATCGTATGTTCGACAAGGACGCCCAGGTCATATATGTTGGCAAGGCCAACAATTTAAAAAATCGTCTGAGCAGTTATTTTCAAACTAATATATCTAGAAAGACCTCCCATCTTGTCGCGGCAATAACGCGGATTGAGGTAACTATTGTAAATAGTGAGGTAGAAGCTCTGATTCTAGAGCGTGAGCTGATTGCACAATATCGCCCTAAATATAATGTGTTGCTGCGAGATGACAAATCATACCCATATCTTTTGATATCTTCTGATGAGTTTCCTCGAATTAGCTCCCATAGGGGAAAAACCAATCCTAAAAAAGGGCAATTTTTTGGACCGTATCCAAATACTGCGGCTTTGTATCACTTTCTTGAAATGGCTCAAAAGCTATTCAAGTTAAGAAACTGTTCTAATAGTTTTTTTGCTAATCGTTCGCGACCTTGCCTTCAGTATCAGATACAACGATGTAGCGCTCCATGTGTAGGTCGTATTTCCTCAGACGACTATCACCAAGATGTTTTAAGTTTGGTCCAACTTCTTGAGGGGCGAAATAATACACTACAGGCAACGTTGATCGATAAAATGGAGTCAGCCTCTAGTAATCAAGAGTATGAAAAAGCAGCTGAATATCGTGATGCATTAGGCTATGTGTCTTCATTAGTTGAGAAACAGTTTGTCGTAACAGACAAAGGCTCTGCAGATGTCATTGCTTGCGCAATCGACAAAGGCATAGCGGCGCTGTATGTTTTGCGCATCCGTTCTGGAAAGATAATGAGTCCGGAAGTGCTTTATCCTAAGATAAGATTAGGCCAGGAAGCTTCAGAAGTAATAAAAACTTATCTTCTAGAGATCTACAACCCTACTACTAACAATGATGCACCAGCTGAAATTATTATTAGTCATGGTCTAGAAGAAAAAGAGGCTATTGAAAGTGTTATAAAGAGTGCTTACGGGCGACACATTCCACTATTATCTAGTGTTAAAACGCAAAGAAGAGCTTGGCTTTCAATAGCTGAAAAAAGTGCGCAGGCCAGTGTTAGCTCCAAAGCAGATAGCTTTTCTCAGCATGCCTCTCGATTCGAGGCTTTTTTGTCTGCTCTTAATATAACCGATGAATGTGTCGAAAAAGTATCTTGCTTTGATGTAAGTCATACATTTGGTGAAGAGACAGTGGCTTCATGCGTCGTTTTTGACAAAGATGGGCCAAACAAGAAACTCTATCGGACATATAATATTAAGACTGCTAAAAAGTCAGATGATTATGGTGCTATGAAAGAAGTATTCGAACGGCATTTTAATAATAATAGCAATCTTGCCAATGTTGTTATCGTTGATGGCGGTAAAGGACAATTGTCACAAGCTATCAAAGCATGTAAGGATGCGCAGATTGAAGTACAATTGTTGGGGGTCGCCAAAGGCGAAGGAAGAAAGGCCGGTCTAGAACGCCTCTACCGATATAACGCAGCGACCGATCTTATCGATGAAATATCAATCCCCCCGACTGATAAAGTTCATCACTTTATTCAATCTATTAGAGATGAAGCGCATCGCTTTGCGATTACTACCCACCGGCGCAAAAGAGACAAGAAACGAGTAGGGACAACGCTAGAAGAGATACCCGGTATTGGAAAAGCAAAAGCCTCTTTGCTATTAAACCATTTTGGCAGTGTAAAAAAAATTAAGACCCTAAGCCCACAGGAGTTGACTCGCGTTAAAGGGATTTCTCTTGCAGTTGCAGAGAAAATACTGTCATATTTAAAAGGATAAATTGTCAGTAGTTGTGCAGCAAATCAATCTTGGCACATATTTAATGATTTTCTATATAGGTGACTCTATGCTTGCTTCTCAAGAATTTCCTAATGCGTTTCTTGAAATCGCTACAATGACAGATGCTCAACTAAAATCCTATCTTGAGCATTTAAAAATTGAGCGTGATACACCTAGCCTAGAATATCTCACTAGGGTAATGGCAGGACATTTGGTTTGTGTCCCTTATGATACGACCGATATTCATACCTCATTTAGACGTCTACCAGCAGAATTAAGTGTCGAGCACTCACTAGCTCGTATGATTAAATTTGGAAGGGGCGGCTTATGTGTTCAAAATAACATATTGCTAGCTGCAGCCCTCATTAAGCTTGGGTTTGATGTATACCCGATAGCCCCATATTCGTTGTATAAAGTAGATGATATTTCAAATTTGGATACTCTAAGTAGGCATATTTCGCTTATAGTCGAACTTGAGGGGGTATCTTATCTAGTTGATGCTGGCTATGGGGGTAAAGGTATTTTAAAGCCGACGCCTCTTCCTAAGGAAGGTAAAGTTGAATGCTCTGGCCAATATTCTGAATATTTTGAGTTGTCATATACTGAACACAAAACAGCGCCATTTCTCTTAAAACGTAGAGAAAACGTTGGTATGGTTAATGTGATTCAGTTTTCGTCTAAAGAATGTACGTTTGAAATGTGTGAGTCTGTTAATGCTGTACACACAAGTCCATTTTCTAAAGAAGGGACATTTTTTGATTGGATGCTTGCCTGTGCAGTCAGAATAGACTTAGAGAAAGGCACCTCAATCCGACTTCGACTTATAGATGATACATTCTATGGCATCAAAGAAAGTCCAGTTAAAGTTAGTTCAGAGGCAGAATTAAAATCATTACTTTGGGTGCATTTTGGTTATAAATATCGGCAAGGTGTAGGTCTTCTATTCACAAAAGAACTACGCGCTGCAAAAAGAGCAAAACATGAGGCCATGGAAGCTGGACTTCGTGACAACAGACCCAAATCCTTTCTGCCTGCGTTTAAGGCACGAACAACGACAGCTCCTTTTCAGAAAGGGGAGGTCGATGAGCACGATTTTGATATACAAACTACCCCAGTTAAAAGGCGGTAGCTTTTAGTAAATTATTGTCTTAACCAACCAGCTTTAATTTTTCGGATAGTGTGTTCGCTCTCGTCTGTTCGTACTGGAGCGCTAGGAACAGAGGAACGATATACCATTCGCTGTGGCGTAAAAGTAGTGTATGCTAAATTTGGATTGATTATATATTCAATGTTCTGTTTGGCAATCATATATCTTTCACTCTCTGATTTTGGTGCGTTGACAGCTGATTCCTTTGTCACCAAACTCGTTAGCTTATTTATGCACCATTGAGTTTCACCAGCTATATCTTCAGATAGTGGGCTAGAAACTTGGGAGATATCACCTGCCTTTATCTCAGCTAGCAGCTCAAGCAAAGCCACCCTGTACAAATCAGGAATCGCATTTTTTTCAATACCGTAAAGTATCCCATGTAAAAATGAAAAGTTCTTTTTGGTGACAACATGTAAGATTAATTCTTTTAGCTCTTTTGGGGATAAGGCAATCGGTGCTTCTTTGTCAAGGAGGATCTGATATAAGGTGTATGCTGTAAGTTGTGTGCTGCAATCAGCGAGCTGTTTTAATCCAGCAATGAATTCAGGCCTCTTTCCATGCAGAAAACACATAAAGGAATCGCCACGATAAAAGTCTTCTATAAAGTTTTTGTCTATTGATTGACGTATGATTTCTTTCACACACAAAAACATAAACTCAGTGGCTTGATCGGTTTCCAGCCCCTCATTTAACACATTCAGATATAGTTGTGCTTTTTTTCTTTCTTTTAAAAGGACCGCTCGGTTTAATCTATCAAAACCAACTTCTATTAAAATATCTAATTTTTCACTTTGAGGTTTTAAGTTTTGTACTCTAATTCTATATATGCAAGCAGATTTCCATAACTCAAGCAATAGAAAGTTGTTCTCAGTCTCACCTACGTCTCGTAATGCTTGTCGGAGATTGTTGTTATCAAAAAAAGTCTTTAATTTTTCTTTTAAATGAAGCTGAATGCTCTGATCGGATTGTCCAGAATTATGCAATGCTCGTATACACTCCATGGCTTCATTAACGCTTGAATATTCAGTTTCCATAAACTTGTCATATATTATGCTTGGATAACAATCATGTTGGGCATAAACCGTTAGTTTTTCACAAGCAGATAAATTTTTGCACAAAACTTCTAGGAGTTCTTGTAATATTTCTGATCTGTAGTATGCATTTTCGGGACGATCTAGTGCATCAGACTTGTTCAGAACTTTTAGTACATCTCTTCCTGTAAGAGGCACAATGATAACAGACATATCTCGCATAAGTACTCTGCCAGGAGTGGAGAAGTCTATTTCTGAGGGCGGGGACTCTTTATCCCGTTCCTTTACTCCCTCACCTTCATCTTCATCAACTTCGATTATCTGAGCTAATTCTTCACTAGGGTTATAACACTCAGCTTCAAAAGTTGCATCAGATCCGACCAATGGGTATCTGGTCAGTGGCAGTAAATATGTTCTCTTTTGTAATTGCTTATCTGCTACTATATCTCTTAAGAGGTTAGTAGCAGTCTGTTTAACCGAGTTAATTTCATTAATGTCTTCCTTCCTTGTAAAATATACAGCTGATTGTATAGCTCCGTAGAGCAAAGGAAATAACGCTGTAATTATGCCGGGAGCACTTTCTATTGATACATCATTTAGTCTCCCTTCGCCTCGAACAGATTCTTGAAGTACGTAGCAAGCTTCGTTATACACGGTTCCAAGGTTCGGATGTTTGCTAAAGTGGCTAAGGTGGGAAAGATGCGTTTTTGCGTCGCATAGCTGGTATATCTTCATTGGTGAAAACCTGTGTTATCAATGGCTGCGCAATGTTAGCAAGTAATTTGTTTACTAACAAATAAACAATCTCTCTATAACTCAGATATACTAAGTGTTTCTTTCAACCGTAAGGAAGCTAACCATGACTCTGCCGAATATGCTGACCATCTCAAGATTGTTGCTTATTCCTGTTCTTGTTGTCGCATTTTATCTTCCCTATAAATGGGCACATTTGTTGACCGCTGGTATTTTTCTGATCGCTTCCATAACTGACTGGGTCGACGGGTATTTGGCAAGAAAGCTAAATCAGACTAGCCGATTTGGTGCCTTTTTGGATCCTGTCGCTGACAAGCTTATTGTTTGTACCTCCTTAATACTCTTACTTGCGAAACATAACTCAATATGGTTTACGATTCCTGTTTTAATCATCGTGTGTCGAGAGATTGCTGTTTCTGCCCTAAGGGAGTGGATGGCAGAGCTTGGAAGGCGGGCAAGGGTTAAGGTTTCATTCATTGGTAAGCTTAAGACAGCAGTACAGATGTTGGCTATCTTTATACTTTTGCTAACGCCTGACTGGTATGGACTTCCATGGACAACGATCGGATTAGTTGGGGTTTATTTGGCTGCCTTTTTAACCCTCTTAAGTATGATGCAGTACTTAAGAGCGGCGATAGAGGAATAATTCGGGATATTTCACTGTAAGCTCTTGACTATCCTCCCAAAAGAGCTAAAATGCACAGCATTGAAGCGGGATTAGCTCAGTTGGTAGAGCGTCTGCTTGCCATGCAGAAGGTCGCCAGTTCGAATCTGGTATCCCGCTCCACTTCGGTAGGCCCCATGTGGCCTATTTTTGTTTTAAACTGGCTGAGTAGCAAAATGGTTATGCAGCGGCCTGCAAAGCCGTAGACGCCGGTTCGATTCCGGCCTCAGCCTCCAAGATCCATTGCCCGGATGGTGAAATTGGTAGACACAAGGGACTTAAAATCCCTCGGCCTTAAACAGCCGTGCCAGTTCGAGTCTGGCTCCGGGCACCACCTCTTTTTACAATCTTAAAGCCTATCCAAATATTCATGTTTTAAACCCTCGTACGCTTTGCTACTGTGAAGAGGGTAAGTAATATCTTTTACATGTCTTTAGACAACGGAATGGGCAGTTACTCAGCATGGATGAGAATTTTTTAGAATTAAGTTTTTGGACTCATAGAATTAATGAGTCGTTTCTTCAATACAAATCTGCAATCGTTGTATTTGTACCAAAAATTATGGCCGCAATAGTTATTCTAATAGCTGGCTTGCTGCTGGCTAAGCTGGCAAGGTTTATTGGTGTAAAAATAGGGCTGTTAATTTTACGTATCGTCACTTCAATTGAGGATAGGTTGCGTGTAAAGTCGACTTTTAGCATCGAGAAGATAGCAGCCTTTATTGGGGCCGTCTTTTATTGGTTAACCTGTTTCTATTTCGCGTTTTTAGCGCTAAAGATTATGAACATGCCAGGAGTAACCTCTTGGTTTGCTAAGTTGATAGCGATCACTCCGTCCTTGTTTAGTGCAATTATTATTATTTTCTTAGGTTTCCTCTTTGGTTCTATTGCGAAGCAAATCATATTTAACAGTTTCGCTGATAAAACCGATTTTGACCCTTACTTTTTAGGGCAGTCTTTAAGGTTTGCTATTATCTCTGTCTTTATCATTTTGGGGGTAGGGCAAACTGGTATTGATATCTCTATTTTAACGAACTTTATAAGCATTGTTCTGGCCTCTATTTTCGGTGCGGCCGCTTTAGGATTTGGTATTGGTTCTAAAGACCATGTTACAAACTTAATTGCTTCACACAATGTAAGACGTAACTACAAAATTGGCGAATCAATAACAATCAAAGATATCAAAGGTACAATTACAGATATCACTAAAACAGATATTGTTATTGAAACCGATGCGGGTTCATATGTTATTCCGGCCAAATTATTGAATGAGCATATCAGCTTCAAGGGGGCCTAATGAACTCTCTGGTTTGTAAATTCTTAGATAATCATCCTGAGCATGCAGCTAGGTTAGCAAGTTCATTTTCGATTGTTGATTTCGTCGAATTTAGTGAGTGTTACTCTGACAAAATTAAAAAGGTTATCATGGCAACGCCGCCATCTTATATGGCTCAAGTATTTGATGCAGATGCTGAAAAAGCAATAGTACTTTACTGTCCTCTTTTAGAGCCAGTGACTATATCAACAATCTTGCGATTTTCTAAAAAGAAGACTAGATCAGCTGTCTTAAATAGCTTCACCGAAGAAACGAGACAGTTGGTGGAAGAGCTGTTGGTCTATTCATCCGACCAGTTGGGACATCATGTGATAACGCCTGAAATAGTTCTTTTAGAGCATATGCCAATCAATGCTGCTCTAGAGGCAATTGATAAACTCAACGACATGAAACGCCCAGTCTATGTCCTTGACAATGAGTATCGTTTAAAAGGGCAGTTAAACGTTTTTAAGTTAATCAAAAACCGCTTTCACAGCTCAATGACAGTAAAGGACATTACAGACTCGAGCATTCAATCTTTGAAAGCATCCATTTCAATAAAGAATGTATATAGCCTTAGAAGATGGAATGAAAACCAGTTTTTTCCTGTTGTTGGTAAGGGGGATACGTTTTTAGGAATGATCTGTAAATCTTCATTGTCAATCACGCCAGAGCCAGAGGCACTTTTGATATCAACAAAGGGCTCTTTGTCTGAGTATATCGATTTCTCAGAAATTTTATGGAGTGGTCTAAATAGATTTTGGGGGTCTTTACGTTAAATGTCTACTACACAAGCACTAAAAGAAAATCGAGACAAGATGATAGTAGAATATCTTGCTCGTTATCCAACAGAGGCGGCAAAAGACCTAGAGGCTGAAAGCGTTGATTCCATTATAAAGCTATTTAAAAGGATTTCGATTAACGATATCGGGTCAACTATTGAAAAGCTCTCAAACGATGTTTTAATTGAACTATTTTCTCGTTGTAGAACCGAAACATGTTCAGCGTTAATTTCAATTATATCTGTTGAGCAACTGCATGATGTTATGGTTGCGTTGAAACCAAAACGAAAAGACAAGATGTTATCTCTAATTCCACAGAGCAAGCTGGAAGAGATAAGGGAAATACAACGATACTCCCCTGATACTGCAGGGAGTATCATGGATTCAAATATCATTCAATTTTATCCCGAAATGACAGTGGCTGAAGCAATCGAAAAAATTAAGTCGCGTAAGAAAAAAGGGATTAGGTTAATATTTATTATTGATCAAGAAGGCAGACCTCACTCAATGTCTTCTATGCAAGAGTTAATTGTTTCGGAAGCGAATGAGCTTCTAGGGGATATTAGCAAACCTATCCCCGCTCTGGTCACAGATATGACCCCCAAAGATGAAATACTAGAAACTCTAGAACAGCTTAAGTTAACTGATATGCCTGTCGTGAATATTGATGGTCGTTTTGTTGGGGTTGTGAGATATCACGCCCTCATTAAAGTGGCGAAAGAAGAGCTCACCAAAGGTATCCAAAAAATGGTTGGGGTGAGCGAGGATGAAAGAGCCCTTTCAAAAGTATCCTTCTCCGTCCGGAAACGCCTTCCCTGGCTGGAAGTTAATTTGCTAACAGCTTTTCTTGCTGCTTCTGTTGTTGGTTTCTTTGAAAATACGATTGCCCAGTTTACAGCGCTTGCCGTTTTACTTCCGGTGGTCGCAGGGCAGTCTGGAAACACTGGTGCGCAAGCCCTGGCCGTGACGATGCGTGGATTAGCCCTAAAAGAGATAAGGACGTCCCACTGGCTGAAATTAATTTTAAAAGAGTTAAAAATATCCTGTATTACCGGTTTGGTAGTTGCTATTACTACGGCTGCCGGTGTATACGTCTGGAGCGGCTCACTTGGGCTGACCTTGATTATTGGGGTATCAATGGTTCTATCAATGGTTCTTGCTAGCATGAGCGGAGCTGCTGTACCGTTGATCTTGGCTAGGCTAGGCCAAGATCCCGCATCATCGTCATCTATACTGTTAACCACAGTGACCGACATATGTGGTTTTATGAGCTTTCTTGGGATAGCCACCCTATTATCTAGACTTATCTAACTTTTATAGAATTAATGGTGATTTAATGGATCGGAACAAATTTATTGAAATTGGCTGGGAAGAGTGGGTAGCGCTCCCTGATTTGCATTTGCCAGCAATTAGGGCTCGCGTGGATACTGGCGCTAAAACTTCCGCTTTGCATGCCTTCAAAGTCGAAAAGATAAAGGAAGGCAATGTCGATAAAGTCCGTTTTGGAATACACCCGATACCAGAAAGACCAGAGATTGAGGTTTTTTGCACTGCGCAGCTGGTTGGGGAGAGAGAAGTTACTAGCTCATCTCAACAGACAGAGCTGAGATACGTTATACGTACAACGGCTGTATTTGGTGGAGAGAGCTGGCCTATCGAGCTTACGTTGGCTAATCGTGAGGAAATGAGCTACCGAATGCTGCTTGGCCGTTCAGCCATGGAGAATCGATTGGTTGTTGTGCCACAGGGTTCTTGTCTGCTAGGACAGCTATCTCCCGATTTATATCTTGAGAAACACATAAAAACCGATCAGAAAAAGTTAAAGATTTGTATTCTTAGCCGTGAGGCCAATTCCTACTCAACCGAGAGAATCGCCTCTGCAGCCGAGGGCAGAGGGCATACAGTTGATATCATTAACACGACTAAGTGTTATGTCGATATAGCTGCTCATAAGCAGGCTATCCACTATCAAGGGAATGTGCTTCAACATTATGATGTTGTGATTCCCAGAATTGGTGCTTCTATTACGAACTTTGGACTGGCTATTTTAAGGCAGTTTGAAACTTTAGGTACGTTCTGTCTTAACTCATCGACAAGCATCTATAACTCTAGAGATAAGCTATTGGCACATCAGCTACTGACCCGCGGCCAGATTGATATGCCAACCACCGCTTTTGGACATTCACCCGACAATACAAAGGATTTAATACGTATTGTTAATGGTGCTCCTTTAGTTGTTAAATTACTACAAGGTTCTCAAGGGGAAAGTGTTGTATTAGCGGAAACAAATAAGGCCGCTCAAGCGGTTATTCAAGCGTTCAGAGGGCTGGGCGCAAACTTCATAGTACAGGAGTTTGAAAAAGAGAGTGCAGGACGCGATATACGTGCTTTAGTCATCGGTAATCAGGTTGTCGCCTCTATGGAGCGCCGATCAGAAGAAGGGGACTTTAGAAGTAACATACACCAAGGTGGAAAAGGATACCCTGTAAAACTGACGCCTGATGAGCGAAAAATTGCCATCAAGGCTGCTAAGATCTTGGGGCTTAAGTTTGCTGGTGTTGACTTGTTAAGAACCAGTAAAGGGGCAAAGATACTTGAAGTAAATTCTTCCCCAGGGCTAGAAGGAATAGAAGGCCTTACCAAAAAAGATATTGCAGGAAAGCTTATTGATTACATTGAACAAAATGCAAAGCCTGCGCTGGTAAGGCGTATTATTGGATAGTTTCGATCTTTTTTGTGTATAGGTAAGTTTGCTGGTAGATAATATTGAGCTAATATATAGGCTGTTGTCTGTATTTTTAATCAGTGATAGGCTGAATTTACCTTACACAATAACTTGAGATGGATAACATGTTAAAAGGTCGAGTAAAGCCTGCTAAGGCTGATAGTGAAATTGAGCCAGAGGATAGGGCAAGCAGTGCTGCTGCTGAAACAGCAAAAAGAAAAAGAACCCCACCTGAACAAGTTCGTACCGAACGTAGCCCCCTACCAAAAAATCCATCACCGATCGAAGGTGGTAAACAGCAGACCTTAGAAGTTGATGAAAGACCAATTGATATCCATAAATTATCTAAAGACTTAGATTACGTATTTCTTGCGATCACCTATAAGCTGCTGAATATTGCAAATACTAATCCCTACTTGATGGCAGTTAAACCAACTCGAATCAGTGATGCAATGGAAGTTGCTTATCAGATGTGTCTAAATATCATTGAAAATGCAAATGGAGCTATTGAAGGTACAGATTCTGCCGATAGTCGTTTGTTTCTTGAGCAAATAAAATACTATCACGAAAAAATGAAAGAAGTTTCTTATTTTTCAAAAAAACTTCAAGAGGGGCCTGATAAATATAATGGAGAAAGCCTTTTATTGCAGCAGTTTATCAAAGCCACTAGAAATGTTATTTCCTCTTCAGAGCAGGTTCAGGGGAAACGTGATGTAGAGCCATTTAATGAAGAAGCTTTTATTGAGCTGTCTCAGGCAATTCACGATCTTCAATTGGATGTAAGAAAATCTGTCTTGAATCGAAATCTCCTTGTGGTTTATCAAAGCCTCGTTTTATCGCTGCTACGAGATCATCGTAAGAATATAGTTGAGCTACACCCAGAAGAGATCGCGGATAACCCCTCATTAGTTCAACATTGTATTGATTTGAATATAAAGCCACTTGAAGTGATGACGTATGAGTCACTACAGAAACTGCTTAGAAGCGCAGAAGATGCTGAGCAGTATGAATCCAATCCGCGTTTTTTGCATCTTATTCAGGGCTTTGAAGAGGCGGCTAGTCTTTTGCTTGAAGAAGCGAGGCAGTCTCCAGGCTATAGAGAAGATACTCCACTCTCTAGAGCTGAGTTTTTTCACTTATTGATTTCTTGCCCAGTAGAAGAAACTTACTCCAATCCCGTTAACGAAAGAGCGCCTCAGAGAAGAACATCTGAGTTGTTTGATACCGTTCGCACTTTCTCTCCATTTTTGAATCGCTATCGTCAAGTAGCTACAGAGGCACTTCAAGTGGAGCAAGAGCAGCGGATGAGTGCGCTGACTGAACAGCTTGGTGATGATTTACGCCTAAGGAAAGAAGATTGCAAACAAAACATACCAAGAAAATAAACTTAAGGCCGCTTAGCGGCCTTTTTTTTCGGAGTATGTTATTAATAGAGCATCTGAAAACAAAGGTTTTTATATATGTCTGCTAACTTGTCTGATGTTTGTGAACGACTTAAAGAAAAACGCGCATTTAAAGCAAAAGGGTATTTAGTCGCTGAGCACTGTGACTTTTCTCCTCTTGGCACGCTCCAAAGAGGTAATCCAGCTATAAAGCTGCCGATTGGTGAAGGTGGTGCTTTAATTGGATTTAGGTTTGGTGTGGTTGTGTTTTTTGATGTGCCTGAGGAGCAATGTCAGAGAATTATTTCTGACCTTAGAGCAGCAAGTTCCAAAGCTTACGAAAAAACTATCTTTGAGGCTTGTGACGTGGTGGTAAACGATCCGCACTCTCAAGACGCTGTCAAAAAAGATATCCTTCATTTGCATGATGTTAGTGTTGAGCGTCTTGAAATCATTGCTGACGTCTTAGCGAAGTCGTTGGTTATTGAAAAGCATGAAGAACTAATTAGTGAACGATTTGCTAATGTTAAGCCGATAGCTGAGTTTGTTAAAAATGGACGAATCAATGGTAGAGATAAAGAAATCTTAAAGTATATAGGGCTTAACCTATTTGCTGAGCATGAGCTAGCGGGTATGGTCGAAGTAACAGATAAGCCTGCCCTTATTTGGGAGCATCCGCATCTAGAGGTCCTCTATAATCTATTGCTTGATGACTTTGAAATCAGTGACCGGCAGGCAATTGTAGACAAAAAGCTTGAGGTAATCACTCGGACAGCTCAAACCTATTTGGATGTCTCCATGCACCAGCATAGCTCAAGGCTGGAGTGGTATATTATCCTTTTGATTGCAGTAGAAATTTTCTTGCAGTTATACGGAATGTTTTTCAGCAGTTTTCCTCATTAGTTTAGTTGTATTTTTAGCTAAAAAACGCAATAATCAAGGTTTTGTCATGGGGGATGTGTTTTGAACCTGACTCTGTTTGTTGCGATCCTTGTAGGCCTCGGGCTAGTTTACATAGCATTAGGTAAGCAAACTTCAAAACATATTGAAAATCAAGAAGATTATTATCTCAGCGGGAGAGGCTTAGGTTTCTTTTCCTTCATGATTACCTGTCTGGCAACTCAGCTAGGCGGCGCAGCTGTGCTAGGGGCGGCTGAAGAGGCGTACTTGCACGGGTGGGCAGGTCTTTTGTATGCCATGGGCGTAGCCAGCGGATTCGTTATCCTAGCCTTGGGTGTTGGCTCAAAAATACGCCAAATGAATGTATCTACAGTCCCAGAGCTTATTGAGAAGTCATTTGGATCTCGAGGCCTGAGAGAGCTGGCAGGTCTGGCGTCAGTCATCTCTCTATTTCTAATCCTGGTGGCTCAAGCAGTGGCGACCCGAAAATTCTTTGCTGCCATCCATGCAGATACTATTTATTTGTTTTTCTTTTTCTGGATAGCACTAATCTTTTATACCGTGGTAGGTGGCCTAAGGGCAGTTGTTAGTACAGATAAGATTCAAGCCCTTTTCATTCTAGGGGGATTCCTCCTGGTCATGGGGTATGCCGTAATGGCTCACCCGGAGTCGGTAACGATGATGTCTGAAGCTCAATTCCCAAGTATTATCGAGGCGGATTTGCCTTGGCTAGCTTGGGTAATAATGCCAATGCTATTTACGGTTATCGGTCAAGATATGGGGCAAAGATGTAGCGCCGCCTCTGAGGCACGAATCGTTTCCTCAGCTATGGTGGGGGCGGCAGTAATCTATGTACTATTTGCCTTTATTCCCGTTGGCCTAGGGTTGTTTGCGGATGTGCAGGGTTTAGAGGTACCGCAGGGGCACAGTATTTTAATGGCAAGTATCGCCTATCTAACCACCCCTGAGATTCTATCCGTTGCAGCCGCTGCTCTTTTGATGGCAATCATATCAACAGCAGATTCTTTATTGTGTGCGATTAGCTCAAATGTGGCGCAGGATTTTAGCGTTATCAGACGATTAGCGAAAGGGAACGAAATCAGGTGGGCTAAAGTGATTACCTTTGTCACTGGCATTAGTGCCGTTGCGCTCTCATTTATGATGGATGGGGTGATACCACTACTAATTGAGGCAACAGAGCCATCGATATTTGTCCTGTTTGTTCCTATTTTGCTTGCAATATTTTTTAACAATCCTCCAAAAAGTGCGGCAGTTACTTCAATAGTTATTGGGTTAGGTGGCTATGTTTTAGGGCATCTAATACCTGCAATGAGCAATATGCCTTATGAAGCTTTTACACTAGCCTTGGCATTTCTAGTTGGTTTTGTAATGTGCGTTAAGAATAAAAACAAAAAGGCCTGATAGATGGAACATACTCAGACACTAAATTTATTATCAGCTTCGAAAAACTCAGTTCCTTCGCGTCGATTAAAGGACTTGGAGAAAAAGCTGATCCATTACTCAGGTAAGGCAATCTCTGACTTTAACATGATAGAGAAGGGCGATAGGGTGCTTGTATGTTTGAGTGGTGGAAAAGACTCATACACCTTAGCCTCTATACTCAATACGCATAGAATAAGAAGCAAAAATAAATTTTCAGTGAGTTATTTGACCCTTGACCAGGGGCAGCCTGGTTGGGAAGACTCTCGATTAAAGCAGACAATGATTGATATGGGAGTGCCCGGCGAGGTGCTTCACCAGGATACGTATTCGATTGTTAAAGAAAAATTGCCAGAGGGTAAAACATATTGTTCTCTGTGCTCTCGTTTAAGGCGGGGGATAATATACAACTATGCTGAAAAAAATGGCTTTAACAAAATCGCGTTGGGCCACCACAAGGATGATTTGGCTGAATCATTATTGATGTCTATATTCTATCAAGGTGAAATCAGCTCAATGCCACCTAAACTTTTAACAGATTGCAAACGCCATATTGTAATACGTCCTTTGGCTTATATCTCTGAGTATGATATTGCTGAGTACGCTCAAAAAATGGCGTTTCCAATTATACCTTGTAATTTGTGTGGCTCCCAAGATGGGTTAAAGCGCAAAGAAATCAAGAAACTATTAATGAAACTCAAGGAAGAAAACAAAAATATAACAAGCAACATATTGCACGCACTGCAGGCAGTGAGGCCATCTCAACTCATGGATAAAAAGTTGTTTGATTTTAACTTTAATAATTAACCGTGGAGATAACCCATGCCAGTACTTTCGAAAGAAGAAGTCGTTAGAATTGAAGCTCTACCGCCAGAACAGCGACCTGACCAAGCATTTATAGATATGGCACTAGTGAGTACTGATGTTGCTATGCAGGTAAGAGCAGCATGTGGTTTGCCACAGCCTGCTGAAAGAGTTCCTACAACACAGCCTTTTGCCATGTTAGCTCAAGGAGCTGCGCCTGCGTTGCCAGGCATTACGCGAATCCCCTCTCCGCCTCATCCAACCGAGCTGGTAGATACTCAAATGTTTGAGATTCCTGAGCAGATAACCGAAGCAGACGTTTTGGAGTCTATTCGTCAGGTAACACACCATAGTCACAGAATGCGTGCTGCGTTGAGGAGTATTATCAAGCAACTATCCAATTTGTTGCGAGACCCACTAGAGGAAATTATTGACAACGGAATAGCTGAGTCTTTATTTAAAACTATGTCTCTGTTCCGTAGTAGCCGTTCAAATATGTTAGCCACATACCGTATTGCACATAATAACATAGAAAGCTTTATCCCTAATGTTTCATTTAAAGATAAGAATGAGCAAGAAATCACCGATACAAGATTTAAAAGAATGTTGTTGGTTGCCGCATATGGTGTCACTTCTAAAACCAAAAGTAGTTTTCTTTTTGCTTCTGAGATGATTGCCAAATTTGAGAGGGAGCACCACGATACAGTCGTATACTGGGATCTAAAAGCAATAGCGCCTAGAGTTGTTGGTTTGTATTGCGAATTGCAAGAGTATATTCATGAGTCTCTATTTGACAAAGATGGCAAATTCAATAAGTTGTCAGAAGATGATATTCAAGGTCTCTACTACTTAGATACAGAGTTATGTTATTTGTTAAAAAACATGATTCAGATATTTAGAGACCAATCCCGCTTTGTTACCGATCCGAGAGACCCTGCTCTTATTACCGAAGAGTTTTTGACAACACTCTTTAGAGACCGTTCTCCCGATCATGGCCTGATGTGGTTAAGTCAATTGAATGCGAATACGAATGCACGTTTTTGGTGTAATAGGGATGAAAAGGATGAATCGAGTGAGCTTTTACAGCTTGCTAGATCTCCTGAGTATGGAGAGGCTATTTCACAGGAAATATTTAAAGCTCTAGAAGAAGACAACGCTGATTATGATACCCTTGCGACATTAGCTGGTATATCTCTGGTTGCTTCCGAAGGTGAAGAGGCTTCTGCTTCAGATCTTGCGCATGCGTTCAGGCATCAAGGTTTTGCTAATGCTAGTTTTGATGTATCTGAAGGACGTCCAGTTAACCCAGTAGCTCTGCCGCTTGGAACGCGTGGAGGAGCTACCTTTAGAAGTTCAAGATTAAATACAGAGAGGCCTTCACATGAGGAGCTAGATGAACAAAGAGTTAATGGTTGGTTTGTCACTAGACCAGAAGGTAGAGGTAGTCATCGCTTTGGTACATCCTTTAAATCAAGAACCCTATTTAAGCTGGGTACCCCACCGGGGGCAGAACAGTCAGCGTCACACACTTCTGCTCCAGATAGTCGGGACAACACAACAGAGGAATCGAGAAAACGAGTAGCTCCAAATAGATCTATATCAAGGGTGTAGATCTACTTTCACTTATAAAGCGGCTTTTTCGGCCGCTTTTTTTATAAGCACGTGCGGCAAATATGAAGATGATGCTATCATTAAAAATGGCGCCAGATAGTAAGCAGGTGAGTATGCCGTACATGCGCTTGCAAGTAGCCCTAGCATAATTTGTAGATACAGCGTTCTTTCATTATTGCTTTGATTGTAATGATCAACCAAAAGAAGAAACTTATATATACAATAATTTAACGTTGCCATTTGTATCAATGTTGCAGGATTAGTTTGATTTGAGTAAACACTTATTGTCAAAAGCATGAGAAGAGCCTCAATCCCGTTATTCCGAATAGAAAAGTCTAATGGATACGTTTTGATTATTCTCTGGGTTATATATATGCTAAGCGACACGCTTGTAACAGTTAAGAGAAGCGGAAATAAGATAGCTAGCATAATGGGCGTTAGAATAATGTGTGCCCCTCTTGTTGTGAGCAGAAAAACCAAAATCCCGATCCGAAAATCTACAATATAAGCATCAAACACGAGCTTACTTGCCACTAAACAAAGTAAGAACACAAATAATTGCTCTGAGAGCATTCTTGTTATAAACAGCTTTTTAGGACAGGGCAAAGATAAGAGTCGCATATGCAAACGAAACCAAATGAAACATTTGGGTATATGTTACCTGAATCAGTATCTAAAGTTATATCTAGATTTAAACAGGCAGATAAGTTTTTAGACATTGGTTCGGGCTATGGTGATTTGGTCTTCCAAGTCGCATCAGAAACCCACTTAAACTGCACAGGAGTTGAAATTAATCAAAATGCTTATGCGCGCAGCTGTAGCGCTCTTCGTCAACTGAATAGAGCGTATGCGTCAAGAGTGGCGCTAATATGCGACGATATACTTAAAACAGAATATAACAGTGAAATCGTTTACTGCTGCAATACAGCATTCTCGTTATCTTTCCAGTATCGGCTAACACATTGGCTAGACAAACAACCCTCTATAAAACAGATATTTACACTTAGGCCCCTTATCAACTCTCAATCATATACCATTAAAACACGGTTTTTAGTCAGCTGCTCTTGGGATAATGCACTATGCTATGAGTATTGGTCAAAACAACCGTAAAAGGGGTAGGTATGAACGCGCAATATAGTCACACAGTGGCAGTAGATCCAGGTATAGCATTAATAATACTGTTTGTTTTTCTTGTTTATTATGTCTATATGTGTTTTTGCATCAAAAAAATAGCAAAAAACACGCATAATACAATGCTTTGGATGTCTTGGTTTCCTATCCTTCAGATGCTTCCAATGATTAAGTCTGCAGGCAAACCGCTTTGGTGGTTCTTTTTGCTCTTAGTACCGTATGTAAACTTAGTTGCTATGCCATGGATGTTTATGTGTTTAGCGGAGAAAGTAGGGCGTCCTAAGTGGACCGGGCTACTAATACTGGTACCGCTTGTAAACTTAATTGTTTTGCCTTATTTTGCAAAAAGCCGTCGATTGAATCATCAAGTTATTTAAAGATAGTGAGAAATATTTTCTCCACATAACTTTAGAAGTTTGATTAAACGCTGGCCCTCTTTTGTCAAAGAGGGCTTTTTGCAATGTATGTTGGCATATCCAGATATCACAAATCGAAAGTCAGGTTTTCTTAAAATCGCAACGATCTTCTTCGCCCTTTCTACATCTTTACGATTCCCCGGATCTAGTCGCTGAAATAAAATTGCCCCCATGATAGTAGCCTTTGAGGCTTTTCGTCTCTTATTGGCGCGCCTAAAATTCTCGATAAGCATTGAAAGAGCTCTGTCCTTATCCCACTCTTTCCATGCTAAGACAAACTGCATAGCCAGTTCTCTGGCAGCAACTTTTTCTTTATGGTCCTCAATTCCATCCATTAAGAACATAGCGAGTAAGCAAATGACGCTAGCTTCTACATTCGCCCAGGAGCAGTTGCCTGTTACCTGTGATTCAGTATGGATTTCACCGGTTGGGCGTAGCCCAAGAACCGCCAAAACCTGCATGTTAATAAAATGACCGGTGTTGCTTTCGTAAATAATTTTCTTGAGAAATTCAAAGGTAAAATTCTGAGGCTTGTTCATGTTATAGATGGAAACACTTGTTTTGCTTTTGCTAAGTGCTCCCCTGTCGCATTGGGCCACAAGGTTGTTATATCTTACAAAGGTAATAGCATGCCCTTGATAGGCAACCGGAATAATGATCGGATTAGACTCAAGAAGATTTGATATTTCCTTGTCAAATTTATGATGGTCTATGCTTTCTTGGTCGCGATATTTTCTCAACTCAGATGCGGTTGAAAGGGCATCCAACACCTTATGGATATGTGGAAAGAGCTTTTTGTATTGACTGGAAGCCCGCTTTCTTATAAATAGCTCAAGAGAGTCTCTAATAATACCAAGCGTAAATTCAAGAAAGAAACCCTCGAATGAAACGCGAATATAGAGTGGTTTAGGTGAGCATATGTAAACTTTATGCTCAAGCTCATAACGGTGACCAATTAGTTTTGCATTAATATAATCTCTCGCAAAACTGACTTTTCCACCATAGTCCACTAGTAATCGTCCAATCTTTTGACGCTTTCTTAGGAGCGGATAAGCTAGGATGGGTTGTGCGGAAGAAGAGTAAGCATTTGGATTCGCGCCGGCCTCTAAAAGAATTTTTGCTATTTCATAATTATCGAAATCTACAGCCCAGAACAGCGCAGTAGAGCCGCCGTAGTCTGTGTGATCAACAGTAGCACCACGTTTTAGTAGTAATGATACGATTTCAGGGAGCTGGGCAATAGTTGCCATTATTAGAGGAGTGCTGCCATATTTATCATGCGTATTAACTGGGGCAGCAGAAGCTATCACTTTTTTTATCAGTGATATGTCTTTTGTGACAATGGCTTCTGAAATTTGGCTATCCATAATAAAAAAGCCTCTTCAGAAGAAGAGGCCTATTCCTAATTCTTATGGTTTGTTGGGCTTGGGTGGCCAGTTTGGAGAAGGTGCTGCTGGCTGTATTTTGTTTTCGAGTTTCATTCGAAGCTCTTCTTTCATTCTCGCCTTGAATGAGTTGAATCCAGGCACATTTACCATTTTGCGTTTGCGAGCGGCATCGTTATCAAGATCGTCTGTAGGTCCAATGACATCTCGATCAACGGCCATACCGATTGCGTCTTTTAGTAATGGGTTTTTGGTGTGCTTTAATGGCTCTCTTAGATCAGAGACAAAATCTTTGTAGTGGTCGTTGTAAGCCTGAACTGGTCCAAACTGAGAAAGGCCCTTGCCGTGCTCTTGAAGCACCAGAAGAGCAGCATCCTCAATCACCTTGGTAAGCGCTTTCAGCTCTTGCTGAGCACCAGGCGCATTCGCATCAGCAGCCTGCTTAAGGGCATGCCTTACGCCCAGTACATGCTCTAAATCAAATTGTTCCCAACGTCTGCTAGGTTGCATATTAACCCCCACTAAGGAATTCTTTATCTTTTATAAACCTTGTTAGGATTATAGCATAAACCAATTTTAAAAACCAACTCAAGTAGGTTTAATAAACCTATGTATATCAATGGGATAGATGAGTATTAAGGGCTGCATATTATTGTTTTTAAGGGAGTATAAGGCTCGTGATATTGCACTGTTTGGTTTGCAGCTAATCCATACTTGCGGTATCTTTTATTCACTCAAAGGGCGATAGGGAAGGTCAATCATGCCTCAATTGTTTTCAACCAAGCTTGAAGCGGTCAAAACATTAACCAGTTCTGTAAAGGAATTTACTTTTGCGCTTCCTGAGAACATGAAGTTGTCTTTTGTTTTTATTCCTGGTCAGTTTATCCGATTGTTCATTCCAAATAGTGAGAACAAACCTCTTACGAGAAGCTACAGCCTGGCTAATCATAAAAGAGATCCTTCTGGAAGGCTTACATTGGCTGCCAGCTATGTTGAAGGTGGTGTTGCTTCTGAGTATTTGTTCAATCAAATCAAAATAGGGGATGACGTTAGAACAAGCGGTCCATTTGGAAAGCTCGTTATAAAACCTGAGGATACAGCAAGTAGAGTTTTTCTAGTGAGTACTGGCACAGGAGTCACTCCCTATAGAGCAATGTTGCCAATTTTAGAAAATCGCTACTCAACAACTGAGTATCATATTCTGCAAGGCGTCAGGCATGCCTCAGATTTGTTATATGCGGATGATTTCGAAAAATCGGCCAGTCAAAGTAATGGCTCACTCACGTTTTATCCATGTCTAAGTCGAGAAGATAATACAACTAGCGATTATTTTAGAGGCTATGTTCAGGATCAACTCTCATTGCTAAATCCAAATCCAGAGAGTGATTTGATCTATTTATGCGGTAATCCGAACATGATAGATAACACTTTTGAAATGCTCCAGACATTGGGCTTTGATGGTCAAAATGTGCGGCGCGAAAAGTATATATCACCATAATAAAAATTAGATAAATATAAAAAGAGAAATACATGTCTAAAGTTTCTTTATTAGGCCACGATTTTAGTTTGGCAAACGCGCCTTCAACAATCACTGAAAATGTTTTTAGTGTATTTGTAGACGCCACCTCAGAGCTTGTATATTTGAATGCAAACCAAACGGCTTTTATAGCAAGTGTAGAAGACTTGCTCTCTATGCCCAATGCGCATGTCCATCTTTCTGAAAGCTGGAAAGAAGCGGTTAGAGGAGCTGCTTATTCAGATTCGAATCTCTTTTTTTTGAAACAAATAGTTATACCATTAGCGAAAATAAAATCAAAAAATATAGATTCCTTAGAATCTGCAGTAATTAAACTGATTGATGAAAGGGGGAGGCTATATAGGGAAAAAGAACATACTGATGTTCTTGTGAATTTCTATGATACACATAGAAGTGAGATTACGGATATTTGCATACCACTTGTACGAGTAGAACCTTTTGCGGCCGATAGGAGAACTTTTTCAGGTGTCTTAACACAACTCCCAACCTACTCTGCTGGGCTTCCGCTAGATGAAAAATTAAAAACACTTGAAACATATTTTAATTCAACATTAAAAAATGAAAATAAGGATATATCAAAGGATAAAGGACCTAAGTGGTGGCAGTCAGTTAAACGATGGTTTGGAAGCCTTGGCTCTTGGCTCTGGTGGGGTGTAAAAGGAGCTCTTGCACTGAGTTTATTAGCAGCTGTTGCATATGTATCAATTCAAGGCGCTACGGCGTTAGCTGTCGGTTTAGTGGTCCTTGCAGGAGTGTCTGTCTTCACAACATTCCTATGGCCATATTGTGTAAAATTTTATAACTGGTTAACTGGTAATAGTGTGCTCAATGATGTTAAGACTTCAGAGCTCAGTCATTTGCTAATTAAAAACAGTATTACATTCGCGCAAAATTCTTTGCTAACCAGGCCTCCGAGTTTGCAAGATAGAGACTTTCTAAGTTTAGGACAACAATACTCAGTATTGCTTAAAAGTCTGACGGCCTTTGAACAGGGGTTAAGCAGCCCCTTCGCCCTCAAAAACTATTGGTTTCGACGTAAGGCTTACAAGGCTTTGGTAGAAATTAAAGCAAAAGTCAGCTCTTTAAAAGAGATATTAGAGAAGGGTATTGAAATTAACTGTGAATATATAAATAGTACTATTGAAGCCGCTATATTCGATTCATCGCGATTGCTATTAGATGAAAAAAGTGACTTGGCTGTAGATAGGCTGAAGCATTATATGAATAGATATGCCTCAGAAGAACAAAAAATAACTTTTGATACTAAAACAAATTTTTGTCAACAGCTTGCTGCTCGTCTCGGGTCTCATTTTTTGTCTCAGCCAGAAAATATTCATACCATTTTGGCAGATAGGATAGGTTTGCTTAAGCCAAACGCAGCAGCAATGTCAACATTTATGGCCGCCGTAACCTTTTACATAGATGAACCTAAACGGTCTGCTTTTAATGAATTAATTAATATGCTTAATGCTGACTCCATAATTGATCCTGATTTAATTAATGAGAGAGTCTACATTATTTCTGATAACCAAGAGGAGAGAGAAGCTCTATCACATGCTGTATCTAACTATATTTTGAAAAGTGTTAGTTTGTTCAGACCTCGTGCAATTGAACTTCTTACCCAACAGCAAAGGGAACATATATGTGAACTGTATCTTGATATTGACGAAAGGCTACACTCAGCTATTGAGCGTTTTGTTAGGGCTGTTCAATCACCTGAATATACCTTCAATGACAATATTGCAGAATTAATCGAAATGTTAAATATAAGTGATTTATACGCTAACATCTCGCTCAACCTTCCTTCTTTAAAATCGCGCTTCCAGGACACACTTAAAGATATGGTTGTCGCATATGATGGAAGACCGTTAAGAGCGATTCACCTTGATGTTCTCAATTGCTTGCCTAAAGATGATCAACAAGAGGCAAGACAATCAATCTGTTCACAACGGTTACTTTGTCTTCTTGACGAGTCATCAGATAATGAAGAGGTAGATGTATCAAGAGAAGATATTGTCTTCATGGTTCATCCTAGTATCGAGCTAGGTAAAACATTTTGGGCAAGAGTTGACGAGCTAGAGCTCTCATCGCATAAAATATCATCATTTGTAAGAGCTGCTATATCAGCTGGAATTTTACCGCTATCTACCTTTTTTGCATTTGAATATATGGTCAGTCTAGGTTCAAATGCACCGCTGAAGGCTCTCACCCTTAGCGATGGGTCAGAAAATCAAATGACTAGCTGGCATAATGAGTTTAATGAGCTAGTAGTAGAGCATTTACCTAATATTGTGGATTCTAGAACGCCCGCAGACATTCAGCAGGCTTTTCACTCTCTAGTCCCTCAAATAGCACAGCTAGAACTCCTTGTTCACCTAAATCCATTAGCTGCAATTAACTTCTATATAGGCCTGCCAGTTGTTGAGACAGAGGCCAGGAGTGGGCAAAGAACGCAAATAGGAAGTGGATTTCTAGCTCGTCTTTCATCACTGTCAAGTCTTCAGCTTATGCCAGTTATTGGCGCAAGGGAAATGCAACCAAGGGTCTTACCGACTGGCTCTATGGAAACGGTTTCAGATGAGGCCTTTAGCTTAATGTGTCATGAGCCTCAACAAGGTGCGATATTTAGGTTTAGAGCAATCAGAGACCCACGTTGGTTTCCTCATTTTAATCGAATACGTCACGAACTCTACAAACACCCAAGATTATTACTTGAGTTTATTATTTCCGGCTACAGAAATTTAGAGTTCTCTCCTAGACAGATCAGCCCCAAACTTGTTGACTATCTATATGACCTTCTTGATACCCATAATAAAACAAATTATGAGCAGTGTTGTTTGCACTTAGGAGAAAGGCTTTTGAGTGCACCGCACAGCACTCTCAATATGTTGGAGATATTAGAGTTAACAAGACCATTGCCTACACCCGATCAGGAGTTTAGGACTCTGCCAAGTGCTGAGAACGCAACACGAATTTTGGCATACACGCCTAGACGCCTTGAGTCATTTTGGATCGTTTTATCAAATTATCCTCAAGGAACTAGTGTTCGATCGTTTGTAAGCAACCGATTAAAAGAAATAGCAGAAACTGGTCAGTTTTATTCAGAAAATGAACGGTCAGGTACTCAAGCGACATTGTGTAACATGGTAGGAATACACTTCTATATACCTCAAGATCTTTTAGAGACAATGAGCGTCTTAAATATATTTTATCCCGTTAGGTCAAATGTGAAGCAGCGCTTGTTCAGAGACACTGTAAATTTTAGAGGTTTTTTCACGAGAAGGGGACCCTTAGCGCGAAGAATTTCAAGCATCATTGGGCATTTAGAATATAATGAGGGTATGTATGCAGTAATCAACAGAATCTTTTCTCATGTGGATCTCCTAGATCAAAATCGACTTAGGTATATTGAGCAATCAGATCACCCTAAACATATAAAGGCTCTGTACTTACGTAATGTTTTGTATGGTAGGCTGGATAGATTCGATGGTCTTCAAGATCAAAGAGAACGTTTTTACGGCGAGCTTGAAAGTAATGAAATAGGGCCTGACCATGGACTAAGCTACTATTTTAACTATTGCCGACCTGAGCGGGTTTTAAATGTAGTTACTGAAGAACGTTTTTTGGCTGAAAGAGAGCAATCATTTCGAAATAAATTATAATAAATACAAATAGATATAGAGAATGGCAGTAAGTCATATATCGCAGAAGCATCTGATAATTGAGATAAAGTAATCTATAAATTAAGTATACACTCTAGGTTCTAGTGAATGATTAATTATTGGTTACTTTCAAATAGATACGTAGTATCGGGACTATTACTTCTGGTTCCGATTATTGTTTTATTTGGATGGGGGTTCCAATTATCCTTCTTGGTACAAATACATCAAAATTTTGCGCCAATGCAAATATCTACTGCCATCACATTTTTACTCCTCGGATCTTCTTTATTATCTTTAGATTTTCGGCGATTAGCCATAATTTTTATTGGTGGTGGGTGCCTAGTTTCAATTGTAAGTCTTCTTGATTCAGCGGGAATATTGCCAGGCTACGCTAGTATTTTTTCTCAAAATAATCCTTTTGTTATATCGGAATCTCCGATTCCAGGCTTGATGTCTACGCTAACGTCTATCAATTTTATCTTAATACTTACATCACTACTAATAAAAGTATGCACTAAAAAAACTTCACTACTATATGTTTCATTTTTTATGCTTTTAATTGTGCTGACATTATCATTCTTATCTCTAATTGGGTATTTAATGAGTATAGAGGTCTTAAAAGGGTGGAGTTTGGTTTCTAAAATGTCAGTCATGACATCAATATTGTTTTTTCTATCATCATTCCATCTATTCATAGAACATGACCTTAACAAATTAACTAATAAGTTTTTATATCCATATGGATTACCATCCATAGTATTTGTTTCATCAATGACTCTTTTAGTGATTGTGTGGTATAACGCCCATGTGCAACAAGAAATCCTTATCAAAGACAGGGTTGAAAAGGATGTTCAGTTCATTAATGCGTTTCTTTTGACAGGGGTTGAAAATCTAAAAAATCAAGTAGAGCGAAATGATTCATACAAGAACAATGCAGCATATCTCGGAGAAGTCTTTATATCAGATGATGAAGATAGCACAAGGTTAAAAAGTGAACAAGACCTTATGTCTGCAATTCATATTAAGAAATGTATCTGGAAACATAAGTTTGAATCTCCAGTTAGGTATAAAGACATTGAGTTTTTTGTCGCAGAAAACATGCTTTGCATTGAAGACTCCAAATATCACCTGGTCGCATTTAAGCTCTCTGAAATGCTTCAGCTTTCTATGCCTGCCGCCTTATATGAACAGTATTTTATTACAATAGAAGATGAGCAAAAAGATATATTATTTTCTTCCGCGCCATCTTCATTGACAAACAATATAAAATATAGACTCAGCGCAATTGCGTTTGAATCCGACACCCAATCATTTTTAATCACCATTTCACCTCAAAAAGCACTTTTAGATCTTTTATCTCCAAATATATTTTTCTCAATATTGCTAACAGGTTCTTTAATTGTCAGTCTATTAACAGTCAGCTTTTATTACTGGGGTAAACTTAAGCACTCCTATATCAATCTTGCAGCAGCACTTAAACAAGCAAGCGACACAGAGAAAAAATTTACATATTTTATTACAAACTCAAACGAGCCTATTTTGATTCTAGACAAATTCGGAAAAATTGATTTTTCCAATGCGTCAGCCCAGCTGCTATGGGGATACTCCGAGACAGATCTAAAAAGAAAACACATTGCAGACTTGTTTCCGGACAGACATCGCGAAAAACATTTGGAAAACATTAAAAAATATTTGGAATCCCCAACAATTAGACAGATGACGAATTCCTCCCCTTTGATAATAACAACACAGACAGGTGAGGAAAGAAGCGTTCAAATCAGTTTAATCCCTATAATAGGTGGCAACTCTGAAATTCAAATAGCGATGCTGTTAAAAGATGTATCATTTGAAATAGAAAAACAAATACGCTTGGAAGATGAAAGTAATAACATTAATCTAATATATAAAATATTGAGCCTTACCTCTAAGGCCAAAACGAAGTCTGAAACAATACAGATATGTCTAGATCTGATTTGTGAAACATATAACTTCGACTATGCCCAAGTATATTTCCATGATGAAAAAAGAAACATTTTAACAACCTCACCTTTGTCATACATTACTCAAGACATAGACATTGATCTTTTCGTAAAAAATGCTCAAAAAGCCTCTTTCTCAAAGGCAGAAGAGTTACCAGGAAAGGCCTGGTCCTCTAGAAAGGCAGTGTCCGCAACAAGTAGTGAAGATCCACTGGTAGCAAGCAAGTTGGCGCTTTTTCCAGAGCTTAAGCTTAAAATTGCTGCTTGTGTACCCATATTTCTTGAAAGCAAAATATTTTCTGTTTTTGAGTTTTACTCTTTCACTAAAGAGCAAAACCCTGACAAACTCATGAACTCATTGTCGATGTTATCAGAGCAAATATCTAATGCAGTAGAAAAGCATATATCTATAGAAGCAATACGAGAGGAGAAGGAACGCAATCGTCTGCTGTTAGAGTCAGCAGAAGAAGGAATACTTGGTATAGATCTTTCAGGCCAGGTAAACTTTATCAATTCAAAAGGAAAAGATATCCTTGGCTTTTCTGAGGCCGAGTTGGCTAATCAGCATTCACACCACTTATTTCATCACTCTCATTCAGATGGCTCCATCTACGATTTGGATGAATGCCCCATTCAAAAATCTATTAAGTTAAACCAGACCATCAAAGTAGACAAAGACACATTTTGGACAAAAGAGGGTGAGTTAGTATGGGTCAAGTACGTCGTTTCACCAGTAATATCTAACAATAGAATCCGGGGCGTTGTTTTAATGTTCAATGATATTAGTCGCCTTCAAGAGTCACAAGAAAAGGTAGAAAGTTATCATAATGAGCTTTTACACCTTGAAGACGAGATACAGTCTATGAATGACTTCATAGAAACAGACTTCAGTGAACCTGTACGTGGTGTTGAGAATTACAGCAGATTTTTGTCCGAACTAGCCAACAAGGACAACAATAAAATTCTTGCCAATTATGCAGAGAATTTTTTAAATTTGAGCAAAAAATTGAGCAAGATGAGAGACGGACTTCAAAAGTACTCCAAATATAACTTTAAAGAGTCCAGCCCCACTAATATTAATCTTAGTGACGTTATTAGCGCTGTGATATCTGATATTAAACAACAATACAAAAATGAGAATATTAAGTTCCAAACAGCAAAAGATTTGCCCATGATTACTGCTGACCACACGCTTATCAGGTATGTTTTTGAAGAACTCATCAAAAATTCAATCAAGTACAATTTATCAGACTCTAAGCAAATAAAAATAGACTTTGTTGAAACTCCTGAGGCTTATGAAATCAAGATCGAGGACAATGGAGTCGGGATCCCAGCCAAGTATGAAAAACGTCTTTTTAGAATGTTTAAAGGAGGCTTTCCAAATACAGGTATTGCCCCCGGTTCAGGCGTCTCCCTTGCAATCATTAAGCGTATCCTAATTAGACATTCAGCATCTATTGAGCATGAAAACCGTGTAGGTGCAGAAGGATCGGTTTTTACAATTAAAATCAGCAAATCATAACTAAGTTAAATAACCTATATATCTCCATTGCTTGTTTTCCTAGACATGCTACTCAACCACCGTATAATCCAGTACCTAACTAAAAAAGTATTTTGTATCTGGAGATTAGTATGCGTTTAGTGTTTAGAGAACGTCCATCAGATTATGTTGTAGTTACAGATGAAGGGCGAGCTATTGTTATGTTGCCGCTAATTGGAGCGGTTCCCAGCAACCTAACAGACAATACCTGTGAAGCTGACGCGGTACTTGAAGAGCAGTATCAAATGCTTCCTGGACGAGATGGAGAAATAAGAAGGCGTATACGTGGTGCACTTGTTGACTACATTCAAGACTTAGATGCCGACATAGGTTCAATAGATACCTTTTTAGCTGATAACGCGAATCTTATTCATAGTGGTGTTCTTCCAGAAGAAAGTGTTCAAGAACTAAGAGATATAAGAGCTGCTAAAAGCCAGCGGAAGAATGATATAAATTTCTACTTAACAGATAAGCCCGTACAGGGACATGGATGGTTGAATGGACTGCTTCAAGATGAAAACCCTATTCATGAAATTATAAACACGCTAAGTAATAACCCTAGAAATGTATGGAATATAATTGGTTCAGCATACCGGTATAGAAACGGATGGCTCCAGAACTTAACAGAAAGACTTGGCATAGACAGTGTATTCAATGTCTATTACGCCCGGCTTAGCCCTCGTAATCCTGACAGGATTTACCGTACTAATCCTGGAGCAAAAAGCATATTTAGTGAAGCCTTTGGAGCAGGCTTGCGAGAGGCCTTTGAGGTACGCGCCCCAGACTTATATAATTATCATTATACTCCGCTAGCAAACACGATAATCCAAAAAGAAAGACGATTTTCTCCCCTTGGTGCCTTCACCGACCCTATAGATCTTAATGCACTGAAAGGGGATATTGAAACATCTGTCGGTAACCTACAAGAATCTATAGCTGAACCTATAGAAGAAATAGATACCATGCCTGCATCTGAGCTTCTCCCATTAATGCGTCAATATAACAATAATTTTATGGGTTTGTTAAGACAAGTTTATGAAGTCATTATTTCAAAGTTTGGTGTAGCTGAAGGTGAACTTCAAGAAAATCTTAGTTTCGATAGGTTTCTACATTTATGCAACCTTAAACTAGAGAACGAAGGTAAAAGTTATGTCACAACCGCGATGCCCAAAGAGGAGCTTGTTGAGCAATTAAAGCAATACGGGTTTCAACGCTTTGAAAGTCTTTTTCATACAGCAGCTAATGCATTACCAGAGACCCAGGACGCTGATGAGTTAACACTTCGACAAGAATTTACCGCGGCTGAAGACTTGCCAGCACGCCCATCCCCTATTAGCTTCCTTAAATTTATGTCCTGCAACTTTATAACCTGTTCCATCTCACAAGATGAACTCACTAAGGGTGAGTTGATAGAATTTTTAGATAAACACAAGGTTATTGAAGAATTTCTGAGCCATGAACACCCACTTTTTGATTATAAAGCTGTGCGAGACACAGCAACACTAGCTGGTGGGTATAGTTATTTTGAATATGAAGATAAAACGACTGAATTTTTGTCAATGAAAATGCAGCTATTTATAACTTTAATATCCGCGAATGTGGAATGGGAAGATGGCCATAGAGATCAGTCAATTCTTTCATTACTACACTCGAATCATGACTTTTTCCGCTCTCTTTTTGCAGCTTTAACAGATCATGGTGCTATAGAAAGATTAGGAGAAGGTGGATATTTCAATTATGCTTATAATCAAATACTAGAACAAGCTGAGGCTTATGGAATAGGCTCTGAGAGATTTAAAGCGATACCATATTCTGATTTCTATAAATATTTTGTCGGAATATTTAAGGGTACTGCTCTATTGCCTCATTATGACGAAACGGTATTTGCACCATGTCGACCCAAACAGGGTATGTTTTGTTACCGAGCTGGTAGATTAATGTACCCTCTAAGTGTTTTTGTTCGTGATTTGGGTGCTAGAGGTTATCAACAGGAGGTTTTTGATACAGCTGAGGAACATTTATCTGCATTTATTCAATATATGGGGCCAAATGATGAATTAGATGCCAGAGATTCTTTACTCCCCGTTACAAGGAGCACTCATAGTAGTCAAAGAGAGCACTACTCACCAACATATAACTTACAAAGGCTTCTAGAGGCATCACTTGGAAACGTTGAGCAAATGGATGAGGCTATCCAATATTTATTGACCAAAGAAAAGAGTGAAAACGGTCTTGAGTATAACTTCGTCAGACACAATGAGTTTGCGATGTTAGCTCAGAACCCTATGTGGATCGCCAATTATAAACCTTTCTTCTTGGCAAAAATTGCTGAAGACCAAGATCAAGATGCCTCTTTAAAATATGCAACCATAGGCGGCGAGCTTGATGATGACTCAGAGTTTAACTATGTTATCACTTCTGACTTTTACCATTCTTTAAGAAGCTATGCCTTAGCGCAAGGATTGATTGAAAGCCATTATGCCGATAATTTTACTAACAACTCACTAAGTAATTTACTCTGTCAGGTTTTTGAGAGTGATAATGTTGAGCTTCATACATCACAGCAGCAAGAAAATGGTCCAATCACGGTCCACCTAAGAGGCGCGCAAATAAAGGCGCTCGCTGAGACCATTGTTGATTCAAACAACAAAGTCTTTAGAGTTTCACCTGAAAATCTAAATAATTTATATAAATATTTTGTGTATTGGTATACATCAAATGGATTAACTGAACCCGAGTTGTTTACAGCTCAGATTAACCAAAACTTAGAGCGCATGTTACGTGTGACAGGATTAGTACCCTCAGATACAGAAAATGAAGTCCACACTGGATTCGATGGATCCAGTCGTGCGTATGTACTGTACCTTAAAAATCCTGAAATCATAAATACACTAAGAAGGATATTTGCTGTTGATTGCGTCTATTCAGTTTGGCCTAATCAGTTAGGGTTAACTCAATCTCAGCATGAGTTATTACTGCCTGGCGATGAGGTTCAAATGCGTTCAACCCTATCTTCACAAAGAAACCCTCAGGCAACAAGGGATGTTGTTGAAGCATATCAACAAGCAAGAGGACTCAACCCATCTGCTGGGTTTGAAGTTCCTGTTAACTATAATGCGCGAACTGGGTTTTCTATGCCTTGTGCGGGTATGCTCTATGACAGATTACCCAACTTGCAAGATCGTGGCCCAAGGCTTAACTTAGTAGATATGGGACAGACGGATCTAGAATACACTAACAATCTAGACGCAATTTTAAGCGCTGGTGTGTTGAATAACGGTGTGTTTGTTTTTTCGGATAGGGCAGATTTAGACATTGAAAATGGTTCTCCAGAGGGCAGGGCAATTGTCCGAAATAGCCCAGGGGCAAGTGAGCTAAGAAAATTAGCGCTAACAAGAAGTTACATCTCTCAAGGGTTAATTAAAAATGTTTTAGATCATCAAACATATGCGGATCTAGTTCAGGGGGGATACTTTAATAACGGGGTTATTGATGCCTGGAGACTCTGCCAAAATGATCCATTGTTGGCTGAACGAGTTTCAACCATGTTTTCTTCTAATAGACATCGGCTTGAGATTCTTCTACAACAAATTGATACATCCAGTGATACAGGATTTACTGCGGCCTCTTTGCCTATGCTTACTTTTGACTCTAAACCAGAGGGTGCGGAATATAGCGATCTAATGGTGAAGCTTGCCTCTCGTGTATGGGGAACATCTCTAGCGACTGCTGCTAAAGTGGCAACTTTCAAAGGACAGATTTTAGAGAGAAGACCTAATCAAGAAACCATTGTTCCGATGGTTATTTCATTGAATAGTTTTAATGGCCCACAAGCGGCAATAATAGCGGCGCTAGACTCTATGAATAGAGCCTTGAGAGGATACGCCGAAGTTCAAGTGTTTGCTTTAAAGTCTGATAGCCACAACCTAATGTTGGAAGCATATCATGGTAGGCAAAATGAACCAGGAAAATTTAGACATCGACCAAATAACTTATCTGCCAGTGACTTCTGTGGAATGCCGTGTATATTTCCTTTAGAAGACGGACGAAGAGATGTTGAAAGTAAGTTTCAAGAGTTTTCAGCTGGTGCTGCCAATGATGAAGATTTAGTTCGTGGCGTAGTTGACACAAATGCTCAACTATCATTCCTAACGGCGTTCAGATACGGCGGAGACCTTCCGGTTGACGATTTAGATGATTCATTCCATACAGCAGCAGAGAATGAAGCGTATCTGAAAATAGTGGGTGATCAACTTCAGATTTTCAATCCAGTTGCTTCTGACTTAACGCAAAACTTATCTCGTTATGTAAATAGTAAGAGGTCAGGTGTAGACATGGCTGGATCTGGTGTTACAGTTAATACAGAATCTGGAGTAATAAACGTCCCGCTTAAGAATCTAACAATTGGTGGAGCTCACCATCCTTATATAGAGCTAGCTGCTGATTATAGGGGAGTTATGAAATACCTTCATAGTATTATCAACACTGGTTTAGATGATGCGTCAGTTATTAAGCGCTACAAGCTCCCACCAAAAGGACAATTAAATCCCTCACAAATGCTTTTAGAGCCTGACTTGTTTAGAGTGCCAGCGGCTGAAGAGCCTGATGATCTTGATGATCTATTGGAGTTATGTCATGTGGACAGGAGACCGGCTGATGCTTGTCGTGAGTACAGGTATGAAGTAGAAGTATCCACTCAGGACCACAAAGCAACATTGTCAGCTAAAGCTTAGGTCTTGAATTAACTAGATTAAGGGAGGTTTTTACCTCCCTTTTTTTGTTGTTAGTATGGGCGTACTAACGAATGACGGGGCTGAATTCCGCTTTCTAATACTCTTAAGCCATAATTTTATTATTTGGTAGAACCTCTTCTTGAAAGCGTTGAGCTTCTTCTTGAAAGCGACTTAAAACGCTCTGCCTCTCTGGGCGAGCTATCAAATGAGTCGTTACTGGATCCTAAGCTATCATCCCCTAGGCTGTCCTCAGAGGTTTGTCTTGATAGCCAATGCTCTGGAGTCCTCCCCATTGTTTCAGCAGCGACATGTAGTGCATCATTATTTTGACATTCTTTTAATAATCCAATCAGCCCATCGGGTAAAACATTTGGGGATGCTAACCACCTACCATAAGCTTGCGATTCTTTTTCAGTTAATGGGATATCCAGAACTGTTTTTTTGTGTAAGACGTGTCCCCACAAATCTAGATCCCAACCTGGATGAATTTCTATCGGATAGTTTTCAAGATAATTTCCAACCAGCAACAGAGCAACCAGCTCTTCTTCTGATTCAGTTGCTATTACTTTTCCATCATAGAAATGTATGATAACTCCATCTAAGGCTGAGGGTTTTCCAGGGTTTCTGTTTTCAGCCCCATGTTGAATCGGGTTTGAAAGAATCAGCATATTGTTTATATCTTTCAACATTGCTGGAGACATCTTTTCCTTATGCTCAGGATCCATTAGATAGATATAGTTCATAACTTGACCACAGAGAAATTCAAATGGTGTAATACAACCTGCTCGACTAACAGGTTCCAGGTTGTTATGAATCAGATCTGCGAATGTTTCAGGAAATGGGCACTTTGGAAAAGAAGACTGGAGTGAACCTCTTATTTCCGTGTATATTTTAGCTGTAGATAAGTATAAGGATTTTCTATGCTCATCACCCTCTTCAGCCAAATCAAATCCTTTCCAGTCTTTAAATGTATTTACTGGAAGCAACTCATTGCCAAGCGCTTCACGTATGTAATCTGGTGTTGATATCCATAGAATATCCCAGTCACCAGTAATCGGTAATAGGACAGTATCATACAGTTCACTTGCCCCATATTCCTGCTTTAACTCAATCCCCTCATCATCAATGATCCTTCTTACCTCAACATAATCAGCGATCACTTCGACTGGGTTATAAACGCCATCAACAGAGTCAGAATATCTGACAGGAACATCATATTCCGAAATCATTTCAAAAAAATCATTAGCATCATTCCAGATTTGAGTTAATGGAGCCTTTACCGCGTCAACGACACTTTGAAAATCAACAGGCGTTTCATCAATCTTTGCCAATGCTTTATTGATTTCTCTTTCAACGTTCTCAGATTCATTGGCAAAAACAGGCTCGACTTTCAACCTTTCTTTAATATATCTAAGTGCGCGCTTAAGTGTCTTTTTTTGCTCTGCAACAGAGTAGCTAGAGAGAGAAACATTTATTGAAGAGTCATGTTTTATTGAACCATCTAAAAGATAAATATACTTGTTTAGCTTTTTCCGCTTTTCTGAAAACACCTCTTCTAGAGACTCCCACATATGGTGGGAGTCTGAACCCTCATGAGCATCAAATGCCTCGATGGCATCTTCAAAGCGAGTAAGGTGGTCAATGTCATAAGGTCTTGATTGAATGCACTTTGCTTTTCGTATTTCTGAGATGTCTACTTTAAAGTACGGTGAGTACCCTTTTGGGTTTTCAATACATTTAAAAATCAGCTCTTTCCCGTCAAAGGAAATAAATTGATATTCTTGGCGAATATTATGGTTCATCTTTTCCAAGATGCTCATCAAACTTGTTTCAAGCGGTAGTGTAAGTTGTTCTTCCGTTGCTAGCTCATCCCCATCACTGTGGCCAAGACTCTCACCAGATTCTTTATCAAAACGCGTTAGACGATAGTCTTTTAAGAGGTATCCCCTCATAGGACCCCAGTCTGTAGATTTTGTGTAATGTGCCCCACTTTTAGGGGCATACCCTCTTTCAAAACGTTGGGCAGCTTCTCCCGATGGACCTCTAAAGGCTATTGAGGCTCCTAGGGAGTGAAAGAGTTTGTTTACGACACCAGCAAATTCATGTTGTATGCCTGCGCTTTTCTCAGCTTCGTGACCTGTAATCATTCTCTATTACGCCTTGATACACAATGTATAAAGAATAGACAACGATTATAGGTATGAGTTTTCTATATCGAAATTAAATATAGAGTATAGAGATAGTACGGGTCATTAATAATAAGAGCTATTACTCTTGGTTTGCTCTATCTTCTAACAACTCCCATTCTTGATATTTTTGAGCGACTTCAGCTTCTAATGCAGAGAGCCTAGCTAACGTTTCATCTACATGTTTTTTATCGCTAGCATAGAAATCAGAGGCTCCGACCTGGGTATGAAGCACTTCTACTTGTGCTTCGAGTTTCTCAATAGCCTTTGGCAGCGCGGCAAGTGTTTTACGTTCTTCATAGTTTAATTTTTTTACACTCGATGCGCTTTTGATCTCAGTACTTTTTTTGATTGATTCGGGTGATGGTTTCTTCTCAACTACTGTTGCTTTTGGCTTGTGTCTTAGCCAATCAGAGTATCCACCGACATACTCGTTTATGTGACCATTTCCCTCAAATACGATGGTGCTGGTCACAATGTTGTCTAAAAATACTCGGTCATGGCTTACTAACAAAAGTGTTCCGTCATAATCACAAAGCAACTCTTCGAGTAGTTCTAAAGTTTCTATGTCAAGGTCGTTGGTCGGCTCGTCCATTACTAGAACGTTTGCAGGTTTGGTAAACAATCTGGCAAGAAGTAAACGATTCTTTTCTCCCCCCGAAAGAACTTTTGCTTTTGACCTGGCTCTTTCTGGAGTAAAGAGAAAATCTTGGAGATAACTAATAGCATGTTTGGGCTTACCATTGATCATGATTTCAACAGTTCCTTGAGCGACGTTATCTATTACGGATTGCTCGGGATCTATTTGCGCTCTAAGCTGATCAAAATAAGCCACTGTAAGTTTTGAACCATGCTTAATATTTCCTTCTTGAGGAGCAATCTCGCCAAGCAAAATATTGAGCAAGGTACTTTTACCAACACCGTTAGGGCCAATAAGACCAATACGGTCTCCTCGCATAATTGTCGTTGAGAAATTCTTAATTAGCTTTGAGCCATTATAGCCATGAGCAATATTTTCAGCTTCTAAAACCAACTTTCCTGATTTCTCAATGTCATGCTGGTGTAGCTTTATAGACGCTTGCACTTCTCTGCGCTCACCTCTTTTTTCTCTTAAAGCCTTTAATGCCCTAACCCGTCCTTCATTTCTAGTGCGACGCGCCTTTATTCCTTGACGTATCCAAACTTCTTCTTGTGCTAGTTTTTTATCAAAAAGCGCATTCTCTTTTTCTTCAGCTGCTAGGCGTTCTTCCTTGCGACGAAGAAAGTTATCATAGTCTCCTGGCCAGGATGTCAGTTGGCCTCGATCTAATTCGATAATTCGAGTTGCTAAGCTTCTTAAAAGAGCTCGATCGTGAGTGATAAAGACAATTCCAATATTTAGATTAAGCAGTGTTTTTTCAAGCCAATCAATTGCTTCAATGTCTAGATGGTTTGTTGGCTCATCTAAGAGCAATAGGTCTGGCTCAAGTACCAACGCACGAGCTAAAGCCGCTCGACGCTGCCAGCCACCTGAAAGCGAATCAACCGATTGATCACCATTAAGGTCTAAACGGGTTAGTACTGTTTTGACTGTTTGGTCAAACTCCCAACCGTTACACGAATCAATAGATTGCTGAAGCTGGCTAAGTCTCTTTAGGGCCTTATCAGATACATCAGACTCTAAATCGTGGGCAATCTGATGGTACTCTTTAAGCAAAGCAGCCACTTCGCTAAGTCCCTCAGAAACATACTCATATACACTGCTTTTAATCCCTTGAGGCGGGTCTTGCTGAAGTCGTGCAATCTTAAGTGAAGGTGCCCGCCAGATTGTTCCATGATCCGGTTGGAACTGACCCTCAATTAGCTTCAAAAGAGAAGATTTGCCGGCACCATTGCGACCAATTAAGCAGACACGCTCTCCTTTCTCTATCCTGAGCTGAGCATGGTCTAGAAGCGGCTGGCTAGCAAAAGAAAGGCTAATATCATCAAGGGTAATTAAATTGCTCATTTTATGTATCACTAGTGAACTACAAGAGTCGATATACTACCATTTCTGGCTAGAATTAGTAAGAAAGGTGTCTTTTAAAGACTAAACATACTGTCCTGCGCACCAAGCAGACGACCAGGCCCATTGAAAATTGTAGCCTCCTAGCCAGCCTGTCACATCGAGCACCTCACCAATGAAATACAAACCAGGAACATTTTTAGCCTCAAACGTCTTGGAGGAAATATGGTCAGTATTTATCCCACCACGTGTCACTTCAGCTGTTCGATAGCCCTCCGTTGATACAGGACTAATGTGCCAAGATTGAATTTGATTAGCCAATATATTGAGCTTTTCATCAGAAAATTGATCTGCAGTTTTTTTCCACTCATCACCAACTTTTTCCTCAACAAACCGTTTTGGCAATAAAATCATTAAGGCGTTCTTGATGGTGAGCTTGTGGTGATGACGTTTTAAATCAAGTAGATAATCACAAAGATTGGTGTCTGGTAGACAGTCAACACTAATCGAATCACCTTTATTCCAGTAACTAGATATTTGCAAAATTGCGGGCCCACTAAGCCCACGATGCGTAAATAACATGGGCTCTTTAAAATTTTTGCCAGAGCACTCTACAGAAACATTGAAAGATAGACCTGAGAGATTTTGACACAACTGCTTTTCTTGACCATCTTTCACGACAAAGGGAACCAAAGCGGCTTCTCGAGGATACAGGGTCAATCCAAATTGTTCAGCAACCTCGTAACCAAAGCCAGTTGCTCCCATCGTTGGTATTGACAGTCCACCTGTTGCAATCACCAAGCTTTCACTCTTTATTAGTCCATGACTGGTATTTATAGCAAACCCATTTTCTGTCTTCTGAATTTCATTGACTGAACAGCTAGTTACTCGTTGAACACCCGTTTTATCACACTCAGAGAACAGTATGTTTAACAGATCTTTAGCAGAATTGGAGCAAAAAAGTTGGCCTGGCGTTTTTTCATGATAAACAAGATTATAACTATCTACTAATGTAAGAAAATCATAGGGGGTATAACGCTTCAAGGCAGACTTGCAAAAATGAGGATTATTAGAAATAAAGTTCTCAGGCCGAGCATTCAAATTAGTAAAGTTACAGCGTCCGCCACCGGACATTAGAATCTTTTTTCCCATCTTGTTTGCATGATCAAACAATAAGACCCGACGACCTCTGTAGGCGGCAGTAGCTGCGCACATCAAGCCGGCTGCCCCTCCACCAATTACGATGCAGTCATAGGGTGTTTTCGTGTCTAAATTGGCCATTGCTTATCCTGCTATTCAGTAAGGGGCGCATTTTAACATCAACCTGCTAAATTAAGAAAAAAACTGCATATATTTTCAGCACTTTCTAAATAAATTAAATGCGCTGCACAACTTGGCTCGTTTTTCTGGTATCTATTTGGAACAAGGGCAAATCCTATGCTAATAATAGTTTTAATTTGTAACGAAGAAGGACCTCAGCATGTCTGTACTTAAGCGACTAGTCGCAGCCGCTCCATTAGCTCTTATCTCATTGAATGCCAATGCCGACATTACAGATAAGTTCACGACAGTATGGGCTACAACCCTATCTACTAATTATGTCGAAAGAGCTGAGAGTAAAAACCAAAATGACCCAGCTCTTGGTGCTGCATTTGTTATTTTGTCTGATAACACAAACTTTTATGGTACAGTTCTTGGCCATAATACCGCTCAAACAGACGTAAACGGTGCCACTGCTACGCTTGAACTTAAGCCTGGTCTGGGTTTCTATTACAACTGGGATGAGTACAACACAGACATAGATGTTCAATTACGTTACTACTTCTACCCAGGATATAAAGGCCTAGACTATCCAGAATTGATGGTTAATCTTAAAAACTGGATATTCCGTGGTGAGGTAGGTTTTTCAAATGATGTCTTTGACTCCGGAACGGATGGCCATTATTTGCAGGCTGGTTTAGATATTCCGTTAGAGATGGCTCACCCAGCACTCGACACATTCTTTTTTGATGGTTTCTGGGGACATTACCACCTAGGTGCTGCTGCAGGCGACAGCTACGACTACTACAAGCTAGCTGTTCGAAAAGAGCACAACACTTATGAAATCGGCTATGAGTACTGGAACATGGACAACAACTCTTCACTGAAAGCGTTGAACCGATATGGCCACCACTCAATATTTTACGTAACTAAATACTTCTAAAAGAACCGCAATTAGTCTCACATTAAAACTAGAGATCTCTAAAGAGGTCTCTAGTTTTTTATATCCGTTTACTCAATCTTGACTTGCCAATAGCATTCTCACTCGCCCTCGCATCGGGTGTACGCTCTACTTTAAGGGTTCTTTTAGTAGAATCAACTGTGAATGTCTTAGCAGCTGCCGGATGCGACGACACTAGCGCTGACTCCTTTTCGAATAAGTTTAAAAGTTGTGTATTAACTCGACGGTAACCCATAAGCTTTAACCATATACGGTGGCACCGGACGGGTGTACTGTACCCTTCACCTTTTAAAGACCTCAATACTCCTGCGTCAATATCGTTATTAATTTTTCTTAGCGCCGATTTTCCAAAGAAAAGTCGATAGAAAAATTGAAATACACGCTCTATAAACGTATAACGTTTAATTGAGGCTATTTGAGCCTCAATACGACGCGTTTTTTCAATCGAGGTGTTTAGAATTTTAGGTGAAGGCAGTTTAGGCTCCGGCATTGGGGGCGGAACCGCAGGTCTTTTAGGTAGCCAGTCTTGGGTTCCTTGATGAAGCTTGCTTTCAAAACCCCATTCCAAGGCACGCGTTGTTAATTCTCGAAGCTCACTATCAACGTGCTCTGAAGCAGCATAAAACAATGTTATGCTCGCCCAATATTTTTCTCTGTCTGGGCCAAATACTATCGCTGGAGTATCACCCGATGCCAGCACGGCCTGAATTGCCTCTATCAAATGAGCTCGTAGCTCTGGGTTCTCTAAATATCGTTGCGCCTGCTCAATGTTATATATTGAATAGGCCTGATTCATCTGTGAGCAGCCTAAGCCAGCTCGCTGTGGAAATACATACCAAATCCAGTGAGACCGCTTTTGACCAGCTCTGAGCTCTGCTAAAGCTTGAGAAAAAGGAACACAATGGACACCATTTTCGAGGCGTCCAGATTGCGCCAACAGGAAGTGGTTGATTTCATGTGGTTTTCTAAGCATAGGATGTCAACTTAAGCACTAATAAAGCCACATTTTACCCTGTTGATGTGCAAATCATAACTGTTGGTTATTTACATAGCTCGTCAGTTAGCACTCCCCATAAATACCATCAATTAAGAACTATACTGAAAGGAGCCGATTTTAAACATGGACTGTTAGAATGCGATATTCACTCTCAACCATCAAAACTGAAGTATTGTGCGGTGTAACAGTTTCACTTGCCTTGGTTCCTGAGGCGATATCATTCTCATTTGCGGCCGGGGTAGATCCGATTGTTGGTCTATACACTTCATTTATAGTCGGGCTCATTGTTGCAATGTTTGGTGGAAGGCCTGGGGTCATATCCGGCTCAGCTGGTGCTTTAGCAGTGGTGGTCGTTGCTCTGGTAGAGAGGCATGGATTAGAATATTTATTTGCTACCGTTGTCCTCGCGGGGTTTATACAACTATTGTTTGGTGCGCTAAGACTAGGGCGCTTTATCCGCTTAGTGCCACACCCAGCCTTGCTAGGGTTTATCAACGGATTGTCTATTGTGATTATAGCGGCGCAGTTTAAGCAGCTAAAAGTAGATGAGCATTGGTTACCCTTCTCTGAGCTTCAAGTAATGGTCCCTTTAATTCTTGCCACTATGTTTATTTGTTTTGTGCTACCCAAAATTACCAAAGCTGTTCCCGCTGCTTTAGTAAGCATTCTGCTCATTTCAGGAATTGTTATTGGATTCGATATTAATACCAGAACGGTTGGAGATATGGCCGATATTGCGGGAAGTTTACCTGTCTTTCATATCCCACATATCAATATAAACTTTGATCTAATTTCTATTATTTTACCCTTTGCCTTTATTGTGGCATTAGTAGGAGCCATCGAGAACCTATTACTCTTAAACATGGTTTCCGACATGACTGAGGGCAAAACAAATACTCAGCATGAAATGTATGCCCTGGGCCTTTCTAATGTCGCTAATGGTTTCTTCGGTGGTATGGGCGGATGCGGCTCTATAGGCCAAACCATGATTAATGTTAGCAGCGGCGCCCGCCATCGTTTAAGTGGTATGTTGGCTGCATCTTTGTTAATGGTATACGTTTTGGTGGGGTCACATTTGATAGAAATGATTCCTGTGGCCGCATTAGTAGGGGTTATGTTTGCTGTAATGATTAGAACCTTTGTCTGGTCAAGTTTCAAACTAATAGGGAAGGTGCCTTTAGCGGATGCAATGGTAATGTTGATTGTTACCGTTGTAACCGTAATGACCGATATAGCAACGGCCGTGATTATTGGGTCGATCGTATCTGCCTTAGCGTTTGCTTGGAAATCAGCACAACGAATACATATCAAAGATGAATACATTGATGAGAGCGGATATAAAGTGTATCAGCTAGAAGGCCCTTTATTTTTTGGGAGCTCTCAGCGCTTTAAGGAATTATTCCATGCGGTTGAAGATCCTAAAGATGTAATCATCGATTTTGCTCATACTAAGGTTATTGATCAAAGTGGTATTCATGCAATTGACAGCTTAGCTGAGCGTTATATGAAATATAACAAACAGCTTCATCTTAGACATCTCAGTCCAGATTGTTCATCTTTGTTGTCGAAAGCAAGTAGGCGCTTTGTTGAACCTAATGAAAGTGAAGATCCACATTACGGCTTAGTTATAGATTACCCAGCTAAGACTGTGATTTAGCAATACATTCGGTGTCACAGTGATACAATAGCCTCAAAAAAGGAATTGTATAGATGGCGACCAGTCCAATCCAACCGCTATTTTCTAATGTTGACGAATTTAGCTTAGCAGCTTTAAAAGCAGTCTTGTCTGAAACACCTGGCTACAACCGCGCAGATGTACCTAACATGATGGAAGCCACAACAGACGCTGAAGCAGTGGCTACTTTTTTAAGAGAATATAAATCAGCAAAGCTCACACACCGTTCTTATCTAAAAGAGATTGAGAGGCTCATCCTGTGGTGTGTATACGTTGAGGAAATAGGGATATCATCTCTGAAACGAGAGCATTTAGTTCAGTATCGTGAGTTTCTTTCCGATCCTCAACCAACCGCTCGCTGGTGTGGTCCGCGGGCAAACAGAACGCTTAGTGATGGTGCTCCAAATCCTAACTGGCGCCCTTTCGCAAAACCTCTCTCAGGTCCAACAATTAGAAAAACAATTAGTATTTTAGACAGCTTCTTTAATTATTTAGTGCAAAATAATTACTTGGCTGGCAATCCTATGGCTGTCGACAAAAGAAAAAAAGGTAAAAAATCTCGTAGCACCGACCGTTGGCTTGAACGAGATGAAATTACTGCCACATTAACCGCCCTTGATGAATTGGCAACTAACCTTCCAGAAAAGAAATTTGAGGCACAGCGAGCCAAGTTTATTCTCTTAACGCTCTTTTATACAGGACTTCGTTTAGCCGAACTTACCAATCACGCAATGGGTAACTTTTCGTTGATTGAAAATGAGTGGTACTTGACCGTAACAGGTAAGGGCGAAAAAGAACGCCGTATCGTAGTGGTTGATGAATACTTAGATGTACTAACAACCTTCAGAAAACTTATTGAACTAGATAGTCCCTTCCCTACTTACCAAGAAAAAACCCCTATTATTTGTGCATTAGATAAAAAGAATCCCCTAACAGATAGCCGTATTTGGCAAATTGTGAAATGGAGCTTTACCCTGGGTGCAAATTACCTAGAAAGAAAAACCCATAGTGACCCTGAAAATGCTAGTGTTTGGGAACATAAAGCATCTAAGCTAAGAAAAGCTTCGCCTCACTGGCTAAGACATTCATATGGTACTTATCTTGTAAAATCAGGCTGTCCAATCGAAAAAGTTAAAGAATTAATGGGGCACTCAGATATTTCAACAACAATGATTTACGTACATATCGCAAATAATGATTTGCATGCCTCAGCAAGAGGCTTATCTTTGGATGAAGAGGATTAAAGTTATGGGGAGAGGTTGTTCTCTCCCCTAACCTTTTAGTGAATAACAGGATCTTCTTCTTTCGTCATATCTAGAAACACCATTAGCTTTAGGATTCTAGAAAACTTCGACATTTCATCCGGCGTTAGAAAGGATTTTGTTTCTATTTTTTCTTTTTTAGCTTGTAGAGATAATGCTTCTTGGAAAAGGTACAATCTATCTTTTTTATATTCTTGCATGACAACCGCCTGTACTAAAACTACAACAACATCTGACAGGTCCAGTATCCAACAGTGCTATCGCATCAATCAAGTGACAATTTATCCACTTGCAGTTGCACAATAACTCTTGTTGGTCAGCAAAACAAAAATAAAAGTACCTTAATATCCCAAGCGTCGCTGCGCTCTTTCTTCAGCTCTTCGTTCTGTATCGGTTCGATAATCTCTACTATTCATTTTAGAAGCTGGCGGCTGAATAATTTCATCCTCTAATGTCCCAAATGGTAAGCCCTGAGACTTAGCTTTTGCTCGCGCTGGCATAGAGCGATCTGCAACCCCTACTCCTGGCTGAATATGGCTAGAATTAATTCTGCGGTTACGCGCTTTCATACGGGAATGTGGAGATTCCATATCTTTTGCAGAGGATGGACCAGTAGGATCTATTCTTTGAATAGGTTTGGCTGCAGGCCTCTTAGCCTGCGGCGATGCAACATCTTGTTTCTCGTTGTTCTTATGAATCCGCCTTCTTGCATCTGAGCCTGTACCGATCATTTGTTTAGGCTGCTGCTGAGCCCGAAAAGTCTCTAAGGGACGCTCAGGTAATGGTGGTGTATTACGACTGGGCTCTAGTTTAAATGGTCGCTCTTGGGGAGGGCGCACATTAAATCCTGGACCACCAGGCGCAGCAGGTGGTCTTTGTCTCATCCCTTGAGGGGGTGAAAATGACTGTGGCCCCTGTCCTTGTCTCATTTCTTGTGGGGGCATTGGCGGGCCCTGACGCATCCTCTGTGGTGGGCCTTGCACTTTAGGCGCTTCAAATTTTTGCTGATTTTGAAGTATAGGTGGCTGATCAGAAGCATCAGGGGACATTTGAGGCGGCTGGGGGGGTACTATACCTCGTGGTGGCGGTGGTGGCATTCTGTCGCGCGTATTTGCCATTTGGGGCGGGCGTTGAAGCGAAGGCCTTTGACTTTGCCCTACAGGCAGATCAGCCTGCTGGCCTACCATCTTTTGTGGCGCTGATTTTGCTTTAGGTCCCTGCATATGGGGGGGCATTCGATCTTGTGGTGCTACTTGATCTATCGTTAACTGAGACGGCTGGTTAGAAGCTGAAATTTTCTCAGAAACCTGAGGTGATCGAGCTATACCAGGAAATATTGGGCCACGTTCTGCGAATGCAGGGAGGGCAAAAGTTGCAGCGCAGCAACCAGCAATTCCGATAATTAGTGTTCTTTGTACAAACTTTGTCACCCGCAGCATCCCTATTCTCCCAAAATTTGATACTTGTTTAAGACTAAAGCATCTCGCGGGATTTCACAAAGAAAAAGCAACAATGATGTTGATTTATTTCCGCTTTGTTTTTCTACGTTGGATTTCCAGTGGAACAGCTGGTTCTTTGTCATCATCAAACAAGTGGTGCAATGCCGCATCGTGCGCATAGATTAATGCTCGATCAGCATTTTGATGCTCCCTACTTCTTAGCTGTTGATTTTCAACCTTTGCGGCTGCTAAAGCGAGCCTGAGTCTTCGCACTTCTTCCATCAGTAAAGAAGATCGTTTCTCAGCAGCAACAAGCTTGTCTTCTAAAATCCGCAACCGTTTACTCTTCTCACTTTCTCTTAAAAAACCCATTGCAATTTTAGCGGGTTTAGCAACCAATGGCGGCACTAACATATCAGTACCTAGGCCTAAGGCCATACTCAAACCATTATGAACATACTCATATTCTCTAACGCCACGGCCAACCCTCTGTAAGAATGTCTCTGTCATTTCATTTGCTTTACGCCTAATATCTTCTTCCGCTTTACGATCAAGCTGTCTAGAGGCGGCATGACTGACTCGAGCATATCCTTCTGGCGGAGCAGCCTCTGTATTCATTGCTTCTCTTAGTGCCAAGATTAACTCAGCTTCGTCCTCATGTGCACTCTGCTCTGGCTGCATGATTAGCGAACCAATGCTTGTAGTCGAGTTTGAGTGTGCTTATCTAGTAATAGCTCTAAAAATGACTCGCACTCAAACGCTATCCAACTATTCAGATCAGCACTGTCTTGAAGAACACATCGCTTTGTAAGATGTAGTGCTTTGGCGGGTAAAGTCGCTAGTTGCGCGATTAATTCGCTTGCTGCCTTTTCTACATTCTCTTTACTTGAGAAAATTTCAGTGACAAGCCCAACGTCCTTCGCTACTTCCGAAGTAAAAGGTTGTCCTAAATATAGAAGCGGGCCTGCCTTTGGGCGACCTAGGTTCTTAGGGATAAAGTATGTTGAACCCGCCTCTGGACATAGACCCAAGGAGGTAAAAGGCAGTTGAAATCGTGACGATGTTTCCGCATACACAAAATCTGCAAAATTCAACAATGTACACCCGACACCAACAGCAACCCCTTCTAAGGTCACCAATAGTAATTTACTAAACTGAGGGATAAACTGTAAGAAAGAAAGAACAGCATCTAGGTCCTCTGCTGACCGACATTTTGCGAAGTCGCTTAAATCATTGCCTGCTGTAAAGTCACCCCCTGCACCACAAAGCCAAACCGCTCTAATTTTTTCATTTTCATTTGCTTCACGGAGTATTTGAGTTAACTGCTGATACATCGACTGGGTAATTGCATTTTTTTTACTGGGACGATTAAGGGTAATCTTGATAACGGTATCAAGCAAAAGTTCAGTGATGATTTCGCTCATTAACTTAATTCCAAAAGAATGTTTAAAATATAAAAACCTGAAAAACTCAAGAAAACTGAAGTTTCTCACTCTGTGAATTTATTATAAGGTTCAAAAGACATCTTACAACAATTCTTAAATATTAAGTCAGAGGATAGTATATGTTAAAAGCCGCAAAATAATTTATTTTGAACCCATTCAAAAGTTAGGGCTCATGTATTTTGAACGCAAAATGTTACCTATCACTATAGAGAATGATCGCAATCTTGATCTCTCTAAAACAGCTGACAATGTCTTTTTTGCTGTAACGGAACTTGCCCAGAAATTCGTTCAAGGAATGAATCGTCAAGGAAACCGAGGATACCTTCAGAGAATATTCGAAGGAATTCTAGGTTACTCCATGATTTTTACCCTAACAGCTGAAGGTAAAGACAAAGATGCTGGCGCTCCCGCTGAACGAAAGTTAATTAAAGCACATCTTTCCAGAGCGGTGGCATATACACCTGGGCAGCGAACACAATTTGAAGAGCAACTAGCTAGTGCGTTTAGAGCTTGGGATTCTGCTGCACCAACTTATTAGAATATTTTCAACCTCGTCCTTAGTACAACTGGGGCAGCTTTGTATGGCACAGATCTTTGCTCTGACCTTCAACAAGAGTTGATGCGTCTAACCGATGAGATTGAAGAGTATGAAAAATCATCTATAGACCACCCCCCAACAGCAGAGGCTACTGCCGCATGCGCAAGCGTCTTGAGCAGTCCCCAAGGGTCGTTAAATCAGGGGAGTACGCCCCTCGAGATAGGCATCTCATATCGGATACGCCTTCAATGACATGGCGACACAGACTAAACAAGATCAAACCTGATGATAGCGGTGAGGATAAGCACCCTTCTGCTTCAGAAGATCCAATATCACGTCTTAAAAGTAAAAGACATCCTGCTAAAATTTAGCTATAAAAAAAAGCGAGCCTAGTGCTCGCTTTGCTTGATGTAAGTGAAATGTATTCGATTAAATGTACTTTTTATCGATGTAGTTTTGAATAATTACCATAAACTCTTCAGCAATACGTTCCCCTTTTAGGGTTTTGTACTTTTGACCATCGACAAAAACTGGAGCTGAAGGCGTTTCGCCAGTACCAGGTAAGCTAATGCCGATATCAGCATGTTTACTTTCTCCGGGACCATTAACAACACAGCCCATCACTGCTACCTTAAGGTTCTCTACGCCTGGGCGAGATAATTTCCACTCAGGCATACGGGTACGCAGTTCTCTTTGAATATCATTCGCAAGCGTCTGAAATACGGTACTTGTCGTACGACCACAGCCAGGACACGCACTGACCATTGGGGCAAAGGCTCTGAAGCCCATCGACTGAAGTAATTCTTGGCATACTCTTACTTCCTGAGTTCTATCGCCCCCGGGCTCTGGTGTCAAAGAAGCTCTAATTGTATCCCCTATTCCCTCTTGCAATAGAATGGATAGAGCGGCACTAGTTGCGACAATCCCCTTTGAGCCCATCCCAGCCTCAGTAAGACCGAGGTGAATTGCATAGTCACATCGTTTTGCGAGATCGAGATGTAATGCAATCAGTCGTTGAACCTCACTGACTTTGCAGGAAAGGACAATTCTATCGGGACTCATTCCTTGGGAGCGTGCTTGGTCAGCGCTCAGCAAGGCGGATTGAATAAGCGTTTCTTGCATGACTGCATCAGCACTAAGTGGTTGCTTGCGATTGGCGTTATCATCCATCAACCGAGAGGCCAGACTTTCGTCAATACTGCCCCAGTTAACACCAATACGAACAGGTTTATCTGCTTTCAATGCGACATCAATCATTTGGCTAAAATTAGCATCATGCTTGTCGCCAAAGCCCACGTTTCCTGGGTTTATACGATACTTAGCAAGCGCTGTAGCACAATCAGGCACTTTAGTAAGAAGCTGGTGACCAATATAGTGAAAATCACCAACCAGCAAAGGATTATCCCACCCCAGGGTTACCAGTTTATCTCTAATATGAGGAACAGCCTTCGCCGCTTCCAGATTGTTGACAGTAATGCGTACGACTTCAGAACCAGCAGCATATAGGTCGTAGCACTGTTGAGCAGTTGCCTCAATATCCGCTGTATCAGTATTAGACATGGACTGCACAACAATAGGTGCACCCCCGCCGATCTGAACATCTCCTACCTTTACCCCAATACTGCTACGTCGCGATTTTGGCTTTGCTAACACAACCAAACCTCAGCTATAAAACTAAAACATGAATTTTAGAGCAATCCCCCCCCAAAGACAATTAACAAAGAGGAGATTAAGGGCTAACTTTAGTCTTATTTTTGGCTGGGGGGTTAGTTATTAAGGTGTCCTTGTGGGGTTCTGGCTTTTTAAAGCAATTTTTCAGGGCGAAAAGCTGACAATAACAGCTTGATGTTGTCGTCGTCACACCACCATCAGAACTAGAAGTGGTTGTACACATAACGGTAAAAAAGCGACACAAGTCTCCAAGACTCGCAAACATACCCTTCCTCCATAAGAGTTTATCTAAGTAACTAGAGCATACATTGATGCGGCGCGTCTAATCTTCTTGGAAAATATAGGAAAAATGCTATACCCCTCGGCTGGCGATTTTTTTATAATGCAAGGTAACATGACTTAATTTGCAAGGATGCGCAATGGAACAGTCTAGAAAAGAAAAAGAAGTATGGGAAGCTTGTGAAGTCTTAATCTCTCAAGAAGAGAAGCTAACCTACAAAGCAATCGGCGATAAACTTGTTGAAATGGGGTTTTGCAGAGGTAGTAATAGTGATATTTGTCGATACCTCAGTACTTGGCGCCAACATAAAGGCTATGCGCAAATAGATGCGCCTCGAGCGGCTTCTTCTGAGCAGTCTACTACTTCTTTATTTCCACCTGGTCAAAAAGATCTTTGGCCGGTTCTCGAACAAATTCAACATCACCTACGCCAGTTAGACGATAAAGTTGAACGTCTATCAAAGCAGCGTGCTGACGCACAATCTAAAGCCGCGTCAAAGCATAACGATCATTTGCAGCAAGACTGGTTATCTGAAACTTTTTCAACCAATCAAGATGGTATGTCTAAAGTACAATTTGAACAATTTACGAATAGCCAAGCCAAAGCATTTTTGCGTTTATTTGAACACCACGAAATGTTGTTTGAAAAATACTTAAGCTCCCTCGATGCTTTGCGGCAGACGAATGCGCGACTCATTAAACGTATTGCGCATCTAGAAAGCATTGAAGAAAAGAATATCGAGTCCTTTGTTGAAATTGATGATTAGTCTAGATGACCATGACTAAAGTGATTAAAAAAGCGATTGTCTATCGTATGGTGTTGCCTTCGCACACTTGTCCTTATGGTATTAAGACTAACCACTTGCTTAGGAAACATGGTTACACGATAGAAGATCATATTCTTAAAACAAGAGCAGAAGTTGATGACTTCAAGTCTAAACATAACGTTCAGACAACCCCACAAACTTTTATTAATGGGGTACGCATAGGGGGTTATACCGATCTCCTAAAGCATTTCGGCTATAGGGTACTGGAAAAAGGCGAGACAACTTACCGCCCAATCATAGCCATATTTTCAGTGGCACTGCTTTTGGCTCTTTCAGTCGACTACCTATGTGGCAATCTTCATAACCTAAAAACAATCATTCCACATTTTGTTTCAGTTTCGATGATTTTACTTTCGCTTATGAAGCTTCGGGACGTAGAAAGCTTCTCAACTATGTTTATTAATTATGACCTGCTTGCTAAACGATGGGTTCCGTATAGCTATGTTTATCCCTATGCGGAACTCACTGCTGGCTTGCTAATGCTGACAAAGCTAGTTCCATTCATCTCTATTCCAATGGCTATATTCATTAGCTCTATTGGGGGCTGCTCTGTATTTAAGGCTGTGTACATCGATAAGCGTGAACTGAAATGCGCATGCGTTGGCGGCGACACAAATGTACCTCTGGGATTCATTTCTTTTACCGAGAACATAATGATGTTTGGTATGGCAGTATGGATGCTATATCAATGTATCCCCGTCAAATTCTATCTGTAATCACTATATAGCCCAGTTCTCTACAACCGGTTTATTATTCGTGGGTTTGAACTTTCCGCCTTCTTGTTCAATTTGACTACAAGCCACATCGGGATCATGCGTGTAAAAGAGATAAGTCTTACTGGTGGCCAAATCATTCATTAAAGTCTCTTTTTCATTAACCACCACTTCTGGATTTCGGTCATATCCCATCGTGACTGGCAGATGAACCCAAGCCGTACCAGGAACCAAATCGGCACCAAATACAATAGAACTTGTAGTACCGGAGATTTTTGTCAACATCATGCCTGGCGTATGCCCCTCGCTAAAACGAAATGAGAACGCTTTTGGTAAAGCCGCATTATGCTCACTATCTTCGATGAGTATTAAGCGATCATTATCCAACATTTTTGTAAGTCCAGGGATAAAAGAGGCTCTATCTCTTGGGTGAGGATCTAATGCTCTCTCCCACGCTCTCTTAGACGTGACAATTCGAGCAGATTCGAATAACAAACTTGGCTCACTCCCAGTCTGATACGGTTTGAGCAAACCACCTGCGTGATCAAAATGCAAATGAGAAAGGACAATGGTATCAATATCTGTTGGCTTTAAACCGATTCTTGAAAGAGATTCCGCTAAAACATGTTCTTCTTCAACAACGCCATACCGCTCACGCAATTTAGGTTCAAAAAAGGCACCTATTCCAGTTTCTAACAAAATGTTTCTGTTCTCTGTTTGTATTAACAAGCACCGACACGCTAAGGGTATACGATTATTTGTATCAACCTTTGACCACCGTGACCAAAGCGCTTTGGGAACATTCCCAAACATAGCGCCCCCATCAAGCATCTGAGAGTTACCCATCAAACTCGTTAGTTTAAAAGCCACAAGGTCCTCCTTGAGATGGCAAATTCACGTTACCCTGTCATAATACTAAAGAAATAATAATGAGTCTGCCTTATGTCTTTTATGCGTCGAATTAACAACATTGGTTTTTTTGTGTGGCTAGTATGTGTCACATTTTTTTTGTACGAATATTTTTTGAGAACCGTTGTTGGCACCTTTCAAATACCCATTGCGAATATATTACAACTAGATGTTCTAAAGTTTGCCCTAATTAGCTCAACTGCTTACAGTCTAATTTTTGGTTTTACTCAAATCCCGATTGGTGTCTTTCTTGATAAATATGGCCTTAAGCCTGTTCTCCTTCTTGGAATACTAACCTGCGCCTTAGGAAGTGTCTGTTTTGCTATATCTAATAGCTTTGAGTCTGCTGTTGCCTCAAGAGTTTTGATGGGTTTTGGTTCTGCATTTGGATATCTATGTGTTTTGAATGCCATTTATGAATGGCTACCAAGATCCCATACAGGTTTTTACATTGGGATCTCTCAAGGGATTGGAACACTTGGCCCTATCTTAGCAGCAGGGCCGATGGCTTCGGCATCGATAATGTATGCTGCTTCATGGAGAGAAGTGTTCCTCCTATTGGCCTTATTGGGTGTTGCTATAGCTTTAATGGCAAATTCTTTGTTAAATCAGAAAAAACTCCAGCAGAAACCCAAAATAAGTACGCCGGATAAAGTCTCACGACAACCTATTAAATCCATCCTTAAGTCAGCCCTCACTAGACGCAATGCATGGATGATTGGCCTATTTTGTGGATGTAATTATTTTACTATCGAGTACATGGCTCAAAATAACGGTATGAATTTCTTAATGCTAAAAGGTTTCTCAGAATCAACAGCAGCTTATATTATCAGCCTTGGCTGGATTGGTTTTGCCATTGGTTGCCCCATCATTGGCTGGCTCTCTGATACGCTGGGCTCTAGAAAGAATGTGCTCCTTGCAGCCAGCTTACTTTGTCTTAGCTCTGCAATAATATTTATCTACTCCAACACACTTCTGTTAGTTGCGATCTCATTTATAGCAATTGGGTTTTGCTGTGGCGCTCAAACATTAGGCTATGCTGCTGCCGCGGAAAGTGTTTCGGAAAAAGAGCGAGCAGTCGCCTTAGGGGTTGTCAATGCTTCTGTCGCCATGGTCATGGCAGCAACAGCCCCATTAATTGGCTGGGTCTTACGACACTACGAAAAGCTTGGCCCATTGAGACTACAAGACTATCAACATGCTTTTTGGGTCATCATTGGCTTAATGACTGCCAGTGTTGCCATTGTCATTATGGAAGTAAAAAATGAAACCGCCACTGAAGAGGCCCTGATTCCAGCCTAGCTATTCGCCCTACCAGGCGCTGGAAAATAGTGATAAATGAAATCATCCAGCGCCTGCCAGGTAAATTCCTTTTCTTGTGTATTGTTCTGTAACGCATATGCCCCAAATGATGAGGGTCCTTCAGGCAAATAAGCCATTTTACTACGCGTCTGTACGCCTATTACAAATCGTTGCACTTCTTTGATTTGATCATCTGATGCGGTTACAAACACAGGAACCCGTGTAGCTTTAGATAAACGGTTCCTATTTTCTTCTGAGGAAAACTCAGGGGTAAAAAGAAGTAGACCATCTACAACAGAGGGATAGTCTCTAGCCGCTTTTAAGCTCTGCTCAGCCATATTGCCACTTGCTGCAACAACTATTTGCTTACCGGGGTACGTCGCTCTTAAATCCTTCAAAAACTGAACAATATCTCCATAGAACTCATCCGCCTCTGGGAAAGACTTAGCGCGGAGATCATTCATCGATTTGATGCCTTTTGCGGCATTTTGCCAATGTGATATTACTGAAGATCTAAAATCGACGGATATAGGATAAAAGCCTCGTTGATTAAAGGCATCAACAAGGTTAACAAACTCATTAGGATCGTTTTGTGTATGGTGCAACATAACAAGCAAATTCTGAGCATGTAGTTGCCCATGACCGTGGTGTTGCGCCTTCAGAGGAATAGCCTGTACGGAAAAAGTGCAGAAAAACAAAATGATTGCGATTAATTTGTGCATTGCCAACATCCTTGTCAATTCATGTCTATCAGAATATCACAACTTATTCTTATTGCATCGCCGCCAAACTCATCCCGCAATGCAATTGTTTGGCGCAATAAGCTCTGATACGATGAAATTAGGAAGGGTAAAGGGACACCTGCTGAAGGATTGCCTTGTTGTCGGCAGCTTGATCACCACAAGTTCATAGCAAGGAGTGCTTATGTTAGATCCTAAAGAACCAGGTGCCGGTACCATTTCGGGCAGTAAAAACCTATCTGGTGCAAACGACGGCGAATTTCAAGAAGCGATTTCAAAATCCACCCCCGCCTCAAGTTCTTACGAGCCTGTAGAGCAATATCTTAAAGATATTCGACGCCCAAAACTTCTCTCCAAAGAAGAAGAAGTTTACTACGCTCGATTAACCCAAAAAGGTGATGCCGCAGCTCGCGCAGTAATGATTGAATCCAATTTGCGTCTTGTTGTTAAAATTGCAAAACGATATCAAAGATCTGGAATGGCCCTCGCGGACTTAATTGAGGAAGGCAACCTTGGCTTAATGCACGCAGTAGAAAAGTTTGATCCTGAAAAAGGATTTCGTTTTTCAACCTACGGCGCCTGGTGGATCCAGCAAACCATAGAGCGCGCGATTATGAATCAATCTAGAGTCGTTCGCTTACCCGTTCATATTGTCAAACAACTAAACACCTGCCTGAGAACACAGCGTAAACTTTCTCACTCCAATGGCACCGACCCCTCTCACAAAGACATTGCAGCTGCATTGGAAAAGCCAGATCATGAAATCTCAAAATTGATGGCACTCAATGAAAAAGCGCTATCCATGGATCATTCTGTATCAATGGAAGTTGATAAACCTTTATTGGACACTCTTAAATCAGCGGTCTCATATGAGCCACTTGCCCAGAGCAATACAGATGAACTTAAACATAAAATAGCGGACTGGCTGTATAATCTACCTCCAAAATCAAGAGAGGTTATTGCACACCGCTTTGGATTACTTGGGCATGATATCTGCACATTAGACGAAACTGGACAACAAATTGGTCTGACACGTGAGCGCGTTCGTCAAATTCAATCAGAAGCACTAAAACGCTTGAAGAGGATTATCGAGAGCCAAGGGAATACTAAAGATACTCTATTGGGATAGTGTTATCATACCGCTTTTATCCTTGGGGCAAAGAAAATGAGCGATGGGCAATTTTGGATATTGTTAATACTGATTGCGGTTTTTGGTGGCATCATCATTGCTATGCTGCAGAGTGTGAAACAATCAAAGCAAGTATTATTAGCCGAACTAACTGACAAGCTTTCTCCACAGTTCGAAAAGCTGGGACAATTCACAGAGAGTGCCCTAACGCGTCATAACACCCAACTTCAACAGTTGTTAATGGATAACCTACATAAAACGAGAGAGTCTCTTGAAAACCGTTTCAATCAACTAACTCAAACTACGGACACAAAACTCTCTCAAATTAATGATCGCGTCGAAAAGCGCCTGATGGAAGGCTTTGAAAAAACCACGGCGACTTTCTCAGATATCCTCAAGCGGCTCGCTCTTATCGATGAAGCTCAGAAGAATATTACCCGCTTATCAGAGGATGTTGTTTCTTTACAGTCAGTACTAACAGATAAGCGTGCCCGTGGTGCATTTGGTGAAGTCCAGCTATCCGCACTAATCAGAAATGTATTACCTGAAAATGCTTTTCAGCTTCAAGCCACCCTGCCTAATGGCACCCGAGTCGACTGCTTACTAAAACTTCCTGAACCTACGGGGCTGGTCCCGATTGATTCAAAGTTTCCTCTTGAGAGCTACCAAAAAATGCAGGACACTCAGACACCCAATGCCGCATCAAGCCAGTTTAAACAAGATGTTAAAAAGCATATTCTTGATATTGCCAATAAATACATTATTGCTAATACCACTTCAGATGGTGCAATCATGTTCCTTCCTTCTGAGGCCATTTTTGCGGAAATACATAGCCACCACCCAGACCTTGTAGACTTAGCTCATCAAAAACGAGTTTGGCTAACCTCCCCCACAACCATGATGGCAATTTTAACCACGGCTCGCTCAGTCATTAAGGACGCCGCTACTCGTCAACAAGTTCACCTTATTCAAGAGCACTTAGCTCATCTAGCAAAGGATTTCTCACGATTTGAGAAACGAATGGACAACCTGTCGCGCCATATTACCCAGGCGCATACCGATGTCGAGGAAATACACGTGTCTGCCAAGAAGATAAGTCAGAGGTTTGACAAAATCGAACAAGTAGAACTTGGACCCGTAGGACAGTTAAGTACTGAGGATTCTGGGCAGCCCTCGTAGGCGCTGCTAGACTTAGAGGGTGGCCTCGCTGGTTAATGCTTAGGAGAATGTTTTGGGACTGTCTTTGAAATCCGTAACGGATGCAATCATTCATTGGCTAATAGAAGATTTTACCGAGGCAGAAGCTCCATTATGTGACTTCGAGCGTATCCGATATGAGTTGAGGCCCTGTGATGTTCTTTTGTGTGAGGGTCGCTCACACGTATCAAACGTAATCCGCCTAGTGACACAAAGCCCTTGGACACACAGCTGTATTTATATAGGTCGGCTTCATGATATTGATGACCCTGAAGTAAGGGCTTTGGTGGCGCAACATTATCGAGGCGATCCGAGTGAACAGCTAATAATTGAGGGAATGTTGGGAAAAGGAACCGTAGTTGCGCCATTAAAGAACTACGAAAATACGCATATCCGAATTTGTCGCCCTGATGGGTTGAGCCGTCGTGATGCTCAGTCTGTTATTGAGTTCTGCGTCCATCGCTTAGGGACGAAGTACGATGTTCGCCAGATATTCGATTTAGCCCGCTTTTTTTTCCCTTGGGCCATTTTACCTCGCCGCTGGCGCTCTAGTATTTTTTCTCACCACCCAGGAAGCTACACAAGAACAGTCTGCTCAACGGTTATCGCTGAAGCCTTTACCAATGTGTCTTTCCCGATACTGCCCGCTATTAAATACGTCAATAATGATAGTGGGGCAGAAAATGTTGAGTTATATCATCGCAACCCGCGACTATATACTCCTCGAGACTTTGATTACTCCCCCTATTTCGAAATTATTAAATATCCATTCATTCAGGTTGTTGAGCAAGGCCTATACCGACAGCTCCCCTGGAATAAAGAAGGATTGATATACAACGACTCTGAAATCATCAATCCAAATACTCTTCCTCATCAAAGGCCTATAAAACAAACTGTCTCTCAAACAGATAAAACACCTCCGGTGCATCCCAGTGCGCCAGAAAGCCCTTCAGAAACCGATCCCAAGCCGACCCCTGAAAAGGAGTCGACCAACCAAATTTCATCCCCTAAAGCTTGAACGCTCAATAAGTTTGTGCTCTAATTAACCGCATCTGGGGTGCCATATGGCTGAGAGCATACCCATACAACCTGCTCAGGATAATGCCTGCGAAGGGAGATGAAATGACTATATTAGATCCAATAGGGGCTTCACTGTCGCTATTATCAACATTCTGCTTTGTGAACGCCAAGCGCGCTGCTTGGATAGTTGGCATGCTGGCCATTCTAGTCAATACCACTCTCTATTTCTTCAAAGGTTTATATGGCCAGGTTGCACTGGAAGGTGTTTATATGGTCTCGATGGTTTACGGTTTGGTTTTGTGGACAAGCAGCCAAAACGAAAATAAGCCAACGTTGATGATCTCTCGTCTCACTCCAACACATGGATTTGGACTAACGGTATTGAATATTATTGGGGTAACAGCCGCTTGGTGGCTTTTGTCTCGCTTCTTTAATTCAACTGTACCAATGCTGGATGCTTTGATTTTATGCTTAAGTTTAACCGCTCAGTGGTTACTTTGCAGAAAAGTATTCGAGTGCTGGATAGTCTGGTTCATTGTAGACGCTATAGTGGTTTGGGTTCATGCTCAAAAAGGAATCCCCTTTCACTCTGGTGTACATTTTATCTATCTGTTTCTTGCAGTGGCAGGTCACTTTAGATGGAAGAAACTGATGGAAGCTGAATCATCAGCCACCATCGTATCATCCGATGAAGGATTTGCTCACTCTGTTTGAAAATTGTGTATCCAACAATTGTGTGGCCAGGGACGGCATTATTTTCACACAACTTATTTGGAATTCCGTTTTCTTGTTTTTTCTTCGTTGTCGACAGAGGGGACTTCCCGAGTCTGCTCAGATACAACCAAAGAGCCAGCCCCCCTCCTCAAAAAAACACCCGTATGCACAGCAATCTGAAACTCATCGCTTATTAATGTCGCTTCAATTTCATCCTCTGTTGGCATTCTGCCTAGTTTTTCTTTAAGCGCCTCCATTTGCTTAACGAGCGTAGAGTGAAATGATGCACTCTCAGCATCGACCTCTTTGTTCCTTAGCAGTTCACGTTCTCTAATGTTTTTGAGCATACAATATCCATATAATGTTTGTTAAAGTGGATAAATTGAGTATACCCTCACCTTATATAGGATGTAACTATGCTAGACATGTGCCCGTGTGGCAGCAAATTAGAGTACACAAACTGCTGCGGCCCTTTTATCCTCGAGACATTACTACCCAGTACACCTGAGCAGCTAATGCGCTCTCGGTACACGGCTTTCACTCAGGCCAATATTCCGTACATTATGAAGACGATGACGGACACCGCCCTTGATGAATTCGATCCTATTGGCTTTAAAAAGTGGGTAACCCCACTGCAGTGGGAAGCTCTTGAGATACTCTCAGCTCCTCCAACTGAAGAAGATGGGCTATTTGGCGAGGTAGAGTTTATTGCTACGTACAGCACGACAGATGGCGAATCCTTTGATATCCATGAGCGTTCACGTTTCGAGAAAATTGGCGGCAAATGGTACTACGTAGAAGGTGAAACCCCTAGAACTGTAGAGACGGTGTACAATACGGACAAGATAGGCCGCAACGATCCGTGTCATTGCGGCAGTGGTAGAAAGTACAAGAAGTGCTGTTTAGCCTCCTAATTTGTTTAATGCTTCCTCAATTTCAAGTCCGCGAGCCTGCGCAAAGACATCTTCGGATTGATGCGCAGCATCGAGTGCACCATATAGGCGATCGATGGCCTCTTCTTTCTCTCCTTTAGACGCAAGGTACTCTGCATAATAAAACTGCGTATGCGCGCTCTCTGGAGAAACATCAAGTGCCTTCTTTAAGAAGCGCTGAGCTTTTTTATCATCACGATAAGCAATTGGCCAACTTGGCACTTTGTGATAAAGAGTGCCGAGCACGCCTAGCGCCAATCCATCTTCAACTTGCTCATCAGCGCTAAGTGCATTTTCTAATAGCCCTCTTGCTTTCTTAACCATCGAAAGAGCTCGAGTTCCGCCAACAGCTGAAGCATAAGAGCTCAAACTTGTTCCTTCCCAGCAATCCAAAACAGCTACGGGCAAATCTGATTCTTGCCTCAGTCGAGCAATGTCTTCCAGGAGCAGTTCAAAGGCATGTGCCTGTTCTTTTCCTTTCTTTTCGTACTTTGCCTCGACCCAACTTTGCTTAATCGCATGAATTGCATCGCCATCCGTGTGTGCCATTGCGAAAGGTGAAATGGCCATCAGCGCTGAAAATATAAAGGATATAACCTTAGTCACTTTTAGATTCCTTACCAAATACCCATCAACAGCATACCAACAACTGTTACAAAATGCATTTTGCAAGCTTAGTGAAAAATAAGCCTTAAGCCGTTATACTTCTGCGACCCGGAATACATTAATGGACTAATTATGAAACTCTGGAAGACTAAAAAAGACAAGGAAAAAGATAAAGGTCCGTCAGTCAACCGCATCAAATCAAAAAAGGGGCCCAAGAAAGAGGTTTACAAAAGCCCAAAACGTTTTCCAAGCTTAATTGCAGCTATTTGTTTCTGTGCTTTAGGATACGCTCTTCCCTTTGCGTGGCTCCCTGCTGTAGCAAGTACCTTCTTTGTAGTTGCGCCTCTGTGTCTCATTGCAGGCTATTTTGTATATTTGGAGATCTGTAAACTTTTTGATATTTGGCCTTTTGAACCCACAAGTTCAGGGCTGGGCTCGATTCTAAACCTATTCAATCCCCTTACCTACATTCTTTCCCCAAAGGATATTGCCAAAGGCACATTAGCCTTCATAAATGTGATCAAAGAGGCTTTTGTTGAAGTTAAAAACTATTTTAATTCCATGACACAAAAGGTCGACCAAAAAGTTGCCAATAATGTTAAGGATTTTGAACGGCGCTACATTGTGAGACGCACCGTTATCACTCGTGATTTAGATCCCTCTTACGAACAAGACGAAGAATGTTGCAAACATGACGTCCTCCTGAACCTGAGAAAAACGAGACGACAGGTAACACCTGTAGCGGTTTCAGAAGTTAGATCCAAAAAAAGAAAATATAAAAAATAACAACCCTCGAAAAAGGAAAATTTGTTATTAATACTGTTCCACCCTTTACTTGCCAAATGATCCACGGGTCATACTCACCTCCCGACTCAAAAATTGCTGCAAGAATATCCTCTACCTATCGTGCACTTGAAACGTTTGTAGTCTCAAAAGCACCTATTCAACCTGAGAGTATCAACACGACGAGTGCCCTGGGTATTATCAGACGAGGTAAATTTATAGATGTTACGCAGACAATCGCAACGTCAACTGCTCCATTAAAAGCCCTTAAGATTATTATTGAGTCCCTTAAAAAAAGAGAATCTAATTCAGGGCATGAAGCAGGTGTATTGTTAGACCACGGTATTGCTCTAGAGTTGCTGAGCAAGCGTAATCTTTGTACTGAAGAAGAGGCAGAGTGCCATCAACTGATCATTGATATCGAGTTATTCTTACTCAAACACCAAGACTATCAGTACAATTGTGTAGCATTATTAGGAACAGAACAATTTCGTCCATCCCTATTACAAGCTGCCAGAGACTCTCTTGCTACTGAAACTAAGCGAACAGCAGAATCTCTAGGCGACAGTAGAGAAAGCTTTAGGAGTTCTCAGATTAGATTCTAAAAGAGCAAAAAAGAGGCCTATGTAGGCCTCTTTTTATAAACATCTGATTTGACAGCAATTTATTAATTGATTTTTGAAAGGTGGCTTGATAAGGTATAAATCCATTTGAAGGAGAAGACTATGGCACTTTCTGTTCTAATCATCAGCCTACTAGGCCTAACTACCCTCGCTCAGATATCACGCTAGTTACATATAAAAGGTTAAGCCTGCTAATGCAGCCGTGTAACTTGGGTTACGAGATGCTGCCCTATATATCACACGAGGCTCACGCATTTTATTGTAAATATCATCTAACTTGCCACCCCAGGTATGATGGAATGAGAAAGTCATAGTAACATTCGGCTTAGCATAATACTCATAGCTCAAACCGACGCGAGGGTTCCAGTTATATCTTGGTCGAGTCGTTATTTGCTGGCTCGCAAGGGGCATAAACCGATCATCCGCTGGTTGTAGCTCTAAGTCTGCCACTGAACGCTGTACACCAAATTTTAATGAAAAGCGATGTTCATCATCAAATAAGTGACTGGCTGCGATAGTAGCGCTATAACCACTATAATGAACAAAGTAATGCAGCTCAAAGTTGCTGTTTAGCTCAATAAATTTTCTGTTGCCATAGTTATCGTAACCCAGCTCTAAGCCTACTCTGTCATTGTCGTTAACATCAAAGGCCAAACCAAAGGTTTGCGCATAGGCCCATGAGTTAGCACTTTTTCTTTGAGCATTAACGATACCAGGGTGTTGAATAGTTGAAGCCCCTCTGTCCCAGGATTTACCCGCTCCTAAATGAAAATAGGTATGTGCATTTTCTGAGACATCCCACGCATAACTTTGACCAGATACACAAGCTCCTGCTACCGCCAAACTAAATATTAAAAAATCTCTTACAGAAACTTGCCGCATCAATAAATCCTTTTAAAGCGTGATGAATATGTTTACTTTATAAATTTGTAAAGTTGTATGCAATAAAAAAGGCAGCTAACGCTGCCTTTTTTTTACTTCTAAAATTAGAAGTACATTGCCAAGCCGACAAAGAGTGTATCAAGACTTGGAACGCCGTTAGCCTTGTTACGAACTCGGTTGAAACCTGGGAATGATTGGTACTCATCAACTGTGTCACCAAAAACGTGAGCGTAGTTAACTTTAGCACCTACGTTATCTTTAACCATGTACTCGTAACCAACGCCAGCTTTAAAGCGTGTGCCGGTAGTAGCTTGAGTAACAACCGCAGTTGCATCAGCTAGATCTTTTTGAGTCAAATCAACTTTGGTGCGTTGACCACCCAAAGAAACTGACATCAAGTGACCATCAACAACGTAATGAGCACCCAACATTAAGTCCATACCGGTGTAGTCTAGACGAATAGTTGGATGACGACCATCTGAACCACCTGCAAAGTTATCACCCTTAGAAAGTTCACGACCACCGTATGAGCCGTAACCAAACTCAAGGCTCACACCTGACATGTCATCAACCATTTGACGGTAACCAACTGACTGACGAGCACCCAAATTGGTAACGCCACCAGAGCGGTGGTAAAGGTTTTGAGGGTCGTTAGCAACAGTATTACTAACGCGATCAAAGTGACCAGACTTAACGTCTTGATCTGCAACATAACCACCTTCAACACCAAGGTAGAAATTGCCAACACTTAAGTCCCAGTTCATGTCAGACATTTTCGCACTAGCAGGAGTTGCAGCAAAAGTAGCCGCAGCAGCTACGGCACTTAGTAATGCCAATTTTTTTACGTACATTTTAGTATCCCTACAAACTATGTTAAAAAAAATCCCAAACGTTTGGGCATCTTTACAATGCCTCAGACACTGTAACACGATTCTTGTGCGAGGCAAAGGGTTTCGTTGTGACGCATCGCACAGAGAATGGAACCGGATAAAGATCTTTAATATCAATAGTTGCGACAAGCCCATTTGGCATCGCACTATAGATTTTTACAGGTCTTTCACTCTCACAATGTTCCCAAATAACTTGTCGGCACCTTCCGCAAGGCATCACTAATTGCGACAGTGGATTATCCGAGTCAATTTCTTTTTTTGAAACAAACATATCTAAAGATACATCGATACAAACAATGGCAATAGCATCAAAAGTAACCGATGGCCCTTCTGCGCTAATCATTGTGTGGATGGCATTCTCTTCTGCATGCACTGTTTCACTATAAGTAGAACACTCTACGTTACAACCTGGATAAATTCTACCGCTTTGAACACTTCTTACTGCAGCACCAACTTTATAGTCTGAATAAAAAGCGTATGCGTTTTGTCGCGCATGCCAAGCACTTAGAAATAATGTTTGTTCAGCCTTTCCATAATCAGGAAATGGCTGCAAAGAAATTTGCCAATTGGGTCCTTCAATTATTTGCATAAGTCTACCCAATCACAGTCAAAGAAAATGCAATAATTGACGCTGATAGTAAGTGGTATACCAATGCGCCTAACATATAATGTAAAGGGCGCCTATTCCATAGAAGACTTGATATAAGAGTTGGGAGAATAAAAAATACAACCAGCATGCAAGCAAACTGCACCGATTCTACCGGGGTTTTTATTTGAGCCATTTCACAGGCTAAAAACAAACCCACGGTATATAGCAGGCTATTTAAGTATGCGACTATTAATTTAAAAAAGCATGGCTTGTCACATAATTGAACATTGGTAGCTTTAGCCCAACATTTACCGAATACATATGGAGAAAAATACAACCATCCAAAAAGATAGTTGGCTAATGCTGCAAGAAGTACGGCTGGCCAATAGATTGTTGAAACTAGGTCCATTTCTAACTCCAATAAAACATAGATAATAACCAAAGCATTCTAATGTGAGCCAATCAACTTTTGAGATTGTTTTTCTACATATTCTATGGCTCAATCAAATAATTCATATATTCGGAACTCAAACCATGCCAAGTCCTCTTCCATCAAAAGACAATATCTATCTTTGGATTAACAATACTATAAATGCTATCAATGAAGAATTGATAAAGGAACAAACAAGAGAAAGTAAAAGGAACCTCAAAGACAAGGGGCTCTTTGCAATCAGTCACATTTTTTATAAAGCACCCGAATTACTAGTTTCAGACAAATTTGAGAACCTACATGAGTCAATACAGTTTCTTTTGCAGGTTGCCTTGACAGATTACACCTATCTCCGTGAAGCCACGCTTGCCAAAGACACCTCAAAAGCTATGGACTTAGCTCTTTTTTTGAGTGGCTCATTTTTAAACCTATCGATATCATTTGACAGAAAATTCGACAACCAACCCAGAATTAAACCAGCACGTGCTGCAGCTGGAGAAGAGCTTATTAAAAAGCTAAACGCCCATCTCAAAATACATAAGGAAAGAAAAGCAAAACTAGATGCATTTTTTCTTAGCCTTTTAGATAAAGAAGCAGGTGATCACAAAGATAACGAAGGTCAAGATCACCCCCAGCCTGCTAACAATTTTGGAAGGCCTAAGGCATAACACTAAACCCGAGCGGGACATTGGCTATTTCGTTTGGTGGGCAGTTCTGGTTCCTCTTGACTGTTCTCCCGCTCCTCATTTAACACCATTTGATAATGGTCGCTTTCCAGTAGAAGTCTCATCAAACACCAGACAAGCTGCTTTAATAACGCAATCACCCTTATCCTTTGTCAACGCCTTAGTGCTGTGTTAGGGATAATGTAATGTCAGACCATTCTTATTAACAGCGCTGATTGTTAGGAATGCTGGGTCCATCTCCATCAAATGGATTTCTTTTCCAGTGTTTGCCTTTATAGACACCTCAGAAAATACTCCAGGCGATAAAATGTGATGGGCTATAGCGTATAACACATTCATCCTTACAATGGAGACCTCGTTAATTTTTTTCGTTTAAAGCGATCTTATATACAGAGCATTTGTTGAAGTACAGATGTTATATTTTGAATGGCTAATAATGGATAGGTACGAGATTTTTTTCTCCTAAGGCGATAACACCACAAAGAAAGTCTCTTAAAACTTCACAGTGTATATAGAGACTCTTCTCTTCTTTTTCAGCATTTTGCCAAGGCCTTTGAACAATGCTTACAGCTTTCTCTTGAAACAGGTTTAAAAGCAAACATTTTACTGTTTTAGGATAATACTCAGCCAGTTCTGAGTACGGCTCACGCTCCACTCATGAATAAAAAGTGACATATCATCCATTTGAAATACAAATGCACCGCCGCTCCTAACGGTTTCCGTAAATCTACCTTGTCAGCATTTTCTCGAAACGGAGTTTTTTTTAACATCCCATAATCGGTTTTTTTTGTTATATAGCCCAAAAGAAATGCTTTTCTAATTTTCCTGTCCTCGTTTTTATAAAAACAATAAAAGCCCCATCATCACGTATACCGCTTAGATAGAAATGATTGGCATCAGGCCGATATGGAAATTCATTTTCGTTATACTGTGCCTGTTGAAGTTTTGAGCAGAAGAATTAAAGGCGTTCCATCTTCAAGTAAAGAGGAAGCCCCACCCATAACTGATTTATTGAATCTATCACCATAAGGATTCCACCTAAGCCCTATGGCACGTTGAATATAAAACAGTTTAGTAATGAATAAAAACTGACACTATGCGTGTAAATACAGCGCCTTTATGATGGGTAAAAAAAAAGCCCTTCAAAAGAAGGGCTATATGCTGGCGGAGCAGACGGGACTCGAACCCGCGACCCCCGGCGTGACAGGCCGGTATTCTAACCAACTGAACTACTGCTCCGAACTTTGGTGGGTGCTGAGGGGATCGAACCCCCGACCCTCGCCTTGTAAGGGCGATGCTCTCCCAGCTGAGCTAAGCACCCTGAAATCTAATTTGTTTCAGTTTCAGCAACAACGGAACCGGAGTTTACAGCATCTTTGAGCGCTTTACCAGCTTTAAATGTAGGTAAAATTGCTGCAGCGATAGTAATTGTTTCACCGGTACGTGGATTGCGTCCTTCACGAGCGGCTCGAGGCTTTGCACTAAAGGCACCAAACCCTAGTAGGCTTACTTGTTTTCCTGCTTGCAAAGAGCGGATAATACCGTCAGTAAACGCAGCTAGTGCTTTGCCAGCCTCAGCTTTGCTAATTCCAGCCTCTTCGGCCATTAGCTCTATTAACTCTTGTTTGTTTGTTGGCGTATTGCTCATTAAAAGCCCCTTAAAATATGTGGTTGAGCAAGGTCTCGAATGCTAACAGACAAAATGTTGCATGGCAACGTTTTTGTCATATTTTTAATGCCGGCTGGCAGCCGAACATTGCTCATCTTCTTCACGGTCATCCTTTTCCGGCACAGAGGACAAGGATAACGGTTCTGGTTGGCGAGATAAAGCGATTTCTAGCACTTCATCTATCCATCTGACACAAGTAATTTCCAGCTCGTCTTTGATGTTATCTGGAATGTCTTTCAGATTACGTCTATTTTCTTCTGGAATAATCACTTGCCGTATCCCACCTCGTTTAGCGGCTAAAAGCTTCTCCTTAAGGCCTCCAATCGGCAGAACTTCTCCTCGCAGGGTAATTTCTCCGGTCATCGCAACATCGGCTCTAATCGGAATCTGGGTCAAGGAGGATACCAAAGCGGTACACATCGCGATACCGGCACTGGGTCCATCCTTCGGTGTTGCCCCTTCAGGAACGTGAATATGTATATCACGATCTTCAGCAAAGCTTTCTTTAATACCCAACATAATCGCTCTGGAACGAACTACTGTGATAGCTGCTTGAATAGACTCAAGCATCACATCACCCAGCTTACCAGTACGAATGACTTTTCCTTTACCCGGCACAACAATTGCTTCAATAGTCAGCAGATCCCCACCAACCTCTGTCCATGCCAACCCGGTAACCTGACCGATTTGGTCTTTATTTTCAGCACAGCCATACCGATATTTTCTGACGCCTAAGAACTGTTCGATATTTTCAGGCGTAACCACCACTTTTTGGTCTTTAGATTCACCCGATAAGACTGCTTTAACAACTTTACGGCAGCACTTAGCAATTTCTCTTTCAAGAGAACGAACACCAGACTCACGAGTAAAGTAACGAACGATTTCTAGCACCGCATTATCTGTTAATTGCAGCTCATCAGGGCTTAGTCCGTTCAGTTGCTTTTGTTTAGGAATCAAATAGTCATTCGCAATATGAAGCTTTTCATCTTCGGTATAGCCTGACAACTGAATAATTTCCATCCGGTCTAATAGGGCTGGTGGAATATTAAGGGAGTTGGCTGTTGCCACAAACATCACGTCGGACAGGTCATAATCTACTTCTAAATAATGGTCGTTGAAAGTGTTATTTTGCTCAGGATCGAGCACCTCTAGTAATGCTGAAGCAGGATCGCCCCGAAAATCCATCGCCATTTTGTCAATTTCATCCAGTAAAAAAAGCGGGTTTTTAACCTCAGCCTTATTGAGTTTCTGAATGATCTTTCCAGGCATAGCTCCGATGTAAGTCCGTCTGTGTCCTCTAATTTCTGCCTCATCTCTTACGCCACCTAAAGCAAAACGAACATATTTTCGCTTGGTAGCGTTAGCGATAGATTGAGCAAGAGAGGTCTTACCCACCCCTGGAGGACCAACTAGACAAAGAACGGGCCCCTTGAGCTTTTTAACGCGCTTTTGAACGGCTAAATACTCAAGTATTCGCTCTTTGACTTTTTCTAAACCAAAGTGTTCTTTATTCAGAATATCTTCAGCTTCAGGAATATCTAATCGTCCCTGACTACGTTTTTTCCAAGGCACCCCAAGCATCCAATCAAGATAGTTGCGGCAAACGGTAGCCTCAGCTGACATAGGGGGCATCATTTGCAGCTTTGTAAGCTCTGACAGTGCTTTTTCTTTTGCCTCTTTAGGCATGCCAGCACTTTTGATTTTGGCTTTGAGCTCATCAACTTCATTGCTGTCATCGCCGAGCTCTTTATGAATGGCTTTAAGTTGCTCGTTTAAATAGTACTCGCGTTGAGATTTTTCCATCTGACGCTTCACATTAGAGCGAATACGGTGCTCAACCTGGAATAAGTCAATCTCAGCTTCCATAAGAGCAATTAGACGCTCGAGCCTTTCTCTAAGATCGTAAAGAGCAAGCATATTTTGCTTTTCGACTATCTTAAGCGACATATGAGCAGCAATTGTATCTGCAAGGCGGCCGGGATCAGTAATCCCTCCAACGGATGAAACAATCTCAGGTGGGATTTTTTTATTAAGCTTCACATACTTTTCAAACTGAGAGTTAACCGTACGAATTAGAACATCTGCTTGCTCTTCTTCTAGATGCGGGACCTCAACAGGACTCACTTCAGCCAAGAAGTACGGATCAGATTGACTCACTTCATCCATCTGACCTCGATGGGTTCCCTCAACTAAGACCTTAACAGTCCCGTCTGGAAGTTTTAGTAACTGTAAGATTGTTGCTAACGTTCCAACCTCATAGAGATCTTCCGCTTTAGGCTCATCCTCCGAAGCTTCTTTCTGAGCAACCAACAAGATTTGCTTCTCTTCGTTCTCCATCGCAGCATTAAGTGCGTTTATGGACTTCTCTCTTCCCACAAACAATGGAATAACCATGTGGGGATAAACAACAACATCCCTTAATGGCAATATTGGCAATTGGATTTTTTCACTCATAACGCACTCCCTACTCGGGTTTGTACTGTGTTAACAAACATAATAAAAAAGGTACTACCTGACTAGATAGTACCACGGTATTTTACAGAGGGGAAAAACCTATTGCTAAGCTTCGCCTTCGGACTTGCGTAGGACGGGTTCAGCATTCTCATAAATGAGAATTGCATCAGACTCATTTCGAACAAAAGGACCATCAATAACCACTTTGCTGACATTTTCCATGCTGGGCAGCTCGTACATTGTGTTTAATAGGACATGCTCCATAATTGAGCGTAAGCCACGAGCACCCGTTTTACGCTCCATTGCCTTTTGAGCAATTTCAATCAAAGCATCTTCTCTAAACTCAAGCTCAACACCTTCCATAGAAAATAACTTTTGGTATTGTTTGGTTAAACAGTTTTTGGGTTCAGTCAAAATCTGTATGAGAGCATCTTCTTCTAACTCTTCCAAAGAAGAAACGACTGGTAGTCTTCCAACAAACTCAGGAATCAAACCGTACTTTGTTAGATCTTCCGGCTCAACACTTTCAAGCAATTCAGACAAGTTCTTTTTGTCTTCTTTGCTCTTTACTTCAGCGCCGAAACCAATGCCACCCTTTTCAGAGCGGTCACGTATGATTTTATCTAGGCCAGCAAAAGCACCACCACAAATAAACAATATGCCGGAAGTATTAACTTGCAAGAACTCTTGCTGAGGATGCTTTCTTCCCCCTTGTGGAGGTACAGAAGCTACAGTCCCTTCAATTAATTTCAAAAGTGCTTGCTGGACCCCTTCACCCGACACGTCACGTGTAATAGAAGGATTTTCAGCTTTACGGGAAATTTTATCGATTTCATCGATATAAATAATGCCAGTTTCTGCTTTTTCAATATCATAATCTGCTTTTTGCAAAAGTTTCTGAACGATGTTTTCAACATCTTCACCAACATACCCCGCTTCGGTTAATGTTGTCGCATCTGCAATTGCAAAAGGAACGTTTAGCAAACGAGCAAGGGTCTCTGCCAAAAGTGTTTTACCGCTTCCGGTTGGACCAATAAGCAGAATATTACTTTTAGACAGCTCTACATCTTCACCCTTGCCTTGTGATTGCAGTCTCTTGTAGTGATTATAAACCGCTACTGAGAGACTTCTTTTAGCTTGTATCTGCCCGATAACGTATTCATCAAGTTTGCTGTGAATTTCTTTGGGGGTTGGAAGATGAAAATCAACGCCCGAGGGTTTTGCATCTTCAACTTCTTCTGAGATGATATCGTTACACAAGTCAACACACTCATCACAGATAAAGACTGAAGGACCAGCAATTAATTTTCTGACTTCATGTTGGCTTTTGCCACAAAAAGAACAGTAGAGTAATTTCCCATCATCACCAGAACTTGTGCGCCGAGTTGTCATAGATTACCTCTTTTCAATGACCGCATCTACCAAACCATATTCTTGGGCTTCATTTGCACCCATGAAATTATCTCGCTCAGTATCAGATGCAATTCTATCCAAAGGCTGACCAGTGAATTCAGACATCAGCTCATTCATCGTTTGCTTTGTCTTCAAAATTTCTTTTGTATGAATTTCGATATCCGTGGCCTGCCCCTGATACCCGCCCAGCGGTTGGTGAATCATGACGCGAGCATGTGGCAGTATATGCCGCTTTCCTTTTTGGCCGCTGGCCAATAAGAAAGCTCCCATGCTACATGCCTGCCCAATACACAACGTACTGACATCCGGTTTGATGAAGCGCATTGTGTCAAAAATCGACAGGCCTGCTGTCACCACACCACCAGGTGAGTTTATGTACAGATAAATATCTTTATCTGGGTTCTCAGATTCTAAGAAGAGCATTTGCGCGACAACCAAATTGGCCACGTTGTCATCAATGGGCCCGACCAGAAATATTACCCGCTCTTTTAACAGCCGCGAATAAATATCGTAAGACCGCTCACCTCTAGGTGTTTGTTCAACAACCATTGGGATAAGGGTGTTATTGTGTATTTCTAAGTTAGATTTCCAGTCTGACATCATGAATCCTCTTCAATTATCAAGCAAAAGGCTGACTACGCTGTCTTGCCATTTATAAGCGCGTCATAGCTAGTGCTTTGGGGTGTTTTGCTGGTTTCTTCCAAGATGGCATTAATCGCCTCTTCAAGCAACACTGTATGCTCAACACTTTGCATTAGCTCTCTATTAGAATAATAGGCCTTAATTATCTCAGGTGAGGAACCAAATTGTCGTGCAATGCGTTGAATTTCAGCTTGAACCTTTAAGCCATCCGGCTTAATTTCTTTGCTGCGAATCACTTCGTTGAGAATAAGTCCAAGCTTCACACGCTTCAGAGCAAGCTCTTCAACGGGCTCTTCCGCAGTGCGGCCACTGTTTTTTAACTCACTTTCAACACTTGTCTGCTCTTGCGCTAATAACGCTGCCGGGCAGTCAAAGGTATGTTTTTCAAGCAAAACTTTCATTAAAGATTCTTTCATCTGCTCAAACTTCGCCCGCTCAAGCTCAGACTCCATACCTTCTTTTAGTTTTTCCTTGACAGAACCGATACCGTCTTTTCCAGCATCGCCCATCTTTTCCAGCAGTCCCTCATCAGAAAGTTCTTGCTTCTCTTCAACTTTTTTAATCGTTACTTTTAATGTCGCTTTTTTACCGGCAACCGCTGACTCATTCCAATCCTCTGGATAGGTAATGTTCAATTCAACTTCATCACCAGCTTTGTGTTTCAGAAGTCCTTTAACGATCTGAGGCAGTACAATTTCTTCATCAAGCATGATAGTAACGTCGTTATTTGTAGTAGGCTCTACTTGCCCTTCAACTTCACGAGTTACATCTGCTTTTATTCGGTGTTTATTCTCAGCCGCTTCTTCAACTTCGGACCAATCTGACATTTGATCTTTAAACTTACTGAACATATCTTCAATGTCAGCATCGGTAATTTCAGCGGTTGGCTCATCGACTGTTAAAGATTTGAAATCAATTAGTTCCACTTCTGGATACACTTCAAACGAAGCTTCATACTCAATATCATTCCCCTTCGCTGCTTGAATAGTTTTCAAATCAGGTCTTGCACAAGGACGTAAAGATTCTTGGTCTAACGCCTCTGAAAAAGACGAGTTAATTAGCTCGTTCACTACTTCATGATGAATTTGTTCACCAAACTCTTTTTCAATGTATTCAGGTGGCACATGCCCTTTCCTGAACCCTTTTAGATTTGCGGACTTTCGAAACTCTTTCATTTTAACTTGAGTCGCCGCAATGATTTTGTCATTGGGGACAGTAACCGATATCTTGCGCTCTAATGGGCCAGATTTTTCAACAGAAACTCGCATAAACTACCTCGTCGTTCATTGTTGACTATTACAAAAGGTAACTGATAGGGATAAGAAAGAGCTATTTTGTTAGAATTCTTTCTGTGTCGATGGTGCCTAGCAGCAATCAGCGAGAAATATTACCACAAGTTTGAATTTATGGATATAAATTGAGGGAATGAAAGAAAAGTAAGTGGTGCGGTCGGAGAGACTCGAACTCTCACGTCGTTAGACACTGGAACCTAAATCCAGCGCGTCTACCAATTCCGCCACGACCGCGTAAATATTGGGGTGAACGATGGGACTCGAACCCACGACAACCGGAATCACAATCCGGGGCTCTACCAACTGAGCTACGCTCACCACAGAAAAATGGTGCCCCCGGCAGGAGTCGAACCTGCGACCTACGGATTAGAAGTCCGTTGTTCTATCCAGCTGAACTACGGGAGCTGAGACACAAATTTAATTATGACACGTGCTACCCGCTGCCGCAAAACGGCGCCTGGCTCGGTACCGTGTACCCTCACCACAGATAACTCTGTCGTAAGAGTGGTCGGGGTGGAGGGATTCGAACCCCCGACATCCTGCTCCCAAAGCAGGCGCGCTACCAGGCTGCGCTACACCCCGAGGAAGCAAAATAGTAATCTTAAACCGTTGCGGTTGCAAGCGTTTCTGGCAAAAACACCAAACTAAATTCTTTGTAAGTTGTTCCACTTATGCTTTTCTCAAGATTTCAATTTGGTTTAGTGCATGCGAGAATAGTCACTTTTAGAGGTTAGAGGCCCATATGAGCGCTAAAATCATCGATGGAAAAACAGTTGCCAGCGAACTAAAAAGCAAGGTAGCAGATCAGGTCAGTGCTCGCATAGCAAATAACCAAAGTGTACCAGGCTTAGCCGTAATTCAAGTTGGTGATAACCCTGCTTCTTCTGTTTACGTAAATAAGAAGCTTCAAGCATGTGAAAAAGTTGGTTTTCACTCTGTAAGCCAAATACTGCCGGAAAACACGACAACTGAAACTTTAATAGAACAAATTGAACGCTTAAATCATCAATCTAATATTCATGGAATATTAGTTCAATTGCCACTTCCAGAGCATATCGATACTCATGCAATCATCGATGCGATCTCTCCACATAAAGATGTAGATGGGTTTCACCCCTACAACCTAGGACGTCTCTTACAACGTCGCCCCCTACTAAGACCCTGCACACCAAAAGGGATTGTTACCCTGTTAAATCACTATAAAATTCCAATTGCGGGTAAAAATGCCCTTATTGTTGGCGCTTCAAACATCGTCGGGCGACCGATGGGTATGGAATTATTATTGGCCAAAGCCACACCAACCATAGCCCATCGTTTTACTGAAGGATTAGAAACACTGGTATCAAAAGCAGATATCTTAATCGTTGCTGTTGGCAAACGAGGGGTCGTTCAGTCTCAGTGGATTAAACCCGGGGCTGTTGTGATTGATGTCGGAATTCACCGGCTAGAAAGTAAAAAACTTGCTGGAGACTTAGACTACGAAACAGCAGTGAAAAAAGCCTCAGCAATCACCCCTGTGCCAGGAGGTGTGGGCCCGATGACTGTTGCTACACTGCTTGAAAACACCTTACAAGCATGCCAAATGCTTGATGGCGATTAAACTAGCCTTTACGCCAAGTGGTTTTGCCACCAGCATCCTCAAGTACAATTCCTGCGGCTGATATTTCATCTCTGAGTTTATCAGCCTCAGCCCAATTCTTATTATGGCGAGCTGCATTCCGACGTTGAATCATATCTTCAATCCAGGCTTCGTCCACGTCCCCACTTCCTTGAAATAGGGTTTTAACAGGCTGAATGAGCAATCCAAGCACCCCAGACAGATACCGTAGTAATTCACACTTCTCGACGACTTGAGCTGTGCTTTTATTAATTTCCGTAACCAAGTCATATAGAACAGACAGTGCAATAGGTGTATTGAAATCGTCTTCCAATGCTTCAAAAAACCTTTTTGCATAATCTCCAAGAGGATGATTAACAGCCTTACAGTCAGGAAGTTCTTTTAAAGGGCCCGCTAAGCGCATTAGAGCTTTAGTTGCATCATCTAGCGCTGAAGTTGAATAATTCACAGGGCTTCGATAGTGACTGCTGATAAGAAACAACCGAACCACCTCAGCTGGATATTTATCCAAAACCTCTCTGATAGTAAAAAAATTACCGAGCGACTTTGACATTTTCTCGTTATCGATATTAACAAAGCCAACATGTAACCAATTGTTGGCGAAAGGCTTACAAGTCGCAGCTTCTGACTGCGCTATCTCATTTTCATGATGTGGAAAAAGAAGATCGTGCCCACCACCATGAATATCAATGGTACTGCCTAAGCAATTTGTTGCCATGGCAGAACACTCCAAATGCCATCCAGGGCGACCTTTGCCCCATGGAGAATCCCATGAAGGCTCTCCTTCTTTTGCCTGCTTCCACAACACAAAATCTAATGGATTCTCTTTTGAGTCATCTGATTGTACGCGCGCACCAGCGACTAAATCTTCTAGGCTTTGATTGGACAACTTTCCATAATCAGCAAATGCATTCACTCGGTAAAGCACATCCTGGCTGGCAGCTTGATAAGCAATATTTTTATCAACCAAAACTTGAATCAAGTCCAACATCTGAGTCATATATTCGGTTGCCTTTGGCTCCTGATTTGGCGCACGAATATTCAACCGCGAAAAGTCTTCAAGCATTGCCTGCTCAAAACGTTGGGTTAACGTCGATTCATCGATAGATTGCTCTGCCGCACGTTTAATAATTTTATCATCAATATCAGTAACATTTCGAACGTAATCAACCGAATACCCAAGATGCTCAAACGTTCTAACCAGCGTGTCAAAAAAGACAGAGACTCTCGCATGACCAATATGACAATAGTCGTAAACCGTCACTCCGCAGACATAAAGCTTTAGCTTTTTATCTTCTAGCGGTTTAAATTCTGTCTTTTTTCGCAATGCGGAGTTGTATAATTTCATTGAAGCTTACCTTTGGGGTTGAGGGTTGGCGCTCAGCGCCTGCTCTACTCGTGCTTGAATGGCTTCACGCGATAGCAGTTCGTACAGCTCATCAAACGAAGGGCCTGATTTAGTCCCTGTCAAAGCAATTCTAAAAGGCATAAACAACGCCTTTCCTTTGACACCAAGCTTTTCTTTTGTCGCATTTAGGGCCTCTTTGGGGGTAAGTGACCGAAGCTCTTCGCCAAGGGTTATAAAGTATGTCGTACCAGCAGCCTCAATTACCTCAAGCGCTTCAGAATCAAAGTCCACTTGTTTACCATATAGCTTAGCGGCCCAGTTTTGAGCATCCTCTGCAAAACGAATGTTTTGCTTAATGATCTGCACAAAAGTCTCCTGCTTATCCTCAGGCACAATTTGCATAACTGGTTGTAAAACGGTATATATCGCGTCATTTGATAAGTGTTGCCAGGTGGTATCTTGCCAATAATTTAGTTGATCCAGATCAAACTTCGCAGGGGCAGTGCCCACCCGAGAAAGTTGATAGTTCTTACCCAGATCTTCAGTGGTCATAAAGTCTGTTGATTCATAGCTGTGCCCGAGCCTAGCAACATAGTTTAATATGGCCTCTGGTAAATACCCTTTCGCTCTCAAATCAACAACAGACTGACTACCATTTCGCTTGGATAAAGGTTTGCCGTCCATCCCTAAAATGATCGGAAAATGACCATAGGTTGGCGCTTTTAAATCAAGTGCTTCTAGCAGCATTAACTGACGAGGGGTATTGGTAATATGGTCTTCGCCTCGAAAGGCGTGTGTCACCCCCATTAATGCATCATCTAGCGCATTACAGAACATAAAGGTTGGGCCACCATCATTCTTGCGAATAATGAAATCTCCCAAATCATCCGAAAGAAATTGTTTAGGACCAAAAATTGCATCATCAAAACGAATAATTTTCTCTTTTGGGACCCTAAACCTAAGCGTTGGGAATATTCCTTTTTCAGTCTTAAGGGCTATTTGCTCGTCAGATAAATGTTGGCAAGTCCCGGGGTATCGCGGCGCTTGACCAGCGCTTAACTGCGCTTTTCGGTGAATGGCTAGCTCCTGCTCACTACAAAAGCACGGATAAGCGAGATCCATTTCGATCAATTTTGCGAAATAGGATGCATATACCTCACCCCGGTCTGACTGACATACTGGCCCTTCATCAAAAGACACACCAAGCCATTGAAGGTCTTCGAGTATCTGATCGATGTATCTCTCTTCAGAACGCTCTTTATCCGTATTTTCAACTCGAAGCAGCATCTGTCCACCTTGCCCGTGCGCGAACAATGCATTCACTAAAGCTGTTCTTAAGTTCCCCAAATGCATAACCCCTGTGGGAGATGGGGCAAATCGTGTTTTAACCATATTTAGAAAGTCTTATAAATTACAATAAAAGCTTAACCGGAATTTAGGGTCATGATACCCTATGCACACCTTTAACTCTACGGAGAATGACATGATCAAATTTGAAACCTCTTTAGGTGAAATCCACATTAAACTTCACGAAGACAAAACCCCCAATACCTGTGAAAACTTCAAAAAATACGTGACATCTGGTCACTATAACGATTGCATCTTTCACCGAGTAATCAAAGGCTTTGTCATCCAAGCTGGTGGCTTTACGGCTGAAATGCAAGAAAAGCAGACTGGTGCATCCATTGAAAACGAAGCTAACATGGGTGGGTCAAATAAACGAGGCACATTGGCGATGGCACGTACAATGGATCCTCACTCAGCTTCAGCTCAATTTTTCATTAACTTAAAAGACAACGATTTCCTAAACTACAAGTCTTCTGACATACAAGGATGGGGTTACTGTGTATTTGGTGAAGTAACCGAAGGCATGGATATTGTAGACAAAATTGCTGCAGTTCAAACAACGTCAAAAGCTGGTCACGATGATGTCCCTGCGGAACCTGTTGTGATTAAAAGTGCTGTAATCGTCGAATGAGCGTAGTTATTACCTCCGACGTCCATCTAAGTGAGGCGGCCCCTGATACCGCCTCATTATTCTTTTCTTTTTTAGAATCAGACGTGGTTGCACAAAACGAATTATTTCTATTGGGTGATATTTTTGACCGCTGGGTAGGTGATGACTGCGTTCCAGCAGTTGCTTTAAAACTTGCAAAAGTAACTCAAAAGCGTCATAAAAAAGGTCTTAAAACCTTTTTTATGCCAGGAAACCGCGATTTTCTTTGCCAATCTGCCTATCTTGAATTTGCAAAAATGAGGTTAATTTCAGATCCCTATATACTAAAAATTAATGACGTTAACTACTGCCTTTCTCATGGAGATGCACTTTGCCTTTCTGATGTGCCTTATATGAAGGCTCGCCCATTTTTACGATCAAAATTCATTCAAGCAGCCTTTTTATCGCTCCCTAAAATGATTCGACACCAAATTGGTAACCAACTTAGAGAAAACTCACGTGGCTCAAACAAGTCTCTGAAGAACTTAGACATCGATCCCCTGGCTGCCCAAAAACTATGTTTAAAACACCACTCAAACCACCTTATTCATGGCCATATACACACGCTCAAGCAGGTAAAACATACCTGGGGTATTCAATATGTGTTATCAGATTGGTCGCCCGTTCAAGGGTCCTACCTTCATATCGATGAAGCCAAGCCAACTCTACATCGATATAGCTAATTATTCTTGAGAATTGAAGATTCAAGCCAATCAAGTTCCGCCTGATTAAACCCTGCTTCCCGTCTTAAACCATGCGAAAGTGGACCGCGTAATATATCTTTCGCTCTGTCTTCAAGAGCTTCTTTAAACACAGACATCGGATCTAACTTTCGTTGTTCACAACACCAATGAAACCATCGATTACCAATAGCAACGTGACCAATTTCTTCTTCTACGATTAGACACATGATATCTGCGGCCTTTTCATCACCTGCCTTTCTTAGGTCTTCGGCAATCTTGGGCCCAACATCGAGCCCTCTTGCTTCAAGAAGTCTGGGGACTAAGGCCATTCTAATCATGACATCATCGTCTGTTTCCAGTGCCATGAGCCATAATCCATTATGTGCAGGACAGTCACCGTAGTCATAGCCTAAAGACCGAAGGTGTTCTCTTAGTAATGAAAAGTGTTTTGCTTCCTCAGCAGCAACAGAAAGCCAATCCTCATAATAGTCTATCGGCAGTCCATGGAACCTATAAACAGCATCTAGCGCTAAGTGTATTGCGTTAAATTCAATATGCGCGAGAGAATGTATCAGGGCTACCCTACCTTCCAATGTGCCTAAGCGCCGTCGCTTCAACTCACGAGGTGAAACTAGAATCGGCTTTTCAGGACGGCCCAAACTTTCTATTCTGACAGTAGGATGTTCTTCTAACGGGACCAAGCTTTCTTGAAAAGCTTTATGCAACTGAAACGTTTTCTCGATAACTAAATCAGGAGAACGCTCAATCAAAATTTCGTATGCTTGGTGCGATAAACTTGCCGTCATATTATCTGGCCCAATTAAGCATCATTGAGTACTCTGCAGGGTATCGACGCTCTTCAAACAAGCTTTCTCCTTCGACCTGGGGTAAGTACTTTTTCAGTAGACGATCGATATAGCTAAACTCAGGCGTATACTCCCAAGGACGCCGAGCCATCAAGCGATCATTTATCCAAAACTGTGGCCAATAATACGTTGTTTCAACAAATTCAGCCGCAAAGGCCTCACTGTAAGACAAGAATCCTTCCATCGTTAAATCAATATATGTTTGGATAATAGGCTCATTTAAAGTCGGCAACTGAACAGAGTCAGCTTTAGGAACATAAATCCAGACATCTCCAACATCTGGCAATCGTAACCACGATAAAGACTCAATACATTCCCACGGTATTTTTATTCTATCGTAACTACGCTCTCGTTTATCCAAAGCGTCTATATCATTGTCGCTAATGGCGTACAACACACCATTAATCGTATCAGCATCTTGAGGTTTTGCTTTCTCCAGACCTAATGCTGTACTCATGTTAGTAACACGGTAGTTCCAGACTCTTCGATAGCCGAACTCAGCTGAAATCCTAATTGGGATTGCTGTAGCACTTTCTTCTCCAAGTGTGCGTGCTCTTGAAGCCGGATTCACAAGACTTCCATAGCCAACCACAAAGTTATGGGGAACAGGTATGTTCTTTTGACGCCAATGTGAAGGGTGTTTAGCAAATGCTGGCGAACTAGTTGTAGGTACAATCAATAATACGAGCAGGTAAGCCAATCTCAACATTATAGCCTCTGTTATACTCAATAAATCAGAAAATTGACTCTAGAATAACGCAAAATCGCTCCTAGGTTTACCAAAGATGACCAGAAATTAAAGAAAGCCTAACTTAGTGATTGAACTTTGTTAGTAAGGGTGTTAGCTTTCTACTTATGATTAAGTTTAGGGGAGTACTATGAGCGTTAATCAGAAAATAAAGAAAAACACAATTGGTCCATTTGAAAAGGCTGCTGGGGTACTTCGCTGGACACTTTTCCCCTTAGGTTTGTTTGCCGGGTTAATTGGCACCTGGAATGACATCACTACCGTCCCTCTTAGCTCTGCTGGTATAGTTGCCTTTGCTGGTGTACTCCTTCTCCCAGCGCTTATATACAAATGGGTTTCAGTGGATGGTGATTCCCGGGGCCCATTAGAAAAAATGGGACGACAGATTGATGAGCACCGTAAACACGGCAAAAAACTAAGCTTTGGTGGTTGGCGCTCAATTCTATCTCTTATTTTGGCAGGGATCACCGCTTTTGCTGGTTGCTTTTATCTATTCGATAGCATCAAAGGCTTTCTAATTTCGGTTGGGGCCTCAACCCCTCTAGGCGCTGCAATCTCAGGTATTACCACTATTGCATTTGGGTGTATTTCCCTTTTTGGTGCTTACGGTTCTATTAAGACCTTTATTGAGTGGTTAACAGGAAAGAAAGAAAGGGACATAGCAAAACAGCAACACCTATCCGCTTGGCAACAGCTTCTTTTAACGCTGAAAAAGAAGTTTCAAGAGCTTGCCTTAGTATTTACGTTGGATTTTTGGAAAAAGCATTGGCCCAAAGTGGTAGGCTCGGTCTTGGGTTTAGGCTTCTCTGCCTTTATTGGGCTTTTAATTTTTGGCAGCTTACCTGTCTCGTTGCCGGGTGCAATTGTATTAACTACCATTTTTTCATTATGTACATACATGGGTGTCAAAACCCCTATACAAAAATTTTGTCAAAATGCGGTACGAACAATTCACCGGTGGTTTAATCAACTTTTTGGTAAGCCAACAGCACACTTGCATACCAAGGATAAACAAGAACTGTACGATAACTTAGTTTGGAACAGTATGTCACTCGGAAAGCGAATTGTGCTGGGATATCTCCCCTCAGCCGCCATAGCGGTTGCAGCTATGCTCCCATCAGTGTTAGCACTTGGCTTTCCCCCTGTAGGAGCGGCCCTATTGGGAATAGGCATTTGCGCTATAATGTTCACATTAGTTTTTCCAACGTTGCGCTCCTTGATAATCAAGCACTCTAAAAAATCAAACAATCTTCCTGAAAAATACTCCGAGGAAGATGAGGATAGCAAATCCTTAATTTCGGAATACCAGTCTGTTCAGGAAGAATTAAAAGATCTTGGAGAAACGCTTGAGGAGTCTGCTTCTGCTCCATTCGCTGAGGCAGGTGATCTAAGTAAAACCAGTGTCATCTTCAATCCTGTAGCAACTAAAGAAAAGGGCTCAGCCAGTTCATCCACGACTAACGAACCCGAGACCCTCGCTCAAAGCCCCAGAAGCAAAAAAGCCTCTTAAGCGCTTAGTTTTGCTTTCTTGAATTATGCATATCAATTGAATTCTCAGACTTGGGCTGGGAATTCACTTCGGCTTTACGCTTAGCAGCGTACGCCAAATACGTTTCAGGGTCGCCAGTGATGTATCGACCATCAAATATAGCGGTATCAAACTCACTTGCATTTGGCTTTTCATCTAATACGGCTCGTTTTAAGTCATCAAGCGATAAGTAAAATAATGCATCAGCTTCGATAGCTTTTCTAACATCTTCTACTTCTTGATCGTAGGCAATCAATTCACTATTAACGGGCATATCAATGCCGTATATATTCGGAAATCTAATAGGTGGGGACACTGATGCAAAGTAGACATTCTTAGCACCAGACTCACGAGCCATTTGAATAATTTCTTTTGAAGTTGTTCCTCTTACAATTGAATCATCAACCAGTAGAACATTTTTTCCTTCAAACTCCATATCAATAGCATTGAGCTTTTGTCGGACAGACTTTTTCCTGACCTTTTGCCCAGGCATAATAAAGGTCCGGCCTATATATCGATTTTTTACGTACCCTTCTCTAAATTCAATCCCCAAATGTTTTGCAACCGACATTGCACTGCTTCTTGAGGTTTCAGGAATCGGAATGACGACATCTATTTTAGAGACATCAAACGTGTCTTTAATACTCTTAGCAAGGTACTCGCCGGCATTCAGTCGTGTTTTATAAACCGAGACACCTTCTATAATTGAATCTGGACGAGCGAGGTATACATACTCGAAGATACAAGGAGCTGGGCTCGAACGAGACGAAAGTTTTCGATGAACCTTACCATTTAGATCGATAAAGACAGCCTCACCCGCTTTAATGTCACCTAAAAGTTTATAGTGACCTGTCCCTAATGCGACACTTTCTGAGGCAATCATATAACCCATTTGGCCATTTGGTTCTTCACGCTCTCCCATCACTAGTGGGCGTATACCATGTGGATCACGAAAAGCCAGAAGCCCCACACCAGTTATTAAAGCAATGACTGCGTAAGCACCCTCACATCGAGCATAGACATCTTCGACAACGGCTAATATCTGTTCGGGAGTCGGCGAAAGGGACTTTACCTTCTGTAGCTCATGTGCCAATACATTGAGTATCACTTCCGAATCAGAGTTGGTATTTAAGTGTCGTCGATCGGTTTTAAACAGGGCTTCCCTAACCTGTTCTGCGTTTATCAAGTTCCCATTGTGAACCAGGCTTATTCCATAGGGGGAGTTCACATACATTGGCTGAGCTTCAGCCTGAGAGTCAGTACCTGCAGTAGGGTATCGAACATGGCCTATACCGACAGTACCGGTTAAACGTTTCATGTCATCTGTTTTAAAGACTTCCCGCACCAAACCATTCCCTTTGCAGAGGGTTAAGGTTCCATCGTCTTCTTGCGTCATGATACCAGCAGCATCCTGACCACGGTGTTGCAAGACCGTTAGTGCATCAAATATCGCTTGGTTTACCGGCTCTGATGAGAATAACCCAACAACACCACACATGATTAATTTCCTCTTACATAACTACTTAGTTGAAACAAGCCACTAATGGCCACAGGCTCATCCTCATCCGTGTGGAAATATGTTTGCATCCATTGGGTAAGCGGAGAGACTCTATCAACAATGACAGATTTTTCCCAACCCCAATCAATAGTATAGGGCGTAATCTCACCTAATGCGGCTAATACCGCAATAATTAGCAATCCTCTTAAAACTCCAAAAACACTGCCTAAAACACGATCAACTGGACTTAATCCCGAACTGACAATCAGCCAGCGAATGAGAAAACGGATAACCAGTCCTAAAATAAAAACTCCGATAAAAATCGTTAAAAATGCCAGTACAGAAGACAGCGACTTAGAACTGATTTCAGGCAAAATTAAAAGCGCTTCATCTTGCCATTCAAGAGCTAAAAATATAGCTAGAATCCATGTTAAAAGTGCGATTGTTTCTTTTACTAAACCTCGCCATATTCCAATAATAGCTGACAATCCAATTAGCACACAAAAAGCGGTATCTAAAATATGCATAAGTTTCCCTACCCTGATACAGGATCATAAGGCACCACGATCCCTTCTAGATTAAAGCGCGTCTTCAAAACACTCTTTAGGTTTTGCGCTTCCCTTTTGTCAATCTCTGGCCCTACCATGACTCGCATTGTTTCTTTATCTGCTTGTTTAGCTTTTGTTGTATATGCTGGATAACCATTCATGCGCAATTCCTGCGCCAAATCTTCAGCATTATCCGCTTCGTTAAATGAGGCTAACTGTATTGCCCACACTTTTCTAATAACTGCTTCAGGTTCAATTTTTTGTTTTGCGGCCTCGTGTGTTGGCGAGGCAGGAACATTATTTTGAGGCTGCTCATTAAGGTCTGTCGTCCTTATTCGATTCTTCGCAAGATTATAGATCACTGTTTTGTCTTTATCTTGTGACTCCTGCTCCGAAGCAATCCAATGTTCAGGGACAGTGATATCATTTTCTTCTGACCAGTCAGGCGCTTCTGGTAATGAAGAGTATGGACTAACCTCTTTTGGTATAGATTGATCGAAGAGCATGGGTATAAATACAATCGCCAAAGCTACAATAACGACCCCACCGAATAGTCTTTCTTTTAGCTGATGGTGCATGACTCAGTCCTTTTGGTAATGCAATTTAGGGCTTTAAGAAGTTCCGTCACCACAACAAAACCACCGAAAACAAGAATGGATGACGCATGCGTCGATGAAAAAACTCGTTTTAGTGCCTCTTCGGGTCTATCAACAGCTGTTGCATCAAACCCCTCTTCCTTAAGAAGACACACTAGTGATGCTGTTTCTGAAATACGTCCATCCTCAGGACATTTGGGGACTATCCAACGACACCTCAGTGACTTAAAAGGCGCAATCATATTTAATATATCTTTGTCTTTGTAGGCATTAAAAATAATATAGTCCGGCCTGAAGTCATAACATATTTTATGAGCCAGTGATGAGCAGCTGGCAGGATTGTGCGCTATTTCAAACCATACCTTTGAGCCATTTTCAGTTTCAATAATTGTTCCTCTACCAAAAAGCTGAACGCTTTTTGCAATAGCCATACAGTGATCTGGAACCGATAATCGAGCTTGCAAGCATTTAATAGCTGCTAACGCAGCACTAACCGCTACCTTATTTAAATGTGTCTCAAACGAAGTAATCGGGGCTTCAACCAAAGGAACAGACACTGCATTTGCTTGTTCTTTTATTGATAGCTGCTTTGATTCTTGAGTAATAACGCAGGCAATCTGATTTTCATGAATAATGCCTGCCTTTTCACTGGCAATTGCTTCGAGGGTATGCCCTAGAAAGGATTGATGGTCATAATCAATATTTGTGATGATAGAAACATCTGATTGAACAACATTCATTGCGTCTTGTCGACCGCCCAAGCCAACTTCTAATATAACAACATCAGGATCATAGTCTTTAATCGCTATTAGAGACAGCAGCGTCAAAAATTCAAAATATGTTAAGGCGTCTTCAGCGATAGACCGTGCTATTACAGCAGCAGCCTCAAACGCCGCAGCTGTAATAGGTTTTTCATTAAATCGAATGCGCTCTGTTAATTCAAAAATATGTGGAGAGCTTGTCACTGCAGTCTTGTAGCCAGCGGAAGCATAAATAGCCTCCAGCGTTCTGACGCAGCTTCCTTTTCCATTTGTTCCAGCAACGATAATCACCGGGCAAGTGAATTGAGTTAAGTGATACTTTTGAGCAATGTCCTCAAGCTTATCCAACCCTAATCGTATCCCTTTAGAAACAAGCCCATCTATCCAAGACTGCCACTCATTAGAGATAGACTCAGGCAAGATCATTCCTCACTCTCCGTGTTACTTGGCTCAAACCATCTAGGCTGCTTCATAAGCTTTGCACATATATCACTTATTGTGTTCTTTAGATCACGACGATGAACAATCATATCTATCATTCCATGCTCTAGGAGAAACTCACTACGCTGGAAGCCTTCTGGTAACGTCTCACGTACGGTTTGTTCAATAACTCGAGGTCCTGCAAATCCGATTAGCGCTTTAGGCTCTGCAATATTGACATCACCAAGCATTGCCAATGAAGCAGAAACACCGCCCATACAAGGATCTACCATCACTGAAATATAAGGAAGTTTTGCATCACGCAAACGAGCAAGTGCTGCTGAAGTTTTAGACATCTGCATTAAGGAGATAAGAGACTCTTGCATACGAGCCCCTCCCGAAGTCGCAACACAGACAAAAGGAGACTGTGATTCGATTGCTGTATCAACACCACGTACAAACCGCTCGCCTACAACAGACCCCATCGAGCCACCTATGAATCCAAATTCAAAAGCCGCTATAACGATCGCATGGTTATGGATACGCCCCTGCTCAACAACAATGGCATCTTTCTCGCCCGTATTTTTTTGCGCTGCTGAAATTCTATCTTTATAACGTTTAGTATCTTTAAACTTAAGTTGATCGTTAGGTTCTAACTCAGCCCCTAATTCAGTACCTGACCCCTCATCAATCAGCTGTGCTAATCGTGTTCTAGCATCTATTCTCAAATGATGATCACATTTAGGACACACATGATAATTGCGCTCTAATTCCGCACGAAACAACACAGCGTCGCAAGCGTCACACTTCATCCACAACCCTTCGGGAATATTACGCTTTGAAGTAGTTGATATTCGCCGCGACGGGAATAACTTATCTAACCAGCTCACGTCAGGCCTCCTTTTTCCTTTCGGGTATTATACGCGTATCACAAGGCGCCGGACACCTTTGTCCTGGGTGAAAATACGGGCCGATTTCATGATCTATTACCCCAAATACTGATGGATAATACACCTTTACTAAATATAGACCGTTTGGAGATGCCGTTATCCCTGCTACACGCCTATCTCTTGCCTCAAGGACACTCTTTAACCAGTCAGCCTCTTTTTTTGACTTTCCTATAGCTAGCAAACTGCCTGCAATATTTCTAACCATATGATGGACAAAGGCATTAGCCGTTATATCTATGACAACAAAATCATTAGATCGAACAACATCACATGCAAAAACGTGCCTGTTCGGTGAAACAGACTGACACTGACTATCCCTAAAACTTGAGAAATCATGCTCACCGACTAAAAACTGCGCTGCCTTGGACATAGCCTCAACATCAAGGTTTGTTCGCTCAAAGGTACACTGTGTAGTTAAAAAAGCACTAGGAGTTGGTGAGTTATAAATAAGATACCGATATCGTCTTGCTAATGCGCTATAGCGTGCATGAAAGTCACTAGTTACTGTTCCTATCCACCGAACCCGAATAGCGCTGGGAAGATGCGTATTTATCCCACATAACCAACTATAGGGCCTACGCTCAGCAAAGGTATCAAAATGGATAACCTGGCCACTTGCATGTACACCACTATCAGTCCGACCTGCTGCAACTATTGATATGGGTGCATCTGCAACTTTTGATATTGAATTAACGAGAAAATCCTCGATAAAGGCCCCTTTCTGCTGGGTCTGCCATCCATTGAATACAGTGCCGTCGTACTCTACAAGAGCGGCAATTCTACTGGTTAGCACATCAGTTCTCCGAGCTGAAACAGACTAAGTAATCTAACATATAACAGGGTGATTTTCATCCACAAAAAAAGCTGCCAAAAGGCAGCTTTTTCATTGGCACAGATTATTTTCGGAGGAAATGTGGCTTAACAACCAGCTCTTCGGTTGCATCTGCTTCTTTTGTTACTCCTTGACGACGCCCTTGTCTCAACCGTTGCTGATCAAAAGACTGATGTCCTCTGGAGCGTCCTAGTGAAGCCTCTTCTCTGTACATTGATAACAAGGCAGAACCTTGGTGTAGAGGATTTTCAGCTTCAGGGGATAACCTAGTATCGGCGTTCCTAAATTCAGCTCCAAGCGCAGCAAACATTAAACTGAGCTTTTCTTGTGCTGATCTCACCAGGGTTGCACCTTCATCAAGATCAGTATTTCCAAACCTCATGCTTGATCTGACTGAATGAGTACTAGGATATACCTTAACTTCACATCCAGATGAATCTTCTTCAAAAGGTGAAGGCGCTCGGCCTCCTTCGACTAATGGAGTATAAACGAGATCATCTCTTGCTTCGGTTATAGCGTTTAAATCAACTGCAGGTGACTCATCACGATTTTCTAACTCCTGTGTTACACCTACTCTTTCGTACTCTCTAACGCCAGTGTGTAACTCTCCCTTCACTCTTCCTAAAACCATAAACCTATGGCCCATTGAATCAAACTCGTCTGGCTCACTAGCATTATCGGATACAGGCGCCTCATTAGTTCTTCTTAATGCGAAATCAGGATACTCTTCATTGCCAAGCGTCTGCATAAATTGTAATGTGTCTTCATCCGCGTCAGGGAATAATCCTTTCAAATCAACATCAGAATTCAAAGTACGTTCAGCTGGAGTTGGATTCAAACCAGGACCAAGTTCTTCTAGTTCAGCATCTTCTTCTAGTTCAGCATCTTCTTCAACTTCATTGCCTTGATCAAGCGCCGCACCTGGTGCACCCACAAAAGGTTTTGCTGAAGCATCTTGAGCAACCGCTTGGGCGTAAGAAAGGGGGGGCGCCTTAACTACTTCATCTTCATCTAGCTCAGCTTCTGCTGGCTGCTCAGTAGGAGCTGACAAAAATGTCTCATGTGAGGCATGATCAGCTTCAATTTCACCTCTAGATTCTACAGCGTTGGAGCCAATATCAAGCGAGGAAAGATCAGTATTTAACCAAGCTTCTAAAACAGCATCTGCCTCACTGGGCATGTTTATAAACTGCCCATCATCTTGTGTATCTCCATTTAACAGTTCAAAAGATAAGCCCTCTGCACTTGGTGCACCTTCAGTTAAAGTTTCATCAGCAAGAGCAGCTTCCTCAAACTCAGTATCTCCAACTTTTGGAACTGAAGAGCCAGACCAACTAGCGTAGGAACTGGCCGAAGAATCATCTTCATGAGCAGAGTTCTCCTGCTCACCTTCAGGTATGCGGCCATCAACCGTCCCTTCTAAATTATCTGCACCTGTTCGCCCATCTTGATCTTGCGGCCTACTAAACATATTTACTCCTGGATTCTCAGAAAAACCTGATTGCAAAAATTTGGTATAACGTTGCAAGGAACTATTGTCCACATAGGTAGCATCAATAACAATACGGACCTCTTGACCATCAAAAAACTTAAATAATTCAAAAACTGGACCTACAGGAGGCTTATCAAATCTTTTGTAATACTGGTCTTGTAAACAGGGGGTGTTTGCTTTATCAACAACCCAACCATTATGAGCATTTTCCAAATGATTAATTTTGTCCTGACACGGCTTTCGCACATGATCTAGTTGTATAGCAGGAAGCAAATCAACGGCTTCACCAATTAAAATTTCCTGAGCATTTGCAGTATAAATACTGTCATCTATCATGCACAAAGGACGGGCTTCAATACCAACCGAATCATCATGAACAATCTCACTTATCTCTAAGCTGTTTTCTCCATGAGTGAGCAAAAGTGCCCGTGCTTCTTTTTGAACGGCTTCATGGCTTGCTGCACTGATATAAGGCAAAGCGTTATAAACCTGGAAAAAATGCTCTTCGCTATCCTGTACTGTTGATGAGGCAACATTTGAAAGCACCAAATCTGGCTCATCACCGTCAAGCAATATTGATTTTTGGGCAGGCCCCTGAGCAATATTTTGGCCTGAAACAATAACATGTATCCCTGCTGCTTTTAAAAGCTTCACCAAGGAAGAGTATGTAGAATCTAAAGTCTCGAAGTGGACCCCTAAATTGTCGAACTCTGTTCTGAACTGACGGCACTGATAGCCAAAAATACGCTCAACCTCACTCACCCCTAATCGAACTGTATTAGATGTCGTCAACAGTTGTTTAAACTGCTCAAATGCAGGACGCGTGTATTATCGTTTCTTAACACTCTATAAACTCCTAAAGAAGACTCTAGGAGACAGCCAAATGCACTTCACCTAAGCCTAAACGAATGGCAACATGATACGCACTTATTATGACATAGCAACATTAGTTACCTTTTTGACTATAAGTCGTTAGTTTGAGGCAACCAACTGATTTGTAAGATGCTTTGCTATTTGGACTGAATTGTAAGCCGCCCCCTTGAGAAGGTTGTCTGCGACAACCCAAAAATGGACAGTGTGATCGTTGAATAGACTTTTGCGGATTCGGCTGATGTGTACGAGAGGATTATTATCCCCCAGCTGCCCTACAGTAAATATATTCCCACCTGTATATACTTGAAGCCCTGCTCCAGTTTGTAAACATTCTATACACTCTTCAAGTGAGACGGGAGTAGCACAGGTAACTGAAACCGCTTCACTATGGCCATTCAATATAGGTACTCTCACAGCTGTAACATTTACTTCAAGCGTAGGTAGACCCAGTATCTTTTGAGTTTCGTATACAACCTTCATTTCCTCTTTTGAATAGCCGTTGTCTTGGAGAAGATCTATACTCGGAAGACAATTTAAAAAGGATACCCCTTGATTGACTAAACCTGTTTTGAAGGTATTAACAGCTTGCGAGCCAGCACCTGAAATGGCTTGATAAGTGCTTACATTAACGGAGGTTAAGCCAAATTTTTCTAATAGCGGCTTCAGAGCCACAACCAGCTGGATCGTTGAGCAGTTTGGATTTGCAATTAAACGGCGCTTGATACCCGCTTCAAGACACTCAGGGTTGATCTCTGGCACTAACAGGGGGACATCTTTATCTAACCGAAAAATTGAACTGTTGTCGATGACAATGGCGCCTGCTTGAGTCGCAACTGGTACCCACTGTTTAGAGATATCGCCCCCTGCTGAGAACAGTGCTATTTGATTCTCACCAAATGTCCACTTCTCTAGGGCTTGAACTATAAACTCCGTATCAAGGATAGAAAGCGTCTTCCCTGCAGATCGTAAACTGGCTATACAGGAAATCGCATTACTGGGTATTCCTGCCCGTAGTAAACACGCCACCATCGCTTGACCAACAAGACCTGTTGCTCCAACAACGACATACTTCATTTTCTATCCTTAGAACTGTTCATTTTTTAACCAATCTTGTAAACGCCTTGTTGTAATGCGGGGTCTCGGCGCTTAACCAACAGTTATCCACAAGGTATTTCACAGAAATTGTGCATAAACAATATTTATCTTAGAGACATAACCATAATAGCAACGAAGCCAATGAGTATCAGAGCAAGTACTCCCATAGTAGAAATACTCTTAGTCATATTTTCCTTAGACAAAAGTTCAGGGTTAGTCTTTAGTACTTTGTAAATTCGCCAAACTAAGAACCCACAGATTCCAGCGATAATAACTTGCAAGAAAACTTCCATAAGTTAAAACTCCCAAACTGTCTATTTTTTATACAACATCAGAAACACCGCATCATTACTAGCCTCATTGAAGGTTTTAGGCAGTTATCCACAAGGTATTTCACAGATTTTGTGAATATCTTTTTAATTTGATGTCGACTTTTTTAACGGTTGACTATGAAAACTTAAACACCAATGATCTAATAGCACCAGAGCGAGCATTGCTTGAGCCACCGGAACTGCTCTAATGGCAACGCAGGGATCGTGTCGTCCTTTAACCGAAACAGTTGTAGGCTTACGGTCCTTTGTGAAGGTTTTACCTTCAACGGCAATACTTGATGGCGGCTTAACGGCAATAGATACTTCAATTGGCTGTCCTGTCGAAATTCCACCGACAATCCCTCCGGCATGATTAGACAAGAAAGACTTTTCATCCAACATCTCATCTCGATGCTCACTTCCCTTTTGAGTAACCACCTCAAAGCCGTCACCGATCTCCACTGCTTTCACCGCATTGATTGACATCATAGCTGAAGCAATATCAGCCTCTAACTTATGATATAGGGGAAGACCTAACCCCGCAGGATAACCGCTAGCCCCTACTCTAACCTTACCCCCAATGGAATCACCTTCAGCTTTTATTGCTTCTATTAATTCTTGCATCACCTTAGCAGCATGGGGATCTGGACAATAAAGTGGATTATCCATAACCGTATCCCAATTAAAGTCATGCGCTTTTACTGAGCCTATCTGAACACAACCGCCATATAGATAGACACCGAGTTGATTTAAAACCTGCTCAGCGATTGCTCCCGCAGCGACTCGAACCGCTGTTTCTCTAGCGCTCGATCGACCACCCCCACGCCAATCACGATGACCGTACTTCATTTCATACACCCAATCAGCATGACCCGGTCGATATAAAGCCTTTAACGTCTCATAATCTTTAGAGCGAACATTAGTGTTCTCAATGATAAAAGCAATTGGGGTTCCTGTCGTAATGCCCTCAAATACGCCAGATACAATTTTGACTTGATCCGCTTCGCTCCTAGGGGAAGTAACAGAGCTTTGACCAGGGCGCCGCATTGACATTTTTTTTGCCAAATGCGCTTCATCTAAATGAAGGCCTGCGGGGCAACCATCGAGAACACCACCAATACAGTTCCCATGGCTTTCACCAAAGGTTGTTAGCGTTACAAGCTGGCCAAAAGTATTCGAAGACATGGCTACATATCCGATGAAAAGATATGAGAATGCTCCGCCAGTTCTTCCGCTGTTAGCAAAAAGACCCCTTCTCCGCCACGTTCAAACTGTAACCAAGTAAACGGTAAGTGAGGGTACATATCCTCCACTGCATTTTGGGTATAGCCAACCTCAACAATCAATACTCCTCCCGGCGCAAGATATTTATGAGCTTCAGCTAGTATTCGCTGGACAATGTCTAACCCCTGATCGCCAGCTTCGAGGGCCAATCTTGGCTCATGCAAGTACTCTGCAGGTAACTCATCCATTTCTGGTTGAGATACATATGGAGGATTCGAGATGATAATATCGTACTGAGCAGGCTCAAGGGCATTAAATAGGTCTGACTCAACCAGCCGTAGATTATCATCACACTCATATCGTTCCAGATTAATCTGCGCAACGGCTAGCGCATCAGGAGAAATATCTACTGCATCTACTTGAGCATCTGGAAAAGCCAATGCACACGAAATCCCAATACAAGCACTTCCACAACATAAATCCAAGATGCGTGATACGGACTGCGGTTGAACCCAAGGTGTAAACTCAGACTCTATTAACTCAGCAATGGGAGAACGTGGAATAATGACCCGCTCGTCCACATAAAAGTTTAAGCCTGCAAACCAAGCCTCATTAACCAAATACGGTACCGGAACCCTTTCTTTTAATCTTCTAGAAAGCTGCTCGGCCAATATTTTTCGCTCTCTCTGTGTTACTTTTGCTTCTAAAATGCATTTATCAACGTCCGGCGGCAAATGCAAAGAGGATAATACTAGATTAACAGCTTCGTCCCAGCTGTTCTCGGTTCCATGACCATAAGACAAATCATGCTGATTCATATGAGAAACAATCCAGCGAACTAAATCAATTACAGTGATCATTTCAGAAGTAGCTTCTTTAATATCGACGATAGTGGACATTACATCTATCCTTTAAGACATGTTTGGACCAATATACCACTCCAATGGCAACACGTAAAAAGCAACCTGACATAAATGATTCTGATGAGTTTTCAATCGCAATGACTGGGGTTACCCCAGTTCGGGGAAACGGGACTATTGACTATGAGCCTGAAGCTTTACCTGGCGGCAATCTTCCCACTCGACCTCTACCAGAAGACGACGAGTTTGTTCACGCCTTACCCACTCATGATATCCCTAGAAATATTACCAGCGATCAAATGCTATACCATCAAGGTGATATTGCCCCAAAGGTCTGGGCCAAAATAAAAAAAGGGGAATTACTACCGGATGCAACTATCGATCTTCATCATCATTACCTTGAGGATGCAGCCATCGCGTTTGATAAGGCTATTAACCTAGCTTATGAATCGGGGCTAAGGACTTTACTTATTATTCATGGAAAAGGGTCACAAAAAAATCCTACTCCCATGATTAAAAACGCAATTTTCTTTTGGCTAAAATTATCGAGTATCGTCCAGGGCTACTGTTCTGCACCGAGCAAACTCGGAGGAGCTGGTGCTGTTATTGTCTATGTACGTAGAAAACGTATTTAGTTTTGCTACGCAATAAATTATTTTTTTTGATTTTGCTCTGAATTTATTTATAGTGAAGATTGGAAGATATAAATGATATGCGATGCCTAGAGATAAACCTGAACTTCCAACAGACACTGATACTTCTGACCTAGCGCTCAGCGAACTTCCAGCACATCCAAACATCGTTACCATTCCCCGCACATGCAACAGTTACTACCTAGGGGATATCGTCTCAGACTTCCATTATCAATGGCACTTTGAAGGAGACTTAACTCGTTACAAAGAATCCCCTGTTCCTGCTTTAGCATTTTTTAATGAACTTCTTTGCGTTCTTTCTGAAGTTCAATGTCCGCCACAAGAACTAACTTTAAAATGCATCTCCCCACTAGAATACTCAAAGCCAGAACCTGGTATTCTTGAAGAAACAATGCTTAAAGTTTTTACACAAATCGGAAAACTTAAAATAAAAAGTCTACACTTAGAAGGCTTTGAAATATCAGAGAGCGTCTTTATTGAAATGTGTGAACAAATGTCCTACAAGGTTCGTGATGGGCAATTGACTCTTGAGTCGCTCCATCTATCAGACATTTCATTTTCAAGCAAACGGTTTTCTTCACTTATATATCTTCTTAGAAACAATACGACAATAAGCAATCTGGTCCTTCATATCGAACTAACGGAAAAGGAAATTTCAGATCTTATTCATTGTATACAAAGGAATCCCTGCTATCTAAATATTGATGTGCGAAGCACATCAATGAGCGCTGAACAAACACAGCTTTTAAGCAGTATTTACGAGGAACGCAAAGCCAAATCACTCATCGAAACGGCTTCACCCTTTGAGCGCTTTGTTATGTCATGCCAAATAGCCTTTGCAGATGAGAAAAAACAAAAGCTCAATTGTTTGCATGAGGCCAACCTATACCGAACAGCTCAAACAGTCAGTAGTCAAGCCTTTCACAATATGCAGCAATTTATTGAAAACGCTGATTATCAATTATTAGCCTATCGAACCGGCGTCGCTGCACGTGCATCAGGAAAAGTAGAGGCAAAAGACACGATTGGGGAATATGCGTCAGAGGCTATGATCTTTGGGGGACATTTAATTCAAAAAGCCACAGGGTTTGACCCAACAATTTTAGCCAAGCTTCCTGTGTTTGTTGAAAAAACAGATTTAAATGATACAAGTGTCAGAACTTTAGGTAGCTACTTAAATGCAAGACGTGTAAAACAGGCTAGAGCAAAAGAACACAAAACTGCCTTATTAATTGAGCGCATTCGAAATCAAGATAGCACTTTTCTTAAAGTGTGCATTTTGAGACTAGCAGAAACTTATGAGCCCATAATTCACTTATTGTCTACGGAGAAGGATGTTCGGATTTTTACCCAAGCAGTCACTGAAAAACTAATTGACGCGTTATATAAATGCGCGACAAAGCCCGAATTGTTAAGGCATCGATCATTGATGGATACAATCCTCGGCCATGTGGTCAACCCACTTGCCACTGACGATCCATTAGCCTTGCGTCTTAGAAGAAGTACAAACAAACAAAAAATAAAATACCATGACAAACATCAGCGAAAGGTCATACCTATATGCATATGGGACGCTGTTGAAATTAAAAATCTAGTTTTTGAAAACAAGGATAAACATCCTAAAAAATTAACCTATATTGATCTTGAGTCTGAAACCAGCTTCAGAAAAGTGGATGGAGTCACTTCAATTACCAATCGTGATAGTGTGACAATTCAACTTCCCGCACGAGGAATCGTATATGCCATCTCAAACACAAAACATGAAAGATTCTGTCGTCGTGCTATTCGACATGAAGTGGGCACCTTGCGAGATAAACAACTTGTGTACTATCCAGATGGATACGCATTTTATGCAGAACAAATGAAGGCGCTTGTATCCGCCCTTGAGGAAGCAAAAGCATCCAGTGATGAGATCGTTGCAGACCTCCATATTCGATTTGCACGCATAACTGAGCAGAGCAAAATGGCGGAAAGTCCTTTACAACCTGAATGTTTGTCTCCAGCACCAACCAATACGCTTTTATACATGCATTCAACTGCTCCTCCCCTTCCTGAGCCGCATGAAAACGAAGAGCCGGAATGTTTAACTGATGATCCTGAAATAGGAAGACTTGAGAAAATGCTTAACTGTCTTCAAAAAGAGTTAAGTCGCGTTAAAACGAAACGCAAGTAGCTATTGCGCCCCTTGCTTTTTTAAGCGGCTCCCTTCTTTAATAGCAGATTCTAATTCTCTTGCTTCTTGTGATCGTGAATCGTGTGTGAGTCCCGCACTGAACACATTCATTCTAAGTGAAAAATTTGGCACCCATCCAAATAAACGTGAATGACGGCTTCCACTGGGTATCTGTTCCTCATGCGCTTGCAGCACACTCATCTGGTACATTTCTTCTTTTCTAAGATTACTTTCAATCACTACCCGATTAACTTCCACCAAAAATGTCTTAGAGTAGAGTGTGGGAAGCAAATCCCCTATAGTTTCTGATAGGTGTTTTGGCAATCCCCAGAATCCACCTGAATAGTATGTACCAAAAAGTGAATTTAAAGCATTCACAATCATTAAAAATGATTTTTCTTGAGGATTTATATTGTATATAGCAGGTGGGCTCGGCCTAGGTGGCGTCGTTGCCAATAGATTTGGGGGTTCATTAAGCTCCCCTAACAGATATATTCGCTCGTTGAACTCCATGCCTAACAGCAATGCTTGCTCCTGATTTCTCAACATAGTTTGCCGCGTACTGGTTAAGGCCGTTAATATCCCTTCTCGTTCATCTTGATATGATTCAATGTCGTGTTGAAGAACCTGCAAATGCAAGGATGCGACACTTTTATCATATGCCTTACAAACTTCTTTATATTCGGACAGATAATCAAGGCATACAATTCTTTTTGAATCCCTTTCAGGAGTGCTAATGTGAGGATTTATGAAAACACCGGAACGCACTGCTGACTTAAAGCATTCAGGAAGGACTTGAAATGCATCCTTATGCACTTTTACATAACCTTCAGCCAAATGGTAGTTCAACTTATCGAGCATGCTAATATAATTAACCAAGTAGCCAATTTCACATATTAGGCCATTAATCAGTGTTAACACGACTGCAGGGATCTTAATAAAATCAGTTGGCAACCATAATACTGCACCGGAGAATGGTGTCGAGCCCGCTATCAACTGAATATAGCCTCTCAACTCTTTTGCTGTACCTTTAAAACAATGTCTGTCGCGCTCGGGATGATGAAAGAGTGTCTTAAGTATTGCTTCTTCTTCTAGCTGATCGAAGGTGTCGCGCAGAATTGAATAGTGAATGGAGCAGTCTGAAGGACAAACCTCATCATGGGATGCAGGCCCAAGGTATGATACACGCTTAGTAGTTCTATTAAAAAGAAAAGCATGTTCCATTTGCTAGCCCCTTTTATTAAGGGGTAAGCAGTCCTGGTAAATCTTCTTCTGACAAGACTGGAACCCCTAGCGCTTCTGCTTTTTCTCGTTTAGAGCCTGGTTTGTCCCCACAGATCAGCGCATCTGTTTTGCTTGATATACTGCCACTTACTTTTGCACCGCAAGCTAACAAATCAGCTTTAATTTCATCTCGTGAACGGCTTAAGGTGCCTGTTATAACATAGGTCTTACCCGCCAAATGCTGAGATGATTTTTTTTGCACCACATCCCAGTGTATTCCAGCTTTTAAGAGTTTGTCGATAATTTTCAGATTGTGTTTATCTGAAAAAAAGTGGGTTATATGCTTCGAGACCACCGGTCCAATATCCGGTATAGACTCTAAATTTTCAGCACTAGCGTTAATTAATGCAGACATGTCCACATAACAGTTGGCTAATACACGAGCAGTTGTTTCGCCAACTTCACGTATGCCAAGCGCATATATAAAACGGGAAAGTGTTGTCTTCTTCGAGGCCTCAATCGCATTAAGCAAATTAGTGACAGACTTCTCTCCCATTCGATCTAATTCAAGTAGAACCGTTTTATCTAAGGAGTAGATATCACTTACCTCTTTAATGAGCCCTAACCCTACAAAGAGTTCTACTTGTTTAGAGCCAAGGCCATCGATATCCATAGCCTTTCGAGAAACAAAATGCTTAATGGCCTCTACTAGTTGGGCTTGACAAAACAATCCCCCGACACAGCGAGCAACCGATTGTTCTGCCTCACGCTCAATTTTGCCTTTGCAAACTGGGCATGCCGATGGCAACTCTATAACTTGCGCGTTGTCAGGCCTTTTTTCAACAACAGGCTTTACCACTTCAGGAATTACATCGCCAGCTCTTCTGATCCAAACGGTATCGAAAATTCTTATATCCTTCCGAGCGATTTCGTCCATATTATGCAATGTTGCATTGGATACTTGTACACCGCCAACTTCCACCGTCTCAAGTCGAGCCACTGGTGTGATCGCTCCTGTACGACCCACCTGAAAGTCGACCGCCAATAACTGGGTTTGTACCATCTGGGCAGGAAATTTATAAGCAACTGCCCAACGAGGAGCGCGAGATACGAACCCTAAAGCCTGTTGAAGTTCAAATGAGTCGAGCTTAATAACAACTCCATCAATTTCATAAGGTAGATTTTGTCGAACGGATGCAATATTTGAATAGTACGTACTCAAATCGCCAATCGACGTACAACGTTTGATTTCAGGATTAATAGGGAGGCCCATTTCTTTCATATGTTGGCAGGCTTCAAAATGGGAGGCAATGGGAACATCTGCATGAAGCGCATAAGCGTACCAACGAAGGGGCCGAATTGCCGTAATGCTAGGATCAAGCTGCCTAAGGCTACCAGCAGCAGCATTTCGAGGGTTCGCAAATGTCTTCTGCCCAGCCTGCTCCATTTTGGTATTCAATGATTGAAAGCCCAATTTTGGCATAAAAACTTCGCCTCTCACCTCAAGAGTAGAGGCAATAGGATTTGAAAGCCTTAGTGGAACACTACGTATCGTACGTACATTTGCTGTAATATCCTCACCCTGCTCTCCATCTCCTCTCGTGGCCGCTTGAACCAAAAGACCATCTACATACTTAAGACTCACAGCCAAGCCATCGAGCTTGGGTTCAGCAACAAACTCAGGCATGCTGTTTGTATCTAAACGACTGAGAACTCGAGTGATAAATTGCGAGAGCTGATCGTCCGAAAAAACGTTGTCTAATGACAACATAGGAATATCGTGTTTTATAGACTTAAATTGCTGGCTCGGCTTACTACCGACTCGCTGCGTTGGAGAGTCTGCTGTAATGCACTCAGGATATTTCTGCTCAAGCGCTTTGAGCTCCTGAAAAAGTCCATCATACTCATCGTCACTAATACTTGGCTCATCTAGCACATAATAGCGATGGTTGTGGAGAGAGATCTCCTCTTTGAGCATCTGGACTCGATTCAAATCAGCCTGTTTGGTCATTATGCCATCACAGTATTCAGCCGACTGCTAACTTGTTTTTTCATCTCATCAATGTCTGGTAGGTCCAACTTCTTTCCATCAAGTCGACAAATTTTACCCGCCATACCCTTGGCAAGCGCATGAGCGGTTAAAAGTAAATCCTCTAGCCCTTCCTGGCTAATATGGTTACCGGGCGCATCTTGAATGAGAACAATGGCTTGAATTCGCTGATTATAACGAGACGCCGTAGAAAAGGTTCCTGGCTGACCAGTCTGCGCCAAAGTGAAAAGACGTTCACTGTTGACGTTGTTATTCTGATGTCGGTGATAGATTCCCTGCTCATCCCACAACAGTTTTTCTCGCTCAATCGCTGCATGGAGTTTAGAACCTTCAAAACCATTATGATCTGCTGAGACAATCACCAATCCAATAGGTTTATGATCTACTTTTTCATGTTTAAAACGTGCTTTTTTTCGAACCGGAGAGCGTGCTTTTGGCGCAACAGTTGATTGATGGCTAGATGCACTTGGGGCTGGCGGTGGCGCCTGAAACGAAATTGTTCCACTTGTTCCCACTTTTCGAGGCTTACCAATCACACCTTCATGGGCAGATGGTCGGTAATCTTCAGCAACCTGCTCTTTTGGCACCTCTATCAGCGCTTCTTTAGGCTGTGGTTGATTCACTTGGGGGCGTCGGCGATAGGCATCAACCACTATCCATACCAAAAAAATGACCCCTAGCGATAGAAGCATTAAACGCAAATCCGCCTCCATTGTTCTCTCCTTATGTCCACTATAGGATTACGCTTCCGCAAGCTCCGCTGCTTCTTCAACGTTAACTGATACCAGGCGCGATACACCAGGTTCTCGCATAGTAACCCCCATTAACACATCTGCCAAGGCCATCGTGACTTTATTATGGGTAATGAAGATGAATTGGGTTTTGTCGGACATTTCTCTCACCATTTCAGTGAATCGTCCAACATTTGCATCATCTAACGGAGCATCAACCTCATCCAACAAACAAAATGGTGCCGGATTTAATTGAAAAATAGAAAATACTAAAGAAACTGCAACCAGTGCTTTTTCACCACCCGATAATTGCTGAATCATGCTATTACGCTTTCCGGGGGGCTGTGCCATTACAGAAACACCACTATCAAGCATATCATCATCCGTCAGTCTCAATGATGCGCTACCGCCTCCAAACAAACGAGGAAATAGTTTTTGGAAGTTAGCATTAACCTGATCGAATGTTTCTTTAAATCTTTCACGCGTTTCTTTGTCAATCTTGGCAATAGCTTCTTCAAGGGTTTCTAACGCTTCTTGCAAGTCATCATGCTGTGCATCTAAGTAACCTTTCCTTTCAGATTGTTGAGCGTACTCATCAATTGCCGCCAAGTTAATAGGCTCAAGTCGTGTCATTCGATTAGACAGCTTCTCGATTCGTGACTGCCAGTTTTCTGCATTAGCATTTTCATCTAGCGCGTTGACCACCGCTTCTGGTGACTGCCCCATTTTAGCAAGCTCTGATTCAAATGTTTCACGACGGACAGATGCCGCTTGCTGTTCCATCCGAATATTTTGTATGGTTTCACCCAATTCTGATAACTGTTTGCCTAATTTTGAAGCTTGCTTCTCGTTCTCATCCAGGGCTTGCTCAGCTTGCTCTAGAGCATCTCGAGCTTGATTAAGGCTATCCTCTGCCGTCAGCTTAGTTGCTAAACCTGATTGTAAAGACTGCTCCAAACTATCAATGGGCGAAGCATTTTCATCTACTGCCAATTGAAGCTGTGACAATCGATCTGACAACATACTTTGCTGTTGCTGCCCACGTGATATTGCCTGACGAAGAGACTGACACTCATTTGTAAGTGACTGCCATTTCAGCTCAATTTCGTGTGCTTCATCAACTGCGGCTTTCATTGCTCGCCGCGTTTCTTGAACTGCAGTTGTTTTATCGTCCTTTTGCGACTCAAGATGCGCTTTTTCTTCGGAGAATTGACTCATTTGATCGACAACCTGCTCTAGCTCGGCGCGCATTTGTTCCATCTTGCCTTCAGACTCTTTAATGTTGGTCTGAATAACTGTGGCTTCATCCTGAATCTGTTCGTGACGTTTTTTCTGCTGATCAAGTTTACTACTGATAGATGCTAGCTGTGATTTGATTTCACCATATCGCTTATCCGCTTCATGTCGTTGTCCAGATATGGATGACAACTCTGTCTCCAACGCTTGAGCAGATTCACGGGCTTGAGCAACTGATAAAGAAACGCTTTCTCTCTTTTTTTCTAGTGTTTTCTTTTGCTCTGTTAATCGATCGATTTCTGCCTGTCGAGCTAAGATACCTTCCTCACTACCAGCTTCAGGCGGGACTTTAAACCAATCATGCCCAACCCAGTAACCATCTCGAGTCACCACAGACTCAACACCTGATAAGTGTTCACGCATCGCCAGTGCTTCATTGAGCGTATCGACACAAAAGATACCATCCAGAAGCGTTCCGACAGATTGAATATCAATAAGTTTATCTAAAAGACGACATGCTGTTACAGCGGACTGTGATGAATATCGACTTGTGCTTGGCTGGATAAAAGAAACGCCTTTAGGCCACGTAGAGGCTTGAGGAAGCTGAGATACGGAGATAGCCCCTACATAATCACTGAGCACTGTTTCAACAGCTCTTTGCCACTCAGATTGCACCTGTAATTGCTCGGCTAGCGAGGCCGCATTCGCTAGTTGATGAGATTCAAGCCATTGAACAAGTCCGTTATCCTCTTTCCCTAGTGCCGCCTGTTGTAGTGCTTCCAAAGAAGAAAGCCGTCCTGAACACACCTGATACTCACTGGCGAGCGTATCTTTTTCTTGTTCCAGAGTCGTTATATTTGCTCGAGCAACCTTAATTTCGTCGCTGGCTTTTTGAACACGACTTGCAATTTGCTCACAAATATCACTTTGCTCTTGTTGATTACTTGTAAATTGAGACTTTTGCTCTTCAAGAGCAGCAATATCTAGTTTTTGAGTTTCAGTTCTTAACTGTTGTTGCCTTTCATGATTAAAACGCAATTTTTCTTCAAGATGCGCCAAAGAGGTTTTCAACACGTCCGCACGACGAGTGGGAACAGATGCTTCTTGAGATAGCTTGTCGTAACTTTGCTGCCATTTAACCATTTCCATTTCTGCTTCTTGAGAAGCATTCACAGCCTGAGCGGATACCTCATTTGCCTGGTGTAGGCGCGGGGAAAGCTCACTAAGTTGTGACTCAATGGCCTTTTCGTTCTCCAAATCCTGGGTAAGCTGCTGGCTCAGCTCATCTAAACTACCTTTAGATTGCATTGTATCCGTTGCCAACTCATCGGCTCTTTTCTTACGATGAGACAAATCTTGCTCAATTCGACTTGTTTCACTGGTTATTTGATAAAAAGCTCGCTGAGCATCATCTCGTGACTGTGTTAATTCATGTAGTGACTGCTTACACTTTTCAGCCTCGGTTGATAAACTTTGCCATTCAGCCTTAATTCGATCTGATTCTGTCTGTGTTTCTGAGAGTCTGGCAGCAAGACTGGTGACCAATTGTTCCTGTGCCTGCCATTGCAACGCTACCAACTCAGCTTCAAGCCGCTCTTTTTCTTCTTTATATTGCTGATATTTTTCGGCTGCATCGGATTGCTTTTCCAGCTTAACAAGCTGACGGTTAATCTCATCTCTCAAGTCATTAAGTCGATCAAGATTTTCTCTTGTATGCCGAATTCGAATTTCTGTTTCTCGTCGACGTTCACGACAAGTAGAAATTTTGGCCGCCTCTTCGATAAAAAGACGCATATCTTCAGGTTTTGCCTCAATAATTCGGGAAACCATCCCCTGCTCAATAATTGAGTAACTACGAGGACCAATCCCCGTACCCAAAAAGATATCAGTAATATCTTTACGACGGCATGGGGTATTATTCAAGTAATACTTAGAGTTACCGTCTCTACTGACTAATCGACGAACTGCGATTTCACTGAAATTGGCATACTCGCCCCCAATCGTACTATCACTATTATCAAAAATGAGCTCTACAGAGGCTTGCCCAACTGGCTTTCGATTGGCTGATCCATTGAATATCATGTCTGATATTTGACCGCCCCGGAGCTTACTAGCAGAAGACTCCCCCATGACCAGACGAATCGCATCGATGACATTAGACTTACCACAGCCATTAGGGCCAACTACCGCGGATAGGTTGGACGAGAGCATTACGCGCGTCGGATCCACAAAAGACTTAAATCCAGCCATTTTGATTTCTTTGAGGCGAAGGGGCATCGAGATTTACTCCATGTCTTGAGACAACCTTAGACTACCACGATTTTTTGAATTGAGGCTAAGGGCTTTAATACAACTAGTTTCAATTTTATTCGAATAAGTTAGTAGAATCAATATAAAGACCCCCATTTAAGGTAAATGGGGGCCCAAGTGCTTAAGCTAGCTTTCTTTATTTGCTGGCACAAATGCTATCATCAAAGAAACGAGCTGGAATCATTACTCTTCCCTGCGTGGTATCCAGAACGATAGAGCTATGCGTGATTTCAGCTAAACGGCCTTCAACTTCGCCAAGATGCACATTATCACCAACTTTAAGCTGTTTTCTAGCGTGCTGAGCGCCCATAAAGTTAGCCGCGGCTTCTTTTCCACCGACACCAAAAGCTAAAGCCAATCCACCAACACTCAAGCCAATAACTACCGTTAAGACTGTTGAAATGAACTCAACATCAATACCTGCCTGCTCGACACCAATAATAAAGGCTGTTAATAAAACCATTATTCTGACAGCCTGTCCTAACGTTTCATGTTGACCAATATTTGCTGATTGCGCCGCTTGAACCGTAGCTGTCTTGAGCAGGTTGCTCACCAAAAAACCTATGAAGATAATTAGTAGACCACTGATAAAGTTTGGCAAGTAGCCAATGAGAGAAGCCATTCCATCTGAAGCCATTTTCCAACCGAGGAAATTTACAGCAGCGGTTAGGAAGAACAGAATAACGATCCAGAACATGATTTTTCCGAACAGGGAGGCGTAATTTGAAGTATCTTCAGAGTGTGCAGGCCTATCCATAAGGCGCTTAAAAACGGGGTCAAATCGTGAAAATATAATTCTAGTTAACATTTTCAAAACTAGAGCAATAAAATACCCAATCACTAATATCACTAGGGCGCCGACAATTTTTGGAGCATACTCCACCACGCTTTGTGATACCTGAGCGTACATGCCCGTCAACTGGGCTTGTAAGTCCATGACTTCTTGTTGCATTGCATTATCCTTAATGTGTGTTACCGATCCTTGGCATACTCCTTTTTAAATATAGTTCAAACCTTGGAATGATTTGCAACTTACTTAAAACACATTAAACTAAAAGTAGAATTATCTGTGAAAAGAGAAAAAAGCTGTATGTCCAACTGCAATGTGCTGTTAGTTGAAAACTCTAAAACTGCTCGAGTAGTCATGACCAAATTGCTAGAAGCAAAAGGCTATTCCGTTACGGCTGTAGGCAATGGTTTGGGCGCTATCGAAGGCGCAAAAACTGGTCAATTTGATGTAATTGTTATGGATCTCTATATGCCACAAATGAATGGCTATGAAGCAGCCAAAAAAATCAGGATGCTTGATGGCGAAGGCGCCCAAGTACCAATGATTGCGCTAACTGCCAGTACAGACACAAAAGACAAACAGATCTGTGAAGACGCGGGGATGAACCACTTTGTTTTAAAGTCTGAAAATAACGCTGAGCTTTTCGACGTGCTACAGCAGTATAACCGCTAGCTACGGGCCAGCGACCGAGTGCCCCCCCCTTGATACCACACCTTCTTGCCCCTCATTTTCACTCTGGGTCACTCTAGAAAACGCCCCACGTCCTTCTCTCCTTCTTAATGTCGGAACAGAGGCTCTTTCACGAGCAAAGCCAGGTGAAAAAGTAGACATTCCCCCAGATTGTGCTCCAAGGTAGGTTGCTTCGCTTGCGGGCCTGACTGCAGGAACTCTTGGGAATGTTATGCGTTTAACAACACCCGAAGCAAAATTATACGCACTCTCAAGAATAACTATCATTGAAAATACATAGTTCTGCGCTTTAACTAACTCTGTCATAATCTTATCAGCTGAAACTGTAAAATTATGATTTTTATAAAGATCCCGGTTTGAAAAATTTTCATTTAAACGCATAAATAGTTTTTTAAAAAAATGAAAAGGCGTCTGAGGATAGTCAGGTGTATCTAGGATAAACAAGAAAACATTTACTAACTTACTTCGATCACTGTAGGACAAATCTAATAATCTATCCACACCATCAACATACATATGAAAATATTTAACCAATAGCTCTTTAGCTCTATCTTTTCTAATCGGACCGAAGGCATTTACACAGACATCAAGTTCGAGTTGCAAAAAGGCGCGAGCACTAACGGAAACAAGGAATTCTGCCAATTTTTCTTTTGTAAAACATGGCCCCTTATCACATAAGGCAGGAATATTCTTTTGCAAAATCAGTAAATGCCTTTCAAATACGTTTGCATACATATCAGGGAAATGTGAGATAAACTCAAAGTACTGATACCAATTGTCATTCATTTGGTCTTTGTACTTATCATATACCTCAATAAGGATTTGTGTTTTTACACAAGTACGCTGTGTACCACTTATATTCCAGACATCTTGACCAACACAATGCAAAACGAATGAATCTAACAAATTCCCGATTCTCTGAAATACTTCACTAAACACAAAGAGCTTTTCAAATGGCACTGAAAAGTCAGCCATTTGGCACTTAACGTAAGATACAAAAGTGTCCGTAGGGTCCAAAAATACATTAATATTCGGAATGATGTTTGCAAAGAAGACTGTAGGATGAATAAGGTCGTGACGATGATCCAATGGTGATCCTAAACTGCGAATATATCCCGCCAAAATTATTTCCAGTTCATTTTGTGCTTTAACTTTATGCTCAAGTTTACTTAAGCGGTCATAGCCAGTCAGTACTTCTTCTCGGTACATTAGCCAAAATTGGCGCGTTATCTGTAACGCCTTATCAACGTAAGGTGAATATGCTTGATAGTTAAAGTTCGAAAGGTATTCTGAATCCCTCACTCCGCTTAAATCAACACCAACACTCACATACGCATCCCACACAGATTGATTTCCTGAGGGCAAAGTAGCATCGTCACAAGCAACTTCGTGCAACAAAGGAGGTTCTTCTGTCGCAACAGGCTTTGCAAGCAGATCTAATGATTTAACGTCATCAGAAATTGATATTTTGTCTAGGGCATCAGATAAAGAATGAAGTATTTTTAAACGCAGCTTCGGATGCACCCCCTCTCTTATCATTCTCAAAAGCACATATAAGTAGGTTTCACTTTTTATTTGAGATATTTTCAGTGAACTCATGACTCTTTGCTCAATGCGATGGTCTCTATTAGGGATACAAGCGGGATACTTTTTCGCTATTTCAACTCTCAATGTATGCTCTGTATCCCATAAAAATTTGGTGCATAATGGCAAGTAGATTTCGGGGTCTGGCTCTTCCTTAAACCTTTTTAAGTATTCTTCCATCAAACAAGTCCGAGTAAGAGAATTCCCAAGGTTATAAAACAAATAGTTGATAGCTTCTTTATCAGTAGCATCTGCTACAGGTCCCTCACTATCTAGTCCTTCAGGCAACCCTATTTCTTCATTAATAGAACGTATAACCTGCTCTTTCATTCGAGATAGATATGTAGCAACTCGAAACTTTATTTCTGCGTGCCGAGTGGTATACGTTATGAGGTTACCAGTAACAAGTGATTGAATCTCTCTCCCTGATTGTAGCGCCTCCAGTCCTTTTTCACGAGGCGACATACCACTATCAAGTTCATCTTCAATAACCCATTCGCTTGTATGGTCAATAGCTGCTACTCCTTCAAGAAGGTCTATAGCCCATTTTTTAGATGCTCCCATCTTTTCGCCAATAATTTTAGCTACCACTCTGGAGCCTACCTCAATGATTGCCTCATCACGGAATGCGGGTATGTGAAGCTTTTTATCCGGATGTCGATTCAACACGCCTAGCGTTAGAATAGAAACATGACCTGGCAAACAAGCATTACTAGAAGCTGACCCAGCATACGCTTGACCGATCTCTGCAATCGATGAGGCAAGATAGAAAAACATTTTTTCTTGCTCAGTGATATTTAAGCCCGTTTGCTTATCAATGATGGTATAAATGACTGCGACAATTTTTCGAACAACTTCCTCTGCATCACCTTGCTGAAGCTGCCCACTGCTCATCATACGTCCAACATACACTTGCAATTCGGGCCGTAGAGGCTGAATTAGATCATGGGGAAGTTGTGCATCCGCGTATTGTTCTTGTTCACTGTCAGAATCATCACCTTCCTCGTCATCTTCTTCATTATATCCTTCACCATCTGAGGATGATCCCGTGACTTCAGCAGGAGTATTTATAGGCACAATAGGTGACCCTGGATTTAAATGATCATGTTTAACAAAAAAGCTATAAGAGTAGTTGTCACAGTTAAGAAGTGTTCTTAATGCCAAAACATAAATGTTTTCGTAATCATTAAATACATCGGAAACATATTCTCTTAATGTTCGGTAAAGAGCTCTATCATGTACTGAAACTTTCACAGCTTCTAAAAAGCTTGAAAATGACTGATCCATTGCCTCCATAAACACTCCAACAGTGTCTGGATTTCCCACTTCGCGTCCATGCTCTTGAATGATACGTAAGATATAGCGTCGATTTAGACAGTCAATAATTTCTGCTTCAGATAAATCAGAAAACTCAGGATAAAATGACTTTATATTAGAAAAATACGTTGGGTAGACTGTATTTTCAAGATGGGAGTAGGCGCGTTTAGCCGCTTTCTCTGAGCTATGCTCATCCTGAACACGCTGCCCTCTACCATCTTGATATGTCCCCCAATGCGACTCACGGTATGCTTTGAGCCTTTCAAAAACTGAGAGGGATTCCTGATATGCTATCTGAACTAACGGCAGTGTTTTGTCCGCAATAAGTGATATTTTTGGAAGCTTGGCACTAGGCGTATGATGTGTTTTAACATATCGTTCGGCATTTTGTCTTAAATACCTTTGAAGTTTTGACTGTGTCTCATCTAGAGTTCTGGAAATGCAGGATCGGTACCAATTGATTTCTGACATCTCTAAAACTGTTGTAATCAAATTTAAACGTGAGCCTGGCTCAATCAATGTAAGACTATCAAGGTTTCCTACATGTATAGGAAGCCCACATATTTGTGATATCAAATTGGGAAGATAGGATCTGAAATACGCCTCCGAGTGAACCATTCCCTTTATATAGTTTGGTATATGAGGATATTTTTTTCGAATTGTTTGTGCATTGATATCCTCATTACTGTCAACAAGCTCAACAATGGCAGCCTTCAAATTAGCGAATAAAATCAAGCAAATAGATTTAATATTAGTATCGTAATTAAGTTTATATGACTTTATACAGTTTCCAATTTCAACTTGTAACTCAGGAGGCATCTCCCCTGTTATAGCAGGGTTATCAATGAACTTCTTGGCGATCTCAGGCAGATGTTGAAATATAGGTTCAATCCATCGAACATCGATATGCTTAACAAAATGAGACAGGTCAATGTAGCCAAGTGAGAGTGCACATTGAGTCATGACTAGAGCACGTTCCTCATCAAATAGCAGTTTCGAGCTTTTTTTTCTCATTACCATCCATGACATGAACAATGTACTAATCGAGTTAATAACTATTCCCGCAGAAGTTCGGTATTCATGCCCACCATCAAAATATAAACGAGAAAATGTATTAATAATTTTCCGACGATCTCCTTCTGAAAGCGCAGGATCAAGAATTACTTTCTCACAATATTCCACTAGTTCCTTTAGCTTGACTCTTTGTCGATCTATCACCATATCCAAACAATCTTTAAGAGTATCAGATACCTCATCAACCCAAACCGCACCGAGACATAAATCCATTTTCCTTAAGTCTAAACCTGCAAGTTCTAGCGTGCTGAGCCCTTCTATGTATTCAGTTTGTAGACAGAGGTACCATGACCTTTGTAAAACTGCTTGATAAGCCTCTGGGGCAAAGCTCTTGCATAACAATAGGTTCTGACTAAACGAATAGATATCTCGTTGCTCAATTGAGTGCTCGATAGAGTTCAAATACACTGAGTCGCTACAGGGAGGTATAGGAGTCATAACAGGCTTACTTAATGGTTTGGGTTACTAGAAATTTTATCGCATGCTGTGATGATAGTAATCAAGTATGGTCAATTTTAACTAAGCAACTTAAATGAGATTATTTGTATCGATTCCAGTCAATATTACTGAAGTCAGAACTTTATTAAAATCAATCCAGAATAAAGTCAATGGGTATCCTCAAGAGTATATGAAGCTTCATATTACCCTTGCTTTTATACCAAATATTTCAAACGAACCAATGAGCACTCTCATAAAAATGTTGGGTAACTATATAAACCCTCGTCCACCTGTTCTAATTTCTGCTGACTCAACTATTGAACTTTGGGGAAATGATTTAGTCCTTCCGGTTACTCCATGTGAACATTTATTAAATTTACGAACAGACATATGTAACCTTTTAAGCGCTTTAAACATAGATTGGGATGATAGTAATCCGTATGTTCCGCATATCACTCTGGTCAAAAAACAAGAAGGCCCTGTTTCGGTGGAAACAGAGCCTTTTACATTTAACTCTCGTAAGATCTCAGTAGTAAAAAGCACACTGACCCTTGATGGGTCAGTGTATGAAGTACTGGCTGACTTCAACTTTACTAATGAGGTACTGTCTCCGACTCAAGGATATTCACGGTCCTAAGTCCAAATACATTATTTACTATAGATGCATCTTGGTTATAGTAAGCTACCGCATTTAAAGGATAATCTTGCTCTTTAACCGCTAGCACACTGAACCCAAGCTCATAAACTTCAAAATCATCTATCATAATTAGATTATCAAATAACTTATCTTTTACAGTAATAATTACGCCTGCTTTTTTCCAGGTATTTAAAACCTTATTACCTTCAAGAAGCAAATGATCTTTGCGTGATATGATTATCTCAACCCTTACTTTTCTGCCTATTGCCTTATTCATATCGCCAGTCAAGCGTAGTTGTTCGATGGTTTTGATTGATAGTTCGGTACAAGCAATTGTAATACTTGATTGGGCCTTCTGGACCAACTGATCGATATGGCTTTTGAGTTTTTGAATATCACCAAATTTTAAAGTTTCCCCTGAAGCTGTTAACGATGGGACTTCTGCTTTCAAAACCTGATGATCTGTCGAGAATAAAGTTCTTGCCAAACTTCCTGAAGGTGTATTCGAGTTAACATCAAAAATATTCAAGTCGCTAAATATCATCAAACTTTGCACAGCAAGTGAAACGATTTTTGCTAGCAACAATGGTTCCGTATCAAAGATAAAGGGTCGGCGACTTGAATCTGTCAACACAGGTGAAAACAGCACCCACTGATATGCTTGATGTGGTAGCTCATCCACAGTGTAAACAGGTACGTTTTGCAAAACATGCTGCTGCAAAATATGCTTTTGAGCCTTAGATAGGGTAACAACACACACAGACTTCAAACGAATCGAGTCTCTCTCAAAAGCTTTGATTTCATGTAGATGCTTTTTAAGCCACATACCCACAGTAGCGGCCTCTCTGGAATTGCTTATCCCATTTGGTCCCTCTTCTGTCTTTCCCTTCACATGGAAACCACATATAGGTGGAAAGCTTGCTGGCGTTTGAAGCTCTTGTTTAAAAAGCTGGCCATTATACACCGTCATATTTAGAAAACTTATGATCCCCTCACTGACTGAACACTCATTTAACATCAACTCTGACTGAGCGGATAAACCATAGTTATGGATTTTCTTATAGGCACTATTACATCGTGCTAATAGAAAACTACTAGCGCGTGAGAGTAATAGCCCCTTTGCTCTATGCTCATCGTAGTCCATATCATCTAAAACAAGACCAGTGTTTACTGTCTCAGCTGTATCCTGGCCTTCGATTAATGCATCTATGCATTTTTCATGCAATCTGTCACCAAAGAATATAGCTCGTTTAGATCGAAGTAATAACGGTAGGTTATCAGCAGGAAACGGAATTGCTTCACTTTGAATGAGCAAGCAGTCCATTAGGCTCTGTTTAGCGACAGAATCAGAGGTATCATTTTTTGATATAGGAAAAAATTCAACAAACTGATCTGCACTGCACTGGACGACTGGACACAAGTAAAAAATCGCAGATAACCGGTCTTTAAACCCACTTTCATTCTTACGGGCATTTAAACACAAGGCTTCACCCAATCTTAACGCTGTTAAATTTAGCTGCTTAGAAAGCTGCTGTTCAACCTCGTTGGCTATGCGACTAGGGTCTTGAGCACTTTCAATATCTGCAAAACTACCAAAATTAAAGTCAGGTAATGCAGTTTTTTGCCATGCAAGCCATTTTTTTTCAGCGCCTGCTCTTTGAGCTATCGATTCAGACAATGGCACCATTTTCTGATGCAATTTTGAGCGCTCTGTTCTAATACTTCTAAGTTTACCATGGATAACCTCAGCTAACTGTGCACCTTGTTTGAAAGCGTCTTCATCCCAGGCAATCAACCCTTTCAGACGCGCTTCATAAAAATTCCAAACTTTTTCGCGCCATTGTCTTTGTGTAAATGGTAGTGAGCGGCCAAGCCGATTTAACCAGCCATTCTTGCATAAAGCCGTCCATTCGACAGATGCTTGAGCCAAATCAGAATAAGCTTTTTCGAGTGCAATGTCGTTATCTTGTAAAGTTTTCCATTGTGCATCTAAACCACCACCTGATTCATATTGCCTATCTAGGCGATATCGAATGGCTTTGACCTGTTGCGCTTGTTGTGTGGACTCATTCACCTTTGCACGCTCAAGCGTTAGCGTTGACCTAAGTTCAGATATCACCTCAGATAGTGTTCTCGCTTTAGGATATTTTGCTTGAGCGTTTTCAATAAAGCGGCGCTCAAGCGCCATCAAAGGTACTTCATCGAGCCAGCGGTTTGCACGCTCCAAAGTAGACCAAGGACCAGGAGCACCATCCAACCATCGTTCAATACTAATGGAGGGACAATTAGCCGCAACCGCTTGGTCAACAATCAACGCTACCTTGAAAGGGCCTTGTCCTCTCAGTAAGCAATCCAATGACGCAGTGGATGCATAACTTGATATAAGAGGATTAATGTCCGCTCCAACAGGCACCTCAACTGCTTGTATCTGCTCTTCAGGCAACCCCATTAGGTGCCAAAGAATACGTTTGGTATGCACCGATGGTATTCCTTGCCCCCATCCTCCCATCATAGAAAAGGGCGCATTCTCATGTAACACCTCTTCTATAGAGCGCTCAGGCATACTTTCCGGGCAATCCATTGCAATATACCGACGCATGAGATTGGAGACTTCAAGCTTACCAGTCAAAATGTCTTTAGTGTCACGAGAAATTGAAGACAATACTGAAGCTTTTACTAACTGTATCTCTTGAGGCAAGGTTGGCAGTCCAACATTAGAGTATAGAGCTTGGATATAAGTACAAACGCTCGCCCAAGACCGATCATCAGTCGAGGAATTCATGATAAAGAATTGCTCAAAAAGGGAACGGGTTTCACTCGTCAGCGTTTGGGGATCAATCAACGGGGCACTTAAGATCTCCCATTTATTAATCTCGTTAGACCAACGAATATTTAACCATAGTGAAAATAAGTCAGGCTCATTAAATAGGGCCCATACCTTATCACCACTTTTAAACAATTCAGGGACTTTATCAACAGAATTTTTAGTGAGTGTGTTTAAAGATACTGTGCATTGATGAGCCGTTTTATCAATTAACTGGTTGAAGACGAGGGAGCGATCGTAAAAGCCTTGATCCCAGTAACTTAGTAACGAAATGGCTTTAGATGTCGACTCTGGCATAGCACAAAAATCCCTTTAAATCACAAAGGACTTAGTTTACCAGAATTTTTGTAGAGAAGGATGCTAGGCGTACCAGATATCCGCGGCGTGAGCACGAGGTTTTGGTCGTGATGTTGGAGAATTCGTTCGACGGTTCAAATCATGCGTCGCATTAGCAACAACCTGTCTATCCGTTCCAAAGAATGAAGGATTTGCCCCTAAACGATGCATTTCTTTCAAGTAAGCAGATCGCTCTGCCTCTTCTCTTTCAACAGGAAGTTTTCGTCTATAATCGAATTGATGGGCATCTAGCTCTGGTGGTTGATGTGTAACGGGAACAAATCGATGCCGATATCGTAACCGTTTGAACCCCTCTTCGGCTGGCGTATGGAAATCTGACCAGGAGGACGGAACCCCACCTCCACGGCCATGCTCAGAGTCATCTTCCTCAGCTTGCGCTCGAGTAGGCTCTGGAAAAAAGTTGTGCCGAAGGAGCCAGTCCTCAAACAACGTCATAGACTTAGAAACCTTCCCATATCTTAGTGTCATCGGGCGACATTTTTTTATCACGCTTCTTAAAGAGCTTTTCGTGCTTTTGAGCTTCTGTCATGCGTGAAGCATCCTCAACAGTGCGCTTATCATTAAACTCAGTCATGAATTGATCAAGTTCACTTAACTTAGGAACCCCGTGCTTTCCAAAAATCTTCATACTATATGCTCCCTATGCTTTGGAAGATTCTGCATCTGACTCAAAATATGGGTTTTCACCAGTGGCATGATCAGTTGCGTCTTTCACGCCTGACAGCTCAGGAAACTGTTCTAACAAGCGCGACTCAATACCGTGCTTCAAAGTTACATCAGCCATTCCACAACCATGGCAGCCACCCCCAAAGCGTAGCACAGCTACATTATCCTCGGAGATATCCACTAAAGAAACCATTCCACCGTGGCTTGCCAGCTGAGGATTAACTTCCGTATTTAGCACAAACTCTACTCGTTTAAACAACGGCGCATCTTCTTTAGGTTTACGGCCTTTAAGATGAGGGGCTGTGATAGAAAGCTCTCCCCCAAGACTATCAGACTTATAGTCAATTTTTGCTTCATCCAAGCACTCAGAGCTAGCGGCATCTACATACAATATAAATGTATTGAAATTAAGCGCCACATCTACTTCATTTTGCTGATCAGGAGGACAAAAGGTAATACCGATATCAGCCGCAGGGGTTCCCATGCGGTCGATAAAAATGCGTAGCCCCATCCCAGAGACATTCTCATTTTCGATAAGCTGAGAGAAGTGTTGCTGAGCAACAGGTGTAATTTCAATTGATATGGATGTTGGGGTACCAGACATCTAAGACCTCCAGATGCTTTGTTAGTGGTTATTTTAAAAGTTTCTAAGCTATTTGGCTAGTCTTTGAGGTCCTCCCATTTTAGGATAATTCCTGTTACCATTTAAGAAGTTAAGCTTTAACGAGGCAACTATGAGTAACCGTTATATTCTCGACTTCAAAGCCCAAGCCAACCAAATGCTCGAAATCGTTGAAAGCCGTCTCGTTGTTGGCCAGCGCGAGGCAGCCCTTGAGCTCCTGACACTTAAATTCAAAGTACTGTATGAGCAAGGTGTCAGTAGCGGTCAATTATACGAAAGCCGAGGGGCTTATCCTTTTACCGCTATCGAAGACTAGGGCTTTAAAACCTTCTATAATCCGTTAGGTGATGACTTTACCACTATTGATTATAAAGGGGCAAAAGCAATGAAAGAGCGTTACTACCAGTTAAACAGCTCAAACCAAGCTTGGGAAGCCAACAGCGATCAATACCCCGTCTTGGTCAATGCCATATTGCACCACCTCCACCAGCCAGATAAAACCCATTCAGAAAATGCTTTAGACGACAGAATTAGCGAGTATTTACACGATAACGCTCAGAGCCCTACTGTTTCGGTTAAAAAGCAATAGATACGCATTACCACCTATCTTTTTAATTGCATTTTTTGTGCGCCTGGGTCAAACTTAATAGCACTGAGTTGCGCAAATTAATCTAGGGTGCAGTTACACATGGCAGCTACTTCAAAGCCTTATACACAAAACGATCATCATCAGACGCTTGAGCGTCTAGAGCGTGTTAACCAAAGAATTATTAGCCTAGATGAAAACGGATCTGAACTCTCTGCTGAAAATACTGTACTCAGCCCTCTTGGCGTGCAGAACAATTTCTGTCTTCAGTTATTCGAGCTAGAACGTCAAAAGCTGATGGGCAGCGCGCCTGTCTCTGATGCCCTTCGTGCTAAATTTCAGGCAGCCACTCAAGTCCCTGATCGCATCGATCTTGGAGCCCGTCCTGCACCACAGTACCATACTGGCAAAGACGAGCCCTCTTCGAAAAGGCCAAAAAATACCCGGTAGAGCTAAGCCTCTATTGTTGGTTTAAACTCAGGTTTCCAGTAACGTAGAAACTCTGCAACACAAACTGCAGCTAACTGTGCCGTGCGGCCTGAAACGTCACAACTAGGGTTATACTCTAAGACATCAAACGCTTTTGCTTTTCCTGAAGCCGCCAACTGACGAATCCCATCAAAAATAATATTAGCTCTCACGCCTAGTGGTGATGATGCATTCACACCAGGCGCTACCGCGTTTGAAAAGACGTCTAAACATAGACTGATGTAATAGGCGTGTGCTGCTTTGTTGATATTAAGTAACTTTATCACCCGACCAATCTTTTCCTCATCCTCTGCTTCAACGTAGTTAACACCTAACTCCGATGCTTTTGAGAATGACTCTTGGTTATTCCGGATATGTTGAGGCCCTAAACAAAGATAGCGAAACTCTTTGTCTTCAGTTTCACAGTCCTCAAATATCTGACGAAACGGTGTTCGACTAGAAGGCTGCCCACTGTCTAAGTCAAAATGTGCCCCCCAATTGATTAAATGTAAACGCTCTATGTCTTTAATCCCTTGGTAATGGCCCCATGCAGTTTCATTACCACCACCAAGAACAAGTACAAAGTGTCCTTGAGCGCGTAAACTATTGACTGTTTTACCCAACAGTTCTTGCGCCTCTTCTAATGAATCATTCTCGTCACAGATAATATCACCTGCATCGTATACCGCCTCAAAGGCAGAGTGATAAGCGATATTTCCAAGAGCCTGTCGGATAAGAGACGGGGCCTTGGACTGTCCAACCAACTCTCCAGCAACTTTCACCCCAAGATCGCACCCGAACCCCAACAAAACTGCTCCTGCTGGATAGCGGTCATTAAGGCTGATTGCTTTGATCTGTTCACCAAAGGTCCCTTGAGAGCTGTTTTTAAACATATTGGTATCAGATGGAATATGTTGCATGGCTAATGTCCTCCTTGTGAAATAGTACGAGGGGTGTCGCAGAGTTTCAATGCTGGTCAATTATAAATAACTATACTTAGTTTGGTTGATAGAACAATCTATAAGAGACAACGATGCAAACAAATCCCTACTCTGCCTCTGAAGCCAACGAACGCTATCAAGAAGCTCTTCAACTTGTTAAAGAAATTGAACAAGCTTATAGCACATTAATTAAGTGGTCTGTACTTTCTTGCTTTGGCGAACTCGATGAACAACTGATTATAGATATTGCTAATAATGCACTAGCCCACGCCAGTGATAGCCGACAGTTTGCACTTCACTGTCACCTCCGATTAGAGCGCGAAATATCGCCAAATTATCAGGATAAAAATGCATTAAGAAATGCATTATCAGGGTTTGATAAGGTCTTACTCAAGTCAGGCGCTGATGATATTGCTAAAAGTCTTTTAGAACTCGAGCGAGAGCAAAGTTTAATTGAAGCTGCCGAAAAACAAAGCCTATCTTTGAATCAAGCTGAAAAGGAAGATGCTATCACTCTAACGGCTTTGATGCAGGTTCAATACCACCTAGATGTCATTAAAGCAAAGGTACTCTGTGATATACACCAAAGACATTTGAGCGATACGGCAAAGAACGATGAAAAATCAGTTGTTCCAGTGGAAACAAAAGTAGAGGTAAAGCTTCTATCTCCGCCTTCACACTTTCAATAAAAGACTGACCTACAACTGCTGTAAAATTCTATACATATCAGACAGATAGATTGATATGCGCTGAATATAATGGAACTTTGACTCTTATAGCGTGTCTGAATCACATGAACTACGGTTAAAGAGGTTCTTATGACACCAGAAGTGAAACGTAGGAAAATAACTGAATTTAATAAAGAAGTATTCGATCTTCTTAAAAAGCAAAGTGCTGCAGGGATGTCAAGTGGTCCAACAATGTCTCCCTTAGCCGGAGCTTTAACCTTAGACACTTTATACTTAACACACTTAGCTGAAGGCACTCCGAGGGCCTTGTATTTTGCCCAGTATGATGAAAGATGCCCACGAGAACTCGCCTCTAGACGCTCTTCTGACTACGGAAAAGTATTTTTTGAAGAGAGTGATGTCAAGGGTGAAATGACAACTTTCCTAGTACTGAAACGTGTTACAGGCGGAAAAATAAGCAAGCATAAAATTCCTGTTTCACGGCTACACTCTGAGTTTAAAACAGGTGCCGCAGATCATACAAATTCTAAGCATATACAAAAAATCCTAGAAAATTTGTTTCTATCAGACGCTATTCATAGACTTGCAAGGCGACGAGTTAATGATGCTTCAGACGGAGCAACTTCAGAACTTTCTTCTGCATTAACGACGCTCGTTAGTGAAGGAGAATCACTCAGCACTTTCCTTAAAAGTGGATTCTCTGACCCCTCTCAAGGTGAGGAAGTGGTAAGAGAAGCAACTGCGCATGCGCATGATTCGCTAGATGATATAAGTGTCACTTTTCATCAAGACGGAAAAGCAATATTTACAGCAATCGACACCCCCCAAGCAGTGGATCCTGATAAATTTGAGGCACCTTTATATGCGACTGTTCCAAGAAAAGCTACAGCTACAGCTTCTCCATCTAGTAGTGCGGCCCTTGAAACCAGAACAACAAAAAGAACACTTACTGATGAGCCACCGACTGAGGATGAATATAAACGAGTTCTAAAAATACTGTTTCCAGATGACAGAAAAGGACTTACATCTGTAGGAGGAGCCTTACCTTTGATCGGCTCAAAAACAGACTATACAGACGGAATGCTTAAAGCAGCTGAAGAAATCGGAAACATTTTCGATTCAATTCATAAGAAGATAAAATCAAAGAACAAAAATCCAAATAGATCCATGAAACTGGATGAATTCAAAGCCGCTACAAAAAAGCATTGGAAAAAAACAATAGCCCCAATTTTAAATCAAGAGCAAATAAAAGCATTCCAAAAATTAGGTATTGGCCCAGAAAAAAAATCCTCAAACAAAAAAGATAAATCTAAAAGCTCAGAAAAGGTATCGATTCTCAGAAAACTATATACACGCTTTTTTGAAAGGACACCTAAAGATAAGAAAAAAAACAAGAAGGAACACGTAAAAGAAAAATCGAATTATGCAGTTTTAAGTTTGGAAGACTCAACAAAAAGGGATGAAAAACGGAAGAAAGAAGGTTTGCCCAGAATAATTGGTGAGAGAGGTGGAAATTACGCTCAAATTGATTTCAATGCAACTGCACATGCAGCTCATACTGCTCCAACTACTGAACCTGTTAAACCTACTGTATATGCTTCCTTAGATTTTGATGGGAGCGCGGCCGATAACAGAAGAAGAGAAGAGCAAGATTTACCACCACGCATTGTTCATGGAAGAAAAGAGTCCATATATGCTGATATCGATCATGTTGCGACAGAACGATTAGCTAAAGGGGAACCTCTTCCTAAGCCAACTACTAAAGAACACACATATGTTAACTCTGACTTTATTGATAAACTTAGAGAAGCTGGAAAGTATGAGAATCACGAAGTCGTAATAGCTCATTCAATACAACATATGCTCCCTGCGCATGAAGCGCAGAAGCTTAAAGAAAAGTTGTCTGGCAGTGATAAGGGAACCGTTCAGGAAAATGAGAATAAAAGGAGAGGACCTAGCTTAGGCGGCGGATCCTCCTCTGATGCGTAAATCAAACAGACAAACGCGCAGTTGCCCTTTCTTTCATTTTCAAAACAAAGTGTCCATCAGCATCTTTATTGCCCCATTCTAACTGTCTAAGAAATATTTTATAAGACTTACAAGTTTCAGGATCTGCTAGTACATCATATAAGGCCTTATTTAGCTTTTGACCGATCTTGCTAATATCTTTAGGCCTAAGTGGCTGTGGTAATCTTAAATGTTTATGGTTAACCGGTGGTGTCCCAAGCAAATCGGATATATTAATAAAGTTCTCTAATGGAGTACTTCTATTATCGAATAAACGAACAGTTTCTCCGATGATTTTTGACAAGATTGCATTAGCAAGTTCTTCTTTATCGTCAGCATCTAACTCATGAGAAAGCATGACCTGTCGTCTTCGTGAGAGACCTTTATACTGGGGGGCTATTATAGGTAAACTTAATTTAGGTGAATCATCATCAGATGCACCAAGTTCTATATCAGAAAAATCCGCTCTGCGAGCAGTAAGAACATGTGGGGGGATTCCACAATACTCTTCTAAATCATCTGAGCGTGACTGTGAACTAAAGCTTGTAACGGAAAATTGAGAAGGACTCACATTGGATGAGGAAACATCTGCATCAGAGCAATCAGACTCATCACGAAAGTATCGATCTGCATCAAGCCCTAACAAAACACCAAATTCATTTCGATCATCAACCTCCTTCCCTCTTTGTATAACCTCCTCATATTTCGAAGGGTCTTCAAACAGTGAGGCCCGCTTTGCTTGTTCTATCTCTGCGCTTTCAATTTTTCTAATGTGAACATCCTGTCGAGCAAGAGCAAAAGCTTTAAACAAAAGCGCAAATAAAACTGGAACAATAAGAAGGATGTATAAAACAGCGGCCAGTGTTTGCAAAGGCTGATCTTTTTGAAGCTGACCTCTCGAGTGCAGCTTTTTTATACTTCTATAGGACATACTTTGGTCAAGAATAACATTTGCCGGATTGATACGCGCAATTGCATTCCCAGCAGCGCTAAAGTGACTCATTCTGTCTAACAGGTATTTTAATTCATTTTCAGAGTTAAGAGATATTTTAGCATGTCGATTTAAGTTAACTCGATTCGATAACATTTTCTTTAATGCTGACCACACTGTTGGGCGATGCCCTTGGGGTTTTGCTGTTGTTGCTGACTCAAACAACCAATCATAATATGCATGCTTAAAGAGGTTATACAGCTTACCGGCAACCTTTACTCGCTTTGTACGTCCAAGGCCTGCCCACTTTAAGTGAACATGATCTGACTTTGTATCAACCGATAGATTGCTTTTAGGATACATTTGAATAAGCTTTTTCTCACAGAACTTTAAATAGCCCTGAGGAAAGTATTTTAGCGGAAGAGATAGCCCCATATCTGTTCCATTTACCCCTTCTCTTTCAAGCATTGAGATAAGATATGACCGATGAATGTCGCCAGTTAAAGATGCTCTAGCACGAGTAAAATTAACCTTGACATAAGCAGGATTCTCCCCAGATGGAGGTACCATCACGCCATGACCAAATTGGTTTCTAGCAATTCCTTCGTTTCCTAAGAAACGCATTCTTTGTGCTTTCGTGACAAATGCATCAGCTGGGATACGATAAACAGTATGACCATTTTCGTCCTGATAGGGAGGCTGCTTATTCATCCAAAGTGTATTATCAAACCTTATATGAATATTTATCGTTCTATAGTCACCCGTAAATTCATAATCGCGCGGCTTAGTAAACACGCTTAGCGGATAAAGCAAAAAATTACCAATGCGATTAAAAACATCACCGGCATCAACCTTTCTCTTAACTGTTAGATCTTGAGCTTTATCACCAAGCCTGATCGTCATGCTATCAGGACGGTCATAATTAACCTTACCGAAGAAAAGATCGCTTTGCTTTATCATAATTCTATCTCGTTATATTTACTTTCTTTTAAAAGATGACGCTGCAGCTTCTAATTGAAGAGCATCCTGCTCACTCATATCAAGTCTTTGTCTATCCCTAGAAGCTAGGCTCCTCCGCATGTCACGCATTGGTGAAAACATAGTTGTTTCTTGACCTAAGTCATCATTCGTTACAGTGCCATTCACTCTTTGTAAATATGACTTTATCTGTAAAGATACTTCATTGGAATTGAATAGTTCTTGTACTACTTCAACACGTAGATCATCATCCAAAGCAAGCGCTTCAATCACTGCAATAAAAGGCTGGGGCTCTTTAAGAGCAGAGAGCTTATCTAGTATAGACTTTCCATCATTTCCCTTTTCAACAAAGGGCTCAACAGGAAACCTATCTAAGTCACCAACAATAATTCCCATGGTTACTACATCTTGACCTAAAGCAGCTGTCATCAAGCCCATGGGATGCCCATTTCTATCCTTGTTCCCATTCGCTATATCTTTTACGATGTTCTTGCCAAAATTAAAAACTGCTCTTAAAAAGGCATAGTTTTGTGTATCCATCGCGATTTTTAGTGGAGAGCAACTTTGATCATTATGAAGCATTACCCCACGGTCTTTCTTGGTCATACCAGCGAAAGCATATTCAAAGTATCGTTCGATAGCTTCTTGATCGGTAGGGTCATTTAGATGCTCTGCCACTTTATAGAGAAGCGTTTCTGAGCCTTGACCTACCTGAACTAATGGATCCACTACTGCTGATATGAGCGTCCGAGTGAATTCAACAGCATTAGGTCCCATATGCATCATCTGACCTAGTGTCATTCCTCCATCTGAGGTATCACTACCTCGAATATTAAGGAGAGCTTCCTTCTGTTTAGCATACTTCGTATTACACTCATTCAGAATTTGGAAGAGTACGTCATAACCATCATTGGTATTATTATCTCCCATAGCGTTTATAATAGTGAGAAACCCCATCAATTCAGCTTGTGTAAACTGTGCAAGTGAATGAACAAAGGCATCAGGAGATGCTAGTAGAATTGCCGCCACTAGTGTGTTGACTTCAACAAAGTTATCCTTTCGTATTGCTTTATCTTTTGATATATCATTTTCCCACAACAGCGAAAGATTTCTCACCATTGAGAGCGCCAAGACATTAGCAACCTCTTTGGCAACTTTGCTTTCACCAGACAGCATTGTGCTGACAACCGAATTGAAAACTTCTTGATCTTTTATTCCCGCTAGATAGTAAAAGACGCCATCACCATCTAAATCCAGTTCTGATAATAAAACATGTGGCTGAGGGTGAAGGACAAATAATTGATTAAAAGCATTGTAGTTTTCATGTCTAAGAGCTGCTAAAAGCGCATTATCATTCATCAGACCCTTTTCTTTTAGTATCTCATCAACGAGAGCGGGATTTGCTAATTTAGCATCAGCGGGCTCTCCTTTTATGTCAATAAGAACCTCTGCTCTTCTATCATTCTCGCTAAGATGCACTCGTTCAACTTCAACTAAATTCGGTGTATCAACCAAGTGTGTGCAAATATCTTGATGTTTTAGCCTAATCGCCATTTGTAATGGCGTTTCACCACCATCACCATTAGGTGCTCGCTGTAATAATAAAGCATGATTTTGCTCAATCGCACTAATGGATTTACTGTACTTATCTTGATAGTTTCTTACTTTAGTGACCGCACCTTCTGGGATCTGAAATTCATCTTCGTCATCCTCTCCAGTAGACACTCTCTGTGCCTCAATCGCTAAAATTTCATCTAGCTCCTCAGACAAAGAGACCTCATTGGCTCTAATAGCGTCGACCACCGCTATCGATGGATACATTGCTACTAGATGAAATATGTTCAAACCATTTTCTGTCAATAAAGTACGATCTGCGCCAGCAGCTAGCAGCTCTGATACTAATCGAGCATTCTTATTTATGACGGCATTATGAAGCAAGGTCCGACCATGTCTGTCGAACTCATTGATTGTTTCAGGTAAGACATTTGGTCTAACCCCTAATCGCTCGGCTAAGGGGTAGGTTCTTAGTGATTCTATACTTGGCGCATTTCGAGACCACCAGCTCATAAAAGTATTACGAGTAGAAGTATCTGGCATAGCTGAATGTTGTTCAAACGCATTTAAACCACCTTCAGTCTCTGTTGACAGACTAGTTTCAGGAAGGGAATCGGCTTCTAAGGTTTCTACTCTTCCTTCAGCCAGATCACCTAAGTCTGTAAGTGATTCTGCACCTTGTGGCCATCCCCACGAGTCAGCACTAACACTACTATCGGAAAGTTCTCCATCCGCCCTGCGTGCTACTTCGTTCTCTTCATCTGTTAAAGGCAGAGATGATTCTAGTACAAGAGGACTCGTCAACTCGGTTTCAGCCTCAACCTGAGCCGGTCTCAAATCATGCTCACTGACCTGAACACTTACCGAAATTTTAGAAGGTATCACCTCATCAGAAGAAACAGATAAATTTTTGGATTGGATTTCGGCCCTTAAATTTTCTAGTTCGCCTTGCTGGCTTAATATTTTTTCTCCAAGTTCTGCTCGAACAATGTCTTGAGCTTCCTGAACTTGTCGAACAGCACCAGCTTCAATCTGTGCTAGAGCCTCTCTTAATTCAGCGTTACTCCTTTCTAAAACTTGAATTCTTTGAACTTGGACTTGATTTCTTCTTTCAGCCTCTGTTTGAATAGCTGCAATTTCTTCTCTGGAAGCTGCATTTGCACTCGAAGCTCCGGAACGAGCTTCTTGTAGCGCTAATTCAAGCCTTCTTGTTTGTTGTTGAGAGAGTGTTTCTGTTCTCTGTGCAGCTGTTCCAGATCGCTCAACTAAACTTTGAAGCTGGCCATTCCGATGAGTCAATTCAGATAATTGTCGCTCAAGTTCAGCCACATTTGCTCGAGCCTCATCGACTTCAGCTCTAGCCTGCTCTTCTCTTGCAGCTATTTCTTGCTCTTTTTGATCCACCTCTAATTTTAACTCTTCTAAACGTGCCCCCTGATCGACATTACGGGCATGTAATGCATCACATTGATTTTCTAAATCTTCTATTTTATTTTGAAACCCACGGTTCAAGTCTTTTATGTCTTTAGCCTCTTTAGCCAATTTTAAATTATGAAGCATTTTGACAAGGTTAAAGCTAAACAATGTTGCAATCGACTTAAAAACAAAACCAATAATTGATAATGGAATAGATACAATCAACAAACCAAAAGCCATTGCAAGCGTGGTAAAAGTTCCACGGCTTCGAGCCCGTCCTTTCTGAGGCAAGTTGATTTCATCGATATTAGTTGTTGATGACAACTCGTATTGGCGTGGGCTTTTTGCTGAAAGCAAGTCAGAAAGTGCATAAACAGGCGTCATGAAAAAAGAACCCAGCATTGCTGTAACACGAGACAGTGTGTTCGGCATACTGACAAGATCTTCACCACGAGACCCATTTCTGACATTAGGACCAAAGGAAACCCGGTGTCCATAAAACCAAAATACAGAACTAACTCGCTCAACAAATGATAACTTTGCCATTACACACTCCGTAGTGGTATTAGTGTTGCTGAAAAGTGCAACTACACTAAGTTACTAAAAAAACTTAGTTAATTGTACAGAATAGGCGGACACAAGACAATAGTTGCCGGGATAACTTACCTGATTGTTTTAGACGCAACCTATTGAATTTATTAGTTATTATTTTGAAGGTGCGTTATGACTCCGGAATAGTCACGAATAGAGATGAATTTTATTCTATTTCAGTCTTTTTTAAGCGGAGAAAGCTGATGAGGATATATTCCTCATCAGCAAAACAAAAGACCGATTAATCAGCCAAATCAAAGCGATCAGCATTCATTACTTTGCACCAGGCGGCTATAAAATCATTTACAAACTTTTCTTTATTGTCGTCTTGGGCATAGACTTCGGCATATGATCGTAGCACAGAGTTTGAACCAAATAGCAAATCAACACGAGTCGCACTCCACTGTTTTTTACCTGTTTTGCGATCTGAAACTTCATATATATCCTGACCAGCAGGCTTCCATTCGTATCTCATATCTGTCAAATTAACAAAATAATCATTGGTTAAACTGCCTACATTATCTGTAAACACACCATGTGATACGTTCTTGTAATTTGCCCCAAGTACACGCATGCCTCCAATCAAAACTGTCATTTCGTTTGCGGTTAATCCCATTAACTGTGCACGGTCAAGCAGTAATTCTTCGCTACTAACAACATAGGCTTGTTTTTGGTAGTTTCTAAACCCATCTGCTACCGGCTTAAGGTACTCAAATGATTCAGCATCGGTATCCTCTTGCTTAGCATCGCCTCGACCTGGCGCAAAAGGGACTTGTACAGTTACACCTGCCATTTTCGCAGCTTGCTCTACTGCAAAACTACCAGCTAAAACGATTATATCAGCAATAGAAGCGCCAGATTCATTTGCGAGGCTCTCATAGACCTTTAACACTTTACCGAGTTTCTTAGGCTCATTTGCTTCCCAATCTTTCATTGGAGAAAGACGGATTCGAGCACCATTTGCTCCCCCTCTTAAATCAGAGCCACGAAACGTCCTAGCGCTATCCCAAGCGGTGGTAATCATCTCACTCGTGCTTAAACCAGCTGCTGCAATCTTCTTCTTAAGAGACGCAACATCATACTTTGTATTGCCAGCAGGGATAGGGTCTTGCCAAATCAAATCTTCTTTAGGTGACTCTGGACCAATATAACGAGTTCTTGGACCTAAATCACGATGGGTTAACTTGAACCAAGCACGGGCAAACACCTCTGAAAGGTAATTATGATCTTTATAAAACTTCTCAGCTATGGCTCTAAACCTAGGGTCCATCTTCATAGCCATATCAGCATCCGTCATAATTGGATTATAACGAATTGACGGGTCCTCAACATCTACGGGTTTATCTTCTTCTTTGATCGTAACAGGCTCATACTGCCATGCTCCGGCTGGACTTTTCTTTAATTCCCAATCATGTTCAAGCAATAAATACAGATACCCATTATCCCATTTGGTTGGATGGGTAGTCCATGCCCCTTCTATACCACTGGTAATGGTATCTCGACCAAACCCTTTCCCCTTTGGATTCTTCCAACCAAACCCTTGCTGATCGATATCAGCGGCTTCTGGTTCAGGGCCAAGCTTCGACGCATCACCATTACCGTGACACTTTCCAACTGTGTGGCCCCCAACGGTTAATGCGACCGTTTCTTCATCGCTCATCGCCATACGACCAAATGTTACTCGAATATGTTCAGCGGTTTTTAAAGGGTCCGGTTGGCTATTCACGCCTTCAGGGTTTACATAAATCAAACCCATTTGAACTGCTGCCAATGGGTTTTCCATTGTTTCAGCATTTTGAACATTCTCATAACGCTCATCACTGGGTGCCAACCATTCTTTTTCAGCCCCCCAATACACATCCTTCTCAGGATGCCATATGTCCTCTCGCCCAAATGCAAAGCCAAACGTTTTAAGACCCATTGATTCATAAGCCACCGTTCCAGCGTATACCAACAAATCAGCCCAACTAATTTTATTACCGTATTTTTTCTTAATTGGCCAAAGTAGTCGACGAGCCTTATCTAGACTGACGTTATCAGGCCATGAGTTTAAGGGGGCAAAGCGTTGATTACCTGTAGAACCACCGCCTCGGCCATCGGTCACACGATATGAGCCAGCGGCATGCCATGACATACGTATCATCAATCCACCGTAGTGCCCCCAGTCGGCAGGCCACCACTCCTGACTATCTGTCATCAAATCAAGCATGTCTTTTTTTAGCGCTTTAAAATCTAATGTTTTAACCTCTTCTCGATAATTAAAGCTTTCTCCCATTGGGTTCGTTTTACAGTCATGCTGATGCAGAATATCCAAGTTAAGCGACTTTGGCCACCAAGAGGAAACACTTGAGCCAGCTGACGTCATGCCTCCATGCATTACTGGACATTTTTTCACGCTATCATTTAGGTCACCGTGAACGCTTTTACTCATATAAACTCCTTTTAATCGTAAAATTGCGTATAAAATATATCTAAGAGACGCAGCAACTTCTTATTTTCAAAAATGAAACCAAGTGCAAAAGTTTTGACAGTAGTTTCGGGTAGATTGTTGCTTATTCCAAATAGATCTATCATCACTCTATTAAATGGATGAAAATCAATCAATCTACTAAATTATTTGTTCAAAAAAAGATATTTAACTAAGAGCAATTTAACATTATTGACGCGACTTAACAGAGTGTGTCAAGATTCCACGCCACTCATCATCTCATAGTATATTTATTTCATTTTATCTGTCTATTTGAGGATAATTGATTAATGACTTACGACTGGTACCGGTTGTTACTTTTACCCAGCAACTTTTACACTTTATGTTCAATCATTCTATTGGGCATTTTTACAGTACACAGAAACGATTTTTATCGTTTGGCATTATGGTTAGGATTCACCATCATTTCAGCGTGCTATATCAAATCTCTTTTTGATATCCCTTTAAATGCTTTGTTTTCTAAAGCAGGATGGTCCTACCCAAGCGGCCATACACTTTCTTCACTGATGACATACTTCTGGTTAGTAGGAACCTTTTATGTTCCGACCGGAAAACCTCTCTGGAAGCCTATCACTTGTTTGTCAGGTTTAATCATTTCACTGTTAATAGGAATGCGACACTTTCACTATCATCTACCGGTGGATGTTCTTGCTGCCGTCCCCTTTGCTGCTGGATTTGCTTTAGTGAGCCACTTTTGGCACAAGCTGACTAAAAATAGTCCGCTGTGGCTGACAACTATTGTGCCTTTAATGATCCTTGAAACCATGCTTGTGTTATATCTTAAAAAATATAACGTTTGGCCTATTCACTTGCAGATAATTGGATTTTCTGGAGGGTTAGCGCTGGCGACCACTTTGCCCCCAGCCGCTACTTTAGCTTTAGCGGCACTTTGTATAAGTGCCACTTTCTACACAGAGCAATTACATTTATCTCTAATCATGTCCGGAGCTGCGATTGCTACCATGACATACTGGCTGACGAGCTTTCGGTTTCATAGAAAGCTCTAGCCGCTAAAAACATTCTCATCCAAGGACTAAAAGTTCCCCACCCTGTTGGATGCCATGAATGTTGAATGGATTTAAAAACACGCTCAGGATGCGGCATCATAATGGTTACACGGCCATCTAATGATGTCAGACCCGCAACACCATCAGGCGAACCATTCGGATTAAACGGATATTCTTCCGTTACCTTAGATGACCAGTCGATGTACTGCATCGCTGTTTTGTAGTTACTACTGCCCTGTGGTTGGACCCGCCCCTCTCCATGTGAGACTGCTACAGGCAGCGTTTTTCCAACGAGAGGTTTAAGAATAATAGAAGGGCTATCAGGAACCGTTAATAGGACCTGTCTAGCTTCAAATCGATTTGAAGTATTATGGGTAAATCTTGGCCAATGCTGTGCACCTGGTATCAATGAACTTAATTGACTCAGCATCTGACAGCCATTGCAAACCCCCAGTGTTAATGTATTAGGGCGCGTAAAGAAGTCCTCAAATGCTTGCCTTAGAGTATCGTTATGCAATATTGTACTTGCCCAGCCTCTACCCGCTCCTAGAACATCACCATATGAGAAGCCGCCGCATACAGCCATTAAATCAAAGGAGGACAGGTCCCGTTTTCCAGTCAGCAAATCTTCCATCGTAACATCATAAGTCTCAAACCCGGCTAGGGAGAATGCAGCCGCCATTTCAAGATGCCCATTAACCCCCTGCTCACGAAGGATAATCGCTTTTGGCGACTTTCCAGTATAAACCGGAAGCTCATGTAAACTTTCTGCAGTAATCAATGATTCCATATCAAATCGAGATTTCGAAATATGCGAAAACTCATCATTTGCACAATTTGCATTATCGCGACGTTTGCGTATTTCAAAGCCCACTTTAGACCAACTCGCCTGTAGCTCGGCACGTGTTGAAGTCATTAGCACTAGATTATTATGCTGAATACTAATTGACTCATCTTTTGTTATTTGTGCAACAGGTCTCACCCATCCAGCCAGGCCAAGCTCTTTTGCCAGTGCTTCCAGGGCTTGCGCTTTACCAGATTTCACCTGAACAACCGCTCCCATCTCTTCATTGAATAAACTGTCAATGGAGGAAAAGCTATCTTCAATACTTATTTTTGCACCACAACGAGTTGCAAATAGCATTTCCACTAATGCTGTGACAAGACCACCATCAGAAATATCGTGATACGCACAAATCAAGTCGTTTTTTCTTGCTTGTTGCACAAGATTAAATAATGCCTCAAGTGTTTTTGCATCATCGACTGTTGGACATGGAGCAACGATTTGCTCGGTTACCTGTGCATAGATAGAGCCGCCTAATCGTGCATTATCTGGCGAGCGGATACTCATTAATTCACCCTCTGCTAGATCACATAGAGGGGTTAATGTCTCAGACGCATCTGGTATAGGGGCAAAAGCGCTAATAACACAGCTGACCGGGGATACAACTTTTAAAGAGGCACCCTTTTCATTTTTCCATGTCATTTTCATAGATAAAGAATCTTTTCCGACAGGAATGGTGAGGTTTAGTTTTGGACATAAATCCATGCCAATAGCATGAACGGCATCGTACAAGGCAGCATCCTGTCCAGGCTCACCAGCAGCAGCCATCCAATTAGCACTTAATTTAATATCACTTAATTGCTCGATAGGAGCAGCCGCAATATTTAATATGGCTTCTGCAACCGCCATTTTTGCGGAGGCAGGAGAATCAGTCAACGCAATTAAAGGGCGCTCGCCCATACTCATGGCCTCACCAGCAACTCCCTCATAGTCAAACAATGTGACAGCACAATCCGCTACGGGTACCTGCCAGGGTCCGACCATTTGATCTCGAGCAACCAAACCAGATACAGTGCGGTCGCCTATTGTGATCAAAAAGCTTTTATCGGCTACTGCAGGAGCACTGATGACATTCTTTACTAAAGTTGGAATATCAGTGGTCGCTTTTGGGTTCTCAATAACTATCGGCGCTTCGCGCTTAACATCTTTGGTTAAGCTTGGGGCTTTACCTAACAATAAAGATAAAGGCATGTTGATGGGTTGATTACCATGATAAGTATCATTAAGCACCAACATCTGCTCTTCCGTTGCTTTTCCTACAATCGCAGCAGGACATCTTTCACGGGCACAGAGCTGCTCGAATTTAGACCAATCTTTTTCTTCTATGGCTAATACATATCGCTCTTGTGATTCATTGCACCATATTTCTAGAGGCGACAAATCAGCTTCCGCTATTGGAATTGACCGCAGATCAAATACCGCACCACGACCGGCATCATGAACAAGCTCAGGCAACGCATTACTGAGCCCACCTGCGCCAACATCATGGATAGAAATAACAGGGTTTGCATCACCTAATCGCCAACAACCATCAATCACTTCTTGGCAACGACGTTCCATCTCGGGGTTATCACGTTGAACCGAAGCAAAATCTAAATCTTGTTGGTTATCGGAGGCCGCCATAGAAGAAGCCGCACCACCACCAAGACCAATACGCATCGCAGGGCCGCCAAGAACAACTAACAATGCACCAACAGGGATACGGCGCTTTTCAGTATGGCGCTTTTCAATATTTCCCATTCCACCCGCGATCATAATTGGTTTATGAAACCCGACTTTGTGACCGGGGGCAATTGTCTGCTCATAGGTTCTAAAATATCCGCCTAGATTCGGTCGGCCAAACTCGTTGTTAAATGCCGCACCGCCAAGGGGGCCTTCAATCATAATATCTAAAGGACTAGCAACATGCTGTGGCTTAAAATTGCCATGTTCCCACGGAAATGAAGCCCCTGGGATGTTTAAGTCTGACACACAAAAGCCTGTAAGACCGGCTTTTGGTTTAGCGCCTATTCCTGTCGCTCCCTCATCACGAATTTCACCGCCAGCGCCTGTTGCTGCACCAGGATAAGGAGATATCGCAGTAGGATGGTTATGGGTTTCGACCTTCATCACAATACCAACTGTCTGGGATTGTGACTCATACCGTCCAGACTCCGGATTCGCGAACCATCGGTTTGCGAACCCACCATTGATAACAGCAGCATTGTCTGAATAAGCAGACCATATGTTCTCGTTATAATGCTCCCAGGTATGACGAATCATAGAGAACAGACCTTTCCCCTGTTCAATATCGTCTATCACCCAGTCAGCTTTAAATATTTTATGGCGACAGTGTTCAGAGTTTGCTTGTGCAAACATCATTAGCTCTACATCGTTTGGATTTCGACCTAAGGAGGTAAACCCATCAACCAAATAATCCATTTCATCAGCTGATAGAGCAAGGCCAAGGTCTCTATCAGCTCTTTCTATAGCCTGGCGCCCATCAGCTAGTACATCAATCACCATCAATGGTTTTGGCTCTCCCGAAGCAAAAGAGAAAATCTCATTCAGTGCAGCTTCATTCCACAGGGGCGACTGGAGCATTGGGTCAGCTAATACCTTCTCTAAGGATGGACGCTCACTGTCCGTAACTGGCCTAGAAAATAAGTAGCAATCAGCCCTTTCCACTCGTTCAACAGCATCTAGACCACAGTGTAATAAAATATCTGTGGCTTTGGAGGACCAAGGAGAAATCGTACCTAGTCGAGGGACTACACAAACAAACATATTATCTGTTAGGGTTAAAGAGTCTGTTGTTTCCAGGAGTTTATGCAACTTCCCCAACTCTTTGTTTGTTAGCTTTCTTTTTGTTTTTGTCATGTGAATAATGACGTGTTCGATACGAAGATCTGAAGGTAACTGGGTTGAAATTTGCTCTAATTGGAACGAGGAAAGATGACTTAAGGCAAAAGAACAGAGCATTCGGGCAACTCCTACAACTGAATGTTCGTATAATAACCTAAAACAAGTAAGGGTTCACGCGCGATGTTAGCATCAAGAAACCCCACAAGGGACGGCTCTGTTGAGCAGGACCATAATACAGCTCTAAGAATCCATAGCCTGCTCAACGTACATGCAATCGATGAAACGCAAGCTGCTACATTATATGAAGCATTTAGTTGTTCCCCACTGGAGGACACCAAGTCGATAAGAATGCGTCAAATGTATGATGCCTGGGCTGATGAACAAATCAATACGCAGTTCTTAGTTAAGGTCTCTCATATATTGCGTGTCTATACACCTACTGCCTGGTGCATACGGCTTGCCTTGAGAGGTGTTGAACAAATGTCGGGCGGCATTTGGGTGTTTTCTTCTAGCTCTTCAACAATTGGCGCTAGAGGCGCAGTCAATGACGTTGCCAGGAGATTTCTTGGACATTTATCAACCTTTAAGACAGCCTATGAGTGCCAATATTTAACGCTACAACAATACAATGAGATTGTTCAGTTCATTTGTAAACCTCTTGGATTAGATGCAACCATACACCTCTATACATCCAATTTCGCTCCAGCACAGCATGCTCCAAATGAATCTGATGCCGCGAGATGTAAAAAATTATTTGACGGTATATTAAAAAATCAAACAACTATTATTAACTCTGCACACTTCAAGTGGGGAGATAAGAATGATGCCATAAGAGCTATTGAATCAATATGGAAAATACCGCGATTTACTCAGCATATTACTCCAGCAGAGACAAAATCTCTCTCAAGACACCCAACAGATGACTTGTGTGATGGGCTGAGCAACTATCCTATTGTGTTCTGCACAAATTTTGAATCTTTTAACCTATCTCATCAAAGGGTACTTTGCATTGAAGAACTTAAAGCTGGAACGCTTGTTGGACTACAAGCAAATATCGCAATTGATTGGCTTTATAGCAACCGTAGAACTAGAAATCCAAAAGATTTAGAGGCACGTCGATATCTAGAAGATGAAATGCAGGTTTATGGCAGGTTAAGAGAGCAGGTTCCTTTAAATGAGCGCGATGATATTATTCAAATCCATAAAAGAATCAAAAAGTGGCTTTGATATAAGTGTTATCACCGCTTTTTAGCAAAGAAATCTTTAAGTAGCTGACCACACTCTTCTGAATATATATTAGTAGTGAGTTCAATTTTGCTAAAAAAAACTTTTTCATTTAATAATGGAAGCAACGAATGTGTACAGCCCGTTTTAGGATCATTAGCACCCGTAATGACTCTCTTTATTCTGGCATGATGCATAGCTCCCACACACATTGCACAGGGCTCGAGGGTAACATAAAGTTCAGCACCATTTAATCGATAGTTACCTAGTTTCTGTCCAGCCGCTCTTAAAGCAAGTATTTCTGCGTGAGCACTGGGGTCACTCAAGACAATCGACATATTATAGGCTTTAGCGATAAGCTCACCATTTAAAACAACAACAGCCCCCACAGGAACCTCACCTGCATCTCCAGCGTCCAACGCTTGCTCATATGCTAGCTTCATCCATTCTAAATCGATATTAGACACAGTCCCTCCTAAGTATTGATTTACTGTTTTTACAAAAATATTGGTTAACAGTTATATAACCCAATCTAGAGCATTCATATTCTCTGATAAAATTTGTGCGAGACTGGTCTCAGTTATTTTTAAATAAGTGCTTCTGAACAGTGCTGATGCGAACATTTTTTAATAAGCTCAGCATCACTTAACGTATTAACAAGTTTATATAGTTCCCATATTGGGGCATCTATTTTGTCTGCAATCTCAAGAAGAGTTCGTGTGCCATCACAATACGTTAGAAAGTTCATGATAAGCCTTGTACTTTCAGCGGAACTTTTAGTCGACAAAGTTGGATACAGTCCTCTCTTACCCATTTGAGGCTCACATAGAACTGTGGATTTATATACCTGATTATTCTCAATTGCCTCTAAAGCTCTTCTTATCGCCCAGTATCCTCCATCCAATCCTTCCGGTGTGACAAATTCAAGATCATCTAAAGATGTGTGATACTCAGGATAACTACCAAACTTCGATCTTAAAATAGAAGCTATTGGCAAATCAATTCCTGGGGAACAATACTGTCTTTCATCACTGCCTCGATCTAACCAGCTGTACTTTATATATGTGGGTGATATCCATTTAAGCACATGCATGGCAACACGATCGCTTAATGTGTTTCCAGTACGTGAAGGTAGATATGAATATGTTCGACTATCTCCCACACAGGACACATTAAATCCAGCTATTGTTCGAGCCTTCATATGACGATAATTCTTACTAAGATACGTAATTGAACCAATCGTCTCTGGAATAAACACAATCCGATATGAATATTCCAGGTGAGGTTGTTCTTGAAGCCACTTTACCAAGAAAGTTACAACCGATGGTCCAGATAGCTCATTATTGGCCATAGATGGATGACAGATATAAGTACTAATAAAAATCTCTTCGGAGCGGACCCCTTTGATATTTACTTCACCATAATTTAAAACACCATCAAAGAGCTCTGTATCAACTACAACCTGATAAACACCCTCTTTTAATTCATCTAGACTGTTTTGTGAAAGACAGAATCCCCAACGCTCTTTATAATAACTTGTACAATAAGGTATTGCTTGAGGCTGTTCAGGTAATGTATGAAGGTGTTTTCTTAACTCAGCAAGGGTTAGCATGCCAAAAAAAGGCGTACTATAACCTAAAAGATGTAGATTATTCTCATGAAAATCACATATTTTTTTACCATCAGGCGTTAAAATATAGGCCTTATTCACTTTCCATTCTTTAGGAACAGTCCAATCAAAAACCTTCGTGTGAGAAGGCACAGAAAAAACATTTAATCCCTTAATTTCTTTAGAAATCAAAGAAAGCGTTTGTCTTACGCCCTCTCCAGTAATACTTCTATTTATTGGCCATAATCTTTTAGCAAAATCATGTATTTTTTGACCAACCATATATCATCCTTGATAGTTTCTATATTTTAACTTGTAATAAGGTATCTTGAGTCACTTTGAATCTTTGATGCAATAATTGTTTTAAGTTCACTCCACTTGAACAAACGGACCAATCCATCCTCTATAATAGCGTTAGCTTTAATGGAGTCATTATATATCTTATTTCTATTCCATTGTGGGTTAGCATCCAGGTTTCTTACATAGTAGTTGTACTTGATATCTGACTCAACTGATTCCCAGTTTGAAACTGTTCCTATAAACTCTTTGCTATAACGATAGGGAACTGAATGAATATATTCAAGATAATGAAGCTGGGTCGCAATGATTGGCAAATCAAGATTAATATTTATAATATAGTGTTCTGTTGAATCCAAGGCATGCCAAACAGACATTTTATCAAATGCTGAAAGAGCTACTCTGTCAGAAACTAATCCACTACCCTCGGTTTCAACGATACTAAATATTGGGTCAGTTGTTCGACGCTTGTCACTGACAAACATTTTTTGAATTTCATAACTAAAACGACCAACTTCTGAGGGAGTATTTAAAACTTCAAACTTGCCCGTTTTAGTAAAACTATACGTAAAGGTTGGTACGATAATGCTCGAGGGCTTAAAATTTGTTCGCAGCATGTCTAACAGGCAGCTCGCTTGTTTAGAATAGCAATCTGTATCTTTTAAAACCCCTGACAACCTTACATGAACAACGATAGGACAATTAGCAGATATTCTATTTGATATCTTTTTCAACGAATCATTAATCACGTGAGATAATCTTTTCTGTTTGTAATGGATGCTTTATTTGCAGCTTAAACGCTGCGAAGCATGATTGGAAATTGCACTGTCAGATTTTTCTAACAGCGCAATTAATATATTAGCCTATTCCCACTCAATTGTAGCAGGTGGTTTACTTGATATATCGTATGTCACTCGAGATATCCCTGACACTTCATTGATAATTCTGGATGAAGCTTTTTCTAGCAACTCAAATGGCAAATGTGCCCAACGAGCCGTCATAAAGTCGACTGTTTCAACAGCCCTTAGAGCAATTACATACTCATATCGCCGTGCATCTCCCATAACACCTACTGACTTAACAGGCAAAAAGACGGCAAACGCTTGACTGGTTTTATCGTAGTATCCCCATTCTCTTAAAATTGATAAGAATATTGCATCAGCCTCTCGTAGCATATCAGCATATTCTGACTTAACCTCACCAAGAATACGGACACCAAGTCCTGGCCCAGGAAATGGATGACGATTAATCATACTGTCTGGAAGACCTAAAAATCGACCTATTGTACGAACCTCATCCTTAAACAACTCTCTAAGAGGTTCTATTAATTTTAAGTCCATTTTTTCTGGCAAACCGCCTACATTATGATGGGACTTAATAACTGTCGCTTTACCTGTTCCCGCAGACTCAATGACATCAGGATAGATAGTCCCCTGTCCGAGCCACTTAGCACCTTCAATCTTCTTAGCTTCTTGAGTAAAGACTTCGATAAATTCACGACCGATGATTTTTCTTTTCTCTTCAGGATCTGAAGCATCCTTTAATGCACTATAAAACTGTTCTTGCGCGTTAACTCTAATAACGTTAACACCCATATTGTGTTTAAATGTTTCCATGACTTCATCGCCTTCGTTCAGGCGAAGTAACCCTGTGTCCACAAACACACAAGTTAATTGAGATCCTATTGCTTTATGTAGCAATGCTGCCAGCACTGATGAGTCCACGCCTCCTGAAAGGCCCAAAATGACTTTATCAGCCCCAACTGTTTCTCGAATGGTCTCAACTGCCTGCTCAACAATATTCCCTGCCTTCCAGACAGCACCACAGCCACAAATGTCATGGACAAAATTTTGAATGAGTGTTTGCCCATAACGAGAATGTGTCACCTCGGGATGAAACTGTAAACCAAACCAGTTTTTCTCTAGATGTGCCATTGCGGCAACATCCGTATTGTCGCTGGTAGCAAGGATAGTAAATCCTTCTGGAACTGCCGTGACCTTGTCACCATGACTCATCCAGACACTCTGTTCCTTTTGATTTGCTTTGCCAGCAAATAGCGGATTAACCTGAGTTAAAATCAGATCTGCATGGCCAAACTCACGCTTGGAGCTTCCTGCGACTTGACCACCTAATTGTTTGGCCATTGTCTGCATGCCATAGCAAATTCCTAATACAGGACACCCTAATTCAAAAATACAATTTGGCGCACGAGGAGTAGACTGCTCAGTTGTGCTTTCATGAGAACCTGACAAAATAATTCCGTTTGGCGCAAATAACTTTATTTTCTCTTCAGGCATATCCCAGGGATGTATCTCGCAATATACATCTGCCTCACGTATTCGCCTGGCGATTAGTTGTGTATATTGAGAACCAAAATCTAGAATTAATATTTTATCCGCGTGTATATCTTTCATTATTATTTTTCTGCTTGGTAGTTTGGTGCTTCTTTGACAATCGTTACATCATGTACGTGACTTTCTCTAACACCAGCTGATGTTATGCGTACAAAGCGGCATTTTTTGGGCATCTCACTGACACGAGGCACCCCTGTATATCCCATAGACGACCGCAATCCGCCCAATAATTGGTGTACCACATTGAACATGCTCCCTTTATAAGGGACCCTACCTTCAATACCCTCTGGTACCAGCTTTTCTGCAGTGACTTCAGATTGAAAATATCGATCAGAAGAACCATGTGATTGCCCCATAGCCCCGATTGAACCCATTCCTCGATATGACTTGTATGAGCGCCCTTGATATAAAAATATCTCTCCTGGGGCTTCATCAGTACCGGCTAACAAAGACCCGATCATTACACAGTTCGCACCTGCAGCCAGCGCTTTTGCGACATCACCAGAATATCGTATTCCGCCATCTGCTATCACGCTCACGCCACTGCCTTTTAAGGCGGATGCGACACCATGAATTGCGGATACTTGTGGAACACCAACCCCAGCAATTATACGAGTGGTACAAATTGAACCGGGACCTATACCTACCTTAACACCATCCGCTCCTGCTTTTTTCAAAGCAATTGCTGCATCGGCTGTTGCAATATTTCCACCAATCACTTGCAGTGATGGATACATTTTCTTTATGGTCTTAACCATATTAATGACGCCAGCAGAATGGCCATGTGCCGTGTCTACCACAACCAGATCAAGACCCGCCTCAACTAAAAGCGCAACCCGGTCTAACGTATCTGCAGCAGTCCCAACTGCCGCACCCACTCTTAGTTTTTCACTACTATCTTTACAGGCAAAGGGTTTTTCTTTTGCTTTTTCTATATCTTTAACCGTCAACATCCCTTTCAAGTGAAAATGACCGTCTGTGACCAACAGCTTTTCAAGACGATGTTTTCTAAACAGCCGCATAGCTTCTTCTTTAGTAAACTTTTCATCTACTGTCACGAGTCGATCTTTCTGCGTCATAATTTCAGAAACTTTCTTATCAAGTTTTGATTCAAAACGCCAATCTCGATGTGTCACGATTCCTACCAATTGATCACCATCAACAACCGGTAGACCGGAAATCTTATGTTTTCTAGTGGCTGCTAACAGCTCTCTTACAGAAGCAGTTGGACTAATGGTAATTGGATCACTTACCACACCACTTTCAAATTTCTTAACTTCTTTAACTGCTTTTGCTTGCTCTTCAGCACTCATGTTTTTGTGTATGATCCCGATTCCACCCTCTTGAGCCATAGCAATAGCCATACTGGACTCAGTAACGGTATCCATTGCGGCAGAAAGAAGTGGGACATTTAGTGTAATATCTCGGGTTAGCTGAGTGCTTAGTGAAACATCTTTGGGGAGAACCTCGGAAAAGCCAGGCACAAGAAGCACGTCGTCAAAAGTTAGAGCCTCTTTTATATCCATATTGCCTCCTAAGCGTGAAAGGTTGGATAAAACCGTGCATTATAGTCTTTATGAGCAATCAAGTAAAGCCAGTTTACTAGGTAGAAACAGTCTATGAACAACGACAATGCAGTTGATATTCAAACACTAAGTGTATCCGCCTTAAATCGGTCTGCCAAGCGTCTATTAGAGGAGTCATTTCCTGTTGTATACGTTGTTGGTGAAATTTCGAACTTTTCATGCCCTCGGTCCGGCCACTGGTATTTTACTTTAAAAGATTCAGGCGCCCAAATTAGATGTGCCATGTTTAAAGGCGCTAATCATTACGTAGATTTTTCTCCCAAAGATGGTGATGAGGTTCTAATACGAGCAAAACTAAGCCTTTATGAAGATAGAGGTGACTACCAACTTATAGTCGGCCAGCTTTCACTTTCTGGTATTGGGCGGTTACAGCAAGCATTTGAAAGATTAAAAAAGTCCTTATCTGCAGAGGGTCTTTTTGATCCAGCCCGAAAAAAATCAATACCACATTTTCCAAAACGTATAACAGTCATAACTTCCGCTACAGGAGCGGCTGTTCGAGATATTTTAAGCACCATACTTAAACGATACCCTTGCGTTAAAATATACTTGTATCCAGTATCTGTACAAGGCGCTCATGCGCAATTTGAAATCGTTAAAGCGCTCAATCTTGTTGGAGAAACCGATACAGATACTATTATTCTTGCGCGTGGAGGTGGGAGCCTAGAAGATCTATGGCCCTTTAATGAAGAGGCCGTCGCCCGTGCAATCGCGTCATGTCCTATTCCCGTTATTTCTGGCGTCGGACATGAAACTGATTTTACTATTGCTGATTTTGTGGCAGATGCCAGAGCTCCCACCCCCACGGGTGCAGCACAAATGGCCACTCCTGATACCGATTATCTTTTACAGCAAGTGGTTTCTTTAGAGCAACGATTAATCCGGAATATTGAACGAAAAATAGAGCATTGTAATCTCGCCCTCGAAAATGCAGAGGCGCGACTAATTCATCCAGGTGATGTCTTAAAACAACAAAGAAAAGCGTGTATCCATTATATTCGACAGATTCGGTCTATCTTATTGCAAAGACTCATGCTGAATAAACAGCAACTGTCTAGTGCCGCACAATTGTTAAACGCAACTAGTCCTCTTGCTACGATGGCACGTGGATATTCTGTTATTACAGATAAAGATGGCAATATTCTAAAAACGGTAGAGACTGTGAAAAAAGCTCAAGAGATTTCTATACAGGTATCAGACGGAAAAATAAAAGCAACGGTTAATCAATAACTCTATCATCAATTAGCCCTTTAAAAGCAGGCATATTGTCATTAATGATTTTTGAAACACTCATATGATGATCTATCTCTGGAAACTCGATAGTTAAAACCGGCACATCCATTACTTCTTGAGCCCAAGTAGATAGTGATCCCGGTGTAGGATGGTTGTCTATATCCCCATCCACTATGTCGTACCCGTTCTTACTACTAAGATAACTTGCTAGATTGGATACTCTATTATCATCATATTGCAAAAAGGGTTTCCAGGAATGCAGACTGATTATTTGCTTTGCTGGATACCGCTTCATCATTTCGGATAAAAACTGATTTTCAACCTCGCTAAGCGGCCACTGGCCAGGAAAGTATCGCTCATGAGAGTGATCACTTGCCCAGTTACTGGAAGGAAGGTTTCTATTTAAATCGACGCCATTAGCATTAACGCGAGTACCTCTGGCCAACCCATCCACATTTAGCACAGGAATAATCATTAAGTTTGGAAGAGACTTCTGATCTTGAAGCCAATTGAACCAATGATGCATGACCAGAACACTTTCGACCTCATCTCCATGAGTGCCAGCAATGCAGTAGGTATACTCTTTTGCCTCTGGGCTGGTTTTATACGCTTCAACCATTAACCCATCAGGTGATTGCTGACAGGCCACTTGAGACCATTTCATGACTTATTCCCTCTATACCCTATGCCATAAGTATAGAATAAGAGGGAATTTTAGTAATGAGCGATTAATAATTAAACGCTAAACCAAACGTCTTTTAAAACCACCATGAGATACACTAGTGGAAGCTTCTTCTGAAATCGCACTAAGCGCCTCTGGCACTTGAACACCAGAACCAACTTCCTTTTCAACAAACTCATTTAAACGTTCAGAGACAGAACGATGTGAACCCCGTGTGTAAAAAGGGATTATTGCTCCATGATGACCCAAAACAAACTCCTCACCTGGAATATACTCATTTACTGTTTCCGAATTCTCGACCGGCATTCTTCTCATTCTACAAACTTTTCTATCCTTTATTGCTTGAAGAGAACTCTGCACTTCCAGAGAGGCTCTTTCCATAGATTCTAATTCGGCCGCTGATGATTTGCCTGTTATTAAAGCCCTTTCGTACTTTCTAACAACCGATTTAAGTTTGGCTTTATCTGCGCGTCGCTCTTTCTTGATAGATGTTGCATTATGCAAAGCGCCAAAGTCAGTAATAACCATATCATAACGATTACTTACCCCTCTGGGTGCTTGCAATACTTGATAATCTTTGTAGTCATTTGGGATTTGATTCCACGCTTTTTCACTGTTCAGCTCTAAGCCGATCATTTTTGCAAATAGACTCGCAAACAAACCGAGTATATGACCAGAACCTGGTAACCAATACCCTAATAGGCCCCAGACAACATTAGTTATCTTAGAAAATGAGTTTACATTATAGACTTTTGGCAGTGGGTTACTCTCTGGCAACTCTCCGCGCTTATGCATTTTGTGAATGCGGGCTACCAGCTCTGTTGCTTCCCAACCGCCAATTGATATTCCCATACAGGTAATTTGTTTTCCCGGATGTAACTTTTGTATTTCAGTATAAAACTTGACCGCATCATCAATGAGAACTTTAGGGTTATCTGTTAATCGACCAAGACTTGCCCCACTATTTCGTCGATTGTATTGATAAACCACTTTAAAACCAGGAAGGTTAGCAGCTATATCAGCAGCTCTGTTAAAACCGCCTAAAGAAAAATCACCAACCTCACCATTTCCACCAAAGACAATAACGACATCATCAGTTGGGTTGCTAGAATGGAAGGGACGCCTACTTGTTCTTATGAATTCAAGTAAAGCTGAATCATCATGATCGGTTCTAGGCACTCTTACACACCCAGTTTTATTAGCAGTTACATTGTCAGGTTGAGGATCGAATACTAAGTCTTCTCCTTCAGGAAATATAATCTCATGCAGTGGCAAACCATTAACTCTTCTGTCTTCAAACGATAGATTTGTTTTGTATTTGTTCCTAATTACAGGAAAGCACATACTTAGAAAGAATCTCCGAACATCGTTAGTAGCTTTATGCCAGCTCTCCATTTTAAATAACATACGTGACAGAATAGCAAGTGGCATTATCAGTAATGTTGCCATAATCAATGGAAGCAATATTATCGTTAGCAATGGCGCAACAATAAATCTCAAAAATATAGGGAATGGTTTTGACAAACTGTCATTATATTTTAATCCCCTGTTATCAATTTTTTCACCTTTCATATTCAAACCTATTAATATTTTATTTATATTTCAAAAAACATTATTTTGGGTTTTACCCCAGAGATTTATGACTTTTATATTTAACCCCATCTACAAATTCTCTAAGCCGTTCTTGAGGAGGTCGATGTGAAGCACGCGTTCTGATATCATCGCCTCCTGTTGATATATGGTGCATAAAATATAGTGAGGGGCCAGGTACCATTTCTTTCTGCTCAGTTCCTCGAGCTCTCATGCAGCAAACCTTTCTGTCCTTTATCGCCTCAAGTTCTTCAACAGCATTTGCCAGTAACTCTTCGGAAGAAGCACCTGTTTGACTTAAACCATTCAGACGAGCCTTTTTGGAATTTAGCTTGATATATCTTCGAAGGGCTTTCTTTCGTTTTTTTCTCTCAGCTTTAACACTTCGCGCATTATGTAATGCACCAAAATCTGTTACAACTGGGTCATATCGTTCATCAACACCTTTAGGGGCTTGAAGTACTTGATATTCTTTATGTGTATTAGGTATTTTACTCCATGCCTTTACGGTATCAAACTCTAAACCGATTATTTTCATAAAAATAGATATAAAGAGCCCAACCAAGTGTCCGGCAACCGGAGAATACTCTCCCAGTTGCCCCCAAACAAGATTGGCAACACTAGAAAATGAATTCATATTGAATATCTTTGGCAACGGAGCATTAAAATTTGATTCTTTAGATTTACTTAACTGATGCATTCGCGCAACAGCATTTGTTGCCTCCCATGCGCCGAAAGAACAACCAAGGCAGGTAATTTCTTTATTTGGATGCAATTTTTGTATTTCTGATATAAATTTAACTGCATCATCAATTAATATCTCTGGATTTCCATCAAAGCGCCCTAAGCTTGCCCCTGTATTTCTCCGATTATACTGATAAACTGTATAGCCTTCACCTAAAGCATGTATCACACTAGCAGCGCGGTTTTCAAAAGCCCAAAAGTCTCCGACTTCCAAGATGGAGCCAAACACTATAACAACTTTGTTATATTTTTGATCATCAATGAATGTATCAGATATTTTAACAAATTCTAAAAGCGCGCCTTCTGTTCCACTTTCAGCAGGAACCCGTACACAGCCGGTTGTATGATAGGAATCAAAACCAGGCTCGTCGAAAATTAAGTTTTCAAGATCAGAAAACTCAATAAGGTGCAACGGGGTTTTACCGAGTGTTCTTGTATATGGGGCTGGTATATTCGTTGTAAAGTTAGGCCGCATAGTTTTAAACATTCGCATAACAAAGTAGCGACGAATATCATGCGTTGCTTGATGCCAAGTCTCTCCTTTTATTGCCATACGAGATAGAAGAGCAAGAGGTGTCAATACAAACAAAACCACAAAGCATGGCGTTAAAACAAGAGCGACAACAGGACCAACAACAAAACGAAAGATTATACTTAGTGGATTTTTGTACCAAGGAAAAGGCCTACTTACTCCTACTAAATCAACTTTTTCACCTTTCATGCAACTACCCGCAAATTAGTTAACCGGTCGACTTATTGTATAGGCAGTTATTGGTGATGTAAATGCTACTTAGGGTTTTGATCTGACATTCCAGCCAGCGGGACGAGAGACGCTCAGATCAGGAAAGAGTGCTTCTGCACTTTTTCTAGCTTCAATCTTCGTGTATTCCATGGCCTTCTTCTGAGCCTGCAATTCATCTACTTTTTGAGATAATTGAGCTATTTGTCGGTTGGTTCTAGTGAAGGAATAATGCGCCAAATACGTTGTAGCGCAATTAACTAGAGTAGCAACAACGGCAGCAGTACGGGGAGTGGGCATGATGACTCCTTAGATGTTTGTTTTACAAAATGGTTTGATGGATATGCTCAGGTTGGCAGTATAAAATTTGAGGATTGAAACGCACCTCTCCTCTAAATCTATTAATGTTACAAGCAAACGCCACATGAACTTTTTGTCCTGCTTGCACTGGAAGTGTGTCTAAAGCGTCCTCTCTTGCTCCAAACCAAATAGCATCAATAGACTGTGCCCCAATATGAAGTGTTAACTTTAAATGCGTGCCGTCACCAACAGGCTGACAACTCATAACATGTGCATTTGCTTCAAATGTAGGGGGCTCAAACTCACGCCCAAATGGGCCCAAGCCCTCTAGTAACTGTTGCATTGTTTCTACGTTAAAATAGGATTCTGGCAAAACACCATCAGTTAAAAGTAATGGTCCCATGAAGAAGTCATCTTTACGCTCAGCAACAGCGGCCTCAAACGCCTTTATAAAATCAGGGAGGCGTTCTCGATATAGTGTCAAACCCGCGGCGCCTTTGTGTCCACCAAAAGCAACTAATATTCCTTCGTCCTGGGCATGCACTGCCTCAAGAACAGATTTCATATGTAAACCATCTACGCTTCTAGCAGATCCAGTTAAAAGCTCTGAATCATTTATCTTAGGCGCCAATAAAATAGTTGGTCGCCCAAAAGCATCTTTAACCCGTGAAGCCGAAATACCATGTACCCCTGGATGGCCCTCTTCTAGGAAAACACAAATACTGTACTTCCCATTATGAACCTGTTGCTTTGCGGAGCGCATAGCTTTTAGTGTGATCGCTTTTTGTATTTTCTTTCGTTGGTTGTTTTGCTCGGTTAAATGATCAATCCATAACTGTCCTTCATTAATATCAGGGGCTAATAAAAAGCTTACCGCACCTAGGGCAGAATCAAGTCGTCCATCACTATTAAGCATAGGGCCCACTTTAAAACCTAAGTCCTCAACACTCACAGGTGTGCTTAAAAGAGGTCGAAGGGCCAACCAGCAAGGTCTTTTCCACTGTTCAATTTTTTTTAGCCCATGCGAGACAACCGCTCTATTGTTAACAGAACGTGCAATGCTCACGCAGTCAGCAACTGTTCCTACAGCAACAAAATCAAGAAGTTCACTAATAGGCGCATCAGCTTTATCAGCAAGCAACCCTTTTTCCAGCAAAGTGGCTCGAACTGCCGCTATTAATAACCATGCGACCATACAGCCTGCAATATAAGGATCCTCATAAAGACAATCAGGTCGAGTAGGATTTAAAACAGCCACCGCGCTGGTGGGAATGCCTGACAAAGGAATTTCATGATGATCGGTAACGATAGTATCGATACCCTCACTCTTTAATCGCTGAATCCTTGCCTCATCAGCAGAACCATTGTCTGCAGTAATGATTAACGTAGGTCGTGGATCTGAATCTAATATTCGATTGCACAACTTTTCAGATAAACCATACCCTTCATTTAAACGGTGTCCTATAAAACTGAGCACCTTTTCTTTTGGGTGAGAGAAATACTCAGTTAATGCACAATATAAAACGGCATGGGATGTCTGGCCATCACAGTCATGATCTGTTTCTAAACCAATCACTTCTTTATTTTCAATCGCGAGAACAACTCTCTCAACGGCTTTTTCGATATCTTTAAGTGATTGTGGATTATTCAGTGCTGCTAAAGTCGGTTTAAGAGCAGGCAAAAAGCCCGTTGCAGTTGGCGCAATAGGACGGCCAGCAATCACTCGAGCTATGATAGGATCATATCCCTCTTCAATCAGCTGGTCTAAATGCAATGCATCCACTGAACGACGTTTTAAAGTAATCCCTGTGGAACTATCATCCATCACTTATCCGAATCCTACTGTCCCTGCAAAACACCTAATTAGAGTAATTTTGCTTTTGATTCCTTCCAAACACTCAAGATTGTGTATGATTTCTTTTATCTGATACTCTTTAGTCACGTGCGTAACAAAAGCTAGAGACACTAAACCCTGCTCATCTGGATTGGGTTTTTGTAACATTGCTTCAATACTAACATCATATTCAGTAAAAACGCTTGATACTTTTGCAAGCATCCCTGCTGTGTCTGACACCTTCAAGCGTAAATAATATGCTGACTGAAACTGACTTGATGGCAAAACGTCTAAAGATTGTTGCTCCAGCATCAAAGGAAATAATGTATTTGTCCTAAGAATACTCACAATATCAGATAAAATTGCAGATGCAGTTCCCTGCCCACCAGAACCCAGTCCGGTAAATAGTGACTCACCAATATGCTCGCCACGCACCCAAATTGCTTTGTTAATACTTTTTACGCCTGCTATCAAGTGGTCATTTTTAACAAGAGCAGGATGCACTCGGCATTCAATCGCATTACCAGAAGTGAAAGCTAAACCAATTGGCTTAATCGAATAACCTAGCTGCTTTGACAGATCTATATCAATGGACTGAATACTTTCAATACCTTCAAAGTGAATTTGACTAACCTCTATGTCAATCTGGAATATCACTCTTGCAAGCAACGTTAAAGTATATGCTGCATCTTCTCCAGTTATATCTATTCTGGGATCAGACTCACTTAGACCAAGCGCTTGTGCCTTTTCTAACACTTGCTCAGTTGTAATATTGGGCCCTTCATGACGTTCTGATAGAATCAAATTGCTTGTGGCATTAAAGATTCCTGCAACGCTACGAATTTCATTCGCTAACATTCCCTCTCGAAGAATTTTTAAAACTGGTAGACCACCACAAACGCTCGCCTCAAAGCCAATTGGTACCCGTCTTGAAGCAGATAGCTCAAATAAAGATAAACCATGCTTAGCAAGCAACGCTTTATTAGACGTGACGACGGGTTTTTTGTTATTAAGCGCTATTTCAACCAGCTCATAAGATGGAGATTCTTTTCCAATGCACTCTACAATGACATCAATAGAGTCATCATTAACAATGGCCATTGCGTCATCAGTCACCTCTATACCTGCTAAGTCGCAGTTTCGGTGTTTATTAAGGTTCACAACCGCGACTTTAGAAACCACTAAAGGACGCTTAAGTAGCCTAGCAAGCTTATTTTCTTCTCGCTTAATAAGCGCTACAACGGCTGAGCCAACACGGCCACAACCTAAAATTCCAATGCGAATAGGACCGACCACGTACAGCATCCCTATCTTCTCAGTAAAACTGTCTGGTAGAATACCGGTATGTTTAGCGAGAGGCCACCCCTATGGAGCTCGACGAGTTTAAAAACCCTGATTTTGCTCAGATAAATACTTATGAGCCAGGAAAAATTATTGTTAATAGAAAACCCTTTCATCACAGCCTCATTATTCGGGGAAATGAAATTACCCCGTGGACACCAAAGTCATTAGACCAAATAAATGATACTGCGATAGAAGCCTTACTTATTCCTAAAATAGATCTGCTGCTTATCGGCACCGGTGAGGCAAACAGCGTCATATTGCCCCCATCAGCTATGAAAACACTTATAGGGAGTGGTATCCCATATGAGTGTATGGGAACTATGTCTGCTTGCCACACCTGGACACTACTTGCGGCAGAAGGTCGTGATGTTGTTGCAGCCTTAATCATAAATCAGGAAGTTTCACAATGACCGAACAACAAAATGAATGGGCATCACGATTTGGATTTATCATGGTTGCCACAGGAGCTGCTGTAGGCTTGGGGAATATATGGAAGTTTCCCTATATGGCTGGGCAAAATGGTGGCGGCCTATTTCTGGCCCTATACCTTGCCTTTTTATTTCTTATCGGTGTTCCGGCAATGATTGCTGAAATGGCGCTAGGAAAACTGGGACGAAAAAACATCATTGACAGTCTTCGTCAAATCCGCGATGACTACTCACTGAGCTTTCCTTGGCACTGGGTAGGATATCTAGGGGTTCTAGCACTAATACTTATTCTAGGTTTTTATAGCGCAATTGCCGGTTGGTCAATTGCTTATTTTTTCAAAACATTATCTGGACAGGTAATTGATACAACCTCAGACACTATTTTAAGTCATTGGGACAGTTTTTTAGCCAACCCTAAAGCATTGTTGACTTGGCACACTGTGTACATGTTTATCACCTTGTGGGTAGTTGTAAACGGCGTAAATAAAGGCATTGAAAAACTAAGCAACTGGGCAATGCCACTGTTGTTTTTATTATTAGGGTTTTTGGTCACCTATGCTTGCACGTATGGCGACCTAGCTTCCGCCAAAGCTTTTCTATTAGACTTTAAACTAGAAGCACTCACACCAAATGTTCTTATCTCTGCTATGGGACAGGCTCTATTTTCACTCGCCGTTGGTGCAGGGGCTATGTTGGTATACGGCGCCTATGTTCCAGCCAGAATGCCTCTTGGTTCTAACCTAATAATTGTCGCCACACTAAACGGCTTCGTCGCTATTTTGGCGGGCTTTGCTATCTTTCCTTTAGTTTTTAATTATGGACTATCACCAGCAGCTGGACCTGACCTAATGTTCAAAGTTCTTCCCTTAACATTTAATGAAATGGTTGGTGGACAATTCATTGGTGTATTATTCTTTTTATTGCTTTTTATTGCTGCGCTCACCTCCTCCATTTCGCAAGCTGAACCATTGGTGATGATGTTATCAGAGAAATGGGGACTGCATCGGGCCACTTCTGCATTAATAGTAGGATTAATGTCTTGGGGCGTTGGTGTCGCCTCACTGCTATCATTTAACGTATGGTCGGATGTTCACTTGCTGGGCGACATGAATCTTTTTGACTCATTTGCCGAAATTGCTACAGATATTATCCTACCTATTGGGGCTTTTGCTTTTTGCTTCTTAGCGGCTTGGCGAATACCTAAATCTGCAATACAAGAGGCGATTTTAATATCTGATAAAGCATTTGCTTTATGGCGCGTGCTCGTTGGTATCTTAGTGCCACTTACGCTCTTTTGGATATATATCGTCAAGCTGACAGATTAATTTTTTTAAGCTTTTCAAGCTCACGAGCAAATCCACCGGAAAGTACTGGAAAACGACACCAGGACTTAGGATCTAAGCTCTTATCATCTAAGTGGAATGCGGGCGCATAACGCTCACGTTTCCATTGGTTTCTTGACCAAAGCTCATAAAATCGAATGATATGTGCTTTTAGCGTTGAAGGAGGCAAATCAATATCCTCACTACCCACAAGTTGATTGTAAGTTTGAAGGGGAGACAATTTCATCCGAATAGCACAGTCTTCTATCATAGACATGATAATGTAAGGCATGAGCTCATCTTCATCTAATTGCGCCTGAGGGCGAAGCTCTGCAGAAGGTTGCAAACTATTTACTTCACTTAAGAAGGTCATCGGCTCAATGCCATCTGGAGCTTTTGTTTCCATCCATCGAAGCCACTGTAGAACAAATACTTTATCAACGCCTCCTATCGGACTCAAACCACCACAGGTATCTCCGTCCATTGTGGTATAGCCTACTGCTGCTTCACTACGATTTCCGGTTGAAAGCAAAATAGCACCACGGACATTGGCAACCAACCAAGCAGCAGGGCCTCTAACTCTAGCTTGCACATTTTGAAGCGCTAAATCATGCTGTTCCCAATCGAGCTTTTCATCAATTGCCTGTTCCACAACACGACAATAAGTATCCACCATTTCCTGTATTGGCCATTCGTAGAATGTTGCTTCTAGCCCAGCAGCCGTCTTCTTTGCAGCTGCTAAGGTAAGATCACTGTTGTAAATAGTCCCTTGATAAATACAACATAATAATCGCTTTGTTAGATCTGGAATTGTCTGGCAAGAATGTATTTCTTTGATATAACTGAGTCGCTCTTGAACACCTTCAATACCATATTGTTCAACCGAAAATAATATCATTAGCTTCACAAGGACTGCACAAGCAGCTGAATCTGCCCCACCGCTTAGGTTTATAACGAATCCGGCAGAGCGGCTTTTTCTCATATAGTCAAACAGCCCCAAAGCCACTGCGCGACTAAACTCTTCCTCTTTACGTTCTTCGCCTAGTTCCTGCCATGCCTCTGGTAACAAAGATGGCTCGCAGGGAGCACAATCAGGCCATGTAAAATTAGTGACCACTGTATTAGGATCATTAAAACGTTCGAGAGGCCTTACGCTGAGAATTGGCATTAAGTCGATAGCTGCATCCAGCACTTGAATACTACCCATTTTTAATCGAGGCCCATGATAAAATAAGCCAGGGGCAGCGATTCGGGTATCCCCATCGAATAAGATTTTACCTGCATCATTACCGGATTGATTCGCGTAAACATAGGCAACATTCAACTCGTTAATACTTTCGTCAGCAATCCTTTCTCTTTGATCTATTTTTCCGAATCCAAAGTGCGATCCAGTTGGGTTAAGAAGAACATGCGCACCTCGTGCAACTAAGTGTTTCCCCGTCCGATCACCAACCCAGGCATCTCGGCAAATTTCTACCCCAAACCGTATATGATCACATTCAAACAATAGGTCCCCACAGGGAACCTGAGAACCCAAAATCGGCAACACAGTAATATGGTCTCTTGGCCATGCGGCAAACCATCTAGGTTCATAATGGACCCCATCTCCGGCTAAGTGCTGCTTAGGCACAATTCCGATGAGCTTACCGTCTAGGCATACTGCCATTACGTTGTAGCAACGGTTTTCTACCCACAAAGGTAAACCAAACAAAGCCATACACCCTGTAGTGTACGGGAGTAGAGCGTCTAATACGTTGAGGCTTTCTTTCATTGTGTTTTTGGAGAGATAGGCATCTTCACAGCCATAACCACAAATTGAGAGCTCTGGTGTAACGATAACCGTTGCCCCTTTTGAGCGTGCTTCGGATAACGCACGGAGCAATCGGGTCTCATTCCCTTCCCAGTCTAATGCAGTTTGATTGACGGCACACGCAGCAAAATGGACAACGGCAGGCATGTCAGGCTCTCCAAAATAATATTAGATTTATTCTAGCACAGGCTAAGCAGCCATCGCCTTGTTCACCACTGGTCTGGGGGTCGGCAACCTGCGTGCGCCACGGCAACCCGCTGCAAAACACAACGTACCAATAATTGTAGAGATAGTAAGGGTATGAACTAAAGGTGTCAGGGTTTCAATTTCAAGCAGGCTCATCACGCCAGTTAAAGCGCCCGCCCCTATATTTTGCAGACCTCCAATAGTCGCACCTGCAATCCCTGACTCATGTCTAAACGGCATTAAAGCAGCTGCTGTCGTAGTAGAGAAAATAATGCCTGACCCAAACATGATTAATATTAGTTGGGGCAAAATAGTTGCCAGAGTATAGGTATTAATCCAAATGGGGATATATAAGGTTACGCAGGCTAAACAGACACTAATATTACCAACCCAGGCAATATTTTCAGCAGACATAAACCTTGCAAGGAATCCTGAGCAGGCGCTTCCTGCCAGATACCCTGCCACTGGAATCAGAGCAAACCAAGCATAGGCAATGGGAGTAAAGCCCATTTGTTTTTGAAACAAAAAAGGCGCAACCAGCTCATAGGACATAATGGCAGCAATATTCATCATGCCGCAAAGCATGTTTCCGTAGAAAATTGGATGGGTTATTACTGTACGATAACGCCTAAGACTGCCCATGACCGAAAGAGGATACTCTCGGCAATAGGGGTTAGTCTCTTCAAACTTCAAATAGGTCAAAAGCATGAAAGCCAGGCCAGCAATCAAAAAGATCACAAAGTTTGAACGCCACCCAAACTGTTCAAGCATATAGGCCCCGGCAACGGGGGCTGCCATTGGAGTAAAAACGACGGCAATACCAACCAAGGCTAACGCCCGTTGGAGTGCGACACCATCAAACATATCTCGCATAGCCGTACGTGCCATTAGGCCACCAGAACCTATCCCTGCCCCTGCAATAAAGGCCCCTAATATCAAGAGCTTTGCATGATTTGTAAAAACACACAACAAACTCCCAATCAGATAGATACCCAGGGAGCCTAAGACTATCGGTCGCCGACCATAAAAATCAGACAGTGGGCCATAGATGAATTGACAAACCCCAAATCCTAATAAATAGGCACTAAGTATCCATTGAATGTCCCCAGTCCCACACTCCAGAGCAATAACCATCTCCGGCATTGCAGGCAAATAAATAGTCTCTCCAAGCTGTCCTACCATAAGACAACCGATGACTAAAAAGAGCATATGTTGGGGATTACGAACAGAACTGTCCATTATTGGGCACCTGTGGCATTCAATTCACGACTGTGATTAAGTATATAGTAGAATCGCAAACAACCAAGGACTTTTTTAAAAGATGCTTAACACAGAACAAAAATTTGGATCTTTGAATAAATTTATTCACTGGTCCATTGCTGCATTGTTTCTTGCCCAGTACTATTTAGTCTATCGGCGTGACTACTTTCCTGAAGGGGCCCCAGAAAATCTTCAGTACATTTTACTGCACAAATCCATAGGGGTCTTATTATTAGGGTTTGCCGTTTTATATATTGTTGTACGCCACTTAGGCACCCGCCCTCCTCTACCTACCGGAATGCCTTGCCACGAACGTCTATTAGCAAAATTAACCCATATTGGGTTAGGGCTTGCGATACTACTAATGCCTGTAACAGGGTTAGTAATGTCAACCTTGGGTGGTTACGGCGTTAAGTTCTTTGGAATATCACTGCCTGCTTTTTTAGAGGTTGACCGGGACTTGGCAGGTCTTTGGCATACAGCGCATGTTTGGATTTCATACGTGGTGATTGGCTTATTTGCACTACATGTTATTGGAGCACTCTTTCACCACTTTGTCCGAAAAGACAACGTATTAAAAAGAATGCTACCTTTTTGCAAACCCTAGTCTGTTCATTCTTGAGCCATGCCCCTTGGTGCTGTGGCTCAAGCTTCCTTCCTTATTAAGATATCTTTGCTTTAGAAAAGAGCCTCTTAAAATTGTCAGTTGTGACCTGGGCAATATGTGCTTCAGAGCAGGCTCTTAGCTCTGCTAAAAATTTTGCAACATAGTAAACATAGCCAGGCACGTTGGGTTTACCACGATACGGGGTTGGCGCCAAAAAAGGCGCATCGGTTTCAACTAAGAACGCATCATCAGGAACTTTAACTGCGGCTTCTTGAATGATGTGCGCATTTTTGAAGGTCACGATGCCTGAAAATGATATTAAAAATCCATTATCAATAGCCGTTTTTGCCATTGCCCAATCTTCTGTAAAGCAATGTAAGACACCATTAACACCTGCTCGTTGAGCTTGCTTCAAAAATGAAAGCGTATCCTCTTTGGCGTCTCGAGTATGAACAATGATAGGAAGCCCAGTCTGTTCTGCCACTTCTATATGTTGTTCAAAGCGCTGATGCTGCCAGTCCATATTCCCTTTGCAGTGAAAGTAATCTAGGCCAGTTTCCCCAACGGCAACCACTTTGTTATGTTTAGCCTGCTCAAGTAGCTCAGCTATGTCTAATGGCGCCTTCTCGCGCTCAGTTGGATGTAGTCCAACAGACATACTCACGCAGTCAAACTCACTCGCAATATTCGCCAGTGTATTGTGTTCTGATGGATCACAAGAAACGAGTAAAAAGTGTTCTACCCCTAATGACCTGGCCTGCTGGATCACACCATCCATTTTTCCATCAAAAGGATCCAAATCGAGCATATTTAAGTGGCAGTGAGAATCTACAAGCATGGTAACCCTATATTGTGTCAGTTTCCGAGTCAGATTTTATCTGGTTTCCCAAGGCCTTTTCAATCTGGGTTTTAATTTCAGAGGCTCTGTCGGCTTCAAAATGAATCCCTATTCCAGAAGGACGGTTTCCTTGAGCTCCAGAAGGAGTAACCCAGGCCACTGTACCAGTAAAGTCTAAGGGCTCAGATCCTAATAAACTCAGCTTTACCTGAACACGTTCACCGATCTCTTTGATCTGAGTAGTAGCAACAAATAGTCCACCGTGTTTTAGATATGGCATGTAACTAGCTCTTAGCATATCTTCATTTTCTAACGTGACACTGAAGACGGGAAAAGCATCGTCCATACTAAGTTCCTTCTATGCATCTTGCCCAGTTAATTAATCCGCTTTCTAATTGTAGCAAACTACTTTGCTCGGGGCGCAATTTCACGGTTTGGTAAAACGCACGCCAATGAACCATATACTGCCAGTGTTGTGAGAAATCATTGTTTTTCTGGAGTAGACGGGTCGCAATTTTTTTAAAACGAACGCGACCTTCTTGGCCCTGATGTGTTCTTAATGCATCTTCAGAAAATGCTAACAATAATAATGCGCCAAGTTGTGGCTGAGCCCACAACTGCTTTGCTAGCGCGGTTGAAGGCAATTGGTTTTGGAGCCATTGCGTAAAGTGTTGCGCAGCTGTTCGAACAAAGTGTCTATTATCTTCATTACTGGCAAGCGCCTTGGCATGTAAAGGTGCTCCATAGGCAAGATGTAGCCAAAACTCAGGTTGGTCAACATTTTCTGTTTGTAACCAGTGCACTGCTTGCTCAGTTGGCGGCGTTGGTATTTTGATCCAGCGACATCTGGAACGGATGGTTGCGGGCACACTATAGGGAGCATCAGTAATTAACCAGAAAATTGTATCTTCACTTGGCTCTTCCAAACTTTTAAGTAATGCATTGGCCGCCGCCAAAGTAAGGCGGTGACACTCATTAATAATGATGGCCTTCATTGCAGACCGTGTGGGAGTTAACTGTGCAAAGTTTTGAACCTGCCGAATCTCATCTATCCCAATATATTGATTTGCTGGTGTCACTAAAAGCACATCTGGATGCTGGCTACATGTGTCAATATCAAGAATTTTTTGTACCGCTTGATATACAGACTGCAGCTTACCTAAACCTTGATTCCCGGTTACTAAGAACCCACATGGCAGCGATGAAGCTGAAAGTTGTTCACCCAGTGATTCAGTCCATGGCAAATCTAACGAGGTTGATTTAACCATTGACCTACCCAAGCGATTACTTCTTCTGTAACTTGCTCTACTGCCTGTGTGCCATCAACGACAGTGTATCTTTGCGGGCTATTTTTTGCTCTCAACAAATACGCCTCTCTAACTCGTTCAAAAAAAGCCAACTGCTCTGATTCAATTCGATCTTTATCTTCATCTGGGATACGCGCTAAGCCAACATCCGCTGGCGCGTCTAATATCAGTGTCGCATCTGGCTGGTTGGATTCGAGAACCCAACGGTCTACCCACTCAATATCTGCAGGGCCAAGCTCACGCCCTCCCCCTTGATAGGCAAAACTTGAATCATTAAATCGGTCGCATATTACCCAGCGACCTTGTTCCAGTGCTGGCAAAATGGCACGATAAACATGTTGACAACGAGCCGCATAAAGGAGCAAAAGTTCCGTTTTAGGATACAGTGGCTCTTGCGCAGACAATAAAAGCTCTCTTATTTGTTCAGCTAAGAATGTCCCACCCGGCTCACGTGTTCTTATAAACGGTATATCGTTTTTGGTTAAAAAATCAGATATTGCTTTAATTTGAGTTGATTTACCAACCCCTTCAGATCCCTCAATAGTTAACCACTTACCCCTGGTTGTCATCCTGCCCTCGAATATATTGATTTACAGCGCGTATATGCTCATCATGCGTTTTAGAAAAATGATGTGTGCCATCACCTTTAGCAACGTAGTAGTAGTACTCTCCCTGCTTTGGCGTACAGGCTGCCTCAATAGCAGACTTAGAGACGGTTCCAATAGGACCTGGCGGAAGACCACTCACTAAATAAGTATTATACGGGCTTTGGGTACGTAAGTCTTCTCGGTTAAGCGGCTGGGTGTAAGGCTTTTTCACCGCAAAGAAGACGGTAGGATCTGCCTGTAAGCGCATATTGACTTCAAGCCGATTCAGCAGGACATTCGCTATAGCAGGTTTTTCTGTTGAAAGCGTGGCTTCTTTTTCAATCACTGATCCAAGTACAATCAGATCTTTAGGACTGCGCATAACCTCCCGACAACCTTTCTCCCAGATAGATTGTGCAACTTGAAACATTGCCAAGTGCGCGCGCGCTAATAAATGATCGCTTTCATATCCCTTTTCAAAAAAATATGTCTCAGCTAAAAAACTTTCGTAGTTATGTGAAATTTCTTCAAAACTAATTTCTCTAATGTGTGAAAGATTGGAGTCAGTTTGTAAAGCTTCTATCAACTGCGACAAATCCCAGCCTTCAATAATAGTGAAACTATATTGATAGCGCTTACCAAAGGTAATATTTTGGGCGAATGATAGGGTTGTTTCCCCAGCTAGCGGGTACTCTCCAGCTTGAATACGGCCACCGAGAAGTCGAACAGTGCCTTCTAATAACCAAGCACTAGGAATTAACCCTTGCGAGAACATTTTCTTCGCTAGAGTTCTAACCGCTGTACCTGGCTTTATATCAATAAGCAAAGCATCAGCGTTGAGGGGTAAGGTTATTAAAACCCCTACCAATCCGACGGAAATAAGAAAAAAAGCTAACAGTAGGCTAAAGGCGATTCGCCTGCCGTACATCGCCTATTTAAAAGCCGTGAAGATAAGTGAACCGTTAGTACCGCCAAAACCAAAAGAGTTAGACATGACAGCGCTTATCTTAGAAGATCTTGCTTCGTTTGGAACATAATCCAGATCACAACCTTCACCAGGGGTATTTAAATTGATCGTTGGCGGCACAACTTGCTCAAGAAGTGCTTTCACCGAAAAGATTGCTTCCACTGCTCCTGCTGCCCCCAAAAGATGTCCTGTGCAGGATTTAGTGGAACTTACCATTAGCTGATTCACGGAGGCCCCAAACGCTAGCTTAATAGCGTTAGTCTCATTCGTATCGCCGATAGGGGTTGAGGTTCCGTGTGCATTTACATACTGCACTTCATCCATATTCAATCCAGCATCATTCAGTGCATTTTGCATCGCTGACGCTGGCCCCTCAACAGAAGGCTGAGTAATATGGTAAGCATCACCTGACATACCAAAACCTTTGAGCTCAGCATATATCGTTGCGCCTCGAGACTTAGCGTGCTCATAACTTTCAAGAACCATAACACCCGCACCATCACTTAGCACGAAACCATCTCTGTCGGCATCAAATGGTCTTGAGGCCGCTTGAGGATTGTCATTGCGGGTTGATAATGCCCTAGCCGCAGCAAACCCAGCAACACCTAATGGTGTTGAGGCATGTTCTGCACCACCTGCTAGCATGATATCTGCATCGCCATAAGCAATAGTACGGGCTGCCATACCGATTGCATGAGCACCGGTTGTGCAAGCCGTCACGACAGCGAGATTTGGACCCTTATAGCCATGTATCATCGCAACATGACCAGAAATCATATTGATAATTGAGCTGGGGATAAAAAATGGAGAAACGCGTTTAGGACCTGAGTTCATCAATTGGGTATGGTTTGCCTCAATGCAGGTCAAGCCGCCAATACCCGAACCAATCAAAACCCCGGTACGTTTTTTTGATGCTTCACTCAAACTAAGAAGACCAGCATCTTCTACTGCCTGTTGAGCTGCAGCTATACCGTACTGGATGAAAGTATCCATCTTTTTAGTATCTTTGGTTGATAAGCCATATGCGCTGGCATCAAAGCCTTTTACTTGGCCAGCAAATTGAGTGGTGAAACCTGTAGTATCAAAGGTATCAATGGCAGCAATACCACTTCTTCCCTCTAATATGTTTGACCATGAAGCATTAACGCTGTTCCCACAGGGAGACAACATACCATAACCCGTTACTACTACACGTCTACCTTGCATAACACCACTCCATCAGGCAACAACGACTATGCGTCTGAACTTGAATCTACAAAGTTAATTGCTTCTTGAACAGTTGTAATTTTTTCAGCCTGCTCATCCGGAATTTCGATATCGAACTCTTCTTCAAGCGCCATAACCAATTCAACAGTATCAAGAGAGTCTGCACCTAAGTCATCAACAAACTTAGACTCAACCTTCACCTTGTCGCGCTCTAAACCTAACTGTTCAACAACGATATCAATTACTCGATCTTTTACGTCACTCATTACTTTATCCTTACACGTTTAAAAAAAAATAGGGTCTTGGAGCGATGCTAGCAAACTTGTCTGAACAGGCCAATATGTCTGTCGGCTGACTTAGTTCATTAACATCCCACCGTTGACATGCAATGTCTCACCGGTGATGTACTGAGCTGAGTCTGATGCCAAAAAAGCCACTGCTGCGGCGATATCTTCTGGCGATCCCATCTTGCCCATTGGTATTGTAGACAATAATGCTTGAGTTTGTGCTTCATTAAGACCATCATTGCCCTGCGTCATATCAGTCGCAATAAATCCAGGCGCAACAACATTGACGGTTATACCACGACTGGCAACCTCTAAAGCTAAAGATTTTGAAAACCCTATAAGACCGGCTTTTGCTGCTGCATAGTTAGTTTGGCCAGCATTGCCTCTAAGGCCAACTACAGAGCTAATATTAATAATACGCCCCCCTTTTGCCTTAAGCATTGGCTTTAGAACACGCTTGGTGAGATCAAAAACACCCGTCAAGTTAGTTAGAAGAACAGCGTCCCAGTCTTCAGGTTTTAGTCTAAGCATTAAATTATCACGTGTTATCCCAGCGTTGTTCACTAAGATATCGGGGGTTCCATAAACATCAAACATCTTTTGAAAACTGGTGTCCATTTCAGAACGGTTGCTAATATCAAGAACCATACCTCGACCAGCTAGGCTTTTAGCTTCAAAACGATCAGAGATTTTTTGAGCCCCTGAATCACTGGTGGCAGTACCGATAACTGTAGCGCCAGAAGCTGCTAATGTATCTGCTATTTGAGCCCCGATACCTCGTGAGGCACCCGTAACCCATGCGATTTTTCCCTCTAAACTCATCATTAATCGTCCTCATTTAACCAGTGCAGCGCTTCATTAATTCCCTCAGGCGACCCTAGGGCAAAGGCTTTAACCGTTTTATCAATTCTTTTTTGCAAACCACATAATACCTGCCCAGGCCCCATTTCGAATATAGCCTGCACCCCATGCTGCGCCAAGGAGTGCATTGAAGAAACCCAGCGTACAGGGGACGACAGTTGTTCAATTAAAGCACCTTTAATCCTTTCTACATCTTCATGAGAGCTTGCATCGACATTTTGAATGACAGGTACACAAGGCAAGGTCATCGGCGCTTTGAGAATTTTAGGTTTTAATATCTGAGTTGCTGGGTGCATTAACGCACAGTGAGATGGCACGCTCACAGGCAAAGCTAAAACGCGTTTTGCTCCAACCTCTTTCAAAGCAGGAATAGCCTTCTCAACAGCATGAGCATGTCCAGCTATCACCACTTGTCCAGGAGCATTAAAGTTCACTGGGCTAACAAGCGCTTCGTTTGATGTATTTTGAGCACACCAATCAATTATCTGCTCATCGGTCAAGCCAATAACCGCAGCCATTGCTCCTTCACCTATCGGTACCGCACTTTGCATTGCTTCAGCACGAGCAATCACCAACTTAAGTGCCTCTTGAAATGTCAGTGCTCCGGCAGCAACCAGTGCCGAGTACTCACCTAAGCTATGCCCTGCCATTAACGTTGGCTTAAAACCTGTTTCCGATATGAATGCTTCATAACAAGCCACACCAGCTGTTAATAACAGTGGCTGTGTAATTGTTGTTTGATTTAATTTTTCAGCAGGACCATTTTGAGTAAGCGTTAGTGTATCTAGGCCCATAATATCAGAGGCCTGTTGAAACACCTCTTTTGCTTTGGGATATTTAGATACTAATGATTCCATCATACCTACTGATTGAGAACCTTGTCCTGGAAAAACAGCAGCAAAAGATTTCACAAAAAACCCCTTAAATACGAACTAAAACAGAACCCCAAGTTAAACCTGCACCAAATGCTTCTAGCAAGCACAGTTGCCCTTTTTTAACCTGTCCATTTCTAACGGCATGATCAAGGGCTAAAGGAACTGAAGCAGCTGAAGTATTTCCATGAATATCTACCGTCCGGACTACCTTAGACATAGGCATACCCAATCTATCTGCCGTAGCCTTAATGATTCGGTCATTTGCTTGATGCGGAATTAACCAGTCAATTTCATCAGGATCGAGCTTGTGCTTCTCAACAACATCAGTCACTAGCTTCCCAAGCTTTGAGACAGCCATTTTGAAGACTTTGTTACCAATCATTTGCAAGTGCGTGACTTCGAAATTCTCATTCTTTCCCTCATAACTATAAGGGTTGTCTACAAAGAGATAATCTGCGTAGTCGCCGTTAGCATGTAACGAAGACGAAAGAATTCCAGGGGAGTCACTTTGACCTAAAATAACGGCACCTGCCCCATCACCAAATAAAACACATGTTGAGCGATCGCTCCAATCAATCATCCAAGACAGACATTCTGCGCCGATTACAAGAGCTGTTTTTGCCATATTTGACTTAATGAAACTATCCGCTACTGACAATGCATATATAAAGCCAGAGCACGCTGCTTGAACGTCAAAAGCAATACATTCACCAGTTCCTAAAGAGGCCTGTAAGTGACAAGCTGTAGAAGGAAAAACTCTATCAGGTGTTGCTGTTCCTACAATAATTAAATCAATGTCTTCAGGCTTAATATTTGCTGCAGCCATCGCCGCTCTAGCCGCATCCGCAGCTAGCGAATTTGTTGTTTCGCCCTTTGCGATATGGCGCTGTTTAATTCCTGTTCTATCAACAATCCACTCATCAGTTGTATCAACCATCTTTTCTAAATCAGCATTCGTTAAGATGTTTTTAGGTAGTGCGCTACCCGTACCTTTGATTGCAGAGTAAACCATGCTTATAGGTCCTTATCAGACAGAGTGTCTTGAATAGATTGTCGTATCATTGAAGGAAGCTGATGTTGTGCTTCAATACGCGCTTGCTCAATAGCCATTAAAAAACCGGCTTGCGAGGCATGCCCGTGTGACTTAATAACCACTCCGTTTAAACCAAGCAATGAAGCACCATTGTAGTTATCAGGATTGAATTTTTTTCGAAGACGAGAAAGGACAGGTTTGGCCAGCATTCCGATAGTTCTACCATAAAGACTCGACATAAAGGAGGCCTTGGTGAGTCCCATGATGGATTTTGATACCCCTTCTGTTACTTTAAGCGCTACATTACCCACAAATCCATCACAAACTATGACATCACAACACCCTGAGTAGAGTTGGTTTCCCTCAACGTAACCTGTGTAGTTCATTGAGCTACCTTCTAGTCGCAGTGCGCACTGTTTAACGCTATCTGAGCCTTTGATATCTTCAGAACCAACATTCAACAATGCTACTCGAGGGGTGCTTATTCCTGAACGCACTTTTGCAAATTCATTTCCCATGACCGCAAACTGAAACAAATTATCTCCCGTACAATCTACGTTCGCCCCCAAGTCAAGCATATGTACTTGCTGAGCGCTACTTAAAGTTAAAACGGGGATACTGTAAATCAATGCGGGACGATCAATCATAGGCAGGGTTTTTAAAACAAAACGAGCTGTCGCCATCAAAGCACCAGTATTGCCAGCACTAACACAGGCTAAAGCCGTTTTCTCTTTTACGGAATTAATTGCCAAACGCATAGATGAACGCTTTTTGTTTCGCATTGCTAAAGCGGGAGGATCATCCATCTCAACGACTTCATCTGTGTGATGAAAAAACAGGCGAGCCTTGTCGCAAGGTTTCTTTTTCGAAAATGAATTTAGAACGGGGGTTACTTTTGCTTCATCACCATATAGATGAATACAAAGTTCAGGGTATTTTTTTAAGGCATCAAGCACCGCAGGGACAACGACCGAAGGGCCGTAATCCCCACCCATAGCATCCACTGCAATTGGTAACATAATCGTTATTTGACGTCTAATTTATAAAAAATTAGGCGTCAGTTTCCTTTTCTTCACGTGGTGCAATAACTTGCTTACCACGGTAGTAACCATCTGCACTAATGTGGTGACGACGGTGTTTTTCACCAGTTTCTTGGTCAACAGATAGAGTTGGACCAGAAAGATGATCATGTGCACGTCTCATGTTACGTTTTGAACGTGTTTTTTTATTTTGTTGAACAGCCATTATTCCATTCTCCCACTACACTATTTTTTAAATAACGTCGCCAACTCCCCAAACGGGTTGTTAGCCTGATTCTTTTGCTCTTTTGCATCGCTTTTCCAAGCTAAGCAGTTTTCATCTTTATGCTTGGGGACTAATGGAACACTGAGTACTAACATCTCTTCCATTACTAACCATAAAGATGGTTTTTCTTCATCCTCAAGCACCCAACCCATTACCGTCTCTGGCAAGCATTCTTCTTGCTCTAAGCGTCTTACCGGCGCGATTGAAAATCGCTCTGAAATAGGTAGTCTCAAGTCTGACAGACATCTCTGACACTGCACCACTAAATGTCCCTCTATAAGACAGTGCAACACACCCTCAGGACAGCCAGAACTGGTAGCCCCTTCAACATGTGCTGTGATATTCCCTTTCTCACCTGCCAGCATCGGGTGCAAATGATGCAAGCTTTCTAGGGGAATAACCCCAGTTAGTATGCGATTTTGCTTGACTAGGCGACTTGGGTCAATGGTTTCTGGTAGCATTGTCTTCAACATAAGAGCCAGATCATAGCGTTTGGAGGCGTTTCTGTCAAAGCTATTTGCCTTGCCATATACCCTCTAAGCAATTGATTTTGGTGTTTTTTCTCCAATTAGTTGAATATATTACAAATTATGAAAAAGCTTATTCTAGGTTCTAGCTCTCCAGCCAGACAAACTTTATTAAAACAGCTTAAAATTCCCTTTGAAATCATGACTCCTGACATAGACGAAACCCCACAGGCAGGAGAAACCGCTTCTAAGCTTGTTAAACGCTTATCAAAAGCGAAAGCGGAAGCATTGATACCAAAAGCACCAGGCGCAATACTTATTACATGCGATCAAGTTGGTGATTTTGAGGGTGAGATTCTAGGAAAGCCGCTTATTCGTGAGGCTGCACATAAAAATCTATCTCGCTTTAGTGGAAAAAGCATCACTTTTCACAGCGGACTGTGTGTTACAGATACTGACACGCATAAATGCGAAGAGACTATCATTGAGACGGTAGTCACCTTTCGTGAGTTATCTGACGAAGTGATCGATGCTTATTTAAATCATGAAAACGCCTTGAATTGCGCCGGAGGTTTAAAAGTAGAGGGCTTTGGAATAACTTTACTTGAAAGTGTTAAAAGTGACGATCAAAGCGCTTTAATTGGACTGCCACTGATCGCCCTATGTTCTTTTCTTGATAAACAAGGCTACTCAGTTTTTAAAGCAGCGAGTAGAAAATAACGGCCAAGTGGGATAAAACAACCAGTGTGGTTAACAGCAACCGCATTTGCTGATATTGCACCCCGATTTGGGCGTGCGCAAATAATCGCTTTTCAAACCACCAAAGGTGAATATAGCTAAGCGAAAGGCACACAAGTGTTAAGAGCATATTTCCCCAAAGTATCAACCCCCATGCTATTAATGGATACATGACTGATACTAGCTGAATACAGTCTTTTCGCTCATCAAAAATAAAAGACATTCCCCATAATGCACCAGACATAAAAGATAAAATAAGAGCGCTATATATTATGAAAACAGGGGCAACTACCGAAACGGGAATATTAAAAATTAAAACAACAACTGCTGCCATCAAGAATGGCACTAAGCCCAAGTAACTGAGAAGTTTGCCGACTTTTCTAACGCTTATATTCATGGAATTTAGCACCATAATCCTTTAATGAGATACCATAAATTAATTTTTGAGGTATGTAAAAGAAAAGCGGCAAATGCCGCTTTTCCTGATGATACATTTAAATATCAATCTCAACTGTGCTGGACTCTTGTTTAAGATATTCATCATAGCAGATACCAAATGCGGTTCCTAAGGCTGCAAGAGAAACTGTAGAAACAGCTAATCCAGCTGCACTGTAACCACCAGGAACTAATGCAGTGTTAATTACTGAACCCAAGAAAGCGACTCCAGCTAACCCCGTCCCAACACCTAAACCGATGACAACTTCTTCTTTTATTTCTTTACCACCAGATACGGCTTGAATCTCATTGCTATTTAAAACTTTCATCTCAATCTTCCTCATTGTGAATAATTGTTTGATTACTCAAATAGATCTTTTTGCATTTTACTCGTTCAGTATTAGTCGCCTTATAATTAAAGAGCCACATAAATAAAACGGGTTAACGCAATACCAATCTTTTGGATAACGCTAACCACCATATATTAGCCATAGCTCTAAATTCAAATAATTTTAGTTTGATTCGTAAATGTAGGGAAAAATTGTCAAAGTTAAGCTAAAGACGTGGAGCAGCTGTACCAGCTGCCCCAGAATATGGACTATATAATTATGTAGTAGCCACCATTTTCAGCAATATAAACGTCTGAGACAACGCCATATGCTATAGAAGTAGCCACTGCAACACCAAAAGTAGATGCAAATGCAATTAAAGTGTCATGGCCTGGAGCTACTGCATAAGCGATTAGAGAGCCGAAAAATGCTGTTGTAGTCACTGCTGTTGCGACTCCCAAACCAAGAACAGCCTCTTCGCTTACGCGACCACCTGAAACACTTTGAACTTCATTCAGTGTAAGCTCTTTCATTATCACTCCTAACAAAATTGTAAATATTGAAGCGGTTGAACTAAATTGAAAATTTTCGAGTTGAACCGCTTCCAACTAATGGAACTCATCAACCAACCGCACAAGTTTAATCCATTATCACCTTACAGTTAAATATTCACTGAAAACACATGATAGTTAATTAGCTTAAGCAGATACACATAAAAATGTAGGTACACGTAAGTTCACCTAAAAGACTAGTAACGACCCTAAACCAATCTTTCAAAATTATCTCTATTATCTAGCCCCAAGATTGATAGTAACGAAAGATGATTTAACTATAATTTAAGTAGACTGTATTAAAAGGAATCCCATTATGTTCCTATTTCAGAAAAAATCATCAAAAAAGCCAACTAATAAGGAGCTTGCAAAAAAGGTAGCTGAGCTTTCCAATGAACCATTTGATATTTCAAACACAACACCAGAAGAGTTTTACCAGGCAATCAAAGAGAACTTGGAGGAATTTTATCCCACCAGCTCTGTAGAAAATGACTATGAATCGACTTATGTTTCAGCGGCTTTAACTGAACTAACACGATTAAAAGATAGGCTCGGAGGCAGCCCTAAATTTGGTGACGCCACACCTTCTCTTTATGATCCAGATGACAAATATCGACTGTTTGGACATCCAATGAGTGCAGTGAAGGATTGGTTGAGAATGACTCAGAGGAAAAAATGGCCGCCACGATTTTTCTGGCATGCGGTGGGCAAACTTTTTGGCGCCAATATTGAAGACACCAGCACCTATGAAAGTACGTATATTTTCATACTTCGCTTTGGCAGAATGCTAGCGCATAAAGAACATTTAAAGGGCCTTCTACGAGCTAATGATCCAAAGGTCACTTTAGAGTTTAATGAATTAACGGGTATGGGATGGCATCCAAACCAAAACAGCCCAGAAATAGAGATATTTTACATGGATTTTATTGAGAAATTTTTAACTGATGACCTGCATCTAGCCCAAAAAGCTGGAGACGATGTACTAATTGCCTATTTTTCATCTTTTACTGGCGTCTGCTTTGAAGATAGATGTCGTATACTACAAGAATTTTCTCAAGAACACCTTTATATTGGCGAATCCAACCAATATAAAGAGGTAGCAGACTGGAGCACAGATGAAGCTGTAGAAGAGGCACTCCAAAAAGAGTTAGTTGTATTTGCCTTATCATTAGGACCAGATACATTACCGACAGTTGGTCAGTTTTACGATCACCTTAATGGAAAGAACTTTTTTGAGGTCGCTTTTATGAAAGAGAATGGTGAAAAAGCCCCCATGACCAAGCAAGAGTACATTGATTGGACTGTAAGGATGATTGAAGATTTTATTCTTGATGAAGATGATGAGCCGAGATCTGATCTTCAGCCAGAAACCAGCCCGAGACGCAACTCAAGCCGGTGAGAGCTACTGCTTAAATGTAGGGCCTCATTATTGTCGCAAGATACTGTACAACAATAATGAAGCCTTCCTTAAACATTCTATAGATTAGTAGCTACGCTTCTGCTATCAACTTAAAACATTTGAATTGTAGGATTAAGCATAGACATCAATGCAGCAGACTGATCTGGCAATGCTTCAACAAATGAGTCCATAAAATCACGTTTTCGATTGTAGTAAACCATCTCATCTAAATTAAATACATCTCTTACAATCGCATCTCTAGAACTTAAGCTGTCAACAAGACCCAAATCAAGCGCTTGTTCACCTGTCCAGTATAAACCAGAAAATAAATCAGGATTATCTGATAAGCGATCACCACGCCCCTGCTTAACGGCTTCTATAAACTGCATATGGACGGTATCCAACATTTCTTGCCGAATGGCCTTATCTTTATCGGTTAAAGGATCAAAAGGACTCCCTAACACTTTATGCTCTCCAGCATGCTGCGTTCTCGACTCAACACCCAACATCTTCATTGCTTCTTGAACCCCAAAGCCAAATGAGACAACACCTATCGAGCCCACAATAGATGAAGGCGCTGCAACAATCTCATCGGCCGCTGCAGCAATATAGTATGCTGCTGAAGCACCGACATCTGTTATAGCTGCGTACACAGGTATCTCTGGATAAACTTCTTTATATCGGCGAATCTCATCATAAATAAGAGAGGCTTGTGCCGGAAGTCCACCTTGACTATTGATATCTAAAATGACCCCTTTTAGCGACTCTTGCTTATACATTTTTTTGAGTGCTTTTGAAACTTCATTGTAGGAGGTCTTTCCTTTTGCTGAAATCACACCCTCAATCTCAATAACACCAATATGCTCAGGCATATTTACAACACTCTTTTTAGAGAAAAAGATTGGGTACAAAACCATTAAAAGAATAATCAAGCCAACAAATCTAAAAAATATTTTCCACCGTCGTGCTCGACGCTGCTCTACTAGGTTAGCTCCCAACAAATCATATATAGCGTTATTGGTTTCTCTATCAAACATGATTACTGTCCCTTCTCTTGATGATTTTTTAACCGAATCATTTCTCTCCAAATCCCATGAAGCAAATCTACTTCATCCTGCGAAAGCGACGCTCGAACAAATACTCTTCTTAGTCGTGAAACCATTCTTTCAATAGGTTTAGCAGATACAAGTGATGTACCCTCTAGGGCTTCGGCTGCGTGTGATATCATTTTCTCTAAAGTTTCAGCGGTTACTATTTCAGCTTTCACCGCCTCAGGCAACCTTAGGCCTAAAGACTCTCTAGCCTCATATGCAATAACCTGCAATGCAGATGCCAAGTTTAAAGAGGCATAATCTGGGTTAGTTGGTATAATAACATGCGCATGACATAAATTGAGGTCACTATTCGATAGTCCTGTTCTCTCGGGCCCTAAAACTATAGACAGCCTTTGGTTATCTGAATAGGTACTATAGTATTGGCGGATTAACTCTCTTGGGGAGTAAACTGGCAGTATGTGCTCACGCTGACGAGCACTTGTGCCCACAATCCAGGCGCTTTTACTCACAGCACTGGCTAATGAAGTATAAATCTGTGCTCCTGAGAGGACGTCAGTAGCCCCAGATGCCCTGGCAATGGCCTCATCACTCTGGTGGTTACACTTTGGATTCACAAGATGAAGGCGGGTTAACCCCATTGTCTTCATTGAGCGAGCACATGCACCTATATTTCCAGGATGTGAGGTCTCAACTAAGACAATATCAATTGCTTCTAAGCGATTCGTTTCCATTTTTTAAGGTTACCTAGCTATTAACGGTTTTCCTTACATGAGCAAGAGACTATACTGGCCCAAACAATATAAGGCCAACCATTATGCACCCAATGATTAACATAGCTATAAAAGCTGCTCGCAAATCCGGAAAAATTATCCTTAATGGCTTGAACAATCTAGACAATATTACCGTCCAAGAAAAAAGTAAGAATAACTTTGTTAGCAACGTAGATAAAAGTGCTGAACGTGCTATTCTTGAGATCATCCGCCTTTCTTACCCTGATCATGGAATTATTGCTGAAGAGTCTGGCACTATAGCGGGCAATGAATTTACATGGGTAATCGATCCTCTGGATGGAACAACCAATTTTTTACATGGCTTCCCACATTTTTGTACTTCCATTGGAATTTTACAGAACGGAGTTCCCACTCATGGTGTCGTTTACGACCCACTCCGAGATGAATTGTTTACAGCAACGCTGGGCGAAGGGGCGATGCTAAACCAGAGACGATTAAGACTTAAAGACTCTGTTCATCTAGATGGTGGCCTAATTGGAACAGGATTTCCCTACGCGGTTCCTGATCAAATAGAAAAATATCTTCAAATGTTTAGAGAGATATGTCCTAGAGCAGCGGGCATTCGAAGAGCGGGATCAGCAGCATTAGATTTATGTTATATCGCTGCGGGTCGTTTAGATGGTTTTTGGGAACTAGGTTTAAGCCCATGGGATATAGCTGCAGGGGCTGTAATTGTTAAAGAAGCGGGTGGAAAACTAAGTGACTTTAGAGGTGGTACGGATTTCCTAACCACAGGTAACATTGTTGCCGGTTCTCCCAAAGTTCACAATGAATTGCAACCAATCATCAGGGATAGTATTGGAAGATGAGAAAAACACTTCTTGTTCATGGCGCATGGCATACAGGCGACTGTTGGAAAGAACTTATTAATGCGCTCAAAACGCATGGTAACGATGTTTGCGCGTTAACCTTACCAGGCCATGCGGCTAGTGAGCAGGAAAATCTTGAACGAATAGGTTTATCAACCTATAAAGATGCTGTGCTTCATTATCTTGACACGCTCAAGGAACCTGTTCACCTAGTGGGACATTCTATGTCTGGAATAGTTCTACTTGAGGTAGCCAGCGTCATGCCTGAAAAAATTGCATCATTACATTTTATTTCAGCATTTATACCAAAACCACGTTCGGAGTCTATTTTTGATATCAGTACACAATTTGCATCAAAAGGTCTGGGGCCTTATTTAAAAGTAGAAACCGAAAGCAATCGTCTTATTCTAGAAAAGTCTTCTCAGGTTGGTGATATTTTATACGGTGAAAATATTACCTTCCCTGGTAGATCCGAATGTATCGCATCTCTTGTCGATCAACCATTATCCCCAATGGGTGCAAAGGTAAACTGGTCACCTGATATCATTAAAAAGATCTCAAATGTACAAGTAATTATATGCACCGAAGATAAATGTGTTCCGCCCCACGAGCAAATAAAGATGGCAAATAACCTTCCTCATTGTAATATGGCTGAAATCAACGCCGCACACAGTCCTGAAATTACCTGTCCAGAAAAGCTAGCTGAGCTGTTAATTTCAGCAATGAATTAAGGTCTATCATCCACAAATGTTGGCTTGATAAGCATATCTTCCTGCTTTAGCCCCAACTGAAGTGCTAAAGCTCCCGCCACATAAATAGAAGAATATGTTCCAAATACTATTCCAACTAACATTGCCGTTGAGAAACCATAAAGTGAGTCGCCACCCAGGAAGAATAAAGCGACAACTACTAGTAATGTTAAAAATGAAGTCATGATTGTGCGTGACAAGGTTTGATTAATAGAGAGATTTAGAACCTCATAAGCATTGGCTTGACGAATTTTTCTAAAGTTCTCCCGCACCCGATCAAAAACAACGATTGTATCGTTTAGTGAGTAACCCATTACCGCTAGTATGGCGGCTAAAGCTGCTAGATCAAACTCTATTTGAAAGAATGAAAAAACGCCAAGAATCACAATCGGATCATGCATCAAAGCAACGGCAGCAGAAACGGCAAACCGATATTCAAAGCGGAAAGCGATGTACACCATTGTCATTAACACTGCAACTAGAACCGCCAAAGCACCCTGCTCAGCTAACTCAGCACCTACTTCTGAACCAACAAACTCAGCTCGTCTTAATTCAAGATTAAAGTCTGCAGATGAAAGAGAATCGACCACATTTTGGGCTAACTCTTTTTCCGATATACCCGCTTGATTCCCGATCCGTATCAAAAGGTCTTGTGCATCCCCATAATATGAGACTTTAGCATTCTCAAAACCAGCATGTATAAGGGTATCCCTAACTTGTTCATCAACAACACTTTCACTGAAGCGAACTTCTAGTAACGTTCCTCCAGTAAAGTCTAATCCCCAGTTAAGGCCTTTAGTCATTAAAAGAGCAAACGAGGCAATACATAGTACTACTGAAAGTAGCGCAACACCTTTTCTTAGCCCCATAAAATCGATTTTGGTTTGTCGTTTAAATAGTTCCATTGATATACCCTTAAATACCGACTGGCAGAGGCTTGGTTGAGCGACCGAAGAACAAATGAACAATGGCTTTAGTGCCAGTAACTGCTGTTATCAACGAAGTAATAATACCCAGACACAGCGTTACTGCGAACCCCTTAACCGGTCCTGTTCCCACTGTAAATAAAATCATACCTACGATTAGTGTTGTTAAGTTTGAGTCGATAATTGTAGATAACGCCCGGTCAAAACCAGATGAAATACAAGCTAAAGGTGTCAAACCATTTCGCATTTCCTCCCTGATTCTTTCGAAAATTAGTACGTTAGCATCAACTGCCATCCCCAGTGTTAAGACGATGCCTGCAATGCCTGGTAAAGTAAGTGTTGCACCGACTAACGATAACATTGCCAACAACATCACCAAGTTCATCACGAGAGTAATATTGGCAATAAACCCAAACCAGCTGTAATACAGCATCATGAATAAGACAACACAACCAAGGCCTACCTGAATCGATTTCACGCCCATTTGGATGTTCTCTGCTCCGAGGCTTGGACCAACTGTGCGTTCTTCAACAATGCTCACGCTCGCAGGAAGTGCACCCGCTCTTAAAAGTAGCGCCAAATCTGCTGCCTGAGAGCGAGAAAAACCACTGATTTGAAACTGTGAGCCCAGTGCAGACTGAATGGTTGCAACAGAGATAACTTGTCTATCAACCTCTGTTACTTGCTCAATTTTACCATCTTCGTTTTCTTTACTAATGGTTTTACTTTCTATGTATAGCGTTGCCATTGGTTGGCCAATGTTATCTCGTGTCATTTTCTTAAATAAGTTAACACCAGCACCTGCAATTCGAACATTAACTGTTGGACGACCATCTCTCGAGTCATTACCTGTAGTCGCACCAACAATTGAATCACCCGTTAAAATAACGCGTTTTTTTAACAAAATAGGATTGCCTGAAGTATCATAAAAAAGCTCACTCCCGGCTGGAGGTCTAGCACCAAGAGAGCGACTCACATCATGCTCTGAGTCAACCAATCTGAACTCAAGAGTCGCTGTCTTCCCTAATATGTCTTTAGCTCTTGCTGTATCTTGTATGCCTGGAAGCTCAACAACTATTCTATTTGCGCCATGCCGCTGTACCAGCGCCTCAGCGACACCAAGTTCATTAACACGATTTCGCAAAGTACTCATTGTTTGCTCAACTGTGTAGTTTCGATACGTTTGTAAAGTAGATGCAGAGAAGCTGGCTAGTAGCTCATCAGTATCTTCTCCTCGCTTGAATTCCAATTCAGGGAACTGTCGACGCAGTTTACTTAATGTTGAATCAACCCCATCAGAACCATCGAAACGAATTAAAAGAGATCGCTCATCTCGTAACCGAATCCCTTTGTATCGTAATTTTTCATCACGAAGAAAGGTTCTTAAGTCAGACTGAATGCCTTCTATCCTTTGCTCCATGGCGCCATCAACATCCACCTCAACCAAGAAATGCACTCCGCCTCTAAGATCTAGACCCAACTTCAAGGGGTCTGCTCCTATGGTTTTCATCCACTTTGGAGTTGCTGGAACTAAGTTCATGGCTACCGTCATATCATTAGAGACGCGCTGAGATAATATATCTTTCACTTGAAGCTGAGCCGCATCATCATTGAGCTTAACTAAGACAGACTGGTTAGAATCTTTGACGACTTCGTATTGAGAGATTTTCGCCTCTTCGAGCCAGTTATCAACCTGATCTATTAGCTCAGGATTAATGTCATCGCCGCGCCCAGCAAAGATTTGTACGGCAGGTTTATCACCATACCAGTTCGGTAGTGCATAGACGCTCGACAAGACTACAAGTACAAATAAAAGTGCGTACTTCCAGCGTGGAAAAGGCTTAATCATCGTATATCCCTTCTAGTTAGCAGTTACTGTTCCCTTCGGTAGAACACTGGAAACTGATTGCTTTTGCATTTGAATCGTCATTCCCTTAGCAACTTCCACAAATATGCAGCTGTCTTTAATTTGTGTTACACGGCCCATGATACCGCCAGAGGTAATAACTTCATCGCCTTGCTGCAACTCCGCTATCATTTTATTTTGGGCTTTCTGCCGCTGAGATTGTGGGCGCCAAATCATAAAATAGAAAATAAATGCAAAACCCAGCAACATTAACCATTGCCCCATTGGGTTTGGTTCGGCAGCAAATACTTCATCTGCTAAAGCCACACTTGGAGCTAACAACACTACTGCCACAAGATATCTGAATAACTTACTCATATTCATTACACCACTTAGTAAATGGCGAAATTATAGCACAAAGTTTTTATCGACAAATGAGATAGGAGTGCTAGAGTGATCTCAGGCCCGAAATGACTACCTTCGATTTCGAGTAGAACGCTGCCTACTATCCGGTTGCACACCGTCCTCTTCAGCGAATACTTTGGCCGTTTTGGCCTGAGGTAAAAACTCTTTACCTGCTCTCATCATAGCTTCAACATAATCCAGCGTTCTAGCTATAAATTAATAGAATTTACCGAAAACAAAGAGGAAGTTAACATACATATTTTATAGATATTAATATCTATCTAGCTTTAACAAGGTACGTTTCACCATTAACACTTGTTCAAAGAGCGCTTTAATGATATAAATTCGGGCAGTTAAAGCCTCGGTGGCGGAATTGGTAGACGCGCATGATTCAAAATCCTGTTCCTTCGGGAGTGTGAGTTCGAGTCTCACCCGAGGCACCAAACTATAAAAAAGCCTGCATAAGCAGGCTTTTTTGTTTTTAATGCCTAATTCGGGCCTCGCTAGCCTCTTGTGACTCAATGCCACTTGGACAGATAAAGTAGTCATTTGCCGCACCTATGGCTGAAGCAAGGTGTGTTGTAAATCGACCATGCCCTACCCCAAACTTATGCATAAGCTCAACAGCCATCCCCTTCAATATCTCACAGAGCTTATCGGGGGCTACATCAATATTTTCGTGACTTATTTGTTTATATTCTCTGACCCATTGGTGTGCACGAGCACTAATAAGAAGCCCGACCATTAATTGCTCCGCATCTTTTACTTTTGGAACATGCCAATGCCAACGAATCGGTTTTTGGGTATTTCTTAGTAAATCACAAAGACTCTCTTCCGTTATATTCAATGAATGAAGACCATTTGCTTCAGAGATTAACTGACGAAGCGTACTTGCCTTCTCCAAGAAAGGTTTTTCAAGCCCAAATTGGTGAAGAAAATACCCTAGAATACGCGCATCTAACTGCGCAACATAGTCATCAAGCGCATCAAATGTTGCTTGTTGTTTTACATTTTTTTCAAGCCCTTTGATGCTAATAACGTCGTCTCCGGAAGCCATAACCGAGGCAACATCAGAACAATATACATGCCATGCATGAACAAGATTGTCAGAATGGCTGGCCTGCTCTTTTGAACCAATTAATCGAATAATGTCATAACTAATCGCTATAAACTGTTCTGAGACTTGTGAGGGCTGCAGTTTCATTACAAGTTTTCTCTGCATTGCTGTTAGTTTGCACATAAAGATGTTCAACATCTCATTTGTTTGTTCATTCCCTAGAAGTCTTAAACAAAGAAGATTATTTAATACCGCGTGTTTTTCTTGATATATTTTTCTAAACTCAAATGATTGAAGCTTGTCTGTTTCCGCCAGTGGCAACAGCGTGGCTTCAAATGCGCGTCGACTTCTTTTGACAATTTTACTTACACTCATAGCAAACAAATAGCGTGAGTCACCGGGTAATCGTTGCAATATTGATATCATCTTTCCATGTGCCATCCACTCTTGCTTTAGATTCTGCAAGTTCGAAGTTGGTTTTACCAATAGAGCATTGATACGGTTCAACAATGATTTGCGCAATCTTGCCAATCTTCCTTCAGACAAATAGTCTAATAGTGCTTTCTGATGAGAACCGGCATAGGGACCATATAAACTTAAGTCGGCAATACTGCCACCACTTTCTAAATATCTAACAAGCGATTGGTATAAGTTTCTAGCCATCGAGGGATAAACTTGTCGAATATCATCATATGCATCAAGGACTCTTTCATCTTGGTTTGATTGTTCTACAGCTGGATAGTCATTGTAGACAAGTCGAATAAAGGCCATAGCCGCAAAATAGAAAACATCACCCTCATCCAATTGACAGAAAATAGACTGAAGAGCTTTAGATAAATGTGATTTGGCTGTTGTGCTAAGGCCTCTTCTAAGAACTGAAGCTCTTTCCTTAGTCAGTATTATTCTATTGAAAAAACCTTGTTCTACAGTGTTAATGAGGTCTAAATAAACACTTACAATTTCATTTGCGTGCGTATGTGCCCAAGCAATACTGTCTGAGTATTCTTGCTTAACATTCGCATAAGGCAAAAACTGTGAAACAAACTGTTCTCGCTTTGAGTGCCCTTCTGCTGCGATTAACGCGGGACAGTCACTTTTATATTTATCTAAGGGATTGTAGACAAGTGTCAAAAAGTGCTCTTTTGCTTGATGTAGAATTTGTTTGTCGGGGGTTGCAAGTGCACAAGAGGGTTTAGAGGAAAACTTTCCTAAAACCAGCACGTTTTCTGAATGGCTGGATTGTTGAGATATACTCGCTAATTTTTCTGCTGCTTTTCTGTATTGTCCATTAGCGATAAGATACTGAATCATGCTTGATGCCTCCATTGATTGTAGCTATTGGCAATCACGGTTTTCGGGCTGTACCTACACGGAGGGGGACTACGTGTACTACTCTTCAAAAACTTCTTACTGCTACTTCTACAACTGATGTACTGCACACAAACGTAAAATACATCAATACGTTTAAGTGTCTCTATAGCTCCTATTCAATTAACTGTTAGTGAAATCAGCATAGCTGCATCTTATTGAAATATCCAACATTATCGACGTGCCTTGCGGCAATTTATTACAATCGCCAAAGTCTCACACCTGCATCAGAAAATCTATCCCTATCTAAATGGCCTTTCACGTCTATTAGCAAGTTTGGGTGTTGCAAATGCGCTAAATATTCCGTAGGTGAACAATGAACAAACGTATCATGCGCCACAGCGATAACAATTGCGTGAAGGCGTGGAAGCTGTTCTAGGTCGAGTACTTTGATGTTGTATGTTGCCTCAAACTCTGGTTTATTGACAATCGGATCCGCAACGTAGGTCTTAACACCCTTTGCCTCAAGAGACTGAATTAAACCGACCACTTTTGTATTGCGTATATCAGGGCAATTCTCTTTAAAAGACAAACCAAATACTCCAACATTGGCTGCTTTAGCTGGTATATTTTCGTCACTCAAGATATCAATAGTTTTTTGTGCAACATACTCTCCCATAGACTCGTTTCTCGAACGTGCACTTAAAACCAGATCCGGGTTTAGCCCATGACGCTGTGCAATGGCGCTCATATAATAGGGATCAACACCGATGCAATGCCCCCCCACTAAGCCCGGCTCATAAGGATGAAAATTCCATTTGGTTTTAGCCGCTTCTATGACTTCATGTGAGTCAATCTCTAAAGCGTGAAAAAGCATAGCCATTTCATTCACCAATGCGATATTAACGTCTCGTTGGGTGTTTTCAAGCAGTTTTGCGGCTTCAGCAACCTTAATAGAAGGAACCATGTGGACCCCGGCTAGTACAACTTGCCGATATTTTTCAGCAATGAGCTCTGCCGTTTGATAATCATTAGCACCGACCAGCTTAACTGTATTTTCAAACAGGTGAAGCGTATCGGATGGGCTTAAGCGCTCGGGGGAATACCCGACCCTAAGAGAGCTTCCCATTTTTAAACCAGAATGAGATTCAAGAATAGGAACAATAATGTCCTCTGTAACACCTGGATAGACTGTTGACTCTACAACCACTGTATCCCCGCTATGCAACATGGGACCAAGTGTATGTGCTGCAGATTCAAGAAAACTTAAATCTGGTTGATTATCTTTATCGATTGGAGTGGGAACGCAGATTATATGGAACGTCGCAGTACGTAGTGCTTTGGGATCATTGGTCAAAAGAAGCTGGCTGGGTAGTGTTTGAGTAAGGCAGCCAGTATGATCTTTGCCGGCTTTAAGTTCATTTATACGTGCTGAATTAGTGTCGTAAGCCACGACTTCTGTTATCGAGGAAAAAGCCAAAGCAACCGGTAGCCCAACATATCCTAAACCAATGACTGATATACTTTCTGAGGCGTCCATCTATCATCCTTAATAGTTGGTCAATTCCAGGTTTATTTTAGCAGCTTTGCCCCCCGATAAGGAGGCAAAGATTACTGCTTAAAACCTTACCACTTTGAATAACGATATTGGGAACCTCGGTCGCTATCTCTATCCCTAGAGTCTGCGGGACGTTGTTGCCGAACTCTACCTCTGTACCGTTCATCAAAGCGAGGTCTACCTTCTCTCAAATCCCTTCTGTAATCATCTCTTCTGTAATCATCTCTTCTAAAATCATCTCTTCTGTAGTCTTCCCTTCTAAAATCACCTCTTCTGGAATCATCGCTTCTATAATCGTTTCTTCTAACATTATTATAATAAGGATTAGCCTGATGATATGTTGGGCCGCGACTATCGCCTCGGTAACCTACAAAATAGCCTTTCGGCTGTTGCCCTTCGCTTTCATCCCTAGGCTGACTATCTTTGGAACGCGGGTCGCGTGATCTATCATAATGATTACGAGCCGCATCAGTAACATCATAAGAAGGGGTTCTAGGTCTTTCATTAGGTCTTGCAAGAGAAGGTGACATATTCTGCTGTAATGCCCCTTCATCTGTTATTTCCTGAGTTCTCTGATACAAAGCTGATGCAGAAGCACCTACAGACTCTCCTCTATCGCTTGTACTCATTCCCCTCGGGTCTGCCAATGCAGAAGCTGCGACTCTGTGAACAGCATCCACTGATGGTAAATCATCATCGGAATCATCTCCGACGACTGCTGACTGTTGTGCAGACAAAACTGATTGCCTTAGCATAAGTGCTTTTTTCATCGCTTCCCTTGCTTGTTGCTCGATACGAGCTGCAAGTTTAAGTTTTTTTCTATCATTTGAAGATACTTGGACTGGCGGGCGTACATCTGGATCTATAGCAACTCGCTTTCCAGCATTAGTAGCCACTGAAACCGGCTTAGAAGCAGTCATACCGGTCAGTCTCGTCGGTTGACCAGTTACAGTTGGCGCTACAGGTACAGAGACACTATTAGATGAGCCAGGCTCTATTGAAACAGGTACAAGACGAGTTGTTGGCGCTTCAGGTAGCACCTCACGTACAACTTGCAGTCCCATCAAAGTATCATCACCCGAATGAACTAAACGCCTTGGAACAGGTTTAGCCACAACTGTGCGAACTGGTTCCTTAGCTGAGGTTTCAGGTCCTAACGTCTCTGAAGTTACTGCGGGCGAGAGTTCCGCTCCAGTAGGCAATTTGGTAAAAGCAGATGCTTTTTTAATAACACGGCCTGCCGTCTCTGCATTGGTACTAGGATACTCTGAAGAAGCATCAATCTCTAAAGGCAATCTCACTTCTGGCCTGTTTGCTGCTCCTTCTAGATCACTAGCAGGCGTTATTTTAGCGACTTTAGCTTGAGGTTTGTTAGCAGCTCTAGCCTGATGAGGTCTTGCTGCACTTGCCTGAGGTCTTGCAGGCGCAGATTTATTTTTTCTCTTATTAGCGTCGACTCTAACCGATATTGAACCTGTTTCTCTGTCAGCAATAGAAGTGCTCTCAAGACTCTCTGTTTCTTTAGTACGAAGCTTAGGCCTCTTTGAAGACTTCGAACCTTTAGTTTTTCGACGCTTAGCTGAACCAGTTACGGTAGAAGGAGTCTGTAAAGTGGCTCTTTCTCCATTCATTTGATGTGTCGCCTCAGCAAGCGCGTTTACCAAGCCTTGCTGTGAGACTACATTAGGAGCTCCCACGGTAAAACTGTGTAATCCAGACACTCTCTTGTTAAGACTAAAGCCTTCATTATTGTCATGTGGTGGAACATACATACCAAATCGAGATGTCACGTGAACCATTTGTCCGGCTGTTTTTAGGTAAAGTTCATTTTTTTCTTCATCACTGATGCCTAGGGGGCCTTGAGGCTCCTTTATTACGGGAGCCACAGGTTTGGATGGTGGTATGTTACTCTTTGGCCGACTTTTATCGTGCTCTTTACCAGCGTTACCTCTAGATGAAGCAACCGCACCATTTCTGACACTAGGTTTCGTTTTTGCTTTCTTCTTCTTTTTGGGAGCGACCTTTTTAGCACGAGTGGGTTCATCACTAGCCTCGTCAAGCAAAATACATCGTTCAACAGGCTTAAGGTTGGCTTTTACAACCTCAGGCTCAGATAATTCTTCTTCAGAACTACCAGATAATCTAATGATTTTTTTTCGATTTTCCTTTAATGGTTTCTTTGCCTCAGCAGCTGATTTAGCAGGCCTTGTTTTCTTCTCTTTACGACTTTCAGCACTGCTACTTGACGGGGCCGCATCAGTTGAAGCACCAGTACTTAGTTCATTCATTGGCAAATCACCCTCACCAGAACAATGCGATGCTTTTCTAGTAGAGATACCTACCGAGTCTTCAGCCCCTGACCGTGCCACCTCATCGTGCTTTTCAAGCGCACGCTTTAAGAATGACGCAGCAGAGGAAACTAGAGTTTTAAATTTAACTTTAAATGGCGACTTAGCAGCGTGTGCATCTTTATACGCATTCTGAGCACCAAGCGCTTGTGAAACAAGCTTTTCTAAATCTGTGGTTAACTCTGCCGCTTGTGATAACGTAGTTCCATCAATAACAAGTGACATTACGTACTTGCTTAAACCCATTTCAAAGTTTTCAAGCCAACTGGGCTCAATCGCCTTGAAAGCTTCGCTACTTTGAACCGCTTTAACAATCCTACGATAAAACAATATTAGTAAACTTAGCTCTTTATTATCTGCGATATAAGCATCTTCTATCTTTTTAGACTTAACACCTTTTAGCAATTGTTTCTTACCCGTTGATATCACTAAAGCATCAAGGGCCTGTTTTGTATCAAGCTTTAGCAACGCATATGCCTGAATTACTGTCGTAATACTTTCTTCTTTTTTGGAAGTCATATATTTTTTCGCTTGAGCATGAAATGCGCTGGCGACAGCTGCTTGCAGAGCATTTAATCTGCTCTCTTGTAAGTCGACTTGAACTTGTGTGCGGAAGCGAGCCAAAGAAGCTAATTTTCCAACCAAGTTAAGCAGCTTTGTTCTAGAATTGTCTACACTAGTCTCAGGCTTTTCTAAGACGCCTTCCATACGAACGAATCCATCGAGCAGACTCTCAAATTTTTGACGAGAAATAATCTTGCCATCTGAACCCAACAAGCCCATATAGTGCTTCAGAACAGGTGACATTGCAGGAATGTAGTCTGCATCACGAAGCATTTCTATAAGTCCATCTATTTGACTTGGATTTTTAAGCTCACGTGCATCCAAGCCAGTTTTTTTGCAATAGATTGCTAAAACACTCTCAAAATAATTCTTGTAAGCTTCTATTAACACAACTTTCAATCTATCGTGAGACAAACTTAAACTAAAAGCAGAATGACTCAATATAGTCTCTAGACGCTCACTAAATTCCTTATTAGAGCGCAACGATTGTGCTGCCGTAATATTTTGCTGCTCCCAAGAAAGGTATCTTTGCAAAAACTCCGAAGTTGTATTTTCAGATATGTCATGCCAAACGGCCATTAATATTAGTCCGAACTGATCTGAATTAAGCTTGTGTTGATTATCTATGAGAGTGATCAATAGGTAGGCCACGTCTGAGGGGAATGGTGTTTCCCTACCCTCTAGAGTCAAGCTAACTCCCTCGTTACTTAGTGGACTAGGAACGCTTAAATATCCTCTCAATGAAATAGCGTGTGTTAAGAATAGGTTAAACTCGTTTATGTCTTCTTCGGCTTGTTCATCCTGCATGGAATCTAGACATTTAATGATAAGACCGTTCACCAAGCGTCGAGCCCTATTTGTTAGAGTCTTATTGCCTTTCATCTTTCTTTTCAGATAATACAAACTGATAGCAACATCTTGCCATTCCCCCTTTTCTATAGCATCACTCAAAAGCACATAGAATGAACCCAATGCCTTATCTGTTTCTGAGGGGGTATATTTTGCTGCTGGTAGCGCGACGGACTTTGGCATAATATGACTCTTCACACAGTTTAGTTAGGAAAGCATTATGCCTTATTCCTACTTTCCATGGTATAAAACACTAGGGTTTGTCAGCTAGCTTATATGATATTTTTACGATACTTGTTTGCCCTTCTTTATGATGCATTTATCACTTTGGCTCTCCTGATGTTAGCCACCGGGAGCTTATTTGTTGTAGTCCCTCACGAACTAGTGAACGAGCATGCTTTCTTGTATTGGTTGTATCTTTTAGGTGTTAACTTTCTATGGGTGGGTTATTGCTGGACACGTACAGGGCAAACGATAGGAGCTAAGTGCTGGAAGCTGGCAGTTAAAAATCAAAACGGATTAGGTCTGTCTTGGAAAGATGCCTTTAAACGTTATTTTTGGTCGGTTTGGACTGTCCCGACAGGTATTAGCCTCATCACAACGTTAATTCTACCGAGCAGACAACCCATCCAAGGATTCTTGAGCAAGACACGGATTCAGTTATTAAGGAAGCTTTCTTAATAGTCGAGTGCTTATAATCGTCACTATTACACTCGGCAGCATTACGGATAGCGCCGGAGGTACCCCATACAAAACGGATATGGGGCCTAATGAAGCATTGATAATGAAAAAGCCAAACCCCATCAGTATTCCCATTAGCATTCTAAGGCTGAAATTGGCGTTTCTCAGGGGACCAAAAATAGTGCTAATTCCCAACAGCATCATGACCAAGACAACTATGGGTTGCACACATTTTTCCCAAAGTGCATAGCGGTATGCACTCACCTCTAAACCATTTGAGGAACGAAACTCGATCGCTTTAATCAAGCCAACCAGGGACAATTGATCTAGGTATTTCATTCCTACAATCCGTAAAACCTCCGGATCTAGAGACGAATACCATTTGAGTTGAGACTGCCTAGAGGTAGATAGACCAGATTCCCCTAAAGTTGTTTCTTTAACGTTATATAGAATCCAGTGATCTTTTTTTCTTTCGGCTTGCGCAGCAAATGTGGCTTTTTTGAGACGGAAACCGTCATCAAACTGGTAACGTGTGACTCCTTCTAAAAATCCACTAACATGCAAAGAATGAATGTGGATAAAGTCTGCTCCATCGCGCATCCATGTTCCCTGTTCTGTCATAAGGGCCTGTCCACCACTGAGCGCAAAAGCACGTTGGTTCTGTGCAACCCGATCTGTCAAAGGGGCTACAAACTCTCCCACACACCAAACTATTATCACCATGATAAAACCAACCTGAAACACCGCGCGCATTATCTGGAGATAACTAACACCTGCCGCACGCATTGCCACCAGCTCACTACTGGAGGCCAGCATACCTAACCCCATAATACTGCCTAACAAGGCGGACATTGGAAACATCTGATAAAGTCGCTGCGGAATTTGGAATATAAGATACGTCAAAGCATCAATAATCGAATAATCACCAGTACCGACATAACGAATCTCATTCACAAACGCGAAAAACGTTTCTAACCCCAGCAATAACACCATCGCAACCAGCGTTGCTTTAAACACACTTGTCATGATGTAGCGATTAATTTGTCTCATAGTTTACCCTTAAACGCTGTTGAGACTGCCGATAGCGATACCTTGACCAGAAGCCGGTATGTGATAAAAGAAAACCTATCGCAACCCCGGCAGCAAGAAGATGTACCCACCACAAACCTATATAAGGCCCAATCGTGTCGGCCTCAATCCAACGCTTAGAGACCGTCAATAAATTGTAGTAGAGAATATACACAAGAATACTGGGCAGAACCTTAGCATATCGGCTGCCGCGCGGCGGTACATATGACAGCCCCAGAGCCAACATACCTAAAATAGGAATCGACATAGGGATCGCAATTCGCCACTGGAGTTCAGAGCGATGATTTGGGGTGGAGCTTTTTAAAAGCTGGCTTGTTGGTGTTACTCGGTTAAACATTGGAACCTGTTTCTCAGTCTCATCAACCAATCGCCCATAGGAATCATAAGAAACGACTGAGTAATCAGAAGAGCCTGGCCTACCCTCATAACGCGTTCCATTCGTAAGTTCTAGGTAACGGTGCCCCTGATCAGACTTAGATATTTCCCCCTTCTCTGCTGTTAAAACACTCCAAGCCTCAGACGAGTCAAGAGGCTGTTCAGCAATAAAAACTTCCTGCAGATTCTGCTTACCTTTGCTGACCTCCTCAACATAAAAAACAACCGTGCCCCCCTTTAAGGAATGAAACCTTCCAGGAGACATCGACTGAATTAAATGGGCAGACTCATGTTGATTTAAAAGCTGCTCTTTAAATAACTGAAACTTTGGAATTGACCAAAGGGTCAAAATCGACACGAAAATAGTAAGGAAGAGAGAGATTTTAAGCACCTCAACTAAGAAGATTCGCCAAGGGATACCGTTGGCAAGCAAGGCAATCATTTCACTCTCAGCGTACATCCGCCCAACGGAAAATATGATTCCCAGAAATAATCCTAAGGGTAGTAAGAAAGCCAGAAGTTCTGGTATGTGCAAAGCCACCATCTGAAATAAAAGCGTACCAGGCAAATCACCGCTGGCAGCGTGCCCTATCAACGAGACAAATTTATTGGATAATGCAATCAGAAGCAAAACCAAAGTTATTGCGCCGGTTGCCCGTAAAAAAACGCTTCGAAGGTACTTTTGAACGACCATGGACTTTTCCCTATTTCCTATCGCTTAGATTAACACATGGATTCGAAACTCTGTACAATAGGTTCTATAACCAAACGGGAGTCAGTTGTATGGAATACCGCGCAAAATCCTCACAAATTGAAAAGTTACGCACCTCGTGTGTGGTTTGTCCTGTATTTTCCTCAAAAAAAATGTCACCCACTGCTTTGGCATTGGACAATGTCACTGGAGGGTATGTTTCAGCCATTATCAAAAAAGAAAGTTTTCTTTCAAAGTCTGCTGAAACCAAACTTCTATTTCCGCCTGAGGGTGGCATCGAGCGCATTATTCTCGTTGGCATGGGAAAAGAAAAAGATCTGGATCTTGCTCAGTTTAACAAAAGCATATCTGCTGCATGGCGAGAACTTTCCAAAACAGGCGCAAAGGATGTAACCTTTCTACTGTCGGATTGTATTAACAAACACTTATCCCTAGATACGATTGCAAGAAACTTAGTCCTTGCAATTGAAGACCTTCGCTATAGCTATGATGTCTATAAGTCAAAAGAACCCGCAAGCGCATCAGAGAAGGTAAAACAGATCACTGCACACTACAGTGATCGTAAAAATATTACGACGGCCGAAGAAGGCCTTAAAATCGGACAAATCATCGCAAACGCACAAAAATGCACGAAAGATTTAGGCAACTGTCCACCGAATGACTGCACCCCTTCAACTTTAGCTGATTTGGCAAAGTCTCTAGACAAAAATAGTAACTTAATCAAAACAACTGTTCTTGAGGAAAAGGATATGAAGGCCCTTGGAATGGGAGCGCTTCTAAGCGTCACTCGTGGGTCTACTGAGAAAGCTAAACTGATTTGTATAGAGTACATCCCCCCTAAAAGCAAAAACCGTAAACCAATTGTTTTCGTTGGTAAGGGTATTACCTTTGATACCGGTGGTCTTGATATGAAACCCCGCCCAACAAGCCTAGGCATGAAGTTTGATATGCTAGGTGCTGCCACTGTTTATTCTTTAATGAAGTCTCTTGTAGACCTTGAGTGCCCTTTCCCTGTCGTTGGTGTAATGGCCTGCTCAGAAAACTGTGTTGGGCCTGATGCCACAAAACCTGGCTCAATTGTTAAAACAATGAAAGGCATTACGGTTGAAATCACAAATACCGATGCTGAAGGAAGACTGGTTCTATGCGATGCGCTGACATACGTTGAACGCTATCAACCTGATTGCGTAATAGATATGGCAACTTTAACGGGTGGCGTTATTGTTGCCCTCGGTGATGTTGCATCTGGACTTATGTCTAACCATGCAGGATTACAAAAGGAAATAGAATTAGCCAGCCAAAAAACAAATGATTTTGTCTGGACGCTCCCAACATGGCCAATTTTTAAAGAGAAGCTTGTCACTAAAGCTGCAGATATCAGAAATGAAAATGGTTTACCCAGTTCAGTGTTAGCTGGGGCATTTTTATCACACTTTACCGAAGAATATCCTTGGGCCCATTTGGATATTGCCGGTACGGCCTTTACAAATGATCGTCAAGCTACTGGCCGGCCTATCCATTTATTAATTGAATTTTTACACAAACGAATGACATCGAAGTAACAAAGAACAATGAATAAAAATTACGACTCTACCTCATTAGAAAACAAGTGGTATCAACGTTGGGAAGACTCAGGTGCGTTTAAGCCGCATGGAGATGGCAAACCGTACTGTATTGTTCTACCTCCACCGAATGTTACAGGCTCATTACATATGGGACACGCATTCCAAGATACCCTAATGGATATTCTCATACGGTACCACCGCATGAAGGGACAACAAACACTTTGGCAAGTCGGAACCGATCATGCTGGTATCGCCACTCAAATGGTCGTTGAAAGACAGTGTCTAGCAAAAGGTATCAATCGTCATGAGCTGGGCAGAGAAAAGTTTGTTGAAAAGATTTGGGAGTGGAAAGACACTTCTGGTGGAAATATCATTCAGCAAATGCGAAGGCTTGGCGCCTCTGCTGATTGGGAGAGAGAACGCTTCACGATGGATGATGGCTTGTCCGCTGCTGTAAGTGATGTATTCATTCAACTTTTTAATGAAGGACTTATTTACAGGGGCAAACGTCTAGTCAACTGGGACCCAACGTTAAAGACCGCAGTATCTGATCTTGAGGTCGTATCTGAAGATGAAGCTGGAAAGCTGGTTCATATTAACTATCCCCTGGAAGATGGAACAGGCTTTATCACCATTGCAACAACTCGCCCAGAAACCATATTCGGTGATGTCGCAATAGCCGTTCATCCCGAAGATGAAAGGTATAAAAAACTCATTGGCTCGAACTGCCTTGTACCCATTCAAAACCGGGCAATCCCTATTATCGCAGATGATGCAGTTATCATTGAGTTTGGTACCGGCTGTGTTAAAGTCACGCCCGCCCATGACTTCACTGACTATGACATTGGTAAACGACACAAGCTTCAACAATTAAACATTTTGACGGATGATGCCTGTCTAAACAGCAACTGCCCGACTGATTATATTGGTCTAGATCGTTTTGATGCGCGGAAGAAAGTTTTGGATGATTTGGAGTCTCTAGGCGCCATTCACAAAATTGAAGACTACCAAGTAAAAATCCCCAGGGGCGATCGTACGGGCGTAATTCTAGAGCCGTATTTAACCAATCAATGGTTTGTAAAGATAGCACCACTCGCCGAGCCGGCAATTAATGCCGTTAAACTTGGAAAAATCGAATTTGTTCCTAAGAACTGGGAAAATACTTACTTTGAATGGATGAACAACATTCAGGACTGGTGCATCTCTCGTCAACTGTGGTGGGGACATCGGATTCCCGCTTGGTACGACCAAAAAGGAACGCCATATGTTGGAAAAGATGAAAAGACTGTTAGAGAAAAACATGGATTGGGTCCTAATGTTCAATTAACACAAGATGAAGATGTTTTAGACACTTGGTTCTCGTCTGCCTTGTGGCCTTATTCAACATTAGGCTGGCCAGAAAAAACAGCTGAATTTGAAAAGTTCTACCCAACAAATGTCTTAGTAACAGGTTTTGATATCATTTTCTTCTGGGTCGCACGTATGATTATGTTTGGCCTAAAATTCGGTCAAGATATCCCCTTTGAGAAAGTCTATGTTCATGGCCTAATCCAAGATGCTCATGGCCAAAAAATGTCCAAGTCAAAAGGAAATGTCATAGACCCTATTGATTTAATAGACGGGATTGAGCTTGAACCCTTAGTGCAGAAACGCTTACAGGGTCTTATGCAGCCACAAATGGCAAAGAAAATTGAGAAATCGACTCGCAAAGATTATCCTGAAGGGATACCGGCCTTTGGGGTGGACGCCGTCAGATTTACTTTTTGTGCGCTTGCATCCAACACAAGGCAAATTCGCTTTGACCTAAATCGTGTTGAAGGGTACCGAAACTTCGTTAATAAACTTTGGAACGCTGCCCGTTTCGTTCAAATGCAGTTTCCAGATGGACACAAGTGTAACAAACCAGCCACAGAAAGCTTTTCACTCCCAGATAAGTGGATTTTTTCAAAGTTGCATACGATAGTTAATGAGTGCTCAAGGCATATTGCCCAGTACCGTTTCGATTTGCTGGCTCAAACACTATATGAATTTACGTGGCATGATTTTTGTGACTGGTACTTAGAATTATCGAAACCTGTTCTGCAATCTCAAAGCACAACAGCTGACCAGAAACAGGCAACTCTGTATACACTTTTGACGGTCCTTGACACGATTTGTGAACAACTTCACCCGATTGTTCCTTATATTACTGAAGAGATTTCAGAAAGCCTCAATCAATATAAGTCTCAGCCGGCTAAGATGTTAATTGAGCGAAAAGCATTAACCGCCAATCAAATTCCTAACGACAAACCAGCCTCTGAAAAAGTTGAGTTTTTAAAAAAAGCGATTGAGGGAATAAGAAACATTCGGGGTGAGCTAAACATTTCTCCGTCTAAGCCTATCTCTGTGCTAGTCAGAGGAAATGAAGTTGATACGACGCTTGTTTTTGAACTTGAAGAGACATTTTGTCATTTGGCGAAAATTAATTCCCTCCAACTAGCTGGGACATCACTTCCACCGTCAGCAACAAGCATGGCTGGTAATCTTGAATTATTTGTTCCCCTGGAAGGTATCGTCGATGTATCCAAAGAACTTGAAAGAGCTTCGAAGGAGCAAGACCGTCTCAATGGTGAAATTGCTAGGCTTGAGGCGAAGTTAAGTAATGAACGCTTTGTCTCCAAAGCGCCGAAAGAGGTTGTCAATGAAGCTAAAGCTAAGCAACAACAATACACTGCCCAACTTCAAAAACTAGACAATGTTATTCAAGATCTTCAAAGCATCAACAAGCCTGCTGCGATCTAATCGCTAGATGCAGCATGCTCTCTTGTCGCCATGAATTGGACCTCAGGATGGCGCTCCATCGTGAGGTTCAAGTTCACCATAGAGCTTGCTAAAAAGGTTAGGTGCCCACCATGGTCCAGAGCAATCTGGCTTTGACACTTATTTTTTAACTGCTCTATCGCTTTATCCGGACCAGTTACCCAACGTGCAGTATTGATAGGAATATTATCGTAAACACATTCTACGTTATATTCTGTCTGCAAGCGGTGAGCAACCACATCAAACTGTAGAATCCCAACCGCTCCAAGAATGATTTGGTTATTTCCGATAGGCTTGAAGATCTGAGTAGCGCCCTCTTCTGATAATTGCCCTAACCCTTTGGCTAATGCTTTTAGCTTTAATGGGTCTTTAGGTCTGACTGCTTTGAACAGTTCGGGGGCGAAATAAGGGATGCCTATAAACTGCAAGTCTTCACCCTGTGTAAAAGTATCACCGATTTGGATGGTTCCATGGTTGTGAAGACCAATGATGTCGCCAGGCCAGGCCTCATCAGCCTGCTCTCTTGCACCTGCCATAAAGGTTAAAGCATTAGAAACACTGACATCACGCTTTAAACGAACATGTCGCATTTTCATGCCTTTTTTATATTGGCCCGAGCATAGATACATAAAGGCAATTCTGTCTCGATGCTGTGGATCCATGTTTGCCTGAATTTTAAAAACAAATCCTGAGAGCTTTTCCTCAGAGGGCTTAACAGAACGCGATTCCGTTGCACGTGGTTGAGGGGCACGTGCAAACTCTTTTAGAGCATTAAGTATTTCTTTAATCCCAAAGTTGTTCAATGCGGATCCGAAATAGACTGGTGTAAGTTTTCCTTCTAAAAACTCTTCTCTATTGAAGCCATGGCCAGCCTCTTTTACTAACTCGAGAGACTCCATTGCCTCATCTAACCATTGACCACATCGTTCTTTCAGAATTGGATTATCAAGCCCTTTAATAACCTCTATTTTATCAGTCAGCGCATCTTTTGAGGGCTCAAAAAAATACACTGAATCTTCAATCAAATGGTAAACTCCTTTAAAGTTTTTTCCCATCCCGATTGGCCAGGTTACTGGAGCGCACTTAATATTTAAAACGGACTCTATTTCATCTAGAAGCTCTATGGGGTCTCTTCCATCTCGGTCGAGCTTATTGATAAAGGTAATAATTGGAGTATCTCTAAGACGACAAATTTCCATTAACTTAATCGTTCGAGACTCTACCCCTTTTACGCTATCTATAACCATTAGAGCCGTATCAACAGCTGTAAGGGTTCGATAGGTATCTTCGGAGAAGTCCTCATGTCCAGGAGTATCCAATAAATTAATAATGGCATCCATATATGGGAACTGCATTACAGAAGTGGTTACTGATATTCCACGTTGCTGCTCTAATGCCATCCAGTCTGAAGTAGCATGTCGACTAGACTTACGTCCTTTGATGCTACCGGCCATAGAAATCGCACCACCGAATAACAACAGCTTTTCAGTCAGGGTCGTTTTACCCGCATCAGGGTGAGAAATTACTGCAAAGGTACGTCGCTTAGCAATTTCAGATAGTAATGTCGACATAAGATACTCCCAATTCTGCCCAGGAGTATATCAGCTTTTAGTCTAAAAGTAAGCCAGATTTCTTTAAAAAATCATAGGCTTCCTGACGTGAGGTATCATTAGAAGCTAACTGAGCCGCCGTTGGCAAAGTAATGAGGTTTTCCAGCTCAAGAGAGACATGGGATATTATAAACTCGGGGTTGAGCGCCTCACACTGATCTCGCAGCTCTTCTGTCGCTTGGGTATCAGTCAGGGCATCATTACTATTCATTACCAAGCCAGGAACAATATCTTTATTGGAGAATCGTACACTTTTTAGCAAAGAGCGTAGAAGGGACTTTGGATTCTCTGCCATTCTCTCAAAGTCACTTTTTTCCGCTAAAATCCAAAGAATTTTAGCAGAAGTCACATCTTTGAGCAGATGCAGACTATCAAACCGTTGCGCCTTGTCCTTGATTACTTCACGGCTTGGTTGGATATCAGGACTCGGTACTGGGTTTTTCTGGTTGGGGACCCATATCGTATCAGTTAACAATGACAATAAGTCGTTATCCCTATCTAGCATGCCAGCACCTCAATAATCTGAAAGACCCATCAGGAACCACCGTTAGAAGTAAAATGGTTCTGGGACTATTATTAAAAAACACCTATAATGTTAACGCAATAGACAAAAAAGAGTAGAACGTGATTATTATTGAAGGTATCACATCAGACGGTCATAAATTTAGACCAAGCAACTGGGCTCAGCGTATGAGCGGCTCCTTATCGACCTTCAAAAATCACCGAATATTTTACTCCCCTTTGCTCCGCCCTTCCTCACGCAATGGAGCCCCATGCCTAATTATTGATGAGGCCCTTGCCGAAGCACACCCAGACATTTACGGGCATATCCTCGCTTTTGCTGAAAAAAACAACCTGCGAATCTCAGAAGAGTAGGCTTTTCTATCAAGCGTGGTTAAATACAAACTGGCTATCTTTAACCTCAACATGAATTGTATCCTTTGGTTTGAAGTCACCTGATAGTAATGACTGCGCCAATGGATTTTCCAAGTATGTTCGGATGCATCTTTTTAATGGGCGTGCCCCATAAACAGGATCAAATCCAATATTGGCCAGGTGTTTTAAGGCAGCATCTGAAACCACTAGAGTCATATCTTTTTGTTTTAAACGCACAGCCAGCTCATCTAGACCTAATTGTGCAATACTCTCAATATTGCTCTTATCTAGCCCTTTAAACACAACAGTTTCATCAATTCGATTAATAAATTCTGGTCTAAAGTGATTAACAAGTTCAGCTAATAGCTTTTCCTTTAGAGCATCATAACTAAGCGAAGACGCAGACTCCTGAATCATTTGAGAGCCAATATTAGACGTCATTACAATTACAGCGTGCCTAAAATCAACTGTTCTTCCTTGACCATCGGTTAAACGACCATCATCGAGCACCTGCAATAAAATGTTAAACACATCGGGATGTGCCTTTTCAATTTCATCTAACAAGATCACACTATAAGGTCGACGGCGAACAGCCTCTGTTAGATAGCCCCCTTCGTCATATCCAACATATCCAGGAGGAGCACCTATCAAACGCGCAACTGAGTGCTTCTCCATGAACTCAGACATATCAATTCGCACCATTGCACTTTCTGTATCAAACATAAAAGAGGCTAGCGCTTTACATAACTCTGTCTTTCCAACACCAGTAGGCCCAAGAAACAGGAAACTCCCAATAGGTCTAGCTTCATCGGACAACCCTGCTCTTGAACGTCTAATCGCATTGGAAACAGCCGCGAGCCCTTCTTCTTGACCCACAACTCTTTTACGTAAAACAGACTCCATTTGTAGTAGCTTTTCTCGTTCACCCTGGAGCATTCTTGAAACAGGTATCCCTGTCCAGCGAGAAACCACCTCGGCGATTTCCTCGTCAGTAACACTGTTTTTTAAAAGCTTACTCTCTGTTTTCTCCTGCTCAGGTTTGGCTTGTAATTGTTTTTCCAGTTCTGGAATTTTTCCATACTGAAGTTCAGACATTTTTTCCAGATTGCCTTCACGTTTATATCGTTCAAGCTCAGCCTTAGCAGCTTCAAGGGCTTCCTTAGTTGCCTGCTCTCCTTTGAGTGAAGATTTTTCGGCGGACCATATCTTTTCAAGTGCCTTGTATTCCTTTTCATTCTTTTGAATCTCACTTTCCAAGTTTTTTAGGCGCTCTTTAGAAGCATCGTCGCTTTCTTTTTTGAGCGCTTGTGCTTCGATTTTGTATTGAATAATCTTCCGTTCTAGTTTGTCCATTTGCTCTGGCTTTGAATCAATTGTCATACGGACTCTAGAAGCAGCCTCATCAATTAGATCAATTGATTTATCTGGCTGTTGTCTGTCCGTAATGTATCGCTGCGAAAGTGTAACGGCAGCTATAATCGCAGGATCGGTTATACGAACGCCATGATGAACTTCATATCTTTCTTTTAGGCCGCGCAGAATAGCAATTGTCCCTTCTTCTGTAGGCTCATCAACCAAGACTTTTTGAAATCGTCTTTCAAGAGCCGCATCTTTTTCGATATATTTGCGATACTCATCTAAAGTTGTAGCGCCGACACAATGCAACTCACCTCTTGCTAATGCGGGCTTTAGCATATTGCCAGCATCCATAGCACCATCAGACTTGCCTGCTCCTACCATTGTATGTAGCTCATCAATGAAAAGGATAATTTGACCTTCTTGTTTAGAAAGTTCTTTGAGTACAGCTTTTAAACGCTCCTCAAATTCACCTCTGAATTTAGCACCCGCTATTAAAGCCCCCATATCTAAGGCCAAAACGATTTTGTTTTTCAGTCCTTCTGGAACGTCACCATCAATAATACGTTGGGCAAGTCCCTCAACAATTGCTGTTTTACCGACACCTGGTTCACCAATAATTACTGGATTGTTCTTTGTTCTACGCTGAAGTACCTGAATGATACGGCGAATCTCATCATCTCTCCCAATAACAGGGTCAAGTTGGTTTTTTTGAGCTCTTTCAGTAAGGTTAACTGTAAATTTTTCTAAAGCGCCTCTAACGGTTTCCGCATTTTGATCAGACACTGTTTGTCCCCCTCTTACTTTCTCAATTGCTTGACGCAACCGCTTTATATCTATCCCGGCCGTATTAAACATTTGGGAGAACTGTTTATCCTCAGCTGCAGCTTCTAAAAACCACTCACTAGAAACATACTCATCTTTGGCTTTTACTGCTTTCTGGTGCGCTATGTTTAATAGCCCTGCAAAGTGTTCACTCAACCTTATTTGACCACTAGTGTGTTCTAGTTCCGGGACATTTTCGACTGATTTTTCCAGCACCTTCAAGAAGGCATCAACCTTACCACCACTCAAGGCAATTATTTTGCCAATAGAGCCACCTTGTTCTTCGCAGAGGGTGTATAAGCAATGAACAGCCTCAACTGAAGGTGCTCTCTTTTCTAATGCCAAGGCTTGAGCTTTGGCGAGCTGTTCTTGAAAATGATGCGTAAACTTATCAAAACTTAGCATTTTGCATACATCCTTTTGTCTGTTATGTAGGATATATGGGGCCTACTTCCTAACTTTCAAGGGTGTTAAATTTTAAAGATGTCAGCAACTTGGAGAAATCATCAGGATATTCTGATTCGAAGGTCATAGAAGCATTTGTGCTGGGGTGCACAAAGGTTAGTTGTTTTGCATGAAGCGCGGGACGTGCAAACTCGTCTATGGACGACCTTTGAAGTTTATCCAGGCCTCCAGGATACCTTTGCCGACCTGTGTAGGTTTCATCTGCGATCAAAGGATGTCCTAAATATGCCATATGTACTCGTATTTGATGTGTCCTTCCCGTTTCAAGCTTACACTCCACAAGAGCCGCGCTCGTGAGCGGTTCCAAAACTTTATAATGTGTTATGGCAACTTTCGCCTCAGGTGAGTGAAGCACTGCCATTTTTATACGATTGTAAGGGTCACGGCCAATAGGAGCGTCTATCGTGCCCATCTGTCGTTTAGGCTGACCAGAAACAATGGCATTGTATACTCTTTTAACTGACCGAGCTTGCAGCTGTGATACAAGGCTCGTATGGGCTTGTAGTGTTTTTGCTACCATCATAAGTCCGGTAGTGCCTTTATCGAGACGATGGACAATCCCTGCTCTTGGAATTTTGATGAGTTCCGGACAATGATGAAGCAATGCATTGAGCATCGTTCCACTTGGGTTTCCTGCTGCTGGATGAACAACCATACCCGCTTGCTTATTGATAACAAAGACTGCCTCATCCTCGTAAACAATATTAAGTGAAATAGCTTCAGGCTCCATAGAAATAGCATCAGAGATATAAGCAGATATATGAACAATGTCGCCTGAGGCCACTTTTGATTTAGGCTGATCGCAACTTAAATTGTTGAGCGTTACATAGCCCTCTTTAATCCAAGAAGTTATTCTGGATCGCGAATGTTCAGGGCACATTATTGCTAATGCCTGATCTAATCGCTTTCCAGAAAGCATCTCTGGCACAGAGGCAGAAAAAGTGAACTCCGTGCTCAATACTAATGCCTTAATGCAGAATTGACTCTTGGGCGCCCTTCTTCTTGAGCAGCCAGGTCAACAGAAGTACCCAGGTCGCGCTCAGAAGTAGTACGAGCCCTATAACCGGGCACAAAGGCTACATTCCCATGATAACCATCAAGCCCAGCAACATCGCCTGTTGAAAAACTATGTACCGTATAGTTTTGTTTGCCAATTTTTTGATCAATGATCGCAACTAAGCGTTGATGCTCTTCAGACAATTCTAACTGTGTTGCTTCTGCTAATAGCAGTTTAGATACAGAGCAGCGAACTTCCTTAAAGCGGGGAGATCGGGGATGCTTAATTACGGGAGACAATAGTGCAACTAAAGCCGCCTCATCATCTTTAAGAAGCGTAAACATTGCAGCAATAAAATCTTTTCTTCCTGCTAGTACAGCTAAAGACAAAGGTGTCTGTCTATCAGAGTTCATTGTTGTAAAGGGTACCCAACGAGCTGAAGATGAGACGTCTTTCATGCTATACAAAAGAGATAACATAATACCAGTTTCATCTTGCTCTGATCCCGCTAAAAGGTGCAACGGCGTCTGACCGGTACGACGAGATGAAACATCCATCCTTGCGCCTGTTTCGAGCAAGAGCAACAAACTGTCTCTATACGGCTGCCGTGATTCTTCTTTGGTCATATCAAAAGCAACTGCATGAGCAGCAAGATAGGCTAAGGTACTCCCTTTAACACCTAACATATCAATATTAGGCTGCCCCCAGTATCTTTCTGAAAGAGACCTAAATAGTCGTTCACTTGTTGAGAATACAACGGGACCTGTCGGAACACTGCCTCGATTTTCATGTTGAGTAAGAAGGAATAGTAGTAATTTAGGGCTATTGAGCGCATTTTCCATCAGGGACGTTCCATCAACGGCACGCACATTAAATGGACTATCTTCTCCTAAAAGCTCAAGAATCTCTTTTTGGAGCCGACGCTTATGCTCCTCCTCGCTAGGATTCTCTCCTCGTCTATAAATAGCCTTAAGAACTTCAACTTTAGGAGCTATTTGTTCATATTTACAAAGAAGAGAGTTTGGGGCAATCAAGCTGTTCAAAAATCCTGCAAGAAAATCTTGAAGTTGTTCCCAATAAGTTGGGGTTACTGGTTTTAGCATAGTGGTGTCTTCTCCAAAACATCCCAAAATTAGAATTTCTACCATATCATGCAAAATTGGCACTGGCGACAGATTTCGTTGAAGTGAAATGACGCCTAAGATAGACTGCAAACCAGAGAATTATTATATTTAAAGGTCCCTGTTATGTCGCTAATTCGTTTCCTTGCTCCAAGCTGCTTAGCTGCTGTTTGCGTTCTTACTGGCTGTGCAAGTAATGCTCCTAGCCAATTTGATGGAAAATCTGCAGATACTCTATATGGCCAGGCGGCTAAACAGTTAAAACGTGCAGATTATCACCTTGCCCTGGAAACGTTAGATGCCATCGAATCTCGGTTTCCATTTGGAGACATAGCTGACAAATCGCAGCTCGCTTTAATTTATGCCTATTACAAAAATGATGACTTTGAAGGTGCTTTAGCGGCTTCCGATCGTTTTATACAGCTACATCCTCGTCACCCAGATGTAAGCTATGCCTATTATATGAAGGCGCTATCCAGCTATGAAGCTTCTTTGACTGGGATGAAACGTTATTTACCAATTGAGCATGGATCACAAGAAATTGCCTCTATTGAGCAATCCTTTTTCGATTTCGCTCAATTTTTAGAGCGCTTTCCAACCAGTGCATATGCCCCAGACGCTCATCAACGAATGGTTTATCTACGTAATGTGCTTGCAGATCACCAGTTGGCTGCGGCTCGCTATTATGACTTAAAAGGCGCCCCAATCGCTGCGGCTAACCGAGCAGCAACCGTTATTGAATCATTTGACCAAACTCCAGCTTTACCAGAAGCTCTATATCTATTAGCTGGCTCATATACTAAGTTAGGTCTTGAATCACTAGCCGAAGATACCACATTCATTTTACAGTCTAACTATGCCCGGTCGGATTGGGCACAAAAAGATTAACTATAGAGAGTCGACAATGCGCACATCCCAGTTTTTACTTGCCACTCAAAAAGAAGCCCCTTCTGATGCTGAGCTTATTAGTCATAAGTTAATGATTCGAGCGGGTTTCATTCGCAAACTCAGCTCTGGGCTTTACACCTGGATGCCCTTGGGTATGCGCGTTCTTAATAAGGTAAGTGATGTTGTTCGCTTCGAAATGGACAAAGTCGGTGCACAACAAGTCTGCATGCCAACCATTCAACCTGCTGAGCTATGGCAAGAAAGTGGGCGGTGGGATTTGTATGGTCCGATGATGTTGCGTATTCACGATAGAAATAACCGTGAGTTTTGTTATGGTCCAACTCATGAAGAAGTCATCACTGACATCATGAGAAAAGAACTGAACAGCTATAAACAGTTGCCACAAACTTTCTATCAAGTACAAACAAAGTTCCGAGATGAAATCCGACCCCGCTTTGGTGTAATGCGATCTCGTGAATTCCTCATGAAAGATGCCTACTCATTCCATGCCTCCGCTGAGTGCTTAGATAACACATATCAAGACATTAAAGGGGCATACAACGCTATCTTTACTCGCCTAGGGCTTGATTTTAGAGTGGTCCTTGCTGACTCCGGTGAAATTGGCGGTGATAATTCAGAAGAGTTCCATGTTCTCGCAAACAGTGGTGAGGACACTTTAGTGATCAGTAGCAACGGAGAATATGCAGCGAATATTGAGCGAGCAACTTCGTACCTAGACAATAGCCATGTCTGTGACGCGCCTAAACAAGAAAAACAAAAGGTTTCCACACCAGATATACGCTCTGTTCCCGCACAGGCAGAGTATATGGGATTAGATATCAAGCAAATAGTCAAAACCATTATTGTTGAGGGAAAGGATACAGATGCAGTGGCTTTATTGGTAAGGGGAGATCATGAAATCAACCCATTAAAAGCCGAAAAACTTCCTGCTGTAAAATCTCCGCTCACCATGGTCTCTGAAGAGATATTGAAGAAAGTTACTCAGTGTGAGCCTGGCTTTTGTGGCCCTTTAGGGCTCGATATTCCTATTATCGCAGATCATACCGTTCTTCAGATGTCAGATTTCTCATGTGGGGCTAACGAAACTGACTTTCATTTTAAAGGCGTGAATTGGAACCGAGACTGCAAACTCCCTGAGGCCGCAGATTTGCGATTTGTTGTTGAAGGGGATCGATGCCCTTCTAGTCAAGGTACCCTAAGTTTCACTAGAGGAGTTGAAGTTGGGCATATCTTCCAGCTTGGCACTAAATACTCAGATAGCATGAATGCTACAGTCCTGAACGACGCCGGTAAAACCCAGCCAATGTTCATGGGATGCTATGGTATTGGTGTAACCCGAATCGTAGCAGCCGCTATTGAGCAACACCATGATGAAAAAGGCATCTGTTTGCCAGAGGTAATGGCGCCTTTTCAAGTTGCGATCGTTGTTCTTAATCCAAAGAAAGATGAAGCAGTGGGAAGCAAAGCTGAGGCACTTTATCAATCTCTTTCAGATAAAGGCATTAGCGTTTTATTAGATGACAGAAAAGAGCGCCCTGGTGTCATGTTTGCTGAAATGGACTTAATTGGGATTCCTCATAGAATCGTTATAAGTGCTAGAGGACTTGCAGACAATCAAGTCGAATACAAGCATCGTTCCGATGAAGAAGCTCAAATGTTCTCTTACGACCAAATAGAAGCTGAACTGGGTTCAAGACTTTCTTAGCGACTAACGGAAAGAAGAAGGATCGCTCTTAGAATGTATATCATTTCACTAAACTACAAAGTAGATCTTTCCGTTATGGATGAGGCTCGTCCTAAGCATATAGAATAGCTGAAAAGCCATTATGATACCGGGCTTTTTATTGCATCGGGACGTAAGATCCCGCCTACTGGCGGCATAATATTATGCCGCTCAATTAGTCGCTCTAAATTAGAGGGCATTTTATCGACAGATCCCTTTGCAACCCAAAACCTGGCAACTTATGAAATCATCGAATTTGACCCTGTGATGACTTGCCCTGAGCTTTCAGGAATTAAGTAAAAGATTACTCTAGTTACTTAAAATGTTTTTAATCTTATAAACCGTTTCATAAGGTAGCGTTGGATTTGGAGAGTGCTTTATATCAAGAAACACTGGTAATGCACTATAAAAATAGTCAGACATAAAATTTAAATTCATGGGTTCATTTTCAAATAATGCGACATTACAACCCATGTCATCGATTCGTTGCAAAGTCATTTCTTTGTGCTCAGCATCGGGAATACCCCCCTCCTTTGTGAACAAATAACTTTATCACTATCTCCATATGGAAAGTGGTTTTCAAGCAGTGAGTCAATAGTCCCCTGCCTCATAGGCGCATCTCGTCCTGTCAAATATACTATCTTTGCGCCCAGGTTATATAATATAGTGGCATACTCTGACCCACCCTCAACTGGCAGATCCCTTTTAACATGCTCACTTGTAAAGAACCTTTCATGCCAATAATGTGACATCTCTTCCAAAAAAACTCGCGTCTCTTACGCCAATTTCAACCAATGTATCTTTAAAGAGATATCCTATGTCATCAAATTTTATCTTATTCAACCATTCAATTTGATTGGGGTACTTCTCAATTATATAAGGGTCTCGAGAGGCCTCATGTAAAATTGTCAACGTTCTGGATGACGAATAAAATAGGGTATCATCCAAATCAAAAATAACTACTGGATTTTTTTTGAAGAGACGATGTCTTCAACCTCAGATAGAATTTGAGAAGCGTATACAATGCAGCTAAAAGCCAGCCCGACTAGTATAAGAAAATAATTTAAGGCTTTCATTTACGCTCCGAATACAACTATGACAATAGTTACCTATTGCTCTTCAAAAACAAACGCTTCTGGTGGTGGGTTAGCAAAGCGCTCAATTGAAGACAGTTCAATTTCCACTGCTTGGACTTTTGCCATTAACGGCCCTTTGTGTAGAAATTCCTCAAATAAACTCAAGGCTTCTAAAGACGGAGCTTTATATACAACCTCTACCTCACCGGTATCTAGATTTCTTGTCCAGCCTTTGATTTGTAATTTCTTAGCTTGTTTCTGGGTTGCTGCCCTAAAGCCAACTTTTTGAACTCTTCCTGTCACTATAGCCATTTTGATAGCATCCATGCTTTGTCTCCTAGGCAGTTTGTTCAATTAACGTAAGTAATTGCTCACGATGAAATGGGCCCTTATATGGACCATAGACCGTATTATCAGGTGATACAACATAGTGCGTAGGTAGTCCAACCAGATCTCCCCAGCCAAAATCTTCTTTTAAGTCACGTTCTAATACGGGAAATTCGATTCCCATATTCTGGCTGAGTTGTTGTAGAAGGCTTTTATCTACAGTCCTAAAGTAATTACCAACAACTTGGACATTAGGCTCATGGTTCAGTTGATTTAGAGATGCTACCTCTGAGCGACAGTTGACACACCAGTCCGCCCAATAAGCGATAACCGTCCACTTATCGCTACTTTTAATACTAACTGGTTGACCCAAAACATCTCTATACTCAGGCTTATCTTGCGCACAGGCAGACAATAGCAACATAAAGGTAAGAAGAACTACACTATGGACATTTCTCATTTCTTTATCCTTTTGTTAAATTAATTGTTGGACAATTGAGAATACGAAGAAATCATGATGACTAAAGCCATTCTATTGCATAACCCAAGATGCAGCAAATCTCGTGATGCTCTAAAAGCACTGGAAGACAAAGGTATCACATTTACTGTAAGAGATTATCAAAAAGACCCCTTAAGCCTAGATGAGGTAAAATCATTATTATCGGCTCTAAACAAAACGCCTATTGAGATGATGAGGGTCAAAGATCCCCTGTTCAAAGCGCTCAAAATTTCAAATCTTGATGAGGTTGAACAAGCTAAAGCAATTACCAAACACCCACTGCTCCTGGAACGCCCGATTTTTTGGAAAGGAAAAAAAGCAGCCATTGGTAGACCCTTAGAAAACATTTTATCAATGATTGTATAAAAAAAGGGCCCTGAAGGGCCCTTTTAAGCTAGTTTAGCTTTTTTTTATTTAAACAGTCTTCTTACTCGGCAATTAGACGCTTCTCCTTCCAGCTCTTTTAGCTCATCTTTTCGCCCATCTAACTTAGCTCTTCTAAGCCTAGCTTCATCCGCTCGAGACAGCTTAAAGGCAGCGGTATGATTTGACCTAGCATCACCCAAAGCACTTCTAAGGGTAGGGTTTTCTCTATCTGCAGCAAAAGCTTGCGTAGCAGCTGCCAATTTAGCCTTACGCTCAGCAATATCATTAGCTGCGTCAACTAATCGATTCACAACAGGGGCAATGTTCCGAGATACTGCAACAGAAACCTGTTCATTAGCGCCCGTATTCATTTCAAGCTTATCACCAGAAATTACACGTCTATCGCCATCAGTACGGTATCCTCTAGGACTTGAACACATAGACTGACAAACTAATTTGCCATCATCATTCAAGCTTAGATCTTTTGCTACACCACCTTTGAACACTAAACGTGCTTTCTGGTTGTCACCAAACTGACCTGAGAATACAACACCATGATAACCTTGACGCGCTATGAACCTAATAGTGTCATCATTTTTAATGAAGATGACTTGTAAGCGCTCAGATGCAGCTCTAGATCTTGGTCGACTTTCACTGACTTCACCTAACATCACTTGAAGTGTTTTATACTCAACACCACCAGTTTTTGCCAAGTGCGCAAACCGACGTTCAGCCTTTCTGCGTTCTTCCTGTACGAATACAACAGCTTCTTTATCAGATAGCTCACCTTCATTTTCGGCAGCTGCTTCAGCTTCTAAGCGAGCTTTTTCAGCAGCTTCAGCTTCTAAGCGAGCTTTTTCAGCAGCTTCAGCTTCCAAGCGGGCTCTTTCAGCTGCTGCTTCTGATTGACCGTTAGAGTTAGAGTTAGAACTAGCACTATTCTCAGTGTCCAACGCGTCAAGACGCTCATCAACCATAGCAGCTACGCGTGCAGCCTCTTCCGCATTAACTTGTTTTAATTGTTCAACTTCTCCCCTTAGAGCATCAAGTTCTGGATGAAGATCACTACCAGCATTAACTTGAGCGGCGTCAATTTTACCCATTAGTAGACCGATAAGTTCACGGTTATTATGGGCAGTAACAGCCGCATCTGCATCAACTGAAGTCACTACAGGAGTTTCACTCTTATGCGCTCTAAGAGCGGAGTTGTGAATACGGTTAATTACTTTAACCTGTGCTCTACTCAAACCGAACATACGTTTAAGCAAGGGCGCATCATTTGCGTGATCAACAGCATAATTTACTGCTAAATCAAGTGCTGATTTTAAGTTTCCGCGCTCCACTTCGAGCTTCGCAACACACTCTTTGTGCTCTTTCAACTGTGCTTTTCTTTCAGCTGGCTGAAGTTTTTCATCACCTTCAGATAAAGGTTTGCCTGCTTGCAACTTAGAGATGTCTGTTTTAACCGCTTGAATTTCTTTGTTCAAGCCGCGTATACGTGCAGCCACTGATACGGGTGAGCGGTAAGTGAAGATTGTACCTTCGCCTTCTGGGTTTTGAACTTCATACTGAACCAGTTTCGCATATCGCTCCATGTCAGCAAGCTCTGCTTTTGCATCAGCCAAAGCATTAGCTGTATCAACACGAACCTTGATTGGCCAGTTAAAAATCCACGCCCTGTGACTAGACAATTTTGCAGCCATGTGAGCATCACCTGCTTCTTGAACACTCTGGCGTTGAGCGTCTAAATCAGCTTTAAATTTTTCGCTAAAAGCAGCATCACTAGTAGGCGTATTATTAGATTCCGCTTCTAGACCATCAAACTCAACTCTATGCTCGTGATCTTCTTTAATTAAGGCCTCTTCAATTGCTTCCTTCTCTAAAGTTGGCACTTGACGCCGACGCCAAAAGCCATCCAAGCGAGTTGTTAGACCTAAGAATGCACCAACACCCATTGCTTGAAGAATGTACCCCAAGCCAGCAGCCAGTGTCGCTCCTAAAATCTGCATAGTACCTGCAAAACCTAAACCAGCAGCTACACCACCGACTAGAGCTGGAATACCCAATGCGAGTAAGGCGATACCGCCTAGTACTAAAGAAACACGAACCATCCATTTACGAAGACGGTAATCACCAACATACTTGGCAACTGTTTCTGCTGATGGGAGTGATTTAAAACCATCAATTTTTCCAATAAAGCCAGCAGTTAATGCGGCTGGAGTACCAACAACTAAAGAAAAAGGCGCGGCCATCACTGAGGCAACAACCCTTGTTAGCCCGTTAAATGCACGAGTTAAGAAACCTGGATGTGGACGACGTTTGCCTTGAAGTTCATGTTCAGGAAGTTGTGATGAAGGTGTGTAAATTCCATAAGGAACAAATCGTAAAATTTGTTCAAAAGCAGAACGGAACATGCCGAAGGAACTTCCGTACCAACTTGCAGCAGCCTGAGCTCGGGTTAAGGGTTTGTTTACTTCGAAACCACGAAATCCACGCGCATCAACATTTTCTTGAGCAACCACAGCCTTGTCTTCAACAACTAACGCTGAAGAAGTATTAGGATTTTCTGGTAGACGAGATGATCTTGAATTATTGTCCGCTAGCATCTTTCAAATACCTCACTTATTTTTAAAAACAAACATTATCCTGACGTTTAAAAAAGGAGCAGATACACCACAAAATATGCACTACTTCTTTGACAGGTAACGTCGCAGGGTGCAAGTTTGGCAATGTGCTAGATAAATGTAAAGAAAACTAATTATTGAAAAAGTCATTCAGCTTACAAGCAAAGTGTGCTTTTGACAAAAGGAATCGTCAGTTTTTTTTGAGCAACAAGGGATGCTTTATCCAAGGTATCCAAGTGCTGATATAAAACTGACATTGTTCTAGGGCATCGCCTAAGCAAATAATAAGCAACTTCATCAGACAGAATAAGCCCCCTGGCTTGAGCGCGAATTTTAAGAGCTTCTACAATTTGCCCATCTGAAAGGGTAATCAGCTGAAATGTCACACCCCAGGTTAACCGTGAAACAAGATCTGCCAGCTGAATCTGTGTCTGTTTAGGGGGTGCATTTGCACCTATTATTAAACGTGTTTTTTTGTTGTCTCTAATCAGATTGAATAAATGGAAAACCCGCTCTTCCCAGAGTGGGTTACCTCTAATTTCGTGTATATCATCTAAACAAACCAGGTTGAGTTGTTCTAATCCTTCAAGGCAGCTCGGGCCTGCTTTAGCTAAATCTGATAAGGGTAAATACATAGCTGTTCGTCCATTAGAAGCACACAGCTGGCATGCCCCTTGTAGTAAGTGCGTTACACCTGAACCTGATTCACCCCAGATATATAAAAACGACTCCCCTTTTCCAGCAGCACTGGTTTTTACATGCGACCATGCCTGAGCATTCGAGCCCACAAAAAAACTGTCTAGCGTTGAATCATCCCTAAGATTTACTCCTAAGGACAGTTGGTTTGTCATAATGATTGACTACTTTAATTAGCTGGATAAACTCAGTTTATCCACCCCCACCTACTCAAGCAAGAATCAGTTGGATACCTGTTATGGAGACCAGATAAACTGCCTGTCTCCTCGTGCAATCAATTGGTGATCTAGACGAACAGACTGCGCTAAAGCCGCTTCTCCTCCGAGCGCCTCCAGAGATAATGTCAGTGTATTTCCCTCAAATGAATCGAGTTTTACGTGATTCACAACATCCAAGTCTCTTAGATATTTCATCAAGTGCGAATATTGAGCTAAGCTTTTTACTTCTTCTACCTGAACAGTAAACTGTTTTAAACTGCGGGTATTGGTAATACCGTAATCTTCCACAATAATTGGGGCTAATGCCTCAAAAGCTTCCAGCAAAAGTGCCTCACTGCTGTCGCTTTTCATTGGTTTAAAGACACGTGTACGAGTGGGGGTTTGTATCATCCACTCCATTGTCCACTGACTTGGCAAACGCTCTTCAACTTTTGCGGCAAGCCATACATCTGCACCATATCGAGTGCTTGCAGCACTGATACGAGGTGCAAAGTTAGGGTGTATATCAGTAACAGAAACTTGTCCAACATCCTCCAGGTCCATCAGCGGTAAGGTTACGCTCATAGCAAACGCCTCATTTTGATTGGCGATTAAACTTAGAAACTCTCCGTTAGAGGCGTCAACAACTCTTCGATGTCCTTGATGATCTTCAATCGCAATCCAAGCAAGTGCTAAGGGGCGATTTGTTGATAAATATGTCACATTCGTGGATTCAAGCTGATCGATTATTTTGGCTTCGTCGAATTGAACCCACCAAGCGCTATCAGCGAGTCGGTACTTTTGTACAAAGCGCTCTGCATTTAGTAGCAAGCTTTGTGCTTGCTTTGTGTGCCCTACTCCGGGCTTCCCGGTGAGCCTGATTAACACTTGCTCCAAACTATCGGAGAAAAATGCCTCCTTGCTTTTAGGCTCGATATTTACAGCGGTTACCTCAAATAAGTCTGGAATGTTCAAGGCGCCGGCAGTAAAGGAAAAAGCCATTAGCAATAGCGCAGTTATGGCTTTAGCCATTTTATATTGCATAGATCTTGTCCATAAGATGCTCAAAGCGTCATTCTGGCATATTCATCCGCCCTTCTGATAGTCCAAGCTCAAGTCAATTGTTTATGGTATTATGTCGGCCATAAACACCTCAAAACCGATTTACTAAATTAGGGCCATAGCCATGACTAAATCTGTCACTTATCGCGATGCCGGCGTTGATATCGAAGCAGGAAATGACTTAGTTAACGAAATAAAAAAAATCACCTCTGGTAACAAGAGGCCTGAGGTAATGGGCGGTATTGGTGGTTTTGGAGCACTATTTGAGCTCCCAGTAGACCAATACGATCAACCTGTACTCGTATCAGGAACAGACGGTGTCGGTACAAAATTAAGACTAGCAATTGGTGCAGCAGCACATGAGACCGTGGGCATAGACTTAGTCGCCATGTGTGTAAACGATCTCGTTGTCTGTGGCGCAGAACCGTTGTTCTTTCTAGATTACATGGCTTGTGACAAACTAGATGTCAATAAAGCCAGTCAGGTCATTAAAGGTATTCAAAAAGGGTGCGAGCTAGCCGGATGTTCACTTATTGGTGGAGAAACTGCTGAGATGCCGGGCTTCTACGCCACGGGCGATTACGACGTCGCAGGCTTTTCTGTTGGCGTTGTAGAGAAGAGTCGAATCGTAGATGGTCAACGTATTCAGCCGGGTGATGTCCTTATTGCTCTTGCATCTTCTGGACCACATTCAAACGGTTACTCTCTTATTCGGCACCTGATTGACAAATGTCATCTTGATTTGCAAACCGAGCTTGATGGTAAGACTCTAGAATCTATCTTGCTTGAACCGACCCGAATATACGTAGATGCTGTTCTATCCTTACACCGTGCGGGCATTCTTCTAGGGGCGGCTCATATTACAGGCGGCGGATTATTGGAGAATATTCCTAGAGTTATGCCCAATGGCACAAAAGCAAAAATCAATCCTAACACGTGGGAAATTCCTCGAGTATTTACCTGGTTGCAAGAAAAGGGCAACGTAGCGATTCATGAGCTGCTACGTACATTCAACTGTGGCGTTGGAATGGTGGTTTGTGTTGCTGATAATGATGTCGATGAAGCCCTAAAGCTTCTCAAGGCTGAAGGTGAAACAGCTTGGTGCATTGGTTATGTTACGAACCATGACGGCAAGCCAATCGTTGAATTTGAGGGATAAGCATGAAGCGCCTTGCGGTTTTCCTGTCTGGTCGTGGGTCTAATTTTGAGGCACTACTCGAAGCCACTATCAACAGTGAGCTAAAAGGGGTAGCGCAAATTGTGGTTGTTCATAGCAACAAGCCAGCTGCTGGTGGCTTAAATATAGCAAGAGCTCATGGGATTCCAAGTGTTATTCTTGAGCCCAAACAGTTTGCAGATCGCCCTACCTATGAAACAGCTCTGATTGAGGCCCTGGCGCCCTTCCAGTGCGACTTAGTGTGCCTTGCTGGCTATATGCGAATCTTATCTCAAGTCTTTGTCAGGGAGTATGCAGGGCGTATTTTAAACATACACCCTTCATTGCTTCCTAAGTACCCAGGCCTGCATACTCACGAACAGGTTCTGACGAATAGAGACAAAGAGCATGGAGCCACTGTTCACTTTGTCATCGATGCGCTAGATGCTGGCCCCAAAATTCTTCAGTCGAAAGTTTCAGTCTTACCTAATGATACTGTTGATGAATTGTCAGCAAGAGTTCTTGAAAAAGAGCATATTCTTTACGCACGTGCCGTTAAATGGTTTTGTGAAGATCGTTTAAAAATGGATAAAGAAAAAGCAGTGCTTGATGGGAAGCCGTTACTGTTTGACAATGATTATAATGACACAGATAAGGATATTCGTGATGATTCAGAAGATTAAAGCCCTTACCCTGCTGGGTGTTGCGGCGACTTTGCTTTCACAGTCTACGATTGCCAAGGAACAATTTGAAATCACTCCCTACGAAGCACGATACAGTGTTGTCTGGCGAGGAATGGATGTTGGTGAGTCTGTTCACCGATTTGAAGCGCTTGAAGACAACAAGTGGCGACTTGCTTCAGAAACTGAACCTCATCTTGGATTCTTACCCTACGACTATTATGAATCTTCCACCTTTACAATCAAAGGGGCACAAGTTGTCCCATTAGAATATGAGTACAATAAACAGGAAGGGCTGAAAAAGAAAAAAGGGTTATTAACTTTTGATTATGAAAATAAGAAGGTTTTCAACCATGATAAAGACCATCCTTGGGAGACCGAATTGCTTCCTAGCATGTTTGATGAACTTACTCAAACATTAGCAATGCGACAAGATTTAATTGAAGGTAAAGATAACTTCACTTACCACATAGTGAAAGATCACAAATACCGCACTTATAAATTTACAGTTGCTGGGGAAGAAGTTCTAGAGACTGAGCTGGGTAAGATCAAAACGCTCAAACTTGAACACAAACACCCCAGAAGAAACCGTCAAACCATGTTCTGGGTTTCTCCGGAGTATGATTACCTATTAATAAAAATGTCTCAGTACCGAAAAGGAAAGCTCGTCGGTGGTGGCGAAATTGTCGGCTACGAACCGCTTCCAACCAGCGAGCCTTCATAAATTTAATACTTAGGTAATTGGCAGGGTAACGCCAAGTTGGCCTTGGTATTTACCCTGTCGGTCTTTATAGGAAGTCGTACAAACCTCATCAGATTCAAAGAACAGCATTTGTGCTACGCCTTCATTTGCATAGATCTTGGCTGGCAACGGCGTAGTATTTGAGAATTCTAACGTCACATGCCCTTCCCACTCAGGTTCTAATGGCGTGACATTTACAATAATTCCACATCTTGCATATGTGCTCTTACCTAAACATACCGTTAGGACACTTCGAGGAATACGAAAGTATTCAACAGTACGAGCTAGAACAAAACTGTTAGGTGGAATAACACAAACATCACTATTAACATTTACAAAACTGCCTTCATCAAAATTCTTAGGGTCGACAATTCCAGAATGAACGTTGGTAAATATTTTAAATTCATTAGCACATCGGACATCATATCCATAGCTAGAGGTGCCATAAGAGACAATGCGTTCATTCTTTTCATTTTTTCTGACCTGGCCAGGCTCATAAGGTTCAATCATCCCTTGCTCAGCCATTCGTTGGATCCATTTATCCGATTTAATGCTCATGCTCAAATTCCTTAACTGATGATTTGTTTCTTAATACCCAAACTATAATCTCGGGGCCTGATAGACAAGGACTCAGCCAAACGTTTAGCAATTTCCGCATACTCTGGCTCAATGTCTAGAGCGGAGCGTCCCTGATCCATATTCTGCGCGATCTGATGATTAAAAGCTAATGAACCTAAAAACGATGTCTTGCCTTTTTCTGCTAAGGCTCGTCCTCCTCCTACACCTAATAAAGGGTTCTTGGCATCACAAGACTGACAGTGAAAATATGACATATTTTCTACAACCCCCAAAACTGGGACTTCAACTTTTTCGAACATTTTGAGCGCTTTTAAAGCATCAATATTAGCAACCTGTTGTGGTGTAGTAACAATAACAGCTCCTGTAATTGGCATTTTTTGACCCAACGTCAATTGAATATCACCAGTTCCAGGAGGACAGTCCACCAACAAATAATCAAGTTCCGGCCAAGCCGTTTCGTTCAACAGTTGAGAGAGTGCACTACTGATCATAGGACCACGCCAGACCATTGGCGTTTCCTCATCAATAAGATAACCAATAGAAATGGTCGGGATTTCATCACACATAATTGGAATTAAATGCTTCTGTTCAACTTGAGCTTTTTGATCAGAATGGCCAACCATTTTAGGGACGCTTGGACCATAGATATCAGCATCCAATAATCCCACTTTTGCGCCCAGAGATTTAAGAGCACGAGCCAAGTTTACTGCGACTGTTGATTTTCCAACGCCGCCTTTACCTGAAGCCACACATATTACATTCTTAGCTTTCGGGTGTGACTGAATTCCGGCTTTGATAGCAAACCTTGGGACTTTTGATACCAGTTTGACGGGGGTCGATAGCTCATTTTTTAGCGCTTGAAAAGCAGCATTGTCCTCTAAAACCGTGACAGGAAAAGGCGTTGTTATCTGTATCTCACTGCCTAAATCCTGGGCTTGAGCGCCCATCTCCGCCAGGGAGTGACCAGAAAAAGTCTCTCTGAAGGCGTGTACTCTCTCTAAATCAGGATTTTTTGCTACCATATCGTAATACCTATACTAAATTGCGCCTATTCTACCTTCCTTTGTATGCTCTAGGCTAGAAAATGCGTTATAGTAACGCACTAACTGTTACACACACCAAATTAGAAAATATGTCAGACAACATTCAAAGACAAATCTGTGTCACGATGGCGCTTCCATATGCCAACGGTGACTTACACCTTGGCCATCTTGTTGAAGCGATCCAAAGTGATATATGGGTCCGTTTCCAGCGCCACCGTGGCAACAACTGCTCATTTTTTTGCGGCTCAGATGCTCACGGCACCCCTATTATGCTTCAAGCTCAGAAAAAAGGGATTACGCCAGAAGCCTTGGTTGCTCAAGCGCACGAACAAAGAGTTCGTATTTACAGTGCGTTTAATGTGGACTTTACGAACTATCACACCACGCACTCCTCCGAAAATAGGACACTAGCTGAAGATATTTATACTAAGCTAAAGTCTAACGGAGATATTTCACGAAAAAGCGTTGAGCAGTTCTACGATACGGAAAAACAAATGTTCTTGCCAGATCGATTTGTTAAGGGCACGTGTCCTAAATGTGGTGCCCAAGATCAATATGGTGACAATTGCGAAGTTTGTGGTGCTAGTTACCACCCAACAGACTTAAAAGATGTTAAATCGTCCGTTTCGGGAACTACGCCGGTTCTGAAATCCTCAGATCATTTGTTTTTTGAAATTGCTCGCTACCAAACTGACCTTCAAAATTGGTTGGAAACTAGTCAATGCCAGACAGCAACAATTAACAAATTAAACGAGTGGTTGTCACAACCCCTTCACCCTTGGGACATTTCGAGAGATGGCCCATATTTTGGGTTTGAAATACCAGAAGAAGAGAATAAATTCTTTTACGTTTGGTTAGACGCACCCATTGGCTATATGGCTTCAATGGTTAATTGGGCGAATGCTCATGATCATAATGACTATTTTAAGGCCGTATGGAATCATGACTCTGACGTTGAGCTATATCATTTCATTGGTAAAGATATAGTATATTTTCATACTCTGTTTTGGCCTGCTATGTTAAAAGGGGCGGATTATAGATTACCAACAGCTGTTTGGGCTCATGGCTTTTTGACCATTAATGGTCATAAGATGTCTAAATCTCGTGGCACCTTTATTACCGCTGATGCTTATCTTCATCATGTGAAAGATCCTGATTATTTGCGCCACTACTTTGCTTCTAAATTAACTGATACGGTAGATGATATCGATTTGGATATTGAGGACTTTAAAGCAAAGGTAAATTCTGATCTTGTTGGTAAATTAGTAAATATTGCTAGTCGCTGCGCAGGGTTTTTGAAAAAACAATTTGATAATCGCTTGCTTGATCCAAGTGAAGAGACCTTATACCAACAGTTTATTAATGCACGAGAAACTATTGCGTCAGATTTTGAATCTCGCAATTTTGCAAAAGCCATCCGCGAGATAATGGCGCTAGCTGATGATGCAAACCGTTTTATTGATGCGAATAAGCCATGGTTAGCTTTAAAAGATCCTGAGCAACACGAAGAAGTTCATCGTGTATGTTCTTTAGGACTACAGTTATTTCGCATATTAATGACTTATTTGAAGCCAGTTGTCCCAGGCTTAACTGAAAAAGCTGAGGCTTTATTTGGCGAAACCTTCACTTGGGCTCAATTAGAAGAAGGATTGAGGTCAACTACTATTAATTCATTTAAACCTTTACTACCAAGAATAGAAAGTGCACAACTGGAGTCAATGATGGATGAAGTCAAATTGGAATCCCAGGACAATAAATCAGATGATACCCCCAAAACTGGACACTTGGCTGATGAGCCAATAGCGGAAACAATTGACTATGACACTTTCTTAAAAGTGGACTTGAGGGTCGCCAAGATTGTAGAGGCATCTGCAGTTGAGGGTGCCGACAAGCTTTTATGTTTGAAACTAGATATTGGCGGTGAGATTCGCCAAGTATTTGCGGGCATTAAGAGCGCATATAAACCTGAGACATTAGTTGGCAAGCATACCGTAATGGTGGCGAACCTAGCACCGAGAAAAATGCGTTTTGGGATGTCTGAAGGTATGGTTTTAGCAGCTGCTGGGACTGATAAGAATGGTCTGTATATCCTTGAGCCACATGAAGGTGCTGAGCCTGGTATGCGGGTAAGATAATTTTATGGATTTGGTTGAGCAAATAGAGGCCCTACTTCCACAAACTCAATGTGGACGTTGTGACTACGCCGCTTGTAACCCTTATGCTCAAGCCTTAGCGAATGGCGAGGCGCAAGTAAATCAGTGTGCCCCCGGTGGTACCCCAACAATGCAGGCTCTCGCTAGCTTGTTAGATCGGCCTGAAGTGCCACTTTCTGCTGAGCGCTTAGCGGTCGCCGCTCAGCCGCTAAAGGCAGCCCATGTTATTGCAGATCAGTGTATTGGGTGCGCTATGTGTTTGCGAGTATGCCCGACAGATGCAATTATTGGTGCCCCGAAACGATTACATGTTGTATTAACGGATGATTGCACAGGCTGTGATTTATGTGCTCCAGCATGTCCTGTTGATTGTATTGAAATGATTCCGCATCCAAACCATCATCGACAAGAACGCGTCAAAAATCCTTTAATGGAAATTAAAGCCCTGCACTCACAGGCGCTACATATAAAGCGCCAACGTCGATTAGAAAAGGAAAATGCCGAGAAAGCGGAACGAAAAAAACACCTTTCTATTAAACGAAATATTGCAGCCTCTGTAGCGCGCGCAAAAGCAAAGAAAAGACAACTCAATGGCACCGAAGAAAATACAAACGCTGTTTGAAATTCTGTCATCAAACGATCCAGATCCTCAATCAGAGTTGAACTGGTCTACCCCTTTTGAGCTGTTGGTTGCTGTTTTATTATCCGCCCAAGCAACAGATGTGAGTGTTAACAAAGCAACGGAAAAGCTATTTGCGGTTGCAAACACCCCACGTGCTATTTTAGCGCTGGGGGAATCCTCGCTAATAGAGCATATAAAGACAATCGGCTTATTTAACAACAAAGCTAAAAATGTCATTCGTCTTTGTGCTCAAATAATTGAAGAACACCAGGGTGAAGTTCCAGCCTCACGCGAGGCACTTGAATCATTGCCCGGTGTAGGTAGAAAAACGGCAAATGTTGTTCTAAACGTGGCGTTTAACCAGCCAACCATTGCTGTGGATACTCATATATTCCGAGTATCTAATAGATTGGGGTTAGCACCTGGTAAAAACCCTCTGGCTGTTGAACAAATGTTAGAAAAGAAAGTGCCAGAAACTTTTAAACAAAACGCTCATCACTGGCTATTGTTACATGGGCGTTATATCTGTACAGCTCGCAAGCCTAAATGTTCTGAATGTATTGTTGAACATTTATGTGAGTATCCTGATAAGGGGTAAATAAACTTTGTTTGTACCAACCAATATTGAAGAAACAAGACACATGCTATCTCAAGCGTGGCATAAGCATCGAAATGGAGATGACTTAAACCCTCTTGAGCAACAAATTTGTTCTGTACTTAATGCCCACCCAGAGTATCACTCATACTTTGAGAGCATTATTACACTTAGTGAAACAGATACGGATAACCCTTATTTACACATTAGTTTGCATATCGCATTGTTAGAACAAATCTCGACTAACCGTCCCAATGGAATAGCAAAGGTTTATCAAGATATGTGTCAAGAGCAAGATCCACATGATGTTCAGCATCTAATGATGCAGGTACTCTGTGAGTATGTTGGCTATTGTCTACAACAACAAAAAGATATGGATGAAAAAGAGTATCTAAGTTTTTTAAATCAGCTGCCTCAGATGGCACCTTTAACTACCTGATATTCTGGGGGTATACTGCGTCTATGAATAAAATACAAATCTTAAAGCCAGATGACTGGCATCTTCATTTGCGTGATGCTGAGGCTCTCAAACGGACTGTTACCGATGTTGCGTCACACATTCATCGTGCAATTATTATGCCGAACCTTGTGCCACCGGTCACCACAGTTTCAGAGGCTCAAGCTTACCGCGATCGTATTCTAGCGCACAAAAATAAGACCTCCTTTTCCCCCTTAATGACATTGTATTTAACAGACAATACGACAGTGGATGAAATTAAGGCCGCTGGCGATAGTCCGTTTGTCGTTGCCTGTAAGTTATACCCTGCTGGGGCAACAACTAATTCTGATTCAGGGGTAACGGATGTTACCAAGCTGGACAAAGTATTTGAAGCAATGACAGAAGCTGGTCTTATCCTCTGTATTCATGGTGAAGTTACAGATAATGATGTCGACATCTTCGATCGCGAGAAAGTATTTATTGAACGGCACCTAAAACCGATTACCGATAGGCATCCTAATTTAAAAATTGTCTTAGAGCATATTACAACTCAAGATGCGGTCGATTTTGTATTAGAGTCTTCAGATAATATTGCCGCCACAATCACGGCTCACCATTTGATCTTAAACCGAAATGATTTGCTCAGTGGCGGGATCAAACCTGATTACTATTGTTTGCCGATCTTGAAGCGTCAAGCCCATCAAAAACGACTTCAAAATATTGTTTTAGAGAGTCATCCTAAATTTTTCTTTGGGTCTGATAGTGCCCCCCATGGCCAACATAAAAAGTATAACGCTTGTGGCTGTGCTGGCATTTATACTGCACCAGTTATGCTTTGCCTACTAGCTGAGTTTTTCGAACAACACCAGTCCTTAAGTCATTTTGAGCCGTTTGTTAGTCGCTATGGTGCACATTTTTATAATCTGCCCCTCTCTGATGAAAGCATAACACTAACTAAAGAATCTTGGTCAGTTCCCTCAAAGCTACCCTTTGGAGATGATGAGATTGTTCCATTTTTTGCGGGCAAACAATTAAGTTGGCGGATTTGTGATGTCTGAAAACGAAGTTAACCATAATCGCCTCTCTAAGCGCTTCAGAGGTTTTTTTCCCGTCATTGTGGATGTTGAGACCGCTGGTTTTAATCATGAAACTGATGCGCTCTTAGAGTTGGCAGCGGTGACTGTTAAAATGGACGAAAATGGCATTTGCACCCCTGATAAAAGCTGTCATTTTCATATCAAACCATTTGAGGGTGCTAACCTCGATGAAAATGCCCTCGCCTTCACCGGCATACGCCCCTTTCATCCGTTAAGGCTAGCGGTTGATGAACAAAGTGCGCTTAATGATCTCTTCAAATTTATCAGAACAGAAAAAAATGAAGCAAACTGTCCGAGAGCAGTCTTAGTCGGTCAAAATGCCTGTTTTGATTTAAACTTCGTTAATGCTGCTATACATAGAACGAAAATCAAACGCAATCCATTTCATGGCTTTACCGTCTTTGATACCGCGACCTTATCTGCTTTGGCATATGGTCAAACAACATTGCCTAGAGCCCTCGAAGCTGCTGGAATCCCTTATGATAATAAGGAAGCACACAGTGCTAAATATGACGCTATGGTAACCGCAGAGCTGTTTTGCGCTATTGTGAATCGCTGGAAGGATTTAGGTGGCTGGCCCTTAGGCTCTCATTCAGATGAAGGGGAACCTTAGGTTTCCCCTTTCACATATCGGTAAATCGCTACTACTACCATGAAAAGCCCAACGAATGACTTTCCAATGCAGCTAGACCAGTACCTAAAGGGTTGATCTTCCTTGTTGATGAGTCGGTATTCCCAACCCCAATCAACTCTCACGTAAGCTTTCTTGTTTAGGAACTCCCAAAGACCCCAACCAAAAATACCAGCGCCTAGTAGAAGCAATAATTGATTGTTTGACATGCTGACTCTTCCATTGTTTTTATCAACTATATCAAAAATTCTTCAGTAAAGAACAACCATCGGCACTTAAAGAAACGAGACTGCATATATATACAGTCTCGTTGTGTGTCAGACTTGATCTGCGTACAGCCTTTCATAGTGACGGACCCGTAGATAAAAAGCAGCCCCTATAAAGGTTGTTATACAAATCAGAACAGCTACCGGCTGAATTGAGCCATTAAAAACCAACCCCGCTACCCCGATTGAAAATGCAGTGATTCCCAACCGAATAGATGACACTAGGGAAGATGTTATTCCTTTAATGTTTGGGTAAAGGCTCATCACATCTGCAAACACAATATTGATATACATCCCAAGACCAACACTAAAAAACACCATGGATGCTATTATTAGATAAACATTTTCAGGGCTAAGTAGACCAACAATAAGAAGTGACAGCGCTCCGATAACAGAGGCAATCATTCCCCAATGCCTCATTTTAGCGACACCCATCCAATCTGACATTTTACCATTAAACAAACTACTAAACGTGAATCCCAACAAGACACTTCCCTGAAAAAATGGAAACGACTTATCAGGAACACCTAAATAATCAATAAATATAAGAGACAGGTTTGCCATAAAAATGAAATACGCTGAGAACGTACTGGCAATTATCGCTATGTAGCTTAAGCTCCGCCCATCCGTAAGCACCAACTTAAAGCCACTTGCAACGTGCTCTATATTCAAAGGTTTACGATGCTGAGCAGGTAATGTTTCTTTTACTAGGAAGTAACAAACCATCCATGCCAAGGCTGATACTCCCATCATAAAGTAAAAATTAGCCTTCCATCCAAAATTCAGATAAAGCGCTGACCCCACTAAAGGTGCTCCAGCGATCACGATCGTTATCGCACTACTGTAGTAACCTAACAACTGTACACTTTTCTCTTTGGTGAATACATCATAGATAATGGCAGAAGGTAAAACAAAACATGCGCTTGCCCCTAGGCCTTGTACAAATCGCCAGAACAGAAACCAATCAATATCAGTAGCAAATACACAACCAATCCCACCCAAGCAGAAAATGCTAAGACCAGTTAATAGTAATGCGCGCCTGCCAAATGTATCAGACAAAAGCCCAAATGCCAGCCCCGAAATACAAAGGCCTAAGAAATTAATACTTACCAGCATTTGTATTTTTGCTGGTGTAGTTTGAAAATAATCTTGCATTGCAGGCATGCAGGGTACAAAAATATCGGTTTCTAAAGCCGCCGCTACAATAGCAACAAAAGCTGCTGCTACAATAACGTAACCGGAGCGTTCGCTCCCAGTATAGGTAGTCATATAATAGATTTCCTCTAAAGGAATATAAAAGTTATAGCACAAAGATACCTGTTATGCGTTTGAGCACAAAAGATTATGTTTAGACAGAAGCTAGGTCTTGCTAAGAAGCTCGCCTAGTTGTTTTAATTGAAGTGTGTATTAGCATGGGAATGCCCCCCACAGGAATGAACTGCCATAGTAGAATATTGACAAGTTCAAAGTCAAGACTTTTTAATTTTCTATTTATTTTGATCCGAAGGGGCGTCCTTATCGATGTCCTTATTTTTTTTCTTTTTACTCATCACTCCAGATAGACTTTTGATTGAACCTAAACCAAATCGGTTAGATGCTGTTTTGGGTTCAGATTTCACATCACTTTTCTGATTATGATCCTCTTCATTATCGTTGACTTCATTCTGATGAGAATGATCTTTAGACTGTCGAGACTCCTGAATTTTTTTTGCAGCTTTACCCGCTTCATCAGCCGCTTCTTTGGCGCGGTTGGCCACTTTATCAGCCATGCCTTTCATGCTGCCCAAGCCAAAGCCACCGGAAGATTTTCCGCCTTCATCCTTTTCAGCTTCTGAGCTTTCAGAAGACTTTTGACGTGTGGAGGTTTCCTGAATCTTTTTCGC
>PANA01000001.1 GCA_002708265.1 Legionellales bacterium | reverse complement strand
GATCTTGGAAATGAAAGACCCGCTTTGCCTCATTCAGATACGTTAGCAATCGAACCCGCTGCTCCTCATGTCAGTGAACACGCCCCTACACCAACTGCTAATGCTCTTGATGAAGCATCTGTAGTATCTGTGGAAGCAACACCCGCTCGAGCAGAGCAAAATCCAGGCTCAATACATCCGGACCTGCAAGCAATATACGAAAAATATCAAAAGGCATTTGAAAAAACTATCGCTACTTATGAAGCAGAATCACAGACTGCTCAACAATATTTTGATAGAGCAAATAATCTAAACAACAATGGAAAACCTCGAGAGGCTGAAAAAGCACATCTTTTTTACACAACCGCTCTAAATAATGCTAACGAGGCAATTTTACAAGCCACAGCTACAAAACATACTGCATATATAGAGTTTTTAGAGTATGTATCTATACCTGAAATAGCTGCTAGCGCCAACGTGTATGTGGATAGAGTTAAAGACTGGAAAATCCCTAAATTACTTCAATCTAGACGGCTTCAAAATAACCCCGTTTCTGCGCCACAAACAGGATTACTTGCTTTAGGTGCACCTTTTTCTGACCCTGCTCATGACCTGAGCAGTTTATTTGCAGGTTTAAAAAAGGCATTTGATGATGCTGTTAACCAAAACAGAACAGCTGCTGAGCACGCTGCTGATTTACTGGCCAAACACAAAGAACTTGTTTTGAGTGGCCCCGCTGACAGATGCTCTGCAGCATGGGATGACTATGAAAAAGCTGTTGTTGCCGTCAATGAACACTTAAACAATGCCGCTGCAATTAAAGCTAAAGCGCTGGCAGCATTCACTAATGAAGGCGATGCGGGTAAAGGATACCTAAACGCTGTACACGAGTGGAAACTGCCACCTAAAATGCCACTTGAGCCTAGAGGCACGTATATAGATCTAAATGTTTTAGCTGCGCTCAATGAGCCAGAGCCTCCAGCCCTGCGTCATAACAGAACGCCTGCCTCAGAGACTACAGCGTCTCCCCTTGCTATTAAATGGCGCCCAGACCCTTCTGCGTTGCATCCTCGCCTAGAGGATTTAGATGGTCCCTATCAAGATTTTTTGGAGCGAGATAAATCAATTAAACAAGCTTTCCAAACTGCTGTAGTGAGTGAATTAGCCTCTATTGAAGATCAAATCCTAGTGGCACACAACAGTGGTAAAGTTGACATTGCTGAGGCGCAGTATGCTGAATATCTAGCTCTGCTCAACATGATTAATGAATACCCTAACCTAGCCACACAAAACAAAGCAAATGCCATTCACTTTTTTAAAGCGAAAACCGATCATCCTGAAGCATCGAGATTGTTAGCTCAAGTTAATAGATGGCCACCAATAGATCAATTAAAACCTAAAAGCTTTGAAGAACTCACTCGCAGGGTACCCAATCCAGCACATCGAACAGCACATACAGGAACTGTTACTCCACCTCTAGGTAGATACACAATATCCAATCCAGATGATTTGGCCGGTTTTTATGCTAAGCAGTTAGAGCGGTTTAACGCTGCCATTCAAGAATATGAACGGGCTCGTGACGAAGCTGCCTCTCTTGAACAACAAGCAAGAATAATTCATAAAGAAGGATATCTCCAAGATGGGGCTGATCTCCTCGACAAGGCGAAAATTCGTATCGATGATGCCAACAATCATCGAGCTACAGCTGGTAATATTCATAAGAGAACTCTTGCTCACTTAGCTCAGATTGACACCCCTGAAAGTAAGGGCTTTATAGAAGAAGTGCAAAACTGGTCAGTTCCTGAAAGCTTATCATATCCTGCCCCATTAGTAGCTCGTCGGCACGATAGTCCACCCCTCCCACCACGTAAAAGAAGTACAGGGGTTGAAACCGGCACAAATCCTCATGAGGGAGACTTAAATGTTAACGAAGATCCCGAAACCTTTGATGATGCAGACAAACATGACTTAGATGCTATTAAACGTTTCTTAGAAAGTGCCCGTCAGTTCTCGAGTGCTGTTCGCGCTGAAGGCGGTGAGAATGCTGATTTTGAATACTACAAACACGAAGAATCTAAAGATGGTAAATACATTTTCGGAATGTCTGACCAGCATCATACCTCGATTAAAGGTTGTTTAGAGCCTGAACATAAAGACAATGCTGAGTATAAAAAGGCTTTTGCGACCCGGAATAAGTTTGCTGTAGAACAAGTTGGCGATCACTCTCAAACCAGTTTAACGGCAGAGAGTATTCGTAAACTTGCGGTTGATTTTGATGATGGATCTCTATGGCAGGCTATCTCTATATCTCACGCTAGTGTTGCGGCTCGACATGCCAAACAGATGGGCATTAAAAACCCTAAGGTCGTGATTCGGATTAATAGTATTCCAAGTTCCGTTCACCCGGAAGACTTTACTAAGGCCTTTGCACGTTTAGCCGCGGGCTCTATGGCATCAGGAATGCAGCCCGCATTCGATCCGAAAAACTTACGCAAAGTCTATGATAAATACGCGACCGAGTTTAAGGAAGCCAATCCTGCTCAGGAACTCCCCGTGTTTGAAGAATGGATCTTAGATACTTCAGGTCACTTTAAAGCGGCCTTAATCGAGAGCACTCGCGTTATTTCTCAAGGGATTAATGATCCATCATTAGTGGCGTTAACAAAGAATAATCTAAATAAGTTGGCAGAAAACATATTTAGCATACAGCTTTTAGAAAACCCTGCGGCTTTCAAGGGGACAGATATCGGTGACTACGCGATAGCGGTATATCGTTCACAGGTACTCAACGAAAGTACGCCAACCAATAGTAAAATTAGCTTGGCGCATTTTGCCAAAATGCCAATTAGAGAAGAATCTAACCTTTCTCAAGCATTACAAGATTATGTAACACAAATGACCCTTTGTCATGCCGTAGCGGGTCAAGGAAAGCCTTATCCTGAGATTGACAAAAAAAGCCTTGAATTGGTAGTTAAGCACCAGGCCAAACAATTATCTGGCATCGATGCAGGTGCTTTACTGACACAATTAACACAAGCACGTCAAGCAGTGCTACAAGACCTAGAATCCAATTCCATTACACCGACTATGATACATGGTACTGGTGCGCATAAAGCACGGAACGCGCGCCCCATAACAGATTCAGGCGCTCCTCCATACGTCCCTAGCCGCAATGCACGTAAACCTACTGCTGGAACACCAGAGGGGTCTCCTTCACAGCCAGGATCTCAACCACCTAGGGCACCTAAGCCACTACGAAAATAGAAACCTGTTGACCTATCATGACTACTGAAGATTAATAAGATACTCGAGTCGATCTGGGCTAACGTACCCATAAATTAATCTGCCATCTTCTAGGAATATACTGGGGGTTCCACTAACGCCTAGATTTACCCCTAGTTCTGTATGACGCTTAACGGGACTTGGGCATTGTAGCTTGGTAATGATGGCCCCTTTTTTAGCATAGGTAAGGGCTTTTTTAGGATCTGATGCACACCAAACAGACACCGCTTTTTCATATGAGTCACTACCAACGGCTGCTCTGGGAAATGCTAGGTAGTGAACGGATATACCTTTTTCATTCAGCTCATCTATTTCACTATGGAATTTTCGACAGTAGCCACAGTCTAAGTCCGTAAAGACCGTGACTATATGCTTTTCAGGATCTGCTTTAAATAAGATTTTTTCTGACTCAGGAATGCTTGCCAGCATGTCAATACGCAGTTGACGTTTTGCTTCTTTCGTAATATTCCTAGTAGAGGATAACGCAACTATTTCACCTTGAAATAGGTACTCACCATCCGCTGAGGTATAAGCCACCGAGGGCCCCGTGTCTATTTGCCACAACCCTTCGATAGGGGTTTCACGTATGGCGCGAACATGGAGTTCAGGAAGGTACTCATTTAGCTTTTGCCGTATCACTATTTCATCTGCCCAAACAGTTGTTGCTAAAAACACTCCTAAGGCGGCCACCATCCTTTTCATTTAAGTTTACTCCATTAAACCGTTATTGAACTTGATTGTTCACTCATGAGCGCTTGTAAGACATGGTAGTCATCAAATGCAAAGTCAGCCCCTTTAAATATGGGAGCACTTATGGTGCAAGCAAAGACCTGTGCTTGGGGGAAAACGGATTTGATTAGAGCATCGACAGGACTATCTCCGATCATCCATAGTGTGTCACTGGTCGAGAGTCTCAACTTTTCTCCCAAACAATAAAATGGTTTTAAATCTTTTTTATCACTGCCTGCTTCTTCACTGGTCACCAGCCAATCAAACGCACGGTCGCATTCGAGCGCCATAAGCTTGCGCATTTGTATTTGAGCCGTTAGATCGGTCACACAGGCCAGTGGGATGTTGCGATGTCTCATTTGTTGCAAAAAGAGTTCAACGCCATCAAATAGTGTCATATGTTGAATATAGACTTGCCAGTAGAGCCCTTCTAACTGAAGCGCCATTTCTGGTTGTGATTTAAGGCCAACCAGTTCTAACAGTCGTTGGAAATATAACAAGCGTGAGTGGCTACTGGCTTGTGTGCCAAGCTGGCACTTTATCTGATCTTTAGCGGCTTGCAGATAATCCCAAAAAGCAGCTTTGCTTAAGCCTACTTGATGACAACAGGTATCACAAACCGCCGCAATAGCTGTCTGATGTGCCTTTTCATATGGGTACAAAGTGTTATCAAGATCAAACACCACCGCTTTAGGCATTTTCAAGCCGATCGTTGGGTTGAGACTTTTAAGTTTCAAGACGTTGCCCTCCTCGGGCTTTAGCATCGAGTATCATCAGGATTATAACTTGCATCAATCCGATCAAATTTGACTCCCACTGAGGTTGTGTCGCCAATAGCGCTTCTAGTTGTGGGGTGAGTCTTTGCGACAATTGTTCAATACTATGACTGGGCACATCTGACATGGTGACCCGTATTTGTTGCCCTTTTGGGCTTTCTTCAATCTGACAAGGCACGCCCACACAGACCATTAGGGCTCTAGCTAAAGCATCGACGTCAAAGCGTGTTTGAAAAGTCGCGCAGAGTAAAAAGTTCTTAGGGTGCGTTTGTGCATGCAGCGCGCTTAGATGAAAGTGAACATCTGCGAAGGCCGCCTGGGGGGCAATATATCGGTGATAGTCTTCGGTTCTTGCCTCAATGTTTTTAAGCACTTTATCTGGGCTATGGCCGCGATGATCTACATCTCGTTTGATTTTTAGATGTCGTCTTAATGATTCATCCATGGATAAGAACACTTTGACGGTTAAGGCATTTCGAACGGGCTCGTCTAGTAATGTATGCAGCCCACTAAACAGGAGGACATCGGCGCTTGAGAGTGGACGGCTTGGATGAAAACGGCCTGTATGGTGATCGTATTGACGGCAGGAGACTGTTTGCCCTGTCAGCAAAGCGGTCGCATCTTTAGCAAACTCATGCAAATAATTTGCTTTGGGATTTAAGTGGGTCATCACTTGCCATAGCCCATGATGTCTTTCAAAGCGGTGGTAATCATCTCCAGATAGTGCCGCAACACGATGCTCACCAAACAAACCGGTCAATGCTAGAGAAAGGGTGTCTTTTCCAGTGCAGCTGTCACCAGCGATACCGATACTGATGGGGGCGCGTGTTAACTGATTAAAGCGGTTATTCCGAAAGGCGTTTCGCATCATATTCATGGCCAGTAGCAAGCCGGTTGCCACTAAACATGAATTAATCACTGGCCAACTGTAACTTAATGGCGGCAGCGCTCCCCCAATCCAGTCTGCCCCTGAGGCTTGACCGGTATACGCAAGGATAAACAGTCCACTAAAGACAGCAATGAGTATTTGTTTGATAGTATCCGCTTGCAACTGATACAAGGCTAGAAAAGGCACGACCCACAGGGTCCACCCGACTGGTGCATGACAAAACAGAATCAAAAAAAAGAAAGCCATTCCAAGAAAGGCTGTGATAACAGTTAAGTTCATGCGACCAATTTCCCACACTGCATACAACAGCCCGGCATAAAGAATGGGTAATATATATAAGGTCTGGTTTCCATCTAAAAAGAGACGAAAGTCCCATAGATGATTCGTTTGCGGGCTCAGAAATATCATTTCCCAGGCACCAGATGCGGCTAGGGTTGGAACCAGTAAAAGCACTAACGGCAAAAGTAGTCCCTTCGCAAATTCCGGCCAGTGCGGATAGTATCGAGCATTCCGCATTAAAACGATGAGGATAAAAGGTAAGACAATCGCAGCACTCAGTTTGGCACTTAGGCTTAACCCTAGACATAGACCACACCAGAATAGTTTTTTTTCCTTAAGAGAAAGCAGTGCTAGGACCATTAAAGTAACGGGAACAAGATCCGTTTGTCCGTGCCAATAAGTAATAAAGAAAACCAGTGGCGAGCACCAGTAGGCCCACAAAAGTTTTAGGGTGTGTTTAGCGTCAACTATTTTGGTCAAAGTCCATAGTAATGCCATATCGACTGCAAGCAAGCTCAATCCAAAACCTATTTGGGAAAATCGACTACTGGTTCCGAGTAGCCAATCAACACATTGGCCGACTGCAACGAATGGCGCATGAACGGCCAGCATTACCCATCCATAGGGGAAAGCTGCTGCGTCGCCCCCTTTTGCTAAAAATTGATTCCAGGGATCGAGACTCAATGGCCAAAGGCTTTGTTGAACAAAGGGAACAAACCAATTTTTTTGAATAATAGGTATAAGTAATAGTATGGCTAATAATTTGACGACCAACCCCCACTGAAATAAGGCGTTGGCGTTACGGCCTAAACGGATCATAGCGTTAACGACTTTTTCGCCTGTGCACGTTTAAGGGCCCAGCTATATTCAACGGTTCTTCGAATGAAACGCCATTTACTAGCCCAATCTACATTCCAGTGTGAGGTGCCATGTTCTCGTTTGCCGAAGTGTACAGGAAAACGCTTAACCGTGAGCCCCTGTGTTCTTGCTTGGTGGAACGCATAGAGATCTAATGCAAAGTCTTTTGGCGCATGATGCCAAGCGTGAAAAAATTGTTGATGAAACATAACGGGTTGCGCATTAATATCCCAAAGACGCGACTGCATAAGAATACTTTCAAAGACTGACATCCCAACAGTAAAGGCAGTATCACTCATTGCCCGACCGTAGCGGTGGCCTTTTATAAAAGTGGTTTCAGGTGAAGGCGATTCCATCATCATCTGATAGGCCGTGAGGACGTCTTTCGGATCGGTTTGTAAGTCCGCATGAGACCAAGACAAGATTGGGGTATCCGCAGCTTTTAACCCGCAAAGAATACCATAGCCATACCCTTGATTAACGGGGACTCGAATATGCTTAAGGTTTGGATGCTCTAGGCGACTAAGAATAGCGGGCGTATCATCTGATGATCCATTATCAACAAAAATCACCTGTATTGACGTTCGATCGAATACTCGCTCACAGCGGTCAATGAGTTTTCCCAATGAGGCAGCTTCGTTATAGCAAGGTAAAACCAGCGAGGCTCTCATACACTCTCCTTAGTGTGCAAAGACCATTTTCTGCATACCCAGGAAGTTTAATGTGGCGCTAACACCAGTGGCAACTAAGAAAGCTGCCCAAAGTGCTAATTCAGCTCGCCCAAACAACATGAGACACGCTTCATTAACAAGTATATTACTAACTAAACTAAAGGTGTACAGGGCTATAAATGGTGGCAGCGCTTTATGAGAGTGCGCTTTTGCTTCGAAGGTCCAGTTTTTGTTAATCCAATAAGCAAAAGCAGTACCGGCTAAAAAGCCTAGCATTTTGGCCTGCTCGCTTGGCAAGCCATTCACTAAAATTAGCCGGTAGACGAATAAGTCGACTAAAACGGTTAATCCTCCTGAAAGTAAAAATCGATGGACGGACTTACTCAACAGCCACCTCTTCCCACTCAGTCACTAATTGAGTGACATTTTTTAAAGTATCTTTGCTGATATGAGGATCGTCTTCTAAACGATAAGGGTGTGATGGCCACAAATGAAAACAAGACTGCCAGTACTCGAATGTTTGCCACTCTTCCGGGGTTCCCCAACCTAAGTAATGGTCGACTTCAAATAAGGCGCATCGTAATCCAAGCGCAATGGCATCGTTAACGGCCATATCTAAATAGTACTCCCCTTTCACTTTTGCTTCCCGGGCAATCATATTATCAATCGCCCGACGTGCATCTAGTGCCCGTTTAAACGTGAAGGTTCCGATAACAATGGGATCTCTTGAAGGATTTTGCAAAGGGACTTTGACAGAAACTTTGTCAATCATGCCACCTTCAGCATCAATCCAACCATATTGCGTTGGGTGTTGTTTGGCTCTAGCGTGCCCCCTTGCGGCCCATACGATAACGTCTATGGCAGGATTTTTCATCAGCTGCTCAAATTTTTCACCATCGTACAAGGCACCATTATCACATGCCCCTAACGTTAATGGTGCCTCTTCAGAAATACCATTTAGGCCGGCTAAAACGGTTGAAGCTTGACCTTGTGTTGGCTCATCTAAAACAACGGTGTCGGCTGATTTCACCCAATGCTGAATATCTTGAGCTTCTTCTCTGAGAATTAAACGCTGACGTTTTGCTTTCGGGAGATCGGCTAGCGCTTGAATTACCATGGGCTTACCTGAAACAGGCAACAATGGTTTAGGAGTTTGAAAACCAGCCACTTTGAAGCGCGAGCCAAAACCTGCCATTGGAATACAAACCGTTCCTGCCTGCTGGGCAGGCTTATGCGGCTCTGTTAATGCTTTAAAGGCAGCCGAGTATTGCTGATAACTTTCTAAATCTTCAGGGGTTCCCCATTGCATAAAATGTTGCAGTGGGTATACGTGAATTTTCTTTTTTTGTTCCAACAGAGGCTTATAGGTTAATGATACATAGTATTCTTGGTTGGTTTTCAGACCATCTGCCACCATTTTCTCACAGGCACTTTTCATTAAGGCGCCCGTTTTAAAATAATAGGTACCGCTGGAAGCAAATTCATCCATCGGTCTATCGGTCCAAGGTTGTTTTTCTTGGATGTCTGTAACAATGGACTCATTCGTTTTTAAATAAGCGTAGTAGGTTGAACCTAATGAGTGCGGATGAAACCCTCGGTAAGCGGGGATAGCGCCATCGCAATCGGTCTGTTTCGTCCACGCTTTAAAGCGTTCCCATTGCCAATAACACGAAAAGTCACAGTAATTCACGACAACAGGACTGTTATCACTGATTCTGTCTTTTGCTGCCAGTACTGCAGCCACAGGGCCTTCAGTGACATCATCTGGTATAGAAACAATTTGACCGGTGGGACAGTAATGCCCAATGATACGTGCCATTTGCCACTGTGTGTTACTGAGGTGGCTTTCACGACATAAGAATATAAAATCCGTTTCACCGGGAAACAAATCAATAACATGCGCAATCATCGGCTTGCCATCGACTTCTATCAGAGGCTTGGGTACATCGTAACCAGCGCGTTCAAATCGTTGACCTTGGCCAGACATGGGAATAACGATTTGCATAGGGTGACTCCTTTTTTTAATTTTGCACCTGTTGCTGTCGATAGCGTTCTGCATCTAAGTTTAGTAACGCTTTTTTCTCTTCACTGGTTAACCAACGAATAGGACAAGACAAGTCGAGACGTAAAAACCATTCGGCAAACATCAGCAACATTGCCTCGACGCAATGATGGCTAGTCTGTGGTATTAGTACGCCTTCATGAGGATAAAGCAGTACTTTTTTATCACTGTTTACTGGATAAAGATGCACGAGTTGGTGACAAAATACAACATGATCGGGATACGGCGCACGTGTCTGTACCCATTGTGTGGCTTGGGGGGACAAAGCCAGTTGATGAATTAATGGATGATTGGGCAGCCGATAACCGGGAGTGTTCTTAAGTTTTTTCTCAAGAGCCGCTTCATTAGCTTGACCTAAAACTGTTGGCACAACCATTAGCGCATCTTCTATTTGTTGATGCATGGCCATCGCTTCTGTTTCAGAATCTGCAGCGACAATTAAACCATGATTGGCAAGAATGAACGCTTGTGTTGTCGCTTTTCTCTGAGCGGCAGCAAGTGCGCTAGCCAGTGGTTTGCCTGGCATATGATATGGCAAAAAGGTCGCATTTAGGTCGGCCAGCTTTTTGTTGATTTGCGCCTCGGCATCTTCTCGGCAGGCCCACGCTAGAACATTGACAGGATGGGTATGTATCACCCACTGCTGAGGCAGCGCTAAATGCATCCATGTTTCCATAGAAGGACGCGTTCCTGAGTCAGGATACACTAAAGTAGACTGTGCAAGAGAGGCTTCACGATTGACAGGGACGAAGGCACTGGGGTGATAGGCATCGCTAAGACAGGCGCCGGAGGCTTTTATCCAAAGGGTATTCCCCTCTTTAACAGAAGTATTCCCGCCGGCTGCTTGTACCCATAGGGGATTTTGTCCCACCATACAAGAAAGCGCCCGAAGGCGCATAAGATCTGTCATTGTCAACGTCCTTGTTGATCAGCTGAAGATTATTCAGCTGATTCATCTTTCTCAGCGGCAACAGCAGCAGCTTTATTAGCGGCAGCAGCTTCACGCGCTTTTTTCGCTTTGGACAAATCTTCTTTAATTCGAGCAGAACGACCTTGACGCTCACGCAAGTAGAAAAGCTTCGCTTGACGAACACGACCGTGACGTTTTACTTCAACGCGATCAATTAAAGGAGAATGGGTTTGGAAAACACGCTCAACCCCTTCACCATGAGACATTTTTCGAACCACGAAGTTAGAGTGGACGCCTCGGTTACGAATACCGATCACAACGCCTTCAAATGCCTGCAAACGCTCACGTGTTCCTTCTCGGACTTTCACCCAAACCACGACAGTATCACCAGGCGAAAAGTCTGGCATGTCTTTTCGTAGTTGTTCACTTTCTATTTGTGAGATGATATTACTCATCGCCTTTGGACTCCTCACCATTATTTTTCAATAAATCTGGACGCCACGCCATTGTTCGCTCTCGCGCAGCTTCCTCACGCCACTTTGCAATATTTGCGCCGTGACCACTCATTAACACCGCTGGTACCGCTTTACCCTCAAACGTTGCTGGTCGGGTATAATGCGGAAAGTCCAGCTGACCATTCATAAACGAATCTTCTAATGCCGAGGCTTGATGACCCAATGCCCCTGGCAACAAACGAGTGACCGCATCAATTAAAGTTAATGCTGGTATCTCGCCTCCGCTGAGGACATAGTCCCCAACTGAAATACACTCATCAACAAACAAATCAATAATTCGTTCATCAATGCCTTCGTAGCGCCCTGCAATGATTACCATTGCAGTGGGTTGTTCCGCTTCCGCCCATGTACATAACTGTTTTTGCGTTAAAACGCGCCCATGGGGGGCCATAAAAACAACTGTTGGCTTAACCGGCGCCTTCCCAATTGCCGCTCGAATTGCCGCGGCTAAAGGTTCAGGCTTCATCACCATACCCGGCCCGCCCCCGTAGGGTCGGTCATCTACTGTTCGATGCACATCTTCAGTAAAGTCTCGTGGATTAAAACACGCCACCGTGACTAAACCATCTGCTTGTGCTCTTGCCGGTATTCCATATGAGAGCCCTTGAGCAATCATATCTGGAAATAACGTGACAACACCGAACCAGCTAGGCATCTTCCGGCCAGTCCATGATGATTTTCTGACTGTCTACATCGATAGACAACACCGTATCATCCATCACGAAAGGAACTAATTTATCGGTCCCATCCGCCTTAGTCAGCACCACAATATCGTGAGCGCTGTTGCTGAAGAACGACTTTACTTTGCCTAAAGCAGCGCCGGACTCGTAGACCACTTCAAAGCCTACCAGATCGGACAAGTAAAAATCGTCCTCATCTAACTGTGGTAACGCTTCGCGCGCTATCCAAATCTCAGCCCCGGTCAACAGCCTTGCTGCATCCCGATCATCACAACCTTTTAAGTGCACCACAACCCCATCAGAACCGTGAGCACGACCAGCTGCAATCGTCACTACTTGCGTATCGCCAGTTGGCCAGCGCAATTGCCACTCTTTATAGGAGAGGATATCCAATGGATCCACTGCCGATGAGTGAACATGCACCCAGCCTTTAATGCCGTACGCCCGTCCGATTACACCAAATGGTAACCAATCAGACATTATGCGGCCTGAGCTTTATCCCACTCTTTAACAAGCGTTTGAACGCGCTGTGAAAGCTGCGCACCAACCCCAGCCCAGTGGGAAATCCGGTCGCGGTTAAGACGAAGCTTTTGCTCTTCGCCACGCGCGTACGGGTTAAAAAAGCCCAATCGCTCAATAAAACGCCCATCACGAGGAGAACGAGAATCCGCCACTACCACGTGGTAAAAAGGCTTTTTCTTAGAGCCAGTCCGGGCCAATCGAATAACAACCATACCTAAAAACCCTTTATAATCATTGATAATCTGGCCACTTCTGGCCACAAAGGTCGATATTGTACGACAAAGCAAGCCTCTTGGAAACTAGGCTTACCACTTCCGTTCAAACCAACCAATAAGAAAACTAACTAAATGTGTTTGGTGGGAGCATGTTTTTCATCTGTCGCATCATCTTATTCATGCCTCCACCGGCCATTCTTTTCATCATTTTCTGCATCTGGGTAAACTGCTTTAACAAGCGGTTTACATCCTGAATCTCGGTCCCAGACCCCAACGCAATCCGTTTTTTTCGCGATCCTTTAATAATCGCCGGAAAACGACGCTCTTTGGGAGTCATACTGTTAATAATGGCCAACATCTTTCGTGTAACACCATCATTTGCTTGAGCCTTAACCGCATCTGGAATTTGACTCATCCCTGGCAACTTATCCATCAAACCACCCAGGCCACCCATATTATTCATCTGAATGAGCTGGTTTCGAAAGTCTTCTAAATCGAAGCCTTTTCCTTTTTCGATTTTCTTGGCTAATTTTTCGGCTTGCGTGCGATCAATTTTCTTTTCCATCTCTTCAATCAGAGACAGCATATCCCCCATGCCAAGGATTCGTGAGGCCATTCGTTCTGGGTGAAAGCGTTCAAGCGCTTCCATCTTTTCACCGACCCCGATAAATTTAACTGGTTTTCCGGTGATCTGACGAATGGACAGGATAGCGCCCCCTCGAGCGTCTCCATCCAGTTTAGTGACCACAACACCTGTCAGTGGTAAGGCCTCATGAAAAGCTTTAGCGGTTTGTGCCGCATCTTGACCAGTCATACCATCGACAACAAATAGGGTCTCAATAGGCTTCACCGCTTGGTGCAGCACTTTGATTTCGCCCATCATATCTGCATCAATATGCAACCGACCAGCCGTATCCACAATCAATACATCGGCTTGGGCCAGGCGCGCTTTATCAAGCGCTTGGCGAGCAATATTTTCAGGGGTGTCTTTAGGGTCTGCTTCTATATAAGTAGCCCCCACCTGATCTGAAACACTATGCAATTGTTCCATCGCCGCGGGCCGGTACACGTCACAACTGACGGTATAAACCTTTTTACCTTCTTCAATTAACAGCTTTGCTAACTTCGCTGAAGAGGTCGTTTTACCGGAACCTTGCAAACCGGCCATCAAAATGACGGCTGGTGGCTGGGTATTTAAAGCCAATGGCGCATTGGCCTCCCCCATCAGGGCTGTCAATTTATCATTGACGATTTTAACCAGCGCTTGTGAAGGCGATAAATGCTTCTCAATCGATTGACCTTTAGCCTCATCTTGCACCGACTGAATAAACGGATCGACCACAGTAAAAGCTACATCCGCCTCTAATAGGGCATTTCTGATCTCTTTCAGTGTCTGAGCCATGTTTTGCTCAGTAAACGTCTTCCGAGCAAACTGCTCAAGCGATTTTTGTAGTCTTGAGGTTAATCGACCGAACATTGAACCGTCCTAACTTAGTCATTGCGCCAAAGGATATCACATGCGAATATGGGACAACAGTCGGACAACGATAACACAAGACATGATCATTGAATTAAGCATTCTAACTACAGCCTTATATCTCCTGTCTGCGACAGCCTCTTGGGTTCTTTTTGTCAGAGGTACTTCTTCGATCGCCTGGTTAGCAGCTGTTTCTACAGTAGGTGCTCTTTCTGGACATGCCTGGCTTTTACACCATTTTATTGATTTAGGCCCCGGCCAAGATTTACACCTAGTGAATGTTACGGGCTTTTTAAGTTGGTTAATTGCGCTATGGATAGCAGGGTTATCGTTTCGTTATGCTACTCGTCCTTTAGCCACCATTTGGTACCCACTGACGGCGTTTTGTGTTTGGCTTCCCTTATTACCCTATGAGGAAATGGTGTTCTTCACCTGGAATCACCCTTCACTTCTTGCACATGTCTTGCTTTCTCTTTTGGGGCTAAGTTTGCTGGGAGTTGCGGCTATTCAAGCCCTCTTTATAGGGTGGCAATTACATCGCCTACATCAACGGGCGCCACTTTGGCTGCAGATGCCTTCACTGGAATCTATGGAAAACTGCTTATTCCAACTGCTATGGTCAGGGTTTTTAGTACTGACTGTTGGTCTAGGTGTTGGTTTTATTTTTCTTGGGGAAATCTTTGAGCCTCACTATTTAACAAAAACACTGTTATCGGTACTAGCTTGGTTGGTTATTGGCTTTTTACTATGGGGGCATCATCGTTATGGATGGCGTGGCCGCCTGGCGGTTAAAAGTACCTTGCTAGGGGTTTTTGTTTTACTCATCGCTTACCTTAGCTCCAAAGGATGGACCGCTTAGTAATGACAGACATGAACACTATGAAGGTCGCAATACCTGTGTTGCTGCTTTTAATGTGCCTATCGGCATTTTTCTCAGGTTCTGAAACCGGCATGATGTCGCTAAATCGATATAAAATGCGACATCAGAGTCGCACCTCTCGTGCTGCCCGGCAAATTTTGCATATGCTAAAACGTCCTGACCGACTACTGGGTGTTATCTTAATTGGAAATAACTTTGCGAATATTGTGGCCTCCTCAATTGCCACTTTGCTTTGTGTTTCCTTGTTTGGTGAAAATTTAGGCATCCCAATTGCAACCGTTGGCCTCACCATTACACTGTTAATTTTTTCTGAGATCATGCCTAAAACCTTAGCCGCACTTTATCCAGAGCGATTTGCCTTTTTTGTTATTTACCCATTATCTGTTATTGCGTTTCTTCTATCGCCATTTGTTTTTTTGCTCAATTCAATCAGTAATGGGCTACTCTGGCTGTTTGGCGTCAAAGTCTCACATGCGGGGCACTCCGCTTTAACGAAAGAGGAACTCCGTACTGCTGTCCATGAGTCGGCTGCCAGACATCGCTTACCGCAAAGCATGTTGATTGGTGTCCTGGACTTGGAAACGGCAACAGTGGAAGACATTATGTTACCGAAGTCTGAAATAACCGCCATTGATCTGAGCGACCCTTGGGAAGATATCTTGCATCAGATGGCGAACACTCAGCACACCCTATTGCCTGTATACCGAGACAATACAGACAACATCATTGGTATTTTTCATGCTCGAACCGCTTTAAATTTGATGGCGGCTGATGAGCTGACCCCTGAGACTTTTGAAAAGAATCTTAGTCCTCCTTACTATGTGCCTGAAAACACCCCGCTTAATCAGCAACTTTTAGAGTTTCGCTCACGAAAACAGCGTTTTGCACTAGTTGTAGACGAATATGGGGAAATTGTTGGCATTATCACCCTGGCAGACTTATTGAAAGAAATTGTTGGTGAGTTCACAACAGATATTGGTGACTTTTATCGAGACGTCCACCCTCAACCAGATGGATCTTATTTATTTGATGGCAGCATTACGATTCGTCAGCTAAACCGAGCGATGGGTTGGCACTGGCCACAAGATGGCCCAAAGACATTAAGTGGATTAATTATTGATAAACTAGAAGTTATTCCTGAAGTTGGTACCTGCTTGCTAATCAAGGGATTACCCGTTGAAGTCATGCAAGTGAAGGACAACATGGTAAAAACCGTTAAAATCGTCCCTCAGCTAATTCTAACGGACAAAAAATCATAACGCGTGTTACAACCGATTTGTAAACGCTTTAGCCATGGTCTGATACACCGGCTCAGGGCAAAAGAATTTTGATATCCCATAGGCAAGAAAGGCTGTACCCATAAGCGGCAAAAGCATTTCTTGGTTATCCGTCATCTCTGTAATAATCACAAAAGCCGTAATTGGTGCTTGAATCATTCCTGAGAAAAAACCAACCATTCCAAGTAACACAAATACTTTGGCATAAACGAGTGGAAATAAACCACTCAGAGATGCCCCAACCCCGGCGCCACACGCTAAGCTCGGTGCAAAAAAGCCTCCTGGAATACCACTGAGAGCTGAGCTGAGAGTTGCGATCATTTTTGCAAAAGGATAAATCAGGGTGCCATGCTCAGGATGGTCAATCAAAAGGCGCGTTTCACCATAGCCTGTCCCAAAACTGGCGCCATCTGTTGCATACCCCACAGCGGCAACGACTAAGCCACATGACGCAGGAACTAGAACGGGATGCGCTTTTAAATGTGGTGCTAACCAGACAACTAATCGAGATAGCGTTGCTGCGAAAATTCCGCCCAAAATTCCACATACCGTTCCAGTGGTCAACACAATCAACAAACCCAACAAGTCAGTCTGAAGACTTGCTTGAGACTCTCCAAAATGGGTATATCGACCCAAAACAAAAATAGCCATGGTGCTGGCAAGTAATACAGCCGTCACTACTGAGCTAGTGGTTTTTGAATCAAAAGAACGCCCCAGCTCCTCAATAGCAAACACAATACCTGCCAAAGGGGTATTAAATGCAGCAGCCACTCCAGCGGCCCCACCCGCTAAAATTAACCCTTTGTCTAAATCATGTCTCGGGAAATGCGCTAAAGTGCCAACCCAAAATAACAAAGAAGCGCCAATGTGAACCGTCGGGCCTTCTCTTCCCATCGAAGCGCCACATAAGATTGCCAAACAACACAGTAACACTTTACCCAACGCAATTTTCAACGATAACAACTGTTGACGTTTTGCGTGGGTACTTTCTGCAAGCGCCGCGATGGTTTGCGGTATCCCACTGCCTTGTGCATTTGGGAAAATATTGACGGTCGCTAACGAAACAAGCGCAAAACCTAAAGGTGTCACAAGAAATGGAAGGGTCGGATATTTTTGATACCAGTGACTAAAAGTATCATTTGAAATATCCGCTAACTCAGCAAAACTGATAGCAACAAAACCGACGACTAACGCCCCACCCCAAAAAACAAAACGTCGCTTCCATGTTTTCCAACTTTTTGAGCTAAACTCTTCTTCAATGATTGGAGATGTCATTGTCTGATCCTCGGATATCCCTTTCCTCCTAGCAGGATAACCTGTCGTTGCCGTCCATAACAAACCGCACCAGATATGCTGCAAGGCGACAAGATATGTAATATGATGAAGTTAACTACTTTAAGAGAGCGCTTATGTTCACTGTATTGCCTACCCCTTGTGTCACTTGGTTGCTAGGTCGTAAACCTGCCGCCGGTTTTCCTTCTCCTGCCGATGATTTTATAGAGGGGCAAATTGATTTATCACAGTTTCTTATCCAACATCCAGCCGCCACGTTTGTCATGAAGGTTGCGGGAGAATCGATGACGGGGGCAGGAATACATGATGGTGACTACGTGCTTGTCGACCGCTCAATTGAGGCGATACCAGGCAAAATTATTGTCTGCGTTTTAGATGGTGAGCTCACTATTAAACGGCTTGATAAAACCGCTAAGGGTCAGTGGCAATTGGTTGCTGAACACCCTGATTATCCTCCGATTCTTTTAGATGAAGAAAACCCGCCACAAGTGTGGGGGGTTGTAACGGGGTGTGTCCGCCGTTATGGCTAGTCCGCTATTTGGTTTAATTGACTGTAATAACTTTTATTGTTCTTGCGAGCGTGTTTTTGAGCCTCGACTTAATGATTCTCCACTAATTGTTGCTTCTAATAATGACGGCTGTGTTGTAGCGCGCTCTGAGCAAGTCAAAGCCCTCGGGGTTCCGATGGGAATTCCCTTATTCAAAATTAAAAAACTAATTGAACAATATCAAATTCGTGTTTTTTCATCTAACTATGCTTTATACGCGGATATGTCACGGCGAGTACAAACCGTTGTCGCAGGGTATATTCCACAACATCAGATTTACTCCATCGATGAAATATTTTTATCTTTAGAAGATGAAGTCGATCCTTATCAAGCTTGTGTACGATTACGCCACGAAGTGGCAAAACAAACCGGCATTCCCACCTCTGTGGGGCTAGGGCCAACGAAAACACTCGCTAAAATTGCTAATTATCATGCAAAGAAAAACCCTCGTTTTTCGGGGGTATGTGATGCTACGAATCTTGCCATGCGAGAACGTTTGCTCAAGCTTACACCGGTAGAGAATATTTGGGGGGTTGGGAAAGCCTTAACTCAAGTATGTCATCGTTATAGTGCAAAAAACGCCTGGGAGCTTGCCCAGCTTGATTTACACACGGCGAGAAAAGCCGCCAACATTGGTCTTGAAAAACTCATTCGAGAGCTTGGTGGATTATCGTGTTATGAGATAGACACAGTTCCTGCTCACCCCAAAAGTTGTGCGGTGACACGTTCTTTTAGCCAACCAATCACCCATTTATCCGATATGCTAGAAGCCGTTGCTAATTATGCCACTCGTGCCGCTGAAAAGTGTCGGAATAATCAGCAGCTGGCTCGAGCAATGCAAGTATTTATGACCACAGGTGTTCATCGCGATCACTATTACAGTGCATCTTTATGTGCCCAAATGACACCCGCCAATGCTGATACCCGTTTATTTTTACGAACCGCTCGAGCACTGGCTGAGGGGTGCTTTCAAGAAGGGTTTCAGTACAAAAAAGCTGGCGTTATTTTGTTTGATTTAACCACTGCCGAACAGGGTGCCTTAGATTTTGTTGATTTTGATGAAAAACAAAGTGAACAAGTCATGAATACCATTGATGCGATTAACCAGCGTCATGGTCGCAACACTGTTTTCTTTGGTGCTCAAGGTATTGAACGGGCGTGGGCGATGCAACGAGCGCACTGCTCGTCGCACTACACAACAGATATTGAGCAAGTACCTATAGTAAAGGCAACGTAAGCTCAATTGTTTTTAATTGCTTATCTTTAATCGTCATGACTTGATCAAGGGACAGCGCTTTCAAAAACTCTGCATCATGGCTAATCAAAAGCAAACTGCCAGGATACGCTTTCATTACTGATATAATTTGTTGTCGAGCCCACCAGTCAATATTATTGGTTACCTCATCTAGCAACAGAAGTGGCGGCGCTGCTGCAGCAATACACGCGAGAGATATCCGCGCTTTTTCCCCTCCAGATAGCGTTTTTATCGGCTGCATTACCTGCTCTGTCGTAGAGAACAAAAAGTCACACAGATGTCGACGACATTCTGTTGGTGTCCAATCAGGGCGCCGGTTTTCAATAGCCTCCAGTGGGCAACTTGCATTATCCACCAGTGCATAGTGCTGATCTAACCAACCAATCATATCAAAGGGGGGAACCTGCCATTGCCCAGAGCGCACCACATCGGGCTGCCCCATGATTGCTTTAAAAAAACTGGTTTTACCCGTGGCGTTGTCAGCGAAGATTCCCACATGTTCTCCTGATCTTAAATAAAAATTAATGTCTTCAAGCAATAATGCCTCGTTAATTTTTAAGGTGCCGTCGCTAATCAGAATTTCAGACCGATGTTTATTAGGCTCGTGCTCGAAGCTAAAACGAGGAATAGGCAACTCGGGTAAATGAATCTCTGACAGTGCATCATTGAGGGCCGCTGCTTTATTCTTCAACTCTGCAGCAATTTTATCTGAGCATTCCTGCCCTCGGGCCAATTTGGTTTTACTTTGAATAGTTGGCCACTTTCGTTTCTGAATAGCTTTTTTGCCTTGAGCCGCTTTTTTAGCAGATTTTTCTTGAGCCTTCATTCGCTGTTGATGATGGGATTTTTTCGTGTTTTTTAACTTTTCTTTTTGTGCCTGCAAAGCTTCAACACGTTTCTCTTGCCATAACCAGTATTCGCTAAAGCGCCCAGGGAAGGTAATCAGTTGTTTGTGATCGACAACCCAAAGCTTATCAACTGTCGTTTCCAACAGCTGTTCATCATGAGAAGCAATCAGCACAGTGCCATAGTACCCTTCAAGCAAACGCATAAGACGTTTACGACGAGACGGGTCCAAGTGATTTGTCGGTTCATCCAACAGCAGGATATCTGGACTTTCAGATAGCACTTGAGTAAACGCGACTTCAAACGCTTCAGCACCACTTAAACAGGTATCTAGACGCTGTTGTTCCAACATTGCCACCGTTAAGACCGCAGAATTAATAGTCCCCATTGTGGGAATCACTTGTCCTGCAATGGCTTTAAGAAGTGTACTTTTGCCTGCCCCGTTGGGCCCAATAATACCGATTCTGTCACCAAAATTAACTTGAGCAGACGCATCAGAGAGTAAAAGGTTTTGGGCAAATTCGATAGTAATATGAGATAAGCTGACCGCAATCGACATAAATATCCTCTCTTAAATTTCTTTGAATAAGACCTAGGGTCTGGTACGCCAGTGGCGCGAAATTTAAGCGAAGTATTTCATCGGCTGAGGGGCTCCTTAAGAAGATTAGGATTCCTAACTTAGCAAAGCTTCTTGTTTAATACAACCCCTAATTGTCTCTTTATGGCAAACTAAAGAAAATTCTGTGGGATTTGTTGGGTCTGCTGTGCAAATGGGTGATAATGAACTAAAGGCTTTTCCTTTCCATCCAATCGATAGGACTACTCCACCATGCAATGGCAAGACGCTGGCAAAGGGCTCTTTCAACTAATTTTAGTCGTTGTTTTTGTTGTCTTTTGTTTTAGTATTTCCCACTACCTTGAGTCTACTTATGAACCCCTGCAAAAAAATTCAGGGCCTGCTCGAGTTCCCCCTGTCAGGATGGAGCGGTTTGAACCAACACCGTATCTTTTGACGTTTGAAGTAACAGGTACTGTCATTGCTCAAAACAGTGTGCCCGTCATGCCACAGGTGAGTGGCCGAGTCACTGAAGTCAGCCCCAACTTTTATCCAGGGGGCTCATTCGAAGCCAACGAACCTTTGTTTAAAATTGATCAAGATTTATATACATTAGCCGTCAAGCAAGCCACCGCTGAGTTAGAGCGCACAACGGCTGACCTTGCTTTAGAGCGCGCTGAAATAGAAGCTGCAGTGAAAGGCTGGCGCCAGTTGAATGGCAATGCGCCAGTTCCTAAGTTGGTTGCGAGAGAACCGCAATTAGAGCGCTCACGCGCCCAAGTTGAGATTACACAACTTCAACTAGAAAAAGCATTATTAGACTTAGAAAGAACCGCTTTTTCGTTACCATTTGAAGGGCGCGTTATTTCATCGGATATTGCACCAGGTCAATATGTCACTTTGGGGCAAGGATACGGTCAGGTTTTTGATCAAAGAATGATGGAAGTCCAAACCAGTCTAGACCCTCAAAAACTCTACTGGCTCAATCAGGCACAGGCACCCAAAGTTCAAGTAATCATTGACTCCCCTAAAGGACAAAAAAACTACACAGGACATTTAGCACGAGCAGTTACCAATATCGATATTAGTACACGCTTTGCGACAGCGTACTTTGCCTTTGATCTTGGAGGCGATGAAGTTCTACCTGGCACATTTGCTCGAGTCAGTATTACAACGGATCCCCATCAGGACGTCATTGTTGTCCCTGCGGATGCTATGCAAACTGAGGGATATATGTGGAAAGTTACTGATGAAAACATTATTGAAGAATTTCATCCAAACATATTGAGCTTTGAAAAAGAGCAAGTAATCATTCAAGAGATCACAGCACCTATTAATGTTGTTACCTCTCGTTTAGCGGGTGGGTTTGAAGGTATGGTAGTTTCACCTCGAACACTCACTCAAGTTGCCACGACGAATGATGGAGCAGATGATGTCTAATACCGAAAAATATCCTGTGCCAGAAAGTCGTGGACTCATTGACTGGTTCATTCACAACCATGTCGCCGCAAATATTTTAATGCTGTTGCTAACGGTGGGTGGACTAATCAGTTTATCTGCCATGCAGACAGAAACCTTTCCACCGGTTGACCCAAAGTTAATCACGATTACCGTGACTTATCCTGGGGCAACCCCTTATGAAGTTGCTGATGCAATCACCACGCGGGTAGAAGAGCCTTTAATTGGTCTTGACGGGGTTAAAAGAGTGACCTCTACGGCAAGTGAAGGGGTTGCCAGTATCCATGTAGAACTATTGGACTTTGTCGATGCAGACGAAGTTTACAACGATGTTGAAACGGCGGTGAACAGTCTTCAGTCTTTCCCCCCCCAAGATGCTGAACGTCCTATCATCACCAAAATACGCCTAACCCCCAACGTAATGACATTAGCCTTAGTGGGTGAAGTTCCTCGTAGTGTTTTACGGTACTGGGGCGAGAAGATAGAAGAAGAGATGCGATTATTACCGAATATCGCTTTAACGAATCTCAGAGGTGTTCAAGATGAGATGATTTCGGTTGAGGTATCTGAACAAGCATTACAGCGGCATGGAATTCGATTTGAGCAAGTTAATGCCGCTATTACAAACTACTCCAAAGACATTCCAGCCGGGACAATCGAATCTCGCCAAGGAGATTGGTTATTTCGAATCCAAGACAAGCGCCGAAGTGGTCGCGAGTTTGGTGAGATTGTCATTTTGTCACGACCAGATGGCTCAACGGTTCGCTTAAAAGATATTGGAACGGTAATAGATGGTCTCTCTGACCGTAACATAATTAACCTATTTAATGGAAAACCTGCTGTTTATATCGATGTCCAGCGAAGTGAGTCTGACGATACACTGCTGTTGGCCAACGAAGTAAAACAGTACATTAATCATCTATCTTTACCAGATGGGTTGGTCTTAACTATAGAAGAAGACCAAACTATTGCACTATCCGATCGAGTGAGCCTCATGACCCGCAACGGGGTTTTAGGGTTCATGTTGGTCTTTTTAATATTACTTCTATTTTTAGATTTGAAGTTAGCCTTTTGGACCAGTGCCGCTATCCCTATTTCCTTTTTAGGCGGCTTGATGATCATTAACTTTTTAGGTTTTAGCTTAAATATGATCACCTTATTTGCCCTGATTGTCGTGTTAGGTATTGTTGTCGATGATGGCATCATTATTGGAGAGAGTATATTTGATGCCCAAGAAAATAATCCTGATGATAAGAATGCCGTTTTTAAAGGGGTAAGAAGTGTTCTATCACCAGTGACCGTTGGTGTCATGACCACTATTGCGGCATTTGCCCCGCTTATTTTTAGTACAGGAACCTTAGGACAGATCGTTCGCGTTATCCCTGTAGTTGTCATCAGTATTTTGATTGTATCGCTAATCGAAGCATATTTTATTTTACCCGCTCACTTATCTCACAACACACGTTGGAGTCGAGGTATTTTGGCGCGTCTTAGAGATCGTTTTCAAGCTGGGTTGAAACGCTTCACACTGCGTCAGCTGATTCCTATGGCACGATTGGCTATTCAGTGGCGATATGCCACGATTGCTTTATTTTTAGGCGTAGCCGTCATCACCGGCGGCTTAGTCAAGGCGGGCATTATTCGTTTTGTGTTCTTCCCGAACATAGAAGGCGATAAAGTCACGATCGCTGTCAAAATGCCTATTGGGACCCCCTTTTCTGTCACCCAAAGCACGATGATGGAAATCTCTGACGAAGTGGAAAAAGTTAGAGCGGCTTTAAATGAAAGTCGAAATGACGATATTTTTGAAAGCGTTGGGATTAGCATTGGTGAGCAAGTGAGCAGCCGTGGCGGACCTGGCGGCAGCGTTTCAAGCGCACAAGCTAATCACCAAGGTCAGGTTCGCATCAAAATGGTGCCATCTGATTTTAGGCAAGTTTCAACACTGGATATTGAAAATTTAGTACGCGCTCGCATAGAAAATATTCCCAATATAGACACGCTTGAATTCAAAAGCTCGCTGGTTAGTAATGATCCGGATATTGAAGTTGAAATCACTCACCCAGACGAAGGAATGCTCATTAAAGCCTCCCATCACTTACGTCAGGCACTTGAAAATATTGCTGGCACTAAGGATGTTCAGGAAAGCTTTGAGTATGGAAAGCCTGAGTACGTCTTTAAAGTTAATGAGCAAGGCTATGCAGTAGGCTTGACACCGGCGGCATTAGGCCAGCAATTACGGGATGCGTTTTTTGGTTTTGAGGTGCAGCGTTTTCAGCGTGGAAACTCAGAAGTGCTGGTATACGTTCGTTACCCCAAGGAAACACGTGAGCAACTGGCAACCATTGAGCAAATGCGACTGCTGTTACCTAATGGGGCAACAGCGCCTTTAAATACCGTTGCTGATATTGTTCAGCAAAGAGGATATAACGAGATTCAATCCGTTGATGGACGTCGTATCGTAACCGTGACGGCTGATGCTCAGACAGATGAGGTCACCCCCGATCAAATTGTGAAGGTTTTACAACGAGAAGTATTGCCAGAGCTTCAGGAGTTATACCCAGGACTAGAGTACAGTTTTGAAGGTAAAACTCGCGAACAAAAAGAGGACTTAGCGAGCCTAGGGCGGAATATGATGATTGCGCTTTTAATCATGTACATGCTGCTTGGAGCGCAGCTCAAGAGTTATATTCAGCCGTTTGCCGTCATGTCTGCCATTCCATTTGGAATTGTGGGCGCGATCCTCGGGCATTTACTCCTTGGATATGACGTCAGCTTTATTTCCTTATTTGGTGTCGTAGCTTTGGCGGGGGTTGTGGTTAACGATAGTATTGTTTTGGTTGATTACATGAACCTACAAAGAGAACAAGGCGTCGAAATAGTACAAAGTGCGTTGCTGGCAATTGAAAGGCGTTTCCGTCCGATACTGCTGACCACCCTATCCACCAGTTTAGGGCTGCTCCCTATTTTGATGGAAACCAGTATTCAAGCACGATTTTTAATTCCGATGGTTGTTTCATTAGCCTGTGGAATATTATTCGCAACGATCATCGTCATGTTTTTACTACCGTGTTTATTGGTGGTTATTGATGACGTTCATCGTCTTTTCAGACTCCTGGTTCAACCAGAAAAGACAAGCGATATGCACATCTAGAGAGTTGAAGCGGCCGCTGTGAAGCGGCCAATTTGGTAGGACGTTTAGTATTTAAAGCGCACCAATCCGTTGAGCAATCAAGTGATAATTTTCAATCACATCACCCATATCTTGTCGGAAGCGGTCTTTATCTAAGATATTATTGTTGTTTTGTTGATCCCAAATTCGGCAACCATCCGGAGAAATTTCATCTCCCAGCACCATGTTACCGTCTTTGTCTTCACCAAACTCAAGCTTAAAGTCAACCAACAGCAAATCATGTGTGGCAAACCAGGCGCTGAGCAATTGATTTACTTTAAAGGTCAAAGCCGTCATTTTTTCAAGCTGTTCAGCAGTTGCATACTTTAAAGTCGTGATGTGAGAAAAGTTAACCATCGGATCCCCAAGCGCATCATCTTTCAAGAAATTCTCAAAAATAGGCTCGGGCAGAACTGTACCATTCTCAATACCTAAACGACGCGTCAGACTTCCTGAAGCAACATTACGAATCACACACTCAATTGGAATCATTTTAAGCGGCTTTACGACAGACTCTGTATCACTGATCTTCTCAATGAAATGTGTCGGAATGCCATGCGACGCCAGATAGTCCATAATCGTGGCATTGATAGCATTATTGACAGCGCCTTTGCCCGCCAACTTAGCTAACTTTTGACCGTTAAACGCACTAGCATCATCCCGATACTCAACTATTAATCGATCTTCATGATCGGTCGCGTACAGAGACTTTGCCTTTCCGGCATATAACGCTTGTTTTTTTTCCACAATACACCTCTATTTAAAGATCAGGTTCTCAAATCTGGGGGACGAATATCTGGCACACTGGTTACCTGAGTTTCAGACGCCACAGAGGGTGGGATTTCATAAAGTGTCCCAGCACTCTCTTTTGTTAGTGGCGTAGGCACGTACAAAGGGGGATAACTTTTCGCTTCTAAGTAATCCTCTGATTTGTCATGCCACAACCCATAGTGATGACTCGAAGAGCATCCGGTTAACAGTAGCAATCCTGCTATGATTATTTTTTTCACTGGCAAACTCCAATTGATTTTAACGCTTCCATCACACTGTCTTCGTGCCCCTCTAACAAGCGGGTCAGTGGTAGCCGCAAGGCCCCTGATGGAATCTTAAGCATTTTTTCTAAAGCCCACTTAACTGGTATGGGATTGGACTCTATAAACAGCCGACGATGCAACATTTGTAGTTCATCATTTATTTTTCGTGCCGACGTCGCATCCTTGGCCAGCGCTGCTTCACACATTACCTGCATTTTAGCGGGCGCAATGTTAGCGGTCACCGAGATGATACCATGCCCGCCAGCTAACATGAATTCTACCCCTGTTGCATCATCCCCACTTAAAAGTAAAAAATCTGACTTTGCTAGCCGATTTAATGCTTTCAAACGATCTAAATCCCCTGTCGCCTCTTTGATCCCTATGATATTGGGATGCTCAGACAAGCGCCCAGCTGTCTCAGGCAGCAAATCACAGGCCGTACGCGAAGGCACATTATAAAGAATTTGTGGAATATCTTGAGCATCAGCCACCGCTAAATGATGCTGAATAAGCCCTTCTTGAGACGGCTTATTATAATAAGGCGTGACAAGTAGACAGGCCTGAACGCCAGCGGCTTTCGCTTGCGCAGTCAACTCAATAGTTTCAGCAGTGCTATTCGCCCCTGTGCCGGCAATAATAGGGACTCGGCTAGCGCTGGCCTTTAAAGCGCATTGATAAATAGCGTCTCTTTCGGCGTGCGTTAAGGTAGCACTCTCCCCGGTTGTCCCGGTTACGACGATGGCTTGTGTCTTTTGTCCAATATGCCACTCAACCAATGCCGCTAATGCGGGCAAGTCCAAAGCCCCGCCTTCTGTCATGGGCGTTACCAGTGCCACCATACTTCCCTGAAACATTTACACCTTCCTCAGTTAATCGGCTTGGAAGCCGCTATTATCTCACACCCTCTTTTTTCTTGCACCGAATCCATAAATACCATATTTATCATGCTGTTATAAAATATTATTCGCTTATATCCCCGATAAAAAAATCCTCCAAACAGGCTCCATTTTGAGGATTCTGTGATAGAATTTTCGCCTGAAGTAGTTAGTTAACATATTTGTACTTACACCCATGAATACATCGCCCACTTTTTTAGTTTTGCAGGCCTTTGGGGCTGACAAGCCCGGTGCTTTGGAGAGCCTTTCCAAGGTATGTGCTCAGGCGGGTTGCCAGATCTTAGACAGTCGCTGGGTAGTTTTGGGGGATACTTATTCATTTGGGGCCTTGCTCAGGGGGAGCTGGAGTGCGGTAGCCAAGCTAGAGGCCGGGTTACCAAAGCTAGAGAAACGATTAAACTCTTCTATTATCTTCCGCCGCACGGAGCCTGCTAAATTAGCGACCAAGGCTCTACCCTACGCGATTGAAGTGATTTCAGCTGAGCGTCCTGGCGTTGTTCAAGATGTCACCAGTTTTTTAGTTAGTCAAAAAATCGGCATCGTCGATATGCAGACTGAGACATACATTGCACCTCGCACAAGCTTACCTATGTTGTTGTTAAAATTGACGGTTAGTGTTCCTGCCAAACATTCTATCTCTTTGTTTCGTGATGAGTTTTTCACTTATTGTGAAGAGCATCAGTTAGATGCCACGATGGAGCCTTACAAGCATTAGGGCATTTCTCAATTGCTGCCCAGCCAGGTTTCGCGGTACAGTAAAAGTGAAATCATTCCCGAGAGGGCTGCAAGGATGCGAAAACACAAAATCCAGGGCAAACGATTATTTGTCCTAGACACCAATGTCTTAATTCACGATCCGACTGCGGTCTTTCGCTTCAAAGAACATGACATCTTTATTCCGATGGTCGTGTTAGAAGAGTTAGACAACGGTAAGAAGGGTCTATCAGAAGCGGCTCGAGCGATTCGACAAACGAATCGTTTTTTAGAAGCTTTATTGCAAGACATTGACCCAAGCAACATATTCGAAGGGATCAGTCTTACGCCTCCGGGAGAAAGTTTTCCTGAGTTAAGAAGCCAGACCAAAACCTTTGGTCGCTTATATCTACAGACGGATAACTTGTCTCATCATCTTCCTGACTCTTTACCGGGAAACAAATCTGACAACTCCATTTTGTCTACTGTCTTAGCGTTACAGCAAAAGCATAAAGACAAAACGATTACGTTGGTGACCAAAGACATCAATCTGAGAATCAAAGCGGCTGCTTTAGGGATTCATACTGAGGATTACTTTAACGATCAGGTCTTAGATGATGTGTCGTTAATGTACACCGGGATGATTGAGCTAGAAGATTCTTTTTGGGATGACCAAAGCAGCAACATGAAGTCTTGGCAAGAAGATGGGCGCACTTTCTATTCCTTCAAAGGTCCTCAGATAGATAAGTGGCAACCGAATTATGGTCTTTTTACGCCTGAAGACAAAGAAGGGGCTTTTGAAGCCATTGTTCGCCATAAAGAAGGCGGTGAAGCTTCCATTGAATATGCAAAAGATTACCGTCGTCCTAAAAATAATGTTTGCGGCATTGTGGCCCGAAACCGGGAACAGAACTTCGCCTTAAACTTACTGATGGATACTTCCATTGATTTTGTCACACTGGTAGGTCCAGCGGGAACAGGTAAAACCTTATTAACCCTTGCTGCTGCAATTGAACAAACCGTTAAACGTGGTCTCTACCGAGAAATTTTAGTGACTCGGATTACGATTCCGCTGGGTGAAGATATTGGATTTTTGCCTGGTAGCGAAGAGGAAAAAATGACACCTTGGATGGGCGCATTTGTCGATAACTTAGAAGTGTTGACGCCTGAGCAGCCAATTTTAAACTCCGAGCAAAGTAACGAAGCGTTGGTTAAAAACCGTATTCGTATCCGCTCTTTAAACTTTATGCGGGGGCGTACCTTCTTAAATAAATTCATCATTATTGATGAGGCTCAAAACTTAACCCCCAAACAAATGCGAACTTTAATTACACGAGCCGGGCCCGGTACAAAGGTCGTTTGTTTAGGGAATACCGCTCAGATCGATACTCCTTACTTAACCGAAACGACATCAGGACTGACATATGCTGTCCAGCAATTTAAAGGCTGGGAGCACAGCGGTCATATCCTACTTTCAAGAACTGAGCGCTCTCGCTTAGCTGATCACGCCAACCAAGTCCTGTAATCAGGACTTGGCCGTTGGCCAGGATTCAATCACCGCTCGGAATAAAATCGCCAACGGAATCGCAAAGAATACTCCCCACGCCCCCCAGAGACCACCAAAGAAAATAATGGCAATAATAATCACCACCGGATGAATACTCACCGCTTCTGAGAATAAAATTGGCACGAGCAAGTTGCCATCGATGGCTTGAATGACGGTATAAGTGAATAGCAGCCAAAAGGTTTCAGGCGACAGCCCCCATTGGAATAGTGCGACAGCAACCACTGGGATAGTCACAATAATCGCGCCAACATAAGGAACAAGCACAGACACCCCAACCAAAAAGGCTAAAAGCATGCCGTATTTTAAACCAAACACCAAAAAGCCTGCATAAGTGGCGAGGAAGACAATGATCATCTCCACCACTTTTCCTCGAATATAGTTTCCAAGTTGATTGTCGACTTCTGTCCAAACGTGAGTCAACAAACGACGCTCTTTGGGCAGGAAGCGAGACAACCAAGCGGTGATTCGTTTTTTATCTTTCAAGAAGAAGAACACCATCAGTGGCACCAAAACCGTGTATACCAAAATAGCAATAATGGAAGGAATGCTAGCAATAGATGCAGACAATACTTCACGGCCAGCCGCTCTTAAGGAGCGCACCACATCAACAGTAAAGGCATCAACGTCCGCTCGAGATAAATAATCTGGAAACCGCTCAGGTATCATATAGAGCGCTTGCTGTGCTTTAAACATCATATTGGGTAGCTCTTCAAACATTAACCCAAACTGCTGCCATACCAGTGGAAATAAAACTAAGATACTGGCCAAGAAAGCGCCTAAAAACACAATATAGACAAGCCCCACTGCCAAGTTGTATGGCACACCTTCTTGATAAAGTGTGTCAGCCAGCCAAAACAAGAAGTAAGCAAGTACTAAACTAATAAAAACTGGCTGCAAAACGGCTCCCGCAAAAGCAATGATGGCAGCAATGCCCAGCAGAATTGCTGTCAACGTTACTGACTCTTTGTCAGCAAACACTTTATTAAGCCAGGTCGTGAAAGTAGCGAACATGGTCGCCTCCATCTAGGTTATCTTTCGTACAGGATACAAACCCTACCTGGGATATGCTAGTGTGAAGAGGCTTAGGGAGGGCTTATGCGCACCTTATCTTGCCTGTTTGTCTTTTTCTTGTCCATCTGTCCCATCGCAAACGCTCAGATAAAGCTGCCTGACTTGGGCGATCCGGATGCGGCAACATTAACATTAACCGAAGAAACCACTCTGGGGCAGGCCCTGTGGCAGAAAATAAATTTATCTGGCGCAGTCGAAGAAGAGTCGATCTTATCGGAGTATCTTCAAGGCTTAGGGCACCGCTTATCAGGCCAGGCGTCCATCGCTCCCATGACATATACCTTTTTCTTAGTCAAAGATGCGAGCATCAACGCTTTTGCCCTACCTGGCGGCTATATTGGCATAAATGAAGGCCTTTTATTGGCCACCAAAAATGAAGATGAGCTCGCCTCTGTTGTTGCTCACGAGATAGCACACGTCAGAGGCCGTCATATCGCTCGAATGATTCATTACAGTGATAATGTAGGGGTGACTTCTTTACTCGGCATCCTGGCAGGCGCCGTTGTCTCTGCGGCGAACCCACTTGTCGGAAGTTCTATTTTAACGTCAGCCATGGCTTCAGGTCAGCAATCGCTTATTAACTTTACACGCCAACAAGAAAAAGAGGCGGATAACGTTGGCTTACAAATTATGCAAAAAGCTGGATTTAACCCCAAAGCGATGGCACATTTTTTTGCCACACTTCTACGGCATAACCGTCATCATGAAAATCCAGCGGTTGAATATTTACGAACCCACCCACTAACTGAGTCTCGAATTGTCAGCGCTGAACAGCGTGCCGCCTTGTTTACAGATGAATATCGTTTTAAAAAGTCGATTGAGTTTGAAGTCGCCCAACAAATTCTAATCGCTCGGGGCTTTACCTCTCCTCGACAAGCAATTGCGCATTTCTCAGCAAAAGTAAAAAAGGCCCCTGATGATATTCCAAGTCGCTGTGCTTTAGCACACGCCTATCTTGAATCAGGCAAAGCCACAGAAGCATTATCAGTGTTGGACCGTTATGACGATCCTGAGCACGACTTAAGCCCCTTCCCTTACTTGATTAAAGGGCAAGCGTTGATGAATGCACAGCAAGGCTCTGCAGCCGTCACACTGCTTCAACAATTACACGATCGCTGGCCGCGCCAAGTATCTGTGAATTTAACACTCGCCAAAGCTCAGTTAAGTCAATCAGATCCTAAAGCGGCGATTCAACTTTTGATTCCTCTCATGAAGCAACGCCCGGAAAACCCTTTAATTCCTCTGACACTCAGCCAAGCATTTGCGGCGGATACCAATTACTTACAAGCGCATTTGGCACAAGCAGAATATCAGTACTTAAAAGGTTTTTTAAGTGATGCGCTGCTGCAACTTGAGCAAGCAAAACGATGGGCAAAGGAACAACCCGCTATCCAAGAACAAATTGAAAAGCGTGAACAAAGCATCAAAAGGACCATAGCGCTTCAATCTCAAATGGGTTTGCTTTAATTACTCACAACATATGTGGATTATGCTGTGCACAAACCCTTTAAGAAGCTGTTAACTTGTTGATATTGTTTATGTTTTTGAGTTGCGCAAAATTTGGACACATCATGGAAAAATTATTGCGTGTTGTGCACAATTCTTGTGGATAAAGTTGTGAGCACCTGTAGAGTAAGAAAGGAGAAGCCGCATAAACCCTAGCGTTTTAAACTTTGTTCAAATTTTAAACAGTCTCAGCTCAATTGCTCTGTATCAAAAGTGGATCGTTGCCTGATAAAACCAGAACTATTATTCTATGGCTTCATACGTATTGGTATCGAACCAACATTTTAACAAGGATGACAAGATGGCTTTCCCAACAAATTTTGATGACTACAAAACAGCCGTTGAGGGCAAATCGACAGATCAGATTTTAGAAATCTATCCTCAAGCTAAGGAAACATTTAATTCAGCAATGGGTTCGGCAACTACCGTACTTAGCCAGCCTTGGGAAGATGATCATGAAGAAGCTTTATTGAAAGACTTCAAGACAATAATAAAAAACTGTTTGATATTGCATCCATCAACAAGGCATGCTGACAAAGTCTATGCATTAATCGAACAACTCCCTAACCTGAATACACTTGAAACCTTTTTTATCACGTTCAAAAAGGAATTCTTAGATCTGGTTGTTACAAAAGGATGGGGGTCTGGTTCTGGCTTATATAAAGCGTTAGCGACAGAACATGGTTTTATCCCTTTGCTTACTCAAGCACTTGAACAACATGCACAGCATCAAGAAAATATATTCAAAGCGCAATTCGGCGCGCTTGAAGAGCTCAACAAAGCAAGTGACACTTTCAAAGATGCTCAAGATGTAAATGATTTCTTGAAGAGCGCTAGCAATATCATTCGCTATGCCCTTAATGATAAAGTGCCCACTAAAAATCTGACGGATTGTATTGCCCAATGGGAACAGTCCATGCTCAAGACCATAACCAGTCCTGCCGCTTTAAAAGTTGAACTTGATGCTCTCATAGCCACTGCAGCTAAAGGTGACTCTTACACTGCTGCCTCAGAGTACTCCTCTCGCCTAAAAAGCCTTATACCGGTTTTAGAAGAAGCGTGCGAACGGTTTGTCCAATATGCTGCCACCTTTGCTAGTTCTGCGGTCAGTGACGCTGCTATTTTAAATACAGAAGCTGCTCTTCAAGAGGCGGAGTCACTGAAAGCTTCACTTTTAGCAGCACGCCGTGAAGGAGAGGCGCTTAAGCACAAAAATGACGAGCTAACACAACGCAATAACGCTCTTTCAGCTGAGCTAGAAGCGGCAACTACTCAAGCTGCGGAAATGAAAGATAGCTTAAAGAGCCTGCCCAATGTCCCCTCTCTATCCCCTGAGCCAACGACCACTGAATCAGATATAGCAGCTGTGACCGGCTGGATGACTGAACTGGCTCAACAGCTCGCAGAGGAAAGAGCAAAGAGCGCCGCGAGCCTGGAAGCACAAGAAGCGAACACTGCACGCCTTAGAGCACTTGATGCATTCTTAGCGGGTGATTTTGACGCTATTGATGATGAATCTCTAGAAGAATATGCAACTGCCTTTTCTGCGGCAAAAGAACGTGCAGAATCAGCTACTGCACAATTAGGCAAGCAAGATAGACAGATCCGCTTTCTTCTAGGAGACAATGTTGTGCTGGTTGAGTCAGACCAAGCATCTGAAACCATTTTGCAAAGTGCCCAGCAAGAGCTGAGAGAACTCAGAGCATTCAAAGATAAGTATCAGTCAGATCGGGACGCTGCAACGAAACTACGCCTTGACTTAGCACGTGCAGAAGGTGAAAAAGCTTCCCTTAGCAGACGACTCGAAGCATTAATTGCTAAATCAGGCGCTCTAACTACTGTGGAATCTCGCCTAAGTGACGCCAAACGAGAGCTAGAAGCGGCACAAGATCTCAATCTGACAGTGGGCCGTCAAGCGGGAATACTACATGGACTAAACGTCCGAACCGCCATGCTGGCCCAGCAACGAGTATCGGATGAGCAACAAGGAGATGCAGCTTACACTGCAACTGCTACGAAACCCAAAAGAGTCTAATCGTTAACAAATAAACACGAAATTCAGGGAGAATAGAATGTTTTCATTAAGAAAAGACACGGAAACCGTACACGCTAAAACGCTGCGTGAACTCCAAGAAAACCCTTCACACGAAACCGCCTGGGCATGCGCTCAAGCGGCGTTGCAAAGTGCTGACCAGGAAAATCAACTGGTTCAAAAACTATTAGTACGATTACAAACCCCTAAGGCGTACTATGTGAGTAATATTAGTTCGCTAGCAGAACATTTAATGAAAGTTTTTGGCGAGACAAACTGCAAAGCACTTCAAGATGCAGCCAACGCGATCCAACAAGTTAAACCTCAAATTGCCCAAAAATTAGTCCAGGCTAATTTAGCAAGCCGTTTAGCTGACGCTCAAACAGATCGTTCTGCTGTACTAGACGCCAAACATCAACTAAGGGTGCTCCATAAAAAACTAGAAGCAGAATCCAACACCCATCAAAATGAATGCGCATCACTCAATGCAAGAATCCAGCATTTGATGGCAATGGCTCAATTTTCGATAACAGTCGCAGACGAAAATATGAACCGGCTTAAAGCTCAACGAGCTGTGCTTGAAGAACAAGTTTCAGAGTTGGCACGCAGTCAACATAAAACGACTGCTGAACTAACTAGCTTTAAAATGAAACATGAGTCGCTGTCTAAACAGTATCAAGATTTGCAAGCATGCAAAACTTCTTTGCAAGAAGAGCACCAATTGCTCACTAATCAAGTCCAAATCCTTGAAGAACAGCGCTTAGCGGAAGCGCATGACTTTAAAACTCAAATTCGTGATTTAGAAAATTCGATTCTGGGACAGCAAGACTTACGTGAGCGCTCTGAGGACGAAGTCGATCGATTACATGAACTGCTTTGCCATGCAGAACAAGGTAGCGCTCAACAAACTAAAAGGTTTGAAGCTAGAATGAATTCAGCCAGAGCAACTCTTATCAATAAAGAGAAAACTATTGCAGAACTGAAACACAAGTATCGTGGTTTACTGAGTGAGCACCTTCCTTTAGAAGAAGCTGACCAAGATAACCAGTTTCTTCGTGGGCAGCTAAAGGAAGCTCGCGAAATAAACAGTCAATTATCAGCTAGACTGGCAGCTCTCTCAAGCGCACTGGAAACCACTTCAGCTGAAGAAGAAGAAGTTGTTTTAGAAGGTGCTTCTGCCCTCCCCTATGAAGCAGCGGCAGCTGCCAAAGAAGAAAAATCTTCTGTGGCCCCGTCCTCTAAAAAGAAAGCAGCAAAAAAGAAAAAAGGGAAGCGAAGATAAAAAGCGCCATAAAAAAGCCGGCAATTGCCGGCTTTTTTATGCATCAAATCCCATCACTCCAGTGTCGCTGTGTTTCGCCTGCAGCATTCTGGTTGGAACCGGATGACCAGTGTGGTTTGTTTGGTGACTCTATCCGTTTAACGTCACCCTTATTCCCTGTTTTGTTTTGGTTTTCGGCACTCCATGAGTTGCCGAATACGTTCGCGAAAAACGGCAAGAAAATTGCACATATTCCAATAATGACCATCACAACAGGGGTCATCAAAGGGGTAAGTTTTGGATTTTGACGATGAATACGATATTGCAATATTGCCCCAATGAGCAACAAGCCACCAACAGCGTAGCTAGCGTAGTGCATTAAGACCGTTAAGAAAGCGACCGGTGCATAAATACCATCTGCTGCTGATTTTAAGGTAGCAGCTGCTACCACTGTTGAAGCCAGCGCCAAACTCAATCCTACCACCCATCGAGATAGTGATTTCATAAAGTCTCTCCTAAGTTACTGCCTTCATTATAGAGTGGCTACCTTTAGGGCGCCATCCCTGTTCGCGGCAGTTCAGACGTGGATAATTGTTGGTCATGCGTTTTAGCAGTTTTTTGAGCGCCAGAAGCAGTTGATGCCGCATTTAATAGTAGCAACTTCGGAATATGCATTGGTAGTGTTGGTAACGGAGAAATGCTAGGCGCCAGATCGGGAACATGGCATGCTCCATGCAAATCAAAAGTACTGGGCAGTAGCGCCAGTATTGGCATTGGAGCCGGATGGTGTGGTTTTGAGACAAACGGCAGTTTTAAGCGCATTCTATGGTTTTGGAGCCATTGTTTTTGACGAGGTTTAAAACCCTGTAATAAATAATTTGGCAAGTCACTTACAAACGGCAGCAAGCGTTTTCCTGGATTGGCATCAACTGCCAGCTTTTGTGGCCACTGACTTGTCATGACTTGAGCAAATAGGTTTGCAAATCGTTGCCGATCTTTTCGACTCCCTAAATGTGGCAATACTTTATACTTCTCGAAAAAGGCCATCATCGCTTGTGTATGAACCAAACAGCTTACACTTCTTTCTAAACCATCTTCACAAATGGTGACACAGATACCATCTGACAATCCTAAAATAATTTGCTCAAGAGAAATTAGCATCATCATCTTCGACTTTAATGTCTGACTATTGGACAAATAGGCGACACGACTTCTAATTGTTCCGATGAATGGCGCTTGATACGCAGCCAGTAGTGAAAATACCTCATCATGAATTTTTTCATAGCGACTTCCTGCTGCTAGTAACAAGTCATACTCGAGGCTACCTGGTGACCAGATTTGTGTCCCCTTTATGGCTTTTTGTCCAATCATCTGCTGAAACTTGCGATTACAAGTCATCGTACTAAGCACACCATTTGCACCGGTAGGACGACTGACCAGCCAAAAGTCAGGCTGATGATGGCCTACCCCTTTTTGTTTATAGCCTTCTTCAACGCTATCTACTGCTGCTTGCAAAATAGCACTGCGATCCATATTACCATCGACGTCTGGCCAGCACGCCGCGTGTAGTGATTGAACAACAATTGGAACCGTTAGCCCCCCTGCTCCTGCACTGGGCGGCGGTGGTGCAATCACTTCCCACATCTGCTCAATATTCATTTGAGCTTGGCGCACTTTTTCACTTCTTAGTGAGATATCATCCGGAACAGGGTGCCCACTGAACATGCCTCGAATGTTGATTCGATCACCTTCAAACCACCAAATATTTTGCAAGCCGGGACTGTTATTGATACATAATGGTTTGTATCCCATTGCCAGGCTAATTACGGTTTGTAGACGCTCTCGAAGCGGCCCATTCGACCAAATTCGATCTAGCCGTTCTTGATCAATATAAGCATTCGCTGCAATGGCGACAGCTTGTGTGAGGAGTGTGCATTGCTGTTCTGTAAACCCTGCTTCTTGAATTAGGTTTAACATGAACTGTATATTATTTCCGTTTTGTTGACGGTATTGATGGTTGATTCGTATTTTCTTTCCACGCAACTCTTTGATCAGTGCTTCTGCTCGCCAGGTTTTTAGCAGGCTTTCCACTTCAGACCAAAATTGAGTCAAGTCCGCTTCTTGCAATGGCAAAATGGGCGCTGTCGCAGAAAGAATCCCCTGTTTTAAAATCATCAACCACGAGCGCGACAGATCATCCATCCACCTTGGTTTATCTTTTAGGCTTGCACTGAAAACTTTTAGATAGTCTAGACACTGAGCTTGGGTTAGTCTGCGTCCTGGTGTTAACTTTCCATAATGGGTCTGAATCCCATCTAAATTACGACATTGATTTAACCAGTACCGAGCCAAGGCAATTGAGTCTAACTCCTTTTCAATCTGAGCTGACTTTACCCCAAAAATTCGAGCGGCATTATCGAATATTTTTTTAGCGACTTGTCGGTATTGCCCTAGGGACTGAACTTCAGCTACCTGTCTTTCCAGCGTTTCAAGACTATGTGGCAACTGCCGCACTTGACGTGCAGAGGCTTCCGCTTCTACAAGGTTTAAAAGCATTTTTAGGTGGCTTTGTAGGCTTTTAACCGGATGATCAGGACTTTTATGTGACATCAGTTTCCACTCAAGCTTGTTTACTCCTATTGATTGGTCCGAGTAAACACGCTAAAGTTCCGCGTTGTTAGTAATAGGTCTTGGTCAGTTCTTTGAAAAATTCATACCTTTTCACAACTTTAGTTTTCGGAATTGCGTTTTCTGGTTTGGTGATGGGTCAGTCACCCGCGCAGTATCAGAATGTTGTCAACAAAACTGCCGCTCAAGTTCACGCCGGTTATCCCAAAACGGCTTTTTGTCGATTTGCGTATAATTCTCGTTTTGAGATTGATATGCCTGGCGCCAGTTTTTTAACACCAAAGCAGCGAAAAGTGAGCTGGATGACCATTGTCCCTTTATCTCGCGTTGGAAAAGACTTGGCGTGCTATCACTCTCGCTGTCAGTGGCAAAAACGCGTCTTATCGGGTCCTGTATGCTGCACCCTTCGCAATGCCCGCTATAAAAAAATTGAAGGGGACTTACATAATCGCTTACCAGTGGTTCCAATGCTTAAGCAATGGCGAGGCGATCGTGAATTCGGGAAGGTCAGTCGCCAACACGAAACAGGTGAATGCGGTGTTTTAAGAGACGATAAAGTCATTGAGCCTCCTGACAGTTTTAAAGGAACGGTAGGTCGAGCATATTTGTACCTTCATGATTTATATGATATTGGTTTGACTGATAGTGAACGAGAATTATTCACGAAATGGCATCAGACGTATCCCCCAGAGTCTTGGGAAAAGACATGGGATATGCAGATAGGTATAAAACAAGGAAAACACAATCCTTATATCTATCGTGGTAAAGAAAATCGACGTCAAGGCGAACAGGTATCTTTTAAAAAATGATTGAAATTTTTCAGGCGGGTGTCATTGGACTCATTCAAGGCTTAACAGAGTTCTTACCCGTCTCAAGCTCTGCCCATTTAATTTTGATCCCCGCGCTGTTAGGCTGGCCTGAACAAGGCTTAGCTTTTGATATTGTGGTTCATGTTGCCACTTTATTGGCGGTAGTCTGGCACTATCGTCATGACTGTTTCAAAATAGCGTCAGCCTTATTTCAATCCACGCCCAGCCCAAATCGCCGCCTGAGCTGGTGGCTTAGCTTTTCACCTTTACCATTAGTCGTCTTAACCTTAGCATTAGGTTCCGAACTCATCCATGAGCTAAGAACGCCAACAGTGATTGCATGGTCATGCATTTTCTTTTCTCTGCCTTTAATACTGGCCCAGTATTTACATTCGCGCCGTCAAGCCCCTCACGCAAGTGAGGCGCCTTGGTGGATTCTTATTGTCATTGCGCTAGCACAAGCACTTGCTGTAATACCTGGGGCTTCCCGCTCAGGTATTACTTTAGCCGCTGGGGTTTGCTGTGGGCTTTCATTACCACAAGCCACAAGGTATGCTTTTTTAATGGCAATACCCACTATAGTTTTAGCTTTTGGATATGAGCTCATTCATCTTAGTGGCACGCTTGATATGCATCTGCCTTCTTTGCTCACAGGATTTATCATTGCCTTTTTGGTAGCCCTGTTGTGCATTAGAGCGTTTTGTTACGGGGTCTCAAAAATTGGGTTATATCCCTTTATTGTTTATCGGGTATTGCTAGGTGGGATTATATTGATGCTACTGTAGGATTTGTGAATGTTAGAGCTTACCCCTGAATTACAGCGCTTTAGTCCAGATGACTTAAAAAAAAGTGCCTTCCGAGACCGGTTACTCATTCAAGCATCTCTCACCGCCAGTCACCAACAATATTTATTTTCTCCCCTCTCCTCTAAGTTATTAACGAATCCACTCTTACTACTAAATCTTAATGAGGAAAACCAGTATCAAGTCATCGGTATCATTGACAGCAGTGATTTAGAAACGCCTCCAGGATCTCATTCCGATCGCCATCCCACTTACGTCACTCCCGTTTATTTATCTGATACCCTTTCAGGTAACAGGGTATTAGATTTTAAGTGCTACCGTTTTTATTTGTTTTTTCAGATTATTACTAGCCAGCATCTACTTACCCCAACTGGAAAACCGTTAGAAGAGCCCTTGGTTATGGCTTGGCTAGATCGATTTATTAAGCGGTTCACAGATGAAGTTAGAGCCCACCTACGTGTAGAAGACAACTGGATATGCCCCATTACCTATGGCCTGCCTGCTTTACCCTTTATGCATATCCGACTTGGACAAATTGTCGGGGTTTTTGACTATCAAAGCTTGCTCAATTTTTATACTCAGGTGCACCCAAGCGCACCGGATGAAGTACAACCGTTTAACCCTGCCGCCACACTCACCCCTAAGGAAGATTTCTTGATGGCCGGTTTGGGGTTTTATCCTATCTTGCAAACGCTTTATGGATCAGATGAGAAAGCATCTGCTCTTCACGATTCAGAAGAGTACCAGGCACATCAGAAAATCTATGCCTTTTGTCAGGACAACCCGCGCTGGACACTGCTATTTGGTGGGGTCTTAAACATTTGGAATGTGTCTTTTCTTGAGAATTTAAAAAGCACCCCTATTTTTGCCTATAGTCGCATCATTGAACTTTCGGGATTGCATGATGCTACTGACGAGCAATTTTCTCGATTTTTATCGGGTTACTTATCTGCTCCCACTACTTTTACAAGTGATTTTTCATTATTAATTCAGGCAGGTCTGATTCGAGATGCAGCGCATGCGGCACGTCTGCTAGATCTATTACCTAAAACGGTACAGGCTACTTTTATTGAGTTAACACTTAAAGAACACTCTCCTCTGCTAGGCCCCTCTTTAACCTGTGCGATTCAAAAATACTACGCGGAGCATCTCAAAAATGGTACACTTTCTCCGCTATCTATGGTTGCCACACAACCAAAGGCCATTGAGGTTTTAACGCCAGAGCTAGACAATAAAAAAGTTTCTGGGCTTTTAGTGGAATGGCTGGGACAGCTGCCAACAACCCCACAAGGCACAGTATATGATGCCTATCAGTTTACACTGGATTGCCTTGAGCTCCGTCCTCACTTGATCACTTCTTTGCTATCGCATTTTTTAGTCGTCAATCACCTTCCAGCTATTTTTCTTATTTTTCGGTCAGAACACTTTGGACTTCGGCAGTGGGAAGACGCTTTAGCACACGTTGACTTAAATACCTGTGCGCATCTTTTTAGTTGGATTGCATTAATACCCGCACAACTTAATGTCATCGAGTTTCTGTCTAAGCTTCCAGCACAACTTCCTGAACAGAACTTCCACCCAGATCTGATTGCTTTACGTCAGCAATGGTCATTAGTGCCCTCTTCAATTGCTAAAGCAATTTTATTCTTTTTGCCTAAATTACCTATATTGCCCTCTACCGACCCATTTGTTCCCTGGTTAACCGATGATAAAGTTTTTCAAGAGATGCGACAGCTCTATTGCAACCCCGACTATTTTTTTGAACGTCCCAACCAGCAAGACTTACAAGCTCGATTTTTACAAGGAGATGTATTGGTCACGGGAGAGATTGTTTTTTGTGAAGACCGTGGGGCATTTTTTCAACTTCTTGGGATGCCTGAATTTGAATATGATTTTCCTAAAGTTCAGATGTTTCTTGCGGCTATCATCGCTTTCAACTTTCAGGTTGCAGAAACTGTCGCCAGACTGATTTTCCCAATGCCTGAATATCCTGATAAAACGGTCTACCTACAAAGCGATGATATTATTTTCATTTTAAATAAATTTTATCCACAACCCTCCCCCCAATCTACAACTTTTCTAACCCGGCTTAGAAAAATGTTACGCTCGGTAGATATTCTTCCTTCTGAGGTCATTTCGCAGATTAATCCATCCTTTTCACCTACCGTTATCAGCCATAGTGACACGCGTAAAATCGCGGCATTAGAGCTTGCCAACCAATATGCATACTTAGATCTAGGACCATTATTACGACGCCTTATTCAGTGCCCTCTTCCTATTCTAACAGCACTCATTACCTCTCCCTCTAATGAATCAAAAGAACTTTGTGCTGGTTTTCGGCGGCTCAATTTAGCATCCATCAGAAGCTTTCTTGAGCAACACATTGACAATCTTTTCAAACCCGAAGGAAAGACCTGGTTATATCTTTTAACAACTACTTGGGGACACAGGGACCTTTCTACCCCTGTTATATCAAAGGTGTTTAGTGGCGCCTTTGAGCAGTTCAGTCATGATCAGTGTGTCTTTTTAACGTTATTAGGTTATGGAAATCATTTACCAGCACCACTGGCTCAATGTTTATCTGAAATTCCTCAGGACGTCATTCTGGCGCAACTTGCCCTCATCCTACCCGGGAACTTTGAACCATCCCCGGAGGACAACCCATTTTGGATAAATGAGCGAGCACGCGCTTTTAACCGAGAGACCTATATTATTCGCGCCATGGCACTTTTACTGATCACTAACCCAACGACTGAACCAGAACATCCTTATATCCACTCACTAAATTTTGAAGCGATATGGGCAGGCCCCTCAATGCTTATTCAATTTTTACAGTCTTTTTCTGTTAGTGCTCAACGTCATGCTGCTACTCAGCTAGAAAAGCTCTTTCCCACGTTAGACTTAAGCCCCTTGCTTCATGTTCCTCTTCACAAGAGCTGGCTGCCCAGTCTAAGACGCTCGACTCACTCTGCTGCAGTAGATAACACAAGAGCCGCAGATGCAGTGCCTACTCGGAGACCAGCGCGCGGGTTCCGTACATAGCCAGAGATTTCTGTCGCTTTTGTCCAGTAAGCCGCCTACAATGATATTCATGATACATAACACCTTACTGTTTTTATTTGGCTGCTTATTCACTGCCTCTATGGGGTTGTGGGCACATCGTTTTAGTCGTGATTTACTAGCTGGCTTAGCGATGCTACAAGTGGTCCTTGCGAATTTATTTGTACTGAAACAAATTCATCTATTTGGCTTTAATGCGACCGCCTCTGATTTATTATCCGTGGGCGCCTGCTTTGCAGTGAATTTATTTCATGAGGGCTACGGTAAAGTCGCCACACAACGTCTCATCAAAGCGATGTGGGTATGTATGGCGTTCACCGGTGTAATCAGTCAGGTGGTATTGTTTTATGAGCCTAGCCAATATGACTTTATGCATAAACACTATCACGCTCTACTATCCAACAGCCCTCGTATTTTCTTAGCGAGCTTAGTTGTGTTTTATATCTCCCAGCAAATAAACCTGAGATTGTATCGCTGGTTCCGAGAAGCTTTCCCTCAGCAGAGCTTACCAATGGCCAATGCTTTTTCGTTGGGGATCTCTCAAATAGCGGACACTGCTTTGTTTTTATTTGCCGCACTCTACGGCATTGCAAGTCAGTTACTAGAGTTATTTATCATCTCATACCTTATCAAAGCCATCACCATTCTGTTATTTTCTCCTTTTTCAGCTTTTGTCTTGAAAAACGAGCGCTTTACCCGTGAGTAATATTAAACCCCCTTATTTCCATTATGAACTTATTCATCAATCTACCCGTTCGCGGGCTCGGGTTGGTCGAGTTCATACCCCCCATGGCATCATTGATACACCAAACTTTGTTGCCGTGGGCACCAACGGCACATTAAAAGCATTAGATAATGCGGTTGTGGATACTTTAGGTCTGCAGTTAATGTTTTGTAATACCTATCATTTATTGCTGCAGCCTGGCCCTGAGGTGGTTGCTAAGGCTGGTGGGCTCCATCAGTTCATTGGGCGTCGGCAACCGATTATCACCGATTCTGGCGGCTTTCAGGTCTTCTCATTGGCCTATGGTGGTGTCGCTGATGAAATCAAAAGCCGTGGCACCAAAAAGCATGAAGGTGCGGTGTCAAAAATCACTGAGAGAGGGGTTATTTTTCGCTCTTACCGGGATGGACGCAAGATCTTACTCACACCAGAGAGTACGGTTGAGGTTCAAAAGGACCTAGGGGCTGACATTATTATCCCTTTGGATGAGCTTCCTCCTTATCACATTGATGACAAAGCCTTACGCGCGTCACTTGCCCGCACCCATCGATGGGAAGCACGCTCTCTAGAAACTCATCTTGCGAACCCTAAGCAGCAGGCCATGTATGCGGTTATTCATGGTGGTACAGATCCTAAGCTACGGGCCCGTAGTTGCGAAGTACTGACAGAGCTACCTTTTGATGGTTTCGCGATTGGGGGCTCTATGGGCAGAACAAGAGATGAAATGATTGAAACGGTTCGGGTGACAACCCCCAACCTCCCAGAAGATAAACCCAACCATTTATTAGGTATTGGCGATTTATATTCTATCGATCGCTGTGTTGTTCACGGAATCGATACCTTTGACAGTGCTTATCCGACTCGAGCCGCCCGTCATGGCACCTTATTTACGTCACATGGCCCAATCAAAATTAAATCTGGCCGTTGGGCTGAGTGTTTTGAACCGATTGAGAAAGACTGTCCTTGCCCGACCTGTGAAGTCCACTCGCTTGCCTTTCTGCACCACTTGTTCAAGGCATCAGAACCTTCGGCAGCCATGCTGGCCAGTTACCATAATGTTGCCTACATGGTGAAACACATGCGCCAACTTAGAGAAGCTATTTTAGAGAATAAGATCTAAGGGGAAGTGGTGGGGCCAGAAGGACTCGAACCTTCAACCAACGGCTTAAAAGGCCGCTGCTCTACCATTGAGCTATAGCCCCCTGAAGACCCATGTATGATACGCTATCTGAAAAAAATCGCAACTATCTGATCTATAGCGTAATTAAGTTAAAAAACTTATCCTGCTTAACCAGGTCGAATCCTACTTTTTTCCTCTGTCGACGCTGACAGCGCAGATGCGTCACTGATGTCTCTTTCTAATTCTACCGAAACTTGGGGTCGTAAGTCGACATCATGAAGGTTAAAAGCATCTAAATTGTACAAAGGCTCCAATTCCCCTATCAGGCGCTCTGCTTGATGCACTTTTTCTAACAGCCGTTGTCGGCCACGCAAAGCGACACCAATCGCGTCCTGCTGGGCTTGTTCTTGCTCCTGAAGACCTTCAAGACCGAGACGTTCACATAACTGCTCATAATCCATTGCCTCTTTTGTCATAGGCGTTGGGTAATCATGTTGAACGGTATCAAACTGATTCTTAATATTTTCCGCATAGGGCAAAAGATTAAGTCGCTCCAAAGAGCGTTGTTTTTCTTGAGCAGTTTGGGGAGGACGATAAGTCCACCCCCCAATAGCATTTAAAAGACGCTCATGCCGCAACATTAGGACACGCATTTTTAAAATTAATTTTAGATCATAGGGCACGAGCCATTGCGCAGAACCAAAAGCATTTTTTAGACGATCGGCACTGGCTTGATAGATCTCTCTTTCACTTGGGCGGGGTTCATTTGTCTGTGGATCGATATTTTTCTGAGTGCTTAGCATCCATAAGAACTGTTTCTTACGTGCGCCGTCCATTCTCTTTTTATCGGCAGCATAACAGCCAGGTAGCTCGTTGTCGCGACACTCTTTTAGTCGGTCTTTAATGGCTATAAGTGTTTCATCTTCAGGTTGTGCCTTCAGCTGCTCTTTGAGGAGGTTTTCTGCTGACTTTAGAGTATCTTCAGCATCAGGAACGATAGGATCTATCGCGGCCATTTGTTGTTTCGTAAGTGGATTTAAAATTGCTTTGTATCGGCAGACCGCCATCCAAATGAAGACGCCGAGTGCGGCAACGGCTGCTAAGCCACCAAAGACCCAGGGGGCCGCAATGCCAGCAGCCAATAAACCATAAGGGGCCGCTGCTAGCCCGGCGATCACGAGACCACACAGAACACGTTGCCACCACTTCCCTTGGAAAGAGAGGGCACCGGCGATCAGCCCCACCCCGGCCATGACACCACACACCACAGCGACGGCAGGGTTTGCCATGGAAAGAACAATGGAGAATCCGTAACCAACACCGGCGATTAATCCGCCCAGTATTCCTCCGCTAGGAATACCAAACAGCAGGCCATTGACCAACCAACCTACTGTCGGTGGTAAAGGGCGCTGCATGAAGCCTGCAGGGGGACGGTTCGCCTGCAGCTGTCGATGCGTAGCCATGTCTTACTCCAACCGTTTAAACGGTTTTTATTAAAACTGTTTGTTTTGTTTCATTTGTACTAAGCGCGCTTCTGCTAATCGAGCAGCAGACGTCCCTTTAAAGCGAGCTTTGACATCATTAAAATAAGCACGCGCTAAAGTCCAATTCTCCAGCGTGTACTGAACATATCCTCTTTTAAGCAAAGCATCTGCCGCTTTAGAGTGGTTAGGGTATTGTTCAATGACCTGCTCAAATGCAGCATCTGCCGACGTCAGGTCTTGCCCTAATAAATAAATCTCTCCTAACCAGTACTGCACATTTGGCGTGTACTCACTGGAAGGAAAGCGTTCACGAAACGCTGAAAATGCTTCCAACGCGCCCGTGTAATCTTTTGCTTCAAGCAAATCATATGACCAGTCATAGGCTTGCTTTTCATCTTGCGGCATTTGGCTCAACACAGTAGAAGCTGTTGATGCCGTCGGCATCGCAGACATCTGCTGAGTTGGAACTTGTGGTGCCGCTAACTGTTGCTCCAGTTGCGTCCCAAGCTTGCCTAGTCGCACATCAACATCGTCATATAAAGCACGCGTTTGCTCGGTTTGCTGCTCAAGGGCATACTGGTTTTCCTCTACAACCCCACGCAATACTTGCAGCTCTTGCTGCAATTGCTCTACCTGGTTTTGTAACCGCAACCACTTATCTGCGCTTTGATAGTCTGATGACCGTTCCCGCTGCCAAGAGGCAACGGGACGGGATTCTACCACTACATCAGAAGCAAAGGCCGGTGCCGCTATCATAAGGGCGCCTATCCATACTGCTAATCGATGCCACATGGTCTTTAGCTCCTTTCGTAAACCAAGTAAGCACGGCGGTTACGCTGATGCGCTTCTTGATTATTACGGGGATCTGCTGGTTTTTCTTTACCGTAGCTTACCTCAGATAGTTGACTTTCATCAACCCCGCGAGAGAGCAGATACTTTGTAATAACGCTCGCACGGCGCTCACCCAGGCCTACGTTGTACTCACGTGAGCCACGCTCATCGGTATGTCCTTCGATGCGCAAAATGCTGTCTGGGTGGCTGTTTAGGTACTTAGCGTGAACATCTAGCGCTTTTTGATCGTCTTCATTTATGTCGAACTTGTCGAAACCAAAATAAAAGGTACGCTTTGACATTAAAGCTCTTTCTTGCCAGTTCATCTGATCAGAACCAGAAAATCCACTACGCTCACCGTAACCTGATGTTGCTACTTGGCTATCTTGTTTTTGATCATCAAGCTGGCCATATTTTTTAGAAGAAGTGGTTGAGCAGCCCGCCACCAAAGCAAGCGTTAACACACTGATGAGTACTTTTTTCCCTGTGGTCATATTAAACTCCTTTAGCTATCTTACTAAGACAAAAATGGGGACCAAGCCGGTTCTTGCACACTACCCTCTCTAGCAGGCAAGTGCAACTGCATGCGTCCATCGACAGAAACTGCGGCCAATATTCCTTGGTTTTTATATTTTGTGGCATACAAAATCATTTGTCCGTTTGGTGATATTGAGGGGGACTCATCGGCAGTGGTATCACGACTTAAATAGCGCCATGTTTTTTTGTTCAGGTGGTACATGGCCACTCTATAGGTGCCATCTTCAGGTTTATGAATCAACACCAACTGTTCACCATCGGGGGTAAATGAGGCTTTAGCATTAAATTTTCCTTCGAACGTCACGCGCTCTGCTTCCCCGGTTTCCATCCAGTAGCGATAGAGTTGTACATTTCCACCTCGGTTAGAAGTAAAGACAAACGACTTCCCATCAGGCGCCCAGCTTGGCTCAGTATCGATACTGTAGCCCCAGGTTAACTGCCTCAACGCTTTTGTCTTGATATCCAGCAAATAAATTTTTGGAGATCCATCTTTTGATAAAACGACGGCTAAGCTTTTTCCATCTGGAGAAAAAGCGGGCGCGCCATTAATCTTTGGAAAGTGGCTTAGTAAAGTTCGCTCGCCTGTCGCAACTTCTAGCAGGTAAATTTCTGAACGGAAGTTTTCAAAAGAAACATATGCAATATGTCGACCATCTTTAGACCAGCTTGGTGACATGAGGGGTTCTGTTGAACGCACAATAGTTTGTGGCCGAGCGCCATCCATATCCGCTATTTGGAGCGTAAAGGGGAAGGATTCGTTATTATGATCTACTTGAACATAGGCAATACGTGTTGAAAAATGGCCTGGTAAATCGGTAATAGATTTAAAAACCAAATCTGAAAGATGGTGCGCGAAGTCTCGTGTTTGCTCTAATTTGATACCTTCGTATCGCTTATCAAATAATAAGTGATCATATACATTAGAACTCAACTTCACATCTGTGGGCCGTTCAGATTTAACCCGATTACGATAGATATCCAGTAATTTTACGTGGACATCAAAAGAGCCATTGTTGTTAGGACGCATTTCACCGAGCAGGACATATTCCACCCCCACATGTCGCCATTGATTCATATCTAAATCATGTATCCAGCTGCCCATCTCACCAAAGGGTAACTCAGCCTTTTCCAGTGGTGAAAAATGTCCCGACAGATTTAAGTCGGCTCGAATGATTTCAGAAACGTCGTCAAAGCTGCCTCCTTCTGATGAGGTTGAAAATGGCAACACTGCTATTGGGAGTGCCCCTTCATTCCCTTGGGTAATTTCAATATTAATAAGGGCATTCGCATGCGGTGCAAGTAAAAAAATACATACAAAAGAAAATGTCCGGATAAACCAAGCCATTATGCCCCTCCTTCAGGTTTAAAGGTAAATGTAAAATCACGCAGCAGATCGATTACACTGGTATCTGCTGGCAGGGAAAAAGGAGAAGACTTTAAAACAGCCGCTTCAGCCGAGCGGTCAAAGCCAGTATCACCACTGGACTCAATCACTTTGGCTTGAGTCACTATCCCGTTAGGCAAGAGACTCACTCTTACTTTCGCCTTCAAATGACTTGCCGAACCTACTGGTCGAAGCCAATTCTCAGAAACTCGATTGGCTATTTGAGAGACCGCGATACTCAACTCACTTTGAATACGGGCCTGCTCTTGCCTTTTTGCCAGCGCATCTCTTAACTCTTTCTCAGCCGCTAGCCGCTTCTGAGTTTCCTGCTCTGCCTTTTCCTGCTCCGCTTTTTTTAACGCTTCTGCCTTAGCCGCCTCTTCAGCCCGTTTCTTCTGTTCGGCGGCTAAGCGCTTTTTTTCATCTTCGATCGCCTTTTTCTCTTGCGCCATTTTTTCTTTTAATGCATTTGCTTCATCCGATGATTTTTCTGCTTGCCTTTTGAGTTTCTCGACCTCTTTTTTCAGATCGGCAACTCGCTTTTCTTCTTTCTGTTGCGCTTTTTTAGCCTTCTCCAGCGCTGCTTTTTCTTCTGCTAAGCGCTTGGCTTCCCGCTTTTGCGCTGCATTTTTATCTGCTTCCAGTTTCTCTAAGCGCGCCATCTCAGCTTCAACTTTACTCGCATCCAATGCCGTTGCTTTAACAATTGGTGCGGGTGTTTTTGCATCAGTCACTTTTAATGCTGGGCTAATGGTCGACTCTACTGAAGGTAGCATCGAAACCCCAAAAACGGCAGCAATCCCAACATGCAAAATACATGCCGCTGTAAAAAAGCGTCCATATCGAGACGAATTCATATTAAGCCTCTTCGTTTTTCTCTGTAATCAATCCTACGTTTGGCACCCCAGCCCGCTGCAATAAGACCATGGCAGACATTACCGTACCATAGGCTGCACTTTGATCTGCACGAACCAGTACCCTACGCTCAGGCGCTCTTTTGATTTCTGCTGCCAAACGGTAAGCCAACACTTCTGGATGAATAGCGGTTTCCGGCATGTCAGAAACATTTAAGAACATCTGGCCCGCTTGATCGACAGTGACAACTAGTGGTGGCATATCTTCAGGAGGGAGCGCTTCGGCGCTGGTTTTTGGCAAGTCAACCGTGACCCCTTGATGCAATAATGGTGCTGTTACCATAAATATAATCAATAACACGAGCATCACATCAATGTAAGGAACGACATTTATATCGGCTTGAGGCAAGTATCGACTTCGATTACGTTGCTCAATCATGCTGTACCTCTTGTGAGTTTAAGACTTCTGAAAAGCTGTCACACAATGCATCATAACGTGCCGTGAGACTTTGCATTTTATGAGTGTATCGGTTGTAGGCGATTGCTGCTGGAATCGCAGCAAAAAGCCCCATTGCAGTGGCAATCAATGCCTCTGCCATTCCTGGCGCTACCGCTGACAAAGTTGCTTGTTGAACGGCGCCTAACGCTCTGAGTGCATTCATAATCCCCCAAACAGTCCCGAATAAACCGATGTAGGGGCTCACTGAGCTGACTGTCGCAAGGAAAGACAAATGCTTTTGAAGGTTTTCCACTTCCTCGGTTAAAATACTTTGCATGCTGCGAAGAACTCTGCCCTCTCGCGCTTTTGGTGGCAATTTTTTTAGTCGTGATACGGCTTGCAGGCCTTCTCTTAGCACTCGACCAACCCCTTGTGCAGCAGCAGTGGATTCTACCTTAGCTAAAAGAACACCAGCATCATCTTCACGTCGAAAAAGGTTTTCTAAAACCGTTAATGCCTCTGATTGTTGCCGATAGTACCAAAAACGCTGAAAAATATAGGTCCAGGAAAATAAGGAAGCGCCCAATAACAGCAGCATCACCCCTTTTACCAAAGGACTTGCGCCTAAGATTAATTGCCAAACAGATAAATCTACGTTCACACCTTTCTCCTTATTTTAGGGTAAGCGACGCGGTTTTCCTTGCGCCGTCAGGCAGACTACCTGAACGGTGGCTTGACACAATACCACATCTGTCGCCTTGAGTTTGAGCACCTGTTCAAAGAACAAGCGAGCGGGGGTTTGTTTAATAATTGAAGTTTCAACAATGCAGTGCTGACCAAGTAGTGCACTTTTTATATAGTCGATTGATACAGTTTTCACTGCAAACTGACAATTGAGTCTTGTCTGAAATTCAAACAGGTCTTCTTCATACCAGCTTGCAAAGTACTCTGTTCGAGCTCTTTCAAAAAACTTGAGATAATTAGCATGGTATACCACACCTCCGGCATCGGTATCTTCATAATAGATACGCAGTGGCCATTGGTGGGTTATGGGGCTTTGTGACATGCCGCACTTCCTTGCGCTGTTATTGCACGCCCTCGTGGCGTGCGAATGATCAGTCCTTCTTGAATCAAGTAAGGCTCTATCACTTCTTCGATCGTATCTGCGGACTCACCAACGGCGGCAGCAAGACTATCCAAGCCAACCGGTCCACCATCAAATCTTTCCAGGATGCAGCCAAGGACTTTTCTGTCCATCACATCCAGGCCTTGCTTATCAACCGCTAACATGGTCAACGCTTCATCCGCCATTGCAGCGGTAATACTACCCTGCCCCTTCACCTGAACATAATCTCTGACACGTCTTAGCAACCGATTTGCCACTCTTGGCGTACCACGAGAACGACGAGCCACCTCAAGGGCGCCCGCCTCATCAATTTCAACGTTTAATAATCCAGCGGCTCGTTTTACAATTTTGCTTAAATCAGTTGTATTATAAAACTCTAATCGCGCCGTAATGCCGAAGCGGTCTCGTAAAGGAGAGGTAAGCATTCCTGCTCTTGTCGTTGCACCGACCAATGTAAAAGGCGGCAACTCTAATTTAATGGAGCGTGCTGCGGGCCCCTCTCCAATCATGATATCGATTTGTCGATCTTCCATTGCAGGATATAGAATTTCTTCTACATTAGCTGAAAGCCGATGAATCTCATCAATGAACAACACATCTTTAGCACTCAGGTTGGTCAATAGTGCTGCTAAATCCCCTGCTCTTTCAATAACGGGTCCTGAGGTCTGTTTTAAACTAACCCCCATTTCATTAGCAATGATATGCGCCATAGTGGTTTTTCCAAGCCCAGGTGGGCCATAAACCAACACATGATCTAAAGCATCTTGACGCTTTTGAGCGGCCTCAATGAAAATTTTCAATTGTGCTTTGGTATCATGCTGGCCAATATACTCATCCCAGTGACTTGGCCGTAACGCGTTGTCGAAACCGTCCGTTGACTGCTGTTCTGTTCCGACAATACGTTCAATTTCAACTTCGCTCATAAACTAGATAACTCTTTCAATGCTGCTTTAATGAGATCTTGGGCATCCGTGACGTCATCACTGACTTTACTTAGCGCGCTTCTGGCTTGTTTTTCTTTATAGCCCAAACCAATTAAAGCACCGACTACATCTTCATGAGCGCCAGGAACAAATGTGGATTTATTGGAATCGAGTGATGCTGTAGACCACTTATCCGCTAAGGTGGCTAATTCTACTAATAAGCGCTCAGCCATTTTTTTACCTACACCGGGAATTTTGGTTAACCAGTCCACCGATTTGCTCTGAACGATTTCAGAGAGCTGCTCTTGAGAGAAAGTCGAGATGATACTAAGTGCCACCTTAGGGCCAACACCACTAATACGAATCAACTGACGAAATAAATCTCTTTGTGCGGTTGAGGTAAAGCCAAAGAGTAAGTGCGCATCTTCGCGAACAACCAAATGTGTCCACAGAATTAAATCTGAACCGATTTGCGGTAACTGAAATAATGTATCAGCAGGAATGGCCACCTCATAACCAACCCCATTTACCGAAAGGAGCAAGTTGGGTGGATTAATTTCAATCAGTTTCCCGGAGAGTCTTCCTATCATAATGTCGCCATGAATCCTTTTTCGACACAGTATATCCCATCTGGGTATGTGCATGACACAGGGCAACGGCCAAAGCATCCCCCGCATCTGCCTGCGGACACTCTTTCAAGTTTAACAAGACCTTGATCATATGACCCACCTGAGATTTTTCTGCTCCTCCAGAACCAACAACGGCTTGTTTAATTCTCCGTGGCGCATATTCAACCAAAGGAATGTTGTGTCGCGCTGCCGCACAAATGGCAACCCCTCTCGCCTGCCCTAACTTTAAGGCAGAAGTGACACTTTTATGAACAAAGACTTGCTCAACCGCCACCACATCAGGTTTGTGTTGAGTAACCACATCGTTAATGGTATCAAACAAAGTGGCAAGACGCTCAGCCATTTCACCTTGGCCAAGCTTAATTGCGGCGGCTTCGATAAACACCAAGGGCTTATTAGGCCCTTGGAATTGAATGATGCCGTAACCGGTCGTCCGTGAACCTGGATCTATCCCTAGTATTTTCAAAGTTGCTCTAAAACCTCAGCCGGAATATCGGCATTCGAGTAAACGTTTTGTACGTCATCTAGTTCTTCTAGTTTATCGGTCATTTTTAAGAAGGTCGATGCCTGATCAACATCTAAACTCACCATCGTGGAAGGAATAAGGGAAACTGATGCTACATCGGCCTTAAAGCCCGCGTCAGACAAGGCTGTTTTTACTTCAACAAAGTTGTCAGGTGATGTTCTAACTTCAATATCATTATCCTCATTGGTAAAAACATCTTCTGCACCTGCTTCTAATGCAGGTTCCAGTAACTTTTCTTCACTGACATTTGTAAAAATCAGCTGCCCGGCTTTTTCAAAAAGATAGGCAACAGAACCATCTGTGCCTAAGTTGCCACCAAACTTGGTAAACGCATGTCGCACATCTGATACAGAACGGTTTTTATTATCTGTTAAGCACTCTACTAATACTGCGACACCACCAACACCGTAACCTTCATAGGTTATGTCTAAAAGATCGGCCTCGCCATCTGCTCCACCTGCGCGTTTAATAGCACGATCGACAGCATCACGAGTCATATTATTAGATAGCGCTTTATCGATTGCGGTTCGAAGGCGCGGGTTGATACTAGGGTCTGGGCCACCGCCTTGCTTGGCTGCAGTTGTGATTTCGCGTATCAGCTTTGTAAACAGTTTGCCTCTTTTGGCATCCTGCGCCCCTTTTCTAAAACGAATATTTGCCCACTTACTATGGCCTGCCATTTCGTCTTCCCCCTTACACCTTGGCTTTAGCGTGCGTAATTTCAAACATGCGTTGCAGTGCTTGATTCGCATACTCAGTGGTTTTCTTGTCTACTGTTATTTGGTTTACGATCTTTCCATTGACCAAATTGTCCATCACCCAAGCAAGATGTTGAGGATCGGTCCGAAACATCGTTGAACACATTGATACGGTCGGCGCCATAAAGTCTACAACTTTGTTTTCATGCTTAAACTGCTCATGCAGTCGATTTACAAGATTTAACTCGGTTGCTACCAGCCATCGAGAGCCTGGCGCTGACGCTTCAATGGTATTTAATATTTTACTGGTTGAGCCAATCACATCCGCTTTTTGGCAGACTTCAAAGCATGCTTCAGGGTGTGCAATCACTTTCGCATCTGGATACTGAGCCAAATAGTCATCAATATGCTCCGGTGCAAATCGCTGATGTACAGAGCACCAACCATCCCAAAGTAACACTTGGGCTTTTTCAATCTGCTCAGACGTTAGCCCACCATTTGGTTTTCTAAAATTCCAAACGGCCATTTTATCAAGGGGTATCCCCAATGCATGTGCCGTATTACGTCCTAAATGCTGGTCGGGGAAAAATAGAACTTTTTGTCTTTGAGACAATGCCCAGGATAATATTTTCTCTGCGTTTGAAGAAGTACAAATTGTGCCACCTTTCTCTCCACAAAAAGCTTTCAGGTTTGCCGCAGAGTTAATATAGGTAATAGGCATCACCTTGGCGTCAGCGTCTAACACGCTATTCAGCGACTCCCAGGCCTTTTCAACAGCAGGCCGATTGGCCATATCCGCCATTGAACAACCCGCTTTACTATCTGGCAAAATGACAATTTGCTCGTCCGAAGTCAGCATGTCAGCGACTTCAGCCATAAAGTGAACACCACAAAAAACAATATATTTTGCTTTTGTCTTAGCGGCTTGTTCAGATAGCTTTAAAGAGTCCCCGGTGATATCTGCAAATTGAAATACTTCATTTCGTTGATAGTAATGCCCAAGCAGAAGACACTCATCTTTTAAAATTTCTTTTGCTTTTCGAATGGTGTCAAAACAGTCTTCATCACTTTTATGGAAAAAACTGTCAAAACGAATGGTTGTCTCACTCATGTCCCCTCCTGCACCCAGTCTTCAATGGCTTTTTTATCCGTCTGAGTAAACGCTTTTTCAATCGCATCTGCCTTTGGGAGCCAACACATATCAGTGTGCTCTGTCATTTTTATATCTTTTTCAGTATCCAACTCAAAAGTGAAAACATATTCCTTATTTGTTTTCTGCCCTGGGGGATATTTATGCAAGAAGGCATCAAATATCTGATACTGATTTATCTGCTTTCGATCGACAAGAAGACCATCCGTCGCTTGAAGACCGGTCTCTTCATTCAACTCTCTTTTGGCGGCTTGTTCAGGCGTTTCTCCTGGCTCCAGAGAACCAGTCACCGACTGCCAAAAGCCTGGCCAATCTTTGCGTTCCATTAATAGAACGCGAGAGGTGCTTTTAGCGTAAATGATGATCAGCGCAGACTCAGGCCTTTTCTTTGACACGATGCTTAATTCCTAAATCTCTTAACTGATCAAAACTCACACCAGCAGGCGCGCCAGTTAGTAAACAGCTTGCTGATTGAGTTTTTGGAAAAGCGATAACATCTCGGATAGACGACGCTTGGCACATTAACATCACCACACGGTCAAGGCCTAATGCCAGACCACCATGGGGGGGGCATCCGTACTGCAAAGCTTCCAATAAAAAGCCAAACTTCTCTTGTGCTTGCTCACTATCAATTTTAAGCGTTTCAAGCACTTGTGACTGAAGTTTTGTATTGTGAATACGTATCGAACCACCACCGAGCTCAATTCCATTAAGAACCACATCATATGCTTTAGACAGCAGTTGCTCTGGATTAGTCAGGTCTGCTTGGTTCTGATCGTCAACTTTAGGCGCGGTGAACGGATGATGCAACGCTTCAAAACGTTTTTCATCTTCGTTGTATTCAAACATTGGGAAGTCAACGACCCATAGGGGAGCCCAGTCAGTGGTGTATAGATTTCTTAACTTGGCTAAGTGACATCTCAATGCCCCTAAAGCTTCGTTCACAACCTTTGATTTATCCGCACCAAAGAACAGAATATCGCCAGTCTTAGCATCCACCCGCTCAAGCACTTGTTTAACAACATCATCCGGGATGAACTTAAGAATAGGTGACTGTAGACCGTCAATTCCTTTTTCTAAATCATTTACTTTTATCCACGCGAGTCCTTTTGCACCATAGTTAGAGACAAATTGTGTCAACCCATCGATATCTTTACGAGACAGATCTGCTCCACCAGTTAATTTAAGAACCGCCACTCGACTTTTAGGATCATTCGCTGGTTTGTTGAAGACCGCAAACTCTACTGAAGCCATTAAATCCGCAATATCGACTAGCTCCATAGGTATACGCAAATCGGGCCGATCAGAACCAAAGCGTCTCATGGCTTCTTCATACGTCATGCGTGGGAACGCATCGAAGGAAACACCCAGCAAATCTTTGAATAGACCAGCAACCATCTTTTCAACTAAAGCCATCAGATCAGCTTCATCCACAAAGCTCATCTCCAAGTCCAGCTGGGTAAATTCAGGCTGGCGATCGGCTCGCAAATCTTCATCTCTGAAACAACGAGCAATCTGGTAATACCGCTCTACCCCTGACATCATGAGTAGCTGTTTATACAGCTGGGGGGATTGGGGTAACGCAAAGAAAGTTCCTTGGTGGGTACGACTGGGCACTAAAAAGTCACGCGCCCCTTCTGGCGTAGCCTTGGTCAAAATGGGTGTTTCTACATCCCAAAAGTCCGCACCATCCAAGAATGAGCGAATCCAATGTGTTACCTGGTTACGAAAAGCCAGGTTAGACAACATCTGCTCACGACGCAAATCGAGGTATCGATATTTTAAGCGAACCTCTTCACTGATATTGGTATTCGGATCATCCAAAAGAAAGGGAATAGGCTTTGAGGCGTTCAAAATGGTGAGACTTTTAACATTCGCTTCCACTTCACCAGACGCCAATTCAGGATTCTCTGTCCCCTCTGGGCGCAACGCAATTGTGGCCTCGACTTGAATAACAAATTCATTCCTAAGGGCTTGCGCTGCCTCAAAAGCGGCCTTGTCATCCGGATGGAATACCACCTGAACCCGACCTGAACGATCTCTAAGATCGACAAATATAACCCCACCATGGTCTCGACGCCTATGCACCCACCCACTGAGGGTCACAGTTTGTCCAACCAAGTCTTTGTTTAGTGCTGAGCAATGATGTGTTCGCATGCCGAAGCAAATCCTTTAATATTGAGCGTAAATGGCCGGATTATAACATGAAAACAAAGCTGTACCCTGTCTGAAAAAAACATAGAAATCATTCTAACTATTGACGATTCATCTTGTTCTTGGGCGTGATATACTGGCTTTTACTCAATTTTAGGTGGGCTTTTAGGATGGATAACACCTTGTTGCCAATAGAAAAAAGGGCGGTCTTAGTGACTGGCGCCTCAACCGGGATCGGCTACCACGCTGCGTGCACTCTAAAGCAGCGAGGCTATCAGGTATTTGCGGCTGCCCGCAAAACGGATGATGTTCAGCGATTAGCGGCAGAAGGGTTCAATGCCATTCGGATGGATATGCAAGACTCTGCCAGCATCCATTTGGGGGTTGAGCAGGTTTTAAGACAAACTCAAAACCGCCTTTATGGTCTCTTTAATAACGCTGGCTTTGGGCAACCTGGCGCGGTTGAAGACGTCTCTCGTGACGCACTAAGGGCTCAATTTGAAACCAATGTCTTTGGACTTCATGAACTGACCTGTGCGGTCATTCCCGTTATGCGAGAGCAAGGCTACGGGCGTATTATCCAAAACAGCTCCATATTGGGCTTTGTTGGGCTTGCCTACCGCGGGGCTTACAACAGCTCAAAGTTTGCTTTAGAGGGATTGACTGACACCATGCGGGTTGAGCTATCCAATACCCCTATCAAGGTCAGTATTATTCAACCAGGCCCGATCGTCAGTAAGTTTCGTGAAAATGCCTATCAAAAGTTTCGTGAAAACATCGATCAGAACAACAGCTATCACCAAAAAACTTACCATCTCGTCACACGCCGCTTATCAGAAGGGTCTGACGATCCTTATACACTCGGCCCTGAGGCGGTCACGAATGCAGTTATTCACGCTTTGGAATCAAAGAGACCAAAAATTCGTTACCGAATCACTAAACCTACTATTTATATGGCTTGGCTTAAGCGATTATTGAGTGAGCGTCGTTTCGATCGCCTTGTCAAACACGTCATGGAAAGTGAAATAAAAGAAGCGGCTAAAAATACAAACCAAAATAAAGAGTCATAAAACTATGTTGGTAAAAATTTTAATTGGTATCCTCATCGCCATTATTGCTTTTAGAATCATTGGGTGGTGCTTAGCATGGTATTTGCGCTATCGCTTAAGAAAATTTATGACTCAGCAACAACGCAGAATGCAAGATGCTTTTTCTAAGCCTTCCAATGCAAACTTTCAGTCAGGCCAAAAAAACCAGGAGAGAATGGTACGTTGTGGTCACTGCGGTGTTTTTATCCCCACAACGCAAGCGTATGTTCATAAAGGTCTCAGCTTTTGTGGTGCGGCGCACAGTAAGGCCTTTTCTGAAAAAAACAACTAAAATTAAAGCTGGGATTCTAAGTAATAGGTTCTAGCTTTGGCTGCTTCTTTCATCATCTCTCCCTACCAGGTCTACAATATTTACCGATTTGGCCTGGCCAGTGTACTTTGGGGGTTGGTCTACCTTGACCGAGCCCCTAGTTTCTTTGGGGCTTTTATTCCACAAGCCTTTCTCACGACCCTAACGCTCTATTGGGTAACTACTTTGCTCCTACTCTACCTAGCAGAACTAAAAAAAGCAGAGAGTATCACCCTTATTTTCTTTGGCTTTTTATGTGACATTCTGGCTTGGGGAATATTACTTCACTCGAGCGGTGGAATCACTACTGGCTTTGGTTTAGTTTATGTCATCATCTGTGCGAGCGCCGCGTTATTGCTCCCACGACAATTAGCGCTATTTATTGCCTCTGTCTCAGTTCTAGGGCTTATTGGACAAGAGATCTGGATGCAACATCTTTTAGAACATCGAAACACGGCGTTCTCTCAGGTGGGTGGGCACGGTGTTCTTTTGTTTACTACTACCTTGATGATTCTGTGGTTAAAAAATCGCATTCAACTCACTGAATCCGTTGCTCAATCATTTTCGCAAATAAATGAAGAAATCATTACACTAATGGATGTCGGTGTTATTGTTTATGATGGTAAAAACGCAATCGTTCATGTCAATAATGCCGCCAGTCGTTTGCTTAAGTTTGAGCCAGGCTCTTTATCGACTTTAGAGTCACTCCCCACCCTCTACCATGATGTGTTTATTCGAGGAAAAAACTATTTTCCTCATCAGCACAGACGTTTTCAACAGCTCCCCATGCCACCTTATACCCTCTTGCTAGTCTTCGATACCAAAAAAGAAGCAAAGCACGCTCAACAACTTCGGCTAGCGGCACTTGGACAAATGGCCAGTAATATTGCACATGAAATTAGAAATCCGTTATCTGCTATTACCCAAGCCAGCGATCACTTAAAAAGCCGCCCTGAAAATACAACGGCGCTCATTGAAATCATCGAGCGACAAGCTTTAAGAATGAACCAGATCATTGAAACAGTTTTGTCTTTATCCAAACAATCTAAACCAGATATGCGTTGGTTTCATATCAACGACTGCCTCTCCAGTATTGTCGTACCAAAATCTGACTTTACAATCAGAAAGGTGAACACACATTGCCTAATAAACAGTGACTTTTCAATGCTTGAGCAAGTATTGACCATATTAATTGAAAATGCTGCTCAACATGCCACCGAGGTATCCATAACACTCGATCACGATGATGAGGGTGGTGCTTGTATTGATGTTAAAGATAATGGCCCAGGAGTAGAGCAACAAGACATTCCTTCTATTTTTGACCCTTTCTTCACTAAGAACCCACATGGTACAGGCCTAGGACTCTTTTTGGCACAACGATTGTGCGATGCGTTAGGGGCAGAACTATACTATATAGAACAAAGCGAAGGCGCACTGTTTCGGATTTGCTTAGGGCCAAAAGTGGGGATAGTTCATGAGTGATAAAAAAGTACTAATAGTCGATGATGAGCCTGATATCTGCCAATTAATAGGTATGACTGCTCAAAAGGCTGGTATCCCTTTTATCACAGCGACCTCCTTTAGCGAGGCAAAAGATGCTTTAACTGAAGACTTAGCCCTATGTCTTTGTGATATCCGATTACCTGATGGGTCTGGCATGGATTTAATACCGCTGGCTGTTGCCCAGAATGTCCCCATTGCCATTATTACTGCTCATGGAAACGTCAACAGTGCCGTTCAGGCATTAAAGCTGGGCGCATTCGATTTTTTGTCTAAACCACTTGATAACCAGCAACTGAGTGCTTTATTAAATTCAGCGCTAGCTTTGCCAGAAAACGCACCTCCTAGCATGCCTCTTTTACTGGGCACCTCTGAGCCCATGAGACAGTTAAAGGGACTGATTGCAAAAGTTGCTCGCTCACAAGCCCCGGTTCATGTCTCTGGCCCCTCGGGTGCCGGCAAAGAATGTGTTGCCAAAACCATCCACGCCTTAAGTTCTCGTTCTAAGGGCCCCTTTGTTCCTATTAACTGTGGCGCCATACCCGCCCCCTTGATTGAAAGTGAATTGTTTGGTCATAAGAAAGGAAGTTTTACTGGCGCACATGAAGATAAAGTGGGACTATTTGAACAAGCCGTAGGCGGCACTTTGTTTTTGGATGAAGTGGGTGACTTACCACTAGAAATGCAAGTGAAGCTCCTTCGAGCAATCCAAGAAAAGAAAATTCGTCCGGTGGGTTCTAGTACAGAAATACCGATCAATGTTCGCTTCATTAGCGCCACGGCACAAAATCTTTCTGAGATGGTCAATAATCAAACTTTCCGAGAGGATTTGTACTATAGAATAAATGTTATTGAATGTCGTGTACCGGCGTTAAGTGACCACAAAGAAGATATCCCCTCTTTGGTAAGCCATATACTAAAGCAACAAGAGCGCCGGCCTCCTCTATCACTTAACTCTGCTGCACACCAGGCATTGCTGAACTATGCTTTTCCTGGCAATATTCGTGAGCTAGAAAATATTCTTGAACGTGCTGCAACCCTAGCAGAAGGGCCATCTATCACTGTTTCTGATTTGCAATTACCAACGCCCCATGATGACACCACCATTTCATTGGATGATAAAATTGACGCCCTGGAAAAGCAGGCTATATTCGATGCCATTGTTCAAGCCAATGGCAACAAGAAAAAAGCAGCTGAGCTTTTGGGCATTCCCTACCGCTCTTTACGATACCGTCTCTCCAAAATACAAGACGAAGATACCAATCAGTAACGGCTTTTCTTTAATAGAGCTTGTTGTCACATTAAGTATCTCCATAATAATTTTATTATTAGCTGTCCCTACTTTTATGAAGGCTATCAATAAACAAAAAGGGTATATAACTTCACAGACCATCCTTCAAACTGTAAGTACAGCTCGAACTTTAGCGGCTCAAAAAAGAACGCTCATCACCGTGTGTCCTACTGACAATAAAACGAGCTGCTCTTCAAGTGGACGATATATTCTGACCAAAAGCACTGATGAAGTTCTTGCCTGTCAGCCCCTCAGTTTCAACACTACATACCGGGGGTTCCCTCAATACCAGTACCCAACTTATGAGCCCAGTGGATATTCAAAGACCAATGGACGGTTTGTCACAAATCATTATGCAGTCATTCTTGCCTATGGTGGACACCCTAGAATTGAAACCCGCTCTTCTTAGTCTAACTGTTTTAAAAATATCGCCGCAGACTGACGAGTAGCTTCTTGCTTTGAGGCATCCATCTTATCCCAGGTTCGATAAATCATTGCCAGTCGTTGATTATCTGAAAACTCTTCTCTGTGACGTGCTAGAAAATCCCAATATAAGTAATTAAAAGGGCAAGCTTTAGGACCTGTTTTTTCTTTTACATCATAGTGACAACTTTTACAGTAATTCGACATTTTGTTGATGTAAGCCCCACCAGCGGCATAAGGTTTGCTTGCAAAAACACCCCCGTCTGCATACAAGGCCATTCCTTGAACGTTAGGGCTTTCTACCCACTCATACGCATCTGCATACACTTCGAGAAACCACTTTTGCACTTCAGATGGATTAATTCCTGTCAGCAACGCAAAATTGCCTAGCACCATTAATCGTTGTATGTGGTGAGCATACGCGTGAGCTTTTGTATCCTGAACACATGATTTTAAACAGTTTAACTGACAAGCTTTTCCCCAGTACCACCCCGGAAGTGGCCGGCTTGCTTTCAGCTTATTTTGTTCTGTATATCCAGGCATGTTCTGCCAATAGACTCCGCGAATAAACTCTCTCCAGCCAACAATTTGTCGAACAAAGCCTTCTACGGCATTAATAGGCGCTTTCTTATCCTGGTATGCTTGAATAGCTTTGTCTATACACTCTTGAGGCAACAGTAGTCCACAATTGATATAAAAACTAAGATGACTATGAAATAACCAGGGATCGTCTTGCCACATAGCATCCTGATAGTCGCCGAAACAAGGTAGCCTCTGGTCAATGAATTGGTTAAGCACTTTCAACGCTTGCTCTCTTGTCACTGCGTAGTTAAAAGGGCGTAATTGACCAAAATGGTGATTAAATTTTTCTTCAACCAAGTCCAACACAGACTCAGTTATGTCATCACACTGAAAAGTGCGTGGTGAGGGGACTTTAATATCTGCCTTAAAGGGTTTGCGATTATCTGCATCAAAGCTCCATTTCCCTCCTACCGGCTTTTTATCTTTCGTAATAAATATATTATTTTCTATTCTAAGCCAGCGATAGAAGTTGGCCATTAATAATCCTTTTTGAGTATTTTCCCAATCCTTAAAGTCACTCGGCGTTACATAAAATCGATCATCTGGACATATCTCTACAGGACATGGCAGTTCTTTTTGCCACTTTTCCATCATTTTCAAAACACGCCACTCACCCGGGAAAGTCGTCACCACTTTTTGAAAGCCTCGTTTGGCTAGCGATCTCTTTATGGCTTCTTCTAAAGATTGAGGGGCATCTTTACCATCAAGTTTAAAGTACTGAACACTGAAACCTTTTTCTGATAGTGTTTGAGCAAAGTGCCGCATCGCTGAAAACAATAGCGCTATCTTTTTAGGATGGTGCTGCACATACTGGGCCTCTTCCATGACTTCAGCCATCACAAATAAGTCTTGTCGGCTGGCGTTTTTGATCGCAGGTAGGGAGAGCGTTAATTGATCGGCAAGAATTAAGCGCAGAGCCGGTTGCTCTGAAGATTGTGCAGTCGGCATAGATAAAAGTCACCTTTTAAACGAATGACTTTTATCTTAAACCGAACAAGCAGAGGATTATAGCCCCATCATCCAACGAACGATTGAAGCCATAATAGACACAGTAGCAAAGCCTGCACACCATAAAATGATGAACCAGGCCCACTGCTGAACAGATAGTGGCAATTTAGTAAAGACTTTCATGTGTCGCTTTACCTCTAAACACGTAGTAACAATAGCCGGTATACATAAGAATAATTGGCAAGAATATAGCCGTTCCCACCAAGGATAATGACTGTGATGCTGGATGAGCTGCCGCATCCCAAATCGTGAAGTGGAATGGCACAATCCATGGATATAAGCTAATAGCGAGCCCCGAGTACCCCAATGTAAACAAAGTAATCGACAAGATAAATGGTCTTGCTTCTTTTCGACTATCATTTAAGTCCAACCAAAGCTTAATAAAAGCCACTGTCGTTAATGCAGGTATCGCAAATATGACATACGGGCTAGTATCAGAAAACCAAATTTCTAATACCCGGTTATCCACAAAAGGCATACTAATACTGACGATAACCATTGCCAAGGCAACATAAAACATAACATACCGTGCCACGGCTCTCGCCCAATCCTGCGTCTGCCCTTCCGTCTTCAGAATCAGCCAGGTTGCGCCCAGCAAAGCATAACCAAAGACCACGGATATTCCACAAAGCATGGCAAAGCCATTTGCCCAGTCTAATGGACCACCGGCATAGTTTCGTCCCACGACTTCAACGCCCTGAACAAAGTTTCCGAGCGCTACTCCCTGCATGAAGGCTGCTGTCAGAGAACCGGCATGAAAGGAAACATCCCAGATTTTTTGCTGCCGCGGCGATGAGGCCTTAAAGCGGAACTCAAAAGCAACGCCTCTAAATACCAGCCCTAGCAGCATGATAATCAGCGGGATATACAACGCCGGAAACAATATTGTGTAGGCGGCTGGAAACGCAACAAATAAACCGGCCCCACCTAACACCAACCAAGTTTCATTCGCATCCCAAAATGGTGTTACTGAGTTCATCATTCGGCTACGACATTCATTAGATGGCGCAAACGGAAATAGGATCCCACACCCCAAACCAAACCCATCTAGCACCACGTACAAAAATACGGCAGTTGCTATCAATCCACCCCAAATCAGTGGCAAGTTAATCCATGGTGAAAAATCAAGCATTGTCAGAACCTCCTGTTAACCGAGAGGGTAAGTGGGTCGCAACAGCCGCTTCGGTACTGTGGTCATAAAACTCTTCTTTGTCCCCAGCAATCGGCACTCCTTTACGAATAAGCTTTAGAATGTAGTAGCTACCTGCCCCGAAAACCAACGTGTATACAATGATAAACGCCAGCAAAGTGATGGCAATTTGCTCAGGAATAACAGGCGAGATACTTTCTGAAGTTCGAATCACTCCGTAAGCGGTATAGGGTTGTCGACCAACCTCTGTCACTATCCACCCACTAATGACCGCAATAAAACCACTGGGGGTCAGCAGCATGCACCACAATTGAAATGCGCGGCAGGTAAACAATCGACCTGTCAAATATAAAATTGCTGCACACACTCCTGTGAACGCCATGGCGACGCCGATTCCAACCATGACCCGAAAGGCAAAAAATGTCATCATAACAGGCGGTTGATCTTCAGGCGCCCACTCTTTCAGTCCTTTCACTTCTCCATCCCAATCATGGGTTAACACCATACTGGTTAATTTTGGAATAACGATTTCATAATCATTTTTTTGCTCTGCTTGATTTGGAACAGCAAAGACTCGCAAGCCTGCACCCTTTTCCGTGTCCCAGAGCCCTTCCATCGCCGCGATTTTTGCGGGCTGGTGCTCCAGAGTATTTAAACCATGCATGTCACCGATAAAAATCTGTGCTGGTGCGACAAAAACCGCCATCAGCATGGCCATTCCCACCATGACTTTCGCATGCTCAACAAATTTTTGTCTAAACAAATAGTAAGACCCCACTCCACCAACAACAAAAGCAGTGGTAAGAAAGGCTCCTGTCACCATATGAAAATACCGGTAAGGGAAAGAGGGATTAAAAATGATTTCCATCCAAGAGGTAGGATATAATAGCCCGTCATTTCCAACTGTAAAGCCTTGAGGCGTTTGCATCCAGCTATTTGCAGATAAAATCCAGAAGGCTGAAATCAAGGTTCCCACTGCAACGATACAGGTAGCAGTGAAGTGCATGCGACGACTGACACGCCCCCACCCAAATAACATAATTCCCAAGAAGGACGCTTCTAAGAAGAAGGCTGTTAACACCTCATACCCTAAAAGTGGCCCCAAAATGTTGGCAACTTTGTCCGAAAAGACTGACCAGTTTGTTCCAAACTGGTAGGACATAACGACACCAGAGACAACGCCCATTCCAAAACAAACGGCAAATATTTTTACCCACATTCGATAAACTTCTTGGTAAACCGGGTTGCCGGTTCTAAGCCATCGCCACTCTACAACGGCCAGCCAGGCAGCCAACCCGATTGTAAAGGCCGGGAAAATAATATGAAACGCGATGGTGAAAGCGAACTGGATGCGAGCAAGTAGTACGGGGTCAAGTAGCTCTAACATACGGGATCCTCTTGGTATTTTTACATACTGTTTGTCGCAATCCAGTATACAAAATCTCACGAATAAATGGTTGGCTTAACTTAATTTTTTTTGGATTTGAGTTGATTTTCTCATTAAAACCCGTTCTTGATCTAAACTATTCTTATACACAAACGAGAATTACTGTTATGCACAAAGGACTATCCCTGATTGAGTTACTCGTTGCCTTAAGTATTGGGGCAATCATTATGGTATTTGCACTGCCTGGGTTTGAGAGCATCATTCGCCATAATCAAGCGCAGCAGCTGGCTGGAGAATGGGCTTCAGCATTACGATACGCCCGCTCTGAGGCAATCCAACGTGCTCATGGTGTCTCTATCTGCCCTTCAGCGAATACTGATTACTCTAGTTGTGGTTCCAACTGGTCCATGGGGTGGATTATTTTCCCGAACGAGAATGAAGATACTGTCATGAACAACGATGACACAGAGTTTCCTTTACGGGTGCACCGACAACTCTCAAATAACCTTACTCTTACGGCCCAGCCGTCTAATACACTGATTACCTTCTCTTCTCGCGGATTTGTAGACACTGCCGATGTCGGCACTGTTTTTTCTATTCAGGCCAACGGGTGCAGCGGACCAAATCTTCATCGCATTACTCTACTTCTCAATGGAGACATTAGCGTTTCAACAGATAACTGCCCATAAACTATCGGGGTTATTCACCTAAATACCTTCTGAGGACCTACTACAATACGGTTATGGGTTTAGTTAAAAGGTATTAGTGGTGTATCACGAAAAGGTTAAGGCCTTACAGTTAAAGCAATTTGTTTCAGAGGGTTTCAGTTTAGTGGAAGTGCTCGTTGCTCTAGTCATTTTTTCGACAGGGCTTTTAGGGCTTATTCAACTACACATGAATGCTTTGATGTTACAAAATGACTCCCAGGTGAGAGCCACTGCATCGCTGTTGGTTGCCGATATGGCGGATAGAATCCGTGCAAACCCTGCTGAAGCTTTGCTCGGCACCAGCAGTGCATATAACAATCCAGATCGGTCTATTGGTGAAACCCCCGCCTGTCTGGGCCTATCCGATCAAGGTGCTGAAAATGATAGCAGCTGCGATGCGACTGCGATGGCGTTATTTGATTTTTATGAATGGCAAAACCTAATTGCTGGCAGCACTAGCACTGACTGGCATCCTGCAAGCGCTGCCACTTTGCCAAGTGCCAGTGGCGTGGTCTGCATCGATAGTACGCCAGAAGACGGCACTCCCGCGACTCCGGCATGTGATGGGGTCGTGTCTGTTACAGACCGTCCGGTATACGCCATTAAGCTTTGGTGGACAGAGCGCAAAGACAGTGGTTCTACACTTCAACAACACACAATGAGTGTTTCACCATGAGAGGCTTCAACTTAATCCCACAATCAGGTTTTAGTGTTGTTGAGCTTCTTGTCGGCATCACTCTGAGCTCACTACTTATGGTTTTTGTTATGCAGTTGTTTATGCAGCACAAAATCATGCAAGGAATGACAAGCCAATTATCTGATTTAAAATCTGACTTTGTCTTTGTTCAATACCAACTAGAGTATGCGGCACGTATGGCAGGATTTCGCTCTCCACCCAACGCTCAGTCCGGTCTAAGTTTTACTAATTTAGATGAAGTCTATCTATCTGGCACTCCTTATATCAGCGCAACTGATAATGATGGGTTTTTCGGTTCTGATACGTTGACTATTCGCTTTCAGGGATCTGGCAATGGCTTAGGCACACCCGACAACTTAGTGAGCGATTGCTTAAATACGCCATTAGATGCCGGCGATATGGCAACCAATATTTTTTCAGTCAATAGTGATTTTGAGCTGGTGTGCGAAGCGCAAAATGGAACAACAGGAACCACTACATCATTTGCGCTTGCTGATAACATTGAAAGCTTACAGGTCTTATTAGGAGAGGATTTAAATGGCGATCGCGTTGCTGACCGTTATGTAACGCCTGACTACAGTGGACTTGACTGGGCAAATGTAACCGCGCTTCGTCTTGGTCTTTTATTGAGAACTGATCAAGAAATACAAGCACAACCAACGACTCAAATATTTAACGTATTAGGGGAGATTATCGATCCTGCCGACGATCGAAGATATCGCCAAGTAATTACACAAACGATTCAATTGAGGAATGTGAGCTATGTGGGCAGTCAATCATAAATCACAATCTGGGGTTGCTTTAGTACTCGTCATGGTCTTTTTGCTTGTTATGACGGTCTTGGGTGTATCTGGCCTATCGAGAATTCAATTAGATGAACGGATAGTGCAAAACAATCGTAATATTATTGTTGCTTTCTCTGCTGCAGAGTCTGCACTTTCAGATGGAGAAAAATGGTTACAGGAGCAAAGCAACATTCCAACCGCGGTTAGTAGCTGCGAGACTACACCCTGTACGGTGTGGGTGGGTGATTTAAATGGTAATTTAACGAATAATTCACATGCCTGGTGGATGCAAAATGGGACGGCCATGAGCACCACTTTAGCGCAAGTCAGTGTTGATCCTCGCTACATTATTGAACAAACACATTTTATCCCTCATGAGTTGAGTCCTGATGCTCAATCTCAAGGAAAAGGTACTTACTACTATCGAGTGACGGCAAGAGGTACTGGTCAAACAACACAGTCACAGTCCATTGTTCAATCCATTTTTTCAGTGTTTTATAACTAGAGGAAGATCATGAATGCGGTAAGTGGCATGCGCCACCCATTAAAAACCATCAAAAGAGCCGTCATTATTCTAATGATGCTGATTGGCCTGTCGTTCACTTGGACACCGGCTAAAGGGGGAGAGCTAGATTTAGCGACGACTCCACTATTCTTAGGATCAACGGTTAAACCGAATATCTTCTTTATGGTAGATGACTCTGGCTCTATGGATTGGTCTATTCTAACGCCAGTGCACTGGCATGCTTGTAGTTATGATCCGAATATCACGGGATCATATTACTCTAGTGAATGTGGATTTGAAATCACCAACGGCATGATGCGAACCTGGGCAAACAACAACTGGCGATACATCGCCTATATGTATCGAACCAGTGATAATGACTATCCGGATGACTGTAACAGCACCTCATATGCCTCAAATGAAGCTTGTGGCGCAGAAGATTCTGACTGGCGAGTTCTTTCATCCGATCTAAACGTTATTTACTATAACCCTGACAGCACCCATAGTCCTTGGAATGGGCCTTGTGTTGATACAGATGAATTATGTACGAATGCCAGCTTTAGTAACGCACGAAGTAACCCTAGAGAAGGAACACAGGGGTACAGCAGCACTCGGAACTTAGCCGGCTTTGAGTACGCTGTTTGGATTGATGACAGAGGCTATAGTGACTCTAGACCGCTTAGAGGCTCAAATGTTAATGCCACTGATAGTAGTAACGATGAAATCGATTTATGGGATAGTCACGTTAAGTTTGTCGTAGACAGCACCAATGTCCAGGTGTGGCATATTACCTATAATCCAAACTCATCTGGAATGAATGCTACAGAAACACTCAAGACAACTCTCAGTGGCTCTGCTTGTTATAATGTGCTTGGTGGAAAATCATCTGTCAGAACGATTGCGGGTAATGATAGCGGGTGGTCTGGTACTGGAAGCGGTGACTGTCGCACTATCAGTGAAGTACAACAAAACGTTGCGGACTGGTATACCTATGAGCGAAGGCGATCCTTTGTTACTAAAAGTGCCATTAGTAGCGTCATAAAAGATGCTGAATACTACCGATATGGACTAAGCGTTATTAACTTATACACCAGCTTATTCACTGAAGTCCCTTCAGACAATCAAAGTGAGTATGCAGAGCATAACAACGCTTTATTAGCAGATTTATATGATTTTAATTGGCCAGTTGCTGGTACACCTTTACGCAGCGGTTTGCAAAAAGTAGGCCAATATTTCGACAATACGTTAAGCGGCAAGTCAGATCCTATCCAAGAGGCTTGTCAGCAAAACTTTTCAATTTTGTTAACCGACGGATATTGGAATGGTGACTCGCCTTCTTCTTACATTGGCGATTCCGACAACGATGGACATAGCAGAACCTTAGCCGATGTCGCGCATTACTATTATGATAAAGACTTATCTGATTTAGAAAATATCGTTGCTCCAAACACTTTTGATGAAGCAACACATCAACACATGGTAACGTTCACTGTTGCCTTTGGGGTAAGTGGTTTGCTCATAGATACCGATAATGATGGTTGGCCTGACCCAACGCTGGACACTAATGATGATTGGGGTAACCCTTTCTATTCAGAGGCCAGCAAAATTGATGACTTGTGGCATGCTGCTTACAACAGTAGTGGGACCTTTGTCGGTGCACAAACACCAGACTCTGTCAGTGAAACGCTTGCGGCAGCATTAGCCAATATTGCTAACCGGGTCAGCTCAGCCACTACTGTGGCTCAAAACTCAACAACTTTAAAAACAGACTCTCAGGTATACCAAGCACGATTCGACAGCTCAAACTGGAGTGGTCAATTGCTTGCCTATACGATTGATAGTGAGGGCGAAATTGGAAGCACTCCTGTTTGGAATGCTCACTGTGTTTTAACCGGAGGTACCTGTACTGCACCATCGTCTACTTTTGACGGTATCTCTTACGATAACCGTGTCATCATCACGCGTGATTGGACCAGTGCTTCAGGTATCCCTTTTAGAACGCCTGAAGATTTTTCAGTGTTATTGGAACAAGATGGAACCTTACCAGACAATTTAGATAGCTTATTGGCGAATGCGCCTTATGAGATTAGCACCAGTAACACCAGCGAACAAAATGACAATTGGGACTTTGCTGAGGACTTAATTGAGTATATTAGAGGTAATCGCGATCATGAAAGCCAAAACAGTCCTTCAGTAAATAGTTTCAGAAACCGCGGCTCTATTTTAGGTGACATTATTCACTCCGATCCAGTTTACGTAGGCGCCCCCCAACGACTTTATAATGATAATTTCGATTCAGCGCCCTACTCAGCCTTTAAGTCAGCGTATGCCTCACGAATGCCGGTTGTCTATACCGGAGGAAACGACGGTATGATGCACGGCTTTAGAGCGGACACTGGTGCAGAAGTCATTGCTTATGTTCCAGGTATTCGTCACAACTATGAAAAACTACCCAACTTGGCAGTACAACCTTATCTCCATCAATACCTCGTAGATGGTTCACCTACCGTTTCGGATGTTGTCATTGGTAATGAGTGGCGAACAGTCCTTGCTTCTGGTATGCGCTCAGGGGGGCAAGGTATTTTTGCATTAGATGTAACCGATCCAAGTAGCTTCTCTGAAGCCAATGCCGAAAACATTTATCTTTTTGAGTTTTCAGATGAAGATGATGCTGACTTAGGATTTACTCACTCTAATATTACGCTTGCCAAAGTAAAAGTGAATGCTGCTGACTACCGTTGGGCTGCCATTTTTGGTAATGGTTATAACAACTCACAGGCGGATGGGTATGCGAGCAGTAATGGACAGGCTAGTTTATTCATTGTACTGCTCGAAGGCGGCACAAATGGACAATGGACGCTCGGCAGTAATTACTTCAAACTATCAACGGGCGTGGGTAGCACTAGTACGCCGAATGGTTTAGCCAGCCCTTATGCAGTTGATATCAATGCCGACTATATTACTGACTATGTTTATGCTGGTGACTTAGAGGGTAATATGTGGCGTTTTGATCTTACCGGTAGCGCTAGTGAGTGGAATAGCAGCAAGTTATTTGAAACCGACAATAATCAAGCCATCACCGCCAGTCCAATTGTTGGCGTGCATCCAACTGGGCTCGAAAATGGCGTTTTGGTTTATTTTGGTACTGGTAAGTATTTAGAGCCAACAGACAACAGTACGGTTTCACAAACAACACAGTCGTTTTATGCTGTATGGGATCAGTTTGATGGTAGCACTATCAGTAAGGCAGATTTACTTGAGCAAGAAATTCTAGATGAGCAAGCACAGCTGTTTGACACGGATGGGGATGCTCAGCAGGACTCTCTCATTAATGGTCGTCGCACCACTGATGATACTATCGACTGGGATGTCAATAATGGTTGGTATATGGACTTGATTGTTTCAGGGAGCAATGACAATCAAGGGGAGCGCCAGGTAACTCGTCCATTACTCAGAAATGGTGCTGTTATTTTCACTACTTTAATCCCATCAAGTTCATCCTGTGATTTTGGGGGAGAAAGCTGGATTATGGAATTAGATGCCGCTTCTGGTTCTGCTCTGCCCATGTCACCTTTTGACTTTAATAACAACCATACATTTGATGATGGGGATAAAATTGATTTCGTGTACGGCCAAACGGCTGAACGCGCGGCAGCAAGTGGGTACCAATCAGAAGTTGGTATTACTGCTACGCCAGCGGTGTTTGTTGCCGCCAGCAAAGTAAGTGAGGTAAAAGTTATTAGTGGATCTGGCGGTTTAGGGTCCTTTACTGAAGGTCCTGTTAATACAACGGTGGGTCGTCAAACCTGGCGACAAATCAAGTAGAGGGAATGATATGTATTATTGGATAATTAACCTCTTTATAGTTTTAGTCTTTTCAGCCATGCCGTTATCAGCAGCGGCTGAACGGTACGCTGGCTCTGATGAAATCGTTTCTGTGTCAGCTGATGATGGTCGTTTAGTGCTAAAATTTGCTGGCGCTTTAAAACTCTCTGATAAACTGACCGTTACTGCTAATAACAAGATCAGTGTCGACCGAACCGTTCTGGGCTCAGGGATGGTGATCGAGTTTTATGAAGAAAACGGTTCGGTGATTCATATCCGTATCCAATCCGACATAGACCCACAATTTTTGGAGCACTAAAGTGAAAAGTCACGGCTTTACATTAATAGAACTGATGATTGTCGTCATTATTATGGGATTACTTGCTAGCATTGCATACCCGGCGTATCAAGAACAAGTAATGAAAACACGGCGGGCAGAAGGACAGAGCGCCCTTTTACATTTGGCAACAGCAATAGAACATTACTACACCGTTAACTTAAGCTATAGCGGTGCAACATCTCCCTCAGTATTGGGACACAGTGCAACCAGTACGAATGGGCATTACACCCTAACTATCTCTGACTTGAGCGACACCACTTATACCCTGTCCGCCACCCCAGCGGGCGCCCAGGCTGGAGATAGTTGCGGGGTGTTGACCCTTAATCAAGCTTTTGTTCAAACCCCCACGAACTGTTGGTAATTAAGCAGGCTCTTCTGCTTTAGCATCCTGGGGATAGCGCAAAATTCCCGGCAAAGAAAAATGGATATCTTCACTCGGTCCACTTTGCTGATCAACAGTTGCTTGCCAATTCTGCTTTAAGTAAGAAACCACTTCCTGTACCAAAACCTCTGGAGCAGAAGCACCCGCTGTAATTCCAACAACAGAGTCTTTTTTAAACCAGTCTTTATCAATTTGTTCAGCGCTATCAATCAAGTAGGCATCGACACCAAGAAATTCTGCCAGTTCACGTAAGCGGTTTGAATTAGAGCTGTTTCGAGAACCCACAACCAACATAACATCCACTTCAGCGGTTAGTGCTCGCACAGCATCTTGACGATTTTGAGTGGCATAACAGATATCATCTTTTTTGGGGCCTGAAATATTGGGGAAACGTTGACGTAAAGTTTCAACAATTGCTTTTGTTTCATCGACTGACAGTGTGGTTTGAGTAACATAACAGAGAAAATCAGGATTCTGAACTTGAATTGTTTGCGCTTGAAGTTCATTTTCTACTAGGTATATTTTCCCTTCACTTTTTGTATATTGGCCCAAAGTCCCAATAACCTCGACGTGCCCAGAGTGCCCAATAAGAATACATTCTTGGTTTAGACGCGCTGCTCTGGTAACTTCTGTATGAACTTTGGTGACTAATGGGCAAGTGGCATCGAATACTTCAAAGCCTCGCTCACCGGCTTCTTTACGTACGGCTTTTGCGACACCATGGGCACTAAATATCAGAATTGAGTCATCAGGCACCTCTGATAGCTCTTCAACAAATATGACCCCTTTTGCTTTTAATTCTTCAACAACATAGCGATTATGAACAACTTCATGTCGAACATAGATAGGGGGGGCAAAACGTTCAAGCGCTCTTTCAACAATCAAAATAGCGCGATCGACACCTGCACAAAATCCTCGAGGACTTGCTAGTTTAATTTTCATACAGAACATTTCTCCTGTTTACACCAAATCACTGCTAGAACACATACGCCTAGAAAGATTTGGATGTCTGCAATATTGAACACGGGCCAGTGCCACTGTTGAACATATAGATCGATAAAGTCAACAATATATCCATGATGTAAGCGATCGACTAAATTACCAAAAGCCCCTGCTGAAAGGAGTACCCAGCCAGTCGTTACCCATTTTCCTTGACTCCGGAGCATCAAGGTAAAAACGGTTAGAGCAATCAAGGTAATCACCAACAACAGTAACGCATAAGCCCAGCCACTCACTGAGTTAAATTGGCTAAAAGCGATACCACGATTCATTGCCAGCGTAAACTGTACACCTGGTAAAAGAGTCATGCTTGTCCCCGGCATAAGTGTTGCAAGAGCCCACGCCTTGGACCACTGATCCAAAGCTAACAGTACTGTGGCAGCGAATAGTCGCTTAAGCAATTTCTCTCAACTCCCCAGCGCCTGGTTTCAAGTTTTCAACGCACCGCGAACATACGCCTGGATAGGCTGAATCACTGCCTACCGTTTCACTTCGATGCCAGCAACGTTCACATTTTTCACTGGTCAATACCTCAACAGAAACCGATAACGCTTCAATCTCTGTTGGAAGTGCTGATTCATCTTTATCCGCGGCCAGTGCAAGCTCTGCTCCTGAGGTAATCAAGACAAACTTAAGTTCTTGTTTCAGTTTACTTAAGAGCGTATGGAGATCTGACTCAACCCATAATGTCACTGAGGCCTCAAGTGCTGAACGAATATCGCCCGCTTTACGTCGAGCTTCTAAACATTTGTTTACTTCATCTCGTACACGACTAATCATTGACCACTCTTCTGAGGTCAAAGATGGTTTGCTGAGTAATTCGTCCTTAAACTCCGGCCACTGCGCAATAAACACCGTGCCAAGTTTTTCACCAGGTAGGTGAGCCCAAATTTCTTCAGCCGTAAAGGACAAGATAGGCGCCAGCCAGGTTGCTAGTGCTTTAACGATTAAGTACATAGCAGACTGACATGAGCGTCGAGCGATTGCTTCGGACTTAAGTGTATATTGTCGGTCCTTGATGATATCTAAGTAAAAACTACCCAGCTCATTTGTGCAGAAGTTTTGCAGACGGTGGGTTATTAAATGAAAATGATAGTTGTCATAGGCTTCTTCAATCACCGCTTGGACTTCAGATGCTTTTGCTATGATCCAGTTATCAATGGCTAAGCGTGACTCTTTAGGAACAAAATGTTCTCCTGGGTTAAAGTCATGCAAGTTGGCCAGCAAGAATCGAGCGGTATTTCTTACCCGGCGAAATGCGTCAGACGCTCTTTGAAAAATTTCATCTGATGCGGCCAGTTCTGCTTTTGAATCAGTAGAAGCAGCCCACCAACGAAGAATGTCAGCACCTTGCTGGTTACATATTTTTCCTGGAACAATCGTATTGCCTAGAGACTTAGACATTTTACGACCTTGTTCATCAACCGTGTAACCATGGGTTAACACTGCTTTATAAGGGATTTCGTTTTGACCAGCGAGTCGTGTCAACAGCGCTGCCTGGAACCAACCACGGTGCTGGTCTGAACCTTCCAGATATAAGTCTGCTGGCGCTTGTAGATTTTCTCTGGCATCTAAAACTGCTGCATGTGATGATCCGGCATCAAACCAGACATCAAGCACATCAGTACTTTTTTCATACTCTTTCACTTCTTCTGCAGAAAGATAATCTTCCACTTTAAGACTAAACCAATACTCAATACCTTTATCTTTTGCATCTTCTGCAATTTTCTCAACCAGCTCAGGCGTTTTTGGATGTGCTTCACGTGTTTGTGTATGAATAAATAAAGGAATAGGCACGCCCCAAGCACGCTGACGAGAAATACACCAGCCAGGATGATCTTCAATCATTCCTTTGATTCGATTTAGTCCCCAGCCTGGCATCCATTGCACTTTCTCAATGGCTTTTAATGCCGCTTTTTTTAAACCGTTTTGCTCTAAACTAACGTACCACTGGGGCGTCGCTCTAAAGATCAAGGGCGTTTTATGTCGCCAGCAATGAGGGTAACTGTGCTGAATTTTGCTGCTACTGAGTAAGATCCCCTTTTCAGATAGCACGTGAAGCACTTTATCCGTGACCTTAAATACATGCTCTCCCTCAAATGGGCCAGACGTATAAACCCCTGTGGGTCCAACAGGATTCATCACTGGCAGATCGTATTTTTGGGCCACAACAAAATCATCAGGGCCATGTGCTGGCGCGGTATGCACTGCACCTGTTCCCGAATCAACGGTAACATGATCGCCAAGAATAATGGGGACACTCTTATCGAGCAAAGGATGACTTAGTGCAATGTGCTCTAGATGTACCCCTTCGATTTCGCCGAGTACTTCAATGGATGATAAATCACAAGCTTCGGCAACACTTTCAGCTAATGTTTTAGCAACTACTAGCTCAATTGTTCTATCTGATTGAACTGCGCGTAATAGCACATACATTTCTTCAGCATGAACACTGACAGCCTCATTCGCAACCAAAGTCCATGGCGTCGTTGTCCAGATCACCACCATCGGTTCTTCAACAGTAGCATTGAATAGTTTTGAAATGGCACTGGCTTCATTCGCAGTAAAGCCAACCATGATGGATGCGGAAGTTTTATCCTTGTACTCTAGTTCCGCTTCTGCCAATGCAGAACCACAGTCAAAACACCAATAAACTGGCTTGGCCCCTTTTTGCAGGTGACCATTGGCCGCAATTTTACCGACTTGATGCATAACCGTACATTCATACTCAGGAGACATTGTTAAATAGGGGTTATCCCATTCACCCAACACACCTAAGCGTTTGAAATCGGCTTTTTGTTTGTCGATTTGGCTGTGCGCATATTCACGACATTTTTGCCGAAACGCAACCGCATCAATTTTATGGCCGACCTTGCCATGTTTTTTCTCTACATTCAGCTCGATTGGAAGCCCGTGGCAGTCCCAACCAGGCACATAAGGCGCATCAAAGCCCTGGAGCGTTTTATATTTAACAATAATGTCTTTAACAATTTTGTTAAAAGCGTGACCTAAATGGATATCACCGTTGGCGTAGGGAGGGCCATCATGCAACACAAATGTTGGCGCACCCTTTCGGGCCTGACGAATCACATTATAGACGTCCATCTTTTCCCAAGACTTGCATTGCTCAGGCTCTTTCTGGGACAAATTAGCCCGCATTGGAAAAGCCGTTTGTGGAAGATTTAACGTTTGCTTATATTTAGATTCGCTCATAACTGCTTACTCAATATTTGTTTTGCGGTGGTTACATCCGCATTGATTTGTTTTACCAATGCATCCATGCCAGAGAATTTTTTTTCATCTCTTATTTTATGTAAGAACGTTACGGTTAAATTTGCACCGTATAGATTCTCATCAAAGTCAAAAAAGTGTGCTTCGCAAAGCCGCTTTTCTCCATCAAAAGTCGGGCGCGTCCCGACATTTGCTAACCCAACTATGGTCTTATTTCGCCATTGTGTCTCAATCACAAAAACCCCTTTCATTGGAGGCTCAAAACGCAACACGATGTTCGCCGTGGGAAATCCCATTTGACGACCTCGCTCGGCGCCGTGACTAACATGCCCTGACAGAGTGTATTCACGCCCTAAAAGGGATCGAACAAGATCAAAATCACCCGCGGCTAATGCTTCCCGTATTCGCGAGCTGGAAACCCACTCTCCCGACTCCTCAACAGGTGTTGGATGAAACACCTCAATCCCAGCCGATCGAAAGTCATCAGGCGTTCCTGTACGCTGATAGCCAAAACGAAAGTCAGTACCAATCACAATGGCTCGAGTCCCCATCTGCTTGAGCAATAAATCATCGATAAACTGCCTTGGTGATAATCTCGCCATATTGGCATCAAAAGGTGGCATCCAAACCCCATCAACCCCCATATCCCGGAGGCGCTCAAGCTTGTCTCGCCGGCTCAATAACTGCCCTTGCCCCATTCTGCCAAAAAAAGCCTTCGGTGAGGGAGAAAACGTCAGTACCCAAGCTGGAATTTGAAAGTTTTCTGACACTTTCTTTAGGTTCGAGAGAATGCATTGGTGTCCCAGATGAATGCCGTCAAAGCTACCAATGCTTACAACACTGGTTGACATTTGTGGCGGACGATGCCGACAGAACTGCATAGTGCCCACTCTTGATGATAAAGCAGACGGCATTATAGCAACTTTTCTATGGGCTGGGGGCTTGGTAGCTTAGGTGAATTGGCCTAAGTCCGGTCAGAAGCAATGTCCCTGCGAAGACTGCTCCAGCAAGGCCGATAATGCCGCCCAGTTCCAAGACTCTACGACCAGCACTCAAGGCCGCCCACTGTTCAGCAGGTGCTATCAGCGCAATAAGGACAGCGGCCATCATCAGGCTAGAAAGCCCTAGGCGGGCCATGAAAGCTGGCCAACCATTATTAAAGGTAAATTGTTTCGAGCACACAAGGGCAATCAGTAAGGTGAGGGCATTTAACCAGGCCGAAATACTGGAGGCCAAAGCAAGTCCCGCATGCTGCAAGGGGCCGATGAAAACTGCATTCAGAATGACATTAGTTAACAAGGCCATGATGGCTATTTTCACAGGCAGGCGTGTGTTTTGTTGAGCATAAAAAGCGCTCACTAGCACTTTCACACCAATGAAGGCAATTAGGCCTGCGCACAGTGCCAACAATGATTTGGAAGACATCAGGCTGTCGGTTGATGAAAAGGCACCATATTGAAACAGTGTAATAAGAATCGGTTGGCGCAAAAGACTTAAGCCAATCGCAGCCGGAACACCGATGAGAACGGTCCAACGCAGCGCCCAGTCGATACTGGCACTAAAGGCTTGGTGACGGCCGGCGGCAAAATGTTCGGACAGGTGCGGCAAGATCACCGTTGAGAGCGCGACACCAAACATACCGAGTGGAAACTCCATCAAGCGCTCAGAGTAGTAAAGCCAGGTGACACTTCCGACGGGTAAAAATGAGGCAAAAACAGCATCAACAAGCAGGTTGATTTGCATAACCGATGCGCCAAGAACAGCTGGTCCCATGAGCTTCAAAATACGAATAACACCCGCGTCTTTAATGTTAAAAGTAAAGCGAGGAAAAAATCCCATTCGCCAAAGAGCAAACAATTGTAGAGCCAGTTGCCCTATTCCTCCAATGATAACCCCCCAGGCCAGCGCAACAACTGGCTGAGCAAAAAGCCCCGTCATCCATAGAGCTGCGCCAATCAGTGCGATATTAAGCAAGACTGGCGTAAAGGCCGGCAAAGAAAAAAAGCGATACGTATTCAAAATCCCTGCCGCAAATGCGGTTAAGGAGATCAGTAGCAAATATGGAAAGGTGACTTGCAGCAAGGTTACAGTCAAAGCAAAACGAGCATCATCCGCAAAACCAGGGGCGAACACTTGAACAATGGGCCCACTGAACAGTATCCCCAAAATACTCACGACCGTTAAGGTTAAAAACAAGGCTGAAAAGACTCGATGCGTTAACGCTTTTGTTTCATCCATTGACTGCTGGCTTTTGTATTCAGAGAGGATGGGAATAAAGGCTTGAGAGAATGCCCCTTCTGCAAACAACCGTCTCATAAAGTTTGGTATTTTGAAAGCCACCAAAAAGGCATCAAAGCTTGCATTTGCCCCAAATATGTTTGCCAAGATCATATCTCTAGCAAAGCCGAGAACGCGTGAAATAAAGGTCATCGCACTGACGGTACTGACGGACCGCAAAAGCCCTTTTGCCATATCGTTTTCCAACTTATTCTTGTGTAGCCCCCCGATTTTACACTGCCTTCTCAAGCGGCAAAAGCATTTATGCGGATACGCTTTTCAAGCTGGACTTTTGTTGGTATAGTTAGCTGCCATGAACAATATTAGTTCCAGGGCTTAGTTTTGCCCATATAATGACCGATTTTTTAAAGGAGAAATCCCTTGGCTAACACTAATCAGGCGCTTAAGCGGGCTCGTCAAGCGAATGCTCACCGCTCAACAAAACGCTGGCAGATATCTCGTGCTAACACACAGATTAAGAATACTCTTCAAGCAATTGAAGCCAAAGACAATGCGGGCGCAGTAAAAGCTTACCAAGCTATGTGCTCTATGCTGGACAAATTAACCAGCAAAGGCTTTATGCACAAGAATAAGGTTGCGCGTCATAAGTCACGCATCGCTTCCCGCTTGGCTGTCCTCCAAAAGTCTGCCTAAGGCTTGGTGAATTTGTGCGCATAATTCCTGGGTTCCTTCGCGCCCGATCGCAGAGATCGCATAGAGGGGCCCATTCCATCCTGACTTTTCTTTAAAAGATTCAACCCAAAGCGCTTTATCTTCTTCTGAAAGTGTATCTAGCTTATTGAGCACAACCCAGCGAGGCTTGTCTTCTATTCCTTGGCCATACGCGACCAGCTCTTCGGTAATCGTATTAAACGCATCGATTGGATCTGTTTCATCAATTGGCATAACATCGACCAGATGCAGTAACAGCTTGCAGCGGCTGATGTGTTTCAAGAATTGGTGCCCCAAGCCGATACCTTCGCTAGCTCCTTCAATAAGTCCAGGAATATCGGCGACAACAAAACTTTCTCCTGCGCCTAGGCGTACGACACCAAGATGGGGCTTTAGAGTCGTAAAGGGATAACCTGCCACTTTAGGACGAGCAGCAGAGACGGCTCGAATAAATGTCGATTTTCCGGCATTGGGCAGGCCAACCAATCCAACATCTGCAAGGAGGCGAAGTTCAAGTTTAAGATCTAAACGCTCGCCCTCTTTCCCTTTCGTAAACTGGCGAGGTGCTCGATTAGTTGACGTCTTAAAATGGGTATTTCCAAGGCCACCCAGTCCGCCTTGAGCAACCAGAATTTTTTCACCGGGCTCACTGATATCAGCGATAATATCGTTTGTCTCGCTATCCATTAAAAGCGTTCCGACAGGCACTCGTATTGTAATTGACTCACCTGCTGCACCGGTGCACTGCTGGCCAGTCCCAGAGGCGCCGTTTTTCGCCTTAACGTTTCGGACATGCAGTAAGTCTACCAGCGTATTTAGGCCAGTATCGGCGACGAAGAATATGTCTCCACCTTTGCCACCATCACCGCCATCAGGCCCACCAAAGGGGATATACTTTTCTCGACGAAAACTAGCGCTACCATCGCCACCACGCCCTGCTTGCACTGATAAATATGTTTCATCTACAAAGTTTGCCACTATGTTTCCCCTACAAAAAAAGTCCCATCAAGGGACTTTTTTCAGACAAAATCCGAAAATTAGTTTTCGGTTGCTGCTTCAGTGTTTTCTGCTGGCTCAATGCTAACCATGCGACGGTTATGCTTACCACCTTCAGAGAACTTAACAACACCGTCTGCCTTAGCAAACAAGGTGTTATCTTTACCCATTCCAACAAAAACGCCTGGGTGAAAAGGTGTTCCACGTTGGCGCACTAGGATGGTGCCGGCGAGGACTTGTTGTCCACCAAACCGCTTTACACCAAGATACTTAGGATTCGAATCGCGTCCGTTACGCGTACTACCACCCGCTTTCTTATGAGCCATTGATCAAACCCCTATGCAATTTCGCTAATTTTTACTTCAGTAAAAGACTGACGATGACCTTGCTTACGACGGTATTTCTTGCGTCGCTTCATCTTAATGATGGTCACTTTCTTACCGCGGCCGTGGCTAACGACTTCACCGTTAACTTTAGCACTTGCAACGGTTGGGGACCCAACTGTTACTTTATCACCATTGGCAACCAGCATGACTTCGTCAAAAGAAACCGATTGACCGAGTTCTACATCAAGCTTCTCGAGTCGAACCACTTGGCCGACCTTAACTCGGTACTGCTTACCACCACTCTTAATTATGGCGTACATACACTTATTCTCCACAGAATTTAATATCGTCTGGGCGCAAACGCTACTTCAAAGGCATGTCATTTTACTGGATAGCGCTTAGTGGCGCAAGGTGCCTAGAGAAGAATTATGCCCGAAGGCCACTGATTCTTTCTCAAAGGTCAAAATTTGGCCAATTCTCTCAAATCTGAGCTGGCTTTAAGCATAGAGCTTGCTGGGGTGTTGGCCAGCTGTGTACAATGCACGCATATGCAATTCGAACAAATCCAAGCCCTTGTCCAGCCAGACTTATCGGCTGTCCAGGTGCAAATCCAGCAGTGTATCGACTCTCCGGTCGGTCTAATCGAGTCTGTCGCCCACCATCTAGTCGATAGTGGGGGAAAGCGTCTTAGACCCCTTTTAGTAATTCTGTCTGCCCGTTCATTAGGGTACAGCAATGATGAGCACATTCAAGCCGCCTGTGCTATTGAACTAATTCATTCTGCCACTTTGTTGCATGATGATGTTGTTGATGACTCTACCCAGCGCCGAGGAAAGCCCACTGGTAACACCATTTGGGGGAATGCCGCCAGCATACTGGTCGGTGACTATCTCTACTCTCAAGCTTTTAAGCTTATGACTCGCCTGGGTGAAAGTGACCAGATTATGAAGCGCTTGGCCGATGCAACAACGGTAATTGCTCAGGGCGAAGTCAAGCAGCTGGTCAATCGTCACAACCCTCATTTAGAAGAAGCGGACTATTTCGAAATCATCACCAGCAAAACAGCAAAGTTGTTTGAGGTTTCGTGCGTCTTTGGTGGCTTGCTCGCCCAAGCTTCACCTTCTCAGTTACGTGCTTTAGAAGTATATGGTTTACAAATGGGATTAGCTTTTCAGCTAATTGATGATGCCCTAGATTATCGTGGAGATAATGCATTGATGGGTAAAAACCTAGGCGATGATCTAGCTGAAGGAAAAGCGACATTACCGCTGATTTATGCAGTCGCTCACGCTGGTGAAGCCGAGCGCCAACTGATCGTCAATTCACTCAAAGAAGGCAATCGCTCCGATCTCGATAAAATTAACACCGCTATCGTCAACTGCCGTGCCTTAGATTACACCTTATCAAAAGCAAAAGCCTGTATTGATGAAGCATTATCCGCATTGAACGAGCTACCAGACTCACCTTACCGGCAAGCCTTAACGTCTGTTGCCACCTTCACAATAGAGCGGGCATTTTAACCTTAGGGTGACTTCCTTAAGCCTTATAGGCGAGAATAAGATATTCCACTAGGACAATCGTGTTTTCCAAGGAGGCGGGATGAATACGTTCCATCGTTATGGGTTATATCCGACAGTATTTATAACTGGTGCTGCCATTTTGGTGGTTGAGATACTGGCGACGAGACTGCTCGCCCCATACTATGGCACAACGATTTTTAGCACCTCAAGTATTATCACTGTCATCCTAGCGGCTCTGAGTATTGGCTACTGGATTGGGGGGCGCTACAGCGACAAGCACTGCCATTTAGATCATTTTGCTTGGTTTATTGCAGCAGGCGGTGTTGGTGTTTTGGTTATTGCTGTCCTTAACAGTCTTTTTGTACCAGTTATTGGTTACCAACTGTCACTGACTTCAGGCCCCTTACTGTTGAGCCTTTTTCTTTTCTTTGGACCCATTTTGCTGCTCGGAATGTTGTCGCCATATGCCATTGCCCTGCAAAATGCCTTTTCTCCGGAAGTGGGAATCGGCACCATTTCAGGTCGTATCTTTTTTTGGTCAACCCTGGGCAGCATTGCTGGTAGCCTGTTAACCGCTTACCTATTGATTCCCTCTTTTACGATTCCGCAAATCCTATTAGCAACCGGGGTCGTTCTAACAGCTTTAGGTGTGGGAATTCGATTGATTGCAGGCACTCATTATCAAGCAACATTACCTATGGTCTTTTTTGCTGTTGCCCTTTTCTATGGTGAAGGAGTCAGTCCTTTCCTTTCGCCTGCTATTTATCAATCTCAAGGTGTGTATTCTCAAATTACGGTTTTTGATGCTCCTTATGATGGTGAAGAAACACGCTTTTTAGTTCAAGATAGGCAAAGTTCGGGCGCCTTAAACAAAGCTTCCGGTAAGTCCGCCTTTGAGTACGCTAAATACTATGATATCTATCGCCTCTTTAATCGTGATATCAAAAATGCTCTGATCATTGGAGGTGGTGCTTATATTATTCCTAAGATGCTTCATGAAAATAAGCCCTCCGTTTCTATTGATGTCGCTGAAATCGAACCTAATCTTGAAGCGCTTTCTAAAGAATACTTTCAACTACCTGATACCCCTCAAATTAAGACGCATGTAAAAGATGGTCGTCGATTATTATTGGACTCCAATCAACAATATGATTACATATTTTCAGATGCCTTCAGCTCTCTATACGGGCAACCTACTCAGCTAGTTTCAAAAGCTTTTTTTGATCTTGCAAAAAAACGCCTCAATGATAACGGTATTTTTATCGCTAATATTATTGGCTATTTTCCACCTGAGGGAGGCCCTAGTTTAGCAGGTTCAGCATACCTAACCATGAAGAGCGTTTTTCCTGAACATTTACTGATTGCTGTCGAGTCGAATGAAATTCATAAAATTCAAAACTTTATCTTTGTTGGTATGAATGGAAAAATGCCAAATGTCGATTATCACTTTCTTAGAAGACACCCTGACCCACTATTCAGTGAGCTGGGAGAAAAAGTGATTCTGACTGAAAAGTTAAGACTAGAGAATGAGCTCATTTTTACTGACAGCTACGCCCCGGTTGAGAGTCTCAGCGCACAAGCGCTTACCTACGGAGTAACTGCGAAAAAGATTTCGTAAGCATCTCAGCAGACTCCAGCATGTCGAGTGCTCCGTCATCGCCTTCAAACTCTGAAGGCTCTGGTGTAAGCAGTTCTTCGGGCTCTTCTCTGAACGTTCTTGGTGTTCTTGGCTCTGCCCAGCGGCCACCTGTTAAGAAAGACTGATTCACTGGAATACTCAGTTCCAACTCAGGATCTGCATAAAGAGAAAGCAAATCCGGGGTTAGTAATGGCACAGACCATGTATTATTTAAACGGGGCGTTTGAACGGTCGCAGATGCTTTAAGCATCTCTCGCTTAGCACTTCTATATTTACGCACTTGACTGATTCCCAACATCCCAGCGACATGTCCTTTTAACGTTCGCCTTTTTTGTTGGTGTCCTTCATGGCGCTCAACTTTCACGGTATCCCACACATCTCTTTTTGTCCGCAAACTACGCAGCGCGTTTTGCATGCTTTCATAAAAGGCATCCGCAACTAAGCACTCACTCACATTAAACACACCTGGGTTATGAATACACCCATCATGAATCTCTTTTGCTTGAACCACCCTGCTCGCCCACAATCGACTGAGCTCAGGGACTTCTTTTTCTAGGCGATTGACACTGCTCGACAGCAGCAAGTGACTTCTAAAACAACTATACAAGTCATACCAGTCAACCTTGAGAGGCTCATGTTCAACTTGAGTCAAAATGGTTGACAGCAACTGATTGTTTAACCTTCGATCTTGAGTACTTACGCCAGGTAAACTTTGGTACCTTAGAAAGAGTTCTTGTAACTTATTGACACTATGAAGCTGATGAATGTTACAAGTATCAAATGTATGCTTAGATCTTACAATCTGATCTAGCAAAGAAGCGGCCACTGTTTTTTTGATAATAGAAAACGCTTCTCTAACCAGGGCATTGACTGCTTTTCTTCTATCTAACAGCACTCCCATATCAACTTGATGCTGATCTAGTGCGGTCAGAACGGCTTTAAAAGCTGAATTACGTGAAAGCAAACGATTAACCGTTACGCCTGTCAATGGCATGCTTTCTTCTTTTTGAACTTTCTGCAACTGCTCTAGACAGGCTCGTATTTCTTGAAAAACACTTCCTCTAAGCAATCCTTTTTTCTCTAATCTCGATTGAATCTCTAATAAGTCATTTAAAACTCTATTCTGAAAAGAAACGTCTTCTAAATGTGCTCGAAGAGATGCATGAATAGATTCAAGCGCCTCAGGCAAATCATGCCTACCTTCCATCTGCTGAAAAAGAATGCACTCATATGGCAAAATAATTCCGAGAACATGCCGGTAAAAATAGATATCTTGTACCGCCCACTGAATATTGTGCCAAATATTTTTGTCGTCTTTTTTTTCAAGATTCTTTGCTATTGCGTCAACTTGCTCTTTGAGTTCAGACGCTTGAATATGCTCAGGTTTAACAAAAATTCCACCATTGGCAAGAGCAATATAGTGACTCCCACCTTGATACTCTCTCATCGCCTTATTGAGATAAACTATTCTATCTTTTATTCGACCGATATTGTTTTTAAGCCCTTTCTCATTCACCGCTTGCGGACCAAATACTTGATCGAAATACATCGCTCCATGCTCAATAAAGCATTTTAAAAATTCAATCTGCTTTGGGGCATCCATCAACTCAGTCGAATTTGCTGCGCCGACATGCCCATATAGAATATTTAAGCCACATGTCACGGCTAAGTTATCAGCAGTCATTTTTTCAGTGCCAAGAGGAAGATCCGCATGCGCTTCAGCTATTAAGCTTAGATATTTAATCAGTAGTAAAAAAACCAGGTTGTCAGCGTAAGGCATTTTTTGCATTACATCCAATACGCTATGAATAATATCTTGCTTTTGCTTCTCACTTTTCGCTTTTTTAAACGTTGCAAATCCACTTTTTATCAGTTTTTGCCCATTAGCTCGAGGACACCAGATACCTGAAGCTTCTCCAAAATAACTTTTCAAAACACCAACCCCAATCGTTGGATTCTTAGCAAAGATAGAAAAGTCGATATTAACGCCTCTATCAAGCGCATCTCGAACAGTTTCAACTATCTTTCTTTCTGCGCTTTTTCGAAAAAAACCGGGTGTTGTTAAGGGGGCATATTTAATAAGCTCACACAGAGTATGAACCATTCCATAAAAATAATTTTCAGAGCTTTGAGGTTGCATGGGATCGTCCTGATCGCACTTATATTTTTTTAACATATCAAGGAGCTGGATAATAAACCAGTTTTCTTTTGATGTTTTAAACTAGCTTGCTATATACCTCTGCTGTTGTGCAAAAGTCTCACAAGCATAGGCTATAGTGTCTGTAGCATTATGTACTCTATTATTGTGAAATAAAGTTTTCAATTGATACACTGCAACTAATATTTTTAAATAATCAGTGGGTAGGAGGAAACATGCAAAAGCGACTTTACGTAGGGAATTTGGCCCCCACGATTAATGAGACCCGCCTTCGTTCATTTTTTGATAGCTACGGTAGAGTAGATGACGTCGAGGTTGTTTACGATCACGAAACCTCTCGTTCAAAAGGTTTTGGCTACGTTACATTTCTTGACGCCAAAGATGCTGGAAATGGCTTAAATGCTAACGGTACCGAGCTTGAAGACCAAACATTACGCGTCAGCTACGCGCAAGAAAGACAGCTGGCCTAGGCTTATTCCTTTATTGGTTTGCGGTGGCAGAAATGCCACTGTAACTCATCACTAAGAGACTTAAGGATAGTTTGTCCTCGCACGCTGGTGCCTTTTTCATTTAAACGAGGACTGTAGACTGCTATCCCAGCCCGACCAAGCGCAACCGCCACAATTAATCCTGAAACCCCGCTTTTCGCAGGCATGCCAATGTTCACTAAAAATGTACCTGACTCATTATACAGTCCACAGGTGGCCATTACTGAAATCGCAACATTACAAGTTTCTTGGCTGATAATTTGTTCTTTGTCTGGCGTAACACCACCATTGGCGAGTAGCATCGGCAAATGGGTCGCAGTATCAATGGTGACAAGATACGAGCAAAGCCGGTGGTAGGTGGTGAGCACCTCTTCTACCTCACCGGGGAGTACGCCATTACTTTTCAGTAAGTAAGCAATAGAGCGATTCATCAAACCCGCGCGATGCTCTGATGTAAAAACGTTTTCATCGACAGTTAAAGCTCTTCCAAATAATTTTTCCATCCAATTATCTAGCCACAGTGCTCTCGCTTGTGTGTCACCAGGAATCCGGCTACACAGAGCAATCGCTCCTGCATTTACCATTGGGTTCGAAGGCACTGGGTTATATCGATCGACCTGTCCAATAGAAGAAAAAGGTAAACCCGATGGCTCTAAGTTAGTCCATGAATTCACTTGCTGCTTGCCGAACTCTTCACACAAACCAATAAAAGGCACTAACTTTGAAACACTTTGCAAAGTAAAGCGCTGTTCAATATCGCCTTGTTTTAAAACATGCCCCTCTACTGTACTAATAGCACCGGCAACTAGCTCTGGGTTAATACATGCGAGCTCAGGGATGTAAGTGGCTAGATTTCCCCCTTTCTTAGAGCGAGCATTTTCAATCGCTGTCACTAACGCTTGTTCAATATCATCCAGCACAGAATGGCTCCTTAGCTTACTTTGTTAACAGTTGAGCGCAGTCAGAAGTAATCTGCCAATCAATTGGCTGCTGACCGGTTTTTAGCAAATAGGCGTTTGCCTGTGAAAATGGGCGTGAACCAAAGAATCCACGGTGCGCTGATAGTGGAGAAGGGTGAACAGACCTTATAACACAGTGCTTACTTTCATCTATCACACGCCCTTTCTTCTGAGCGTAACTTCCCCATAAAATAAAAACACAGTGCTCTCTTTCAGCGTTAAGGCGCTCAATAATCGCATCTGTAAATGTTTCCCAGCCTTTGCCTTGATGGGATGCCGCTTGAGCTTTTTCGACGGTTAAAACACTGTTGAGCAACAGAACACCTTGCGTTGTCCATTGAATTAAGGATCCATGGCCTGGCGGGCGAACGTTACAGTCACTGGCGAGTTCTTTGTAGATATTGACTAAGGATGGCGGTGGTCTCACTGTTGGCTGAACAGAAAAGCATAAGCCATGGGCCTGGTTTGGGCCATGATAGGGATCTTGTCCTAAAATAATCACTTTGACCTTTTCAAAAGGGGTGAAATTTAGAGCGTTAAAAATATCTTTGCTGGGTGGATATAGCGTTTTTCCGGCTTTTTTCTCAGACTGCAAAAAAGCCCTTAATGCTTTCATATAGGGCTTATCGAACTCTTCACCGATTTGCTCTAACCAACTGGAATCAACTCCAGGTGTACGCATACTTTTTCCCTAAAGTTTGACAGATCTTTTCAAATCAACTTCTAGTGTTACTTTTCCATCTCGAGTGGCATGCGCATTTAGGCTTTTAATAACATCCGTTGAACACTCAGATGCCAAGCGGTTCGCTGCTTTTTTAAGATCTTTATAACGGTCATACACCAACGTCAACCGACGCGTCCTATTGCGCACGCGCGTGCCTCTTTTATATTGAGGCGACGACTGTTCAAGAGTAGATTTTACCTTGTTTCTCTCTTCTCTTAATACCCTCAACGCCTGTTTTTTAACTTCACCGGTATAATTTATACGCTTTGTGTATGCAAGCTCGTTAAGGAACTTGATACCAGACTCAAAACCCTCGCGGTAAGCTTTTAAACGATCTTCGTATGGTGCTTCAAAGTCTTTGACATCGACTGTCTTCACAACACATTGTCCCACTCGTTCACCTTCACGGTGATTGTATGGCGCTGATCTCATGGTGTTAATAACACCCCAGCCATAATCCAAGAAATCACCCACTGGCTCGTGAACGGGCTCCCCTGAGTTAATATCCATTTCTTGCTCATTGGAAAACATTAAAAGAAGAGAGTGCTCTGGAGAGATGTCTTTATCAGACGGGGGCACATTATTGGGGACCCCACCATCAGAGTGAATATGCCCTTCTGCATCTCTAAAGGGCTGGAATGCTCCAGGAATAGACATTGAGGCAATAATGACTGGAATCACTTCTTGGTCGGGATCGTCATGAACCGTCCACTCACGGCGCCCTTTACAACAAACAATGGTTGTAATAACCCTTAAGTCGATACCTTTTTCTTGTAAGTCTTTAAATGTTGGGTTTTTGAGCCCTACTTTCTTTTCAAAAACATGCTCTAACGTTGCGCGCATTCCGTCAGACTCACACACCCCCCAGCTTGAATGAAATAGTGAGGCACGAAGACGGCCAATCCAGCGAATAAAGCTGGCGATACCACCAAGCACCCAACCAAAAAATCTGAACAACATCTTTTGATTGTTTTGCAAACGATGCGCTAAAGAATCAATGACATTTGAGAGCAAGCCCATAATTGAACGTCGAGTCATGCCCTTAATTTTTGTTCCATCAAGTCGGAACGTTACTTCTGAAAGCTCTTCTACACTCATCCCTAAAGACAAGAAAGCAGACAAGGATGAGCCAACTGAGATTCCGTTAAACACTCTGACTTGCGATAAATCTAGACCACCATACTCAACAAGTGCGCGCAAAAACCCTGGTAGAGCATACCCTCGAGCACCACCTCCACCGATTCTCAGCTCTCTCACATTACTTAAAACATCTGAACGAATTTCTTCTAACATCGGTGCTTGATCTTTTGGATTCGCGACAGAGAAAGACTCTGATCGCCCCCCCCTAAGAGCTACTGGCTCTCGATGCTCAAATAAATCAGACTCAGAGTCCTCACTCTCTGAGGATTCACCTAACTCAGGATCTTCTGGATGCAAAAGAGGAGTCAGCTGTTCAAGCCCTAGCTTTTCAGGCAAATCTCCTAAAAGGGTATTGTAGTCATAGCGCTCATCAAGCGTTAATAGCGCTTCTTCTGGCTGAGCTGGTTTCTTATGCTTTTTACGTTTTAGTATCATGTATGAACCTAATCGCCTTTCCCGCTATGGAGCATCCATGTACAAAAGCGAGCTTGAACTTCTTAACAAAGCCCAGCAGTTAGCTGGGATGACCTTGAGCCAGGTTTCTAAAAACCAAGACATCATTTTACCAACTAACTTGTCAAAAGCCAAAGGACTTATTGGTCAATTAGCTGAAAATCATTTAGGTGTAACTGCTCCTAATGCGCCTGAACCTGACTTTCCGGAGTTGGGCGTTGAGCTGAAGACATTACCGCTTGATATTAGGGGGCTTCCAACTGAGAGTACTTATATCTGTCGCTGTCACTCACAATTCGAGCCCAGCTGGTCAGATTCACGAGTATGGCACAAGACCCAGCGGATTTTATGGCTTCCTATTGAATCTGGGCCTGATTTAGCTTTAGGCAGTCGCCGCTTCGGCTTAGCCCAACTTTGGTCTCCTTCGCCAGAGCAGGCCCAACAGATGGCCACGGACTGGGAGGAGCTTATGGAAGCGTTAAATTGTGGCGATTTAGACCAGACAGGTGCTCAACATGGACAAATCCTCCAGCTGCGCCCTAAAGCAGCCAACTCAACCTGTCTGCACCAGCATGTTGGAGAGGATGCGACCCTAATTGCTTCTGTGCCAAAGGGATTTTACTTTAGAAGTAGCTTCACGCGCTCGATTGCTCAGAGCTTATGGAAATGTTTTTAGAAAAACAGCTAAGATACTACTTGGAACAAGTGCTCACTTCATGCTAGCCTTGTCGCAAATTTCCTGAGTAAGATTTGGTTGTACCCACATACCATGGAACTGAACACAGTATTTCTAATTTTGGGCTGCACTTTTGGCTTTGTTATGGCCTGGGGCCTTGGTGCTAATGATGTCTCAAACGCAATGGGAACTTCTGTCGGCTCAGGAGCGATTTCTCTGCGGCAAGCAATTGTCATTGCTATTATATTTGAGTTTTTAGGGGCCTTTTTGGTTGGTGGCGAAGTCACTAATACCATTCGTCGAGGCATTATCGACCCGTCCTTGCTCGCCAATGAACCTAACACCTTGGTTGTAGGCATGTTGGCCTCCCTGTTTGCTACTGGCTTGTGGTTAGTCATCGCGACACATTTTGGTTGGCCAGTATCAACAACCCACACGATTGTGGGGGCTGTTGTTGGCTTTGGGGCAATTGGGATTAGCTTTCAAGCGGTTCAGTGGTCTGCTATTTTGCCTATCTCGTTAGGTTGGATTTTCTCCCCTTTACTGGGAGGTATTCTGGCCTATCTGTTATTTACCTCTGTCCAGCGTCTGATTTTAGATACCCCCTCCCCCTTATTAAATGCAATCCGTCTCTTACCCATTTATGTTTTCCTCACCGCTTTGATTTGTGTCTCCATCACATTGCATGCGGGCTTACCAAATTTGAACATTCATCTGCCCTTTTTGTCGGCGCAATTGTTAGCAGTAGGGATTTCAATCGTCATTGCCTTGCTCTCGATGCTAAAAGTACGCTTTATTAAGTTTGATGAAAAGGCAGACTTGCACTTTCACTATGCCAATGTAGAGCGGGTTTTTAGCTTATTAATGATTTTTACTGCGTGTGCCATGGCATTTGCTCATGGTTCCAATGATGTGGCCAACGCAATTGGCCCTCTATCAGCGGTAGTGTCGATTGTGGATACCGGAGAGGTAACACAAGCGACAACTATTCCTCAGTGGGTGTTACTATTGGGTGCTTCTGGGATTGTGGCGGGATTGCTAATGTATGGCCATCGTGTCATTGCGACCATTGGCGAAGGGATCACTCAGCTGACACCAACGCGTGGTTTCTCAGCAACCTTGGCTGCAGCAACCACTGTCGTCATGGCTTCAGGCACTGGCCTTCCTATTTCAACGACGCACACCTTGGTGGGTGCAATTTTAGGCGTTGGGTTAGCGCGGGGAATGGATGCTTTAAACTTAACCGTGATCCGAAACATCTTTATGTCATGGGTTGTCACACTGCCTGCGGGTGTCATCTTATCAGTGCTGACGTTCTGGACTCTTAAGTGGTGCTTACTTTAAAGATAAAGACTGGCTTATCTGCTTGAACAGTTACTTTACCTGACGCGATATTTGAAAGCCCCACACTAGAAAAAGGTTTTAGCTCTGTTTCCTGGGTTAATTGGTACGCACACTGCCCCGTTAATTTCACCTGCGTCGGCTCAAACGCCATCAGACTAAAAAGCCCGTCCCACTCAAAATCCCCGATACCCGCAGAAAATCCAATCACAGCATCATCTAAAAAAACTGTCCGTGGCTGATGTCTTTTCAGCAGGGCGTGAACCTCACCTAAGTTCGCCGCTTCATGATCTCTTCTAGCCCCTAAAAAGCCCAATAAGTGAACTGCTTTTACAGTATCGGGCAAAAACATTAAGGGATAGCTTAAATCATTAAAATCTTTCTTGGGGTTGAGTTTTTGATCGAGTCGCCCGTCATATGAATCACCATCTCCGACAGCAAAACCTTCTGAAGCCTGTCTTTGGTAAGTTCCACCATCAACATAAATCAGGGGATGATCTACAAGCGGAGCCGGGGTGGTTCGCTGAGGTCCCACCAAGGTTGTCTCGGTGGGACACTGAAAGCTATTAAAGTAGTCTTTAATGTTTTTCATAGGCAGATTTGCAGAATGTCTCTTTAATAAAGGGCACCATCAATAGCGCTACGATAATACAAACTACAACTGAAACCAAGGAACTACGATATGCTTCTAAAGCATACACTCGTGCACCATCGTGTAATTGTCCAGACCATTGATGATCGAGCATACGACCTAGTAAAGGCTGAGCAACCGCACCACTTAAGGTATTCAGTGTGTTAATGAAGCCCATAGAAGTTCCCGTTAACTCTGGAGGATTCAGCTCACGCACCACTGAAAATGCCAAGACAAAACCAGATGAAAATACCCCAAGCAAGAACAAAGCGATAACCATTAAGGTGACCGTTTCAGGCACTAGATAGATGTAAATCATACTGATTAGCACACCAACTGTCGCAATGGAAAGTGGTGGTTTTCGGCGACCAAGAGAATCCGATATCCAACCAAACACTGGACCACCGGCTGCCCATCCTAAATAGATTGCAGAAATAATCAAAGCGGCATTGGTTCTGGAAACATCGTAAGCTTCCGCCAAAAATGGAATGCCCCACAGCCCACCAAAGCCTAATGTCGGTACGAACATTAAACCGGCATAAATAGAAGCAACCCATGAGTCACGGCTGCGCATGACTTTTAATAACGAACTCAACAACTGACCGATTGAAAGTCCGGCATTTTGAGGGTCGATTTCAGATTGACCAGCTGGCGGCTTCATCAGGTACCACATAACAGGACATAGTAGAAAACCCACGATGGCCCCTAATAACATCGTGTTTTCCCAACCCCAGTTACGCACGAGTTCTGCCATTGGCGCCTGCCCACCCGCTGCTCCCAACATTCCGACCGCAACCATAATGCCTGCAAGAAAGGCAAATCGAGAAGGCGAAAACCAAATAGCCGCCAACTTTAAGCACCCAACAACCGCAAACGAGCCACCAACACCCATTAGACCTCGAGCAAGATAGGCAAAGGTTAAAGAAGGCGCGGCATAAACAAATAGAAGACTTCCTAAAGCACAAAACAAGCTGGCTAGTGTAAATAGCCGTCTAGGACCAACGCGATCCATTAATAAGCCAGCCACGATTTGCATTGGCGCGTAACCATACAGATAAAATGCACTCAGGTTTCCAATCTGTTCACCTGTCGCATTAAAGGCACGCATCAAATCTGGGACCATGACTCCCGTTGAGGTCTGGAGCATAAACTCATAAAAGTAAAAGAAAACACCGAGGCCCCAAACTAAGCATGCATACCAGTTGGTTTCGCCTTGATCCGTATTTGTGTCTGCCCACTGAGGGGTCTGGGTAGAGTCAGACATGAGAAATCTCCAAATTTTTCTTTATTTTTGAAATGGGTAGCTGTATTGATTACATGTGCAATCTAAAGCTAAGTGACTCAGCATAGAAGGACAGTAAACCCCCATCATGCCCTAGGCAGGAGCTGCTGTCACGGCATTTATGAAAATTCAGTTAATATTCTAAAAGTATGTTTAGTACGGGGCGTACTGGGCCTCAAGCTCTTGTTTGAGAGCGACACCTTTTTTTAGCTCATGTGGCGTCATGCGCTTGATGAGAAGATTTAAGTTATCAAAGCGGTCTTCGTACTGTTTATCGAAAGAAAGCATCCACCATGCGTAGGCTTTAATATCGTCTTGCTCAACACCATCTCCGTCAAAGTACATTTGTCCTAAACGAAATTGGGCTGGCCGATAATGATTTTGAGCGGCAACAGTGAACCAGTCAGCGGCAGTCCTTGCGTCCGGGAAGGTCACCCCTTCACCGTTATAAAATTGAACAGCAATATTATACATTGCCGCACTGATTCCTTTACTAGCAGCAGACTTATACCAGTTCATTGATTCAAACAGGTCTCGTGTAACGCCATGACCGGTATAATACAAATCACCAACGGCTAACTGTGCTTCAGGCACACCTTGTTCAGCTGACCATAGGAACCAACGAAATGCGGTTTCATCGCTTTGTGCAAAGCCGCGCCCTCTCAAAAATAAACGTCCAACTCTGAATTTTGCGAAAGCATTTCCGCTGGTTTGTTCTGCTTTTTCATACCAAAAAACCGACTTTTCCATATCAGAGTCTATCCCGACAAAGGGATCACGATAGAAAATGCTCAGCATGTACATCCCTAAGGGATCGTTATTGCCCGCAGCTTGTTTAAAGTAATCAAAGGCTTTCGGAACATTGGACTTCGGTCTTGTGAACTCTAATAGGCCTAACTCAACAAAAGCGGCACTCATTCCACCATCAACGGCTTTTTTAAACCACTCAATAGCCACTTGTCTGTCTTTGGGAATGCCAACCCCTTCCATCGCCATGGCGCCTAATCGATATGCCGCATAAGCATATCCATTGTCCGCTGCTGTTTTGTATAGCTGCACAGCTTGATTTAAGTCTTTTTCAACACGGTCACCCATCTCATATTGAATCGCGAGCGCCACACTGGCACTGCCTTCTCCCATAGCGATGGCTTCTCTAAAATAAGCTTCGGAGCGTTGCTCGTTTGCAGAAACCCCTTCACCGGTTCTATACATATTGGCGAGTTGAACATAAGCATCTGGATAATTATTTTCAGCGGCCATTTGATAATACTCAATGGCTTTCAACGGATCTTTTCTAACCCCTATACCGGTTCGGTACAGCTGAGCAAGTGAGTACATTGCTTCTGGCGAACCTAATTCGACTGCTCTCTTGTACCAATCAAAAGCTTCTCTTTGGGGGGCATCATCTCCAGAGGCTTTATATCGAAGTATTCGCCCCAAACCTAACATGGCATCCACATCACCACGCTTAGCCGCAATCAAGTACCATTTTTGCGCGGTTTCATGATCTTCTATCACCCCGATCCCATGCTCATACAAAGCCCCTAAAGAAGTTTGCGCATCGATAATACCTTCTTTAGCTGCCCGACGCAGCCATAAAGACGCAGCGGTTGGATCGTGCTCAATACCACGTCCACTTAAGAGTAATTGGCCTAAACGATGCTGGGCATCTGTGTGCCCCGCTTCCGCTGCCGCCAAAAAATATTCCATGGCTTGCTGATCATCTTCAGGCGTTCCTTTTTGAAAGTGGAACTCACCTAAAATAAAATTACCGTTTGCAGTTTGGCGATTAAAGGCGGTATCCACTTCCCCAAGCAGTTCTGAGGTCGTTGCAATGGCATAATAGTCATCGTGAACATTCGGCGATGAAAGTCCACACCCACCCAGAATAATGACACTAGCTACTGCCCAAACTGCTTTCATGACAACCTCTAAAACCAATAACGCACTTGAAAGAATGGTCCTTTTGCAGACATCTTGTCCGCCTTGAGACGCACGCGCGAGGTGTTCTCAACCCTTGGTAGTTTTGTTCCTGCTAAATCAAAGCCTTGGTAACCCATATCTACCGTAAAGTTAGCACTGATCTGACCTTGAATACCGGCATGCCAGTTCCATGCAAAGTCTAACTCAGCTACTTCTCTATTCCCTGTAGCGCCCGCTTCTACTTTTGCTTTCACGGTTTTTGAAACCACCCCAACACCGACACCAACGTGTGGCCAAAAGCCGTTCACCCAACGGTTGAACCAGTCAATCTCATATAAGTTGTACTGGCCTTCTAACATTAAGGCTGATTGACTCACATCTGCCTTATAGCGAAACGTCGCCCCGGAATCTAAAACGGGATCACCTTGGTACTCTAGTTTGTCAAAACTGTAATAAGAAATTCGCCCACTAAAGTCGATCCACTGATAGCCATAAGCAATAAACGGCACCATCTGATCGTTCAGCTGGCGCTGTGTGGTCACGGATGCTGTTGAGTTTGTTGTACGATTGCGGATGCTCGACATTTTAAGTTCAACATTATGCATACCCAGCACAATGAACTCTCGATGATCAAGAATTTTTGCTAAAGCATCCTCTAATGACTCTTCCGTTTCGGTGATCATTAAAGTGCCATCTTTTGCCGCTTTGTAGTCAATGGTTTGAGCATATCCTTCACTGACGCGCTCACCTTTAACCGAAAAAGATGCTTGAGCCACTAACGGAATGCTTGCCAATAGCAAAGCAATAGGAATCTGAAATTTCATTGTTATCTGTCCACACTCTACGGGCAATGCTTAGATATAAGAGCCCAGTTGAGAATTACTCTTCGATAGGAACACCAGCCGCTCTTGCCTGGTTAACCCTTTCTCTAAGTTCTTTACCTGCCTTAAAGCGAGGGGTATATTTTCCTTTTGTGGTCACTTTCTCACCTGTCTTGGGGTTTCGAGCAAGCCGAGCTGGACGGTACCTTAAAGCAATGCTACCAAAACCACGGACTTCTATTCGTTGTCCTTTTTCAAGTGCTTCGGCCATATATTCAAAGATTTGCTTTACGCCAACCTCAATCACTCGATACGACAAGTGTGGCAGCTTTGAAGAGAGCATTTCGATTAATTCAGCACGCGTCATATCCTTGACCTCTGGCCACCCACCTAGTTCCATTCTAACATCTTTTGCAGTCCTGCAATCAAGCGACCATTTTTTTTACACTTTCAAAAAATACGATTCAACGCACAAATGCTAATTCTCTGTTTTATTTGCAAAACCTTCAGTTGGCATGAGTTTCGCATATTGTCAGGTGAAGGGTAAAAAGGAGACAAGTGCAATGCGACACTCATGGAACGGTCCAATTGATTTTGAGCAAATGAGCTCAGACAAAGCTTCATCTGATAATGATGTAATAATATTTAACGATGACGACGATAATAACGATGATGTTAGTCAATCTTCAAGCTGTGATCCAACTCAAATTTACCTTAAGGAAATTGGCCAATCTCCTCTTTTAACAGCGGAAGAAGAAGTGCATTTTGCCCGTTTAGCCCTTAAAGGTGATATGGCGGCTCGCAACCGAATGATTCGCTCGAATTTAAGACTGGTAGTTAAAATTGCCAGACGATACATCAACCGTGGCTTGAGCCTATTAGATCTCATCGAGGAAGGGAATCTTGGATTAATTAGAGCCGTTGAAAAATTCGATCCGGAAAGAGGGTTTCGATTTTCAACTTACGCCACTTGGTGGATTCGTCAAAACATTGAGCGCGCGCTAATGAATCAAACACGAACCATTCGTTTGCCGATCCATATTATTAAAGAATTGAATGTATATCTAAGGAAAGGCCGTGAAATAGCCCAGACCTTAGATCATGAACCTACTGCTGATGATATTGCCCGGGCCTTGAATGTCAAAGCTGACGACGTAAACCGACTTTTAAGGTTAAATGAAAAAACACTGTCGGCTGATATGCCTCTAAATGATGATACAGACAAGCCTTTATTGGATGCACTAAGTCCAGATGAACAGAACCTTGGACCAGTAGAACAAATTGAAGACGATAGCTTAAAGTTTCATCTCAATGCATTCATTGACACGTTGAACGAAAAGCAACGAGTTATCTTATACCAGCGTTTTGGTTTGCGTGGATATGAAGAAGCCACCTTAGAAGATGTTGGGAAAGAGGTTGGGCTAACTCGGGAAAGAGTGCGTCAAATACAAGTCGAAGCGCTTCAAGAGCTAAAAATGCTACTTGAAAAAAAAGGGATAAAACACGATACGATTTTCAACTAAACACTTAACAAAAAAATAAAAGAAGCAAGCGGTCGCTTGCTTCTTTTATTTTAAAACTTGCTGAATCACTAACAAAAGTGTCCCCACAAAAAGTGCTGTAAAAACAACTCCCAGAATAACAAAAATCAGCGGATTACCATGTTTAAAATCATGCTCTCGATTCTTTTGATTTTGAACCCCAAGCATTGCGGCTAAAACACTTTTAACCGCTCGCCACCACTGCATACCGATTATACTCCATTTTGTTAATTACCTTTGCCCAACCCTGGTCCGCAACGTGACTGATTTTTCTCGCCTATCATTTTTTAAAGAATCTATAAACTGCAAAGAAACTCGCCTTCCTTGAGGCTTATACTGTCTCAAATAGTCTTTTCTAGCTTCTTTAATTGTGCACATAAAAAATGTCAGGCTTGGTGGCTCAACAGTATATATCCCTTGGACCCTGTCTCTATTTCTTTCCCAAGTTGTAATAGACTTTGCGGCAATCTGCTGAGGAGTGACGCCATTCACATCAGCATGACAATAATAGAGGCCTCCAATATCCAATTTTCTTAGCTGACGAATATAATCCTCGATGAGTCTAGAGCGTTCTTCAGCAGCCTCTAGCAAAACAGCTCTTTCCCGCACGTTAAACTCTTTCGAAATGATATGCTCAGAACTCTTTAATAAAGCAACTTGCTCCTGGTACCAGTTTCGATAAAAATACAAACACCCCAAGACATTTTTTCCATTAGGCCAGGGTATTTTAAACCAGCTAATTGCAGCTGTTTTTCCAACATATTCATCAATTTGTTTAGGGGTTTGTGTTAACAAATAGTATTCAAACTGAGAGTATGATATCTCTAATAAACTTTGCCCCTTCTGATATGTCTCGTACGAGAAAGGTAGCCATAAAGCCATAAAAAACTTCCATATAAATTTAAATATTATCGTAGCACAAATTTTTCAAACAATTACATTACCGACGCTTTGGTTTTGTTGACTTTACAGAACAGTGAATACTGCTGCTCGGATCTTCCTCTTCGACATTCGCAGGCACTTTCTGAATATCCATCTCCATTTTATTTGCGCCACCTTGACTCTTATTTAAACTTGCTTTTTTTGCCGGAGTAAAATCTTGATACTCAGTTGTTTGAGCATCTGAATTTCTACGCTTACGAACACAGGCATTATTTCGAGAAAACTTGACAGGCTTTGGGGGACAAAACCAGTTTGGATTTGTCGCATAATGATCCGATATCATTTTCCCATGCAACATTAAATCTGGACGCTGAATAATCAGCTGAGCACTTAAACCATTTTTGTTTTTCTCAGTATAAAGAGAGTCATAACTAAGCTTGCGAAACATTTTAATCAGCTCTATTAAAGCCAATTCATAATCAATGAGCTGCTTCTCTAGCTGCTCAGCGCCTTCTGAAAATAAATCGATTTTTAACAAACGTTCGCTACAATTGTCTTTTAATTCCCGGACCCAGCCTAGATAAAAATACAACAGCATTAGAATGTTGCTGCCATCATCTGTACGAGCCTTCGTTAAATCTAACAAACTCCCTTCGGAATCGGATTTGTATATGTCTACTAAGCAGCTTGCCTCATGAGGCGCATGCTCATTTAATAAGCGCTCATGTGCTTCTATAAAATTGGAAGGTCGTATACCTTTTTTAGAACTTACTTGATGATTTGAAAACGGTAGAAACATGTTAGCTACCAAATTAAAAATTGGCGCTCAAGAATGCCCAGTTGCATCCGATCTGTCAAGCGCATACTATTCAATAAGGATGTTTCTTAAAGGAATTTTTCAAATGTCACGCGACTTACTAGTAGAACTTGAGAAGAAAGTCGAACATGCCATTGAAGTTATCGAGCTACTACGTTTACAGATCGATGAGCTGGTGGATGAAAATACGATGCTCAAAGCAGACCACCAAAAATGGCGAGAAGACCTCGGTACACTTATTCAACGCTTTGATCAAATCGACATTCAAGGCGACTTACATGAAGAGGTCCTCGAGCCTTTTGCTCGCGCTATTGAAGCAATAGACGCTTAACGAGCCACTAACAACTGCAAACAGTGGCCGGCGTGTTGTGCACGATCGGCCAAATCTCCCGTCCACTTTATCACCTCATACAAAAAGATAGCGTCTACAGGGTTCAGTTGCTCTTCATGCTCGTACAATTTAGCGCGCAGTTTGCGCTGAAGCTTATCCGACTCATCTTCCAGCGTATCTAAGGTTAAAATCATGTTCTCAACCAGCTTTACTTCATGCCCCTTGAAGCCCGTTTCAAGCAACTCATCGAAAGCACCAACGGCTAGCATAGCTTGCTCAATTGTTTGGCAGCAGCAGTTTAGAAAAGCGCGGTATTCATCTTGAACATTTTCAGGAAACTTTAGTCGTCGTCCCAGCAAGATCCCTGAGATATCTTTAGCCTTGTTAGCAATTTTGTCTTGAGCAGCAAGCAGACTGAGCAGGTCACTTCTCGAAACAGGCATAAATAAACTTTTGGGCAGGTGCAGACGAATATCTTTTTTCTGGGCGTCTGCTTGTGACTCCAGATGCGCGATAGACTGATATGCTTCCTCAGCCTTGCTCCAGTTTTCAGCAAATACCGCGTCGATGAAATCAACTAACGCCAGGGAGGCAGATTGAACCGTCTGCATATGGGCCTGAAGCGGTTTAAATGGTGATGAGGCAAAAATGCCTAAAAAGCCTGTTCCCATAATATTTGTCTCCGATAGCTCGCCCTTGGGCGAGTATACCTAAGATATAGATTTTTTGCAGCCTCCCAAAAGTTAAACCGATAACTTGTTTCGCTAACAGGTTTCCTGCTGAATTGACTACCCTCCTTGTTTTTGGTTAGCTACTCAAAAGCTTATTTGCTGGAGCCCAGCGATGAAAAATTTCAGTCCTGTTGATCGATTTTTAATCGGCGCACAAACCTTTTTACAAACCTGTTTTGCGACGCCTTCGGGCACAGGGCGTGCTAACCCTGCAAACACCTTACCTAGGGATACCTTGGATGCCAAGACTGCCAAGCAATCCGCCCGTCTTATGCGAGTAAACCATGTGGGAGAAGTATGTGCTCAAGCACTCTATCAGGGGCAGGCGCTAACCAGTCGCAATCCGGCGGTAAAAGAAAAGTTGGCACGAGCGGCCGAAGAAGAAAATGATCACTTAAAGTGGTGTTCTGAGCGCCTTATCGAATTAAATTCTCATCGCAGCTATTTAAATCCTGTATGGTATGCTGGCGCCTTGGGAATGGGCGTCGCAGCAGGTATTTGTGGTGATGAATATAACCTTGGCTTTCTAGCAGAAACGGAAAACCAGGTGGTTGAACATATTGATAGGCACCTAGGCAAATTATCTCCTGAAGATTACCGTTCGGCAGCCATACTGAAACAAATGCGCATTGATGAACAAGAACATGCTCAAACAGCTCTTCAGGCAGGCGCAAGCCATTTACCCTGGCCGATTCCGCAAGCCATGAAGTGGGTCTCACGGGTTATGACGATCTCGGCTCAGTACATTTAAATTGTTAAATCATAAAAAAGCCCAGCAATTGCCGGGCTTTTGACGTTAGGAAGACTGAATGATTACATCATTCCGCCCATGCCTCCCATACCGCCCATACCGCCCATGCCACCCATGGCGCCAGCAGCATCGCCCTTATCTTCATCAGGGCTATCAGTGATAACACAATCGGTTGTCAACAATAGACCAGCAACAGAAGCAGCATTTTGTAATGCTGTACGGGTTACTTTGGTTGGGTCAATAATACCCATTTCAACCATATCACCGTAAGTATCACTTGCAGCGTTGTAACCGTAACTGCCATCTTTAGCTTTCACAGTGTAAAGCACGACAGAAGCATCAACACCTGCGTTATTAGCGATTTGTCGTAATGGTGCTTCAATCGCACGTTCAACAATCTTAATACCGTGTGTTTGATCTTCGTTCTTACCTTGTAGTGATTCGATTTTCTTCAATACACGAATCAAAGCAATACCACCACCAGGAACCACGCCTTCTTCAACTGCTGCACGAGTAGCATGAAGAGCATCGTCAACACGTGCTTTCTTTTCTTTCATTTCAACTTCAGTAGCAGCACCGACTTTAATAACGGCAACACCACCTGAAAGCTTAGCAACACGCTCTTGAAGTTTTTCACGATCGTAATCTGAAGAAGCATCTTCAATTTGACGACGGATAGCGCCTACGCGATCTTCTATTGAGCTTGCATCACCAGCGCCATCAATGACAACAGAGCTGTCTTTGGTAACAACAACACGTTTTGCTGAGCCTAAGTGCTCAAGCGTAGTGTTTTCAAGTGTCATACCAACTTCTTCAGAAACAACGGTCGCACCAGTTAGGATAGCAATATCTTCTAACATTGCTTTACGACGGTCACCAAAGCCAGGTGCTTTTACTGCACAAACTTTCATGATGCCGCGGATGTTGTTAACAACTAAAGTTGCTAAGGCTTCACCTTCAACGTCTTCAGCAATCAAGAATAATGGCCGGCCTGATTTTGCAACTGCTTCTAAAGTAGCCAACATTTCACGAATGTTAGACACTTTCTTATCAACCAGCATGACAAACGGGCTTTCAAGCTCACAAGTCATTGTTTCTTGGTTGGTTACGAAGTATGGAGACAAGTATCCACGATCAAACTCCATTCCTTCTACGACATCAAGTTCGTCGTACAAGCCACTACCGTCTTCAACTGTGATCACACCCTCTTTACCAACTCGTTCCATCGCATCAGAAATAATTTTACCGATGGTTTCGTCAGAGTTAGCTGAGATTGTTGCCACTTGAGAAATTGCTTTGCTATCTGCACAGGGTAAAGACATTGTTTTTAGTGTCTCAACCGCTTGAGCTACCGCAGTATCGATACCACGCTTTAAGTCCATTGGGTTCATACCAGCAGCAACGGCTTTAATACCTTCACGGTAAATAGCCCGAGCTAAAACTGTTGCAGTGGTTGTTCCATCGCCAGCTTTATCCGCTGTTTGAGATGCAACTTCTTTAACTAATTGAGCCGCAGCGTTTTCACGCTTGTCAGCCAATTCGATTGCTTTAGCAACAGTTACACCATCTTTTGTTACTTCAGGAGCGCCGAAAGATCTTTCGATAACAACATTGCGTCCTTTAGGGCCAAGGGTAACGGCCACAGCATCAGCCAACTTGTTCATACCAGCGAGGTACAAATCACGCGCTTCGACGCTAAATTGAATTTGTTTAGCAGGCATAGTCTTACTCCTAAAATTAACCGATAATTCCGAGAACGTCTTCTTCTTTCATGAAAAGATGTTCTTCGCCATCAACTACTAATTTGGTTCCGGCGTATTTACCGAAAACAACTTTGTCACCGTTTTTAACGGTCAAAGGTCGGTCATCACCGTTTTCTAAACGGTAGCCAGGCCCTACAGCAACAACAGAACCGTACTGTGGCTCTTCTTTTGCTGTTTCAGGAAGGTAAATACCCCCTTTGGTCATTTGGGCACTTTCATCTCTTTTTACTAAGATACGATCGCCTAATGGCTTAATGTTCAAGCTCATTTATTAGCTCTCCATGGTTAACGACAAGTGACAACCTAGGCTTTTTAGCACTCTAGGTCCTTGAGTGCTAATAATACGCCTCAGCACGCTGCTGTCAACCGCTCAGTCACCGAGAAAAGTGACCGTGGGAGCAAGTATTAGTGTGGTTTCATACCAAACAGTGCATTTGCTTGTTTTATGATTTCTTCTGGGGGAGTTGAAGGGGCATTTTTTGCTGGTTTTACATATTTATAGGTCCCTTTGAAACGTTCGAACCATGTTGGCCTGGCAGTACCGACCTGGATATCGTGAACTTTGATCATTTTCTTAAAAACTTTCTCCAGCTTTTGCATGCTTGGACGAGCAGTTGTATCTGTGGAGAGCATCTGCCCTAAGATCATTGCAGGCATTTGCATAGATAGTGGCAACAACTGTAGCTGCCCAGCGGTGGGGTTTATGGCTAGCTGCTGACAAAACCGGACCCATGGTGCTCTCATCGGATCCCCTTCTGGGAGCCTCGCCTCAGCCCTGAAGTCATGTGGGGTTAGCCCAAAATCTGCCAACGCACTCCTTTTAAAGCCTCTATAATCTGTTAAAAAGTCTTTTCCAAACAAAATGGCCCCGATAACTAACCCTAAGGAAAAAACTTCAGTGGCCTCGCTATATCGATACTGCCCCTTATGCTCTACAAGTACCTCAGGGGCCCAACAGCCTTCTGTCCCGACTAGGTTGTTTGAAAAGACCTCTTTTCGTGTCCCCATTTGCTGAGCGAAACCAAAATCAACCAAAGTAACCTCGAGGCTTACCGGGTCGATCATCAGATTGCTGAGCTTAATATCACGATGTAACAGTCCTACTTGGTGGCATTGAGCTAAAGCTCTTATAGCATTAAGCCCTATGCGCAGACATTTCTTCTCATGTTCTGAAGAGGCAGACATCTGGCGATTTTGATGAAGCCAGTGATGCAAATCAACCCCTCTCACCAGCTGTTGAAAAAGATAATATTTTTCTGCTCCAGTCTTTAGATGTGTACGACCTTTGAGTCGTTTCAAACGATGCAGTGCTTGCCCTTCAGAATAGAGCTCTTGACTGATACTGGTAGGAGAGATGTAGCGCCCTTCCGTGGGTATAATTTTGACGGCATACCACTTTCCTGACTCAATGTTTTGACAAATTTTAACCCGTCCAAAAGCCCCTTTCCCGAGCGTTTTGATTTCGTCTATATCTGCTCGGTGAGGAGCATGGCTAAGAGGTGTTCCCATTTGTAACATTTGTTGACGAAATGATTTTCCTCTGAACAATGCAAACGCATGCCCTTCATCATCAAAGATGACCGATGTGGATAAATCGAGTATGTTATCTTTACGTGACAGTTTAAGATTTCGAGAGTCATGACTATCTTTAAAGCGACGAACCGCGTCATACTCTCTTTGACTGAGAAGGCTATCCTTAAGAATTTTATGTTCACGTGTTCGAACCATGTAAACATCATTTGCGTGAACCTTCTCAGGTCTGAGTTGCCCATCACGGCTAGAACGGGATAGTGATTTCATTGGACAGTCTCCTACTGACAAGGGTGACTGTCATAGATGCAATCATCATGCCAAAAGAAAAAAAAGGAGACAAATCAAGTGGAGACCAATATTTGCTTAGTGCACTGTAGTGTTCCGGATGAAAAAATCGCCAAAAAATTGGCTCATTTCTTAGTGACCACACACTTAGCAGCCTGCGTAAAACAAATCTCTAATGTATTGACCACCTACGAATGGGATGGGCAATTAGAGCATAATCAACAAACCCTTCTGTTGATTAAAACAACTATAACAGCGCTTAAGTCCGTTCAATCTGCCATTTTAGAGCATCATCCTGATGAGTGTCCTGAAATCATCACGACCCCTGTTAGCTCTGGATATGGCCCTTATATCTCTTGGGTAGAACAACAAATCGACTTAAGCAATCGTACGGAGACATTTTAAAAAATGGCTCATCCTAATTTTTCAAACACTATTGTTGTCGGCACTAGTGGCGCTATTGGGTGCGCACTAATGGAAGCCATTGCTCAGGAAGATTCTTGTCAGCACCTGCTAGCTTTATCACGGACCCCCACGCAATCTAGTAGTGATAAAGTTCGCAACACCCTAGTTGATTTTGATAACATGGCTAGCATAGAAAAAGCTGCTGAGTGTGCGGCAAACTTTGGCCCCTACAGCTGTATTATTGTGGCCACTGGCTTATTACATGATGAAACGCTAAAACCTGAAAAAAATATTAAACAGTGCCAAGCAGATCAATTGGCCCGCTTATACCATGTCAATGCCATCGGCCCACTAATGATTGCTCGCGCCTTTTCTCCACTACTCACCAAAGCTGGACCGGTTTGTTTCGCAGCACTTTCTGCTCGCGTCGGTAGTATTTCAGACAACCACTTAGGAGGCTGGTATGGCTATCGCGCCTCAAAAGCTGCTCTTAACATGCTCTTAAAATGTTTAGCCATTGAGTTTGAGCGTGTTAACAAGGAAAGTATTGTATTAGGCTTACACCCAGGCACTGTAGCATCTAATCTATCATTACCGTTTTCATCAAACACACCAAAAGAACAACTATTTTCTCCACAAGTGAGTGCCCATAAGCTGATTCAAGTTTTAAAGAGTGCTTCTGAAGAAAACACGGGACAAGTACTAGCTTGGAATGGTCAGGTGGTAGAACCATAATTTAAAATATTAGGAGAACAAGGATGCCCTATACAACACATTTAATACTAGAAGTAAAAACGGAAAACAAGCACCCAAACCAAGTACTAAAGCATGTTATAACCAACGACTATTTACTATCTCATATTATTAAACTTAATAAAGGAAAAACCTCTCCTTACTTTAACAATAGAACCCCTAGTAGTCTAAAGATAGCGAATCACTTTTTTCGTTTAATGGGGACTTTTTTTGACACGGAAGCAAAAATAAAATGCCACTTTCAATACAATGGCCAACCTTTAAAAAACCAAAGCCGAACCATTGGTTCTAAGTTTGCTCGAGGCCATCACATCCGAAGAGCACTTGGATTTGTTTGCCTAGTTTTGCTTGCTCCATTATTTTTATTGTGGGGGCTCGTCGCCGCCTTTTCTCTATTGGCAAATCGGCCACGGATAAGACAATTTAATTTGACCATTAGTTCTGCCCCCATAGAGGAGTCAAACCGTATTTCAGCAGAATCGGATATTTCTCCTGAGCAGAAAACGACACCATTTCTAACGGCATACCCTTCATACCCGCAAAGCGCAAAAGTCAAGCTGCCACTTGAGGCGACGAGAAGACTGTCAACAACCTCTGGAGAGAAGTTTAGTTACAAGGCTTAGTTTATTCTTTTCAACAAAATTGTTCACTCAGGGCTTCTAAGTTATATTGCGCGGAGTTTTGCATTTACTATCAAAAAGAGGTTGTTTATGTCTGTAGAATACATCACGCTTAGGGCCAAAGAAGACGAACGTATAGATGCTGCTCAGGCTTCTGCACTAGCTAACGAAATCGCGTTAAGCATTCATGCTGGCCGTATCCCGAATCTTCGTATCAATGGCATTAACGCCGCTCACGACATGAGAGACCAGTCTGCAACTAACCTGGCTCGTATATGGCCAGTAGGTCTTTCTAAAACCACTTATAACCTGCGTATCTATGACGCTGATGGAAAGCTACAGTTTGCTGCTCCAATTGTTAAAGACCACGACGCAAAAACACAGTTTATGAAAGTTGTCCAATGGACGCTTGGCATCGTATTTTCAATTGCGCTTGCGCCACTGGCACTAGCTCTCTACATATCTCTTGCGGTTAAAGCAAAAGGGGCAAAGCAAGCATTTAAACAAGATTTAACCGCTTTTAATGCGCCAAGTGAAACACCCTCTCAATCAAGTGATTCTGCTTTAGATGACGCTGAAGCGTCCGTGCACACACCTGTTGATGAGCAGCCCGAAGCTGATGCTGCCCCTCGTGTGACTTTTGCACCTCATCTCGCAACAGTGCTAAATACACCTTCAATGACTACTGCAACTGCAGTAGACACTACTACCGCTCCTGAAGCTGAAGTTGCCGCTCTTGAAGCTGAAACAGTTGCTGCTCCTGAAGCTGAAGTTGCTGCTCCTGAAGCTGAAGTTGCTGCTCCTGAAGCTGATGGGGAAGGTTCTAGAAGTGCACCTACCCGTAGAAGACTACTATAATCGTTACCCGCGATATGATGTGTGCACCGACACACCCAAAAGCCGCACTAAGTGCGGCTTTTTTTATCAAATTTTTGTACCAACAAAACAGTCAGAGCCTCGCTATCAACCAGACAAATTGAGTTAACTATCAAAATGTGTTAGTATAGCCACACTCTTTGGGACTTTGGGTCCACCTGACTGATTTTATTGGAGAAATGGCGATGGCTTATGCAAACCCAGTTTTTGTATACAGATATGCCCCTGAAGCTGCAAACAATCTCAACATATCTCTTATTGAGCGAGCTGAGACCATCGCTGCATTGTTAGACTTTGTTGCTCATGCGGAAAGTGGCAACCTATCAGAAGCAGCAGCTAAAGCGCTTATTAGCACGTTACCGAATGCCTCCTCTATAGAAAGCGCTTTACACCAACTCATTACCCCCTTCAGAAAAGTTGATGCCCCATCAAGGCGTTTAAACCGTATCTCTTCTAAAGATATGAAGTGGGGAAGGGCTTTTAACTCCTATCATGCCACTCTTATCTTTAAAGATGAAAATGACAGAATTGTTGCGGTTAAGCATATTAAAAGTAAAAAGATGCCCTTAAGAAAGCGTGCTTCGCATATTGCCCGCGCTATCGCATTTGCAACGTTATACGCTTTTCTTTTTCCTATCTCTTTTGTTGTTGACAGTATTTTTAACACCATTTCTCGACGAAAAACAGCCAAGCTGCGCAAACAGCTTCAAGCAGAAGTAAAAATCTTTGAGCAGTCAATGGCAAAGACTGCCTTCCTTGAAGAAGCGATAGGCAACTCTGTTGAGGCCGTGCTAGCCAGAGTTCAAGGTAACGCTGCCAGAAAGGCTTTATTCTCTCAACTCGGCGTGAGTACACAAGATGCCACTGCTCAAATGCAGAAGCTTAATGTACTTGAGCAAGCAAGAGACCATGCCTTTAAGGCAAGTGAAAACAGTCCGGAAAATCGTGATGAAAGAGCTCGATTAGCTCAACTAAGATCTAGAGTTGCGGAATTAAAAGTCTCTGAAGCGGGCTTCTCTGAGGCTCAAGTAACTACTGCGCGTGCTAGGGCAAGAGTGCTATTGCGCTCTTATCAGCCCACATTTAGCGTCAACGCAGATGGCAAAAAAACCAAAGCTCAGAGCATACGCAAGAAATCTAAGCTCAAGATCAAAAAACTAAGAGCCGGCTCTGACAAGCCCCACACTCAAAGAAGAAAAAAGGCTAAACCTGCAGCTTAAGACACTTTGCGCCATATTTTTGTGTGTTTTTTCAACCCTTTATTGGCACCCTCACCATAAAGCGTGCAAATGAATAACTTCATTAAATAGTATAAAAAACACTTGAGTTGGTGCGCCGACTTATATTAATTTGAAGCTAGTCATACAACACACTTTATTGGACCTGCACACATTATCCGGAGAAATCAAACATGGCCTTAACAAACCCAGTATTTATCTACCAGCTTAAGCCTGGAGAACTACCTAAAATGCTAAACGGCGAACCTGCGCCTATGCAGACAATTGCCGACGCAGTTGCTGAAGAAGTAGAAAAAAGCAATAACGCCATCTACGCGTATGAAACTGGCAACGCTAGCCTTGCGCAATATTTAGCGCCTTTTAAACATCAGGCAAACATGGTTAATAACTTTTTTGCCCGTCAATCTTTAAAATTAGGACTCGCCTACGGTACCTATCAAGCTACTTTTGTTTTTAAAAACGAAGATGGAAAAGTGCTTGCTGTATCTCGTGCGAAGAGCGACAAAAGAACTGCTGCTCAACAGGCTGGTGATGTCACTCTTGCGCTGCTAGTGGATTTAATTCTTTTTCCGATCACGCTCATTCGCGCTTTTTTATTCGTTGCAAGCGGCATTGCTTGCGCATTCCAGCAACAGAAAGCTAAACAAGAAACAAAAACTTTTGAGCACGCAATGGATCTAACTTCACACCTTGAAGATGTGATGGGCAAATCCGATGCCGCTGTACTCGCCAGAACTGAAGGTGTTGCACTTAGAACCGATTTATTCTCTGAGTTAAAAGCACATAAAGTTGATACCGATGCTCAAATGCGGGCAATTGATGCGCTTGAAGAAAAAAGAAACGCTGCCTTCAAACTAAACGAGGCTGAAAATGGCCGTATACGGGCAATTGTTGCGCTTGAAGAAAAAAGAGACGCTGCCTTCAAACTAAACGAGGCTGAAAATGGCCGTATAAACGCTATTATTAAAGCTATACCAGCGAGGATTCAAGCGCTAGAAGCTCAAGCGGCTTTTGAGGCTGCTCACCCTGAAGTGCTTGTTACCCAACGCGCTAAGGCGCAGGGGCTATTGCGCTCTTATGCACCAGCTGTTAGAACAGCAGACCAGAACAAAGAAAAGCCTCAACAAAAACGTGGCAGCCATGTTCAGACTGAGATGAGAAAGCTGAGAACTGGTGCTGACCGCCGCCCGCACCAACAAAGACGAAGCAAAGCTAAACACGCTTAATAAATTGCTTCCGTTGAACCAAGCCGCACTTTGTGTGGCTTTTTTTTTGCCGTAAAATGGTAGCCCTTATGATTTACCCCGGAGCACCAATATGTTCAGGTCCTTGTTTTTAGCCATCACCTTGTTGTGTTTACCCGCATATGCGTTAGTAGGGGAAGATATTACTGTTTTGCCTGTGGAACAGGCATTTTCTTTAGAGGCTAACTGGACGGATGAAGCCTTAGAGCTTAACTGGCACATTACACCTGGACACTATCTTTACCAGTCTAAATTCAACTTTAGCAGTGACTCTATTAGATTTGAGGAGCCCAGCTTACCTTTAGGACAGTCCGTTGAAGATCCTTTTTTAGGCTCTGTGATTGTCCATCCAGAGGACTTTTTGATTCACATTCCACTGGAGGTCCCTGCAAGCAATGATGCCTCTTTAATCGTCTATTACCAAGGTTGTGCGGCGACTGGTTTTTGCTATCCGCCAATGCAAGCACAGGTACTGACCAATGGTGACGTCATCTTGAGCCCTGAGGCGCCTCAACCTTTAACGAGCACATCAAGCACCAACGATCCCTTTACCCAAACATTCTGGATGGTGATTCTTAGCTTTCTAGGATTTGGACTCTTACTCTCGTTTACCCCTTGTGTGTTACCGATGCTCCCGATTCTTTATGGAATCTTATGCAACCAGCAATCTCTGAGCTTAAAAAAGGCTTTTGCTTTGTCTTGTACTTATGTTTTAGCCATGGCAAGTGCCTATGCAGTACTCGGCGTTATTGCCGCCAGCTTAGGGCAAACCTTACAAAGTGCTGTACAAACACCTCTCATTATGAGCCTTTTTAGTGCTTTATTGGTCCTAATGGCCTTAATGGTTCTGGAGTGGCTGCCACTGCATTTACCTGCATTTAACTGGGTTACGCAGTGCCAAAATCGACTACCTAAAGCTTCCTTTTTAGGCGCTGCTGCATTAGGCGCGCTAGCAACCCTGGTAACCTCACCATGTGTGACAGCACCTTTGATTGGCGCTTTAACTTACATTGCTCAAACCCAGGATAAATGGCTGGGAGGCTGGGCCCTTTTTGCTTTAGGACTGGGAATGGGATTGCCTTTGGTAATGTTTGGCACTTTGGGTGGACAATATCTTCCTAAAGCTGGTGCCTGGATGCGACATGTAAATGCGCTACTGGGCTTTGTCCTTTTGGGGCTTGCGTTATGGCTAATGCACCCATTTTTACCCGCAACGGCATTACTTTGGGGAGCGGCTGTTATTGCCCTCCTGGCTGCTTTACGCTTCCAGCAGCCACTTAGAACGCTGTGCATTATTGCCGCTTTGATCTGGAGCGCTGGCGCTTGGCAAGGCAAGCATCAGCTTTTCTTTTTCTTTAGCGCTTTCACAACCTCTGAAGGCGAGCCGCTGGTTTTGAACCACCCGGTTAAAACACTAGAGAGCTTCCAGTCTGAGTTAAAGACACCGGCGCACAGCCTTCTGTTTGTCCATGCTGACTGGTGCATTACGTGTCAGCACATCAAGCACCAAATCTTCACCGACCCCAGCATTAAAGCGGCCCTAACAAATTGGACCGTCTTTGATTTAGATGTCACCCAAAATACCCCAGAACAACAAGCCTTTATGAAGCACTATGGGATATTTGCACCACCTGCCATTCTTTTCTTTGGCCCTCTTGGGAGCGAGCTAAGAGAACAACGAATTGTTGCCGAAACATCAGTTGGTGAACTTGGTGGATATTTAGAGCAGTAAATCGTAAAATCGAGTTTCATTGATGCCACGCGAAAGCGTGGCACCTCCCACATCTTCGCCGAAAATCGTCGAAATCATATACAAAATTCACCAAAACATGCTATCATTACCAAAATTGTAGATGTGGTAAGGGACAGGTATGTCTGATGTTTTATTAATGAACGGCCCTAACTTAAATCTTCTGGGACAACGTGAGCCAGAAATTTATGGTCAAACATCGCTTGAAGAGATAGAAGTCATGCTTCAAGAAATGGCACAGGGGGCTGGTTTACAACTTGAGACATTCCAAAGCAATCATGAAGGTCAGCTCATTGACCGTTTGCATTCAGCTGCTCAAACGGGAACCCGTTTAGTCATCTGTAATCCTGGTGCTTATACCCATACCAGCATTGCTCTTAGAGATGCTTTTTTAGCGGTGGAGATCCCTTTGATTGAGGTTCATATTTCCAACCCGCATGAAAGAGAATCTTTTCGGCATCACTCTTATTTTTCAGACATTGCTTCTGGTGTCATTAGTGGCTTCGGGGTGATGTCTTACCAATTAGCAATGGCGGCAGCCATTTCATTTTTAGACGATAGTGCACAAACAAGTGAGTGAGGGTTTATGGATATTCGTAAAGTTAAAAAGTTAATTGAGTTGGTGGAAGAGTCCACTATCTCTGAGCTTGAAATCCATGAGGAAGGTGAGTCCGTTCGTATTACACGGCATAAAGAAGCGCCTGCCGGTGCTCATCCAGCGGTCTACCATCTCCCCCCAGCAGCAGGTGCTGCAGCATTTCATCCCAACATGCCAGCCTCCATGCCTGAGCGACAAGAGGATGCTTTGCTTGATGACGCTTTAGAGGACGATATCCCTTCTGGTCACCAAGTATTATCACCAATGGTCGGTACAATGTATCGAGCGCCCTCTCCTGGAGCATCTGTATTTGTACAAGTTGGGGACTCTGTTAAAGCTGGTGATACTTTGTGTATTGTTGAAGCAATGAAGATGATGAACCAGATTGAGTCTGATGTAGCGGGCACCGTTGAGGCAGTATTGGTTGAAAATGGTCAACCAGTTGAGTTTGGTCAGCCTCTGTTTGTTATTAAAGTATAGGGCTTTTCCATGTTAGAAAAAGTTGTCATTGCTAACCGCGGGGAAATCGCCCTGCGCATTTTGCGAGCGTGCCAAGAGCTGGGCATCAAAACCGTTGCGATTCACTCACAGGCAGATGAAAATTTATTACATGTGCGCTTAGCGGATGAAGCTGTTTGTATTGGTCCGGCCGCATCGATTGACAGCTACTTAAATGTGCCGGCAATTATCAGTGCTGCCGAAGTGACTGATTCTGTTGCCATCCATCCTGGCTACGGTTTCTTATCTGAAAATGCTGACTTTGCTGAACGAGTTGAAGAAAGTGGCTTTGTGTTTATTGGGCCAACGCCTGAAAGCATTCGGATTATGGGTGACAAAGTCTCTGCCATTGCGCAAATGAAGTCCTCTGGTGTTCCTTGTGTGCCTGGCTCTGACGGACCGCTACCTGATGATGATGCAAAGGTCACAGAAATGGCTCGTCGTATCGGGTACCCTGTCATTATTAAAGCCGCTGGAGGCGGTGGCGGACGTGGTATGCGTGTTGTTCACAGTGAAGCTGCTCTACTAAACGCCATTTCATTAACGCAAGCAGAAGCTAAAGCCGCTTTTAATAATGACGTTGTCTACATGGAAAAGTTTTTAGAGAATCCTCGTCATATTGAAATCCAAGTGCTGGCGGATGGCCAAGGTAACGCAATCCATCTAGCAGAACGTGATTGTTCTATGCAGCGCCGACATCAAAAAGTGATTGAAGAAGCACCTGCTCCGGGCATTACTGAAGCGCAGCGTGAAGAAATAGGTCGACGCTGTGTTCAAGCATGCTTGGATATTGGCTACCGTGGGGCAGGAACCTTTGAGTTTCTATATCAAGACGGCGCTTTTTACTTTATTGAAATGAATACTCGAATTCAGGTAGAGCATCCAGTGACGGAACAAATCACTGGCATCGACTTAGTAAAAGAGCAGTTAAAAATTGCTTCGGGGCAGCCGCTGACCATCAAACAATCAGATATCGTCATTCGAGGCCATGCGGTTGAGTGTCGTATCAATGCCGAAGATCCAAATAACTTTTTGCCCTCTCCTGGCACTATTAACTGGTTTCACAGTCCGGGCGGTCCTGGTATTCGTATGGATACCCATATATACAGCAGTTATCGCGTTCCACCTTACTATGACTCTCTCATTGGTAAACTTATTGCTCATGGGGCAACCCGTGAAGAAGCGTTACTACGCTTGAAAAATGCGCTACGAGAAATAGTTGTGGATGGTATTAAAACCAATATTCCACTGCATTATCGTCTTGTCCAAGATGCGAACTTTATTAAGGGCGGTACAAATATTCACTACCTAGAAGCGTTGTTGAGAGAATAATGGCTTGGATAGAAGTACGGTTTGACACTCGTCAACCGTTAAACGAAGTACATGAAGAGTTGTGCTTTTCCTTGGGTGCTCAAGCAGTTACCTATCTTGAAAATGGGTTAGACGAGATATGGGAGCCTGAGCCAAACGAAGACACCATGTTTTCTGATGCAACTTTAGTGGCTTTATTTGATGCCACCGAAAATATCAAAGCCATCACCGATGCGTTGTCTCAGGCTTTGCCTAAGCAATCCATTCAAGTGAATCCATTAGAAGATAAAGAGTGGTCTAGAGCTTGGATGGATCAATTTGAGCCAATGTGTTTTGGAAAAAATTTATGGATCTGTCCCAGCTGGAAAACACCCCCAGAACCGGATGCCTGTATTGTTCGTTTAGATCCCGGTATTGCTTTCGGAACAGGGACACACCCTACCACGGCTATGTGCTTAACAGTGTTAGACAGCTTGGACTGTCAAAACGCTAGTATCATTGATTACGGGTGTGGCTCAGGGATTTTGGGAATTGCCGCGGCTCTCAAAGGCGCTAAGACAGTCTCGGCAGTCGATCATTGTGAGCAGGCACTCAATAGCACTCGTGCAAATGCTCGTGAAAATGCAATTACTGAGGCATGCCTTAACACTTTCCTTCCCCAAAACTGCCCCTCTGTACCGGCAGATATCGTCCTAGCAAATATCCTTGCTGGCCCTCTCGTTAGCTTGGCCCCCACGCTTTGTGAGCTTACCCAAGCAGAGGGATTGTTGGTTCTTAGTGGTCTTCTTGCGAATCAAAAAGAAGCGGTAACAGCGGCGTACACGCCCTTTTGCACCATTGAAGATATACACATGCAAGGGGAATGGTGCTGTCTTGTTTTAAGGCGTTTTTCTTAAACTACCCGATCGTTGTTGGTTGGCCAACACATTTTTTGTTATGATTTAGAAACAAGTCATTATCAAGACGGGGAACTGCACATGAGCACCAAAGAGAAACTAAAGACAGCGTTATATAACCCATGGTCTATTCACTCTATCCGTTCTTTACGACAGTTCTTCTCTGTCTCACGCTCCTTTAAATCTTACCTAACGGCTTTCAAAGAGTTTCCATTTATTGGGTGGGCTTTATTATTAGTCGATGAAGGGCTTATCCTAACGCGCGCTGCCTTAGATAAAAAAACGTCTAAGGCTGAACGCATTACCGCCTTTCTAGTAGGGCCTATTAAGATTGCACTGGGTACTGTTTCAATTTTGCTACCATTAGTGATGGCATCTGCGGCTTTAGCTGTTGCGGCACCTATCTGTGGCATGTGTTTATCCATCATTGATGCGGGGCAAGCTATCAAAGGAGCGGTACAAAGCATCCTTAAGATGAAAAAAAACCCCAGTCCGATGCAAAAGCACTTAATGGGACATGCTATTACAAACATGATTTTAGGCGTTGGAATTGCTGTGGCTGCGGGGTTCTTACTATTCTTTCCTGGCGCACAAATTATTGCTGCGAGCGTTATTGCCTCTCTCGTGATTTTTAAACTAATTAACTTTTCTATTCAGCATGGCAAACTGACAAAGCCCACAGAAGCCTCAGCTGAAATGGTTGATGCTGAGGTCCAAACAGATGAAATTTCTAACCCTTCTGTTACTGAAAGCCTTGCGAAAGAAATGAATGAGCTAAGTGCGCCTGCTACTTTTAGCCCAATGTTAGAAGCGCGTAGGTCTGAGCGAAGTGACGAGTTTGCTTTCACTTCACGTCCAACTGCGGTTGTACAGCGGAGCACAAGCAGTAGCCACCGTATCGCTTCATAAGCAAATACTGCCTATATCATATTCAGTTGCCCCAAAGTCTGATTTATCGTTAGTCTTTAGTACATTTTAATTATTTTTAACGATAAAATAAGTACCTAGCAAGATTACTAGAAAAGACGACCAGGGGCCATTGACTCATCATATGCTTGACTATCACGTTACGCTGGAACTTGATCCACACACCACGGCCTATACGTCGATGCCTTTACGCACCTGTGGCCAGTTTACGTACTTACTTTTTGACATTTGGGATACTGGCTGAATCTGCTTTGCGATATAATTGCGAGCTCTTTTATGTCTATGTTTATACCTTTGAGGTCTCAAATGAGTTTACCTACTCCTGCGTCAACCGCATCTACACGAGCTGAAGAAACAGCAATACAACCCAAATCTAGCTTCGTGGTTTATGTTTACCAGAAAGCAGTTGAAAGTAAAAAAGAACTCGTCTTCAATGGTTGGTTTGCGAGCCACCTGCTCCGCGGGAAAACGTTCACCTTTAGTAGAACAATAAAAGCAATCACGAGCGAAGATGCCAAAAAAATCCTTAATGCGGAGGGAAACCTGACGGGGCTTGATTTCACTCAGTTACCCCCTGACCACAACCTGACAAAAATAGAATGGACCGTCAAACACGCACATGCATCGCCCAATCATCACTACACAAATTTTCTTGGTTGTTTCACCCCGTTTAGAGAGTTAGTTTCAACTAAAGAAGCCCCTATTTACTTTACGGTTCAGTCAAAACTACCTGATACTCACATTCTAGAATACATGAAAGAGCTGCTCCCCGCTGAGCAAGCTAAAATATTCTTACTACCAGACAGCTCTATGAAGATAACGTCCTGTATGGTTTATCCCTCTACCTTCAATCGAAAACACCTCACAGTAAGAAACCTCATGCACCCGCTGCTCATCGAACGCTGTGAAAGCCTTGCCGATTATTTCCCTGAGGGAGCGCTAGCACATGCGCTGGACTTACCAGCATTAGTTTCAAGCTACAGTTATGGCGCTTTTCGTTATGGTATGGGAATCTCTCTTGGCGATTCTACGATCTATGCACTGACTGCGCCATGGTTAAAATCGCATTTGCAGTTTGATGTGGCCAGAAGTCTCAATCGAAAAATTGGTCCTGCTGATAAAGAAACTGTTTTATCAGAGGCCATTTCAGCGGGCTTGACTGAATTAGTCAGCTTAAGTGGTAATGATAAAACAGTTTCCAAAGCTCGTGCGTTCATTCAGTCAGAGTATATTAAAAGAAATATTACTATGAGTGAAAGACAAATGATGGCTGCAGCAGGCCCGTCTGCGTTTCTTTCCGATCCAACCACGCTGCATCCAATCTTGCTCAGTGGTTTGAAAAAGATTTTTACGGTACTTCAACTTCAATTTCCTGATGTTAATTTCGCAGCGTACTATTGCCAAGTGGATTTTGAGGCACTTACAAAGCATCTAGAACAAGGGACACTGCCCTTGCCACCATCTATAAAGCATCATGCACTCGTTCAAAATGGCTTCAATAAATCTCTCAAAGAACCCGGTTTGACCTTGTGGATTCCGCATTCAAAATCAGAAATGCTTAAGCTGACTGGCTTCCCCACCATCGGGCCTTTTGTTGATCCGCTCGAAAAGGACGCCACCAAAAAATTTGTTAATGCTGTTCAACAACGAAAACTCTACGATGCAAGCAACATAGCGCTTAATTTAGTTGAAAACTGCTTAGATCTTGTTGTCAAACAAGTTTATGACCACAATGATATTATGGCGGATCTAAATCCAAACCCTCTTGAATTAAACCCCCTCCTGGTAAGCCGACTGAGCCGGTTAATGAGTTTGTCCATGGCAAGAGAGGCCGTTGTCGCTCCTGAGCTAGGGATTGCGCTGATGACTGCAGTTTTATCTTTTAAAGACAGGCTTCCCAACGTTTTACTTCAATCAACTGTGCCTGAGCACGGCGACTTAGGCAGCGTTTCACCTCGCGCATTTATTGAAAAATTTGTGATCGCTGCTGTAAAACAATCTTTATCCACTTTTAAAACTTGCCTCGATCACTTTACCAGTCATTTTTCTTCCTTTCTCCAAAACCCCTTACAGGTATATAACTGTTCACCCGATGATGTAAGACGCTTTGAGTTTTTTGCCCATGTCCTTTCATTATATGTACTTGCTTGTGAAGATTCAGAAGATCTAAGACCATATTTCACACTAATGTCTCGCGCAAGCTTAGGAGAAGTGGCCCTAGTCAGAGATGCTTGCCGCTCAGAAACAAAAATGGCGGCATTTAAAGAAATATTTGATGCGTTGCATCCTGCTGAGATAAGTATGAAATCCTGCGACCGTAACTTTACCCCCTCCTCTACCTTTGTCACACTTGCTGCAGTTCGGTCCCCCTTACAAATTCTTGACCATTTGTCACCTTTAATTAGCAATTTTAACAGGCTTTGGCTGGACCCTGAATTAAGAGATTTCGTTGCCATTAGTGTCCGTAACGTTTTAACTTCACCCACACTGAGTCTTGACGAGGCTCAACAAATCTTTAACCGACTAAAAGCACAATGCATCTTACCAATGGTGAAACACTGTATCCAAAAAGGTAATGTCATTAAATTTTTGCTTAATTGTGGAATTTTAAGCCCCTCATTACTTTCAGCGACTATTCGCCCTGCGCAATACCAGCTTTTGGATGAATTTAGAACCACACTTGATAAAGACTTACCTCAACTAAAGTCTATGATTGATTCTCTATTTGAGCTCATGAAGGTTCAAGATAAAGAGACCTTTCAGAAATCTCTCTTTCACTCAGCCCATGCTCGACTATCAGAACTGGAAAGAGAGCACTTGAGTATGGCTAATAACACGGGAGAAGTTTTAGACTTTTTGCGTAGTATTTCGACAATAGCTGCTCATTTTACGAAAGAAGCTCGTGAAACTGCGCTTGATTTAGAATTACCAAAGGACTTCTTTGTGCCCGTCCAACTTGAGGCCGCCACAGAACCAAGACCAAGGGCACCTCACGAAGCAGCCCATTCCCATGGAGCCCCTACTAACTCACACACGCCAGGATTTTCTATTGCTAGATCCTCAGCACGCCCTGAAAACACAGCCGCGGCAGCTGCCTCAACACCGGCCATGCTATCAGAGACTAATCATCCGAGTGCGATGAATGGAGGGGCAGATGCCCCTTCCCGCAGACCACTTTTAATGAAGCGTAAAGCTGCTAAAAGAAAAAAGTCATCAACCGCTCGCTGGGATGCTGAAGATACCGAGTGGAAGCCACCTGCTGGTGCACTTGACAGAGACACCGGATCAGACTCTGAGTCTGAATACTCAGATGATAGTAACCAGCTACTTGCTAAACGAGCAAAGCGCCGCAATCCTCGTCAGTAATGCCTAAAATGTAAAAGCGCCCTCCTCGGGCGCTTTTATAATCACCGATTAGCTGGAAAACTTTCTTTTTTTTGACATCTGGTCTTCTAGCTTACTTTGATTTGCTTTATAATTTCTGAGTGTTTTTCACTATGCAACTATTGGTTGCTCAGAGGCAAAAGATGTCTATTCCAGAAAGCAGGCCACCCGTTCCTTCTACACCCACAATCAGGATGATCATTCACCCGGCTCAACGCTCGCCATCCAGATTGGCTTTTACAGCGGCAGCTGTTGAGATCCCTGCTAATCTTCTACGGGGCAAGGCTTATAACGTAAAACCAAACATCTTATCTCTTTCTGGCTCAGACAAAAGTATCAAAGTAACCAAAGGACCTAAAGGCAACCCCATAGAAGTGGACTTTACCTCACTGCCATCTTCAGTTGACAAAGTTACTATTGTTTATCGCTTGCCAACTTTCCACATCAATACAGATTCCGGCTATATCTATGCCCCGAGCCTCGCTGGCCCATTTACTAATTTGCACTCAACTCCTGAAAATCCGATTCAGCTTGCTGTGGAGAACCACCTTCCTAAAAGCCTAAAGTTGTACTTCAATAAAAAATTAATACCTACCCATGAACGTATCCTTTTTCCCTTTGAGAATACATATGACTTTCAATCGAGTGGCGTCATTTTTGAAGCATCTCAGCATTTAAAACATGGACATTTTTATCAACTTGTATCACCCACTTTCAGTGAGCGTTTAACACAATTTAAAATGCGTCTGCCCCACAATGCCGTTGGAAACATTTCATTAGCAAATTTCTACCTTTTGCCCAAAGGAAGAGGGGTTTGCTATACTGCCGGCAGCCTGTTTATGAATGAATATGATTTAAAACTGCTAAACTTCAAAGATAGGACGACTTTTGTCAGCTTCCAGATTCGCGCAAGATTTGAGCAGTCGCTGCCAGCAGAAATGCAAAATACCATTCTCCCTTACTGCCTCGCAGAAGGCCTCACTCAATTAATATATACGCCTCAAGTTCAAGGTGAGCCCAGAGAAAATACTTTGCTGGTAGCCTCTAAAATATTCAAAAGCGCACTCACACTGAATGAAAGAATGACGCTTGCTGCTAAGGGGCCCCTTTTACTGCTGGAATCTCCAGCCAATATAACTGAAACTGAGCTCGGAGCAGTTAGAAAGTTTTGGTACGCACTTCAACTGCAGTATCCACATATTGATTTTGTAAAATATTATAAACAGCTTGGTTATCAAAAACTTCGAGAGTGTTTAGAACAGAAAGTGATCCCTTTGCCCGCGACGACGGCGCAACTTGCTTTAGACCAGGAAATAATTTCAAATGCTTTTAGCGATCCTAAATCAAACGAGTGGATAAGATACTCAAGCGCAGAATCGGTTGTTTTTGACAAGGGTATAGACAAAGCTGCCCCCACCCCATCTCTTCCAATAGGCTTGTCTGATCTTTACTTTGAACAACTTCTGGCTTTAGTGAAAAGTAAAAATATGCCGGAAGCCTTAGAGCTTGTACTCCAAGGAATAGATAATTGTCTAGCTCATCAAGTACGGCTTGTTTATCAAAAAAATATTTTTAGCGGATCCTCATCTCCTAAGCCCGCTTTAGATCGTCCATTAGTAGATCTAACTGCTAAAATCTTATCGTATGTCTTAACTAAAGAATGTGCTTCTCATCATCAGTTTTTAGAACACATCTTAACTCACCTTGCCACCTTTAAAGATCGACTACCTAACTACGCACCTCATGCACTTGCCGAAGATGGCTCTTCTTTGCCCAATAAAGAACACCCCTGGATTGTCATGGATGACTTTGTGACAGCCGTGGCTAAAAAAGTACAGCCTCAAATGCGCGCATATATCAAACGTTTTAAAACTTTTTACAACAAGACGTACGCCGATGCTGAATTCCTAAGTTTGAACCCAGAACACGCTGCTCATTATCAATTTTATATCAAAGCTTTATATATGTTCTTGCTGGGGTGTGAAGACTCTGAAGACTTTGAGAGCTTAATGGCGCCATTAAATCGAGCATCTTTAAACCATCTTTATGAGGTGAGTAACGCTTGTCGCACACCAGTCAAACAAACCGCTCTGACAAAATACATTGAGGCATCACACCCTATTGAAGAGCAAATGCGTCAATTTTCTCCAGAGTTTGTGCCTTCTCTTATGCTAAGACTTAGTCCTTTTAGTCCCTTTGAGCAACAGCTGAAAGAACTTTCACGTATGTTGACCAATTTTACCAAACAGCGCAATGTACCAGTGACCCAAGTTCATTTTTTCGGAAATATTATCTCTCGCTTGTTACGCAACCCTGATTTAAAGATAGACCAAGCATCTAAGCTATTTTCAGTGCTCACTCAAGCACTATCACCAACCTTTATTCAAAGCCCCCCTTTTACTTCTCGCATTAATTCTTTTATCTTTTATGGCGGTTTACTCAACCCCACGCTACTCCCTGAACCTCTCAGGCATCTACACTGTCAATTTATATGCTACCTAAAACAAGCTGCTGCAAACAGTCCAGCTGAGTCCCAGCTAAATGCAACACTCAACCAAACGCTTACCCTAATGAAAGCTCAAAGCCCCCTGAACTTTAGAGCCTCTATGCGTCACGCTGCACAAGCCTCTTTTGAGGCACTGCTTGCCGCAGACACCCCGGACCCAACAAGTTCACTGGACAGCGAGCTAGATACAAATATGGGAAAATTTTATGAGATAGTAACGAAATACAGTGCTCTTCTATCTGCAGGGCTCAAGCTTGTAGCTAGGCATAAAGCCAACGCAGCCCATGAAGCGCCACCCGAGTCTACAGCAGCAAATGTAAGCTCTGGAAGACTAACACCACCTGAAGCACCTCGAGTGCAAGCGGATACGACGCCTTCTCGTCAACAACTCTCAGCCGCTAATTTGGCATCAAGGGTAGTTGCTCCCCTATCCGCCAAAAGAACCTCTGCAGATAGAGACACTGAGTCAGCCTCCGAAAGAAACTCAGCAAATCCTTTAGCGGCACCAATAGGCACTGCGGCAAAGCGCGCAGCACCTCAACGCCGCTAGGAATAAATATTTAAAACAAAAAAAAGCGCCCGACTGGGCGCTTTTTTAATTACGACTTTTTATGTTCGACGATGATTAATGGAAACAATCGCATCTGAATCTGGAATCACCATATCATTTGCTGCTCTACAATCGTCTTCTTCTTTAGCAAAGCGAGCTTTAATTGCCAGACCTAGGGCCACGGCACTGACAACTAACCATCCTGTCTGAACGACTAGTTGGCTAAACGAAAACTCAGCCACAACATCAAATAACACCATACACGAACCGATTACGTTACTTATCATGTAGTACCAACTTTCTTGAGATATCCGGTTGCTTACCAACATTAAATACATGCTCAAAATAACCCCATCCCCTACTGCGCTTAGTAGTCTGAAGGTATCGTGTAGTTCTGCCAATTCAGGTCACCCCCTATGTTGCAATTAGTTATCTAATATTCCAAGTCGAATGAAGCGTCAGTTTACGATGGATTTTCCCCAAATACAATCCGTCATTTACTGAAAAAACAAAAATTTTACCCCCTGAACCCTTCTGAGGTTTTGGCTTTTAAGCTAAAATGGTGGCTTGACTGAATTAGTACCACATTTTTAGACATATGAAGCCGATATCTGTAGGAAAACATACCATCAATCCTCCTATCATTTTAGCCCCAATGGCTGGAGTGACGGATCGACCTTTTCGGCAGTTGTGTCGTCAGCTCGGCGCCGGCCTGGCGGTCTCCGAAATGGTGGGCGCCAACTCCTTACTTCATGGTAGTGAAAAAACCAAGCGCCGTGCTAATCATGACGGCGAACTAGGCCCTTGTAGTGTTCAAATCGTCGGTGCCGACCCGAAAATGCTAGCGCAGGCTGCTAAAATAAATGCGGACGAAGGTGCCGATATTATTGATATCAACATGGGCTGCCCCGCCAAAAAGATTTGTAAAACAGCAGCAGGCTCTGCCTTGCTTCAGGATGAGCCGCTGGTTCGAGCCATTCTAGAAGCCGTAGTCAGCGCGGTAGATATCCCGGTCACTTTAAAAATCCGCACGGGCTGGGACACCGCTAATCGTAACGCTATCAGAATTGGCAAAATGGCAGAGTCGATTGGGGTTCAAATGCTATCCATTCATGGGCGAACCCGCGCTTGTATGTTCAAGGGTGAAGCAGAATATGACACCATCGCTCAGGTCAAAGCTGAACTCAGTATTCCCGTTATTGCCAACGGTGACATTACAACCCCTGAAAAAGCAAAATTGGTTCTCGAAAAAACGGGAGCGGATGGCATTATGGTTGGGCGAGCGGCCCAAGGGCGACCTTGGATTTTTGATGAAATGACCGCTTTTCTATCTCATGGCAAAACCTTAACCCCCCCATCTGTGGAGCAAGTGCGCCAGTGGATGATGGGGCATGTTGAGCGACTATACGAGTTTTATGGTGAAGACCGCGGTGTATTAATTGCCCGCAAACATGTCAGCTGGTACAGCAAAGGCCAGCATGGTGGAGCGGCATTCCGGCACACCTTTAACCAACTCACCTCTGCTCAAGCGCAGCTGGAGGCTGCCCAAGCTTTTTTTGACACATTAACGGAGAATGTGGCGTGAGTGATAATGCTTCTACTCGTCCCCTACGGTATTGGGTCGAGTCGTCTGTAGAACAATATTTTCAGGCCCTGGATGGGTCTGAGCCATCTCAAATCTATGCCATGGTACTCAAGGAAGTGCATACCGGGTTATTGCGTTCGGTCCTTCGTGCCACCAATGGCAACCAGTCCAAAGCGGCGACATTTTTAGGCATCTCCCGAGGCACCTTACGCAAAATCATGGCGGAACAAATGATCGAGGAGTTTGAATAGGTGTCAGTACAGCCCATAAAACGTGCCCTGTTGAGTGTTTCTGATAAAACGGGTATTGAAGTATTCGCACGCGCTTTAGCCGATGCCGGCGTTGAAATTTTGTCCACTGGCGGAACCGCGCGCTTATTGGCTGACGCCAATATTCCTGTTACGCCAGTAGAAGACGTCACAGACTTTCCTGAAATAATGGGGGGACGGGTTAAGACCTTACATCCTAAAATTCATGGTGGCATTTTGGGACGTCGAGATATTGATGCTCAGGCAATTGAGTACCACCATATTCCACTCATTGATTTAGTGGTTGTTAATTTATATCCCTTTGCTCAAACCATTGCAAAACCAGACTGTCGTTTTGCTGATGCGGTTGAGAATATTGATATCGGTGGTCCTGCGATGATTCGTTCGGCAGCAAAGAATCATGACTGGGTGAGTGTCGTTACAGATCCCTCTGATTATGCGATGTGTCTTGAAGCGGTCTCCGGACATGGTGGCTTGTCTCTTGAACAACGCCAAGCCTTGGCTTTGAAAGCGTTTACGCACACCGCTAATTACGATGCGACCATTAGTGCTTACTTAAAAGAACAGCTTTCAGCTGAGCCTTATCCAGATACATTAACGGTGACATGGGAAAAGCAGCAGAGTTTACGCTATGGGGAAAACCCTCACCAGTCAGCGGCTTTTTACCGTCAACCAGGTGCTACTGAAGGTTTTGCTGGGGCGGTTACCCACCAGGGCAAAGCGCTGTCTTACAATAACCTTGCCGATGCAGATGCCGCTTTGACAACGGTCAGCGCATTTACTGCGCCAGCGTGCGTCATCGTCAAACATGCTAACCCTTGTGGCGTTGCAGTAGCTTCTTCTTGCAAAGAAGCTTATGAGCGCGCGTTTGCCTGTGACACAGTTTCTGCTTTTGGGGGTATCATCGCGTTCAATGAGCCAGTCGATAAAGAATTGGTTGAGTGCATTTTATCTAATCAATTTGTTGAAGTTATCTTAGCGCCCAGTTTTGACAGTGGCGCTTTAGCAGCAGCCAAAAGAAAACCCAACGTTCGCTTAATTAGTTTGGCCCAGTTCCCGTCACACCAAGGAATGGAGCTCAAGCGAATCAGTGGTGGATTGTTAGTACAGGCAATTGATGCGCCCTGCACGGCTTTTGCTCAGGCAAAAGTGGTCACGCAGCGTAGCCCAAGTGCCGCGGCCATGAAAGATTTAGCTTTTGCTTGGACGGTTTGCCAATATGTGAAGTCCAACGCCATCGTGTTTGCCAAAGGCGAGCAAACAATTGGAGTTGGGGCTGGCCAAATGTCACGTGTCGTTAGCACTCAGATTGCCAAGCAAAAAGCCATTGATGGCGGTTTTTCACCCAAGGGTGCGGTGATGGCATCAGATGCCTTTTTCCCTTTTACGGACAGTATTGAGCAAGCGGCTGAAGCGGGTATTGAAGCCATTGTACAACCGGGTGGCTCTATTAAAGATCAACAAGTGATTGATGCGGCCAACGAGCATGGCATTGCGATGGTCTTTACTGGCGTCCGTCATTTCAAACATTAAGAGAAAATCAGAATGAAGATTTTAGTTGTCGGCGGCGGTGGCCGCGAGCACGCACTGGCTTGGAAGCTAGCCTGTAGTCCACAAGCAAAAAAAGTATGGGTTGCACCCGGTAATGCTGGTACGGCTTTAGAACCAACTCTTGAGAACGTAAATCTCTCAGCAACTGATATTGAGGGCTTGCTAGCATTTGCAAAAGAAAACGCAGTTGATTTAACCGTCATTGGACCCGAAGCCCCTTTAGTAGCAGGTATTGTTGATACTTTTGAACAAGCTGGTCTCGCCTGCTTAGGACCATCGCAGTACTGTGCACAGCTAGAAGGCTCCAAGCGCTTTTGCAAAGACTTTTTTGCTCGATACAATATCCCAACCGCTGCCTATCAAACCTTTACCCAAACACAGCCAGCTAAAGCGTATGTACAAAGCCGCTCTTTTCCCATCGTCATCAAAGCGGATGGGTTAGCTGCCGGAAAAGGCGTGGTAATTGCTGAAAATGAAGCGCAGGCCTTTGCGACCATCGATGATATGTTAGAGGGCAACCGCTTTGGCAATGCTGGTCATCAAATTGTCATCGAAGACTTTTTGCAAGGGGAAGAAGCCAGCTTTATCGTGCTTGCAGATGGTGAGTCTGTCGTAGCCTTTCCAACCAGCCAAGACCACAAAGCCCGAGATGAAGGCGACAAAGGTCCGAACACTGGTGGGATGGGGGCTTACACACCGGCACCGGTTATGACCGAATCTTTGATTGAACGCGCATTAGAAACCGTGATTCGGCCTACCCTCGCAGGCCTAAAAAGTGAAGGGCATATTTACCGTGGCTTTTTATATGCTGGCTTGATGATATCCCCTGCCGGCGATATTAATGTCCTGGAATTCAACTGCCGGTTTGGCGATCCAGAAACCCAACCGATTATGATGCGATTAACCTCTGACTTTGCGGCCCTATGTTTAGCCGCGACCAATGGCTCAATGCAAGAAGTCCCCGTAACTTTTGACCCACGGCCGGCCATTGGAGTAGTAATGGCAGCGGGTGGCTATCCGGATGCTTATGAAAAGTATCTTCCAATTATCTTAGGTGAAGACGATTCAGACACGACCGTAAAAGTTTTCCATGCGGGCACTCAACTCAATGACGCTGGTCAAGTCGTCACAAACGGCGGGCGTGTTTTATGCGTGACAGCACTGGGAGAGGATCTCCAGCAAGCACAAGCACGCGCTTATGCTCGAGCAAAACACATTAACTGGCAAGGGTCGTTTTATCGCTCTGACATTGGGCATCGAGCTTTAAATCGCTGATCCCGTGCAGTCGGCCTAGCGCAGCTAGGTCGGCTTCCCAGATTGCACTAGAAATAAGACGTGATGCTTCTTCCGGGCTCATTTTAGGCGATAGCTTAAAAGGTTTCCCGATATAAAACACACACTTTGAAAAAGGTTTTGGGATTTCATAGCGGTCCCATGACTGAATAACCCACTTCCTAGAGACCGCACTGCCAAAGGGAACCACTTCTAGCCCAGTCTTCGTCGCTAAAAATGCAACACCTGGTTTGGCCGTGTAAATAGGCCCCCGAGGTCCATCCGGCGTAACCGCAACAGAGCTACCACCGCGAGCCGCTTTTAACATCATCACAAGAGAGCTGACCGCTTTACGGCTTGAAGAGCCACGAACGGTTTGAAAGCCTAAACAATGTAAGAAAGTTGACATTATTTGACCATCTTTGGAGGCGCTCACCAATGCCGTCACGGGTTTGTTTTCAGGTGGATAAAACAAAGAAGGGACAAACTGTTTGCCATGCCAAAAACATAAAATATGTTGCTTATGGGGGACAAAGTTTTCTTTACCCACAACCTCATGCCGAAGAGTAAACTTCAAACATCGACTGATAATAAAAACCAACACACCCAGCAGCTTATGAACAGACAATACCCTGCACCCAAATATATTCACGTAAATAACCATTATACGCGAATTCTAGTTTAGCTTGGAAGATTAGCTAGATCATCTGGTAAATAGTGATTACCGTCTCTTTGGACGCGCAGCTACTAAATCAGCAAGCTCCTCACCTGGCGCTTCATCTACATACCCTTGATACATCTTTGTCCATTGGTAGGCTCTTCCTTCAGGACAGCCGGTCATAACCGACCCAGCATGAATATCTCGTATAAACTCACGGTATGCTATTTGCAAACGTTCTCCCCAACTGGTCATTTGAGTGCCAAGACAATAGTGGCCAACATACGAGGTTACCGTTTGTAAGGAGCGTAAGAAGTTAAACTGGTTGGCACCACTGCCTTCTGTCTCAAGCATTGTTTTGGTCGCAAACGTATGGAAAGCATCCCAGTTGATATGCCAGCTCTCATCATGCTCTGAATGTAGAGCTCGGTGATGTTCGTGTAAAATAGAGGCGACTATTTGTAATTTTCGTGAACTGACATCCAGTGCATTTGCGGATTCAGCAGGCTCACTTTCAGGCTTCGCAAGTCGAGCATATAAATACGTGATGCTTGCTTTCCCTGCTACCTTAGCATTCGATGCAATGGTGCCTGCTATAGAAGTCTCGGGTAAAGCCTCCATTGCGCGAGTGTATAAATTTACACATAAATAATTTAGCATTCTTGAAACCAGCATATACCAAACATTTTTAGCTTGGGTCCCTTTTGCTGGCTCTGCTTCTCCAACGGCTTTAGGGATAAGATTATCTTGAGTCAAACGATACAGCTATAAACTATTTAAGTCTGTATGCAAAAAGCGCGCGTATTCTCTGCTCATGTGACCCATTCGACGGCACAATAAACTAAAGCTAGCGGGCTTTTTGTCGGCTAAAGCACAAAGTGATTGATCTATTTCAGCAACGGTCATGAACAATCGTCGAAATGTATCACACATTGTCTGACACATTGACTTAGAAGAAGCCGCAGCACTTATATTTTCACTGAGCGACTCAATCACGCTCAACTGGCGTATAGTCCAAAAAGCTAAAACTTTTTTAAGATCCGATAAGCGTGTCTCTGGAGGTAAATCTGGCCAGTTGCTTTTAAGTTCTGCTTGGAAGGCCCTCGCCTCTAGTCGCAATAAATCAGCCCAGCTAATGCCGTTTGGCAACAAAGTTTCTTCAAACTTCTCTCTGGCTGGCAACGCTTTTCCTTGAAGATCGATTTGAAGGGTCATTTGTCCAAGACACGCAGCAAGATCTGCCTCTAACTGCGCCTGTTCACTAGGTTCTAAAACTTTGAAATTATCTGCTATCTCCTCATCAACTTGCTCCCAAGTTAACGCTTCTTCAGCAGATACATAAGGCTCAATAATATTAATGAGCTCTTGAAAATAGGTTTCACCGACTGAGGCGACACTTTCAGAGCGACTACTTGAGCTGCCCGGCAGATCCTCTTGGCCACCAGAGATAAATTTTTGTCGATAAGCAGGATTGGAGAGTTTTTCTAAAATAGATGGCCCTGGCACTTGGGCAGTTAGAGCACGCTCCTGACGCAGATCAAACTTTAAAGCGCGAATAATAGAGCCTATTTGATCTCTCGCTCGCTGGGAATTTAAATTTAACTCTTGCTTTGCGGACAACTCTGCGAACTGAGCGCGCACTTCACCACTAGGAGGGCTCTCAGGCGCTACTTCAACTGTTTTTCTTTTTATACTTCCTGAGCCGGCATACTTAACGCGCTCAAGCACTTCACTCAGATCACAATTTATATATTCTTCTAGCTTCGACTGAAGTGCAATAACCAAATGATGGTAAGACATCTCTAAACTCCGTGAGAACTTTATAGTAGGGTGTTTTTATAATTATTCCTTTACTAAGTTGATTATACCCATTTGGCATGCCTTGTCACCCGACGCTGTATAGATAAGGTGGAAAGCTAAAGGATTCAGCTGAAGGATGTGCTTTTAGCCAAAGTGATAAAGCTATACGCTAGCCCAGACTTTGGCTCTTCTGGAAAGTCCTCTCGAGCGACCTCAACCCATCGCCGAGGATCAATTGTGGGGAAAAATGTGTCTGCATCTGAAACAGTGGTATGCACTTGGGTGAGGTAGATTAAATCGGCTAGCGGCAAACACTGCTCATACAATTGCGCACCACCAATCACCATTATTTTTTCAGCTGTCGCATAAGTTTTTAATGCTTGCTCTAAACTGGTTTGACGCTGCACTCCTTCGGGCAATGGATAGTCAGGTTGACGCGTAATCACTACATTTTCACGATTCGGTAAAGGTTTACCAAGTGATTCATATGTTTTTCGCCCCATTAAGCACACTTGCCCTGTTGTTAGCGCTTTAAAATGTCGCATATCTGGGCTGAGATGCCATGGCATTTGATTGTCTCGGCCAATGGCATCATTGTCACTTTTCGCACTTATGAGGCAGATTTTCATACCGCAACCGGCGCAGAAATATGAGGGTGAGATTGGTAATTTTCAATTCTCACATCTTCAAAACAAAAATCTTCCAGCTTTTTAACATCAGGATTTAGCACCAACTGTGGCAAGGGCAATGGTTTGCGATTGAGCTGTGTCTTTGCTTGCTCTAGGTGATTACTGTACAAGTGTGCATCTCCTAAAGTATGCACAAAATCACCAACCTTTAAGCCTGTTACTTGCGCCATCATGTGCGTTAACAAAGCATATGAGGCAATGTTGAAAGGTACACCCAAGAAAATATCCGCACTTCTCTGGTACAGCTGACAAGACAGCCTTCCGGAAGATACATAAAATTGAAATAGACAATGACAAGGTGGTAGTGCCATCTTGGGGATTTCTGCCACATTCCAAGCATTGACAATAAGACGTCTAGAGTCTGGATTTTCTTTGATTTGCTGCACGGTGTGCGCAATCTGATCGACGGTACTACCACTAGGTGTTGGCCACGAGCGCCATTGCGCGCCATACACTGGACCTAGGTCTCCATTCTCATCTGCCCACTCATCCCAAATAGAGACTTTGTTCTCTTTCAGATAACGAATATTGGTTTCACCTTTTAAAAACCACAATAGCTCATGAACGATTGAGCGAAGGTGAAGCTTTTTAGTGGTTACCAGCGGAAACCCTTCTGAGAGATCGAAGCGCATTTGATGACCAAAGATACTGTAAGTACCTGTACCCGTCCGATCTGACTTGAAACTGCCTTCTGATAAAGCCCGTTGCATCAGCTCAAGATATTGACGCATCAGTTTTCCTCCGCATAGCGCTAAAAAGCAAAATACCGCCCAGTAAAATCAGCGGCAGACATAATAATTGTCCCATAGTCAGCCAGCCCCACGCAATAAAACCAAGGTGAGCATCTGGTTGTCTAAAAAATTCTTCTCCAAAACGGATACAACCATACCCTAACGCAAATACTCCAGATACCTGACCCAAAATAAGACAACGCTTACGGGCGACCTGAAGAAAAAAGAACAAGAGCACGCCTTCTAAAAAAATGGCATATAGCTGTGAGGGGTGCCTGGGTAGTGGTCCAGCGCCTGGGAAAATCATCCCCCAAGGTACATCGGTGACCCGCCCCCAAAGCTCTGCATTTATAAAGTTACCTAATCTACCAAAACCTAACCCAATGGGAACAACTGGCGCAATGAAGTCCGTCACCGCAAGGAAGCGCACCTTGGAGCGCTTAGCGGTGATGGCACAGGCAACCAAAACCCCTATAAGTCCACCATGAAAGGATAAGCCCGGCTCCCAAATGCTGACGATGAAGAGGGGGCGTTCCCACAAAAGTGCCAAGTCATAAAATAAGATGTAACCAATACGTCCACCAAAAACAACGCCCAGGACTGATGCGGTCAAAAAACTTTCTAGACCTGCTTCCGTCAAAGGGCTTTGCTCTGTTTTTAAGCGACGCTGCAAGAGATAAAATGCCACCAGAATCGCCGCTAAGTAGCAAAGGCCATACCAACGAATACTTAAAGGGCCCAATTGCAAGGCAACGGGATCGATAACGGGATATTGAATCATGTCAGTCAATTTACCAAAGTATATTATCTTAAAAACAGCATTTCAGCGCCAATGACCGCCATTAAAATAGCGAACAGCTGCTTAATCGTTTGGGTTGGTAACCGGTGGGCTAAATGTGTTCCAAAGCGCGCTGTAAAGATGCTCGCCAGTCCCACGGTTAGGGCAGCAGGATAGAAAACATACCCTACGGTATGAAGAGGGAGCCCTACTTCATTTGAGCCCGTTAACATCGTTGTTATCGCACCAATCACAACTGTGGGGAAAGCACAAGCGACTGCGGTGCCTGAGGCTATTTTTGATGGCAATTGCTGCTTTAGGATAAAGGGCACAACTAATACCCCACCCCCGATACCCAACACCCCTGTAACAGTACCCGCGATAAAACCAAACGCAAGTTGTACCCAAAAGGCATAACGCTTCGGACTACTGGCGATTGGCTGTTTAGCGCCAGCAAACATACGGTAGGCGCTAAATATCATAAAACACCCAAAAGCATTCTCTAAATCGTTTGCTGGCAATAGATCAGCAATGCTCGCCCCACAAATGACACCGAAAAAACTCCCGGGAACAATTCCTCTCCATATTAAAAAATCGATGGAGCCTTTTCGCCAGTGGGCAAAAGCAGATGCAGCAGTCACTAGAATCATTGAAGTTAAGCTTGTTGCCGTTGCCATATGCATCAGTGGGCCAGACATCACTTGTGATTCGAATAGATAAAGAAGGGCTGGGACAATGATGAGCCCCGAGCCTATTCCGAGCAATCCAGATAAAAAGCCAGCCATAAAGCCAAGCAGAATGTAACCTAAAAAGAATAGTGAAATCGTCATTATTTACCTGCCCGTATTAAACCGCCCAATCCAGCTTCTTCTAATGATTCTTTCATCATTAAGCGAACGTCAAATGCTGAATCCTTCTTGAGCGCTTTTTTTAGCAACCGCTGTGCTGTTGCAAAGGGCACATTCCGGATGACCCATTTTATTCGTGGCAAATTTACTGAGTTCATACTCATGGTATCGAAGCCCATACCCAACAGCAGTATGGCAGCTGCCGGGTCGCCAGACAGCTCACCGCAAATACTGACGGGGGTATGGTGCTTTTTAGCAATAGTAACGACTTGATGCATATAAGACAGTACCGCGGGATGCAAGCCATCAAAATACTCTCCCACATTGGGGTTAGCCCGATCGACCGCCAGCAGATACTGCGTTAAATCATTGCTCCCGATCGAGAGAAAATCGACCATTTGGCACAGTTTTGGTAGCTGAAACAAAATGGACGGAACTTCAACCATCACACCCAGCTCTGGTCGAGACACTTGATAGCCTTCTTCTAACAATTCTGCATACGCCTGCTCCAGTAAGCTCTTTGCTTCTTTGTACTCACCTAATTGAGAGACCATTGGCAGCAATATTTTTAAATTATGGTTTTGCTCACTGGCACGCAGCAGTGCTCGCAATTGAACCAAAAAGATTTCTGGATGATCGAGAGTCACCCGAATACCTCGCCACCCCAGAAAGGGGTTGTCTTCCATCATTGGAAAATACGGTAAGGGCTTATCCCCGCCAATATCCAGGGTCCTAATAATGACTTGTCGTGGGGCAAAGGCCGTCAGCAACTGACGATATAAAGTACATTGCTCTTCTTCGGTTGGAAATCGATCACGAACCATGAACGGCAACTCCGTTCGATAAAGCCCAACCCCTTCAGCACCTCGCTCTAAAGCGGGTTGAATATCTGCCATTAACCCTGTATTGACCATGAGGGGAACCACATGACCATCTGGAGTAATCGCTGGTTCATTTTTAAGCTCATCTAAACCCGCATAAAGTTCTTTTTCTTCTTCAACGAGCAGCTCATACTCACGCAACAAACTGGCCGCCGGATGAATATGAAGATTTCCAGTATACCCATCAACAATCAGCGTCTTACCTTCCACTGCATTGATGTTAAAAGACGGTGCCCCCATAATCGCGGGGAATCCCATTGCACGCGCTAAAATAGCGACATGTGCATTACTCGATCCCTTAACGGAGACAATCCCCTTTAAGCGCCCAGCAGGCACATCGGCGATAGAGGCTGCGGTTAATTCTTGTCCCACCAGGATGGTGTCATCTGGATAGTCTATTTCTTCTCGAGGCTCTTCTCTAAGATGCGATAAAATACGTCGACCCAAATCTTTTAAATCAGATGCACGCTCTCTTAAGTAGACATCTTCCATTCCTTCAAAAAGCGAAACATTGTGACGAATCACCTGGCTAACGGCACTTGGTGCCCAGTACCCTTTTAAGATTCGTCTTTCAATTTCTTCAGAAATCGTGTTACTCGAAAGCATTTGCAGATAGACATCGAAGAGGGCTTGTTCATTCGCCGAAACTAACTTTGCAAATCGTTCTCGTAGACTTTGCACTTCACAGCGTGCCATATGCATCGCTAACCGAAAGCGCTCCAGCTCTTCTTTTGGGTTGTCTGTTTGACGATCGGGGATACCATCAATATCTGCTAAGACATAAACGCCTACTGCTGTTCCGATTGCTGCCCCAGGAGAGCCTGATATTCCTTTAAGAGTTAATTCAGCATCTAAGCGTTTTGCTGTCGTATGCAACAAGCCCGCAGCTTTCGCGTGCGCAATTTTGCCCGACAATTGAGCCGATACTGTAATCAAAAACGCTTCTTCACCTTCATCGAACCGACGACGGTCTTGTTGTTGAACCACCAAAACACCCAGCACTTGACGCTGGTGAATAATCGGCACCCCCATGAAGGCCTCATAACGCTCTTCACCGGTTAGGGGAAAGTAAGCATAACGGGGATGAGCCGATGCATGTTCTACGTTAATCGGTTCTTCTCTTTCTGCAACCAAGCCAACCAGACCCTGATCGAATTTTAGAACAACTCTTCCTTCAGCTTCTTCTCGAAAACCTACAGATGCGGCTAGACGATAGCCTCCGGCTTGATGATCTACTAGGAAAACGGAACAAGACTCAACTCCAATAGCACTGGCCACCATCTGTACCATGGTATTCATGGCTTCGTTTAAGTCGGCCGTTTCGTTAACAGCCTGGACCAATCGTCTAAGGGTGTTGAGCATCTTATCTCTCTATGAGTGAAAAGGATCTAAGGCTTGCCGAGAAGCACTCCCTAATACCTTTGGAGAAAACTCCATCAAAGCACGTCGATAAACCTCTCGCTTAAAAGGTACGACAAATCTTAGTGGGTACCAATAAGGAACCCATTCAAAACCGTCAAACTCAGCCTTTGGCCCTGCATTTAAGTCAAAGTCATCGTCTTTGGCAGTACATCGTAATAAATACCACTTTTGTTTTTGACCGATACAGGTAGGCTTACTTTGACGAATCAGCCGTTTGGGCAGCCGATACTTAAGCCAATCCTTTGTTGAGGCAATTATCTTTACCCCTTCTTTGGAAAGCCCTATTTCTTCAAATAGCTCGCGATACAAGGTTTCCTCTGGGGTTTCACCAGGGTTCAGGCCACCCTGAGGAAACTGCCAAGCGTCCTGTCCAATTCTTTTTGCCCAAAATAGACGGCCTCGGCCGTTGACCAATATCATGCCGACATTCGCCCGGTAACCATCTTTATCAATTACTTGCATAAGTCATAAAATGAGTAGAGTTTATTGCAGTATGCCAAAGTTGTAACTTATTCTCTATAACTATTAATAGTCATATAACCAACCTTTTCAAGTCTTTCATTTGGTGCTAGGATGGCTAGAGCTTGTTCAGTATAGAAAGGAATTGGGTTATGCGTTTGGCCATTTTCGACTTAGATGAAACTTTAATTGCCAAAGATAGCGACCATTTATGGGGAGAGTTTTTAGTCGAAGAGGGTTTAGTCGATCCTCAAGTCTTTCTCAAAAGCCGACAGGCCCTTTCAGAAGCTTATGTGCGAGGGGATATGGTTTTTCAAACCTATATCAATCACTCGCTCAATCCTATTCTTCATCTAACGCCGACTGAGCAAGAAGCCTTAGCCAAGCGATTTACTGAACTAAAACTTATCGACCATATTTATCCTGAAGCAATGACGCTTATCGAGCATCATAAAAAAATGGGAGACACTTGTTTGGTGATCACCGCAGCGCTCACCTTTTTATCTAGGCATATTAGTTATCATTTTCCAATCGATTTTCATATTGGCTCTGATGTTCACCTATGTCCCAAAGGCGGCTTAACTCTAGAAGCTAAAGGGGTCCCTTCATTTCAAGAAGGTAAAGTGCAGCGACTTTTAGAGTGGTTGGACGATAAAGATCACTCTCTAGCAGGCAGCCATTTTTACAGCGACTCAAGCAATGATATTCCATTGCTTGAGTTTGTAGAGCACCCTATAGTTGTCAACCCCGACGCGCGGCTGAAAGAAAGAGCCCTAGCCAAAGGCTGGCCTATTTTAACCTTGAAACACCCCAGTCATGAGCCTGATGAGCGGCATCCCGTGACAGCCGCTGACTAACTTTCCTTAGCGGCGTTTTGGCTTTTTTCTACCGCAAAGCGAGAATAGCTTACGCTTATTTTGTGGCTCTAAATCTTCAGCAGGAGACGCTGGCGTCTTATCTTCAGTGGCCTCAAACGAAGTAAGTGCCTTCATTAAGATAAAAGCACTTAACGCTTTTTCTTCAAAACGTGCTTCTGCAGGCCCCTGCCTTGCTATATCACTTTTATCACCATTACTGTCGGGTTTTAACATTCCATGTCTCCCAAATTGAACACGCGATCAAGGGCAGCTTCTACTTAGTGAGCTCTTGCTAGTGGGTGGAACGTACGAGGGATGCTTTTCAGGAACATAGATAGCATCACTACCACCAGCAAGTTGCGCTCTCACTCCATATAATAAAGGCGTAGCTTCTGATGCCTGATCTTCATCATTTTCACCATCATCAGACCGATGCACAATGACGTTCTCTAGCTTTGTCGACAAAGAAACCGTTCTTGTATCGGGAGGTCCTTCTTGATTAGGGTTTGCTTTTGGCAGTGGTTCTTCTTGCGCAGGCGCTCGAGCGGGTGCTGGATTATTTCGTCGATTTTGACAAATTTCTCTTATGCCTTGAACACCTTTAAAGACGCCTATCGCAAATGCCACAATTATAGCGGTAAGTACGCCCCAAAGAAAAACTGCTGCAAATTCCCTTTGATTTTTATCTCTCATGCCATTCTCCATAAGCAACTTCTCAATTCTTCCTTGAGGTATATATCATAATTTTTAAGGAGTAGAGAACTAAATTAGTTTATTCTTCAAGTGGCTTACTATCTGAACCTGTAAAAATGTCTGTCATTAACAAGTCTTCAACTGACTGGATCAAAGCCCCCTCAAATGATTTAACAAACTCATCTTGCTCATCTGGTGCAATTTCGACTAAAGTGCGAAGTCTCAGCGGCTTTGACAGTACTTGTGAATGCATTTGATAAATTGTTTTACTTCGCTTGTCACCATCAGATGATCGAGCACGTTTTTTTCTTTTGATACGTTTAATTAGACGATTAATGTCTTCTCGGATTTCTTGATCTTCATGATGATCTAAAATGACGCCGTATAAATTTAAGCGATCTATATATTGTTTTAAGATGGCTTTTTCTTCTTTTATAATATTACTTTCTATTTCGCTCAGAAGCTTTTTTTCTTCTTCAGCAATTTTAATTAATTTAACAGCTGCTTTTTTAAGATAGTCATTTTTTTCTTCCGCAAGGACACAATGATCAAAAAATGCTGGATCACAGTAAGCAACTGCTTTTTTCCCTTTTCTGATTTCGCATATAACATGTGAAAATGGTTTTGATAAGCCACGTAAGACAAAGGTATATTCATTTTCATCTGAGCTTTTAATGACGTAATAAATCATTAAGCACAGAAAGCTAGCGGTGGGATCTTCATCTGAAATATGGTGCCCCAGCAGCTGACGAGACAACATATCCAATAAAGAATATGATGCTTCTGCTTGATAGGCATCATCCAAAGCACTACCTTCGCTTTGGTCTTCACCCGACTTGTTATGATTGCGCTCAATAATTTCATGCCGAACACGCAGAATCATTTTGTCGCATAATTGAATTAGGTCAGGAACGTCCACCGGCGGCCTCGATATTCAGCACTAGATACCTTAAATATCGACCACCGGGGGGAAAAGTAAATAAGATTGACCTAAAATGAACTATGTCTCAAGTTCTGACTCTCTAACCTTGATATTTTTAGCCGCTAACACCTCATCAACGCGACCTACTGGCAAGGAGTGGGGCGCTGAGGTTACGGTGCTAGGCTGCTCATGTGCTTCATCAAAGATTTGGGCAAAGTGTGCAATTGCCTCATCTAGCGCACGCTTTGATTCCGTTTCTGTCGGTTCTATTAGCAAACACTCCGGAACCAGCAGCGGAAAGTAAATGGTGGGGGCATGACAACCAAAATCTAATAACCGCTTTGCAAAATCTAAGGCCGTTACTCCTTTATCTTTCGCCAGCTGCTTGAGGGTCACAATAAACTCATGTGAGGCTCGTCGCGTTGGAAATGCTAGCTCAAAGCCATGCGCTTGCAGTGCTTTCATCATATAGTTTGCGTTTAGTACGGCATTTTCGCTGACCCGCGTCATTCCCTCTTGCCCCAACAAGCGCATGTAAATATAGGCGCGTAAAAGCACGCCAGCATTTCCCATGTTGTGGGACATTCGTCCGATAGTTTGTGGCGCTTCTTTTGCAGTTTTCCAGGTATAACGCTCGGCATTTTTAGTTACCACCGGCATTGGAAGAAAATCAATGAGCCGCTGACTACACATAATAGGGCCCGCGCCTGGTCCTCCACCGCCATGAGGGGTTGCAAATGTTTTATGCGTATTAATATGCATAACATCAAATCCCATATCCCCTGGACGAGACTTTCCTAAGATCGCGTTCAGGTTTGCGCCATCATAATACAACAGTCCACCAGCATCATGAACCAATTGCGCAACTGTTAAGATCTCACGCTCAAAAACCCCCAAAGTGGAGGGGTTGGTCAGCATTATTCCCGCTGTCTTTGGCCCCAAAGCCTCTTTCAGTGCTTGAATATCGATATCACCCTCAGGCCCTGTCTTAATTTCTCTAACTGTAAAGCCTGCTTTTTGAGCTGTGGCGGGATTCGTACCATGTGCAGCATCAGGGATAAGCATTTCTGTTCTTTCATCATCTTGGCGTGCTTTATGATAACTTTTTATCATTAGTACACCCGCCAGTTCTCCTTGGGCACCGGCCATAGGGCTCAGCGCTACGCCAGGCATCCCAGAGATGCTTCTAAAGTACTCTTGGCATTCATACATACAATGTAAAAAGCCTTGGCTTGCCACATCAGAGGCTTGCGGATGCCTGCCTGAAAATCCCTCAAGAGTAGCCAGCTGGTGAGCAATAGCCGGATTATATTTCATTGAGCATGAACCCAAAGGGTAAAAATTTGTATCAATACAAAAGTTTTTCTGGGACAAGCTTGTGTAATGTCGAACCGTTTCAAGTTCACTCACTCTTGGGAGCAAAGGGGCCTCATCACGCAAAGCACTTTGATCAAAAGCCAACTCGGGACTATCTGGATTTTTAAAGGCTTGAGCTGAGCTAATGTTGCCTTGAACACTTTTTTCAAAAATTAACATCTCAAGCCTCCTCTAGTGATTTGGTTTTAATGGCTGTCGCAACGGCTTGCGCATACTGTTTAATTTGTTGCTCTGATTTTGTTTCTGTGACACAAACCAAAACAGCATTTGAATGAGTAGGAATATGCTCAATGGGGATCCCCGCTAAGATTTTTTCTTTTTCCATCGCTTTTAAAAACTGCGATGAGGGGATGGGCAGTGGTAATACCAGCTCATGAAAATAATTTTTACTATAAGCACACGTAATGCCTTTGCTAGCTAAAGCTTTTTGGAGTCGCTGTGCATTTAAATGACACCGCATTGCAACGGACTTTAAGCCCTCAGGCCCCATTAGTGATAAGTAAATAGTGGCCGCTGTTACCAATAAGCCTTGATTGGTACAAACGTTTGATGTCGCCTTGGCTCGACGAATATGCTGTTCTCGAGCTTGTAAAGTTAAGCAAAAAGCACGCCGGCCTTGACTGTCTTGAGTTTGCCCCACTATGCGTCCTGGCAATTGCCGAATCAAAGCTGTCGTTGAACAGATGAACCCTAGGTAAGGGCCACCTGATGCCAGAGGAATACCAAACGGTTGTGCTTCTCCACAGGCAATATCTGCACCTTGCTTACCCCACCTCCCTGGCGGTTTTAATAACGCCATGCTCAAAGGGTTTACATTAGCAATTAGCATGATGTCGTTTGCATGGGCCCAGTCGGTTAAAGCATCCACTTCTTCCAATTGTCCTAAATAATTCGGCTGTGCCACAACCAGTGCAGAAGGCGCTTGCTCATCAGATTTAAGTTGCTCTGAAAGTGTTTCAAGCGACAGGCGTCCGCTTGGACAGGGTAGCCGCTTAATACTAATTTCAGGCAAGTCTAACAAAGTTTTCAGCACTTCGTGCGTTTGCGGGCTAAGCACTTCTGGAACCCAGATCGTATGATGCTTTTGTTTGCGCAAATGTCGTACACACATTAGCACCGCTTCAGTAATACTGGTTGCACCATCATACAAAGAGGCATTAGATACAGGCAGTCCCATTAAAGACGCCATCATAGTCTGAAACTCGTACAATAATTGCAAAGTGCCTTGAGAGCATTCTGCTTGATAAGGGGTATATGAAGTTAAATACTCTCCCCTGGCAGCAATATGCCATACTGGCGCAGGAATATGATGCTCATACGCGCCACCACCCAAATAGCATTGCCAACCAGCATCCTGTTGTGAGCGCTCGCGTAGCAACTGTCGCACTTCCCACTCATTCATTGCCTGTGGGATTTCAGGTAAATTTTTAACTAAAAGTTTAGAAGGAATTTCATCGAACAGCTCGTCTACAGACTTGATTCCCAAAGCTTCACACATTTGCTTTTGCTGCTCAGAGCTATGTGGCACATAAGTCATATAATGCGTTCCTTAATGGTGAGTAGTTATGCCTCAGTCTGTGCTTCATATGCTTGAGCATCAAGCAATGATTCTAATTGTTCAACGGCAGCCGGGCGTAGTTTGTAGATCCATCCAGCACCATAAGGGTCGGTGTTTATCAGCTCAGGTGAACCTTCAAGCGCTTCATTCACTTCGATAATTTCACCCTTAATAGGCGCGTAAATATCTGATGCTGCTTTAACAGACTCAACAACGGCAACATCTTGGCCCTTTTCGACGTCGCCTTGCTGAGTCACCTCAACAAATACAATATCCCCTAAGGCTTGCTGAGCATGCTCACTGATGCCCACCGTCACAATGCCATCCTGATCTAATTGAGCCCACTCATGTGTCTCAGTAAATTTTTTCTTATTCTGCTCAGACATGATTTTCTCCTTCCTTATGAGTGGTCACGACCACCTTTGCGTTTTTGTAAAAAGGTAATGGGTGCAATGAAATAGAAGCGGGTTTCCCACGCAATTGAACGATTGCTTGTTCTGCTGGTTCATTCACACGCACCATAGCAATTGCTCTTGAAAGCAAGGGGGACCAGGCCGCACTGGTTATCGTGCCAATCGGTCGATCGTTTAAAAAAACAGTCAATCCTGCCTTCAACGTCCCTTTCTGCTCTAACACTGCCCCCATCAAACAGCTGTGCGGCTTAACGCGGTTTGCCTCGATGGCTTCTCGCCCAATAAATACCCGGGAGGTATCGCTTAAATCGACGGTCCAACTTAAGTTAGACTCATCCGGTGTTACCCCTTCATCCATATCTGCGCCATATAAGTTTAATCCGGCCTCTAGCCGCAGACTGTCTCGAGCCCCCAGACCTATTGGCTTTACCCCGCTCGCAATAATTTTATCCCACAGGTCTTGCACATTTGCATTTGGCAGTGCAATTTCAAAACCTGTTTCTCCTGTATAGCCTGTGGTACTCACAAACATATTATTGGTTTGAAGACAGTGAAAAGGCTTTAATGCTTTTACCTGTGTAGTGAATGCTTCCGGCAACCAAAGGTGACAACTCTCTAAGACTGCTGGCCCTTGAACCGCCAGTAACGCTAAGTCCTCTTGCACAAAGAGTTGAACAGAGAGATCTAATGTCTTAAGTTGTGTATTTATCCAATTTAAATCTTTATCTCGTGTTCCAGCATTGGTGATAATGCGATATTCATTTGCTCCCAACTGATACACAATCAAATCATCAATGATGCCACCAGCTTCAGTTAACATGGTTGTGTACAAAGCACGACCAGGTTTAAGTTTTGCAACATCATTTGCAAAAAGGGTTTGGCAAAATGTCTTTGCATCAGAGCCCTTCAGATCCACAATAACCATGTGCGACACATCAAACACGCCAGCTGACTGACGCACAGTGCGGTGCTCCTCCAACTGTGAGCCATAATGCAATGGCATTTTCCAGCCGGCAAAAGGGACCATCATCGCACCCAACTTCTCATGCGCTAAAGCCAGTGCAGTTGTCTGCATACTTACTCTCCTTGTGCTTGTGCCACAAGCCAACGACGTAGTGAGGACCAATGGTTTAGTATTCCAAATCCAGCACCTGACAGCAAAGGCATGCAACCACCTTGTATGGCACCCATTTTATTGATGAAAGACATTAATTGTTGCATTTGTCGATTTTGAGCGGCTCGAGCATTTTGATAGCGCTGCAACACCGTCAATGCGCCTATATCAATCCCCACCTTAGAGGCTCTTGATAGCTCCGCTGATAAAGCACTCACATCCTGAAAGCCCAAGTTCATCCCCTGTCCGGCTAATGGGTGAATGCTATGCCAAGCATCTCCCACAAAAGCCACTCTCGGTTGAACAGCCGCATCAAGCCACTGGGACTTCAGAGGAAAACCAAAACGTTGACCAATATGGGTAACAGAACCTAATTGATGATCGCTAGCAGTCGACAACGCTTTCAAAAATGCCTCATCTGAAAGCGCTTGGTGCTCGACAAAAGCAGCCTGCGACTGCGTCCAAACAATACTTATCTCCTGCGGCGCTTTTAATGGTAAAAAAGCCAAAGGCCCCTCAGATAAAAACCATTGAAACGCACATTTGCCATGTGGCATCTGGGTTTGAATCGTTGCGACATGGGCAGACTGAGAATACGGTGCTGATAAGGCTGTCCTACCCAACAGTCGCCGTGTTACAGACGCTGCACCATCGGCAGCAATTAAACAAGCACCGTCCCACTGCCGGTTTACCGTTACTTCATTTTTATTTATTACGATATCGTGAGCAGGCGTGTTCCAATGTAGCGAAACTAAAGGATGCTCCTGACAGGCCTTCACCAGTGCACAGGAAATGTCTTGTATAAAAACAGTCATTCCCAGTGTTGCAAAGGTGGTATCCACTGCAGAAAACTTACCATGACTCGGCGCCCCTGGAACCTCCAACTGCATTGTTTCAATAGGCCCAGCTACGTCCGCCAATTGTGACCAGATACCCAGTTTTTCTAAAAGATTTTGTGCTGCATGATTTAAAACAACAACTCGAGCATCTTGCGTTTGGCGTGGCATGGGAGCTGTTTGTTTATCAATCACATCGACCACAATGCCAGCCCGCCCTAAACTCACCGCTAGGGCTAACCCTATCGGCCCTGCTCCGATGATAATCACCTTACTGCTCAAGCTGTCTCTCCTGTACCCCATTGCGTGATCTGCCGTTTAGCAGTCGGACAATACTCTAGCCCGAGCAATGCGCCCGCCTTTAATGCTTCCGGCCAACGTTGGCCACTCGCATGCGACGCTAATATGTCACACCCCCACAGGGTAGATTTAAAATTATCGATCGTTTTTAAGGCAACGCGACTTAGCAGTGCTGTTTGCCCCAAATCTTGATTCAAATTCTTTTGCGCCATTAAAGCATCAATCAATAATTTCGCGTTTTTAAGACCTAGGTTAAACCCTTGGGCCGCCACAGGGTGCAACACATGCGCCGCATTCCCCAACAAAAAAACTCGCGCAGCAAATGGATCGGAAGAAAAGCTTTTGGCAAGTGGATACTGTCCCGCCGGCGTTGACAAGTGACACTCGCCCAACTGGGCGCAAGTCAATTCTGTCAACCAATTCTCAATCTGTTCAGGCTTAGAAAAGTGAAACGCCTCATGCCCCGAGGGCGCTGTCCAGATCACTGCATGACGTTTTTCAGGTAAGGGCAAAACCGCCAGTGTGCCCTCTTTTATAAACCACTCAATCGCTTGATGTGGCCTCATTTTGGACAACTGGGCCTCGAACACAAGCGCTTTCTGTTGATAGGGGTGTGAGTGCCATTGGCAATGTGATAACTGCCGGACAACAGAGTTCTCGCCATCCGCCCCAAGAATTAATTTCCCTTTTATCGCTTTGCCTGATCGCAAATGCAGCGTCGCAAACGCTTGATCTGTTTTTAGATCAATGCACTCATCCTGAAGCAATGTAATATCATCACTTCGTTGACAAGAATCCAATAGTGCTTGAGCCAGGTGCTCTATACGAATAACGTGTCCTGGAGGGGAAGAAGGTTGAGATGTCCGCAAGCGTAACTTCGGGAAATGCTCCCCAACGCGAACTTGAATTTGATGAATGGGGACACTCAAACTGGTTAGCTGAGACCAGACATCCAAAGATTGAAAAATTTGAACTGAGTGGGCATTTAAGGCCAGCTTACGTCCGCCTGGAAAAGGCGCAAAACGGTCAATAACAATACTTTTAATCTGCGCCTGTGCTAACAGCAGCGCAGCACTTAAACCAGCCAGCCCTCCACCGACAATAATTACATCTGTCGAACTATATGCGTTGCATGAGTTGTTCAATTGCATCGACTGTTTTTTCTAAGCCTTCTGTCAGTACATGATGACCAGACTCTGTAATATATACATCGTCTTCAATACGAATCCCTATACCTCGATACTGTTCAGGCACCGTTGTATCATCGGGCTTGAAATACAACCCAGGCTCTACCGTGATCACCATCCCATGCTGGAAAGGAATCGGGTTGCTTTTTTTCTCGTCAAGAAAATATGCTCCAACATCGTGCACATCAAGACCTAGCCAATGGCCACACCCGTGCACGGTATATGGTACCTGAGCCTTTTCTGATAATAACTGCTCAACATCACCGGTAAGAATTTTTAACTCAACCAATCCTTCAACCAGAACTTTGTTAATCACTTCTTGAATCACAACCATTGAACTGCCCGGCTTTGCTTCTTCAATACCCGCCAGCTGAGCTTTTAACACTAGCTCATAAATTTCTTTTTGTGGTTGTGAAAATTTACCATTAACTGGAAATGTCCGAGTAATATCGGCCGCATAGCCATTCAGCTCTCCACCCGCATCGATCAACACCAAGTCGCCATCTTCAAGCGATTGATCGTTTTCGACATAGTGTAGAATCGTAGCATTATCACCACTGGCGACAATGCTAGGATAAGCCATTGCTTGAGCACCTTGCCAGCGCACGCTGTGCTCTAGTGCGGCTTCTAACGAGTACTCATGCAGGCCAACTTTGCACGCTTGCATGGCTGCACGATGTGCATTCACAGATAACTCAGCCACCCCCTGCATCAGCGCTAACTCACCCTCATCTTTTATCTGTCGCAAAGCATGTACAAGAGCACCCAATGGCTTAATTTTATCTTCACAATCCGCCAACAATGGCTCATGCAAATCATCTGTCAAAAATACTTGATCGGCACTGGCTGATAAGGCTTCTACTTTTTCTGAGAAAAGGTTGAATGAAAAGGCTTCATCAACGCCAAGCGCGTCAACGGCGGCTTCGGGGCCAAGACGCCGGCCATCCCACTGCTCTTTAAGCGGATCTTTTTCTCGACAGAAAAACCACAGTACACTTCCGGTCGTGTTTTTAATAAAAACTAAGGCCGCATCTGGCTCAGAAAAGCCCAACAAATATAACAGATCACTGTGCTGACGAAAGGGATAGTGGACATCCCGATTACGGGTTTGCTCTTTGGCGCCTAAAACAATAGCAATACTGTTTTCCGGAAGCTGTGCAAATACTTTATCTTGTCGTTGAGCAAATACCGTGCGATCTATCATTCAGAATTCCCTTCCTGATTATTCATCTCATTAAGCAAGGTAGTGTATACCATGAAGGGGACTAATCGGACGTACTCAATCAGCTCCATCATTGCTTCTTCCTGCCCTTCTTCTTCACCATCAGATGCACCAACACAAGAGATCTGACGAATGTCTTCTATCGCTTCTTGCACTTCTGGAACATGAGACTGCTCTTCCGTTAACCCAGCGAGCCCCAAACCAAATAAAAACCCTCGACACCAGGCCGCTAGCGCCTCTAATCTTTCGGGTAACGGAACATCTTGTTCGGGGAACAATTTGGGTAAATCTAGACGGTCTTTGTCAGCCAATGAGCTCATGAGTGATTTAGTTGCGTTTTCGAACACATCTTTACAGTTTGGCGTCAAAGCCAAGTCGCCAAAAGTCTCTGCAAAAGCCAGTAAATGTTCCTCTTGAGTCGCTGCTGGCGCCCCCGCTATTCGCCCTACGATCACCCCTTGAAGTTCCGCAGGATCCATGGCAATATCCATCGTCACCAGTAATTCGACTAATTTATCGTTTTCAGGCCAATTTTGTCGTGGCATTTTTCTGTCTTTATTGGTTATTTGAATGGATGCCCATCATAACACAGCCCACACAAATTGCCCTATGCTTCAGTGCAGCGTTGACCGCTTTGAACGCCCCTTTGTACACTGAACTAAATAGCACCTGAAATTAGTCGTCAGGGATTTGGAGAAATTAATGGAACATTCAAAAACAAAAACGATTCGAGTCATGGAAAAGGAATACCAGGTCAATTGTCCTGCTGGGCATGAAGATGAGCTAAGTGAAGCAGCTTACCTGGTTGATCGCAAAATGCGTGAGATTCGACAAGGCGGGCGTGTTGTTGGGTTAGAGCGAATTGCTATCATGGCTGCTTTGAATGTTGCGCACGAGCTGGTGATTGAGCGCTCTGGTCGAAATAAAGATCATTCGTTAGGGATCTCAGGCTTTGAAGAAAGATTACAAAGCCTACATACAAAAATAGACGGCGCGCTAACCGGTGCGAGTCGTCACTTATCTCATTCAGAGACTGATGCTCCTGAAGAGGTAATGGACTAAAATTAGTATTGGTGACTTTCTGGGAAAAACGGGCTTGGAGCCATACACTTTGAGCCGATGCTTGTAGACCGGGAGCCGTTAATTCGAAGCTGTTGTGCATGTCCAACTTGATTGGAAAGCCTGATGCCTCGCACCTGGCCCCCACTTGAACCAAATAGGGTTCAAGGTCGAGGCTCCTCCTTTTTCCTGGGAAGCACCATCTTTTATAATTGGGTGAGTGGGGTCATATGTCCATCCGCCAAATATTACGTCAAGCACGCCGCAGTATCTCTGAGGCCTCTCGCACTGTCTGGAATCAACAGATTAATCACCAGTTGTCACAACACCCTGAAATACTAAAAGCATCCTCTGTTGCCTGTTATTTCCCTATTGATGGAGAAGTCGATCTGACGGCCTTTATTCGCCAGTGCCACCAGGCAAAACTCACCTGTGTATTACCCGCACTAAACCCTTCCTCAACTTTAGAGTTTGCAGTCTATGATGAGCAAACGCCTTTAGTTAAAAATCGATTTGGCATTTTTGAGCCAGATCTAACACAAGCTAAAAGAATTTCTCCTAACGACCTAGGTGTTGTTCTGATGCCAATGGTCGGCTTTTCTGAAAGTGGGCATCGTCTTGGAATGGGCGGAGGATATTACGACAGAACCTTTGCTTTTCGTTTAAAATCAAAGGCTCCCCCAACCTTAATTGGTGTTGCCTTCGAATGTCAGAAATCCGAATCATTCCCTGTTCACCCCTGGGATGTTCCTTGTGACTATATCGTAACTGAGAAGACAAGTTACTCACCCTAGTTGAGCCCAGTGCCAACCTAAAGGTACAATGCGGCCAATGAGATTAAATGAGAGGTCGCATGACTTTTTGGCTAATGAAATCGGAGCCAGATACCTACAGTATTGATGACTTAGCAAAACAACCTAAGAAAATCGATTATTGGGATGGCATCCGAAACTATCAAGCACGCAACTTTATGCGAGATGAGATGAAAAAAGGAGATCTAGCCTTCTTTTATCACTCAAATTGCGACGAGCCAGGCGTTGTTGGCATTGTTGAAATTGTCAAAGAGGCCTACCCGGATGATACTGCCTTTGATCCGGAGTCCAAATATTATGACCCCAAAAGTACTCTAGATAATCCACGCTGGATCAGAGTAGACGTAAAGCTCAAAGAAACTTTTACTGGTACTATTACACTGAAAGAAATAAAAGCTAACCCAGCGTTAAAAGAAATGCGCTTGGTACAAAAAGGTAATCGATTATCGATAATGCCGGTGGCCGCGCATGAGTGGAAAACCATCTTGGCAATGAAGGATTAGACATGTCAGATCAAAATACATTTAAAAAGAACGCTGCGGCCGCAGCAATGCGTTACATCGAAGATGGTATGTTGGTAGGTGTTGGTACCGGCTCAACGACTAACTACTTTATTGATATGCTGGCTGAAAAAAGAGACTCCATCCGTGGCGCCATTTCAAGCTCCGGCGCTACAGAAGACCGACTAAAGAAAAATGGGATTCCTGTTATGACATTAGCAGACGGCGATCCTGATGTTTACGTCGATGGCGCAGATCGATTTAACAACCTAAAGCAACTAATCAAAGGCGGTGGCGGCGCGCTTACCGGAGAAAAAATTGTTGCCTCTGTCTCTAGGAAATTTATTTGTATCGCAGATGAAACCAAGCGAGAAGTGCGCTTAGGCACTTCATTTCCTTTGCCAATAGCAGTCATTCCTGCGGCCAGAAGTTCTGTAGCTAGACAAATTTTAGCAATGGGTGGTAACCCGGTTTACCGAAATGGCTTTATGACCGACAATGGTAATGTGATTTTAGATATTCACGATCTAGCTTTTGATGAGCCAATTGCAATGGAACAGAAATTAAACAATATTCCAGGTATCGTATGTAATGGTATTTTTGCTTTACATGCAGCTGATGTTGTACTTATTGGTAACGCTGCTGGGGCTGATGTCCTTGCGTAATTCGTAAAATTGCTTGCTGAAGGGACCTCAGCACTTCCCAAATAAGGCGAGTGAGCTTACATGCACATAAACAAAACATTTATTGTTGGACTAATAGCCGCTTGCGCTGGCCTCGCCGGCGCAGTGATTGCCAGCAACTACTTTTTCTCTGGATTCAAAACCAGCGTCATTAATACTTTCCCTGTGCCTGACTGTGATGTACTTCTACGTCCTTGTCATTCAGAATTGCCAACAGGCGAAAGTGTCACCCTAACTTTATCAGCAACCTTGTTGCCTACCATGATTCCATTGAACATCGAGGTACAAACTGAAAACTTAGATCCACTAACCATTGCGGTGGATTTTTCTGGGGTTGATATGTTTATGGGCAATAATCAGCCCATATTAACCAAAAAAGAAGGTAGCACTTTTACCGGAAAAACGATTCTTCCCATCTGCGCTAAACACAATATGCCGTGGGAAGCCACCGTATTTATTGATACAAAAAGAGGCCGCATAGCAGCCCCTTTTCAGTTTTCTGTGATTAAGCCGGCAAGCAGCTTAAACTAACGCCTATTGCACTTGAGGAGTTAATTCCCCCTTTGTGTAACGCTCTGTCATTGCTTCTAAACTCAAGACATCAATTTTGCTGGCTTGACCTGCTGTGCCAAAAGCTTCATAACGATCACGACAAATATCAGACATGGCTTTCGTTGCTTCGGCCAAGTATTTGCGAGGATCAAACTCAGCACGCTTTTGAGCCATAAATCGACGAATAGCCCCAGTGGAAGCCAATCGAAGATCAGTATCAATGTTCACCTTGCGAACACCATGTTTAATTCCCTCACAGATTTCCTCAACAGGAACCCCGTAAGTTTCTGGCATCTCACCACCGTTTTCGTTAATTATTGCTAACCATTCTTGAGGAACAGACGAAGAACCATGCATCACCAAGTGGGTATTTGGAATCCGTTTGTTAATGGCTTTGATTCGTTCAATGGCTAATATATCGCCCGTTGGTGGACGTGAGAATTTATAAGCACCATGGCTGGTTCCAATCGCAATTGCTAAAGCATCCACTTGCGTCAATCGAACAAATTCAGCCGCTTGCTCAGGATCAGTTAAAAGCATTTCTTTTGATAGTTTGCCCTCTGCTCCATGACCATCTTCTTCACCCATTTCACCGGTTTCCAAAGAGCCTAAGCAGCCAAGCTCACCCTCAACAGATACCCCACAGGCATGCGCCATTTCAACTGCCCGACGCGTTACCTCAACGTTATACTCAAAGCTTGCTGGCGTTTTCATATCTTCTTCAAGCGAGCCATCCATCATGACAGATGAAAACCCTAACTGAATGGAGCGCTGACAAATCGCAGGGGAAGCACCATGATCTTGATGCATACACACAGGGATCTTTGGAAACTCTTCAATAGCCGCTAAGATTAAGTGGCGTAAAAAAGGCGCACCCGCGTACTTACGAGCCCCTGCTGAGGCCTGCACAATGACGGGAGAATCGGTGGCGGAAGCAGCTTCCATAATTGCCCGCATTTGCTCTAAGTTATTCACGTTGAATGCAGGCACTCCATAACCATGTTCAGCTGCATGATCTAACAGCTGGCGTAACGTAATTAAAGGCATTCACTATTCTCCTACAAAAGGTTTAGTTAAAATATCTGGAATCAACATTTAATATTTGTAAAGTGTCTGTTCGACCGCCAACACCCAGATGCTCTCCTTTTGTGATTAACACCTTATCTCCGGCTTTAAGCATCGATTTTTCTATTAAGTGTTGAATCACTGCACGCGAAATGGCAGCAGGGTTTGAGTCAAGAAAATCAAACAAAATTGGATGGACACCACGGTATAAGGTCATTACACCGCAAGTGCGAACATGACGTGAAAAAGCAAATATTGGAACTGAGGAGCGAATTCTCGACATCCAAAGGGGCGTAGAGCCTGATTCAGTTAATGCAACTATCGCCTGCAAATCCATATGGTTAGCAATATACATGGTTGCCATAGCGATAGTTTCATCTACGCGTTCAAATTGAACGTTCATCCGGTGACGAGAAAGTTTAGCTCTTTTTTGTCTTTCTGCAGCTAAACAAATATCACTCGCCGCTTTAACCGTCTGCACAGGATATTTCCCGACCGCTGACTCTTCCGACAACATAACAGCATCTGTTCCATCTAGTGCCGCATTAGCAACATCAGATACTTCCGCCCGACTTGGCGTAGGCTTGGAAACCATAGAGGCCATCATTTCAGTGGCTGTAATAACCGCTTTGTCTTGCGCGCGAGCACGATGTATAATATTTTTTTGAACACCGGGTAGCTCAGCAAACCCAATCTCGACGCCTAAGTCTCCTCGAGCGACCATAACGGCATCAGAGACATCAATAATCGATTCCATATTATTAATGGCTTCAACGGTCTCCATCTTCGCAACAATTCTGAGCTTTTCTTTACCATAGCGTCTAAGAATTTTTCTTAGTTGCAATACATCTTCCGCTCGCTTCACAAATGACAAAGCAATAAAATCGATATCTTGCTCAACCAAAAAGGCAATGTCTTTTAAATCTTTTTCAGTCAATGGATCTGCCGACAGACCACCACCAACACGATTTATTCCTTTGTTGTTCGATAAGATCCCACCAATTTTTACTTCACAAATGACTTTTTCGTCGGTCACACGCGTGACTTCTAAGCTGATCAAACCATCACTTAAAAGAAGAACGTCACCAATATTCACATCATGTGGTAAGTTTTTGTAGTCAAGACCAACTTGCGTCTCATCACCCGCTTCTGTATCAAGTGCTGCATTTAAAGCAAAGGTTTGTCCGGCAGTAAGTGTGACCTTTCCGTCTTTAAAGCGGGCAATCCTTAACTTGGGCCCCTGCAAATCAGCGAGCACCCCCACAGGCTTTCCCATAGAGCGAGCAACTGAACGGACCAGTTTGATTCTTTCTTGATGCCGCTCATGTGTATCATGAGAAAAATTTAAACGAACAACGTTACATCCGTTTGCTATTATATCTTGAATGATTTGTGGATCATCGGTTGCTGGCCCCAACGTCGCTACAATTTTTGTTCGACGTATACTCTGTATATTCATGACTTTTCCCTGATAATATCTACGCACGGCAGAGAACCTTCCTCTACCCACTCCAGGAATGCGCCACCACCGGTTGAAATGTAATCAATACCAGACTCTGCAGAGAACTGTGCGATGGCCGCAAGAGTATCTCCACCACCTGCAAAACTGAACCCTTTCGCTGATTTGACTGCTTCTGTTAAAGCAGCGGTTCCTGCACTGAATGGCTGACATTCAAAAACACCCAATGGACCATTCCATAAAATTGTTCCGGCCTCTTTGATACACGTGTTTATCTCAGTGATAGACTTCGGCCCAACATCAAAGATAGCTTCGTCAACTCGAATCTCGTCAATTGAGACTACTCGCGTCATGGCACTTTCACTTAAATCGGTAGCTACCACAACATCAGAAGGCAAAATGATTTGCTTATTGTTTTCTTCTGCCTTTCTTAGTAAATCTTTTGCTGAGTCAATCAAGTCTGGCTCCATTAATGAAGCGCCTACTGAAAAACCTCGGGCAGCTAAAAATGTATTCGCCATTCCACCGCCGACGATAAGATAGTCCACTGTATCCAGTAGCGATCCAAGAACTGCCAGCTTCGAGGACACTTTGGCGCCTCCAATAATAGCAACCAACGGTCGCTTCGGCGCTTCTAAAACTTGTGTTAACGCATTTACCTCTTTTTCTAGAAGTAATCCTGCACATACCTGAGGAGCATATTCGGCAACGCCGTATGTAGAAGCATGCGCCCGATGAGCCGCACCAAATGCATCCATAACAAAGACATCACATAACCCTGCTAGCTGTCGCGCCAACGTCTCGTCGTTATTTTTTTCGCCTTTACAAAAACGAATGTTCTCAATAAGACCCAAGGCACCATTTGGTAATGGTTCTACGTCTTCAATAGACGTAAAGAAATGGACTTTTCTTCCTGTGAGTTCTTCTAAATGTTTAGCAACAGGTAAAAGCGACAGAGACTTTTCAAACAAGCCTTCCTTTGGTCGGCCCAAATGCGACATCAGCAGAATACTCTGCGCACCTTGAGAAAAAACTGCTTCAATGGTTGGTAACGCTGCTCTGATTCTAGCGTCATTACGAATGTGCCCCGATTCTAGGGGCACATTAAAGTCTTCTCTGATTAGGACTCGCTTGTCCTGCAATGAAATATCATTGATGGTTTTCATAAGGTTTAATTTATCCTTTACCCATCGCTAAGGCTGTGTCTAACATACGGTTAGAAAAGCCCCACTCGTTATCATACCAAGATAATACTTTAACCAACTGACCAGACACTTTAGTTTGAGTTGCATCAAACGTGCTTGATTCTGGCTGGTGATTGAAATCACAGGAAACCAATGGCAGCTCATTAAAGCCTAATATCCCTTTCATTGGGCCTTGTGCTGCTTGTCTAACCGCATCATTAATTTCAGCCACTGTCGCAGGTTTTTCGATAATGCAGGTCAAATCAACCACTGATACGTTCATGGTTGGCACTCTAATTGAAAAACCATCAAGCTTGCCATCAAGCTCAGGCAGTACCAAGCCAACCGCTGCCGCAGCACCCGTTTTGGTAGGAATCATTGATTGTGTGGCAGAACGAGCACGACGTATATCTTTATGATGAATGTCTAAAAGAACCTGGTCATTCGTGTACGCATGTACCGTGTTCATAAGCCCTGTTGTAATACCAAAGTTGTCATTCAAAATTTTAGCAATTGGTGCCAAACAGTTGGTTGTGCAAGAAGCATTGGAGACAATTCTATCTTCAGGCTTAAGAATGTCATGGTTGACACCGTATACAACCGTTGGAAGATCGTTTCCAGCTGGTGCAGAAATCAATACTTTCTTAGCGCCTGACTCCAGGTGCACCGCTGACTTTTCTTTAGAGCAGAAAGATCCTGTGCACTCTAATACAATATCAACACCCAACTCGCCCCATGGAATTTGTTTCGGGTCGCGCGTAGCGAATAATCGAATTTCATCTCCATTAACGAGCAAAGTATTGTCTTGTCCAACCACAACATCTGCGTTAAAACGACCGTGTGTTGAGTCAAATCGAGTCAAGTGTGCATTGACGTCAATGTTTCCTAAATCATTAATGGCAACGATTTGTATTTCATTTCGTCGACCTGATTCATAGATAGCCCTTAGGACATTTCGACCTATCCGACCATAACCGTTAATTGCAACTTTTAATGTCATCTTAAACTCCTATGAACCATATACTGATTGAACAGCCGCTATAATTTTATCTTTAGTAAAACCACATTCTTTGAAAGCTTCTTTTGCTGGTGCCGACACACCAAACCTATCTAGACCCACTACTGAACCTTGTAGCCCCACTATCCGGTACCATGGCAAGCTCGCGCCTGCTTCTACTGCCACTCTAGCCGTCACCGAGGAAGGAAGAACTTTTTCTTGATACTCTCTAGGCTGAGCGAGAAAACGATCTAAACACGGCATTGATACTACTCGAACATTTACTTTACCTGTCAGCGCCTCTGCAGCCTCCATCGCCAAAGCGACTTCAGATCCGGTGGCAACAATAATCGCGTCTACACTTTGTCCAAAATCTTTTAAAACGTAACCGCCTTTCTTAATTTGAGATAATGCCATTTCATCTCGCGCTTGATGCGGCAGCGTTTGTCTAGACAGCACTAATGCAGAAGGCGTTTGCTTACTCTCAATTGCTTGACACCAAGCAACCGCTGTTTCTGTGGTATCACAGGGACGCCACGCTTCTAAGTTTGGAGAGGCTCGCAAACTGGCCAATTGTTCTACTGGCTGATGTGTTGGGCCATCTTCACCAAGACCAATCGAATCATGTGTTAACACATAAATGACGCGCTGTTTCATCAAGGCCGACATTCGGACGGCATTACGCATGTAGTCTACGAAGGTCAAGAAGGTGCCACCAAAAGGGATAAATCCACCATGCAAAGCCAGTCCGTTCATCACCGCCGCCATACCAAACTCTCTAACCCCATAGTGGAGATAGTCCCCTGATTCCCCTGGCATGACTGGTTTTGCTTTCTTATGCATCGTTAGATTTGAACCCGTCAAATCAGCTGAACCACCCAGGCACTCAGGTAAAACAGTCAGAAGCTCGTTGATCACTTGCAGTGAGGCTTTTCGGGTTGCAACATCTTCGGCTTTGTTCTGCGTATCTTTCACTAAAGCATCAGACCATTGTTGCCAATTCTTTGGTAATTCACCATTCACTCTTCGTTTGAAGGCAGCCGCTAGTTGTGGGTGTGCTTTTTCGTAGTCACTAAAGAGCGCATCCCAGCGCGCTTGCTTCTCTTCACCCGCAGCTCGAGCATCCCATGCCTCGTAAATTGGCTTTGGAATCTCAAATGGGCCGTGTTGCCAGCCAAGCTTTTCACGTGTCGCTGCAATTTCTTCATCTCCCAACGGCGCTCCGTGTGTTTTTTCGGAACCTGCCAAATTAGGTGAGCCAAAACCAATTGTTGTGCGACAACAAATAAGCGTTGGACGATCACTTTGCTGCTTCGCTTGCTCAATCGCTTTCTTAAGCTGAGCAGGGTCATGCCCATCAACTGCTGAAATCACTTCCCAACCATAGGCTTCAAACCGCTTTGGTGTGTCATCAGAAAACCAAGGTGCTACTTGACCATCAATTGAAATGCCATTGTCATCCCAAAAAACAACCAGCTTGCCAAGACCAAGCGTTCCAGCCAACGCACAAACCTCATGAGAGATCCCTTCCATCAAACAGCCATCACCCAAAAATACATAGGTCCAATGGTCAACTAGTTCATATCCAGGCTGGTTAAATTGGTCGGCTAACAATTTTTCTGCCAATGCCATCCCGACAGCATTAGCGATTCCTTGCCCTAAAGGTCCCGTCGTTGTCTCCACGCCTGGCGCCTCATCAATCTCAGGGTGACCGGGCGTCATTGAGTGTAATTGACGGAAGTTTTTAAGCTGTTCTAGAGACAAGTCGTACCCGGTTAAATGCAGCAGCGAGTAGAGTAGCATCGAACCATGACCGTTGGAGAGGACAAACCGATCTCGGTTAAACCAGCTTGGATTAGCAGGATTATGGTTCATGAACTCTGACCAGAGAACCTGAGCGATATCAGCCATTCCCATCGGCATCCCAGGATGCCCGGAATTGGCGCGTTGTACCGCGTCCATACTTAGTGCCCTAATGGCGTTTGCGCAGTCAAATTGGGAAGGCATGGCAGTCTCTCACTCGCTATAAATTGAGGCCAGATTATACCACCATGCCCAAAGTAAGGCCATCAGCCCAAGTGGCTGACATACTCTAGTAAGCTTTTCAACTTTGTATGGATTACTCCGCAATCCACTTGATTGAGCACCCCATACTTGGCACTTGCTTTTCAGGCCCCCGGCCAGTTTCAGCCACCAGCTTCATAGCCTCTAAAAGCTCATGTTTTGCATCCGGTTTTGGGGTATCTCTACCGGTATCATCTAAACGGCCTCGATACTGCAATTTACCTTGTGCATTGTAGCCGAAGAAATCAGGGGTACATACCGCTCCATAAGCCTTCGCAACTGCCTGTGACTCATCATAGAGGTAATGAAAAGGAAGGTTATGCTGATTGGCGAGCGCCTTCATGTTCTCGAAGCTGTCTTCCGGGTACTCGTTAGCATCATTGGCACTAATTGCCACTGTATAGACACCCAATCCTTTCAGTGTGGTTACATCCTCTATCAGTCTTGACCAGATAGATTTGACGTAGGGGCAATGGTTGCAAATAAACATTACCAAGGTGCCGTTAGGCCCTTGGCAATCGGCCAGGGTATGCGTTTTGCCATCAACACCTGGCAATGAAAAATCGATTATTGGTTTATCAAACTCACAGACAGGCGGTTTAAGTAGGACCATGGTCTTCTCCTTTTGGTCAGAATGAATCTTTGGTAGTCTAGAGGAAATTTTTTGACCCAGCGAGATCTCAGCAATGCATCACCATCATGAGTTTACCTCAGAATCTGTATCAGATGGTCATCCCGACAAAATAGCCGATCAGGTTTCCGATGCAGTATTGGATGCCATCTTAAAGCAGGACCTCAATGCACGCGTTGCCTGTGAGTCCTATGTAAAAACAGGGATGGTGCTCGTCGGAGGTGAAATCAGCACGACGGCGTGGGTAGATATTGAGTCCCTAACTCGCCAAGTATTAAAAGATATCGGCTACACAGATGCTCATATGGGGTTTGACTGTGATTCCTGCGCCGTATTAAACGCAATTGGAAAGCAGTCTCCTGATATTGCCATGGGTGTGGATGCCGCAACCGATAAAGAGCAAGGCGCTGGAGATCAGGGAATCATGTTTGGTTACGCCACAACAGAAACCAGTAATCTTATGCCCGCACCTATCTTTTTCGCTCATGAGCTGATGCGACGCCACCGAAGCATACGTCAAGAACCTCGTTTTAACTGGATGCGACCGGATGCAAAAAGTCAGGTAACCGTTCGCTATGAACAAGGCAAACCGGTTGGGATCAATGCGGTTGTTATCTCGGCACAACATGCTGAGCACATGAAGTGTAGTCAAATTAAAGAAGCGATTATTGAAGAACTGATCAAGCCGGTCTTTCCTGATGGGTGGATTGATCACAATACCAAACTATATGTAAATCCCACCGGACGGTTTGTCATTGGTGGTCCAAGAGGCGATTGTGGATTGACTGGCCGTAAAATTATAGTCGACACCTATGGAGGCGCGGCGCGTCATGGTGGTGGCGCTTTTTCTGGTAAAGATCCCTCTAAAGTTGATCGATCTGCCGCCTATGCAGCCAGAAACGTGGCAAAACATCTTGTCACAGCCGGTATCGCGAGCCGCTGCGAAGTTCAATTGTCATATGCTATTGGTATTGCAGAGCCGACCAGTATTTTTGTCGAAACATTTGGAACCAGTGAATGGCCAAATGAAAAGATCGTGAAATTAATACGCGAGGTTTTTGACTTAAGACCTAAACAAATTATCGATCAGCTTGGCTTGCTTGCCCCAATCTATTTGCCAACTGCGACGTATGGACACTTTAGCCAGCCAAGCTATCCTTGGGAACAAACCAACCAACTTACTGCGCTTGAAGCTGCAATGAAAACCATTTAACTCTTAAACAGGAATGCATTCATGATGCAAGAAAATGTAAACATATCAAATCAAGAAGACTACTGGGTGGCAGATATTTCCCTCGCAGAATGGGGAAGAAAAGAAATTACGATCGCCGAAAGTGAAATGCCTGGCTTGATGGCTTTGCGAGAAGAGTATGGGCCCGCTCAACCTCTAAGAGGTGCAAAGATTCTAGGTTGCCTGCATATGACCATTCAAACCGCTGTTCTAATCGAAACCCTTACCGCATTAGGTGCTGAGGTACGCTGGTCATCTTGTAATATATTTTCAACTCAAGATCATGCAGCGGCCGCAATTGCGGCGACCGGGGTTCCAGTCTTTGCTAAAAAAGGGGAAACTGACGAAGAATTTTGGTGGTGTATAGACCAAACTATCGAAGGGAATCCTGACTGGAAAGCCAACCTCATCCTGGATGACGGTGGTGATCTTACGATTCGAATGCACGAGAAATACCCAGAGTTACTAAAGGATATCAAAGGCCTTTCTGAAGAAACCACGACAGGCGTACATCGCTTAGTCGAAATGCAAGCAGAAGGCACTCTGATGGTTCCTGCTATCAACGTCAATGATTCCGTGACCAAATCAAAGTTTGATAATTTATATGGTTGTAGAGAATCTTTGCTTGACGGAATTAAGCGCGCGACTGATGTCATGATCGCCGGCAAGATTGCAGTTGTATTAGGTTACGGTGATGTTGGTAAAGGCTGTGCACAAGCCTTTAAAGGTATGGGAGCTACGGTTTGGGTCACTGAAGTTGATCCGATTTGCGCACTTCAAGCGACGATGGAAGGTTTCAGAGTTGTCCATATGGATGAAGCCTGCAGTCAAGGAGACATTTTTGTTACCTGCACAGGCAACGTGAATGTTATAACGCATGAACACATGCTCCAAATGAAAAACCAATCAATCGTTGCCAACATTGGACACTTTGACTCTGAGATTGATGTTGCTTCATTGCGTCAGTACCCTTGGGATAATATTAAGCCCCAGGTAGATCAGATAGAACTTCCCGGCAATAAGAAGATTACCTTGTTAGCAGAAGGGCGTTTGGTCAATTTAGGTTGTGCTACTGGACATCCAAGCTTTGTCATGTCTAACTCTTTTACAAACCAAGTATTAGCACAAATTGAGCTCTTTAAAAACGGCGAGCGATATGACAGTGAAGTCTATCGTTTACCGAAAACACTTGATGAGCAAGTAGCCCGTTTACATCTGGCTCGCGTTGGGGCGAAGTTAACGCAGCTGAGCCCTGAACAATCTAGCTACTTGAAAGTGGCTCCTGAAGGCCCCTTTAAACCTGAACACTATCGGTATTAGTTATGACATTAAAGCGGCTGTTTCACGAAGGAAACCTAGCGGTGGGGCAGACTGTCACTTTGACAGACTTTGCATCTAGACATGCGGTGCAAGTGCTACGGATGCGCACCGGAGACTCAGTCGTTTTGTTTAATGGACAGGGTGGAGAATATTCTGCCACCCTCTCTCAAGCCGGAAAAAAAACACAGGCGTTAATAGAGTCCTCTATTGATGTGTCTAGAGAGTCTCCCTTCAACGTTCATTTACTACAAGGTATCTCACGTTCAGAGCGGATGGATTACGTCATTCAAAAGGCCACAGAGTTAGGTGTTCACCGTATCACTCCGATCGTGACTGAGCGTACTATTGTTAAACTGAGCTCTGATAAAATTGAAAAGCGCATGAATCATTGGACTGGCGTATGCATGCACGCCTGCGAACAATCCGGTCGTACGGCGCTTCCTATTTTAGACAAACCTGTCTCTCTATCAACTGCCATCAAAGACTCTTTTGATGGTTTATCTCTAGTGCTAGATCCTCAAGCGGTTCAACCACTCCCTAAAGACGCCGTTCAAGCCTGTCGAGTATTAATAGGGCCCGAGGGTGGCTTATCAGACAATGAATTGACTTCTGCAAGAGAGCTGGGATTTTCTGGCGTTCAAATAGGACCACGGGTATTAAGAACTGAAACAGCTCCGGTCGTTATCCTTTCTATTCTTGGCGATCGATACGGCGATTTGTCGTAGCCGTTAAATTTTATATAACGCTCTTACTTTCTCTTCAAACTTGATGAGATCTGGAATTTTCGCATCCGTGTCATCTACGGTAAGTTCATATAACGAAAGTACAGACTTTCGTTCTGGACGAATTTGAAGATCACCATACTCCACAATATATTGCTCAGGGATGCCGGTCATTGGAATTGCGAAAAAAGGCACACTGGTATTTTCTAATTGACTGTGCAACACCGCTACATATCTAATATGTTCCATGGGCCCTATGTTGTAATCAACAACATCTGGATCAAAAAGAGGAATAGGAACATCATGCCAAATATAAAACCCATATTTACTAGCATCTAAATTTGCCTCGGGGGGAAAAGGCCTAACCGCATCAACCTCAGCTAGTGCAACAGCAGGCAGCAATAAAGGCTCCTTTCTAGTAGGCAGCATCAAGCAAGTTACCCGCTTGCTATCTTGATCTAAAAAACTATTGGCATGAAGTTTAGGCATTTTTCTCTCCTACAACATGCATGTTTATTAATTTTATCAACTCATCTGGTTTGAAGGGTTTCTCAAGGGTTGCTTGAACCTTAAGCGCTTTTGTTTTTTCTTTATGTTCTTTGCTACTCCGAGATGAAATAATCACCACCGGAATGTTTTTTAGAGCCTTATGTTTTTTCATATTTTCAACGACTTGATAGCCATTCATTTTAGGCATATCAACATCTAGTAATACCATATCAGGGGTCGTCTTCTGCATTAGCTTAAGTGCTTCCTCTCCATCATTCGCAGTAATAACCTTAAGGTGATGCATTTCAAGGACTTTCTTGGCCATTTTTCGGGCTGTTGATGAATCATCAACCACCAAAATAGTAGGAGCACCCTCTTGCTGCTCTAGGGGATTTTGTTTTTGTTCTGACAAAACTGTATGTTCTAAATCAACAGCATCCAAAATCATCACTGCTCGACCATTTGGCATAATACAAGATCCCGCGTACTGCTTTAGCCTGGATAGCTGAGGGCCAGGTGATTTAGTCATTACCTTCCTTGCGCCAATAACATGATCAACCAAAAGTGCCAATGGTGTATCAGTAACCTTTAACAAAATAACGGGCATTGCTTTTTTGTCAAACAAGGAAGATGGCATTGGATTTTGATGTAGTAAATTTCCTAGATATCGCATGTGATATGGCAGCTTATTAACCTGGATATCTGTTCCCTCCTCCAAATGCTGAATAACATTTTTATAAGGCACTCGAACAATGCCTTCTACAGCATGTGTGGGTAATGCATACCACTGATTCTGAATGGTCAATAACAAAACTTCATTTAAAGACTGTGTAAATGGTAAAACGATTGTAAATACCGTCCCCTCTCCTTTAGAAGTGTTAATTAGAAGCGTTCCGCCGAGCTTTTCTATTTCACTGTTTACAACATCCATCCCGACACCTCGTCCAGAAATTTTAGTCACAGCTGACGTTGTACTAAATCCTGGCTGCAGGATGAATCGTAATAACTCTTGATCTGAAAGTTTAGCATCTTCGCTCAAAAATCCTTTTGAAACTGCTTTAGTACGAATGCCATCAACGTTGATTCCACGACCGTCATCGGAAAAGCTGATCATTGTATCTGTCCCAGAACGTTTCACGCTCAAGGTAATCGTACCGGTTGGATCTTTCCCATTTTTAATTCGATTCTCAGGTGTGTCAACACCATGGTCAATAGAGTTCCTAAGCATATGTTCGAAAACGGGTATCAATCGCTCTAATGTTTGACGATCAATCTCTTCACCCTGCAAATCTGTACGAAAAACAATACGTTTGCCCAGCTCTTCACAAAGCTGGCCTACCATTGTTTGAAGTCTAGGCTGAATACTTTCAAATGGAACCAGCTGAACATTTATAAGCCCTTTTTGAAGCTCAACTACTGCATGTCTAGCTTCAAACAGTAAGCCTTGAGCTGAATATAGTAACTCTCTTACTCGTTCATTATGCTTTTGGTTGCGAGATAGACTTTTCTTAATAACTGGTAATAGGTTTTCAGCTTTCACACCTTTTGAGTTGCTGGATGAGCTTTCTTCAACCCCTTTGATTTTTTCAAGAACGTTGTTGATACTTTGCCCATGGATGTTAACAAGATTTTCTATATCAAGAATATCCGACTCAACCTGCGTTCTTGCTACTGTTGCTGTTGAAATCAAACGCATAAACCTGTTAAGGTCTTGCATGTTGACTCTGATTGATTGGCGTGACTTATCTACTGACGCTACTGGGGCAGCATTTAATGAGTGTGTTGGTGTATCAGATGGCTCATGACCATTTGAGGTTGTTTTAGCCTGTCCAAGCACTGCCGTTGCGTCTATCATTATGGCTTGGCGATTCATCAATTGCTCTAAAAGTTTCTTGGGTATTTGTTTATCTTGCATTGACTCCTGATACATATCCTCAGTGTCATGAATAAACTGCCCAAGTTTCTTCTGCCCAACCATGCGGGCACCACCTTTTAGTGTATGAAGATGGCGCTTAATGGAGTCTACTGCATCCATATCATGATGGTTTTTTTCTAGTTTTTTTAGCTCAACGTCTATCTCAGGAAGAAGTTCACCTGCCTCCTCAAGAAATACCGACACTATTTCTCTGTCTGTAACAGGGTCAATTAAAGTAGATATGTCTGAATCAGTAGAGACGGGACCAATCTCAACAGAGTTTATTATCTCATTTCCTTGAAGTGACACACCCTTGCAGCGAGCAAAAGGCTCACTCAAATCTAATTTGAAATTTCCTTGCTTCAAAACAGAAATAATATCAGATATTTCTTCCCATAATTCTTGTATTGTGGACCAGTTGCACTCATTTAGCAGGGAATGATCACTTTTTACAGGCTCTATGGTTTGCTCAACTTCATGGATATAATCACCCAAAGAGTTTAGACCTACCATTCTTGATCCACCCTTAAGCGTGTGCAAATGCCTTAGTAGAGTTGAAAGCCCGTCGATTGAGCCGCTCGAAGACATTATCTCTTTCAGCTCATCTGCTATTTCATTAGCCTCTTCAAAGAATACGGCAACAATTGAATGGTCAATTTTACTATCGTCAATAATAAATGTTTTTTTTACTGGCTCTTGGTCGCTATCATTACCATCATCGACCTTTTTGCCGACCGGATCTATTTCCTTATCCCTTGCGTCATCCGGCTGAGGCGCCAACTCAACTTTTTTATACGTCTGACTCTCTGAGTCGTCTTGTCTAGCTGGACTTTTACCCGACTCACTCAAATCATCTTTTTTTTTACGTGTTTCAGCGGGCTCACCCTCTGTCGGCAGTGAATGAAGCTGTTTTTGAATTTTTTCGACCATCCAATCTGGTGCCATCAAAAAATCAACTATGCACTCAAAGTACAATTCGGACATAGCATCGAATACAAATAGGTTCTCATCTGATGAATCGACTTTCTTTCCAAGCTGTTCACATTCAACCCAAACATGGTGTATAGGTTTAAAATTTTGAGTGTCAATCAGTTTTAGAATCCTGAACGCCACCTCTTGCAAGTTCGCCTGCTCTACACCCCGATATCGCCTCAGAAGACTGGCTGCATGTTGTGCTAACTTTACTTCAGCATAATCAAATATTCGCTTTTCTTTAACCGTTGCTGAACGTGGTGCATTTGAAAAAGCTTTTGATATCTCTTCGACCGCTGATTCACAAGGGTTATCCATATGGTGCTCTAAGGTATGAAATGCTTTGTTATCATCGAGAAACTCTGCAACCCCCTTAAGAAGACGTATTTGTTCTTTCCACTGCTGAGCTTCAATTTTAGTGTCTAAACTGGCCATTAAAAGATCGATGGCTTTTCGAACTCTCCGCTCGAACCAATCATATCGAGATAAAGGCTCTGGTCTACTTCGCATGATTGTCTTCCCATAGTACAAAGGTGTTTATGTCATCAGTTAATCGATTACTATCAATTGATATGGCCTCAAGTGCTGCCTGTATCTCTGATAGCGATGCACCTAGGTGTTTCATTCCACTATTTAATTGATCGCTTGAATTTATAACTGATTGCGCTTCTTCACTTTCTACCGCGGTCGCTTTAGCGGCGGCTGAAATGACACCCTCTAGCTGATTGGCTGCCATCTCAATAGCATTTAAACATTGTTCGGTTTCTCTTGTTAGAACTATTTCACCCTCAATAACTTCAGTAGTATTTTCAACAGAAGCAGATATATCAACCAATCCTTTAGACACCGATGAAAGTTGGCTCTTAATGTCATTCATGGTTTCTTCAATTTGATCTGCCAACTCTTGCATTTCAGTGGCAACAATAGCGAACCCTTGCCCACCTTGGTTAGCTGACGCTGCCTGTATTGCTGCGTTTAGGGCCAGGATGACTGTTTGTTCAGTGGCATCTTCAACAGCTGATATGTTTTGTTGAATACTTTCTTGGTTTTGAACAACTCGACCAACTATTTCACGCAAATTAATCATTTTGTCTGCAATGCCAATGATGTCGGCGAGTCCTTCTCGAATCCTGTTCACATTAGTTGTCGCATCAGAAGCGGTTTGTTCTGCTTCAGCAATTACTGAATCAGAGTGCTGTGAAGACTTCATCAATACAGTGCTAACATTTTTCATATTATCGATAGCGGCATTGATTATTTTATCTTCTTTTCCAAACATCGTTTGTGTTTGACTAAACATCGCATTTGCTGACATGGTATCGTGCTGTATTTTTTTAATTTGCATAATCACTCGGCGAATCATCCGATCAATGCTTTGCACAGCCATATTCATTGTTTCAGCCAATTCTTTTGTTGGCCCATCAGAAACGGTGAACTCAACATTCAAGTTCCCATCAATCATATTTGATACTTCATGTGTAAAGAGTTTTATTCGCTCTTCAGTTTCTTCTTGTTCTGACAGCAATTGTGCAACAAGCCCATCATTGAACTTTCTTTGCCATAGGTTTTGCACACATAACATAATAATGATGGCCGCTGTTATTAGTAGCGCTACCAAAGTTGTCCCCAAGGGGTTGCTGGGCTTTTCTCCCAACAATAAAGATAATCGACTAGCATGTTGAAACAAGTCACTTTCATAGTTTTCAATAATCTGTCTGATTTTGCTATTAGTCCTAAACTCCGCTTTTAAACCCTCCATCCCTTTGTTAATAAGCACTAATTGCGCAGCAATTTTAGGATCAACTATTTCCCGACGATTGCCTTTTGCTTCTATAAATGGAGACAAATTTCTTTCCACAGTCTCTAGGAGTTTAAAGTTTAATGCCTGTTCATTTAGCGCTACTGCGTTTAGATTCTTTTGAAATTCCTCTAGTGCCTGTGTAATACTGTTGCTTTGTCTTCTATCTAACAACTGAAAGCTCTGGTTCATTTTAACCATTCGCGACAACTCTATTACTTGTGCTTGTAGTTCTATCGCTAATTTTTCACTCTCACTGCCCATGCCCTGACTCAGCTGGATGCGCTCAATTATATTTTTATCCTTTTGCCAGGCTTGTTCTAATTTAGTTAAGCGTGATTGAAACTTTATTTTCCAATCATTATTCGCTTCATTATCAGAACGATTTTTCAACTCCATTAAATAGCGATCAACCTCTATCATGGTTACTTCCAGAGGTTTTTCACCGCCATTTCCTTTGGCATATTTTTCAATCTGTTCTTCCACTTCTAGAGCTTTATTCAACAGAAACTGGCTTTTACTTGCATACCACTGAACACTTTGATTGGCACTTCTAATCATCCATAGGCTCAAAATTAACCCCATAAAAAGAACGATTAAAAAACCATTCAGCATGTGTTGCCGGTGCTGCTGCTTACCCAACATTCTTTTCATCCCCTAGGTTAATCACTTCACCCTTTTCATCTAGACCAATAGACAATAGTCGTTCGTCTTCGACTAAGAGCTTTACATTCAGTACGGGCCATATTCGACCATCTTGAGAAAGTCGTGCATCTCTTGCATACGGAATATCTTCCTGACAACTCACCACTTTTTCCGGCTGAAAATATTCCAGACCAATAATTTCATCTATTAAAAACCCGTACACCCCTTTTGGCCCCTCGACGAGCGCTACTCGAGCGGTACTCTTGATTTCATCCTCTCGCTCAAACAAGTACCCTTGTAAATCTGTGACACCGCACAGCTCACCCCTTAAATTCATAACGCCTAACACCCAGGGAACAACTCCTGCCACCGGCGTTACTTCTAAGCTGTATAAAATTTCTTTAATATCGGTAAGAGGCAAAATGACTGTTTTGTCTTTTATGCGCACCTTAATGCCCCCCCAAAGCGATGCGATCGACAATTGGGGAAGAGGTCTGGCAACCTCTCTAGAGTGCTCTGCCAGTGAATACAACTTGTCAAAAGGGTCGACAATAGCCTTACTCGACATTAAGCTTTCCAACTAAATTAGATAAAAGTACCACTCTAATTAGTGTAGCAGTGGATATTTAGACGGCTAGCCAGATTTCACACACTGAAGACCTACTATGTACAGGTGGACGGTGATAGAATTCCCTCTTTTACTGATGTCTTGGGTAATTCATGTCTTCTTCAGCGCACAACTCTCTTAAAAACCACTTTTTAGTGGCCATGCCGAACATGGATGATGTTCAGTTTGATCGTGCCGTTGTGTATTTATGTGAACATACACCTGAAGGTGCGATGGGCATTATTGTGAATCGTCCGACCGAAATCCAATTAGAAGATATGGTCAAGGACATGGATATGACACCTCAAGATATCGAAACCGCGCAGATAACAGTATTCGATGGTGGTCCCGTTCAGACAGAGCGGGGTTTTGTGTTGCACCAAAACACACCTAATCATAAGTGGGCTCACAGTGTTCAATTGACTGAGACATTAAGCATTACAACAAGTTTTGACATTTTAAGAGCGATTTGTAACAAGGATGGGCCGGATAGATTTGTGATTACTTTGGGCTTTTGCCAATGGGCACCTGGGCAGCTGGAAGACGAGATTCGTGAGAATTTATGGCTGCATGTCCCTGCTAGAGAATCGCTTGTTTTTGATGTGCCATCAGAAGCCTGCTGGTTAGCTTCAGGCGCGCTATTAGGCGTTGATTTGCGTCATATTATGACTGAAGTTGGCCATGCCTAAATTAGGGACTTATTTAGGGTTTGATTTCGGTACCAAGCAGGTAGGTGTTGCAATTGGTGATACCGTGACAGCCAGTGCACGTCCACTGACCACTTTGCCCGCGGATAATGGGGTTGTTGATTCGTTATTGATATCTCCCTTGGTTCATGAGTGGGCACCGGTAGGCTTTGTTGTTGGTCTGCCTTTAACACCTGAGGGAGAGAAAGGGATCATTGCCCATGCTGCCACTCGCTTTGCAAACCGCCTTCAGGCCACTTTCCACTTACCTTCGTACCAAATCGATGAGCGTCTAACCACACAGATTGCTCGTAAATTATCTGCAGATCACCCCTTGGACGCCAAGGCGGCAGCGCTCATTTTAGAAGCCTGGTTGAATTCTCTTTAATAACCCTAGCCATTCGACAGACTTTTGATACAATAGTGAAAATAGTCGGGGTGTCGCATGATTCAACAGCTTGATGACGATGGTAACTTACGCCATCTTCTTTCGATAAATGGTCTCAACCGCCAAGTCATCCAAGAGATATTTTCTCGAGCAGAGCAGTTGTTCGATAAAGACGGCGCGTTAAGCCAGCTCAATCGCCTAAGTGGCAAAACTGTTGCCAATTTGTTTTTTGAATCCAGCACTCGCACACGCTCTACTTTCGAATTAGCGGCTAAGCGTCTGTCTGCCAGCGTTTTAAATTTGAATATTAGTACCTCAGCCACCTCCAAAGGCGAATCTCTTCGAGACACCATCCGAAATTTAGAAGCCATGCAGTGCCATCTATTTGTTGTACGGCACGGCACCAGTGGCGCTGCGCAATTCGTCGCGGAACAAGTAAAGCCTGGCATCGGAGTCATTAATGCCGGTGACGGCCGCCATGCCCATCCTTCGCAAGCCATTCTTGATATGTTTACGATTCACAAACATCGGGGCGACTTTTCCAACAAATGTTTTGCCATAGTTGGGGATATTTTACACTCTCGCGTTGCACGCTCTCAGATTCAAGCCTTGCATTTGCTAGGCGCAGGTGAAGTACGCTTGATAGGCCCTAAAACCCTTATTCCTGCAGATGCAGAAAGCTTGGGCGTGAAAGTATTTCATGATTTAAAAGAAGGGTTAAAAGCAGTTGATGTCATCATGGTTTTACGTCTTCAGACAGAACGCATGATTGGTACATTGCTACCACAAGGCAATGCTTTTTACCGACAGTATGGGCTAACAGAGGATTCTTTAGCTTATGCGAACCCTAACCCTTTAATTGTGCATCCGGGTCCAATGAACCGCGGTGTTGAAATACAATCAGAAGTCGCAGATGGCCCACACGCGGTCATTTTAGATCAGGTAACCAATGGTGTTGCGGTGAGAATGGCCATTATGGATTGGATAGCCCAAAGCCAAGCAACCTATTCGAATTGAGGGTGGAATGAAAATAAAAATTCAGGGAGCACGGTGTGTAGACCCTGCCAGCCAGCTAGACGAGAACATTGATGTTTTTATCAGCGATGACAAAATTGTTGCTTTAGGCTCCGATAGCAGCTTTACTCCTGATCAAGTCATCGATGCTAAGGGTCTAACCTGTTTTTCTGGTCTAGTTGACACCGCCGCACGGCTACGTGAACCAGGACACACTGAAAAAGGTTCGATTGAAAGTGAGACTGCAGCCGCTCGTCAACGGGGCGTTCTGCATATATTGTGTTACCCTGACACATCACCCGAATTAGATAGTACGGCAATCATTTCCCAAGTCATTCAAGCGGCAGACACCAATGCTCACGCAAAAGTTTGGCCGATTGGCGCTTTAACAAAATCACTCGCTGGCACCCAGCTTGCAGATTTTTCAGCGATGCAAGCATTAGGCTGCCCAGCGGTGAGTAACGCACAGGCACCTCTTTATTCAGACTTAGTCGCTCTGCAATGCTATCAATATGCTGCAAACTGTCAGATGCCTGTCATTGTTCGACCGCAGATACCAGAACTTTATGCAGGCACCTGTGCTCACGAGGGACGAGTCTCCACTCGTTTGGGTTTACCAAGTTCTCCCGCATGTGCCGAAACCATTGCTGTGGCTAAACACTTAGCTTTAGCTGCGCATACTAACGCTCCAGTTCACTTTGCTTGTTTATCAGCGGGAGAGTCTGTTGATATGATTGCTCAAGCAAAAACCCAAGGCTTAAAGGTAACGGCCAGTGTCAGTGCCCATCAATGCCATCTAACAGAAATGGATGTGTGTGATTTTAATGCTCAAGCGCACTTAGTCCCACCATTACGTTCTGAACGTGATAAAGAGCGCTTAATCAAAGGCTTGGCAGAAGGTGTCATTGATTGCATCTGTTCAGATCACCAACCTCATGAAGCCACAGCTAAACTAGCTCCTTACGGTGATACTGCCCCAGGCATGAGCACTATAGAAACCTTTTTATCACTCGTTCTGTACTTAGTTGAACAAGAGAAACTCTCTTTAACCCGCGCAATTGAAGCGATGACAAATCAGCCAGCACAGATTTTTAATTTGCCAACAGGCCGCTTACAAGCGGGAGCAGTTGCGGACTTGATACTAGTGGATACCACGGCCCGTTGGGAGGTAAGTCCACAACAAATGCGCAGCATGGGTAAAAATACCGCTTTTAATGGCTGGTCACTACCTGGACAGGTTCTTTATACCCTACTCGCCGGTCAATTAAGTACTCCTTCGCCGATAAAGCGTAGATAAGTCTCCTAAATGCCGGTACACTTTTTCACTTTATAACCCAACGGCAAGTCTGTGCATGCGAATACCTCCACTATCTCGCTCAATGATTGGCGCTTTATGTTTAGGCGTCGCCAGTGGTCTGCCACTTCTGATGGTCTTGGGAAACTATGCTTTTTGGTTGGCTGAAGTTGGGATTTCTTATACTCAAATCGGCCTACTATCCTGTTTGGGCTTACCTTACTCACTGAAGTTTATTTGGGCACCTTTTTTTGATGCAACGCCTGTTCCATGGTTAAGTCAGAAAGTGGGCCATCGCCGGGCCTGGCTAATGGTAATACAACCTCTTCTAATTTTTAGCATGGTTCTGATGGGCCAATTTAACCCTGTCTCACAGTTAACCTGGAGTGCACTTTGTGCTTTGGCCGTGGCCTTTTTTTCGGCCAGCCAGGATATTGTCATTGACGCCTTACGTGTAGAGCAGCTGTCAGAGCGAGAACAAGGACTGGGGGCAGCTATGGCCATTAATGGCTATCGATTGGGCACGCTCTTAGCTGGGGCGCTAGGGCTTTCTATTGCACACTGGTGGGGTTGGGCTTATGCCTATCAGTTTATCGCTATTTTATTATTCGTTGGGCAAGCTGGAGCCTTTTGGCTGGGTGAAAACACGCCTATCAACGCCAATAATGACCATCGTTACTCCAAAAAACTGTGGCTACCGCTAAAGGTGTTTTTTCAACGTCGCAACTGGTTTTGGTTATTGGCCTTTATTGTTCTATATAAACTAGGACATAGCATTTTAGATGTCATGAGTACGCCATTTTATGAAGCGATGGATTTCACCAAAATGGAGGTCGCAACGATCACTAAACTCTATGGGTTTTGTGCCACCGTCGCTGGCTCTTTAATGGGCGGCTGGTGTGTGATGCGCTATGGCATTTTTAGAACCTTATTCATCAGCGGTATAGCGCAAAGCTTTTCTCCATTTTCCTATTGGTTTCTAGCCCAGTGGGGGCATTCCATTAGCGGGCTAATACTCACTATTTCAGTAGATCATTTCTTTTCTCAAATGGCATCTATCGCATTAGTTGCATATCTAGGATTGATGTGTGATAAGCGGTTTACGGCGAGTCATTATGCTTTATTCACTTCTTTTGCGGCATTTAGTCGAACAATCTTTGGTATGTTCTCAGGCTGGTTTGTAGAATATCAGGGCTGGGAAAATTTTTTCTTAGTCAGTTTTGCTTTAAGTTTACCGGCTATTTTAATGATTGCGCAGCTTAGGCGTCAGGGCATCCCTCAACCGGCTACGCAGCCCGCTTAAAACTGAGATTTGTTAACAGCTTTTTCTTTTGCTTGCTCTTTGTCAATAATGCCTTTTTGAACAAGATTTTTTAAACACTGATCGAGTGTTTGCATTCCGACACCCTGACCTGTTTGAATTGCTGAATACATTTGGGCGACTTTATTTTCACGAATTAAGTTTCGGATTGCTGAGTTACAAATCATAATTTCATGCGCAGCAACTCGCCCTTTATCCTTTTTCTTAAGTAGGGTTTGTGAAATAACGCCCACTAAAGACTCAGATAGCATTGTTCGAACCATATCTTTTTCAGCACCGGGAAACACATCAACAATCCTATCAATGGTTTTTGCTGCTGAGGTTGTATGCAAAGTGCCAAAAACTAAGTGTCCTGTTTCTGCCGCGGTTAGTGCCAGACGGATAGTTTCTAGATCTCGCATCTCCCCAACTAAGATGACATCGGGGTCTTCCCGCAATGCAGAACGCAGTGCCGCGTTAAAGCTTTTAGTGTCTTTATGTACTTCTCGTTGGTTTATTAATGACTTTTTACTGTCGTGAACAAATTCAATCGGATCTTCAATTGTCAGAATGTGATCGGGTCTGCTTTCATTAATTTCATTCACCATCGCTGCTAAGGTTGTACTTTTACCAGAACCAGTAGGCCCCGTCACCAGAACCAAGCCCCGTGGCTGATGCGCTATATCTTTAAAGACAGCGGGCGCTTGAATATCTTTTAGTGTTAATACTTCACTTGGAATGGTCCTAAAAACCCCTCCAATTCCACGATTTTGTTGAAAAACATTCACCCTAAACCGCGCCAAACCTTTTACTTCAAATGAAAAGTCACTTTCCCAATTTTGCTCAAAATCTTTACGCTGCTCGTCATTCATGATGTCATAAATAGAAGCTTTTACTTGCTTGTCATCCATTGCAGGCAAATCAAGTCTTTTCAGATTACCGTCGACCCGTATGATTGGTGGCTGCCCAGAAGATAAGTGTAAGTCAGAGGCGTTGTTCTTTACTGCAAAGGTTAACAATTCTGTAATTTCCATCTTATGCTTCCTTGAGTTTAGCTACCATACTTATTATGATTGGATGTGCTATGACCAATATCCCCCAAACGCTTGAGGCAATAACCCAGCAAATTCAGCTGGCTTGTTTAGAGTGTAGCCGAAAACCACAGCTGGTGAAGTTACTAGCGGTGAGCAAACGCCAATCTAGCAACGCCATTGAGGTGGCATTTACTGCTGGCCAGCGCGCGTTTGGTGAAAATTATGTTCAAGAAGCGCTTGAAAAACAGGTCATTTTATCCCATTTGCCGATTGAGTGGCATTTAATTGGCCCCTTGCAGCGCAACAAGGCCAAAAAGGCTGCCAATGCATTTGATTGGATACATACCATCAATGATGCAGATTTGGCCACGCGCCTATCAACCGCTCGTTCAACAAATAAGCCTCCACTCAACCTACTTATTCAAGTGAATGCTCATGATGAATCTAGCAAGGCAGGCATTTGTAGGGAGACGCTACTTTATTTGGCTAAAACCATTCAATCACTAGAGCGAGTCAGGCTCAGGGGCATTATGGCAATCCCGCCACGCGTATCTGGCTTTACAGAGCAGTGTGAAAACTTTGCGCCTATTGTTGAGGCTTTTGAGCAATTATGTCGACACTACCCGGAGTGTGATACCCTGTCCATGGGCATGAGTGCAGATTTTAAAGCTGCAATATGCCAAGGCAGTACAATGATACGAGTTGGCGAAGCAATTTTTGGAGCGCGTAGTGACTGAGAAGAAGCAAACCTTAGGATTTATTGGTGCTGGTAATATGGCCACAGCCCTTATTGGGGGCTTGGTTCAAAATGGCTACCCGCCTTCTGCCATTCTTGTCAGCGATCCACATCTTGAAAAGTGTGAAGCATTACACGAAAGCTTTGGTATTAGCATTGCCAAAAGCAACCAACAGTTGATTGATAATGCAGATGTCATTGTGTTAGCGATTAAGCCTCAGATGATGACAGATTGTTTAAAAGCACTTAATGTTTCGGGCACCAAATTGTGGATTTCCGTTGCTACCGGCATTCCATTTGCCACCTATGCGCAGCTACTTGGAGAGCAACAACCTGTTATCAGGGTCATGCCGAACACACCTGCTTTAGTGGGTCAAGGCGCCAGTGCGATGGTAGCGAATGCAATGGTCACAGCAGAGCAACGCACTTTTTCTGAAACACTACTTCAAACGGTCTCTACTACTGTCTGGTGTGATGAAGAAACAGATTTAAATATGGTCACTGGCATCTCAGGATCTGGACCGGCGTACTTTTTCTATGTGATGGAAGCGCTGATTGAAGAGGCAGTGGCTCAAGGGCTACCTCTTAAGACGGCTCAACAATTGGTGATTCAAACGGCTTTTGGGGCCGCGAGTATGGCGCAAGCCGATCCAGATGTCTCTACTTTAAAAAAGAGAGTTGCTGCTAAAGGGGGCACAACCGCTGCGGCTTTAGACACTTTTGAAAAAAAGGGCATGGCAAAAGCTTTAAAAGCTGGTGCTCAAGCGGCTATTGCCCGTGCTAAAGTTCTCGCTAACCCTGGAGAAGCATCATGACCCCGACGACCCAAGCCCTACTTTTTGTCACACAGATTTTGTTTGATTTTTTAATGAGCCTCATTGTGATGCGCTTTATGCTGCCTTTTTCCTCTATTGCAGCGGACAATCCAATCGTTCAATTTATTATTAAAGCAACCAGCCCAGTGGTGATTCCATTACGCCGTATTTTACCTCCGCTGCGTCGATTTGATACGGCCAGTTTGATACTGGTGTGTTCACTATCTGTTTTAGAAGTTGCTTGTACCAGCTGGATACTCAGTGGCCATCTGCCAGTTGCTGAGAGTATGGGGATGTGGGCGGCAGGAAACCTTTTAAAATGTTGGATTTCTTTATATTTTTATATCCTTATTGGATATGTTTTGCTCAGTTGGTTTATCTCTAACCCTACCCATCCTGGTGCTGCCTTCCTTAGCGGAATGATCGCGCCACTACTGCGTCCAGTGCAAAAAGTGCTGCCCTCATTAGGGGGGCTTGATTTATCACCTCTGCCAGTCATGATTGGTCTCCAGTTAGCGTTAATTTTGCTGGCGAACCCCATGATGCACTCTGCTATTGTTGGCGGGTAAGCATGCCACGCTAACGACTCATTAGTTTTACGCTAGGTTAGTCGCCCTCCTTCTAGTTGTGATTTAAGCGGATGCTGATTATGATCAAGGTCCATTTATATTCCAAGCAGTAGGTCCGTGATATGTTAACACCTGATTTTGAACCACAAGGGAGCCCTTTATTCCATAGTGAAGCTGAACTGGCCGCGTTTATTCAAAAGATGCGCTCTGGTGAAATCTCTGCCGGCGACATGCAATTGCGCGCTTTTTTTCAAAATCTCCACCGTTATAGTGCTGAAGCGTTAGCTTCTCAAGAGTTAGACAGAATACTTGTTGATTTGACGTTTAAAAATTCTAACTATGCTCCTTACTTGGAACGCCTGGCAAACCATTGTCCCAATATATTTTCAACCTTCTGTGCATACTGGCTCATTAATTATGCTCAAAAAAAAACCACAGTTTATGCTGGAACAGTTAAAGCTTTACTCAAAAAACAAGCACCAAGCGTACTAAGCAATCTTAATTTTTTACTTCGAACGATGAAGCCCTCTCTTTTTTCAGTGTCTCTTTCAGGTGCCGAAATTGATCCTCAAACACTATTGTCCGTGGCAAATGAAATGATTTCTGCTGCCCTAAGAACCCAAGCAGTTCTTTATTACGTTAGTTCTCCTGCCTCTGATTTGGGGGGAATCTTATGGGAAGGTACCCTTCGAACAAATACCATTCGATTTTTAGAAGAGGTACTGCTTGATAACAACAACCATCTCTCATTATCAGCGACCTGCTTACATGACAGTTTTTGCCTTCGCCACAATCTTGCTGCTAAAGACGCCGAATTGCTCCCCAGGAGATTTTATGACTCTGAAGAAGAGCAACTTGCAGCTGTTCAAGAGGCGCTATCAACTCTCGAGACAGTCAAACAAAAAAAGAACCACTATATTTCACAAGCAGACAAGCTCCTGGCGGCTTGTTTAAAAGCAGTTCTGCAAACAGAGCTTCTACCTGCTGAACAAAGAGTGAAGCTTGCGAATACGGCCTTACATCGATTATCGAGTGATGACTTTCCAGTAACCTGCTTATCTCTTAAGCACATGACTGAAAAATCAGCTGATCTAAGGGCCCAACAGGCATGGTCACCAATGTACGCGGCCCATAGAAGCCTAAGTCAGGCGCCTGCTCCTATGGACTGCCGGCAGGACGACGAGCATAGTAAATCAGACCGATTGCCTTATCCTCTCAAGCCCCAGTAAGATACTGGTTTATTTATGATGATAGGGGTTTTGTAATGGATATTGTGATAGCCACCGGCAATGAAGGAAAGCTCACCGAAATGAAAGCGGTGCTTGACCAGCCAGGTCGTCGCTTTATTGCACAATCGCATCTTGCCATTACTTCCCCACCTGAAACTGGCCTATCTTTTGTTGAGAATGCCTTAATCAAGGCACGCCATGCCGCAATACAAAGTGGCCAGCCTGCGCTCGCAGATGATTCTGGCTTAGTGGTTCCTTACTTAGGGGGAGCCCCCGGTGTTTTCTCTGCGCGATATGCTAAAGAAGGTGCTACGGATAAAGAAAACGTTCAGCACCTCTTGCACCAGCTAAAAACGTGTTCGGATGAAAATCCTGAGGCCTATTTTTATTGCTGCCTAGTATTAGTGCGTCATCCAGAAGACCCCATTCCGATGATCTGCCAAGCACGCTGGGAAGGCGCCATCGTTCGTCGTCCAGAAGGTGATCACGGATTTGGCTACGATCCTATTTTTTGGGTGCCAACGCATCATTGTACGGCAGCCCAACTATCGGCTGAAGATAAAAACCGCCTGTCTCATCGAGGAAAAGCGTTAGCCCAGCTAGCAGATTTGCTGCTTTTTGAAGGGTTATGAAGCTTAATTTTCGAGCGCCGCGCGGCAACCTAAATTTTGGGCAAGATATTCCATTGGGGCTCTACATTCACACCCCTTGGTGTGAAAAAAAGTGTCCATATTGTGATTTTAACAGTCATCCATTAAGGGCTCCCATACCAGAGACGTTATACCTTGAGCAGCTTCTTAAGGATTTAGAGAATACACTCCCCGCTATTTGGGGGCGACGGATTAGTACCATCTTTATTGGTGGGGGAACGCCTAGCCTGCTTTCCGGTGCATTTTATGAAGCCTTACTAGCAGGCATTCGAGCTCGTGTTGGATTATTACCGGATGCTGAAATTACTCTAGAAGCGAATCCCGGCTCGGCTGAAGTAAGTAAGTTCGCCGCTTTTCGTGACGCTGGTATTAATCGCATATCGATAGGTGCTCAAAGTTTTTCAAATGCCCAGCTGAAAACCTTGGGGCGAATTCACGATCGTTCTGCCGCGCTTGAAGCCTTTGCGCAAGCAAAAGCAGCTGGATTCACGAATATCAACTGCGACATCATGTTTGCTTTACCAGGCCAAAGCGTTGGTGAGGCGATGCTAGATCTCCAGACCGCTATCGATTTAGAGACCAGTCATTTGTCTTGGTACCAACTTACTTTAGAGCCCAACACCGCCTTTCACCACCAGCCACCGCCACACTTGCCAGATGAAGGATTACAGGCGGATATATTTGAGACAGGACTGGAAAAATTATCAGCTTCTGGATTTTCTCGCTATGAGATATCTGCTTATCACCGAGACAAACCGTGCTACCATAATATCGGTTATTGGTCTTTTGGTGATTATGTTGGTATTGGCGCTGGCGCGCATGGTAAGTTGTCGCGACCCGATTTAGGACAATTGCACCGAACAACGAAACCGCGACACCCTAAAGCGTATTTAGAAGACTGCGAAGCCACTACAACCGTCGTTGCTCCTGAAGAAATTCCTTTTGAGTTTATGTTGGGCGCATGTCGTTTGAAAGAGGGCTTTACGCTAATGGATTATGAATCTCGAACGGGATTATCGCGAGAGACTTTGTTACCGACACTTGCTAAAGCTCAAGCCAATGGTTGGGTTGCCCCTATTCACGGGGATAAGGTTCAGTTAACCGATAGTGGCTATCGATTAGCAGACTCAGTTGTGAGCTTATTTTTAAAAGATGATTGAAATCCAGTATCGTTCAGATGGTTTGCAAATGGCTCGAGCAGCTATTTTGTATGTTCAATATCACCTTTCTAGTTTCGTCTGGAAGTTGATAACCGTGGTTGCCGCCCTAGGGACTGCTGTTTCTTTGCCGTATTACTATACCAGCGCAGATTTAAACGCCTATATTGTCCTCATTCATCTATGTGCAGTAGCCTTTATTTTTGGACGCTATCGCATTTATGAGTCATTAATTCATAAAAACATGCGGCGTCATTCCATTCATAACCAGCCTATTCACGTTGTTTTTTCGGATGACGGCATCAAGTATTCAAGTGATTCTGATGCGCTGCATGATGACGAAGCCAAATGGCAGGATATCCCTATGGTTCTAGAACCAACTAATGGGTACATTATTGTTGCACCATGTGGACGATTTGTTTGGATCCCTTATGATGCCTTTGACAGCGCTCATACACATCGCTCGGTTAAACAACTATTTTCAGAAAAGCATCTAAGAATAGAACCTCACCCAGAGTGGACGTGCTAACAGGATTATCTAATGACTATCGTATTACAATATACTGCGCGCTTAGAAACGCTTAAAGAAGCCTGTGTATTATTCATTGAACAAAAACCTTTTATGCGGTTTATGATCCAATCTTTTAATTTAATGGGTTATGTTCTTTTAACTGTTTATGCTCTAAAAGCGTATGAAGTTGGTTTGGGCGCAAATGAATATGCGATGATAGGATTAATATTACTGTGGGTGTTTTATCGTGTACGCTTCAATCGTTGGCTTATTGGTAAGCGACTAAAGAACCATCCTCTAGTGAAACATCCCTTGACGGTTCGGATTTCCTCACAGGATCTAACCTGGCAATGTGGTGAATTTTCTGGACAAACCCCCATTAAAAAGCTGACTCTGGTATTACATTTGAAAAATGGATACATCGTTATGACGGCTTCCCGTCAATATCTGTGGATTCCAACAAGCGCTTTTAGAGACAAAGAACAAGCCCAATTTCTAGAAACACTAAAGCGTTTACGTGTTCGCCAAAGACGCATAAGAAAACGCCTTGCCTAGTTTTTTTCGTGCTAATACTCACGTTTTTTTCTGGTGATCTAGTGCTTATATTCTAACCCCTTGAATATTAAGCCCTTTGGATATCCGCTTATCTCTATCGCCCATTAAAGATTCTCACTCAATCACCGATAAATAAGTATATTTGTCGCAGGCGATTGACCCGTCTGCAAACTAGTGAATCGTTAGGTGGGAAATGCCAGTACCGAATTACGTTAAACCAGAGCATCAATTTGAAGGATATGCGCCTGAAAGCGAACAGGCGCATCTTGCTGCTGTTAAAAAAGCAAGTGACTTATTTCACGAACACGCTTCTCAATTGATAAAAATCATACGTCAAAACTTTGATGTAAACTATCCATTGAATCCAGAAGATGAAGATTTTATAAAAAATTCGTTTATTAGAAGTGCACTGAGTAAGTTTGAAAAAATAAGAGCTTTGAATGAAAGCGCTTATGAAGATATCCTTTCTCAGAATACAAAGCTTAGTCACAGTTTACTTCAGGCGGTATTATCAGGGGTCAGAAGCGATCCTGAAATATCAGATAAATATAACTCTATCTATCATACGCCTGAGCCACCGCCCCCCACGGTTAAAAGACCACGCACAGATGCCCTATCAGGAAAAGGCGCTTTGCAGAGAGATCGTGGTGGTGTTATTAGGAAGAGAGTACCGAGAAAAGCTATAAGCAAGTTTGAAAAGGCTACTCAAGACCGTCTTGAGGAAATGATTCGTCATCAGCTAGGCTTAAATGACATTGACATTCCTGAACAGGCAATGCGGCACATAGAAAACATAGCCACTATTCATCTTAAAAAATACCTACAGATGCTGGATGAAAAGGCTGTTCAAAGCCTACTTAGTCATGAAGGGGAGTTAAGTGAAGCGGAATATCAAAAACTTCTTGCGCCTGCTTATAATGAGTTCATAGCGCGTCACCCTTCTCCTAGGCAAATGGACTCAATGGTTTCCGCGGCTTTTGATAAAGCGAAAAGCCTTACACATTTTTCAGGTGCTGGTCTAAATAGCATGACGTTTGAAGAAATATATCAACAATGTTTTGCAAAAGCAGTCACTCAGAGCATAAAACACAAAAGTGATGAAGATAAGCATTCTCTCTTAGAAACGTATACGAGCGATAAACAATCACTTATATTTGATAAAGAGTCTATATTTAACGAATCAGTCATTGCGTACCTGGACCCTACTGGAAAAGGGTTTCACTTTTTAATGCACTACATAGCTGGGTCTCAAGGACTACGGGCTGGGGTACCTTTGCCTGAAAGCATGAGAAAAATTGCGTTGTCTGTCTATGCCAAAACGCTGCTAGATAAAATAGGGGACCCTCCTAAATATTTAGCGGCAGAGCAGTTAGCGATCAGCTGTAGAGGGGCTGGATTTGCCAGTCAACTGGCGACTGATGCGCTTGCCACTTTTAGAGCCGAGCTAAAAGACTCGTATAAAGCAAGCCTTGCTACTGAAGCCGTTAAAGATAGCGTTAGTTGCATTAAGTTTAGTATTGATGACCGACCAGGTCTTATGCAGGACGAGCGTTTATCTCCACATGTTGTACCGACAGAAGCCTCCTTCGATCAGTCCCCAGAAGATCGTGCTGTTGCTATAGCAGAAAAGATATTTAACTCAAGACAAGCAGCTGAACTATGGATAAAAGGGAAACGTAAAGGGTATGAATCAAGAACAAAAAAAGGAAAAACCGTTCTTGGTTTAAAAGAAGCTGAAAGAGAACGACTTCAAGAAATAATATCAGACATTGAAAATGATATGACTGGTTCACATCCCGGACTTAAATTCGAAGCCGCTACAAAAAAAGCTCAGCTTGCCGCTGCTGAAGAGGATTTGCAAAAACTAGAGAGCGATCCACACTATTTCAGGAATAAGTTTGCTGAGCATATGGCACTTCCTGACAAAGATCGGGTTCCATACACACAAACTGATGGCTATACTGCTAGTAAAGATAAATTTATCAATCTTATCCGAAAATCACCCAATGCGAGTCCTTCTTCAAGCGAAAGGCACAACAGAAAGGATGCCCTGAAAGCGCTTGCCCAATTACCACTCTTAGACCCACGCTCTTGGAAAAATGGTAAAGTTCCAAAAGAGCTAGCCCACGAAATTTTAAAAGGGTCTATAACCACTGCTGAGATTGATAGAAAGCTTGCTGAAAACCCTATCGATGCTTCCTTCTTAAAACGTTTAAGTGACCAGTGGGAGCGCATGGACTTTACAACACGTTTGAAGCTGCTGAAAAACGCTGCTTCATCTGCTCCAGGTGCTCACCCACTCTCAAGAAAAGAAAGTGTCGTCACTTTTCTGGAACAGAATCTTGTAGAAGATGCCTGGGTATCAGCATTACATATGTACGATCCCAATCTTTCCATTGCCCAAACCGAGCATGTTTTAGGTGGGAAAGCTGGTGTTAGAATGTATCAACAGGCTTTAGAAGAAGAAGCCAACGATCCTTTATATAGATTATCACTTCTGCTTGAGTCAACGCTGGCCGTTCAGTCTGATGTTAAGCCGAAGGGCCGCGTTAACATCCAAATTCCAGGCGGGTCGGCAACTGGGAAAACACATATTTCATTATCAACTGTTTCAAGAATCCATAACGCACTGGTTCGAGGGGATTTCAGAGACATTGATGAATCGGGGACTAAAGTAGAGCCCGGCGAAAATCTCGAAAGAGGAGACTTTACATCATACTATGTTCGAGTTGATGGCGCTGACCACCGAGAGCAATCGAAAGTTCGATTAATGTTAGCTCGGCATACTTGCGATCGCGATTATGCTGGTGTTAAAGGAATCGACAAAACGTATTCAGGACGCAAAAACCAGCTGAAGTCCTTACTGGTTAAGGCAGCGATATTGTCAGGAGAAGGCACTAACTTTATATGTCCTCAAACCTTTTCAGAGTACAAAACCAAATCAGCAGCTCTGGTTACCCGAACCCGAGGAGCGGCGGTCAAAGGCAAGGGAGAAGAACTCTCTCGACAGGATTCGAGTGCCTCTTTGGACGATGAGGAAATTACCACTATCAGTGAAAGAATTTCTCTTGGCCAACGAAAAATTCCAGGGAATAAAGGCATCCATGCAGTATCATTGTTTGTTGTAACTTCAAAAGAAGATTCAAAGCGTGTTAAGTCTGCTGGTGAAATGCGCTGTTTTGGTGTTAAAACACTTAAAAGCAGCGGTTGGACATACCCTCAGCGTGAACTTAAAAAATTCGATGCCGGCGGTTTATGGATTGGTCGAATAATATCCAATCGATACCGAAAAAAACTGATGCGCAATTGGGAAAATGATAAATATAATCATGTTACCTCATATGACTATGAGCTTAGAAAATATCGATTAGATAAAGAAGGCCGGCCAGTGCTTTTAAAAACGGACGCAGTGGGTTATGCGGACCAACCCGTGGCCCTTTCAGTTTACAACCAATGGGAAATTTTATCTAAAGATCAATCTGAAAAAGATTTGTTATTTTTAAGAAATAAATTTCCCACAATTACAGGAAAAACTCACGCTTCGACTCGTTCTCTAATCGAGCAACGCACCTTGATGGCAGCGCATATGGGTTGGAAAATCTATGCTTATAAAGCGAACCAATCTGGTGTCATGGTTTTAATAGATTTAACCGAGGCGATGCTTAAGAAGCCCAAAAATAAAGATATCTGGGATAATCTACACCCTTCTGAAATTTTTGGTGTCCCCCCAGAGGGACTTTCAAAGGCTCAGCTAGGTAACGCTCACCAAAGCCACGGCTATTACCAACTGACAGATTTAATGCAATTTCCTAGCCATCGGGTCCATGCCAAAAATCTATCTGAGATGCTTAGTCGCAGTAAGCCTCAATTAGAAGCCGCTACGGAGGTTTTAACTCCCTTAGGCGCCACTGAGTGTATTAATGAGCTAAAGCGCTGTCATGAATCTGGCCACATAAGACGACCACAATTTGATGAACCTGTAATAACATCACCATCAGTGACAGTAAAACCAACCCCTCACCATGTCTCTACGTCCCTCGTTGACAGGTTTACTTCGGCGACCACCGATCACGTAACGCCTCGAGAGCAGGATTTGGCAATGACCACTCCCCCACCCTCTACTTCCCCAGAAACCGTGGTAAGAGCTCCAGCGCTTCCTCCAAGAGAATCCGCTATATCGCGCCAACGAGTCTCGTCAGTCGGGGTCGATGAGTGCACTCACTTATCATTGAAAGCTGAAAACCCCATAAAGTTTCAACAAGTACTGCAGGGTGTCAATAAATATAATAATTTTCATTTATCTCAAAGAAAGGTCGCAACTTTTCATGCAGAAAGTTCCTCGGAAGATCCGTCAGCTCCAATTATTATTGGTCGTCAAAGTCGCCGCCTGATTGGTACTAAGCACTATACGGCGATTACCATGAATAAACCAAAAGAGGTGACCAACGCAACAGGTGAAGAGCGCGAATTCACGGGCAGTGGACTCACCATCAAAAGTATGTCCTCTACTGAAAACGGATTTGTTCCTCGATCACGCTCTGACCAAAACTCAAGAGACGCGCTTGCTAAAGATGCTGTGGTTATGGCATTTGCAAGCTATGATGCTGGTGTTGATATACAGTTTGATGCTAGCCCTAAATTTTCATCTAGTCTGCTGAAGGCTTTAAACAAATATTATAAAGACTACAATCAAGCACATGAGTTTTCGAACCGATATATCAAAGTTGGCGATCAGTATGTGACTCTTGAAAAAGACAAGCTGAAATTAAGTCACAAAAAACCTGATGCACCTTTTGCAGAAGTGAAGCCTGATACGGAAATTAAAATTACCGCTACCAAACGCAATCCTTCATAGACTCAAACGATATAAGGCACGACCAGCAAAATCACCAAAAGGTACAGCAGTGTCATTCCAATGCCCGCTCGTAAAAAATCTTTAGAGCTATAGTGGCCCGGACCAACTATTAAGGCATTGGCTTGATGCGTTGGAATGATAAAAGAGTTTGAAGCCGCAATGGCAACTGTTAGCACAAATAGTCGCGGATCCCCTCCAACATACAACGCCAGCTTTAACGCCAGTGGAATCAGTAAAACAGTCACTCCAACGTTGGACAAGAATAAAGTTAAGACACTAGTGAACACAGCAATAATGGCCAGTATAGCCGTAACAGACAAACCATCTATGCCATTCATTAACTTACTAATCAGCCACGCATCTGCTCCGGTTTCTTGCATGGCTATCCCAAGCGGCAGCATACCCGCAAATAAAAATACCGTCCGCCAGCTGACCGCAGCATAAGCCTCATCAATCGTCAGTACCTTTGTAAATACCATGCCCATCACTGACAATAAAAGTCCAATTGGCAATGCTAAAACCCCGGCGAGCACTAGCGCTATCCCTAGCACAGAACACGTTAATGCGGGGATTGCTTTATCACGTCGATATGATTCATGAGGAAAATCTGACGTAACGACCACGAAATCAGGATCTTTTTCTAGGGCAATGATTCTTTCCCACTCACAAAAAATACCCAAAGTGTCGCCAGGCTTTAAGGTTAAAGAGCTAAGCTCATCTTGTCGGTAGGTTTTACCGGCTCTATTTATTGCTAATACTTGAACGCCATGCTCTCTACGCATATGCAAAGTACTGAAATCTTCTCCTATCAAATCAGAGCCAGGGGGTAACACCACCTCACACAGGCCTGAGACAGCAGGATTTAAACGCTCAATAAAGGCAGAAAGACAGCTTGAAAGACGGAGCCCTTGCGCTTGTGCAAAGTCATTAATGAGTTCTCGATTCCCTAACACGGCAATGACCATACCGGATTGAATGACATCTACACGCAGCGGCGGCATCCAATACTGGTTTCCAATTTTTAATCCTACAACGGCTATCGAGGGGTCTAAAATATCCTCTACGTCTCGCAGCTCCATTCCGACCAGCGGGCTATTAGATAAAACACGCAACTCATAAGCGCCCCCTCCGACATCGTAGGTTTTAACAAAGTGTTCGGTGTTACTACCAGGCGTAAAGGGTTTTTCATTCACTTTAGGTAGGAAAAAGCGACTGAATAAGCCAAAGTAGAGTATGCCGACGATCAGCATAACAACGCCCACTGGCAAAACATCTAATAAGCCAAAAGGCTCTATTGGCGTATCCATAATATCTCGCCAATGCACCTCCAACACACTATTCAAAATTATCAGTGGCCCTGTCCCTACCATGGTCAGGGTGCTCCCTAAAATAGCGCAGTAACCCAATGGCATTAAAAACTGAGCTTTTGATAGGCCGGTGCGTCTAGAAATACGAGTTACAACTGGTAGAAAAAGAGCAACTGAGCCAACGCTTCGCAAAATCCCTGCTAAGATGCCTCCAAAGCCCATCAAAAGTAGACGAATGCGTTTCTCGCTATCGCCCCCTAACACTGCAATCCAGCGTGCGACGGTGAGCATGATCCCACTTTTTTCAAGCCCAGCCCCAACAATCATGACACCAATAAGAGAAATCACTGCATCTGAGGAAAAACCTGAAAACAATTGCGCTTTGGGCACCAAATTGGTCATCCCCAAAAGCAGCAAAATACAGCTGGCAACAATATCGATACGCACCACTTCCGAAACAAATAAAATCGCCGTTAATAGAATTAACGAAAAAATTGTCATCATTTCAAAAGTTAGGCCTGATAGAAGCATTACACTGACGCCAAGTTACTTATTTTCCCGGGGATATTAGAAAGTGTAGCTGATACGATGCTATTTAGTCTTTAGGTGTTGGTAACGAAAATCAGTAATCTTATGTCCCAACCGTTTACCACGACGTTCAAACTTGGTTTCAGGTCGGATAACTGCATCATTGAGAAGTGGAGAGAAGTCTTCTCTTTCGGACATGACTGACTGGATATGCTCTGCGTAATCTGCCCAATCGGTAGCAATATGCAGAGTCCCGTGAGCCACCATTAAAGAAGATAGTTTGTCTACAAACCCTGTCTGTATTAAGCGACGCTTATGATGACGCTTTTTTTGCCATGGGTCCGGGAAGTAAATATTAACGCGATGCAGCAAAGGATGCTTGATTCCCGCCAAGAAGTCATTCACATCCCCTTCAATGACTCTAACATTCGTTAGGCCTAGGGTTTCGACTTGTCTAAACAGAGCTCCAATACCGGGTCGGTGCACCTCAGCGCCAAGGAAATGATACTCCGGATGTGCTTGGGCCATCTGCCACAAGGCATCCCCCATCCCAAAGCTAATATCCAAAACCAATGGTTTGTCCACCAAGAAAGGATCAGCATAAATCATCGGCACCGATAAAAGATACATGCGTGCATGTGCATCAAAAGCTGACTTTTGGGCAATAGTCATTCGGCCCTGCCGAGGTACAAAGGAGCGGATACTTCTCATCATGGGGATATATGGTAATAGAAAACTTGTACAAAAAAATGGATTTTGTTAAAATTAGTTATCTTTATTACTTTTAAGGCGGGACAATGCTTGAACTAAACCAAGATGTTAAAGGTGCATACATGAGAATACAGCTCAAAAGTGCACAGTTACTGCGTTATGCTCCATCCCTAAAGATTCATCGAATTGGCCGGGCCGCAGTATCACTTGAACATAAACTGGAAAAAGAGCGCCTTCTTGAGCTAAGTAATGAATCAAATCAAGAAGAATACTCTCACCAGGTGCAGGGACAAAGCTTCTCAAATGTATATCCTCGAGAAGATATCCGAACAACTCTAGACCAGAAAGATCTTTTAGTTTCGAGCCTAAGTAAAGCGATTAATCAAGCGTCCGGCTTGCTTGCTGAGATGCCTCCTATCCGGCTAAGGCCTTTTGGAGTAATCCAGTCCATTGCCCAGACCCATCGAGCTTATGAGCGGCTACAAAAAGCTGAAACGTATAATCAAAAACACCGAGAAGCGTTAGTCCAAGAGGATTTACCTTCTGAATTGACTCGTCCCAAGCTCAATAGAACGCTCGCCTAACCCGTACTGCTACAGACAAGCCTAGCTTGGCTTGTCCGCAGTTGTTAACATATCAAAGTTAAATGCAACATGGACAGTTCAATGAATAAGCTTTTGCGTTTGCTTTTGGTTGCCGCATCGATAGTAGTGGTTATATTACTAGTAGCAATGATCGTCCTGATGACGGTTATCGATCCGAATGACTTCAAAGATGAGATCGCAAAATCTGTCCATCAGCATACCGGCCGCACCTTTGCCATTGAAGGCGACATTCACTGGCGCTTCTTTCCGACCTTTGGGCTACAAGCTAAGAAAATCACTCTCGGTAACGCCCCTGGTTTTGCTAATAAACCTTTTGCCCAACTGGAATCTGCCGCTTTAGAGCTGCGTCTGTCGCGTCTCATATTTGGCCAAGTTGCCTTAGGCACACTGGAATTAAAGCAAGGGCAAGTGTTTCTGGAGCGCTCAGCCACAGGAGAAGTAAACTGGCAAGGGTTTGGAAAACCCACCCCAACTCATACCTCTTTAGCAGCTCCTTACGTGATGGTTGTATCCACCGCAAAGCCCGCAGCCCGTTCACCACTCGCCTTATCTATTTCAGGTCTCGATATTGAAGGCGTTTCTATTCAGTATTCCGATCACTTTTTAAACACAGAATACCAAATGAATGATTTGGCTCTCTTTGGTAAAGATATCCAATTTGACGCGCCTTTTTATCTGCGAGGAAAAACCAACTTTATGACCCCAGACTTAACTGGCGTCCTAAATTTTGATGGTTACACCGCCTTGTATCCTTCTCAGCAGCAATATGCCTTATCCGGTTTTTCTCTTAATGGCGTGACCCAATTTTCACAAACAACTAACGTGAGCAATCAGACCAGCATAAATTTCGACCTTGAAATGGATCTTGCTAATACGCAGTTCGAACTAAACCATTTAGAAGGCACGCTATTTGATAACCCGGTATCTGCTCAGCTCGCAATAATGCAAGGAAAGTCTGGCCTGGTGGCCAAGGGGTGTTTTGACTCACCTAAATTAACTTGGCAAAAACTTTCTATAGAATCAGTCAAAGCAACCGTTGCCTCACAGGATGGAAAAATACGCATTCTTCCCATCACTGCCACAGTATATGAAGGCGCATTAGCTGCCCAAGTGATTTTAGAGGCAAATAATGCACTCAGCTGGCATGCTACTGGCACACTGAAAGATGTGAACACTGAAGCCCTCACTCAGGCCCTACTCCCTGCCTCAATATTATCTGGAACCGCAGGGGTAGAAATGGACTTCAGTGGAGAGCAGCTTAAAGACCCAGAAGCCAGCCTAAAGTCTATTAATGGAACTCTGGTCTTTGAGGCTGAAAAAGGCAGCCTCATCGGTTTTGACTTGCAGAAACTCTTTACCGCTTTAATGAACCAAAAAGACAATACGGGTGTTGGGGATGAAACTTTGTTTGACACACTAACCGGCTCAGTATCCATGGCTGATGGTGTGTTAACCAATAAAGACTTAAAATTAACCGCCGAGGCTTATACCGCAGAAGGGCGAGGCTCATTACAGCTGAATGCCAATGATTTTAATCAATCTCGCCTTGAGTATACTTTTGCGGCTCAAGCCCCTAAAATCAGCAAAGACTTACCCTTAGCAATTCGTCTCTACGGCAAACCTGAGCACATAAAAGTTGAACCCGATCTACAGGCCTACCTCAAAGCCTTGCTCAAAAAGCAATTTAAAAGGGGGCTTTTTGAGCAATTAAACAAAGGTGGTAAACTGCCTGCTGAGAATTCAACGACTGAACAAAATGAGCCCAAAAAAAGCCCCATCGAAGAGTTTGAAAACCTCTTCGATAAAGCCAACGGACTGTTTCGCTAATCCCGTGGATAGCGCTGCTTTTTCAGACAGCCTGCTGCAGTGGCATCAAGCACATGGGCGGCATTCGCTACCCTGGCAGCATCCTAGAACACCCTATCGTGTCTGGCTATCTGAAATTATGCTACAACAAACCCAGGTAGTGACGGTCATTCCTTACTTTGAACGCTTTATCAAAAAGTTTGACTCGGTTGAAGCCCTTGCAAAAGCTGATGAAGATGACGTCTTAGCCTTGTGGGCAGGTCTGGGCTATTACGCAAGAGCTCGAAATCTGCATAAAGCCGCTAAAACCATCGCTCAAAATGGACACTTCCCTAAAACCGTTGACGAGTGGTCAGCATTGCCTGGCGTCGGACAATCAACCGCTGCAGCAATCATTGCTCAAAGTTTGAATCAGCGCGCCCCAATTTTAGACGGGAATGTTAAGCGCGTGTTATCTCGTGTGACAGCGTTTGGCGATCCTATTGATGCCTCCACTTCTCAAGCAACACTCTGGTCGCTAGCTGACAGCTTCACACCGCTCAATGAGGCTGCAAACTATACCCAAGCCATTATGGATTTAGGCGCAACTGTATGCACTCGCTCACGACCTTTGTGCTCAGAGTGTCCAGTCCAAAGTCTTTGCCTTGCTTTTGCACAAAACAAGGTGGCGGATTTGCCGCAAAAGCGCCCCAAAAAACAAAAGCCAACTAAAACTGCTGGCTTTGTTGTCTACTTAGCTCCAGATGATTATCTGTGGCTAGAAAAACGCCCGAGCCAGGGCATTTGGGGCGGACTGTGGTGTCTGCCAGAGTATCCTCTCTTGCCAGACCAATGTGAAGCTCAACTCAGTCGGCGTCACACTTTTACGCACTATCACTTGGACTATCAACTAGGCTTGATTACAATGTCTAGCATAGATGAGTGCCCAACTGAAAATGGTGAGTGGATTCCATTGAAAAAACGCCTTTCTTTGGGGCTTCCTGCACCCATACAGCGCAGCCTAAACGATTTAGAGGAATTACAATGCCTGAAGTGTACTGTGTAAAACTTAAGAAAAACGCCCCGGGACTCGAAGTTGCTCCATACCCAGGCCCTCTGGGGGAGAGAATTGCCAAAGAAATTAGTCAGGAAGCTTGGAAAATGTGGGTTGCTCAGCAGACGATTTTAATCAATGAAAACCGACTAATGCTGCACGATCCAAAAGCCAGAGCATTCTTAGAAGCAGAAATGGAAAAGTTTTTCTTCTCAGATGAGGATAGTCCTCAAACGTAAGTTAACAGGCTCAGTTGACAGATTGACCAAAAATCCGTTTAATTGTGTTCTCTTCTGGCCAGATAGCTCAGTTGGTAGAGCAAGGGACTGAAAATCCCTGTGTCGACAGTTCGATTCTGTCTCTGGCCACCATTTCTAACTGTAATTCTATAAATTAGTTGAAAGACCTATCAGTCAGCTTCCGTTCCTATCTTAATAAACTAAAGCATTTACCAATACATGCTTATCATCCCCTTTCCAAGTTCAACACAGAGCTCCTTAGGACGAACAACGCCTTTATTGCCCTTGGTTCATTGATAATAGAACCATAGTAATCTCATCGTCGGGGAGCCAGCTGCTAAAGTAATAGTTTCTAGCTACACTTACAATGCTCAACTGTTCAGGCCAAGTGTCACTATTTATTTGCTAATAATGTCCCACAGAAAAACAACGTCCAGATGCCGAATGTTTTATATTAAAGAGCGGTTAAATAGACTATTTATATGACAAGGGAAAGCAATACAATGAACTTCTGCATTGGGGAACACGCTATAGTTCTCGCCCTAAGAGATAAATTAGAAGCTCATACTTTAGCATTTTAAAGGCCGTCAACCTTCTCACACAGTTTTTTAAACCCAAAAATAATATTTTTCTTTTTCAGAAACTTTCTAATTTTTTTTGAGCGTGTATTTGACAATTACATAATAAAGCGTAGACTCAAACCAGAACTAAACACATGGAGACAACTGCCATGAATAATAAAACCGTTCTCACCTTCAATTGTTTTTCTTCCATTCTTTATGTTGCTTTTCATGATTCGTTATCGCCGAGAATCTAGAGGCCTTTAAAAAAGCCTCCCATTATTTTTAATCTTTTTATCCCACTTTACTACAGAGGTGATTTATGACGACTCGAAAAACATTATCTTCTAAAAGCATAGATTCTGATACGATTTACAATCAATCAGGAGATAAAATTGGCAAAGTTAAAGACTTGATGATTAACACAAAGAAGGGAACGGTTGAATATGTCGTCGTTTCATTTGGAGGGATTCTTGGGGTAGGAGATAAATATTTTTCTGTCCCTTGGAACTTGCTTAAAATTGACCAGCACAAAAAGCAGGTTTGTCTTGATGTGGATGAAACGATACTAAAAGACGTAGAGGGATTTGATAAAAACAACTGGCCGGATGAATTAGATAAAGAAATAGAGAAAAAATGGCGTTTGATTTCTCAGGCTTCTGATAAAAAATCATGCGCCACTCAATAGTACCAATCGAAAAGTAGGAGAAATACACTATGTCTTATCTTCCTGGAACACAAAACAAATTTTCTGACGCAGTTCGACACCTATTAGCAGTCGAGTACGATGCCATTGAATCTTATCAGGCTGCCAGAAATCGAATTCAAGAAAAAGAATACAAAGAAACCATAGAAGATCACATCAAAGAGCATCAAGAGTTTGTTAAAAAGCTTGAAGGGTTTATGCAAAAACATCACTTCACTTTTGAAACAGGGCCCAGTGGTAAGCAAATGCTATCAATTGGCCGAATAGCTTTGGCTAAGCTCATAGATGACAAGTCTGTTTTAAGGGCATTGATCTCTGTTGAGAAAGCATCTAAAAAAGCATGTGAACAAATGAAGACCTTTGAGGAAAATGATAAAAGCAGCCATACTTTATTTAAGAAAGGCGTCGCTCATTTTGATGCCCATGAGAAATGGCTTTCAGATCATATCCAGCACTAGGATTATGTAAAAAAGAATTTAGTTTGGCCTTTTTAAGGCCAAACTAAGTTATTGAGTGCTTTACTTCTTTGTCATTATCAGAAGCCTAAAAACTTCTATTTTGATATTTTAGTCCTGACCTTAAACAACCCTTCTAAATTTTATATATCAAAACACATCACCGTACATTTGTTCCCATTGATGACATCTTCTCTGAGAGTGTACCAACCTTGCTGGGTGTACCAGACAACTAATGCGTCATGAAATGTGAGCAAATATACTGTTTTGTATGGCATAGACTTTGCATAATCAAGAATATGTTTTACTAACACTTCCCCTATCCCTTTTTTTCTATACTCCTTTGCCACATAAAGAGAAGATAACCAAGGGGTTTCTGTGGTCAGCAAACCATCCTCTTGCTCTAAACTTATCATCCCTATCGGTTTCTCTCCATCGAGAGCAACAAATGTTCGAGGAATTTCTAAAGATGTCACGCCTGCTAGCATCCACCCTTTTACTTGGTCTCGGGATGAAATATTATATTCATCTCCCCAGCCATCAATATGCCACTCGCTTAAGGTTGGAATGACCGCTTTAACTTCTTTGAGATGCTTAATTTTGAAGTTCATAACAAATCCAGTCTATGTTCAAAATATCCATACATTAAGAATAGTCGATTGGCACAAAGGTGCAGAGCGGCTAAATGCAAGAATGTTTTACGTAGCTTTCTCTTCTATGTTCTGAATAGCAATCGCGTACTGCTCTTCAACTTGAGAAAACAAATCTGGATTTCCAAGCAGACGCCATTTTTTGACCTGTTCTAACTTGGCAATCGGGATGTCATAGGATAGCATCATCTCAGTAAATGGTTGTGCTTGGGCCACGACTTGACCCTCACTATCTACAACTGTAGAGAAGCCTTGCCCAACCTCCATATCGCTTTCCTCTCCCCAAGTGATATCACTAGACACCACCCAGCAATGGTTATCAAACGCCCGGCTGATAAAGTGACTTTTTCGGTTGAGATAGTTAATAATAGCCACATCTTTGTTTACTCTATTAAACATCGGGCAAAACAAAACTCTGGCACCCTTTAACGCTGAAATAAGTGCCGGCTCTCGAAAAGCTGAATCCAAGCAAATGATGATGCTGTATTTAACTCCCTTTTTCTCAAAAATAGGGAATTCATTCCCAAGGGAGTAGTAATCGTAAGGGGGGTAAGTATAAGCCTTTCGGTATTTTCCAATACACTCACCATTTTCAATTACGACCGCAGTATTATAAATTTTGTCATTTTCTAACTCATTTAGCCCCAAGATCATTGTTGGAGAAAATGCTTTAAATCGATGACACCACTCTTTGAAGGTGTCTGATTGCAAGTTTACCGAATACTTTCTGGCTTCTGCCTCACTATCTAAGTAGCCATGCACATAAGACTCTGGCATACATAATATATCTATCTTTAGATTATGGGCTTCTTTGAGCACCTCAAACGTCTTTGCCAAGTTTGTCTCAGGTTCTTTTTCAACGATTGGACCTTGATAACTCGCCACACGCAACACATTTTTGAAATTATCCATTATGTACTCTCTATTATGTTAAGAACTGCTAGCAGCCATTACCAAAAACCGTTGGAATTATAGGCCACCTACTCAAACTATCAAAGTTTCTTTCAGTGGCTGTCTTATATTATTATGCCCTTTTCATTTTTCTATCCGTGCGTCGTCTTTCGGCACTTCCTTCGATAAGGAAATATGCTTCTCCCACATCTTGCAAAACAGGGTCTGCAACAGCATCAGGCACTTCATGTTTAAAAGTGTCATACATTTTTAATGAAGCCGCGGGCTCAAGTCCTTTATTCTCTTTTGCATATGCCACAGATGCTTCCAAGTTTTTAAGGAAAATGTCTGCAGTCCCTGGGGTTAGCAGATGTCTTGGCGTCACACATAAGTGAACAGCCGGTTCCGGCAACGCATGTAAAGACCACCCGTACTCAGACTTCATATGACTGGCAACCAAAAAGATGTCCAAATCAGGGTCTATTGATTTGAGTGCAAAGATAGGCAACAGTGGCTTGCCACAAATTACCAGTCCTGGGATTTCATTCCCTTCTATGGCCCTAACAATCGTGTTTTTAATTTCCATCATGCCTCTAAGGTTTTCCGCGTACCCTTCTACCCCCATGGATAAAAGCACTGCCCAACCGGCCACTCTAGGCGGACGCGAGCCTTCAATCCCTGCCGTACCATACATCCCCATTTTTGATTGCAGATCGGTATAAATACCATGCGCAGCAAGTTCCTCATCCCTAAACATGACGAGCGAATGTCCTTTAGGCGCTTCAAAAAATTTATGCAAATCCGCTGAAATACTGGTAACACCAGGCAATTCAAAACTACATGCCGGTAAGTCCAATCCTACTTTTTGAGCAAATGGCAGCAGCCCTCCACCCAAGCATGCATCCATATGACAGCCAATTCCTTGCTCAAGGGCCATCGTTGAAACTGCTTCAATATCATCCATAATCCCCTCTGGAAATGCTGGCGCAGATGCTACCAAAAGCACCGTACTCGGCTGAATCGCAGCCCGCATTTTTTTCAAATCCACTTGATAAGTGAGGGGATTAACCGGCACTTCTGTATAACTCATACCCAGTTGCTTAGCAGCTTTTTTAAAAGAAGAGTGTGCTCTATCTGACAGGACAATATGTGGCGCTGTGTTAAAAGACGCTTTTGCCTGATTGGCATATGCCGATAGCGCCTCATAGATACTTAAGGACCCCCCCGCCGTTGTCTTTCCCCAAGCTTCTGCGGGTGCGTTATAGAGTTTAAGACACATAGCAACGGATTGGTTTTCAGCATCGACCAAGCGCGGCCATAAATGCTTATGCATTACATTTATTCCCAACAGCCTTTTATTAATTTCTGAATGAAAGTCTGTCTTTCCTGTGTAGATGGCACCTGACAGCTTCTGCCGAGCATTCTCGCCTCCTGCAATTTCAGCTATAGCATCCAGCTCAGCTAAGATTCTTTCTTCTGAAATACCCTGCTCAGGCAAGGTTAAGAACCTAAAGTTACCCTCTTCAAGCGGCGCAAAATTATCATCCTCTAAGCCTTTAATAATTGGGCCCAGTTGATCTTCAAGTAATTCGCCAATCGCCGGAATGTGTTTAGCCATATTGAACAAGCTTCTATGCAACGCTCGATACAGTTGAGGGTGGTGCGCATAAGCAAAATGCAATCGGTGAGCCATGTATAAAACTAGCGCCCCCACCATTGGTCGTTGACGAAACAGCGACATGACCGCATAAATAAAACTTGCTGTTAAAACCCCAGGTACCAAGGTGATAGGACGAAAATATAATCCCAGTCGATTCCATGCCAATGCCAGCATCCCTGGCTTCTTATGTTCTGTTCCTTCAGTCTTTAGCATAACTTATTACTCTTAAATACAAATGAAGGACAATTTTTTTACCACACTTGGCCAGTGAATAGTAGACAAGAACTGCTTGCAGGTCGTTAGTTTGTAAACGGCATTATAATTGTATAAACACTATTTTGGGATTTATAAAAACTGCGATCCCAAAGTAACTTTTCTAAGAAAACCGATTGTTTTTTGGCCTCCTAATAAAAGTAAGCTAAAATACTTCATGAATCCCCTATTCTTTTTTTTCTCAAGAGTAAATCAATGAAAATATTAAAACTTTTATTAGCAGGCGCGGTGATTATTGGTATTTTATATATCGCTAAACTTCAACAAGAACTTGCTGCCCCTATTAAAACACTTGAGCCAGGCACTTTAACTATTGGTGTTTTGACACCAGGTCGCCCTCAGCACTGGAACGAGCACTACCTAACTAAATTTGCTAAAGAACATAATTTGGTTTTGAAAATTGTTAAAACAGAAGATTTTAGCGATTGCTGGCTACTTCCGGCCAATCAAGAAGTAGACATCGCTGCACATAACATCACCCCGACGATTCAAAGAGAAGGTCCCAACCATGTTTGGAGTAAACCTTACACTCAAGTTAGACGTTCTTTATTAATTCGTCGCGAAGATGCCAATACGATTCATGACTTTGAAGATTTAGCGGGTAAGAAAATTGCATTCTTGGGTGGCACTATTGAGCGTGAAAACTTAAGCCGACGTAAAGAAGAAAGCACGCAGTTAGTCCCCACTGACTCATTTCAGAAAGCACGTGAAATGTTAGAAAATCATGAGGTCGATGCTGTTGCAGAGGGACATTTTGATTTTGAACCTATGATAACTGAAAAATATGCCACCATTGCTGTTCATGATTTTGTTGAAGGCTCACCTGAGAATATTGTGTTCTCTATAAATTCAAACAATCCTAGTCTAATAAACGCTATCAACGACTTTATTGATAAAAATGATTATAATCAAATGACCAGAGAACAGTTTTTCTCTGACAACACCTCGAATTAATCCTCTATATCAGAATGGCCTTTTGCTTTAAGCAAAAAAGCAAAAGGTCTTATATAGAAATCTATCAACTATCTCAAATCCATCCACATTTTCCGGTGCGGAATATTGGCATCCATATACTCATCCCCCTTTGCAACAAATCCTAATTTTTCATAAAAAGGAGCGGCATGAACTTGAGAGCCTAACGTTACTATTTGCACTTCTGCGTAAGTTTTTAGATCGGAAATAATAAACTGCATCAACTCACGCCCCAGTTTTTTTCCTTGAAACTGTTCTAATATGGCAACACGCTCAACTTTGGCAATGCTCCCCTCCATTAAGCGAACCCGGGCCGTCCCTGCAGGCGTGTTTTCATATCGAAGCAGAAAATGCAGCGCTTGATTATCTAAACCATCGACCTCTTCTGCTTCAGGCACATCTTGCCCTATAATGAATACTTGCTTTCGTATCTCTAAGCAAGCATTAAGATCAGAATCCGATTTTATCTTTATTATTGATATATGCTTATTTGACATTTTAAAAACCACAGCTGAACTATTATATTACTTATTAGATTTTACCATTTTTTTATCTGCTTCATCAATAATATCTTTACCAAGCAAGGTTTCAATAACATCTTCCATTGTAATCAAACCTATCATTTTTCTTTCACTATTTATAACAATGGCAATATGTTGGCTTTTTTTAATAAACAAATTAAACAAAGTAAAAATATCACAGTCAGGCAAAACAAACTCAACTTGCCTTTTAAAATCACTGAGAGTCCTTTGTTTATGTTCGTCTAAAAGATGCTCAAATACCTCATTTTTAAGAACATATCCGACAACTTGTCCTTCTGCGCCACTTTCTGTTAAAGGAATCCTGGAAAAATGCAGCTGATCTTTCATTTCGTAAAATTCTCTTGCTGGCATCATATTCTCTGCGGATATTACTTTATCTCTTGGACACATTACATCTTGGACTTTAAACTGCTTAAAATGCAGCATATTGTGTATAAAAGCGTGCTCTGACTCACTCAAGGCTCCTTCCTGAGAGCCTATTTCAGCCATGGCCAAAAAATCTGTTCGGCTAAAAATATTGTTATTTTTCCCTGTGTTAAAGACAAAAGTAACCATCTGACAAACGAGGATTACAGGAGACAAAACGATCATTAACACACTTAAACTCTTGACTGTAAAAGGCGCAAAAAACTTCCAATTATTTGCCCCAATCGTCTTTGGTATTATTTCAGAAAGAATGAGTATTGCTGCAGTCATTAAAATAGGAACAAACACTTGTGTAATTAATGGGTGACTTTGCCCCCATATCGCAGCAGCTTCTTTTCCTACCCCTATAGCACCGACAGTATGAGCAATAGTATTTACAGTCAATATTGCTGCCAGGGGACGATCTATATTTTCCTTGAATGCTTTTAGTGTCTTTCCAATTTTTTTCCCTTCTGAATATTTTGCTTGCATATATGAAGGGGTAATACTTAACAGCACAGCCTCCCACAATGAACACAAAAAAGAAAACACAATAGCAACAAAGAAAAATAGCACTAAATTCGTAGTTAGCATCTATTTACCCTTAAAAACTCAAATAGTTTTTATCTGACATGTCATCGACTTTAATGATCTTTATTGTTTCTTTTGTTGATGTTTTCCATCGTTGCCATTAAAACTGCGCTAAGAACAACTGTAATATGCACCATTATTGTCCAAAATATTTCAGTGGTGCCATTAGAGTGCGCTGTTAAAATAACGTCTATGTTCATAAATATTCGAAGCAAATGAACTGAACAAATGGCCACGATGGCTAAAGCAAGCTTAACTTTAATGCCTGTAGAATCTAGCTTGCCCAACCATGATACTTTTCTATCTTCTTCCTGAATATTGAGCTTTGAAACAGTACTCTCATACCCACCAATTATGACCATAATTACCAACGATGCAATTAGAACCTTATCTACCAGCCCCAATAATGCTACTAGTGTTTCGCCTGAGTCCATTGTTGTTATTTGGCTGACGAAAGAAAGAAAAAATAGACAGTAATGAACAAAGTATGCAACCAGGCCTAATACTAATACCATAAAAAATGGCACCAGCATCCACCTTGAGTTAAAAACTAGATACTCCAAGCAATCTTCGCATTTTGTTTTAAACGATTTATTCTTCACCTGGCGCATCCTTTACCAACTCTGTTTCTTCTAAGTTAGAATGGCAGGTGACGAAAAGCAAGGCACTGTCAATTTGGCCAGGCCTTTCCTTAAGCTTCTACCCGAGCGATATACTGCCTAAACAAAGATTTGATTTCTTCAGGTTTTTCTACCCATGGAAAGTGTCCGGCGTCTTTGATTTCAAACAGTTGAATGTTGTCTTTTTTGAAGCGATCATCATTTTGGAATATTTCGAATGGCGTCACGCAATCTTCACTTGCTCCGATAATCATAACGGGCATTTGACTGGGGATCCAATTTGCAAAATCTTTATTTTCAATTGCGATAGTCTGTCCCCACCCTGCAGCATAGTAGTTAAAAGGCAAGTCTGCTAATAGCGCTTTTCCTTTATCCAGCGTTTTAGGGGGGAAGTAGTAAGGAATACAAGCTTGTAACGCATCAGAGAAAGTCTGAGGGTTAGGGTTTGCTTCAAAATCAGCCATTTCTTTGGCAAATGATGGCAATTGTCGTGATGCAGCTTTTTCTACCGCCTTTTCAATCCAAGGACTTGGTATAGAGTTTAATATGATATACCCCGTTAAGTGTGCCTCCACGTCAGGGTGCATTAATGGATAGAAACCACCAAAGGAGTGCCCCACTAGAATGACATTGTCTAAGGCACTCACGAGATCTACTAGTGCATCACGCCAACTATCAAAATTATATGACGGGTCGAAAGCTCCCGGGGTTTTGGTATTAGAACCATTTTCAAAAAAATCGACTTCCCAAGCATTTCCAGGCAGGTCACAAATCTCTATGAGCTCATCAAAGTACTGTGAGTCGACACCTGGCCCCCCTGGAATAAAAAGCCAGTTGTAAGGAAGTCCTTCTGTTTGTTTTTTCAGACGTAAGCGTGTTTTATGGCTATCAAATACAGTAAAGGTCATTTAGATCACCCGCTAATTTTAAGTTATTTTTAGTACGCGCTAAGGGTGGGTTATTTGAGCCACTTTTTCAAGCCTGCATGCGTATTTTCAAAGCCCAAGCGCAAATAAAAGGCGATTGCCTGGTCTCTTTGAAGATTTGAGGTCAGCTGAAGTACCTGACAACCTCGATGAATGGCTTCTTTTTCGAGCGCCTTTATAAATTCACTTCCTAGGCCTTGTCCTCTTATCGCCTTAGAAACTCGGACATTTTCGATTTGACCACGAGTCGTACCGCGATGACTGAGGCAAGGTAGCACATCCAGTTGCGCCACTGCGACCACGTCATTATTTATTTCTGCTACATACAAAAAACTGTTGGACGATTGTTCAATGGCTTGAAAGGCTCTTTCATATAGAGCGACGGCTTCGTTGCTTTCTCTGTCTTTTCCAAGCACATCATCTTGAATCATAGCAATGATACTTGGTAAATCTTTATCGGTTGCTAAGCGGATTTGCATTTTATAAGTCGCTTAGTAATAAAAACAGTACGAGACCTGCAAACAGTCCGCTCAAAAAACTATTCAGGCTTTGGTGCACAATCAAGCCCGCAATCCCGCCGGCACCCAAATAAAACAATCCTCGAGCTGAGCCTGCTCCGACTTTAGCGAAATATTTCATATAACCTTGACCCTCCCTCTTTAATTAATGACATTCCGGTGGAGTTAACGGCGCCGTTTAGCGCACCGACAGCGGCACCAGGTGGTCCTCCTGTACAAAACCCAACAACGGATCCTACGACTGTACCAATAGCAGCGTTAGTGATCACCCCGACAAAGCTTCCCCCAACTATCTGCTGACATTCCTGTCCTGTCAATTCCTTCATTCTTATATCCTTATTGTTAGACGAGCGGGCAAATCAGCTGCGCGGTTTGTATCATATTCCTTGGATTGCCACCATCTTGAATAAACCACTGCGCGCTTAGTAGGCATCTTATAAAGATCCAACGCGTTAAATCCTTTTTGTCACATTGAGTCGCAATCGACAATGCCTCAATTCTGGATTGTGCTATTTCTTGAGCGCCTTCAGTATTTAACTCATCGTTTGACAGAAGATCAAAAGCTGCACACTCAAACGCTCTACTTGCTAATATCCCTTTCGGATCGATTGCCGCATATCCCTTTTCACTTTTTAGGAGGTTGTCACAATGTAAATCACCATGACACAACTGAATATTTTCTGTCTTTATTTTGGATAAACAGTTTTGATATTGTGCTCGCAGCGCCGTAGAAAAAAATGATGTGGACATATTTTCCAGGCAACTCAACCACTCCTGAACAGAGGGTATTTGTAAATTGTTTTTTATAGGATTTTGATGAAGCTTTTGAATCACTTGCCCAAAGTGGTCTATCTTTTGCGACATAGGAAGAGCATTGAGCCTTTGCCCAGGCGTTATCTTATTGAGCAAAAGGGCTCCCAGCGAGATATCCTGATCAAGCAATTTAACCATTACCTGCGTTTTCGAAAACGACTCAAGGACAGAGGCTTCTCTCGATAAAGATGCTGTATCCTTGCCCAGCTTTACAACCACTTCGCCGTAGGTGGCATGCTCTGCTTCAAATAAGTAATGCCAACTCAAATCAGGAATTCTGCGTGGGTTGGACAACTGCCATTTTAGACAGGCTTGCTTTTCCAACTGTGGCAGTAATGCCAACCACTGGTGGCCATCCGTAGGATTAGCATTTAGAATGTTTTTTTCTAAAGTGTCCATTTGTGCATCCTTTCTCTGACCGTCAAGGCTAAACGAGGCTTTTACGGATTACAAGTTTTAATTTGAATGGCACTTCTGATAATATCGCTGAAAAATTCAAGGAATATCCTCATGGATAGAAACAAATTTCTACACCGCCTCCAGGTAAGCTTACTCATGACTTTGCTCACTGCTGGAGTTGTTAGTCTCGCCACTTTATTAATTGAGCATTCCGACCAGAATATTCTACGCTTTTTTGAATATTGCGCCTTTGGTACTCTAATGGCCTACGCCAGTGGTTTTCCAATGATTCACACGAGGCGTCACAACACCCGTCGATAATACAGGAGCCCTTCATGGTCAAAGATTATCAATTGTGGATAAACGGTAAAACCGTTGCCTCTCAAAACGAGCGCATTGACTCAATCAACCCTTGGACCAATCAGTGCTGGGCGACTATTCCTGATGCCACCAAAGAAGATGTTGATCGTGCGTGTGAGGCGGCTAGCGCTGCTTTTCAAGAGTGGGGCACTATGCACCCATCAGAGCGTGCTGCATGCCTAAACCGCTTAGCGGATTTAATTGAAGAGAATGCGGAACATTTAGCCCAAACAGAAGTCCAAGATAATGGAAAGCTTTTTGCTGAGATGCATGGCCAAGTATTAGTAACCGCACAACATTATCGTTACTTCGCAGGGTTTGCGGATAAGTGTTTAGGATCTGTTGTCCCAGTTGATAAGCCTGACTTCCATGCGTATACCCTGAAAGAGCCATTAGGGGTTGTGGTCGCTATCATACCGTGGAACTCTCCTTTGCTCATTGCGACTTGGAAATGCGCACCTGCTTTGGCAGCCGGCAACACCGTCATTCTTAAGCCTTCCGAGTTTGCTTCTGCCTCTGCTTTCGAGCTGGCCAAGCTAACGGAAAAAGCAGGCTTCCCGCCCGGTGTATTTAATGTCGTCTCTGGTCGAGGAGACGCCTCGGGGGCTTATTTAGTAGAACATCCCGCTGTGGCAAAAGTCACTTTTACGGGAGGCACTGACACTGGCCGCAAGGTATACCAAACTGCAGCAAAAAGCATTAAAAAAGTTGGCTTAGAACTTGGTGGAAAATCGCCTCATATTATTTTCGAAGATGCCAACCTTGAGAATGCCGTCAAAGGCGCTATTTCTGGTATTTTTGCAGCCAGTGGGCAAACCTGTATTGCGGGTTCTCGTTTGCTGGTACAAGAAAGCATTTATGACAATATTGTTGAAAAACTTGTCTCACTTGCCAAGACTGCTGTGCTTGGAAACCCGATGAATAAAGACACCAATGTTGGTCCAGTGACCACCCCTCCTCAACACGAAAAAATTGCTTCTTATCTAAAGATTGCAAAAGAAGAAGGTGCAGAATGCGTCTTAGGTGGCAACACAACAACGGTAGAAAATTCACCTTGGTTTGTTGAGCCCACTATTTTTGCGGGTGTAAACAACCAGATGCGTATTGCACAAGAAGAAGTCTTTGGACCAGTATTATCAGTGATTCCGTTCAAAGACGAAGATGAGGCAGTAAATATTGCCAATGACACGATTTACGGATTAGCCTCAGGGCTTTGGACAGAAAACCTGGCTCGCGCTCATCGAGTCCCAAAACGATTGCAAGCTGGTGTTGTGTGGGTAAATACTTACCGTGTCTTCAGTTATATGATGCCTTTTGGAGGGTATAAGCAGTCTGGTATAGGCCGTGAGTCCGGTCATCTTGCGATTCAAGAGTACCTTCAAGACAAAAGTGTTTGGATTAATATGGCCGAGGATTTCCGTAATCCCTTTGTAATGGGTTAAGAGGCTCTTTAGCCAAAAGTACCTCATTTAGGACTTCTCCAAACATTGCCGGCGTCATCACATTCTGATCGTAGCTGGTATCGTTTAAATGAACGATCACCAGCTGCATAGAAGGGATAATCACTAGATACTGCCCCCCACGCCCTTGCATTGCGTAGGTTCCTTCTGGCATGTAGACGCCTGGAAACAATTGATTGTCCTGCTCTACATACCACAAAAATCCATAACCGCCGGTGCGGCTACCATCCACAATTGAGTAGGCATCGGAGCTTTTAATGGAGGTCGACATTTTTACCCATTCAAGGGCCATCAACTTATCTTTTTCCCACTGTCCCTCAGTCAAAAAAAGTAATCCCAAACGTCCCAAGTCTCTAGCACTCATATTAAACACTGGCGCCATATACTTAGAGCGATCTGAATAGACTTCATTACTATGTCGTATTTTTCGAAAGTCCCGCATTTGAAGAGGGTTAGCAATTTTATCTTCAAAGGCATCCGCAAACCACTGCTGAGAAAACTGCTCATATAAAAAGGTTAAAACATTAAAACCCCACTGGTTATAACGCCAAAGCAAGTCATAATATTTTTCTTCAATTTCTTTTTTGAATGGCTGATCGTCAAATGCCGCTGGGCGATCAATAATACTTCGGCTTTGAAATAAACTTTGCAGTGAAACTCGCCCTTCCTTTTCAGTCAGGGGTGGCGTCTCTTCCACCTGAAGTTTTTTCAGGGTTTGTGAGAGCGAGAAATGGTTCTCAAGCTGGTAGTTTCCATACAAAGCACTCAATGCGACCAAGCTTAACTCATGAAGTGGGTGAGCAATTTCAATGGGGCCATAAGAATCAATGATTGCGCCACCTTCAATTAATAGAAAAGCACTAGTTGGTAGAGCATCCAATGACTCAATAACATGGGATAAACGATCAACATCCCACCCTTTTTGCATTTTTGAAGCAACTGAGTCCCATCGCCGACCGGGATATTCTGCATAGGCGATAGAACTTCCTAGCAGATAGATAAAACAGACAATGCCAACCTTGAATATATACCGCACAACAACAATACCATTTCATTTTTAATCAATGTTAAAAGCAGCATAACTGATTTTGTGGGCAGTTACGCAACCGGTGATTTAATCACCGTTCTATCCACACTATCTGATTTCTTGACGTCTTACTAAAAAATAGTTGTACACAACGCTTCAAAAGTCTATTTTTTTTTCTTTTGCGCACATTTGGTCAGCTTAACAATCATTATTTTTTTTAATACATTGATTTATATGTTAATTTTATTTTCAATAGGTTCAAAATAATTTTTTTGAAAGTGTAAAAAGGATTGACATTTATTTTATCCACGAACTTTTCAACAAAGTTATCCACAGGCTAGTGGTTAGGTTGTGCATTTCTTGAGCAGGGTTGTCCACAGCTCATCTCGAGTAGATGATGCAATGAAAGAGGGGTTAATTAAGTCCTTTTTGGTATTATATTGCAGCGTTTTGCCATGAAAATCTAAAACTTGGCCCCCAGATTCTTCAACAATTAGCTGGCCAGCCGCAGTATCCCATTCGCTGGTCGGGCCTCCTCGTACGTACAGGTCTCCCACCCCCTGTGCTACACGGGCGAACTTTAGTGCGCTGCCGCAAATAAACGGCTCGAAATTAAGATGTTGATTCAGCATCTCCATCAAGCGTGATGAAGAGTGAAAGCGGGATACCAAACATGTATAAGGCACTTCGGGTTGGTTCGGCCCCAACTGTTTGTTTTTTGACCAAGCCCCTTCTCCTTTAATTGCCCAAAAGGTTTCATCTAGTGCTGGAGCATGCAGAACAGACAGGATCGGTTGATGGTTTTCGATCAAGGCAATATTAATCGTGAACTCCCCAGTTTGATGTATAAATTCTTTGGTGCCATCCAGGGGATCGATACACCAATACTTTGTCCATTGCTGACGCTCTTCTAACGTGGGGGCAGGCGTTTCTTCACAAAGGATAGGAATATCTGGCGTTAAACGACTAATGCGCTCAATGATATAATCCGAAGCCGCAATATCTGCCTCCGTCACCGGCGTTTTATCTGCTTTTTTTTCTATCTCTAATGTGCTTTTTTTATAAAAGCTCATCAAGATATCACCTGCTTCTTCAGCAATCGTTTGAACAGATGTGCATAAGTCTTTCATTACAAACCTCGTTGTCTGGCATACATCAGCAGTGCCGCAACGGCTCTGGCTTCATGAAACTCTTCACGTGAAATCAATTCATCAATTTTTTTTAATGGCCACGGCACCACTTCAATAGGCTCTGGCTCGTCTCCTGGACAGGAACAGGGGTAGAGCGACTCTGCCACTAAGACCTCCATAACGGCTCTAGAGTAACTCGGTGAGCTAGACATCGTTGCCAATGGCGTTAATGTTTTCGCGCCGTAACCAACCTCTTCCTTTAACTCTCGGTTGGCAGACTCTACTATTGATTCGCCAGGCTCAACACCACCTTTAGGGAAGCTGAGGTGATAATCTTCTATCCCCACCCCGTACTCACGAATAAGTAAGAGGGTATCATCATTTAAAATGGGTAGAATCATAACCGCTTGACGATTTTTATTCGTAAATCGTTCAAACAATCGCTCTTCACCATTGCCAAAACGTAAGTGGACTTTCTCCACATGAAACATCCCGCTGTTTTGAGTAGATGACACGGATAAAATGGTTGGACACTTAGACATGACGCTCCTTAAACCGTTTCGGGAACAGACTTAAGAATGATACGCGCTAGCGCCTCAGACGCCAATCCCTGCTGATGCCTCAAGGGGATTAAGTCCCTTCCACCAACAAATGGGGTTAGGGCCTGCAGGGTTCCTTCAAAACTGACCGAGCTGTCTTTGGTTTCATTCACCACGACGATAGGGGCTTCAACCCCTGCCGATTCTAATGTTTTCAACGCGGTTAAGGTGTGACTGATGCTACCTAAATACGAGCCGACAACTAAAATACAGGGCCACTGCAGTTGAACAACCCAATCTAAAACCGTCTGGGTGGGCGTCATCGGTGCCATGATGCCTCCAACCCCCTCAACGAAAGTCAAAGTGTGTTCTTGTACAGCACGCTCACAAAACGCAACGATTGCATTTAAATCAACCTCTTTGTTTTCGAGTGCTGCGGCCATACTCGGCGTTAAAGGCGCTTGATATTGCCACGGACAGATTGCCTGAATGTTCTCCAGATCAACACTGAGCCCTTGGGCTCTAAGCAGATGAGCTGGATCGCTTTCAGAGTGTGGCATCTCTGACAAGCCTGAGCATACTGGTTTTAAAGCAAGTGGATTCATACCTGATTCTCGCAGCATTTTAACCAAGGCTGACAGAAAATACGTTTTTCCCATTTCTGTTCCTGAAGAGGTGATAAAATACTTCACCATAACGGTCCCCTAACACTCAAGGAGTGCACATTATGCTGATTGTGCTAGCCATTTTAAACTGCTTGGCCTTTGCTTTTATGATTTTTGCCCTACAAAACTTAACGACTGGCTATCGTAAAATCTTTCTCGGCTCTGCCGCCTGCCCATTGATAGGTGCTGTTTTAGTTTCCTTAGTCACGGAACATACGATATTACCCTTTCACGATGCTATGGCTATCCTAGGGTTTTTGTTCAGAGGCTGGTTTATCACCTGTATTGCATCAGGGGCAGCCGGTTGCTATATTGCCACCCATGTAAAGGCATCTAAATAAAAGATTCCTATGAGCAATAAAACGCTGTGGCGTCCATACACGCCAATGGGCTCTCCTCCTGACTTGCTTTCAATTGTCGACACGCAAGGTCCCTACTTAACGCTGGCAGACGGTAAACATCTTCTGGATGCGGTTGGAAGTTGGTGGACTTGCATTCATGGATACCGCCCGGCCCCGATTATTGAGGCCATGCACACACAACTAGATACGGTGCCACATGTCATGCTGGGAGGATGTCACCATCCAGTCACATACTCTTTAGTGAATGCACTCGCAGAGATAGCCCCGGCCGACCTCAATAAAGTTTTTCTTTGTGACTCTGGCTCGATCAGTGTTGAGGTGGCAATGAAGATGGCGATTCAGCACTTTGCGAATCAAGGCCAGTCTCAGCGTCGTCGCTTTGTCAGCTTTTATAATGGCTATCATGGTGATACTTTTGGAGCAATGAGCGTATGCGATCCTGAGGAAGGAATGCATCAGTTATTTGCCGGCGTTTTCCCTGAACAGTTTATTCAGTCACTTCCTACCACTCCCGAATCACTTTCTGCTTTAGAGGCTTGCTTAGAGAGGCACCATCAAGAAATTGCTGGCATGATTGTTGAACCTCTGTTGCAAGGCGCTGGCGGAATGCAGCTGTACTCTCCTGCTGTCCTTACCACCTTGCGGGCATTGTGCGATCGCTATGGAATACTATTAATCGCCGATGAAATATTTACAGGTTTCGGCCGGTTGGGACAGTGGTGGGCCTGTGATATTGCCAAAGTTAGCCCTGATATTATGTGCGTTGGCAAAGGGCTGACAGCAGGTGTCATTTCATTAGCCGCGACATTGTGTTCTGAAAAAGTTTTTGCCCCATTTGATTCCAGCGATCCCAATAAAGCCCTGATGCACGGCCCCACCTATATGGGAAATCCATTAGCCTGTAGCGCTGCGCTAGCTAATATCGATTACATGCGCCGTATTGATTGGCAATCACAAGTCTCTTCACTGGAGCAGGCACTTCATGAAATGTTGTTACCAGCTCAGAAGCATCCCGCCGTTAAGTCTATTCGAACAAAGGGCGCTATGGGCGTCATCGAGTTAAATCAAGCGCCTCCATCTTGGCATTCTGTCCAGACTTTTGCCATTTCTCAAGGTGTATGGCTGCGTCCTTTTGGTAATATTATCTATACTACGCCACCTTATAATCTAACGCCGACCCAGTGCGACAAAATTACTCATATAATGATCAAGAGCTTAGATCACCTTTAAACCTTCAGAGCAAAACTCACTTTAGGGAGGGACCCCATGAGACGAATGCTAGCTGTTGTTTTTCTGTTTACTGCCACGTGTGCTCACGCTGTAGAAATTATTGGCCACCGAGGGGCTGCCGGACTTTCTCCTGAAAATACATTAAGGGGGTATCGAACCGCGATTGCCCTTGGGGTCGATCGTATTGACATGGATGTTGTACTAAGCAAAGACAATGTCGTCATTGTCCATCATAATGCTGAATTAAATCCCCTTTATACCTTAAATGCTGATGGCGAATGGGTCGGAGGGGCCTATCCTGTTTCACATTTAGACTTTGAAACCCTTCAAAAATTTGATGTTGGCTCAGTACAACCCCATAGTGACTATGCGGTTGCCTATCCAGTGCGAGCCTTCCGCTCAGAACGAGCACAGATTCCTAGCCTAGAAGAAGTCATTGATGAAGTAGAAATGCATACAGGCGGGAGTATGTATTACCAGATTGAGCTCAAAACCAATCCTAACCTTCCCAATAACCACCCCGATAAAAATGAATTAGCGCCCCGAGTCGCAAAAATTATCCAAGAAAAAGGCATCGCGAGTCGTTGTGATATCCAGGCATTTGAATGGTCTACCTTAAAATTGATGATGGATGTTATTCCCGAAGCCAAATTTTCTTTTTTAACAGACTTTGTTAACCCTGCGCTAGGCTCGCCTCACTGGACATTAGGAAAACCTGTCCGCACACCGGATGATGTTATCGCCGCAATCAAAGCCCATGGCGGCAACATTTGGGGCCCCAACTTTCGCAGCTTGAAACGCCGCCATGTCGAAGCGGCACATGAGGCAGGTATTCTGGTCAAACCCTGGACGGTTGACGATCCTAAAGATATGATCCGTATGATTGAGTATGGAGTCGATAGCATCATCACCAACCGCCCAGATATCTTGATCGGTGTCCTGGCGGCCAAAGATCTCCCTACCTCACAAAGCAAGTGTTTAGGGTGTCGCCGTGGGAAAGTCAGCTAGTCAAAAAATATGGCAAATCGCATTACCGGTCCCTTTGCGACGTCATTTTGATTATTTTGCTTGTCAGGAGGCTTCTCCTAAGTCGGGCACTCGTATAAAAGTTCCGTTTGGAAAGCGAGAGCTCATCGGCTTTTTCATAGGCGAAGCGAGCACGGCAACCATCGCTTTTGACAAAATGAAAACCGCCATTGCGGTTCTTGATGAAGTCCCGGTTCTTCATGAACACCAATTAAGCCTTGGACTTTGGGCGAGTCGATATTATCAGCACCCTCTGGGTGAAGTCTTAATTACAGGGTTACCAACAGCCATTCGACAAGGTAAACCTTTACCTGAGCCATTAGCCCCAGCCAAAACTGTTGTCACACCACCACCGTATACTCTAACCTCTGCGCAACAGGACAGTGTTGATCAATTAGTGAAAGGACTGGGGGAATTCAAGGCTTTTTGCTTAAAGGGCGTAACAGGCAGCGGTAAGACAGAAGTATACTGTCAGCTTATAGAGCGTTGTCTAGAACGTGGTCAGCAAGCATTGCTTTTAGTGCCAGAGATCGCGCTAACCCCCCAGAGCGTGGCTCGGTTTGAGGCTCGTTTTGGTGAAAGTGTTCTTTGCTACCACTCGACCATGACAGATAAAAAACGTTTACTGGCTTGGCAAAGTGCCGGTCTAGGACATCATCGGGTTATTATTGGCACCCGATCGGCTATCTTTCTGCCTTTTCAGGCTCTGGGCGTCATCATTATTGATGAAGAGCACGATGGTGCTTTTAAACAGCAAGAAGGTTTTCGCTACCATGCCCGCGATGTTGCCATGATGCGTGGAAAATTGGCAGATTGTCCCGTGGTCTTAGGAACAGCGACGCCTTCTTTTGAAACGCTTCGAAATGTTCAGCAAGGCAAATACACTTTATTACAGCTAAGTGAGCGTGTAGGTGAGGGTGAGCTTCCTAATATTCACATTCTAGATGTTCGACATAAAAAACTTGAAGGTGGCTTATCTGCCCAAGCCATGGCGGCCATTTCTCGGCACCTAGAGGCCAAAAACCAAGTTTTAGTTTTTTTAAACCGAAGAGGCTTTTCGCCTGCTTGGATGTGTTATGACTGTGGCTGGCTCGCTAAGTGCAATCGTTGCGATACTTTGTTGACCTTTCATAAAGGAATGAACTGTCTGTGGTGTCATCACTGTAATCGACAGTTAAGAGCCCCCTCCACCTGCCCTGAGTGTGAAGCAGAAGGATTAAACCCTGTTGGCGCCGGCTGTGAAAGAATTGAAACCCTTTTGTCTGAGGCCTTTCCTTGCGCAACGGTGTTAAGAATTGACTCTGATGCGACCCGAAAGAAAGGCGCTCTTCAGGAAAAGCTCGCTCAGGCTGCCAATCATCAGGCAGATATTTTAATTGGCACTCAACTGTTAACAAAAGGGCACCACTTTTCTTCGGTAACCTGTGTCATTGTCGTTGATGCCGATGGGGGACTATTTAGCCATGACTTTAAAGCTGTGGAGCGGCTAGGACAAATGATCACTCAGGTAGCCGGCCGAGCGGGCAGGGCTTCCTCAGGGGCTGAAGTCTGGGTACAAAGTTTTCATCCTAAGCACCCTTTGCTGACCCTTTTATTAAAAGACGGATACGATGCTTTTTCAGAACATTTACTTTCTGAGCGAGAGCAAGCTCAACTTCCACCATATGGATATATGGCACTCCTAAGAGCAGAAGCCTCTACTCTCGATACCGCCATGACATTTTTAAGCAGCATCGCTGCACCAAGTAAAGAACAAAACATCCAACAGCTCGGTCCGATTCCCGCCAGCATGCCAAAAAAAGCTGGCAAGTTCAGAGCTCAGACAATGCTACTGGCCTCCTCTAGGCGAGCCCTTCACCAACATCTAGAACACTGCGTACAAATGGCCGATAATAACGAAAAAGCTTCTAAAGTACGTTGGTCTGTCGATGTTGATCCGATTGACACGTATTAGAACGTCGTGACCGCTAGTTGAAAATGTTTTTGAGTATATAGTTTGGTTTCGACCAAAAACGCATCAATGTCTTCCCACATCCCTTCTTGTAAAAGTTTTAAAGCTTCAACCCACCGTCCATTGCGAGCGGCATGTCCTTTACCTTCTCTGACCCGTTTAAACATTTGACGATAACTCTCAAAATCAGGCAATAAGGATGTGATATCCTCTTCGCGGCTAGAAAATCCCTCTAAAATTGCCATATCGACACAACGTCTTGCCGCTAATAGTGCCTCAAGATCATGTCGACTTAACAAGTGCTCAATATCATGCTCGCTGGTGATAAGTTTTTTTCGCTCTGCTGGGATGCTTTGCTTGAGAGAGGAAGGAATATGCTGACAATACGCACTTTCACGATCACATAGCACAATCTTTAAAAGTGTTTTGCGTGACAGCCAATCTACGACACTTTCGGGGAAGGCATTTTCTCGAGCCCAAAGCGCATCCAGCCTATCCATTTGTAGGTTTTCATCCATGGCCTCATTTTCAAGGCTACCTGCTTGCTCGAGTAGCAGCCCAATAATAACATGTTCAGGCGCTCCTACCATTCGGGCTAGATGTGCAGACTGTAAAAGGTGGCTACGCTTGCTGACACTTTTCTCTTTAAGATAGGCGCTATCCCCATTTTCAGACCAATATTGTTTAATCATATCGAATAATTGATCGCTATCATTACAGTATCCCGGGCTAGCCCAGAGCAATATGATAAAAAAAAGTAAACGACAAACTGTCATATGTAAAAGTCTATTCAAAAAGGGTTTTTCGATTTTGCTGCCCTTCTTACATCCGGTCAAGCTTTTGAAGACAGAAGAAAAGATATTCAACTTACCCACTGAATTGACCTTCTAGGGACGCATGCTACTATGTTTTATCGGATTCACTTGAGAATATAAATGTGCAACGTCTATTAAATCGAGTCAGCTATGGAACAGCCGCCATTAAAACCCTTACCAGACGTGGCCCACCGCTACCTAACACGGAAACGCCCTATATTCTATTCTTCTGTCCTGAAAACGGTATTGATACATTCCGCCAGACTTTACTTAAAATTGCTGAACAATTAAAAGGGACCAACTATCAACCGCTGTTTGTTCGGTGTGTGCAAGATTTTTCCCGTTGTATGGTGATGAATGCTAAAAACTTGCCCAGCCAGCCATCATCTTCTAACCGTCAAAAAGCCTGCCTTATTTGTCAGCAGCGTTTTTACCAGGACTTCGGAGGAGCAGAAGCTTACTCCTGGATAGAAATTAATCAGTTTGTTTCCACCGCTGAGAAAAAAGAAATTAAAGAGAAAATCGATAATTGCAACAACCTTTTTAATTTCACTTATGAAGGTATTCCAGTATCCAAAATCGCTCAATACGACTTTCGTTTAAGTGAACGCTGTTACTCTTTAGACCACCTTGAATCAGACAAAGTTTTTAACCTTAAAGCGCACATATACACTGCTGCTGTCATTGCGCGGTTTGGTTTAACGCTTCTTCAGCAGTATCCCAATATCAAAAAAGTCATTGGGTACAACGAAAATTTTCAGCAAATAGCCATGAAGTATGCTTGCCATCAACATGATGTCACGCATTTATCTTTAGCAGCGGCTTATCATAACAATCTATCTGATCACTTTTACTTCTCAAAACGACGCTGTTACGACGGCCATCAACAAAGAATGCCTCATTGGCCTAAGTGCAGAGACTTACCTATTAGCGCTGAAACTGTAAAAAAAATCGAACAAGATGTTTTATCTAGGATGGGTGGTAAAGGGACCTATGCATTTTCTTCTGCCCGAGGTGGCAGTCAGGATTTGCTGACGCGCCTTCAATTAAGTCCCCAAAAGAAAACCATTATTGCCTTCCCAAGCAGTCTGGATGAAGAGTATGCGTATTGTGATATCCTCAAAACAATGGGACTTAGAACCCAACCCAACCCAGCGGCTTTTTCTACCCAAGATGAGTGGTTAAGATATCTTGTAGCATTTTGCCAGGCACATCCTGAGTATCAGTGTGTGATTCGCTTACATCCAAGACAGGGAATCAATCATCGCGATACTAAACCTTGTGAAGAGTATGTTTTATACCAAAAAATACTCGCCAACCCACCGCCCAACTGTTTTATTATTTGGCCTGAAGAAAAAATATCTAGCTATGATTTAATTGATTTCGCTGATGTGGCAACGGTTGCCTGGAGCACGATGGGAATTGAAATGGCCCGATTGGGCGTGCCCGTTGTCGTAGGGTGCGCTTCAACCAACTTCTTTCCAACTGAGAAAATTCTAAACTACTGCCAGACGAAATCTGATTTTGAAAATAGCTTAACGAGCCCATCTTCTCAGCTTAGCCTAAACGATCTAAAAGTGGCTTTGTCTTGGTACTACTTTTCTTATCTTTCCTTCACGACGCAATGGAAAGAAAACGGGGCGGCATTTAAAGCAGAGGTTCAGGATTTAATTCTACATGATAAACCTGTCTTTCTCGATAATTTAAATAAATTAGAAGGCAATCAGGCGGATCTAAGGCAAGCAGAACCATCTGTTTTAGGCAACTACGCTGCTGCTTTGATTTATTTTTTAATTGAAAATCAGTGGCCATCTGGCGGCTTTACCTACCACATAGAAGATGGCAGCATTCACTATGTCTGCTCAACCAAGACCCGCTCATTTAGCACAAATGAGCTGACTCAGTCTAAAACGACGAGCCGATTATTCTCAATGCTTGGTTAAGCTAAAGCAGCCTGTTTCTGACGCACTTTAAGCAACGCGTCTACGATTTCAAAATCGGATGTCTCATCGATATCCCAAGAGTCTTTACTATTCATCAGGACAGGTTTTACTCTGCCGCCAATATAGCTATCCGTTTCAAGCATTTTTTCATATCGTGTAATGTATAATGCCCCATTCTCAATGAGTAGCGGACTCATGTCTTGTCGTCTCATGATTTTATCTGGATAGACTCTCTGCAAACTATTGCTTTCTAATTGCCAATGATATTTGTCATCCAAACAAAAGCTGGCTACCGAATCCGTTTGAGGGTCATTCAAAAGAATAGAGATACCTTCATCAATAACATTGGCCTTTAACAACGGTGATGTGGGGTACAATAATACGATGATGTCAGGTTTCCACTGGCTATTTTCTAACAGCCACTGAGCAGCATGCAGAAGGACTGGAACGGTTAAAACCGTATCTCCAGCCAAGCTTTCGGGCCGTTTGAAAGGCACTTCTGCACCATAATGTTTCGCTGTCTGGGCGATTTCTTCGTCTTCAGTCGATACAATGACTCGACTAATGGTTTTGCATTTTAAAGCCGTATTAATAATATGAGAAATGAGTGGATGTCCACCCAGGTGCTGTAGGTTTTTTCTTGGAATACCTTTGCTCCCACCACGCGCGGGAATAATAGCAACAACATTACTCATTCATCATTCTCCATAGACTCAAAGACGATATCCATTTTACACGCATTGTTTTCTAAACTAGCGTTCTTGAAAAGCAGGCGTCCATTCGCTACGGGGATATATGCTCCCGGATAGCCTTCTCCATCCAGCATTCTAACCAAGTCATATAGAGCACGGTCTGACTTTATCTCTTCCGCTCCTTGCAGATTACTTTGCTCTGGTTTTCGGCGCACAAACTGCGTCACGACACCTTCTTGGGGTTTTGGTTTGGTCCGCTCTGAAATAATCCTTGGAATCATTTTTTCAAAATAGATTTCTCCAGCACGCTTCAAAATCTCTTCAACATTTCCATAAGAGAGGTCAAAGGGCACTTTCATGTAGATATCCCCAGCATCTATCTGTGCACTGGCACGAAGCGCGGTCAATTGAACTGAATATATCCCTCGTGCTATTTGATTCTGTATCGGTGTGCCACCCCGCCCAAAAGGTAAATCCGTCGGATGAAAAACAACCGTTTCGTATTTTTCGCAAATTGTCTCAGGGATTAGCCAAGACCAGTGTGGAAGAAATATATAATCAGGATTTATTTTCTCTACCGCCTCCGGCGTAAAGTCATCTTTTGACGTAATGATATGCCACTCGTTATCAACATCGTGAAGTTGTTTCTCGAGGGCTTTTTCAATATGCCATGACTTAATTGTCACTACTAAGAGTCGCACAATTCTCTCCAAAGTGTTTTATCTCTTTCAAGCACATCCCAAAAATAGCTGGGAAGCAAGCTCTCATGCGGATATCCCCCTCGATACCATGGGTGCTTTTCCAAAAGAAGAGAGACGGGATCTAAAACTTGCAACTCTTTTGGGGTGAATGTTTGACAGAACTGATATACCTTGTCGACCTCAGTGTCCGCTATATTCCGCCCAACTAAAGGCTCGATCACATGAAAATCAATCGCATACTTCGTCTCAAACACACTATGCGCCATTAAAGCACTCTTGAAGCTATGCCAGCCATGTGTAACAAAGGTTAAACGAGCCCCTTTTGAATCAATACAGAGTAAATGTTTTAGGAACACCATCTGACCAATAGTATCCAGAGAAGCGGATTCCAATAATATCTTTGAAAGGGAAACTATTTTACCAACCCTTGATCTCATCACTGATGCAATGGACTGAGAGTAGCCTTTAATCTTTCCGCCTGAAAGTATTAGCTTAGCCTGCGGTCGCTGCTCTAATAGATCAATCCCAGCAGCCAATCTTGATTCAGACTGGCTGCTCAGAACCGCATTTGGTTCAATCTCATGGCCTAGAACAATAATATACTCAGTCATTTTGAATGGTTGCGATAGCTCGAAAAGTAGAAAACGCTTCGGCCCAAGCCACACCAACTTCGCTTCCCCTTTTACAGGCCAAAGCCGATATCACATCATTTGACCGAGGGTGTGGTGATGGACGTCGCTCCGACTCATAAGCCGACATGGCCTTTTGTTTAAGTTGCAATGCTTTTTCAGATACCTGCTGGTAAAAATTCGGCCTGAAAGCATTTCTAAAGTCCCATTCTGTACTAGAAAGAACTTCCATTAAAAAGACTTCTTTGACATAGGCTGTCTTACCTGCAATCGGACGGGACGCAATTTGAACCGCTCTGAAGACTATTTCATGATCAAGATTTGAGTCATTAGGATTATGTGTATAAATCCTATCAGGCTTGAAGTCATCAATTTTGGCTTCAATCATTTTGGTGATATCACTTAATGGCCACTTATCAAAGCGGGTACAATAAAGGCCTTTAACGGTTACGTCATGTACACCTAAAATTTCACAAGCTCGGTGTGCATCTTGATGAATCTTCTTTACTTGCGCCTGAACAGATAGACTCTCTAACTCAGACTCAGGGTAACGGGCCGTCACCCCATCACCCAAAATAAAGACGGCTACCTCATCACCTTTTGATAAGTGCTCAGCAATGCTCGCACCACAACCCAAAACCTCATCATCAGGATGTGCAGCAACGACTAGTACGCGCATTAAACTAGCTCCACATTTTCATCCGTCAAAGTGGACTCGACCTCAATATCAACCTTCGCTTTTTTTCCGACTAATAGTGACTTCATTCGAGGTCCCCAACTCCCTTCAGTGGCAGGACGTTGAAATTCTAAATCGCTCGCCTGAATCATTTCCCCTTTTACAATCGATCGACCAGCCCTTAAACAGCGGCGTTGGACAATGACTGTTTCCATTTCATTTTCTTGAATTGTTTTGTCAAAAGAGCCTAACGCAAGCTCAAGTTCACGACATCTATCTACCATCTCACGCCAGGTTTTGGGGTCCATTGAGAAAGGGTGATCCGGCCCTGAACGTGAGCAATCATCTGTAAAATGCTTCTCAACTGCTTTTGCACCTAAAGCAACTGCGCCTAACACGGTAGCGTGTCCAGGTGTGTGATCGGATAGGCCCAAAATTACACCGGGGAATTTTTGACGATACGTTTCCAGAACTCTTAAGTTAATATATTTAAAGTTTTCTAAATTCCCTGTGTAATTTGTATTACACTGCATCAAGACCAACTCTTTATTGATCGACAATATATCTTCAACCGCGAGCTCTACATCGCTCATGTTGGCTGCACCTGTTGCTAAAAAGACTGGCTTACCCATGCTGGATACTTTTTTCAACATATCTGCCCAATCAATATCCCCAGAGCCAATCTTATAGGCGGGAACATACTGATCTAAATGATCAATCATATTTAAGTCATAGGGTGTCGAGAAAAAATCAATGCCGACAGCATCACAATGTGCTTTCAGCTCTGGCGTCCAGTCAGTAGGGACTTGCGCATCTTCATACACTTCAAAAACAGACTTACCCCACTTTGATTGGTGAGACAATTTTTGACTCATAGAGTCAAAGCCTTTTTTGCTTACATAATGCTTTACATTATGATGCTGAAATTTAGCGGCATCGGCACCTGCTTCTTTGGCTAATGTGATCAATTCTTTAGCACGCTCCAAAGAACCATCGTGGTTTGCAGCAATATCTGCAATAAAGTAAACAGGAGCATCCTCTCCGACTAGGTGATTATTCACTTTGACTTTCATTCTAGTACTTCCCTATTTCATTAAAAGAATTGAGTTCATGTAACAGCATTTTCAGATGGTGTCAGTATACGCTTAAGATTGTGTGCATAGCCAGAAACATATAAGTCATGAAAGAGCATTAAACTTTGATCGACCGTCAATAGCGGCGTCTTAAAATAGCTCTGTGCTTTTTTCGCATCAAGACACATGTTTTTTTGTCGCTTGGCTTTAAAATTAACGGTATCTGAAGATCTTGCGGTTATTAATTGTTCATTCAGGCCGAAAGTACGAGCTAATCGCAATCCAAACTCATACTTGGACACGCTGTCTTCGCTTGCAATATGATAAGTTCCGAAATGCTGTTGAATAAAGGATTCTTCTATTATTTGAACAAGATTATTCACTAACATCGGGGTAAACATGATATCTTCAAAACCTCCGATAACCCGCTCCTCACTTAGCTCACGCAACATCCACTCACCTAAACTGAGCTTATCTAAAGCATTAAACCCATAAATTGTGGTGCGTAAAACTGTATAAGCACACCCGCTGTTTTCAACCGCCAAATCACCTTCAAGCTTAGAAAGCCCGTATTGGTTTATTGGGCACGGTGCATCGGCTTCAGTAAAGAACCGATCACCACTTCCATCAAAAACACTATCAGAAGAGATGTGAATCAAATGCGCTCCCAGCTCAGCTGCCAGACGCGCCAAATTTCTTGGGCCCACTGCATTAATAGCTTTTGCCTCGTCCACTGAATCTTCACAGTAATCGACATTAGTCAGGGCGGCACAGTTTATAATGATACTTGGCTTGTATTGTCTAATTATCTGATTATTAGTTGATACAGCGATATCAAATGGCGCTGTTTTGATATCTTTCAGGTGAGCGTGTCTTCGACTAGTTGCTAAAACGTCATATTTTTTGGATAAAAGAAATGTACAGTTAGAGCCTAAAAGCCCTGTTGCGCCTGTAATTAAAATCCTTTTTCTTTCTGACATTTCCTATGCCCCCAGCTGATAGTTACTTATTTGACTGCTTAGATTATTCAGCTTCCTAGTCTTCGATATCTTTAAATAGATGTCAAACAAATATAAGGGTTGGATCTCTTAATAGTAATTAGCACTGACTCACTCTTATATTCAAACTAAAGACAAGGTAAAATCGGGCAAAAGTTACAAAGGATTGTCTATATGGAAACGCCGATTCCTGTTGTTAGTTATTTAGAGCACCCGTCATTTCAGTTTGAACGTTTCACATCTGCAGAAGCAGATGCAATATGCGCAGATCATATTCAAAAATTAGACCGTATTCTTGCCACTTTATGGCCTAAAGTGCAGTCTCGACAAGCCAGCTTCGAGGATGAATTACAGGCTCTTAAGGCTGAATCTGATAAGTTTACTCAATTTCTTTCATCTGAACGGCTTACTTTAGGATCTACAGTTCGTGCAACAGCAGTAGAATCTGTCTTATCAGCCATCGAAAGAATAGAGCAAGAGGTTGCTTATTATGCACAACCTTTTAACGCACACCGCTATCAAAATAAGGCCGTCGAACTTGCCCAACAGATCGACAAAGAAGGAATTATATTTGCACCCATTCCGCTCAATGAGATGCAAAACCTTAGAAAAAGCTTAGCCGCACCAATGAAGCACATGCGTGAAATAGCCCTAAAGCAGCCTTTTACTCGACGCTCTTATCCGCTTGCTCTTGAAAATGATTACTGGAAAATCATTAAACAACACATTACCAGGAACCATCTTGTAGATGCTGCCTCTATCTATCAAGGTTTTCCACTTGAACCTATCTACTGTGCTATTAGCTATGAAGATCCTAAACAAACTTGGTATAAACAGTGCTATGAGTCTGAAACTAGCCACACAGCATACATGCATTATGATCATGACTTTGAGATTCTAAAAATAATCATTTATGTCTCAGAGGTAGAACCATTCAATGGTCCTTTTTCATATATTCAAAACTCACACTATAGTGTCCATAATAGCTTTTTATCCTACTACTATCGATATTTTGATATTGTCTCTGAGAAGCAATTTAATCCCCCTAAAACTGACTACTATCGGCCACGATTTAAAGCTAATACTTTTAGAGAAAATTTTATACAACTCCCCTTGCTTTTGCAGGGTTCAAGTCATTTTGGTGATGATATTATTAATAAATCTACGCAGAGTACTCAGTTGCTTTCTCTTGAGAAACAGGTGCTTACTAAAGACAACAACTGTTTTATGTTCACTGGGTCACGATTAATTCACAGAGGTGGATTAGTTCAAGAGGGGGAACGCTTTGCCCTACAGGTAGGCCTATCACCTCGACCTGCATTTTTCAACCGCATTCGCCGAGACACTCGAAGAACCGCTGGAAAGACCATTAGAAAAATTTTAGGCAAAAACAGGAAGTTTTGATGAGCAAAACAATATTAAGAAAAATAAAAAACTGGTGTTTTCCAAACATGCCAGTACAGCCTTTTATCAAAATCATTTTAGATGACACGGACGCTACTCTTTGTGATGTTGGCGCTGCTAAGTGGCTACTACCCCATTGGCAAGTTGTTGAGGGCGCCGTAGATCTTTATTTGGTTGAACCCTGCCAAGAATCATTGAATGAATTGCAGACAATCATAAATACAAAGCCTAATCCCGCGCGCTATCATTTACTGCCTTATGCGCTATCAGGACAAGGTGGCGAAAGAACTTTATATGTTACAAACTGTGAAACAGGAACATCTATTATACCTATCGAGCAACAACTCTCTCCTGAAACTGAGCGTTACGTTTTGCCGGAGTACTTCTATCCTGTTAAAGAGCAGATAATTGAAACACACTCTTTTGAGAGTGTTATTAACAAGCAAATTCCCAAAGGGATTGATTTTCTAAAATTAGACACCCAAAAATCTGAACTTGAAATTTTATCTGGTCTTAGTGAAGATAAGGTAAAAGGCTTATCATCTTTAGAGCTTGAAATTAATCTTTTTCATCAAGAAAATGGACAATCATTGCTTGAGAAAACCATCCAATTTTCTCGTCAGCATGACATGATACTTTATGATCTAAGAACTGCCCGGCTGCATCTTCCACATAAACAAGATCGTTCTTACTATCAGAAAGAAGTGTTTAATGTTGTTGAAAACTGCCCTTATATATCAGGCCATATCCATGAAGTGGATGCAATATTCTTTCCAAACCAAAAAACATTAATTGGAAACCGCGATAAGAAAAGAATTCAAAAGCTCATTGTTGCTTATGCTGTGTATCATTTCTTTAGTGAAGCATACGCCCTCACTCAAGAGGCCCAATCCAAAGGGATCCTTTCTGAGAGTGAATCCGCAAATACTAAAGCCGCTCTTCAAGGTTGGTTTAAGGCGAAATGCCCGCGTTTCATTTACAGTCAGGGGCCTATGGCCAGAGTTTCAAGACAATTCTTAAGACGTCTAAAGTTGGACCCTACTCTTAGCTGGGCGCGACATCTGTGGGTATGCCCTCCAAATGCCTGATATTTGCATAGGCAGGAGAGTTTAAAACCGCATCTAGCGTGCCTTTGGCACGCAGTTGCCCATTACTTAACAAAACAACCTGATCGCAATATTCTAAAGTTGATAGACGATGAGCAATCATCACAATAGTCACTTTCCCATTTAAACTGGCAAGTGTCTCAATGATTTTTTCCTCTGTTTCGCTATCTAATGCGCTGGTTGCCTCGTCGAGAACAATCATCTTAGGCTTGTTATACAAAGCTCTTGCAATGGCAATCCTTTGTTGCTGACCACCACTTAATCGAATGCCATTTTCACCAACGATGGTTTCATATCCTTTCTCAAGTGTCAGTATGTACTCATGGATGTCTGCCGCTTTAGCACACGCTTCAACTTGTTCTTGATTGATTTTTTTCTTATCGATTCCGAAGGCAATATTTTCAGAGATGCTTGCATCTAACAGAAATAGTCTCTGAGGAACGTATCCCATATAGGAACGGAGTTGTTTAATATCAGCATCTGATACGCTCTGCCCATCGATTTTAATTGTGCCACTTGTTACAGGCAAAAAGCCCATTAGCAAATCAATCAGGGTACTTTTTCCAGAACCTGTTTTACCCATAATACCAACCGTTGTGTTTGCAGGAATGCTTAAACTAATGTTTTCTAAAACATCCTTAGTAGTATTTGGATAGCGGTAAGTCACGTCTATTAACTCTATAGTGCTTGCTTGGTTTCTCATCAATATTTTCTTAAGCACCGGATCATTAGATGATTTTTGTTTTGCCCTTTGTTTTTCGTGGCTTAAAAATTCTTTCTCTAGAATAATTAATGCGGCATGGTGGAAACGTGCCCACGTAACACTTGAGAACAACTGTTGTACTGCTGGCATTAGCCTAAGTCCAGAAAGTGCATACATAGCTAAAAGCGGCATAGCCTCAACAAGGTTTCCTCCAGCAAAAACCAGATAAATACCTACGCCGACCATCCCTGCAATACTTGTTGCCTCAAGGACATAACGAGCGAGGGAGGGGGTTACAACGTTTTTCACCTCGGTCATATTGAAATCGGATGAAACGCGATCAAAATTATCTATAAAATGATCTGTTTTTGTCGAAACTTGTATTTCCTTGAAACCGCGCAGCGATTCTTGAACTATTTTTAGCCGCTCGGCGACATACTTAGATCTTAAATGCCCCCAAGAACTAAGCTTCATTTTAACCTTTGAGTAAAACAACCCATAAGTTAAGGAGTAGACCACACCAAGCGTAATAGCGATCTTGAAACTTACAATCATTAACATCATTAAAATAAAAATAGTCGTGATAAGCTTCACCATCCCATACATCACTGGAATCATAAAACCAGTTGCAAAGCGATTTACTTCGTCCAAGGTATTTTTTAACATTTCGCTAGTGCTTTCGGTTGAGTAAAGCTCATACTCTTGCTCTAGCTGTCGTGAAAACAATGCTACTGAAATTTCGTGGGCACAAGAAAAACAAAACTGTGTAACCATCACGACTGTGTAACTAGCCACCATATTACCCAGCAAGATAATGGCAATAATACTTAGCCCGACAGCGCCGACAAACCACTCTGGCTGTGTAAACCCAAGTCCATAATATGCCCAAGATATCACTGGATGTGTGGTAACTATTTCAGGTTTCGTAGCAACTGCGATAAAGGGAAACACTGCATAGATGCTGACCATCTCAAACATACTTGAAAACAACATAAAAGAAAAAAGATAGCCCAATTTTTTTCGGCTATACGTCTTTGTAAAACTTAAGACGTAAGTCAGGGTTTTTAATGAATCTCTAATAATGTTGATTTTCTTAGTGAACACTCTGTCGCCTTAAATTGCTACTAGCGTTTTTTTGTCCGCATTTGATTTTGAAGCAAGAGCTATCAGCTTTTGTGTTTCTGGCACTGATAGAAAAGCTTCATTATCCCTAGAATTATATTCATACCCCATAGGAACAGATGTACCCTTTTCATTTAAAGGGTTTGTTTCATAGGATGAAGGCTGATTAAAAGCGATAGAAGGCTTGATCACAAAGTGATCTAGAAACTCTAGGGTTAAGTGGCTGTCATCGGCAGGGCACATCACTTCATGAAGCTTTTCACCTGGACGTATTCCGATGATTTTTTGTTTCATGTTTGGCGCCATGGCCTTCGCTAAATCAGTGATTTTGACTGAAGGAATTTTAGGGATAAAAATCTCTCCTCCCTGCATTCTCTGAAAGCTTTTAAATACAAAGGAAACGCCTTGGTCTAGTGTGATCCAAAACCGGGTCATATCAGGATGAGTTATCGGTAAATACTCTGCTTCATTTTTGATCAGTTCTTTGAAAAAAGGAACAACCGATCCCCTTGAACCTATCACATTCCCATATCGAACGACAGCAAAGCGTGTCCGCTTCTGCCCTGCTAAACTATTGGCTGCCACAAACAATTTATCTGATGCCAGCTTAGTTGCCCCATAAAGGTTAATAGGTACCGCCGCTTTATCCGTTGATAAAGCAATAACCTTATCTACCTGCGCGTCAAGTGCAGCACTAATCACATTTTCTGCCCCATGAATGTTTGTCTTAATACACTCCATCGGGTTGTACTCTGCTGCAGCAACATGCTTCATTGCAGCGGCATGAATAACGTAGTCAACACCTTCCATCGCCATTTTAAGACGTGTTAAGTCTCGAACATCACCGATAAAATATCGCATACACGCTTGACTAAATCGTTGCTTCATCAGGTATTGTTTGTATTCGTCTCTGGAATAAACAATGATTCGGTTTGGACGGTAATTTGCTAACAGGCGTTCAGTGTACTGGTAACCAAAGCTTCCGGTACCACCAGTAATGAGAATATTCTTATTATCGAACAAGAGTCCTTCCTCTGACTATTTCCATTTTATAAGCCCATAGTTTTTTACATCCCACTGTTTATGTCAAACAAAATATGACCAGGGGCAAACCTTATCGACCCTCACAATTATCTTGTTTGCTAACTATCATTGTCCTATACTCAAATTCCAGTGCTCAACTGGACACATTATGTGCCACACTGGATAATGGCTCTTCAGATTGGGTGTAGTTCAATAAGCAGTTTAGAAGTGGTAGTAGGATTATGATAAGGGATTATGTTCACCACAAGCCGGCACCTCGATACCGGCAAAATCGCCAACCAAAAGCGCGCGCTCCTTTGGTTTCCATTCAGATGATCGCTGGCGCCTGGGCAATTATTGCTTGCGCTTTGTTTTTGTTTGGTTTTCATTTCAAGTCTGAAAACCGGGTTGTTGAGTCTGCTCCTTCTTCAGCTCTCGTACTGGAAACAGCTCAACCAACAACCGAGCGTGTACCAACCCCAACATCAAAACCTCGTTTTGACTTTTATGACTTGCTGACAGAGCAAGCCACCAAAAGCATGAAAGGCTCTCATGCCGCTTTAGCGACCGCCAATGTGGGTCAAGCATTGCATGTGGTTGAGTTAGGCTACTTCAAAAATTCTGATGAATTACAAGCCATGGCCTCTAGGCTTCGAATGGCAGGGTTTGAGCCACAAATCACCTCTTCTTATTCTAAACACGGCGCCGGTCGTTTGTTCTTAGGCCCGTACGCTTCTGAAGAAGGTGCCATTTCTTTGAAGCGCGCCTTAAAAGAGTCGGGATTCAAAAACACAATAGTGGTAGAATATTCCCCTAGCTAAACACTGCTAAGGGGATTCCAATGGATCAGTTTCGTGGTACCACTATTGTTTCCGTTCGCCGTGGAAAATCGGTTGCGGTCGCAGGAGACGGCCAAGTCTCGATGAGCAACACTATTTTCAAAGGAAACGCCCGCAAAGTTCGACGCTTATTCAATGGAAAAGTGATTGCTGGTTTCGCAGGTGGAACCGCAGATGCCTTTACGCTCTTTGAGCGATTTGAAGCAAAGCTAGAACTCCATCAAGGAAATTTAACTCGGGCAGCAGTAGAGTTAGCCAAGGACTGGCGTACAGATAAAATGCTTCGTCGTTTAGAGGCGCTACTAGCAGTTGCTGATGCCACAACCTCATTAATCATTACGGGGAATGGGGATGTGATAGAGCCTGAAGAAGGTCTGATGGCCATCGGCTCTGGAGGGCCCTTCGCCCAAGCTGCCGCGCTTGCGTTGTTACAAAACACCGAGCTCTCCGCTAAAGAAATAGCCGAAAAAGCCCTCTCAATAGCTGGCGACATCTGTGTTTTCACTAACCACCACCACACAGTTGAAGTCCTTGATCAAACATCTTAGGAGAGACGATCTATGTCGACATCCGTCATGACGCCTCGTGAAATTGTTCATGAGCTAGACAAGCACATTATTGGCCAATCTCAAGCCAAGCGCGCTGTCGCCATTGCATTAAGAAATCGATATCGAAGAATGAAGGTTGATGAACCTTTACGCAGCGAAATTACCCCTAAAAACATATTAATGATTGGACCGACTGGGGTGGGTAAAACAGAAATTGCTCGTCGTCTTGCCCGGCTAGCACAGGCACCTTTCATCAAAGTTGAAGCCACTAAATTTACTGAAGTCGGATATGTGGGCCGTGACGTTGAGTCAATTATTCGGGACTTAGCACAAATCGCCGTTAAGATGGTCACTGAAGAAGCCAAGCAAAAAGTTCTTGACCGAGCAAGCATGGCTGCCCAGTCACGTATCTTGGATGTCTTAGTCCCTGCCGCCCCTGGTATGGATCATGACTCTGCTGCTCGACAGGCTTTTCAAAAGAAATTAGATGCCGGCGAACTGGACGATCAAGAAATAGAGATTGATGTATCCTCCACCCCAATGAATGTCGAAATTATGGCGCCTCCCGGCATGGAAGAGATGTCAAGCCAGCTACAGAATATGTTCAAAAACATGGGCAACGATCGCCAAAAAACTCGCAAGCTTAAAATCAAAGATGCCCTAAAGCTCATCCAAGAAGAAGAAGCTGAAAAGTTAATTGATGACGAGGAAAATAAAGCTTTAGCCTTAAAGCGGCTTGAGCAAAATGGCATTGTTTTTATCGATGAAATTGATAAGGTCGCTAAGCGTTCTGATAATGGTAGCGGTGGTGAAGTCTCACGTGAAGGCGTGCAGCGTGACTTGCTGCCTTTGGTTGAAGGGTGCACGGTCTCCACTAAATTTGGAACAGTGAAAACAGATCATATCTTATTTATTGCCTCTGGCGCATTTCATATGGCCAAACCTTCTGATCTAGTGCCAGAGCTACAAGGACGATTACCCATAAGGGTTGAGCTTGAAGCGCTAAAAGTGGAAGATTTCGTTAGAATCCTTCAGGAACCAGATGCCAGCTTATGCGCCCAATATCAAGCATTGCTTAAAACCGAAGGGCTTTCTTTGCAGTTTAATGACGATGGTTTACAACGAATTGCTGAGGTTGCGTGGCAGATCAATGAGCAATCTGAAAACATTGGTGCTCGTCGGCTTTATACAGTTATGGAAAAGCTGCTGGAAACCGTTTCATTTGACGCGGCCGATCACCACGATAATACAATCATTATCGATCAAGCTTATGTAGACTCTCAGCTGAACGGCCTGTTGCAAAACGAAGACTTAACACAATTTATTCTATAACTTATGCAAAATGATAAAACCCATTTTGGGTACCAAACCGTCGACATTAAAGAAAAAGCCAACAAAGTTAAAGCTGTTTTTGACTCTGTATCTGGCCGCTATGATCTCATGAATGATCTCATGTCGGCGGGTTTGCACCGACTATGGAAACGCCATTTTGTAGCCAGCATGCGCCTATCAAAAGGACACTCAATGCTCGATGTGGCTGGTGGAACAGGCGATATCTCCCGTTTAGCCTATCCACAGCTTGGTGCTACGGGCCAATTGATTTTGACGGATATCAACTTTGCCATGTTAGAACAAGGCAAAATCCGCCTTCTTGATGAAGGCATCTGCTCCAACTTGTCCATTGCTCAAGCAGATGCACAGTGCTTACCGTTCAATAACGCAACCTTCGATCGCATTACCATTGCTTTTGGTTTAAGAAATGTCACCGATAAAGCAGCAGCCCTAAAAGAGTTCTATCGTGTCTTAAAACCTGCTGGACGACTAGGCATATTAGAGTTTTCTCACCCAACCAATGCCACATTTGAAAAAGTATACGATGCCTATTCATTCAATGTCATACCGAAAGTCGGTGGATTAGTGACTGGAGACAAAGACAGCTACCAATATCTAGTCGAATCTATTCGCAAACACCCGGACCAAGCAACCCTACAACAAATGATTCTTGATGCCGGTTTTGAACATGCCCAGCACCAAAATCTGACCGGGGGTATTGTGGCTATTCATCAAGGCATCAAGCTATGAACCGACTCTCAGACTTAGCGGCCTCGATTGCGACGGAGCTGTTTAATACAGATCCTTGTGCCTGTCATTATTTAAAACCTTTCTCTGGGCGTGTCATTGAAATTATCGTTACCGACTGGGGCAGCGCTAGCATGCTTATTTTATCAACTGGCGAACTGATTGCCCCTCACTCGCACACTTCTCCAGCCCAATTAACGATCCGAGGTGCACTGTCAGACTTCCAAGCACTGATTCAGAAAGAGCCCTCTTCTAAACTTCATATTCAGGGAGATGTTGGCTTGTCGCGCGCGCTTGCCGAAGCTTTTGAAAGTTTATCGGTAGACTGGGTACAGTTTTTAACGCCGTGGATCGGAGATAAATTATCTGGGCTACTGGTAACACACTTTCCGACTACTTTGGCTCGTGAACGAGGTCAGGACTGGCTAGAAGATGCATTGGCCATTAAACAATCAATTACAACCTGGTGGAATAAATAAGTCATGGGATTACGCCGCCTATTTAAAATCGCAACAACTATTAGTGCCTACCACCTGGATAAACCCCTGGCTCGGATTACTCGCTGGAATCCATTTGCACTCACTCGTACCATTGCACCTTGGCTGTACTTGCACCCCTCTCGTAAACTACCTTACGAATTACGAGTAAAAAAAGGGTTGGAAAGTTTAGGACCTTTGTTTGTTAAATTTGGCCAAATTTTATCTACGCGACGGGACCTGCTTCCGCCTGAAATAGCAAACGCACTTAGCGGATTACAAGATAATGTTCCTCCTTTTGATTCAGATATAGCCATTCAAGCCATCGAAAAAAGTCTTGGGCAACCAATCGGAACACTATTTCGCTTTTTTGACCCCAAACCGGTTGCAGCAGCATCCATTGCCCAAGTACACGCGGCTATTTTGCCAACTGGAGAGAAGGTTGCGGTTAAAGTATTAAGACCCAATGTGCGACGTCAGGTGGCAAAAGATGTTCAAACCTTGTATCGACTCGCTCGCTGGATTGAACGATTCTCAAAAGCCTCACGACGCTTTCACCCGACGGAGTTGGTAACAGAGCTAGAAAGAACGCTTGATCAAGAACTCGACTTGCGCCAAGAAGCAGCCAATGCCTCTTTGCTGGCTCGAAACTTTGAGAATAGCGAGTTAATTCATGTTCCAAAAGTATATTTTGACTTAACGTCCGCCGACGTAATGGTCTCAGAGTATATTAATGGTATCAACATATCTGACCGCCCAGCCTTAGAGGCAGCCGGTGTTGATTTTGCCTTGCTCGCTGAACGAGGGGTCGAAATATTTTTTACCCAGGCATTTGAGCACTGTTTTTTTCATGCTGATATGCATCCGGGAAATATTTTTATTAACCCTGAAAGGCCTGACAACCCTCAATATATTGCTGTTGATTTTGGCATTATGGGAACCTTGTCCCCTGTCGATCAGCACTACCTTGCTGAAAACTTCTTAGCGTTTTTCAATCGTGATTACCGCCGCGTTGCTGTTTTACATGTGGAATCTGGATGGGCGCCAAAGGATACCAACATTGAAGCTTTCTCTGCCACCATTCGAACGCTGTGCGAGCCAATTTTTGGCAAGCCTATTAGTGAAATCTCATTTGCTCAAAGTCTTATGCAGCTCCTTCAAGCATCTCGCGCTTTTCAAATAGAAGCCCAGCCGCAGTTACTTTTACTACAAAAAACACTTTTCAACATCGAAGGGTTAGGGCGTGAGCTTTACCCCGATTTAGATTTATGGGCAACGGCAAAGCCCTTCATGGAAAAATGGATGCGTAAGCGTCGCAGTCCTAAAGCTGTTTTGGGCCTACTGGCGAGAGAGCTGCCTGGTTGGGTACACCAACAGCTGAACCCGGTTAAGCCGACAGAGCCCAAACATCTGGCCTCTGAAAATCAAAGGGGATGCTCATCATTGGTTGCTTTTGTGAGCGGCATCCTTTTTACAATTGCTGGATATTTAGCTTTAATGCCTTCAAGTGAGTCTTTGCCAGCACTTTACTTGGCACTTGGCTTAGCGCTTTGTGCGGCTCTTTTGCTGTGGACCGGCTTTAAAAAGCCGGCCTGTGGTGCCTAAGCAGCTATACTAAAAGACAGCACGACAATACGAGACATGTTATGTCCCCTGTCAGAACAGCATCACTGTCCTCATTAACAGAGCGCGCTTTTCAGCGCTCTATTGGCCTATTATGGCCAATCAAATGGTCTAACTGGTGGCGTTTAGCCTTAATTGGCATTCTCAGTGGTGAACTTGCGTCCTATAGTGCCAACATTACTGGTCACGATCAGGAAGTCGAAGAAGCCGCCTCTTCTTCTGCTTCTGTGCACCATATCTCTGCTGAGGTGGTTCAAGTCCCTCAGCCTGAAAGTGTTTGGGAGGCACTGGATTACCATAGCTTTCAACAGATCCCTATTCTCATTCAAGATAACTGGCTAGAAATATCTATTGTTAGTTCTATCGCGCTAGTTTTCTTTTTACTCTATGCCTTTATTGTTAGCCGCTTCGTATTCATTTTACTAGACACCTGCCAGAGCGGTCTTCCAAGAATCAAGTCTGGATTTAGAAAATATGCCCGAGCGGCTAATCAATTATTGGCTTTTCGCCTTTGTTTTTATTTATTTTTTTTCATTTGGTTTGCGAGTTGGGCACTGGGCACCTATAACTGGCTCGATTCACTGTACGCCATTAATCCTGATGTGGACTTTGAAGAATTTTATGACATCCACCACCGAGCACTTTGGCAGTGGCTCTTTGTTTTCATAGGCTCGTCTGTTTTCCTAGGGGCCGCTTCACTCATACTACTCTTTTGGGTGAAAGACTATATCATCCCCATTATGGCCTTTACCAATCGCAGCTTCATTAGCAGTTTTGCATATACCTACGGCATCTATAAAAGCGCTAAAAAAGAAGCCTTTATTTACCTGATGTGGCGAGTGCTTATGAGCTTAGTGGTTGTGTTTGGCGTAACCATGGTCGGTTTCTTTGCTCTGATTGGCTTTATACTGGCAGCGGGTGCAGTCGCGGGTATATGTTATGGAACAACGCTCATATTTCCTCTGCTCGTTATGCCTGTCAAGATCATGGGGATTGTATTTGGCGTTGGATACTTTTGTTTCGTTTTGGTCTGCATCTCAACCCTATTTAGCTTTGGCAAGCTATGGATGAGAAACTTATCAATGGAGTACCTTAACCACCTCAGCCACGGTATATTCATTCCATTGCTCAGCAAAAACACGCTGACTACCTGCAATGAGCCATCATCTTCAGAGCCAGATAACGTTTGTTTTTAACTCTATTTTTGACAAGCTGGGCAAAAATGTGTGCCCCTTCCAGCGACTCGTATTTTCTGGATAATCCCTCCATCTTTTCGAGGACACTGCTTTGTTTGCTGGCCAAAGACTTTTAGGTAGTCGGTGTAGTTTCCATTTTCACCGCCTGTATCTGAGAAGTGTTGAAAAGTAGTGCCACCTACAGCAATAGCGGCTTCTAGAACCTGCTTACTGGCTTGAGCAATGGCGATTGCCTCTTTTTTTGTAACACGATTAGCCAACCGCGTCGGGCGAACTTTAGCAATATAAAGAGCTTCATCCACATATATGTTACCAAGACCAGCAATAAAACCTTGATCTAAAAGTACCGCTTTCACAGAGGTCTTTCGTTTTCGAAGTTTTTCAACAAACCAGCTTACGTCAAAATCACATTGAATCGGTTCAGGTCCAAATGCCTCTTTGGCTTTTAACATTTGTTCTCGGTCTGCTAACTTGCAGTAACCAAACAAACGCATATCATTAAAGAACAAGTGGGTACTATCAGAAAAATCAAATGCTATACGAGTGTGACGATTTGGCAAGTCCATTGCATCTGCAGGCAGCATAGAGTGCCCCCCACCAGCAACTTTTCCACTTTTCGTTTGGTAAAAAAACTGACCCGTCATTTTAAGGTGGGAAAGCATAAACAGTTCTTCATCGTCCTTAAAAGTGAAGATCATTAACTTTCCAATTCGCTCTATATTTTTTATAGTCTGCCCGACAAGGACTTTTTGAAACGATTCATTATGATCTGTGGCTTTTGAGTGAAAAACTTCGACCGCGGCTATCTTCTTATTTGATACTTTTCTACACAATTGCTGCCTGACGGTTTCAACTTCTGGCAACTCTGGCATATTGACCCCCAACTGGCGATATAGCTTATCGCGTATCATATACTAAGGGGCAGTTTTCGCAATATTATAATTAAGACTGATGTTGTAGGCCGCCTTTCTCAACCCTGACGCACTTTTCTCATCTAACGATTTTGCATATAGAATACCGGTAGTGGGCTTACTCGCTTTAATAAACAATTCAGGCACTCTTTGAAGCAAGTACTCCATTGCTAGCGCTTTTGGGACGTGAGGCAAAATTTTCTTGTAGCTGGGGCTCAACCATATATCCCTTTCTTGTTTTACAGCAGCCCACTTCACACCGTAAATTTTACAAATAGATTTTGCCATCTTTATTAACTCAGTCGGAGAACAGTCTCGTCCCGCGTATATTCTTTCTGATAAAAAGGCATAGTACTCTAAATAGAATGTCTCAAGTTTTGAATTTTTGTGTAATATCTTTTTTGTTAGATAGGCATGATTTGCTTCATGTACGAGTACGCCCATCATTTGAGATTCAGGTAAACGTTCCGTATTAATTGCAATAAGCTTTTTATCGATATTCACAAATCCCAACAACTTCATATCAAATAAAGCATCTTTCATATTTTCAGGATCAGCAATATATGCACTCAGAATTTCGTGTCTTCTCCGAGCCTCTACTCCATCACCAGGTTTCATATAGTCACTTTCTGACAAATCAAGAAATGGCTTTATCTGCCATTCTGTATTCTCTAATAGACTTTTAATACTAAGGGCAAAACAATTGCCCGACTCAGCTTCTTCCTGAACTCTATTTATAAGGCTGGTAATTTTAATGCGTGCGTCAGTCAGCAACTCACTTTGGAATTTCAACATATTTTAAATACTTAATTAAGGTCTAACACCCAGTCGACTGCTATGTTTTTTTGCTTCTTTTTTGGTTTTTTCTACCTTATCGCAACTTCTATGTTGCCGATAAAATAAAACCCCATCAGCTCTTCTTGGCGCTGGGAATAGTTCTGGAACTTCTGTCCTTAAGTATTTTTTTGTGCTTGCCTTGGGAAATGCTGGCAGAATTCTTGAGGCCTTAGGATGAAGCCATATACGTTTCTCTAAAACAACCTTTTCCCATGGTAGTTGATAAGTATTACATATTTCCTTGGCTAAACGCATTAACTTATCTGGTGTGCACTTTTTTTCTGCGTATATTCTTTCGGCAAGAAAGGCATAGTATTCAAGATAGAATTGATTAAGCGCTTCATCATCATGGAGTTTTTTGTGACTGAGAAATACGTGATTCACCTCGTGAACAATGATTTGCATGATACGTTGCTTAGGAAGCTCTGTGTTGACAGCAATTACTTGCATGATGCCGTTTGTGAAGCCTTCCAGTAAATGCATATTAAGTGCCTCAACCCCCGCAGAGGGGTCTGCAATATACTTGTCTAAAACCTCCACATCCTGAGCCCCTAGCTCGTCATGCTCGGCTCGATATTCATATTCTAATCCTGTGAGACTAACGAAGGATTTGAGTATCCAGTCCTCTTCATCGAGTGCTTTAATAACACTAGCTGAGAAAAGATTCTCCTCATATTGTGCCTCAAACCTAAAAACATCAACAATTAAAGCCAATAATGCCTGTGCCTTTTCCTGCGCTTTCTTCTTCATTTTTAACATAATATTGTCTAAACACACCTACGCGAAACATGTATTGGAATGGTGACCAACTATTATAATGTCAACCGACCAACTTTACAATTCGTGTAGTTGCATTTAACTTGGTTTTCGCGCGTCATTATGCTCCTTTGTGGTAGTATCAACACACAAATCAGAGGAGGGTATATTTTGGATAACTGTCTATTTTGCCGAATATTAGCGAAAGAAGTTCCTTCTGACATGGTTTATGAAGATGATAAGATTTATGCTTTTAGGGATATCTATCCCAAAGCACCTACCCACGTACTGGTGATTCCCAGAGAGCATATAGACAGCTTTAAAAGTCTTGAACCAAAGCACGCGTCTTTAGTCGCGCATATCACTTTAGCGTTACCCAAAATTGCTGAGTCTTTGGGGCTTGAAGGTTTTAGGACAATCATTAACACTGGTGAAGCGGGAGGACAGGAAGTTTTTCATCTTCACTATCACATTTTAGGCAACGCTCAAGGCAAGTTGCCGGGTTTTTAATGAGGAGATAGTATGAATTTTGCAGGCATCAGCCCAGGGTCTTTACTGTTAATTTTCTTAATTGCGGTTTTGTTATTTGGTTCAAAACGCTTAGGCAGTCTCGGTCAAGATTTAGGTCGGGCAATCAAGGGCTTTAAACAGGGTATGAAAGAAATAGATACTGACAAAACATCATGATTTCTTTTCCTGAAATAGTTCTAATTTTATTAGTCATGCTGTTTGTTTTAGGTCCTAAAGAAATGGTAGTGGTGGCCCGTCAGACAGGACGACTATTTGCCCGCTGCGATCGTCTTTTTCAGTCATTTAAACATAAAGTAATGGGCTGGTAGATGGCTGAAGACTGGTTTGAGCATTTTGTCATTTTGCGCCGCTACTTGTTAGGCTACGGCATTAGCTTTATGGCGGTCTGTTTGCCACTACTCTATTATGCCTCTCAGTGGTATGGGCTAGTATTGCAACCCATTATTCGCTACGTTCCGAGTGAACAACTGTCATTTATTGCCACCAGTGTGACAGCCCCTTTTGTCATCCCTTTGAAGCTTGCACTAGTGAGCGCTTTTCTTTTGACGGCACCATTTCTACTATTGGCACTGTGGAAGTTTATCGCAAGTGGCTTATATCACCATGAGCGGCGCTTGTATTTTCCTTACCTAATTGCCTCTGCTTGTCTTTTTTATTTTGGTGTAGCGTTGGCCTATTGGGTGGTTTGCCCCATGGCCTTTGCTTTTTTCTATACCATGTCGCCTGCCGGCGTACAGTTTATGCCTGACATAGCATATGCCCTGCAGTTTGTTTTATCGATGTGTTTTGCATTTGGTGTGTGCTTTCAGTTGCCCGTGATTATTTGGTTTGTATTAGCAACTGGGTTAGTGAGTGCTGATACTCTGTCAAGCGCAAGACCCTATGTGATTGTTGCCAGTTTTGTGGTGGGGATGCTGCTAACTCCACCAGATGTATTATCTCAGATAATGTTAGCAACACCCATTTGTCTGCTGTACGAATTGGCGTTACGATTGGCGCCTAAGCAAGCTGCTTCGCCATCTCATTCGTTGCCAGAATCAGAGCATCAGTAATACTTGGCTCTGCACTGGCATGTCCAGCATCCCGCACAATATTTAAACGGGCCTTAGGCCAAGCCGCTGATAGTGCCAGTGCATTTTCAGGGGGACACACCATGTCATACCGGCCGTGTATAATGACACCTGGAATATTGGCAAACTTATCAGCATTATCAAGAATAAAGTTTTCAGGAAAAAACATTTGGTTTTGGAAAAAGTGCGCTTCTATACGAGCGATAGAGCGCGCGTTATGGGGATCTGTAAAACGCTCAACCACTTTTTTGTTCGGGTGTAGCGTCGCACACTGGGCTTCCCAAGTTGACCAAATTTTGGCTGCCGCCATTTGGACTAGCTCATCATCCCCCGTTAAGCGTTGGTAGTAAGCGTTAATAAAGTTATCGCGCTCTGCTTCAGGAATGAAGTCAACATAGGTTTGCCAGTACTCAGGGAAAATCTCGCTGGCACCAAATTGATAGAACCACTGCAAATCTTTCTCACGACAAAGAAATATCCCTCTGAGGATCATTGCTTTCACTCTCTCAGGATAGTGAATAGCATAAACCAGAGAAAGAGTTGATCCCCAAGAACCTCCAAAAAGAACCCATTGATCTATTCCCAGGTGTTCCCGGATTTTTTCTATATCTTGGGCTAAATGCTCTGAGGTATTTGAGTCGAGTGACGCATGCGGAGTTGATCGACCAGACCCACGCTGATCGAACAATATGATTCGATAAAGACTGGGATCAAAAAAACAGCGATCATTGGCAGTACAACCCGCCCCCGGACCACCATGAACAAACAATACGGGGATGCCTTGTGCATTGCCACACTCTTCAACATGCAAAGTATGACCATCGCCAACTTCTAGCTTGTGCTCTTGATAGGGATGAATAGCAGGAAACAACATATGCATACAATTTTCCTTTTGTCCGTTTTCTCAGAAAGGGGATGGCGAATCTCTTACAGACAAAGATCGGAGAATGTTAGACACTAGGCCTTGTCAATCTCCAACCGATCATATTCGGATTCGCCAGGGACCCCTCCCTGGCTTTTTTTTAACTTTCTGTTGTGCGCGAGTGCCGCTTACGCTCATTCTCTGTCAGATAGCGCTTACGCAGCCGAATGGCAACAGGTGTTACTTCAACCAGCTCATCATCGTTAATGAACTCGAGTGCCTGTTCCAAGGTAAAACGCACAGGTGGTGTTAGCTGAATGTTTTCATCAGAACCTGAGGCTCGCATGTTGGTCAACTGCTTTCCTTTCGTTACGTTAACCACAAGGTCGTTATCTCGCTGGTGAATCCCAACAATCATGCCTTCATAGACTTCTGTCTGTGGTTCAATGCACAAACGTCCACGGGGTTGTAGATTAAACAATGAGTACGCTGTTGCGGCTCCAGGAACGTGTGCAATCAGAGCGCCCTGGTTACGTTGTCCGAAGCGTTCTGGGCGGTAGTTATCAAAGCGGTCAAATACGTGCGTTTGAATCCCTGTTCCGGAAGTGAGCGTTAAAAACAGCGTGTGGAAACCAATCAGGCCTCGAGTTGGAATATCATAATCCATCCGAACACGCCCACTACCATCTGGAATCATATCTTTTAGATCACCACGACGTTCTCCAAGAGCGGTCATTATGGCACCTTGATGGGACTCTTCTACGTCCACCGTTAATTGCTCATAGGGCTCTAACTTTTGCCCGTCGACTTCTTCTTTGATAATGACTTCTGGACGGGAAACCGCTAGCTCGTACCCTTCACGACGCATGGTTTCAATTAGAATCCCCAGGTGGAGTTCTCCTCGACCAGAGACACGAAACTTATCTGCATCTTCAAGCTGCTCAACCCTTAGCGCCACGTTATGAATTAACTCTTTATCGAGTCGTTCTTTGATTTGGCGAGAGGTGACATACTTTCCATCTCGTCCTGCAAAAGGGGAAGTGTTGACTGAAAAGATCATATTCACTGTCGGTTCATCAACCGTTAAAGCAGGCAACATTTCAACTGCATTTTTATCACAGATAGTATCTGAAATCCCGAGTCCTTCTATTCCAGTGATGGCAACAATATCACCAGCAGCCGCTTCAGAAACCTCGTCTCTCTCAAGCCCTTGATAGGTTAAGATCTGTAAAACGCGTCCAGTTCTTTCTTTTCCATTGATATCAACAATGGAAACGGGTGTATTACTTTGGACTTTTCCTCGGTGAATCCGACCAATTCCAATAGCGCCGACATAACTTGAGTAGTCCAATGCGCTGATTTGCATTTGGAACGGACCATCTGGATCACATTTTGGCGCTGGACAATACTTAATGATGGCATCAAATATGGCGGTCATATCTTCTTTAGGATCTGCTAAGTCATTAACCGCAAACCCTTCAATCGCTGAAGCATACAAAATAGGAAAGTCGAGCTGTTCATCCGTTGCCCCTAAGCGATCGAACAAATCAAATACCTGATCGACAACCCAGTCAGGGCGCGCACCAGGACGATCGACTTTATTCACCACAACAATAGGTCTTAGCCCTTTTGCGAAGGCTTTTTGGGTCACAAATCGAGTTTGTGGCATCGGTCCTTCAACGGCATCTACGAGTAACAAAACGGAATCTACCATCGATAAAATACGCTCAACCTCGCCGCCGAAATCAGCATGCCCGGGGGTATCAACAACATTAATACGTGTCCCTTTGTAGGTCATGGCACAGTTTTTAGATGAAATTGTAATGCCGCGCTCTTTTTCCAAATCCTGACTATCCATGATTCGGTTGGCATCATCGGTGCGTTTTAAAGAGCCACTTTGCTGTAGCAGCTTATCAACCAAGGTGGTTTTACCATGGTCAACGTGGGCAATAATGGCAATGTTGCGAAGTTGTGTGTTCAAAGTCCCCTCCAATCAGTCGGCTCACTTAGCCGATACCAGCTCACCATTATATACTTAAAGGTGACACTGGAGCGAATAGGGATTGTTCGAGGAGGTCGTATGGAACCCATCACCCCACTCCTAACCTGGCAAAATGCGGTTCAAGAAGCCCAAAATGATGCCCAGATTAGACTCAATGAAGATTTAGAAAGCTACTTGGTCTTTCTTCTAATGCGCTTTATGCGCCGCCCGGATATGGCCCAAAGTGTTTGCGGGCTTGAGTTTCTGCAAGCGCATCAGGCCTTTGACCATCACTTGGCTTTTCGCGAAGTTGGAGACAAATGCCTGCTTTTTTCTGGGCTTTTCCCCGCAGTTGCCCTCAGAAGACGCGTATCAGTTCAGTACTACATCGCACTCGGTCAAAGTGCGTATAACACCCTAGCGCAGCAAACCAGTAAGGAAGGTGCCCTGTTTGGGACATTGGCTGAAGAGTTTGTCACGCTAAGGGACGTCCTGTGCTGCCTGAGAAAAGAGGCCAACGAAAAATTGAAAGAAGACTTACTAAGCACATTGTCTCTTTGGCATGAGAATCAGAGTCAGCTGGCATTAGCTGCTATTGAGGACAAGCTGGGCGATCCACATCGTATATTCCGAGGCAACCGCCACGTTCACTAAGCTATGTAGCTGGTTTTTTGGTGGGTTTTTGGGTAGAATGGCTTTTTTTGAACCACGAAAAGCATGACCTTTCCCAAGCGCGCCTTAGCATTACTTTCTGGTGGATTAGACTCTCTCTTGGCAGCCAAGCTGATACAAGAACAGGGGGTCGATGTTGAAGGAATTAACTTCTTCACGGGATTCTGTGTGCAGGGTCATACCCAGGCCATTCGGCAAAACAACAAAACCTCCCCTAAACGGAATGGGGCTTTATTCAGTGCTCACCAGCTCGGTATTAAATGTCACATTGTGGATGTTGTTGAACCGTATAAATCTGTGGTCTTAAACCCCAAGTTTGGCTACGGCTCTGTGATGAACCCTTGCTTGGATTGTAAGGTCTTTATGGTGTCTCGTGCGATGCAGTTTGCACAAGAAAATGGTTTTGATTTTATCATTAGCGGCGAAGTCATTGGCCAACGGCCCAAATCTCAGCTCAAAAAATATGCCCCAATCGTATCAAAGCAATCAGGGGCGCAAGATTTATTGGTGCGTCCTTTATGTGCCCAGTTTATGCCTGAAACCAAACCAGAGCGTCTAGGCTGGATCGATCGCTCTTTATTATTAGGCATTACCGGCCGGTCGCGTAAGCAACAAATTGCACTTGCCGAAAAATATGGTTTTGAAGAGTACGCCCAACCTGCTGGTGGTTGTTGCTTTTTAACTGACCCTAACTACAAACGAAAGCTCACTGATTTATGGAGCCAAAAGCAAGAACGTGACTATGAGCTCGATGATATTCTACTACTGAAAGTGGGTCGACACATTCGTCCTCGCCCACACTTCAAGCTAATTGTTGGGCGTGAAGTCGGCGAGAATCGCTATTTAATGGGCTACCGAAAACAATTTACCCATTTTATCCCTTCTAGTTGTCAGGGGGCGATGACGATTGTAGATGGTGTCTTAACTTCTGAAGAAGATATGATACTAGCGGCGCAAATCGCGGCACGCTTCACCCAAGGCAGACATGCTGCTGAAGTGACTTTTGATATGACAACGCCTGAGGGCTCTCAACCAATCACCGTCACTCCCTTGCCTGAATCTGAGATACCCCAGGAATGGTACTTATGATGAGCTTAGAGAGGATATTTTTAGACACCCGTAATTTGTTGTGTCCCTTACCTTTGATCCGACTACAAGACTGTACAACACGTCTCACTGGTCCAGCGCTGATTGAGATGAAAGCAACCGATCCGGGTGTCCTGCAAGATATTCCAATGTGGTGCCAAATGTATGGACATACCATACTTAAGTCAGTGGAGGACGAAAACACCCATGAGATCACGTTACTTATTCATGCTGGGACTACTGGCTACACTGGTTCAATCAGCTGACGCTCAAACTGTTTGGCGCCAACAAGCACCGGATGGTTCAACTGAGTTTACGGATAAGGCCGTCCCTGGCGCAACGCAAAAAACATTAACACCAGCTCCTTCTTATACTCGTACACCTTCTGGACGATGGGATGCGCGCCAAACAAACTCACCGTCCACAAGCGAGATAACGCAGTATCGAACCAACATTCAACAGCCTACTGATGGAACCGTCTTTTTACATGATGACAACGAGGTGGTCATTCGAGCATCTGTTGTACCCGCTTTATCTTCAGAACACCAATTTCAATTAGTTTTAAATGGTGAAGCCGTTGGTGAACCTAACCGTGATGGAGTTTTTATATTAAAAAACTTATATCGTGGTGAGTACACTGTGCGTGTACAAATTATTAATAAAAAAGGCCGTGTGATAAAGCAGTCACACAGCCCTTCTATTCAATTTACTCAAAAACGTTGGCGCGCTTCTTAGTAAATTTCGCTCCAAAAATCTGTATTTAGATCATCGGGCGTATTGCCAATAGTCACTGTTGCGGAAGGATTATCATCCAATCTGCCATCAAAGTTTCCATCATTTGGCCAATCTGAGCTCAAATACTCGTTTGAACCATTTTCGCCAAACATCGGAACCAGCACATCCATCGTTCCATAAATGTCGGCATCTTCAGGTAAAATGATTTCCAATATAGTTTCACCATCTACAAATTGTCGGTGTAGACGAATCTGAGATTTCTCTAAAGGTGTTAAATCATCATCCTTTATTTCGAAATTGTAAAACTGAATTTCTTCCTGTGAAATCACTGAAATCGGCGTACAGTTGTCCTCTTTATTCACGACAAACTGCGTACCATCAAATACCTCAATCCGAATAGGAACAATAATTGGATCTTTCGCTTGGCCAGAAGCATTAGCAACCATCAAGCGGCCATGCATCACTTCATTCCCTGCCGTAAACTCCATCCCTTGTTTTTCCTTCAAAGACTTAACAAGCGTCTTCCCAATCAATAACTCTTCGCCATTCTTATACTCAATGTTATCAGGGTCTTTTACGGTTACAGCCAAGAACAGGTCTGCTGAAAACTTTTTGATGGGTTCATTATTTTCGTCTAAGTCGATGAAGATATGATCTGCATCCAGCTCGTAGGTCGCCGTTCCATCGTAACCAGCTTCACCGAAAGAGGCGGTCGCCATTTTATAAAACCGAATATCATCAGGTGTACCCACAGTGGCATTTGGTTTTGGTGAACCCGAACCTGAATTAGACTTAAAGAGTTTAAATATTGGCTTTTGACCATCGTCTTCATGCACAAGCTCTGTTGGCAAACGATAGTAATTCATCCCACCTATAGAGCTGAAGTCGTAGTAGTTCTGAATTCCATACCCACCTTTTGCCATTGGCTTTATCTTGACCGTAGGTTGATGTGTTATAACTTGTTCATCAACCTGTTCTTGGTAGAACTTTAATGGCTGTCGAACATAGGAAAAACCATTAGCAGCACCATCATCTGTGCTAGTGCTGTTAACACAGGCTGTTTCCAGTTTTCCGGGTTTAACCAGCTCCACATCGAAATGATCTGGTGTAAAACGCCCAATTGCTGGAGAGGGGGTTGTAACGATGTCACCTGCATCCAGGTAATTTAACCCTCTCGCATGTGCCACTAATCGAATATATCCAACTTCGTCAAACGCAATTTTATCATTAACGAAAACATAATCACTACTTTCAAAATCATATTTGCGTTCAAAAATGTCACCTGAACGCATAGTGCCATCCCCCTGGCTACCGTTATCCCCCATCATTGGTGATAGCAGCTCACTCGTGACCGAAAAGCCTTGTGGGACGCTTTCACGGCCATAATTTTGCACTGCTGCACCCAATTTGTTCACGGGTTTTAAATGAATAACAAAAGGCTCTCCTGCCTTTTGGAAGAAGGTACCATTCGCGAATGAATACTGAGGATCCGTTTCCGTGTTGGACCAGTTGTGAGGTGACACTTCTTGCAGGTTTCGCTCAACATACACTTTGGAAAATTGGACATCATAAGGCTTGATCACAAATGGCAGGGTTGAGCCACCAACAATGATTTCTGAACCATCCCCAGTGGTTACTTCCATCGTGAATTGAACTTTGATTTTACCAACATCGTCATATCTCATCAGAACAGTGGCTTGTCCATCTGTAAACTGAACATCAATTGTCTGCTGGCTAAGGAGTATGTCCCGATACTCTCCATTTTGTCTGATTTTAAGACGCTTGGAGTTGTTAGCAACTGGTTCTAAGTACTCTACATTGACTTTTACTGGCGCAAAATCATTAAAACCTGAGTAAACACCACATCCGGAGCCTTCAAAATCACCAAACATAGATAAGTATACTGGGAATTCCTCACCCGCTCTTTGTGGCTCTGAAAATGCTTTTACTTCAGCAGTTTCAAACGGCTCACTCGTTACCACCAAGTTTTGAGCGGCAAAGTATAAAGGTGGGGTCGTATTATCATCATCGACCGCTGTATCATCTGTTTGTACTGCTTTTAAGTTCAGCTCATTGGCGCCGCCAGAGTAAAGTAGCTCAAATTTAGCGACCCCATTGTCAGACTCGGCAAAGGTATACTGCGCAACACCGCCATCACCGCTATTTGAAAATGAACCATCCCCATCTACTAAGCGCCACTCCCCTGAGCTTTGAGTACTTAATCGTACCGTTTCACTATAGTCACGAATGAGGGTCCCTGATTGTGTTTCCGCACGCAAAATAACGGGAACCCAATCACAGTAGTTTGCTGAGCCAGGATGTTGATACCGCAACTGATTAAATGCGTTCCCACCTGAATCAAAGTTAACGGTAAAACTTTCTGAAAACGCTAATAATGAAATATCTTCAGATGCTGGCGTTCTTTCAGCGTCAGAATCTGCATCTTCTTCAATTGCCAAATTGATTTGAGTTAAACCATTTCCAGGACCTGTAGTACATCTAGCAAGCCAGCCTCCATCTGAGGTGTTTCGGCTAACCTTACTTCCAACAACTAATGGTGCTGATGTAAAAGAGGAATTTAAATCCACTTTCGTGCAAGTTCTTGAATAAGGACTTACCGACACCGTCGCTGGAGATAAGGTTGCATTCAATGACTCCCATGAAATGCTACTTCCGCTGGCATCATCAAAAGTGCCAGAGCTGTTGCCATCTATTGCTAATACGCCAACAGGCACTGATGCTGAGCTGGTATAAGTATTATTTACTTCACTGTGATCTAAAGCCAGACTAACAGACAATGTGCTCGGGTCTTCAAACACGACCGTCATCCAAGGACGAGAGGCGGTAGAAGGTGGTGTCCCTGCTTCGCCTGTCATGTCTTGAATCTGACCGATTACCGTTGGTGCACTTGTAAAGTTGTATCCTTCATCAAATGAAAAACGTGCGTAGCCTAAATTTTGTGCTGATATCCCGCTTTTATGTGCAGTAGTTGGCACTGCCACTTCAGTTGCACTGATTTGAGTGCCATCAGGCATAAAGTGATCACCTGGCTCAATCGCAACGTAATGAATGGTCATCGCAGCATGTTGACCATTTTCATCATCGGGCTCTACCGCCAAAGCCTGAAAGCCTGTCGTGGTGACATTTTTAATTCTCACCGCAGCAGGCTCAGAATCTGCTGTCCCTAAAATGAAGACCAAAGGTACAACATCATAAGTTTGATCAAAATTGATACTTTGAAAACTTGAAGTACTTGTGGTTGCTGTCAAGGTGACAGAGTCTGCTTCCATTTTCCAGGCATGCGCCAGGGGGGAAAGCAAACATCCAGCGGTGATTGACCCTAGAATTAACTGACGAAAACTAAACACTCGCGCCTCCACTTTATATTCCGTGCGAGAAATGAACTTTTACCGCTCTATTAACGTGAAGCGGATCGCCTGGCTCCTGAAAAGTTGCCACACTCACCACTGTCCAATTAGCAATATTATCAGTGGTTTTATGGCAATTAACATTCGCCACTAAATTAAAGTTTACCAAAAGAGGATCATCTTCTTTGGTAAATGAGATAGGAATATCTTTCGGGTAATTAGATGGACTGCATCCTTGTGCCCCATCCTCGTGATAAATATGATATTTTCCACGCTCAACGCCAGTCAGGGCGAGTTGATATGCCCGCGCCTCTAACATGCGAAGTGCCGCACCGGCTTGTTGTAGCTGCGTAATTTGAACAATAAAAGCAGCAGCACTGGCTAAAACAACCAGGAGGAATATCACTGTTACCATGCTCATGCCTTGCTGTTTTCGTCGTCCACTATGCGTCATTTCGAATATGCACCTGCTGTGTTAAAATGACACTTTCCCCAGAACGACCTTCTAGCTCTAGCGTCAGTAATATTAATGAATAGTTAATCCCCAGATCTTGTCCAAACTCAAATTTACATTTTTTAACGCGGTCAGCAACGATCGCACCCGCAACACCAGGCTTTGCATTCAGTGGGGGATTGTCTGTGCCAGGAACTGGCTGCTCACTCGAAAGTGAGTAATCCCAATATTTTAGTAGCTGCCCCTTACTCAAGTCACAGTGGTACGTCACAGGGGTGTCCATAAAATATACGCGCTGCGCGCTAGAGTGCGCCGCAAATGTATGAGGTGTTGTTAGTTTAACGATGTCTTGTGAACGTGGCGTATCGGGAAGCCAACCTTCCTCATCCAAATCAAAAGTATGTGGCTCATCTCCTCGAGCGATAGAAACACCGGGCCCAGAAATGGCATGTCCCCAATGATTCACTTCTGCCGCACTAATGACACGCTTGCCCTCATCATTTTGCCCAACCACAATGACATCACGATTCCAGCGGCCAGCTTTACCATACACATTGACACCTGCTGCTGGCTTATCCATATCCCCTTGCTCATAAACGGGCAGTGGTGACACTACTGCACGCCACTTTGGGTGATCGCCAATCAACTCATCATCGAAAACTCCTAACACACGAAAATATCGATCCCCAACATTATTTTGGAACAATCCACCAAAAGTCAGTCCTTCCTGATCCGTAGGAGAACCTTTTCGATACATATGGCCTGCAGCCATATGTAAAAACTCTAACGTTCTACCATCGGATTTAATCCGCGCGGTATTAGGAATAGCATGCCGAGCATCACGGGTAAAAACGCGCATAGCCTGATCGCCAACTGAAGCCGCTGTTGCTCTCTCAGCGATGATTAAATACTGACGAATAGGGCCAGACATAAAGTTTGCAACGCCGGCCCCCAATATGCTCATTAATGCAATCGTGGCCACCAATTCAATTAGTGTGACACCAGATTGTTTACTTTTAATTTTATAGTGCATTAAAAGGTACCTCCAGATCGCCTGCCGCACGTGGTGCATTCACATCTATACGGTAACTGGTCAAGACAATTGGTGCGTCCTCATCAAAAGCAGGATGACGACAGGTCACAACGATTCTGCGCACTGGGGTGGTGACTTCCGGAAATTGTGTTTGGTTATTTAGAACGGAGATTTCCATCGAAAAGCCCCTTTCTTTCATCGTTTTAAACAGCTGATTCTTGGGAGATTTTTTCTGTATCTGTTCCCAGGTTATTGTCTCATCATTTCCCATTGAAAAAGTCTCAATTTCTTCGAACATAGCTTCAGCGAACATGATGGCCTGGACTTGCAATACCGGATCGACACTTGAACGATTCAAACTATTAATTGTTGACAGAATACCGGTTAGCGCAATCGAGGTAATAACGATCGCAATTACCATCTCCAGCAATGTGGCACCGGCCTGTTTATGAGCGATCTTCATAAATAAATCCTGTCTCGGTCACTAAATTGATTCGATACTCGTCAACAAAGAATATAACTTCATCAGGCATCAAATCATCGGTTAATACACTTCGAGCTCGACCAGTGGGATCAAAATAAAAATTCACATCTGGACCTGAGAAGGTGACATTTTTAGGGATTTTTATTTTAAAAGATTGGCCCCGCTCTTGAGGATAGGGACTAAGAATAGGGTAGGTAAAATCACCACTATCCTTATCTAAGTCTTCGCGAAGACGCATATAATAAGCGCCCTCTTCAAAAATAACGCCAACATCACGTCGGCTGGCTACCGCTATTTTTTCACCATAGCGTAGCCCATTTATTAAGCCGTCTTTAAAAAAAGCACTTTCATAATCTTTTGTCACTAGGCGCGGCAATGCTACCGCACTTAATATGCCCACGAGTATCATTACTAGCACCATTTCTAGTAAAGTAAATCCTCGTTGAGCTTGGTGAATCATCGCGGCATATCTCCTGTTTCAACTGTGACATTGCCACCATTGGGATCATATTTCACGACATAAACTTTACCTTTTTCAGGTTGAGCATCCGTATAAATATAGCGACAGCCATCATACACTCTACCTCTAAAGCCCATCGCCATATAATCTGCTCGCTCACCATTTTTACGGTAATCATTTCGAGTAATCACGCTGGTTTCGTTGCCTTGCATGATAACTTCAAAAAAAAGCTTACAGGCGGCATCCCCTAATTCACTTTGTTCAAATAACATGTAATTGGTTCTTGACTGCCCAATCCCTTGCGGCCAGCCATCACTGGTGAACAAGATGACATAGTCCTCCTCTCCCATTTGAAAAGTGAGTGGACGATCATAGCCCTTATGCTGAGCCTTTGACTGTAGCAACGTAATTCCAGCAGATATCGCCGCCGCAGTGCCTTGGTTATTCGCACGATGGGCATCGGAATGGAGATTCATAAAGCGAGGAACCACTATCGCGGCGACTATCCCTAGTAAAAAAACAACGACGAGAATGTCGAGCAGTCCTATCCCTTTGATCCGTTTGCAGTGCATTAGTCTTCCTTAGACACCTATCCATTTTTCATTATAGTGTGAATGAGCCAAGGTCGACACCTTAAAAAAGCCCCTAAGAGGGGCTTTTTTAACCGTGCTTTTGGAAGATATCCCTTGCGTTCTTACTCTTCGGTCTCTTCAATCTCTTCTACATCTGAGAAATCAAAGAAAATGAAATCACCTAGATCAAAGTCCAACCAATAAGTATCTTCTTCCTCTTCTTGCTCACTAGCCTTCTGCTCATCAGTTATTCTTTCAACGTCAGGAGCACTCAATATAGGTCTCAGTGGTGCTGTCGTTGTTGTTGTCGTATCAGCGGTATCAGTTGTATCCGTAGTATCCGTGGTATCCGTCGTATCAGCGGTATCAGTTGTATCTGGTGTTGACGTACTTGTTGGTGTAGATGATGTATCGGGCACAGATTCTGTCTCGGGGGCCGCCAACATTACAACAGAGGATCTGCCTGATGAGCGATCGAACATTACTACTGGCTGCTCTTTTCCATCTTGAAGCACTCCGTCATTCAGTGACTTATTAACCATGTAGCATCGCTCTCCATCAGCGGTATCGCCATACGCTTTACCCGCTTCACCTGAGCCGCCTTGAAAATCAAAACTATTGCTTACTGTTGATGAATCAGAAAGCAAGTGCCCAACTAAGTTAGCACATGTATCTCCGTCCAACACATCAGGGGCTTGCTCACCCTTAAGGCCGATTGGCAGGCCGTTGGTTGCGTTTACTCTAAAGCCCTCGACTTCTGATGGCTCACCTTTCATTCGCCAACGGGTTTGTAACATGCCAACACTACTGTTAATACTTGACGCAACGCCTTCAGCAGATGCTTTAGCGGCTTCATCTGTAAAACTATAAAACCGTGGCAATGCAACAGCAGACAGAATTCCAATCAGCACAATCACCACGACAATTTCTATTAGGGTGAACCCTTTGATTTCTTTCATAAATTTCCCCAAAAGAATGGCTATACATAAAAATACTTATTATCTCTAGTATAGTTTGTTGTTTGAATCAGTTCTGGCGTTGATAAAAAAAATGCCCCGGCTGGGGCATTTTTTTTCTGTCAGCTAGCCTTCAGAGGGAGCTTCTAGCATTTTAACGGAAGCTTTCCCGGTAGAACGGTCAAACACGACGACTGGTAATGTTTTACCTTCTTGAAGATCACCGTTATTCAGAGAGTTATTCGTCATGTAACAACGATCACCATCTTCAGTATCTCCGTTAGCTTTACCCGCGGTACCTGACCCACCTTCAATCTTGAATCGCTCAGTGACTGTTGAAGTATCAGACAAAAGACCAGATATTAAATCAGAACAATTAGAGGAACTAAGAGCGTCAGGATTACTTCCCCAACCAAGTGGCGCACCTAGCGGAGGCTTGTCAGTCCCTTTGCTCACATTCACAGTGAAGCCTTCGACACTCGATGGCTCCCCTTTCACTCGCCAGCTGGCCTGTAACAATCCTACTGCAGAGTTAAGGCTTGATGCTACGCCTTCAGCTGCTGCATTAGCAGCATCATCAGTGAAGCTGTAAAAACGCGGCAGTGCAACAGCGGATAAGATTCCGATCAACACGATAACCACTACGATTTCAATTAAGGTGAACCCTTTGAATTTGTTCATATTATCCCCACGAATACCAGTTAAAAACGAACTCTGCTATTTAGTATAGTCTCTTTTGAAACTATGGGCGCCGCCTAACTTCCTTTTAGTGCGACACTTGATAGATCCCACATTGGCAAGAAAATGCCCAACGCTAAAATTAATACGATGACAGCTATCACTGAAATCAAAATAGGCTCGATGGCTTCAGACAGCCCTTTAAGGGCGTAATCCACATCTTGCTCATAAGTTTCAGCCACCTGTCCGAGCATGCCTTCCACATCACCCGTTTCTTCACCAATTTTTAGCATTTGCATAACCAATGGTGTGAATAGTGCTGTGTTATGAGCAACTCGTGTTAGGGATTCCCCTTTTTCGAGACCTGCTCGCATTCCTAAGATTTTTTCAGAAACATAAGGGTTGTCGACTGCTCTAGAGACGACTAACAATGCTTGTAGCAAGGGAACCCCAGCTTTTAATGTCATTGCAAAAGAACGACAAAATCTTGCCAGAAGCGCTTGCTCAAAAATTTTGCCCACAATTGGGAATCGAAGAATTGTTTTTCCCCAGACAATCTCACCTTTACTGGAGCGAATGTAGAGAACAAATGAAACTGCAATAACAATAAAAGCTGCCAAGGTATGGGGCCAGTAATTGATCATAAAATCAGAGGTCACCAATAAGATTTTGGTTGGCAATGGCAGCTCCCCTCCAAAGCCCTCAAAAAACTTTGAAAACGCTGGAATAACGAAAATATTGATAACGATTAGCGCTACCATAATCGCAACAATAACGAAGATAGGATACCGCGTTGCCGATTTAATTCGGCGCTTTGTATCCATTTCGTTTTGAATATAGTGTCCAACTTGAATAAAAGCTTCGTCTAGGTTACCTGTATTTTCACCAACGTGTACCATTGCAATCACTAAGGATGGAAAAATTACATGGTGTTCTTGCATGGCCGCGGCTAATGATTTTCCTTCCTCAAGGCTTTTAGCCACCTTACCTAAAGCATTTTTCAATGACTCATTCTGTGTGGATTGAGCAATAATCTGAATACCTCGGATAATCGGTACACCTGCTCGAAGTAAGTTATTCATTTGACGGGCGAAGATTAATAAATCTTCATGTTTTGGACGTCCGATCCCTAAGGATTTTTGAAAAAACTGACCCGCTGTTAAAACCGTGCTCGCATCTTGAAGACGGGTAACAATAATACCTTTATCCATTAACAGACTAGCTGCCGCATCCTCGTTCAAGGCATCTATCTCACCTTCTTGGTGCGCTCCCTTTCGAGTCCTGCCTTTGTATATATATGTTGGCATATGCTATCCCTAGCCTTTGCTGTTATCGGAGGTCTCTTCGACTTTTTGTTCCACTTGGTGCAATAGATCGTCACCATTATCTGCTTGTAAGTCACCAGCCATTCGAAAGACTTCTTCAATCGTTGTTTTGCCGTCGATGGCTAACGTAAGCGTGGATTCTGCCAAAGTTTGATGTCCTGGTTTTTCGCGCGCCAAGCGACAGTACTCTTGGGTATCACCTCGACGAAGGGCATCTGCCAGCGTCTGATCCATTTCAACTAGCTCGTATACCCCAATTCGACCTCGATAGCCCGTCTTTTGACACTGGGCACAACCAAAGCCTTTTTGGAATACCGTTGGCATTCTTTTGCTTCCGACCAAAGCCAGAAGCATATCTTTTTCTTTTTGGCTCGGCTCATATTCTTCAATACAATTTTGACAAATTCGTCTTACTAACCGCTGGGCTAATATCATGCGCACAGCGCTGGCAACTAAGAAGGGTTCTATTCCCATATCTATCAAACGAACCGCAGCTGAAATTGCATCGTTGGTATGCAAAGTCGAGAAGACTAAGTGCCCCGTCAGCGCCGCTCTTAATGAAATAGTAGCCGTTTCCTCATCACGAATCTCCCCGACCATAACCACATCAGGGTCTTGACGAAGACAGGCTCTTAAGACTCTTGCGAAGTCTAATCCAATCTTCGGCTGAATTTGTACTTGCGACACACGTCCTAGACTGTACTCAATAGGGTCTTCTACCGTAACAATTTTAGTCTCAGGCTTGTTTAGTTCTGACAAACTGGCATACAGGGTTGTAGTTTTACCACTACCTGTTGGCCCAGTGACTAGAATCATTCCGTGGGGTCGGTGGATATGGTGAAGAATTCCTTCACGGATTTTCTCGGGCATATCAATTTCATTTAAGAACAAGACACCGTCAGATTGATCAAGTATCCGCATAACCACAGATTCACCAAACTGCACAGGCATGGTTGATACCCGCACATCAAAACGTTTTCCTGAAACAACATAAGAAAAACGACCATCTTGTGGCAACCGACGTTCAGAAATATTAAGCTTGCTCATCAGCTTAATACGCAAAACAATAGCGTTAGCGATCGATAACTCTTTCATGACCTGCTCTTGCAGCATGCCATCGACTCGCATCCGTATCCGCAGCTCTTCTTTATCTGGCTCGATATGAATATCAGAAGCTCCAACCTGAACGGCATCCTGGAAAATCGTCTCAATCAAGCGCGCAACCGCTGCGCTTTTACCCTCTTCAGAAAGCTCCTCTTCCTCAACAAAGATATCTACTTCTTCGGCAATTTCAGAAGCAAAGTTCACAATATCTTCAGTTCGACGATAAATTTGATCTAAAATACGAGATAAATCGGTTTCTCTAACCAAAACTGGGCGAATGTTACCTTTCAGCTTCCGAGAGATTTCATCATAGGCAATCAAATCTGTTGGATCTGTCATTGCCACTAGATAACCGTTTTTGACTTTATCTAGTGGAATAGCCTTAAAGCGCCGGGCCAGGCTCTCTGGCAGCTTTCGAACGACATCTTGTTTAACTTCAAAATACTTTAATTCGATGAATGGGACATGTAACTGTGCGGCTAAGATATTCATCATGGTTGTTTCATCAACGAAACCAAGCTGGGTCAAAATCTTACCGATTTTGGCTTTTTCTTTTTTTTGCTTCTCTAGCCCTTGCTGAAGTTGTTCTTCAGTAATAGCGCCAGCTTCAATCAATAATTGTCCCAGTTTCTTTTTCTTAGCCATGCGTGCTACCTTGCCAAGTTAAATGTGTTGCCATCTTCGACGGCGAGGTTCCCATTTGTTCCTAACTGCTTAATACGCTTACTTACAAAGTTTCTCAATTCAGGCTCAAGCCCGCCTATTGATAAGGCTCTCATGTAACTGTTTACAGATAGTGTGAAGGCATCGCTGGCTTCTAAGGAAATCCCCATGGCCGCCCACCAACGAGCACTATTCGGATGAATTTTCAATAAATCATTGTATAACTGCGCAGCTAAGTCATGTTTACCGACTCTTTGGTAAGCCGCAGCAAGAACACTGTAGTATTCCGGATCGTCTTGAATTCTAGGCGGCGACATGAGCAACAGCTCTACCGCACGAGCCGCATTGTTTTGCGCGATGTACCACTGCGCTTCCAGACGGCGTAGCCCATGATGCTCTGGGAACAATTGCTGCCCAACACCAATCACTCGCTCAGCTTCCTCAAAGCGATGTTGATCGATCAATAAAGTTGCTAGCGCGACACGAAGGCCTGTATGAGAGGGGCGCTGCTCTAGCTTGGAAGTTAATAAAGCAGCCGCTTCGTCAGGAGCACCAACACGGATATAATTTTGTGCATCTGCCAGCACACCTTGAACATCTCTTTCAACGGCTCGCATTGATGAGGCAGAGCGTGTGATACCGCTATTGTTTTCAACAGCAGCTATCGAGCCATTTGCCGCAGCTAGCGCCCGAAGCTCATCTGCTTCAGGAGTATTGTTAGGCAACACACGCTGCGCAGTTTCCCCAGCCAATAACACATTCATCCCCTTAGTGAGCCACTGCGACGCTACAGAAGTTGTTTCATCTGTTACGCTTGGCTGCCAATTAGCCGGTGCTGCAGCAGGCTTAAGCATTGGCTTACGATCTAAAAACGGTTGAGGGGTAGGGTTCAAAGTAGACGTTTCAATTAAAACAGGAGGCACCGTTGGTTGAAACAAAGCGTACGCTTTGTCCCAAGCCACTGAAGCGGTAGCATAAAAAGGATCATTTTGAATCAAGCGACCAATCAGGCTTTTGCTTGGGATAATTGCCCAGTGAATGACTGCTGCTAAAAACAAGCCACCCCCTATCATTAGGCCATACCGTGCCAATAAAGATCCCTGGATTTGCTGCTTGACGCCAGGTTGCTCACCCTTTGAATAAGGGTTATACATCACCATCGAGTCAAATTTACCATGCAGATAGCTGTCTGTCCCAGGTGGTGGACGCTTATTAGCATCATTGCTTTCAAGCGGACGAGCCCCTAAAGAGCTCGTTCTTGTTTCCTGCTGACGACGCTGCTTATCATGGAGCATGTCATTAATAAGACTCATGGCTAGACCCCTAAATGCTCAAATAGGAATAATCCGACCCCGCAGACAATCAAGACTGCAATACCCAACTGCAGCTCAGGTCTTAAGGATAAGTTTGGTGCTTTAACAGCGCCGGTACTAGAACCGGAGTCATTAACAGCTCGCGAAACATGCTGGTCGGTCACACGATGCATGCCTTGACCAAACCCAACCAGCAACGCTTTATGGGACAAGATGTTTACCACGCGAGGAATACCGTTCGATGCTTTATAAAGCATATCTAAGGCTTTAGGCGTAAACAAAACATCGCCCTCATATCCAGCAACGAACAAACGATGGTGGATATAAAGACCCAAAGCATGACGATCCATCGGCTTCAAAGAGTAACTGAAGACGATTCTCTGCCTTAACTGGCGTAGCCGTGGATTCTTTAAGCGCTCATCTAACTCAGACTGACCAAACATAACTATCTGAAGCAGTTTATCTGTTTCAGTTTCTTGGTTTGTCAGTAAGCGCAATGCCTCTAAGGCTCGCGGGCTTAGTGTCTGCGCTTCATCAACCAACAAAACGGTTCGCTTGCCTAAGCGATGTAGCGTGGCAAGCTTACCTTCTATTGCGTTTAATAACTCCGGCTTGGTTAACCGAGAATATTCTTTTACTCGCAGCGCTTTGGCAACGGCAAAGAATAAATCCATTTCAGTAGTACACGGCATTCTTAGATAAATGACGTGATACTGTTCGCCTAAAGAGTTATAGAGCTTTCGACAAAGTAACGTCTTACCTGTACCTACTTCTCCGGTAACTTTGATAAAAGCATCACAATTCTCTAACCCTACCAGGAGGGTATTTAAAGCCTCCTGGTAACCCTGAACGTTCAGAAAATATTCTGTGTTCGGAGTAAGAGAGAAGGGAGCCTCCTTCAGACCAAAATGTTCGAGGTACATCGTTCCCATCGTTAAGGTGTCCTTTTATACTCTGCCTCAACACCAAACAGGTCAGCTCTTCCGCCAAAGTGGAAACCACGATCGACGTCCGCTAAGCGGTCACTGGCTTGTCGTATGTGTCCTGGCCAATCTTGTGAATCAACTACGTTGGGTCGTAATAGTATCACGAGTTCTTTTTTGTGTTTCAGCTGTTTCGTTTGGCGGAAAACATTTCCAAAGAATGGAATGTCGCCCAACCAAGGAACACTGGTATTCACTTCAACTGTCTCGTGCTTCATCAGACCACCAATAATGACAATTTGTCCGGATTTCGCACGCACCACACTATCCGATTCACGCAAAATGCTCTTCGCCAATGGATAGGTTTGGTTTTTACCATCGAGAACAACTGTCTTTGTTGACTCAGAGACCGTGGTAATCGTTGGGTGCACATGTAGCGTGACATACTCATTCTCATCAATGAATGGGGTAACATCCAAGGCAATACCTGAGAAGAATGGGTCAAGTGATACATCCGCACTAGTCGTTGTTGAGCCAGAAGAGGTACTGGTGTTAGAACCAACGTCCGTTACGAAGTATTCATCTGTACCAATTTTGATAATCGCTTTTTGGTTGTTCAAGGTAGAAACCCGTGGATTAGATAGCACTTGAACGTTCCCTTGTTGGTTTAGCAACTCGACAAAGTAACTAAAACCACCAGTTTGGAATGACATGGCGAACATACCACCAAAGGCTTTAATCGCACCATCGGCAACTGAAGAAGCACCATTTGGATCAATATTCCCTGCGTTACCGGCAATATTAGAGACCTGAGTAGTTGAGTTAGCGCCGGTTCCCCCAATTGTTGAACCACCACCGACTTGGTTAAAGCCGTAACGACCAACAATAGCGCCCCAGTTAATACCATGTTGATAAGCATCATCTAAAGTAACTTCTAGAACTTTTGCTTCTAGGATTACTTGTCGGTTTAAAGATTTTTGTGTTTTAAACAAGAATTCTTCAACTTTTCGTAACTCTTCAGGGAAAGCCCGAACAATCACAACCCCTGACTGAGGACTGGTCGCAACGCTACGCCCTTCACCACTACCGATGATTGCCTCAAGAATTTTTTGCATGGTTGTCCAAACATCTTGCTCAGTTGTCGTGGTAACTTTACTTGAGCTAGTAGCTTCACCATCGGTTAAGCCACCTGCAGTAACTTCTAGCCCTGATGAGCCAGAACGCTGCATGTAAAGATAATCTAGAGGGTAAATACGTGTTTGCAAGCCAATGGGCTGAATCTCAAAACCCACCCTTGTTTCGCTGTATTCATATCCATAAACATCTCGAACCACTTCAAGCGCATCACGAACGGTTACATCCGCTAAGTTTAAAGTTATGTTCCCTGAGACATTTGGATGCACAACCATGTTGTAAGGCGTACCTTCAACTAATGAAGAAAAGAAAGCCCCGGCAGGTAAGTCTTTTACATTAATATCGAAGTGAGGTTCTTGAGGTGAACGGCTTTGACCAAAATTAGAGCCACGCATCAATGCGCTAGCAACTTCATCGCTCACATCTAATTGCTCAGAGCGTGAAATTTCATCCGCATCTTTGGCACCGTGATAGAGCGCATCCTGCATGTAGTCCATACTGGATGGGTCTTTTTGCTCTGTATATTTACACCCTCCGAGTGCAAGCAACCCGCCAACGATGACGAGAACTTTGATGCCTTTGGTTAATCGAATCATGCCTTGCTCATCCTTTAACGTCTTAATTTTTTGACTTTTTCAGGGTTCAAACTCAAAACTACTGACTGGTTAGCGCCTTTGAGATTGACCTTGTCTGCCCAAACTTTTTCTAAGGTTAAACCACCAATTTTATCCCCAACCTTTAAAGATTGACCGTTAATCACGGCGACTTGTCTAGTTTCGGAGTACAAAATTGAATTCAATTGCAGGGACTCTGCTGCGACACCAGCACCGCCAATCGGTCCCAAGTAAGGGCCTTTATAATTAACGGGACGTGTAGGATCAGCTAACTCCGCCGCCAAGACGGTGGAGCTGAGCGCGACTGCACTAATAACTAATATGGCTTTTTTAAACACCGACGTAACCCTCTGTGTCGCTGATGGTTCTAAACATCAGAGTAACTTGAGCCTCTGGATAATCTGTAACCACATACTCCATTGATTCCCAAATTAACTTGTGCTCCAAGTGTTCCAACTTATTTAAATAATTCAGGACTGCAAAGTAATCCCCTGCAATTGTCATTCGAACCCCATGTTTAAAAATTGACATGGCGTACTGGGCAAGCTCCTTACTTTCATCGACTCCTGATAATGAAATGCCCTCTACATTTTGAAGTGCTTTCAAATAAACACGTGGTGACTTTTCAAGTACCGACACTAATAAGTTGCGCATATCTTCTTGGCTGACCAAGTTGGTTGTCATAGCTTCTAGCGACTCAGATGCTTCTTTAATCCCTTTTCGCAATCCATTACGTTTTTCTTTAAGGGGTCTTAATGGATCGATATCCATTCCTTTTCGAACCGCTTCCAATCGCGACTGGATCGTTTCATTTTCAGCTTCTACTGTTCGAATTTGACGAGAGAGGCTGGTTCTTTTGGTAGAAATACCATCCCAAACTAGGCTTTGCCATCCTAAAAACAAAATAGCGATAAAAACGACCAGCAAGAGTCCGCGCTCAATGTCATTGCGATCATTGACTGATTTTTCCAGCTCATCTAACTGAGACATAACCTGTCTCTTTGAAGATCTGATTGTCATCGCTACTTTCCTGTTTCGATATTAAAGCCGACAATATTTGCATCGTGCCGAACAACATTGAACACTCTAAAAGCACGACCATCTAATGCTTTTTCATCACCGAGTGCCTCTAGTATTCCTGGAATCAACTCTGGTTGAGTAGTTTCACCTTCAAAGTCTAAATCCCCACCACCTCGGCCAATCATAATTTTGGTAAACCAAGTATTGTCGATGTGGTGTTTCGACAACGCCTCTAGGTAAACACTAAACCCCGTCGTATTATCTAACCCTTGTCTTTTCAAGATCGTTAAGGCATTTTGCTTATTCGCTAACACGATCTGCAGCTCAGCTATTTCGTTATTGATGGTCTTTTCATCACTCACCACATCTAACTCTTTCGATAGCCGAATCAATTCTGCTCGCAGCGCCTTTCCATCTTGTCGAACTTGACTTAAATGAGAATCTTTTAAGAATGTCATGATGTACAAAACAAAAGAAGCCAGAATTAGCACCGCAAGTAACCCGCCTGTAATCTGGCCAATTAACTTGAAAGACAACTTTGGCGGAGGGGCAAGCTCTGGCGGATGATATAAGTTAATTTGTTGCATCATACTCATCAGACAAGTACCTCTTCTCTAAGTGCCGCCCCGATAGACAGTAAGCATTTGAGTTGATGTTCAGGTTGGACATCATCATTCAAAGTAACAACTTCTTCTAAAGCCATGGTACGAATGGCCATACTGGTGTTTTGCGCCACCTGGGCAACAGCCTCGTCTAAGTAATAATGGCTAGGAGCAATCACTACTTGCTGTATTCCAGGAACGCCCAGAGTCGTCTCACAGTAGTTTATTGAGCGCTCAATCTCTTGTGTCAAAGCATCCACAAACTCACCAACAGGTGCCTGCTCGCCAAACTCACTGCTGCCAGACGGGATAGAGGACAGATCAATTTCAATGGAGCGCATCATGCCGATGGAACAGTTTTTGACGTATAGAAGCTGCTTGGTCTCTTCAGATAAATAAAGAAACAACGTTCCTTGCTCAGCTTCCGGCAAGCTCATTGCAACGTTGCGCAGCACTAACTCTGCGATATCAACAGCAACAATGTTCAGTTGAAGCTCTTGTGCTAAATCCACCAACTCTTCGACTTTTTCTTTTTGCGCTGCAATCACATACCCCATAGCAGAGGCAGAACCTTCTGGTTCAGGCAGCTCAACATATTCCAAGATGGCTTTATCCACTGGAAAATCGAGCAAGTCTTCGACGGATTCTTTTAATTTGCTAACTTTGTCTGTTTCACCAAACTCAATAGCATCAACCAAAAAGACTTCATAAAAACTAGGGTTTAGAACCAGCACACAATCTTTTTCAAATAAATTCAAATCGTGCGCCAAGCTCTCAAGAATGCTTGGAATTTCAGAGGGGCGGTCAAAACGACGGTACTCACAGACTTTTAAATCTGCACCGATAGCGCTTTTGTCGACGTAGCTTAGAGCAACGCCTTCGTTTGTGATGTTGATGCCAACACGTTCTGATGTTTCGGACACCTGGATACTCCCTTATCCATTCGTCTTAAAATCGCCAGCTAAAAAGCTAACGCGAGCTCTTTGGGCTCTATATCCATTGTAGAAGATCCCTGCTCTTAAACAAGAGTACCATAAATAAAGGGTAACGCTGCAATGCAAATACAATTTTGCAAAAAAAACATTTGACTTTTTTTAACGGCAAACGGTATATTCGTTTTTATTTTGAAAACTACCTATGTTAAATATTGTTCTCTATCAACCGCAAATACCGCCTAACACCGGCAATATCATTCGATTGTGTGCGAACACTGGTGCCACGCTACATCTCATCCATCCCTTAGGTTTTGCGTGGGATGATAAACGCTTGGTAAGAAGTGGGTTGGATTATCATGAATTTGCCGCAGTTCAACATTATGATTGCTGGTCCGACTTCATTACCGCAAAACCCGATGCTACCTTATATGCTTTTACAACGAAGGCGCAGAAGCGGTACAGTGATGTTGCGTTTGCAGAGGGTGATTACCTCATATTTGGGCCTGAGACCACAGGCCTGCCAGCAGATGTATTACAGTCACTGGGGACAGAACACTGTCTACGCTGCCCAATGATAGAAAAGTCACGTAGCTTAAATCTTTCGAATACCGTAGCGCTCGCATTGTATGAAGCCTGGCGACAGCTTGATTTTACTGGTGCAAAATAATTTGGTTATCCAACCTTTTCATTATCTTCCACTCTTTTAAGTTTCTAACTTTTTGTGTACGCTCCGAGTAGTTCATTTTTACTAACTTTAAGGTGTGTAAATGTTTAAAAGTTACCTTGCAAGATTACTTGCTGAACACATGAGGCTCGCTCGCTCAACTGCGGCGCCAGCGCCTACCCCTGAAACCGCCTCTGTCAGAGCCTCTGACGAAGTGCTTAGTCCTTGGGAAGAGTGGATGATTGACCACAACGATACCCATCAGGGATATAACCATGCGCCAAACCCTTTTGATGACTACGTGGCTCAACTGTCCAATGGTGATCGTGATAAGCTCACTCAAGAAGAACAAATGGCCTACTTTGGGCAGGTCATAGATTTTCAAGAAGATTGGGCAAGCCTGGCGGCTCAAGCTGAAGCGCCCGCCAAGTCCCCAATGTTGACAGCTCTTGAGCGTTACAAGCAACAGCCCTCAACTGATGCAAGCTTTAATGCAGAAGACAATCTCTATGTTGCCAACGTTAATGAATCTAGTGTATTAGGTGCTGTTGCAAAGCTTTTCAAACGATAAAAATCAAGGAGGCAGGGATGCCCGCCCCGGTTCACGTTCATTGGTTTCGGCATGATTTAAGATTAAAAGATAATCCTGCATTAGCTGCGGCTGCCAAAGAAGGCTCTGTACTTTGTATTTATATTCATCAAAATCATTTTTCTAAAAAGCATATTCCGGGGGAAGCTCGCCAGTGGTGGACACACCACTCTTTGGCATCTTTGAATAAAAGTATTGATAACAAGTTAGCATTTTATAGTGGTGACCCAGCAGATGTTTTTAAAAATATACTTGAGCGGTTTCCGATCGCCTCCGTTCATTTTAACGAAGCTGCCAGCGCTCACCAAAGACAAACCGATCAGAGCATTGAAAAACTATTATCTGAACAGGATATTGAATGCACCATACATAGCGGATGCACCCTATGGCCCATCGGAGAAATCCTAAAAGATGACGGCACCCCATACCGAGTCTTCACTCCTTTTTTTAAAAAAGGCTGTTTAAAAGCAGAGCCACCCCGACTGCCAATGAGAGCCCCCTCTCTATCTCTCGTACATGACAAGTTTGCTCTGTCTTTAACAGAGTGTGGCATATTGCCAACGCATGCATGGACCAAAAAAATGAACCCGCATTGGGAAATCGGGGAGGCGGGTGCGCACAAACAACTTAAACGATTTATACAGCATGGACTACAAGGGTACAAAGAGGGACGCAACTTTCCAGCCCAGGAACATGTTTCACGACTATCACCCCACTTACAGTATGGAGAAATTTCTCCCAATACAGTTTGGTATGCTGCGCAAGAAGCTGGAGACTCTGATGATATTCAGCACTTTCTTTCTGAGTTGGGCTGGCGAGAGTTTTCTTACCAGTTACTATTCCATAATCCAAAGCTTGCAGAGAAAAACTTACAAAGTAAATTCGATGCCTTCCCTTGGTCAAAAAGTGCTAAAAAATTAACCGCCTGGCAAAAAGGTTTAACGGGTATCCCTATCGTGGATGCCGGCATGCGTGAACTTTGGGCCACCGGCTATATGCACAACCGCGTGCGTATGATTGTCGGTTCTTTTTTAGTTAAAAATTGTCTACTCGACTGGCGCGATGGAGAGCGTTGGTTTTGGGATTGCCTGGTAGATGCTGATGCTGCAAACAATAGCGCTTCTTGGCAGTGGATAGCGGGCTGCGGCGCGGATGCAGCACCTTATTTTAGGATTTTTAATCCTGTTACCCAGGGTCAAAAATTCGATCCTGATGGAGACTACACTCGACACTGGGTTCCTGAGCTTGCCAAATGCCCAGATCTGTATTTGTTCAATCCTTGGGAGGCACCAACTGATTTACTATCCCAAGCAGGTATTATCTTAGGGAAGACCTACCCCGAACCCATTGTTGACCTAAAAGCATCCCGTGAAGAGGCGTTAGCAGCTTTTCAGTCCCTTAAAAACAATGGTTAAAAAAACTTCACTTCTTTAATTGCGCGTTATTTGGTATCTCAAGTGCTAAATAACGCTTTGCAAAACACAGTTTCAAGCCCATTTTTCCCCCCCCCCCCCTCTATCCTTAATTTTCAGCCTAGGTCACTTTTTTATCTTATAACGTATGAACTTTCCTAATGCAGATCCTACTAATAGCTAGACTTAACTTATTCGCATGACATAAAAAAGGGATCTAAAGATATGGCAATTACACGCTTTGAGGCCGCAATGGCATGGGGACGCGCCCGCACCCGCAACGGTGGCGTGATTGGTGGCTTTTTCAGAGGAGTTGTTTTTGGGGTGTTTTTCAAGGGCAACCCATTAAGAAAATCCCTAAAAGAGATTAACTCTGTTAAGGGCACACTTTATCATAATATAAATCTTTTAAAGGTTTCTGCAAAGGTTCAGGCTGCCGCAGCCAGAAAAGAGCTCAGAAAAAGAAGAAAAGCTTACAAAAATAATAAAGAAGGATTTAACCAAGAGATGGCTCAGATTGATGCTGAGTTAAATGCAAGGCTAGGCGATGCTGACGCTGAAAGTGATCCAGAAATGGCGGCTAGAGCAGTAGGATCCGCGCTAGGTGCTATTGGATCTGCGGTTATGCGAGCAACAGGATTTGATGACTCTCGCCCTGAAAGCCAAGCACAAAGAAATATGAGGCAACGTGAACGAGCTAGGGACGAAGCTACTCGTCGTCAACAGACAGATAGACGCATGGAAAAAAGTGCTGGCAATGCTGTTAAGAGCATTGCCCAGCGTGTTGGCCTTGAACTCCAGAAAAGGAAAGGTGCTTCCCATTCCAGACAGGATGTCGAGGCAATTATCAAAGAAGCTATTAAAAAATACAATAAGGGTGGTCGTAACCGAGAAAGAAAGGAAACCCGCACACCGTCTGAAATGTTTGATTTAATCGTTCAGTATGCTAAGGAGCATCCCGGCACATCTATAATGAGCGAAATAAATAAACTAAGCTCCGATACGCCGGCCTCTAGAGCTCCGCTTGGTGAACTGGCACGCCATAGAAGCGCTCCTCCTCGCACAACAGAGGCTGGACACGCTGCATTTTCAAGACACGCAACCAGCCCAGCATCTCATCACCACTCACCTGGAGCGACTACAGGTACCGTTCCAACTATGAAAGGTAATGAATTAGAAGAAAAAATTGGGAGAATGGCAACTTCCGTAGCAAGAAAGTTAGAGCAAGAAAAAAATCAAGGAAAGAGTCCTTACAATAATGAGAGGTTTTTGGAACTTATTCAGGCAAAGCGGCAAGATTATACGAGAATTTACTTCTTTCCAAAAGAAGACAAACTATCAAATGAAGATCTTATGAAAGCTATCATTGAGCATGCAAAAACACGAAATAGTTCTACTTACAAAGCTCTCGTAAAAAACGAGGCCGCGCTAATGGGGACACCCAAAAAGAAAAGCTGGTTCAAACTTCGTTAATCAAAATCATCGCGCGTCCACCGTTGGCGCGCTTTTTCTTTTGTTCTAAGATAGTCCAGAATAATAAAGTCGGGCTCACCTAATCTTCTGATTTTGGCGCTCTGGCCAGCAAGTCGTCTACGGCAGACTGCGGCGCTTTATCTTGGTGAAGCACTTCATAAATTTGCTCACAGATAGGTAGCTCAATTCCCTTGGTTTTTGCCAGTGCCAAAATCTTGGCTACATTTTTTGCCCCTTCAACCACTTGGCCTATTTTCAGACGGGCTTTTTCTGGCCCAAGACCTCGTGCGAGCAACAGGCCAAAACGACGGTTGCGAGATTGATCGTCAGTACACGTTAGTACTAAGTCTCCTAGGCCCGATAACCCAACCAAAGTTTGTGAATTTGCGCCCAGGGCTTCCCCCAGTCGCATTAGCTCAGCTAATCCTCGGGTTATCAGTGCGCTTCGAGCATTAGCGCCAAAGCCTAAACCATCTGAGATTCCAACAGCGATGGCCAATGGGTTTTTCATCGAACCTCCCAGTTGCACGCCAACGATATCGTCGCTGGTATACAGCCTAAAGGCGCCCCCATGAAACCATTGCTTAACCAAAAGGCCTGTCGCAATGTCTTCAACCCCTACAGTCACCGCGGTAGGTTTTCCACTCGCCACTTCTGCAGCGAAGCTGGGGCCAGATAAAACAGCAAAAGGAGAGTAAGGCAACGCTTGCTCTGCAACAGTATGTAATAGCTGACCAGAGGTGGGATCTAAGCCTTTTGTCGCGCTGAGAATTGGCAGTTTTGTGTTGAGTTTTGCTAGCTGCTCTAAGGTATTGGCAAAGCCCTCTGAAGGAACAACAACCAATATACCTGCAGCCTGATCGATGGTCTCATCTAAATCTGCTGACACTGATAGCGACTTAGGAAAAGAAACCCCTTTGAGATATTGCGTATTCTCACGCGCTTGCGCAAGACGTGAAACATGCGATGCCTCATGGCCCCAGAGCGTCACGGGAGCGCCTAAGCGAGCAACATGTATTGCCAGGGCAGTTCCCCATGCCCCGGCACCTAGAACGGCTAGCTTTTTAGTCAAAACTATTTACCTGCTTTTTCCGCATCTTTCTTCGCGCGCTGCGCCCCTTTTTTCTGCATGTATAACGCTTCAAAGTTAACGGGGGCCAGCAACAGTTGTGGGAAGCCTCCTCTAGAGACGGCATCAGAAACAGTCTCACGAGCATAAGGGTATAAAATATTTGGGCACATGCTACCTAAAGCATGATCGCGAGCATCTTCAGGGAAATCTTTTAGGGTAAACAAGCCCGCTTGATGTGCCTCGACAATAAAGGCTTTGCTGTCACCAAGAGAAACACTAACTGTTACTTTTAAAACGACTTCATGAATATCGTTTTCAACGGCTTCATTTTTAGTGTCGATATCTACTTTTACTTCAGGCTTCCAAGGCTCACGAAATGTCTTAGGCGTATTGGGGGCTTCAAACGATAAATCTTTTACGTAGATACGTTGAATTTGGAACACGGGACGTACTTGTGAATCATCTGCCATGACAGGCTCCTTAATTGGTTACAAAACTATTTTAACAATTCATCTAATTGTTTATTAGCATCTAGTGCATGTAAATCGTCACACCCGCCAATTGACTGTCCATCAATAAAAATTTGCGGAACTGTCCGACGTGCACTGCGCTGTTCCATCTCTGCGCGCTTATCAGGATCGTTTTCAACGGGATACTCTTGGTACTTCACCCCTTTTGCATCCAATAATGCTTTCGCGCGATGACAAAAAGGACAATAATCAGCTGTGTAAATTTCAACCTTTGCCATGAATCTCTCCTTACACTACAGGCAACCCTTGCCGGCGCCAATTTTCTATTCCACCTACTAGAACAAAAGCCGACTCAAAGCCAGCCGCTAACAAATCCGCTCGCGCAGTCTTGGCAGCCTTATTGTTTTCAGCAACCAAAATAACTGGGCGCTGCTTATATTTTCCTAGAGTACGGGCCCCTAACTGACTCGCTTCTAAATTGAGCGCTCCACCAATGTGTCCACTCTCGTAAGCTGATTTTTGCCTCAAATCTACCACGATTCCTTTTTGTCGATTCACAAGCTCAATCGCTCGCTCAGGATCAACTTCACTGGAATGGGCTTGTTTTAGTCGCCACTCAACAACAATCAAACCAATTGCCATCAAAGCCATTGGCACGGTAATTGCTGACTGCTGCACGAGAAAGCTGGACAACTCAGGCATTATCATTGCTCCATTAGTAAAATGAGTTTAATTATAGCGAACTTAGCCCCTATAAGCTCCCCCCCACCCCTGTTAGAATAAAATAATGTCCAAACAATTTGAGTGAGTCACATGAATCCTTTTTTGCTATTAATCCTTGATGGATGGGGCCACCGCGAAGAAGCTGAGCACAATGCAATTGCAGCGGCTCAAACACCTACTTGGGACAAGTGGTGTGCTGAAAGACCTTATACAACGCTGCAAGCACATGGTTCCGCTGTGGGTTTACCGGATGAACAGATGGGGAACTCCGAAGTAGGCCATTTAAATATCGGAGCGGGACGTATTGTTTGGCAAGATTTCACTAGAATTAATCAGTGTATTGAAGACGGTAAACTGTCTGAGCAACACAATTTTTCAGAGTTTGTGCGAACAGCCATTGCGGACAAAAAGCCTATTCATATTTTAGGCCTTTTATCTGATGGGGGCGTGCACTCTCATCTTGATCATATCATTGGTTTGATCACCAGCGCGCATAAGCTTGGCGCCAGCGAGATATATGTTCATGCTTTTCTTGATGGGCGCGACACGGCCCCCAAAAGCGCCCAACAGTATTTGGCACAAGTTGAAGCCTGCTTACATGGGATTGGTTGTGGACATGTCGCCTCGATTATGGGGCGTTACTGGGCAATGGATCGAGATCGCCGATGGGATCGAACGGAGCAAGCTTATCGCTTGTTGACAGAAGGCCGAGGTGAATTTGAAGCATTATCTCCAGTAGCCGCTTTAGAGCAAGCTTATGCTCGTGGGGAAACAGATGAGTTTGTCTCACCAACCGTCATCTCTACTCCAGACTCACCACCGGTGCGAATTTTCCCGAAAGATGCCATCATCTTTGCTAACTTCCGCTCAGACCGAACACGGCAACTCACACGCGCATTCATCGACCCAGATTTTGATAGTTTTAATCGTCGGAAACAAATGAACTGCCCGTTTCTGACGATGACACGCTATGATGCCACCTTTAATGTGCCAGTGATTTTCCCACCGGATGTTATTGAAAATAGTTTGGGGCAGGTGATTTCTGAGAATCAACTGAAACAAAAGCGGATTGCGGAAACTGAAAAATATGCACACGTAACGTTTTTCCTAAATGGTGGCATTGAACCGCCTTTTCCTCTGGAAGAACGCGCACTAATCCCTTCTCCCAAAGTTGCCACTTATGACTTAAAGCCTGAGATGAGCGCTCAGGCCGTTTGCGACGAGATTGTTAAAGCGATCACTAACCGAGAAGCCGATGTGGTTATTGCCAATTTTGCAAATGCAGATATGGTGGGGCATACAGGCAACTTTGATGCCACCGTTAAAGCCATTGAGACTTTAGATAGTTGTTTTGCACAAATTGAGACAGCGCTTGAATCAGTAGATGGGCAAGCTTTAATTACAGCGGACCATGGTAACGCAGAACATATGTTCGACCCCGAGACTGACCAATCTCATACCGCTCATACTTGTGAACCCGTTCCATTGGTGTATTTAGGCTCAAAGGCTCTACAATTAGAGAGTGGCGGCACATTGCCGGATGTGGCACCAACCATGTTAAAGCTTCTGGAGATTGAGTGTCCGGAGCAAATGACAGGGAAACCACTTGCATAAACGGATACCGTATGAAAAAAAATATATTATTCTTTTGCATTACATCACTAAGTCTGTCTCCTTTGGTTCAAGCCGCGCCATCATTTGAACCACTGCCGGACCAAGCCACGCAGATTAGACAAAGCATTGAACGCTCTCTTGCCTTTAATGAAGTTCTTACTCGTCAAAGTAATGACTTAGAGCGTCAACTTGCCCAAGCAGAAAAAGCACTGGGGGAAAACGAAGATCATCGCCGTCATCTTTTGCAGCAATTGTCTGAGCAAAAAAACACCGTAGCGCAGCTAGAAAAAAAATCTAAAAGTAATAGGAAGCTACAAGTAGAGAAGCAACAAGCGCTTGCCGATTTAGTGAAGAGTTTATCTCAGCAATACCATCAATCTCGATTGCAAGTGGTATTATCACAACCCAATTATAACTCAGCACAGCGCATTCTTGCTTTTTTTCCTTTTTTAAAAGCCGCTGAAGCTGAGCAAATTGACCAGTTAAAAACCGAAATCGTCAACCTTCAAATGGTTGAGATACAAGCCAGGCGTGCTCATCAGGCGCTGGAAGATTTGCAGCAACAAATACAAGCGGATGCTGAATCTCGCAAAACCATTCAAGCAGAACGCCAGGCGCTCATGGTTCAACTGAGTGAGCCTTCAGAGCATAGCGTCTCAGCAGAAGCTTCTCTTGAAACGCTGATGATGCATATCTACCAAAAGCGATCTCGTCTTTCATTAGAAGAACCGGCTGTCCTTGCCCACTTAAAACAAAGTCCACTTAGCAGCAAATCCTCTATTCAATCTGTACGGCAGGGTGTATTTGTGCCGGCACAAACTGGGCAACCCGTTAAAGCGGTAGCCAGTGGGCAAGTTATTTTCTCTGACTGGATAAAAGAATACGGTCACTTAGTTATTATCGATCATGGCAACAACATTTTAAGCCTTTATGGCCATAATGCCTTGCTGCATGTAGAAGCTGGACAAATAATCGATCAAGGTCAAACGATAGCGCGCTCGGGCGATAGCGGAGGACAAACGCAAAGCGGCTTATACTTTGAAGTACGACACAATGGACAGCCCATACGTGTCAGCGCATGGATGCAACGCACAAGTTAAGGATAATTATGAAAAAAGCACTCGCTCCTACTTTTCTAGCCCTGTCTGTTGGTTTTTTTGGTGGCTTTGGCCTCAGCACCATGACTGCTGCAAACGCGGGTGATGGGAACGATAAGGCACTCCCACTAGAAGATCTACAACGTTTTACGTCAGTCATTGAGCACATTCGTGATTACTATGTGCAGCCAGTAGATGACCAACATCTCTTTGAGCATGCTATTCGTGGCATGTTAAGCAGCCTTGATCCTCACTCAAGCTTTTTAGACCCGAGCGAGTATGAAGATCTTAAAGAATCAACTTCTGGTAAGTTTGGCGGGCTTGGCATCGAAGTCACGATGGATGAAAGTTTCATTCGGGTCGTCAGTCCTATCGATAACACCCCTGCCTTTAAGGCAGGTGTTGCCGCTGGAGACCTGATTATTCGAATTGATGGCGCTAGTACGAAAGGCTTGAGCCTACGCAAAGCTGTAGACATCATGAGAGGCGAAGCCGGCACGGATATTGAGCTTACGATTGTCAGAGAAGGCGAAGACACACCGCTAACTTTTACAATTACCAGAGATATTATTCAGGTCGATAGCATTCGTCACAAAATGCTTGCGAAAGATTATGGCTACATTCGTATTTCTCAATTCCAAAGTAAAACAGGGCGTCAATTTAAAGAAGCGCTTGAATCCTTACAGGACGAAACTGAATCCGGTCATTTAAAAGGGCTGGTGTTAGACTTGAGAAACAATCCAGGAGGGATCTTTGAAGCCTCTGTTGAAGTTGCGGATGCACTCATTGATGCCGATAAACTCAGTGATAACAAAATGTTAGTTTACACTGAAGGCCGCTTACCGGGTGCAGAACTTAAAGAACAAGCACATCGTGGTGATATGCTTGAAGGGGCGCCTGTTGCTGTTCTAATCAATGGTGGTAGTGCTTCTGCCTCTGAGATTGTCGCTGGCGCACTACAAGATCATCGAAGAGCCGTTATCATGGGTACACAATCTTTTGGTAAGGGATCAGTACAAACGGTTTTGCCTTTAGATGAGGAGTATGGTTTAAAATTAACCACTGCTCTGTACTTTACGCCAAACGGTCGCAGTATTCAGGCCAAAGGTATTGAGCCAGATATTAGCATTGAAAATATTACCCTTCCCGATGGAAGCAAGCGTTCCTCTGCCTGGTCTTCAATCAAAGAAAGTGACTTGAAGGGCCACTTAGAAAATACTGTTGAAGGCGATGAAGCTAAAGTGACCACTGAAGAAAAGTTTGTTTTTGAACCAATCGCTGACTACCAGGTTCAAGAAGCACTGAATCTTCTTAAAGGTCTTTCGATTCTTTCATCATCTTGATCTCTACCCAGCAAAGCCGGGGGCTTGTCCTTCGGCTTTTGCTTTTCTAGTCGCTTAATTCTTTCTCTTTTTCTTCTATATTCATAAGCCAGTGCAGGATCTTCATCTATGACATTTGCAACCGACGCTTGAATGGTTCCTGTATTTGCTTCTGCTAGCAATAAACGTCTTTCCGTGGCTCGCTCTAGTCGTCTTCTAAATCTATATTGCGCTCTGCCTCTCATCCAATCACTTAGTTGATCACGAACACATTGACATTTTGGTGAGCAGCAAACAGCTAGTGCACAGGTAAAAAGCAACATCGCAACCAGGGCTAAAACGCTATAGCCGAAAAATGTTTCATTAAAGGGAATGTCTTCTGAGGCAGGGTCTGGTGTTGTGAAGCTAAGCTCTTCCGCCATAGACTTTTCTCCAAGACAAAAGTTTTTTATCTTGCACTTTCAAAGGGAGTGTCAACTTAAGGTATAAAACTTATAGGCGTTTAAAACGCTGAGAGCACACCTTTCACAAAGATTAATCTTCGTTTAAAGCCGCTTTTAGCTGTGAAATAGCTTGCTGCTCTAACTGTCTGACACGTTCGATAGAGATACCAAAGCGCTCAGCCAACATTTTAAGAGACGTTTTTTTCTCCGACAGAGATCGCTCAGATAAGATCTCACGCGAGCGTGCATCCAGAATATCCAATGCCTGCTTAACTTGAGCCAAGCGATTGTTCTTTTGTTCTTGTTCGATAATACTTTGAGGATCAGCATGTTCAATTGACAACACTTGAGCAGGAGAAAGCGCTTTAGGCTCGTCGTCCTCATCATTAACGATAGGATCAAAAGCAACATCTGTTGCAGCAAATCGCGCTTCCATTTGCCGGACTGTTTCAGGCTTAACACCCAAATCATCGGCAACCTCATGGATTTCTTTTTCCGTGAAGCACCGTAGTTCATTCTTGCTGCTACGCAAATTAAAAAAACATTTTCGCTGAGCTTTGGTCGTTGCCATTTTGACAATCCGCCAGTTACGAATAACAAACTCATGAATTTCAGATTTAATCCAGTACACTGCAAACGTCACCAAGCGAACGCCTTGGCTAGGATTGAACTGTTTGACGGCCTTCATCAGCCCAACAGCCCCTTCTTGGACCATGTCAGAGAGCGCCAAACCATACCCTTGATAGCCTTTAGCAATACGCACGACATAACGCAAGTGCGATAACACCAGTTTTTGAGCGGCTTCCAAATCACCTTTTTCGTGATACTGCACAGCCAATGCCTGCTCTTGCTCAGCTGACAGCATTGGGATTTGCTCCACACGGGCGATGTAACTGTCTAAGCTATTGATAGGTAACATGATTTTTATTTCGCTCTTATTGGTATTAGAACTAAAACATCTCCACAAACGCTATTTTAGCACTCTAGACAAAAGAGTGCTAATTTTGCAGTAAATCAACTAATTAGCCCTAACGAAGCAAGGCCGCAGCCTCTAATGCGGCATAGGTAAAAATGCCACTTGCGCCCGCTCTTTTGAGGGCCAACAATGACTCCATTAGCCCTTGCTCATAATCGATAGCGCGGGCCTGGGCTGCCGCTTTTAGCATCGCGTACTCACCGCTCACCTGGTAAGCAAAAATAGGCACATCAAATGCCGCTTTTGCTTGAGTAATGATATCTAAGTACGGCAAGCCAGGTTTCACCATGACACAATCTGCGCCTTCTTCGATATCACTTTGTATTTCTCTTAACGCTTCTGCAGTATTTGCTGGATCCATCTGATACGTTTTTTTATCTGCTTTAGCAAGACAGGCCTTTGATTTAACGGCTTCCCTAAAGGGACCATAAAAAGCTGAGCAATATTTAGCAGCATAAGACAGAATAATCGTATCCGTACAACCATTGCTTTCTAAAGTTTCACGAATAACGCCAACCCGACCATCCATCATGTCTGACGGCGCCACAACATCAATGCCGCTTTGGGCACTAATGAGTGCTTGTTTTGCCAAGACCGCTACTGTCTCATCATTTAAAATTTTGCCTTTGTCATCAATGATTCCATCCTGCCCGTGGCTGGTATAAGGATCTAAAGCCACATCAGCTACCAACATAAGCTCAGGAAAATTCGATTTTATTGTCTGCGCCACTTGGGGAACCAAACCCTCTGGATTTAAAGCCTCATGACCTTTTAGATCTTTGACTGAAGCATCCAACACCGGAAACAAAGCAAGTGTTTGCACGCCTGCTGTTAGTGCCTCATCACACACAGCCATCAGCTTATCGACAGAACGTCGCTTCACATCAAAGAAGCCCTCAACAGGCTCTTCAATATTTTGGCCCGGCACGACAAAAACCGGTAAAACAAGCTGCTCTGCTCTAATAGCATGCTCTTGAACCAATGAACGAATTACAGCATTTTGGCGTAACCGACGAAGTCGTGTAGCGGGAAAGGACATCCACTCTCTCCAAGGTTGTGTACTAACTTTTGGTTATTTTACCGGCTCCCACCCGTAAAGCAAGGGGGGTGATATTACTGATGTTGGCTCGGTACAATATGATTATTTTGTGGGAGATAGGCATGAGTACAAAATTCGCAATTATTCTTTCAGGGTGTGGCCGCTTTGATGGCTCTGAAACAAAAGAGGCGGTTCTAACACTATTGGCCATTGATAAAATGGGCGCTCAATATCAGTGTTTTGCCCCCAATCAGCCTCAGCTGGATGTGGTCAATCATTTAACGGGCGAAACTGCTGTAGGCGAAACTCGAAACATGCTTGAAGAAGCGGCTCGTATTCCACACGAACCTGTATTATCGATCGAGGAATTTGACGCTCAAGATTTTGATGCCTTAATTTTTCCTGGTGGATTTGGCGCTGCTAAAAATCTCTCTTCTTTTGCGAAAGACGGCGTGAACGCAATGGTAATTCCGGTGGTTTCAAGCGTGATTGAAGCGATGCTACAAATGAATAAGCCAATTGGCTTTATTTGCATTGCTCCTACAATGATCCCTCTATTCTATCCCGCAGGCGTCAAAATGACGATTGGTCACGATAAAGACACCGCTAAAGTTGTCGCGCAAATGGGTGCTGAGCACATCGATTGTTTAGCAACCAATATTGTGGCGGACGATCGATATAAAGTGGTTTCAACCCCAGCGTATATGGTGGCAAAAAAAGTACATGAGGCGGCTGAAGGCATCGAGAAATTAGTGGAAAAACTTAGCGACTGGGCTCAATCATAACTGACTGGGCTTCGAGGGCGCACAACCTCAGCAACAATGCATCCTCAAGAGCCAAGTTACTTACCCCTATGGCCGGCAAATGCAAGTGAATCATCACTGCCTGTAAAATAGCGAGGCCATAGGGGAATATTTGTCGCTTTGACTTATCAAGACCTTTTAACCCAAAGCGGTCTTTGCACATTTGTTTTTGTACTTTTTCTATCAAGCAGCAATCAAGTGTGCTTTGCCAACCATGTGCTTTAGCAATCTCCAACACAACTGGCGCAATTCCTTTTGTGATCCATGCTGGCGCTCGGCGTTCTTGAAGAGGTATCTTTTTTTCTAACAGCTTTATGCAATACGCCACTAATGCATCATACCCTTTTAATGACATAGCCCAATGTAGCGGATACTTTTTCTGTAGCGTCACACAGCCCATATCCAAAGAGAAAATTTGCATAATCCCTTTTGTGTTCCCCAACACAATTTCTGTGCTGCCACCACCAATATCCATCACCCAGTGCTGTGCATGTGAAGACTTTGCGATTTGTTTTGAAAATAGCTCATAAACTAATCGACCCTCTTCATCCCCAGAAATAATTTCAATAGGATGACCTAGAATCTCTTGCGCTGTTTGCAACCATTGGCTTGAATTACTTGCTTGACGCAAAGCGCTCGTTCCCACAATTTTTAACGCTGTGACGGGATAAGACTGTAGCATTTCTTTAAATCGTTCCAAGCAACGCCATGCACGACGCATGCCTTTAAAAGAAAGACGCGCCGGATGTCCGCCTAAACTTTGACCTAAACGAACCGCCTCTTTGGAGTAGGCGATCGGTCTAACCATTGAGTCCGATATGGTGGCAATGGTCATCCGAAAAGAGTTTGTGCCCAAATCAATGACCGCCACACACAAAGTCTCAGTCGGTTTATCTGCCTGCTGCACAACCGTCCCTGTGTACATGATGCTACTCATATTTCCTTATTGCATCGCAAGAATTACACTACATTCTCATTCTCACTATACCACTGAGGCTAGAACCTGCCTAACTCAGATGGGTGAATATCCTATATTGTAGCAAACTTATTCAGGTTCTAACTTAATTCAACCGTGAAGCCCCCCCATTGCTTGCAATCCATCTGCTATTGGGGTCAAATGGGCTTCTGTTATAGATTTAAGGAGTCCCCCTGTGAGCAGCGTAACCGCCGTTTCTGATGACAAATTTGAGTCTGAAGTAATGGAGTCTGATCTCCCAGTATTGCTGGATTTTTGGGCTGAGTGGTGCGGACCATGCAAAATGCTGTCCCCCATCCTCGATGAAGTGGCCCAAAATTACGACGGCCGTCTTAAGGTTGTTAAAATCAATATTGATGAAAACCCTGAGACCCCACAAAAATTTGCGGTTCGAGGCATACCGACACTGATGCTTTTCAAAGGTGGAAACCTTGAAGCAACCAAAGTCGGCGCAATGTCAAAATCACAATTGGTGGCTTTTATTGACAGCAACATTTGACCTAAGCGTCAGATGCATGCTATAACCTTTCGCGAGGCGCTAGTTGTACGCGCCTTCGCGTTCGGAACGTAGAGTGGGTCCACCACGGAAAATAATACAAGTCTACATTCCATTCCATTTTTCCCAATATATTAAAGTAGATTGAATTCATGTCCATGGATAACTTATATCTCTCCAATTTAAAGAAAAAACCCATGCCTGAACTGGCCAAAATGGCTGAAGAGCTGGGAATAGAAAACCCTTCCATCATGCGCAAACAAGACTTGATGGTTAAGATCATGAAGCAGATGGCCAGCAAAGGTCAGCAGATTTATGGTAATGGTGTTTTAGAGTTGCTACCGGATGGTTTTGGCTTTTTACGTTCTGCCGACTGTTCTTATTTACCTGGCCCTGACGATATTTATGTATCGCCAAGCCAAATCCGCCGCTTTGCACTGCGGACGGGGGACACCATATCTGGTGAGATTCGCCCCCCTAAAGATGGTGAGCGCTACTTCGCGCTACTGAAAGTCAAAGAAATCAACTTCGAATCCCCTGACCGCCCTCACAAAACCCTTTTTGAAAACCTAACGCCTCTATTTCCACAAGACAGACTAAAACTAGAAGTCGGAAATGGCTCTACTGAAGATTTAACCGCTCGAACCATTGAGCTTGCTGCGCCCATTGGTAAGGGCCAGCGTGGATTGATTGTTGCGCCCCCGAAAACGGGTAAAACAATGATCCTGCAAAACATTGCCCACTCCATCACGCACAATCATCCAGAATGCACATTGATGGTACTGCTTATTGACGAACGTCCCGAGGAAGTGACCGAGATGGAACGTTCAGTACGGGGTGAAGTGGTTGCCTCCACTTTTGATGAACCTGCTACTCGTCACGTCCAAGTCGCAGAAATGGTTATTGAAAAAGCTAAACGCCTTGTCGAACATAAAAAAGATGTCGTCATTCTTTTAGACTCTATGACGCGGTTAGCGCGTGCTTATAACACGGTCATTCCACACTCAGGTAAAGTCCTCACTGGTGGTGTTGATGCCAACGCACTTCAACGACCAAAACGATTCTTTGGTGCTGCCCGTAATGTTGAAGAAGGCGGAAGTCTTACCATTATCGCCACAACTCTAGTTGATACTGGTTCTAAAATGGATGAAGTCATCTACGAAGAGTTCAAAGGAACAGGCAACATGGAGCTTCACCTTGACCGGCGGATTGCTGAAAAACGTGTTTACCCAGCCATTAACATTAATCGCTCTGGCACACGTCGTGAAGAGAAACTCACTACCCCAGATGAGCTTCAAAAAGTTTGGATTTTGCGCAAGCTTTTACACCCAATGGATGAAATTGCAGCCATTGAGTTCTTAACTGAGCGCTTAAAAACCACCAAGACCAATGAAGACTTCTTCGACGCGATGAAACGCGGCTAAACAGATTGGAGGCAACTGTATGACGAGCTTACAGTTTAAAACCGTAACAGTTGCCGATGTCACCTCGGACATTGCCCGAGTTCGTTTGGCACCCATGTCGCCTCCTTTTACTTTTTTACCAGGACAGTACATTCAAATTTGGTGTCCAGATACCGATGAGTGGCTGTCTTGTTCTATCGTTAACATCCCGAGCGATTCTGGCGAGGTCGAGCTGGTTTTGCGACACAATAGTGACACCGATTCTGTAAATGCGTTTTTAAAAACGGCGGAGCAGTCTGGAAACTTTACGGTAAAAGGGCCCCTAGGCCACTGTGTTCTTCCTGAAAGTAACGACAGTCCACTCGTGTTCGTAGCAGGGGGAACTGGGATAGCACCCTTTTTATCGCTACTGCTATCAAAGCCGACAGCACAAAAAATTCATTTATTTTGGGGGGCACGACGTGTCATCGACTTTTACTGCTTAGCCGCCCTTGAAGCCTTTTGCGATTATTTGCCTTTTCAATATACCCTGGTGCTTTCTGAAAGCGATACTACCTGGACAGGCTCAACCGGCCTTGTTCATGAAAAAGTTGCTGAAACATTTCCAACCTTTAAAAATGAAATCGTTTTTGCCAGTGGTCCTTATCCTATGGTAGAAAAACTCTGGAATATCTGTCACGAGCACGGCCTTCAACCTAATCAGTTTTTATCAGATATGATGCCCAAGCCTTCTACGTCGTTGTAGAAGTAAAATTTGCACTTTCTCTTGGTAAATTTATCACAGGCGCCGCTAACAATAGCCCTTTTCGGTAATGACCTGCACTTTCTTCTGCTTTACCCAACCGATCTAGTAGTCGAGCAAGCTCAGCATGCGTCTCAGGTCTTGGGCTAAGACTTAAACTGCTCTCAAAGTAGCGCTGCGCTTTACCCCATAACTGATTTCGCAAACACAGGCGACCCAATGTTAACAGCAAGGTTGCATTATTCGATTGCTCTTTTAACCAGCCTTCTGCATGAGCAAGTTGCTTTTGATGACACTTGCCTTGTAGCAACCCATATAACTCTACCCAGTCATCCTGCCATTGCGTCTGCAAAGCAAGACGCAGAACACTCTCTGCTTCCGCATCTTCTTGAAGCAATCGTAATCCTTTTATGTAAAGACTAACGACAGTGGTATCGTTTTTGACTTCCAAAGGCATTTTTTGCCATAAAGACTTTAGTTTGCCTAAATCACTATCCGCAATACACGCGTGTTGTGCGAGCAGCGATTTAAACACCTGTTTCTCTAGCGTCGTTAATTCTGCCGGTGGCAAAATTCGTTCTCGAACCAACTCTGGAAGCAACTTTTCCAGGGCCGCCCAATCCTCTAACGAGCGGTGCACCTGCATCATGAGTTTTAGGACATGACGGTGATCGGATGCAATCGATCGCAAATGTGCCAACGTTGCTAAACACTGCTGATATTGTCCTCCAGTTAACTGCAATTGAGCTTGAGACAAACCTATAGCGACATCTGCACCTGCGACCTTATCGTGCGCTTGTCGTAAATAACGGTCACGCCTATCTGCAGCAGACTGTTCTTGTGCGGCTCGTGCGGCGGTTAAATAGTTTAAAAGTGGAGTTTCACTATCTTTAGCCGCCTGTGTTAAAAGGCGCTCTGCGGCAGACCACTGCCCCTCTGCAAATGCAATTAAGCCACGATTCGTTAGATCTCTGGCACGACGAATACGTCGATTTTTGCTGAGCTTTGAAAAAAAGTCGCCAATTTTTGTCAGGTGATACATGCCCATAATGAGTATGTAGCCCACCATGACAAGTCCTAAGGCCATGAGGACAGCGAGCCATAATGGCATTTCAATAACCCACTGTTCCCAAGCTAATATAATTACACCTGAATCTTGATGAATCAGCACCCCCACACCGACGGATAGTGCAAGCCCAAGCAGCAGTAACAGCAAACGTCCCACTATACGCCTCCTGTTCGTCTAGATTGAGTCTGATCAAACAATCGCACCAGTTCGGAAAGATCAGGTATCGTCAATGTTAAATCAATATCAGAAAGCCGCTTAACCTCACTAGAAAATGTCTTAACCGAGGCGGCACTCATATCAAACTGAGTCTCTAGACGGTGATTCAGTAACTGTAAAGCCCCTGAATATACCGCTGTATTGCGATGTATAACCGCCCACCGAGCTTCCTCGATTAAAAATTGCATCGAAAATAAATAGTGTTGTTTTTCAGAAGCTGTCACAAGCGGCAAAGTCGCAGCATCCGATTGACGTCGAACGCGAATCAGCGACTTAATTTGATCCCAAGAAGCCGCCAAACGCGTTTCCCAATTTTTCTTTTGTGCTTTCGGTAACTCATGGCTTGGCTCAGCTTCTAAGCTCACCTGAAAAGGCAATGTTTCTAAAGTATCAGACAGCGTGCCTAAAGAAACCCAAATCTGTTCCCAATCAAGCGCTTTTAATGCTTCAAGCTTAGAAATATCTTTGGCCAGACGCTCTTTTAATGGCAACAGGCTTGGATCAGAAACTTTATTTAAGCGCGTTTGCGCCCAGCTTAACTGCTTTAATGCAACGGGTATATCTTGGCTCGTTTCCAAACGGGCTACTGCTAAGTTTCCTAAGTAGGCACTTTCTGCCAATAGCCAATCCGCTTGCGTAAAGTCTGTCATCTGCGAAAGCGCTTGCTCAAAGTGTCGTTGTGCTGTCGCAAAAGCGCGCTGTTCTGACTGAGTTTGAACAAGCGACTGCTTGAGATTTGCGAGGATATCTTGAAGACGACTCGTGTTTGCATTTGCAGACTGCAGCTGTCCTTCTAGTCTGGCTAACTGACCTTGATGATGCCAGTGCATAAAACCGCCGGCCAAAAAGAGGAGTACAATCAGCAGCCCAAACCAGATCCCTATAGAACCAGATGATACCTTAACAGGTGGACTTTCAAGCTTTGCGGGTGTCTCAGACATAAGCACTTCCTTGGCATTCTGTAGACGACTACCGTACCAAAAATATGCCCTTAATGGCCACTATTTAACTGCTGTGACAAGACATATAAGGCTTCCGTGATGCATTGATGCTGTGCGCTCTTAGCCTGAATAATTTGGGGAATAAAGCCTAGTCTTTCAATTGCTGCTGCCACACGGGGACTAGGAACACAGATAATTTTCTGACTGAGGGCTGGCATTAGGACTGGCCCAATCATATGGGTAAGATGTCGAAAAGCATCAACACTTGTTATCACGACCACATGCGCCTGCAAAAAAGCACTAGACGCTTCTTCATCCAGTGATGGAGGGCATCGCCGCTCATACACAATCACTTTATTCACTGTTGCGCCCTTGGCTAGAAGTTGAGTTTCAAGCAGCGCTCGACCATGACGGCCCGCCACGATCCAAAAATGTCGACCAGACACTGACTGCAAACTGGTGTGTGATAACAACTGCTCGGAATCGCCTCCTGCTGGTTGAGTAATAACGTTCGCTATTCCCTTTTCTTTTAAGGCAGCGGCAGTTGCGGGCCCTATGGCATACACCTGAGCAGTATTGAGAATAGGGGGTGCATACTGAACCGCAGCCTGAGAGGTAAAAATAAGGTCTGTAGGCGGCGTGCTAGGCACATTCTGCAAACAAGGATGAATAATAATCGTTGGAAGGTACAGAACCGTCGCACCGAATGTTTGAAGATGCTCTGATAACGTTTGGCCATAAGGCGCGGGGCGGGTGACCACGACTTTTAATCCGGTTAGCGATATCACACCTCAGCCTCGTCCATCAGACGCCGTGCCCCTTGTGCCAGCAATGCTTGCGCAACAGTTTTACCTAATACTTCAGGGTGCTTAATGCTATGGGTTGCAGAACTGGAAATCATTTTTTTCCCATCTAGCGCCCCCACCAAACCGACGAGGTGAAGCTTGTCTTCAATAACGGTTGCATGCCCAGCAATCGGAACATGGCAGCCCCCACCAAGAGTGGCATTCATGGCACGCTCTGCTGCAACACACTGTGCAGTTACTCGGTGATGAATGAGCTTTAGATAACTCAGCATTTGTTTGTCTGCCGTGCGACATTCGACGGTAAGAGCGCCTTGGCCTGGCGCAGGAATAAATTGCTGTACGGATAGTGGCTTCGCATTAGACACATCCATTAAGTCTAATCGCTTCAAACCTGCCGTTGCTAAAATGATTGCATCAAACTCACCACTTTGGCACTTTTGTAAACGGGTCCCAACATTCCCTCTTAAAGGCTTTACCACAAGATCAGGAAAGTGTTTTAACAATTGAGACTGTCGACGCAAGCTAGAGGTACCGACAACCGCTCCCGCGGGCAACTCTTCCAAAGCGCTGTATTGTGGGCTAATGAAACAATCTGAAGGATCGCTTCGCTCACACACCGCTCCAATTGTTAGTCCTGAAGGAAGCTCAGCGGGCATATCTTTCAGGGAGTGGACCGCAAAATCAGCCTCTCCGTTTAGCAGCTTTTCTTCAAGGGCTTTAACAAATAATGACTTGCCCCCCAACTTGTACAAAGGAGACTCTAGCCAGCGGTCACCATCGGTAACCACTTTAATTAGCTCAATGCTTAGCCCCTCAACAGCGGCTTCTAAGGCGTGTTTAACCCAGTTCGATTGCCATAAGGCTAAGGGCGACTGACGCGTAACCAATCGTAATACTTTGCGGTTCATATGCTTCTAAAAATAATTAACTATGCCGCATTGTATCAAATCTTATTCTGAGATGATTCTAATAAGTTTGATAAATAATCAACTTGGCCGCAAAAAAGAGCGGCTTTCTTTTCTGGGCGCTTCATTTTGACGTAACCGCTCAATAATCCGGCGCGCCTCGGGCGACCAATTCCCCTGTACGTCCGGGCGGTCGTGGTCTAATTGCGCAATGAGTTCGGATGGTACTGCGGTAAGCCTGTCATCTAGTTGCGCTCGTAGCCCTTGCGCTTGTCCATGGTGTTTATCCAGCGCCAAACGACTATTAACCACTTGTTCCAGAACGCTATTAATCGCTTTTTGGTTTCGTGATGGTTGAGGACGCGTAGTATCCATCATCATCCGTTTGCCAGACTGCATTTTTTCCAGTGCTTGCGCATATTGTGCCTGCGTATCGTTATAGCGTTTAGCCAAATCCATGGCGACGGCTTCTTGCTGTGGATTAAAGGGGGTATCTGGACTTTCAGACATGGCAGCTAACAGTCCGTTTGCCTGTGACATATCGCGGTCCATTTGCAGGCGCAAGCCATTCAAATCATTGAGGGCCCCGACTTGTTCAACACTGGCTTTTACCTCATCATCAAGATTGGCTTTTTCCATATCAGAAGCAAGCTCAGAAATATTTTTTTCAACCTCCGCTCGCTCTTCTTGTGTTAGGGAAGGTTTTTTCAGCGTGTTTCTCAATACCGCCTGACGATGCCGGAATCGCAAATACTGCTCAGCAGAGTTATTTAGCGCTGTTCCCTTTAAGAGAGTATCTAAATCTGCTTTAAACTGTTCATAAGACAGTTTACCCAGACGGTAATCATTTTCTAAGTCTTTAATTTCTTGTTCAAGTGCCTTATGGGAAGGCTCTTGTTTTGGCTTTATAAATCGACGATCGATGCTTGCAACTTCCTCGTCTATAGCCCGAGGGCTTTGCAGCTCAGGAGGCAGTGAGTCTCTTAAAACAAAACTTGTCATGTATGCTTTTCTAAAAGCTTCTTTTTTCAATAGTTTTGTTAATGCTTTTTCATATGCGGCTTGCTGAGTAGGGTCCCTAGGCTCTGGGTGCTCGGCTAGCACGCGATGTAAATTATGTTTTAAGAGCAAATATGCTTGAAGTTGAACTTGACTACTCTTATCCATTTTATCTAATTGTTCAGAAAATTTGTCTCGGAACAGCTGCTGCGCCTCAAGCTCTGACGACCTGCTATCGAGCCCTTGAACAAAGTCATCTAATCTGGCTTTGATTTCAGGCGTCGCCTCAAAGACCTGAGAAAATGAATCAAGGCCAAGCAGTGGTGCAACAAGTGATAGCTCTTCTGGAAGATGAGATAATCCTAGCTCACCTTTCAAATTTTCTAAGATGGCCTGCTCTTTAACTCGAATCTCTTCTGCTTCAACTCTTGCCTGCTTAACACGATTCAAAAACCGACTAGCGTTTGTAATGGTTTTTGCAATATCTTGAAAGCGTGGTGTTGCTTTAGTGTGTTGTTCCTGCATAGGTTGAAGCTCGGGGTTATTGACCCTTTGCCCAAAGGCTTGAGGCGCCAACTCAAACCGTATTCTGTTTTCTTCATCAGCTGATAAACTGGCATCTCCGGGCTGCTCAAGTTTATCCATTTTTTCTTTTCGCTTTGTTTCAACAACCGATTTAATTGTTTGAGAAAATTTGTCTAAAGCTTTATGGCGAGCTTTCATTGCCCCCATCAGTTCTGCTTGATCTTTTCGGTGATTGTACTGTGCCATAAAAATTTCAGCTTGCTCTCGCTGACGCTTGTGTGCCGTTGCTTCTGTTTCAGCAACGTGTAGGGCCGCCAAGGTTTTATCACCACCCTGTACGAGGCCTTGCATTAATGCCTCTTGATTCTCCGGCTGTGCCACCCAGGCCTTCACTTCTGAAGAAAAAAGTTGCATTTCTTTATTGTTTATTCGTGAAAGGTTATCTCGATCACTTGTGTTCATCATGTCCATTAAGGCATAGAAGTTTTTATCTGATGGGGCTTTCATAAAGCGATCTTTCGCTTCATTTACATTGGCAATAATTTCAGCTTTAGCTTCTTCAAACGACAGTCCTGAGCCGCCATTGTCAGTAGACATTAACAAATCTAACAGGTCAGTGTCCTTGGAGCTTAAACAAATTTTCATCTGCTCCGGCGTCATTGCAGCATCAAGAGAAGGGGAAAACGACTCATTAAAATGCTTTTCTACATTGTCAGCTACGCGCTGGCGTGCTTCCGTGTATACCGTAAAAGCCTCTTGCTGCTCGGGGGGTAATAGTGCTTGAACAACTTCTTGAACCCGAGGATGCTCGGATATTATTTTACTTAGCCGATCCCAGGTAAAGCCTTTGCTATATAAAAGCGCTTGTAGCGTCGTCAGAGGACGCCTTGTCTCTGGGTCAGACTCGGTTTGTAAACATGCTAATCGGGCTTCAATTAATTCACTATTTTGTCTAAGTGTTTTTTCCAGCGCTATCGGATCTAGCCCTGAGTTTTCTAGAAGTTCAGGATAGGGGTGCGGTAAATTTGAGCTCTTTAAAATCTCAACTATTGCATCATAAGCTTCAGGATTATCTACCAGTTTTATCATATCATCCGTTGATAAATACCAGGCAGCCCCGCGTGCAGCTTCTGTTCCCTCAGCCAAAATGGCCTCGTTATGAGCAATCACATTTCGATCTTCATCTGTTTGCTCACCCGGCTCTTTGCGCTTTGTTTGTGCCAACGCTGGCTCAAACACATCGCTAACATTATTTTCTATTGGCTCAGGCCAGTGTGTTTCTTGCATGCGACGCCGGCTATCCAGCACCCTGCCAACATTTTTAATTGAATCATTTACGGCATCTAAATAATCTTGAGACATATCTGTAATAATATCTTCAACATCTTCTTGAAGCTTTTGGCGCTCTTCCGCGCTCAAGTCGAACTGCTCAATAGAGGATAAGGACTCCAGTAAAGAGTCTGATATGTCTTTAGCTGTCATTTGGGTATATTCAGAAAACTGCTGTGCGGCTTCCGCTTCTAGACGTTCTGCCTTAGTCACCGCAACGGATAGGTAGGCTATTACCAACTCAGCTTCTTTAAATTTTTGTTTGTATTCCATTTGACGCTGGGCGGTTACTTCAAGCTCTTCTATAAACGCGTCATTCTGGGCAACAAATTCCTGATAAGCGGCCCAGTCTCTTCTAAATTCTGCATCCGACTCTTTCGCTCTTAATCGACGAGTCAAAATTCTATCTAATAAGCGCGCCTTGGCCTTCATTCGCTCCGCTTTTTCACGCAACGCTTGTGCATCATCCATTAAGGTCCAATTTAAAATATCTAAATCTTGCCCTTGAATAATGGCTCGCATATAAGAGTATTCGAATCTCATTGCTGAGCGTAATTGCTCCCCGGAAGGGGCAACCCCCATCCAGTCCAAATATCGATCCATTTCAGCAACGCGATTATCCAGCTTAAGTTTGCTGGCAAACGCCGTAGGATCTAATGTTGCTTCGTATAAATAATCCAGAGGGCGTATAGCCCCCTCAAGCGATTGTTGAACTGTTGCCAAGCCCTCAGGTAGCGTCTCGAGCGTACCTGACATAAGTCGATCTATCTGCCCTGGCAACAGACCGTCTAACTGAGCACCAAAAACCCGCTTAAGCGCCTCTGCGGCTAGTAATGCGTTATGTGCTGTTGGATTCACTAAGTAATCCAGTGGGTTTGCTTGAGTCAACACTAGAAATAACCTAAAAGCTGTAAGAAACAATTTTCATTATAAGGGCAAGCTAGGCATCTTGCTACAATGATGCGGCGCAATGCGGCCACCTCCCAAATAACAACGTAAAATGAAAAAGTTAGCGCCTATCACTCTACTCGAATAGACGACATTTCCCAATGAAATCTCTTTCAAAATGCACCATTTAAGTGTACTTGCAATTATTTTAGCTACGATACTCACCTCAATTGCTAAGGCTCATTGTTTATGCTAGTCTGCTTTCTTTTTCTTGAGACCTGATACGATGTTACTTGATTCCTCTGCGCAAGCCTTTCGAGACGCTTCTTATCATCAACATAGGTTGTATCCCCGCCCCTATGACTGGAGACCAATGGAGACATCTCTAGGGTACCAAGTACCTTATATATATTATACTTCTCCCGCTAGTGTGGACTTCAAAAGCATGCCTCTATCCACATCTGAGAAGCAGTTTCAAAAAGCAAAAACCAATGCCGTTATTGCATGGTCACTTACCGCTGCTTTTCTAACTGCGACAATAGTAGCAGCTGTTTTTTTATGGCCCGTTTCTATTGCTTTGGCTGGAATGGCGTTGACGTTATTGGCGCTGGGCATCGTGGTTGAATTAGATAAAAAACAAATCCAAAAAAGGCTTGTAAAGCCGGCAGCGGCTACGCCTGCAGCAAAGCAGCCAAAAGCCGACCCTACCCCGGGACCAAGTTTCTTGCCCCACCATACTGCTGCCAAAGCCCAGTATGATGAGCCCTTGGTAAAAGAAGATTCATCTACTTCTGATGATCTAAATGAGCTACTTACTACTAAGAAGCGCACTTCTTTTCGTAGATAAGCCCGTCAGAAAAGAGCTTTACTTTTAATTGCGCGATCTTTATCTTGGTTTGCATGTTGACTTGGTTTTTTGCTGTTATCAATGGAATATTTTACCGAAAAATCTGCGCTTCAATTTAAATTAAACGAATGGCGCAAAGACGGATATCAGATCGCTTTTGTTCCGACCATGGGAGCGCTGCATAACGGACATTTATCTCTGGTGAAACATGCCCAGTCAATCGCAGACAAGGTTGTTGTTAGCATCTTTGTTAATCCCAAACAGTTTGCGCCTCATGAAGATTTTTCAGCCTATCCTCGCATCGAGCAAGAAGACTGCCAGCAGTTAGCCGCTCAATTTGTCGATGCTGTTTACTTACCCAGTGAAAATCAAATGTATCCTGACACCAAACCAACGGTAATTGACTTAGGTCCTATTGCCGAAATGCTGGAGGGGGTTCACAGGCCACATTTTTTTCCTGGCGTAGCGAATGTCGTTTTACGCTTATTTGATCATGTGCAGCCTGACATGGCTATTTTTGGTGAGAAAGACTACCAACAGCTATGCGTTATTTCATCTTTAGTTAAAAAACAAAAGATAACTACCCGCATTATCCCCTCGCCCACTATAAGAGATGCCTATGGCTTAGCGCTGTCTTCCAGAAATCGCTATTTGTCACTGGAGCAAACATCTGTTGCCCGCTTATTAAATCAGGTGCTTTTTTCAACTGCAAAAAATATTCTCAACGCCCCCAACACCACTTCGACAATAATTAACCAAAGTATTCAAAGACTTTTGAAAAGTGGATTTTCATCTGTAGAATATTTAGCACTTAAGCGCGCCGATGATTTATCTGATTATGTTGTTGGAGAGCCTGGGCGTTTATTAATCGCCGCCAAAATCGAGACTACCCGATTAATTGATAATGTACCCGTGTAAAATAATTTTTGATTAGTTTTTTAACTGTAAAATTGTTAAAAGCTTTATCGATATATTCCGCCAGGAAGGATAGTCAATCTCTCTTGAGTGAATGAATCTAAGCATGATAGTTCTGAAGGATGGTTTTTTCTTGGAACGAACATGTCGAAAGAAGCAGCAGAATATAACCAGCTTTTACAAGCACGTGATTTTTCATCCTTAAGAAGAAAACCAGAGCTGGCAAAAATACTCAGCTGTCCACGAACCTCCAAAACTGCCTGCATCTCATTTGACCGGCTTATTTTCTTTCTAGCGGTAGGTGCGAAAATTACTGGCATTGAACCGCACTGCAAGCTAGCTGGTACCATAAATTTTTTTACTCATGACTCTAATGAAAAGCTTTTTTTCAAAGCGCTGGCACTTGACCAGCCAAGACAGCTGCCCAGAAAAATTAAAGAAAAAATAAATTTAGTTAGTATCGAACTATTTTCAAAAGATATATGTTTTGCATTACAGGCTCATTTATGTCGTTTATTTATTCCTGATTATTATGGACAATTGAGCGCCAACCCGAAAGAAGTATTGCTTCACTTGATGACACATCAACCTCACCCGCCAAGACAGGGGCACCGCTTTCGTCAACTTCCGACACCATCCTTACTCACCCCAGCCCGCCAAGCAAGTCGCTCTCAAAGCGCACTTCGGAAGGCTTTTATGGATGTTAGTCGTTATGCTCGAATACTTGCTCAAAAATATCCTGCCATCTGTTCTGAAAGGCATCGCAATGCATTGTTTAATCGCTTTAGACAAAATTGTCTTATTCCTCACGAGGCCCGTTATTTCGCCAATCCAGATATAGAGACCTGGCTTTCTCGCAAAGCCCGAAGTCCGCACATTAGACGCTGTACAGCTCCTTTTCTGGCGATGAGATTTATTCATTTTGCGATTGAGTGGGAGGTTGATGAGGCTAGCCATTTTCCTACTGATTTTCATCCCGCTCGTGCCCCCTCTCCATTATTCAAATATATAGTGGCAGGTTGTCTAGAAATTGCTGAGCACGCTTTATATGACTTTGAAACCAGCAGAACGCTGATGTGTCTGTTTGCTGATATTGAGTCACAAGGGACGTTTAATGGAGAGCCCACTTACACCCGCTGCACTAACATAGAATTAATGCGTCGCTTGCGAGACTTTCTGTCTACCAAAGTTGATATGAGCGCATTTCAAGATATAAGTTCTTTGTTTGAATTGAGCCGCATTCTAAGCTGTACCTTTTTTGAAAAGTGTTCTGACAGCCCTTGGGAAAAACTATTACTCCAACTGCAGGCCTTTAGCGGAATGCTTACTGACGACCAGTTACTTCAGGATTGGAGAGTCTTTATGAAACAGGAGCTTTCTGTTTTTTTTCCAAACCTAAGTGCCCTAAAAATTGATCAACATATTAGCAGATTTACAGAAGTCCCCCCTCTCCTAAGCTCAACTTTAGAAACGCTTTATTTAGATTTTTTTAAAAAATACATTGAGTTGCGAAATTTAAATCCCATAACACTCGCCTATCAACTGCGCACACCTTCATCACCTGAAGCGCTTGCGTTTGCGGCAGCTTTGGATACCCACATAGATAATTCTGAGGATATTGGTTCTGAATTAACTCAAGGACAGGCGGTTCTTTCCCCAGAACCTGACATACGCCGTAAAATTGTGGCGGGCAGTCTTTGTTATAATTACTCTGCTAACGCAGAGATCATCAGTATACTCAGTCGCACCTCGCCGACTTTCTCGAACTAAACAAGGCTAGGTTTTTTAAAGCCACTTAAGTAAACTAACCTCTTTCACACCTATAAGAGAGCCTATGGAACCCTCTGCTTACCTGACTTCTGAGCGACTCACTTATTTGCCCCCAACTCTTCGTGATGAGTCTTTTTTTACGAAAGTACAAACCGATCCACAAATCATGAAATTTATGGGCGCAGGAACTCGCACCCCGGAAGCTGCTAAAGTATTACTGATGCGCTGTGTCTATCACCAGCAGCTTTTTGGCTATAGTTTGGGTATTGTGGCACTTAAGGATACACTTGAGCCAATTGGCCAGGCGGGCTTATATCATTTTAATTTAGAAGAAGACGATTCTAGAATAGAGATTGCATTTGCTTTTTTTGAGCCCTATTGGGGAAAAGGGTATGCGACTGAGACAATTCAAGCCCTTCAGGCTTGGTCCACCTCAGCCCTTCAAAACGAAAAACTATTCGCGGTGGTCAACCCAAAAAACACGGCCAGTCTTAAGGTCCTCAAAAAATGTGGCTTTAAATTCAAAAAAAATACCACCAGAGAACGCGTCAAAGCCCAACTATGGATTTGGTCTCATCAAGGCTAATTAAAAACTGACTCAAGCCACTGACCAATATGCTTTAGCTGTTGAGTACATACGGTATGTTCCATTGGGTAGGTTTCCCAATGGCTTTTAATTCCGAGGCCGGCAATATATTCATGAGACAACTGTCCCCATTGTGGCAGCACAACCTGATCTCTCGTACCATGCCCTAACCAGAAGGGGGTACGTTTTGCATGCTCACTCAATGCAGCGGGAAAATCTTCAGCCCCTGGCAAGTAAGTAGAAAGCCCCATTACCCCCGCCAAAGGCACAGCTGATTTTAAACCACCATATAAAGCAACAGCGCCTCCTTGAGAAAAGCCAACCAAAGCAATGTTTTCACTGGGAATGCCTTTGCTTGTATTTAAGTGCTCTATCCACTGTTGAATTTTTTGTAGCGTTATCTCCATTCCTTGGCGATCAAAGCTATGTCCTTCGTCCAGTTTATCGATATCAAACCAAGCTGGCATGACTATCCCATTATTTAACGTAACTGGTCGCGCTGGCGCATGCGGAAACACAAAGTGCACAGAACGCTTTAGGCCCAAGTCACCAACCACTGGTGCAAAATCATGACCATTTGCACCCAACCCATGCAACCAAATGACGGCGTATTCTGGTATATCATTCCCTAAACTTTTTTCCACAGCTGGCAACATACGGATTCCCCTTGGACTTAAACTTCTAAAGTGGATACTATGATGGTATTGGCTTAATTTTTGGAGAACGAACTTGATTCAGTGTTGGCGCTGGGTTGGGTTATTGAGTTTGCTATGGTTAACAGGTTGTGGCCAATCTGGTCCACTCACCCTACCGGAAAAACCGCAGGCCTTAAACCCGCACACCTTAACAACTTCGTCCTGATTATATTCAATGGACCAACTTAGCATAACCCCTAGTGGCCTTCAATGCGAAGGCGTTTCCTTGAGTCGATTGGCTGAGGTTTACGGCACCCCTTTGTTTTTTTATAGCTGGCAAGCGATTGCAGATCGCTTTGATCGCTTTACTAAAGCTTTTGCATCAAAGAACCATCGCGTTTGTTTTGCTGTAAAAGCGGCTTCTAACATTGCATTGTTACATCGCTTGACCAAGCTCGGTGCTGGATTTGATATTGTTTCTGTGGGTGAGCTAGAACGCGTCCTCAAAGCCGGCTGCCCCCCTGAAAGAATTGTGTTTTCTGGGGTTGGCAAAACCACTGCTGAAATGGTCAGAGCACTATCAGCAGGTATCGGCTGCTTTAATATCGAATCTATTGCAGAGCTGGAAGAATTAGATCTTGTGGCTCGTCAAATGGGATTGAAGGCCCCAGCTGCCCTTCGCGTCAATCCAAATATACAAATTGACTCTCACCCTTATCTTTGTACAGGTGCTAGTCAAAATAAATTCGGGGTACCCATCAATCAAAGTGAATCAGTCTATCAAGACATGCTTCACATGACGGGTATTGAACCCATTGGTTTAGACTGCCATATCGGTTCACAAATGCTAAGTCTTGGGGCCTTTGATCAAGCTTGCCAAGAACTTGCCACGCTTACTCGAAACCTTTTGACCTCTGGTATCCCTTTGCAGCATGTTGATGTTGGTGGAGGACTCGGCATTGCTTATACCGACAATGATGATGCCCCCTCTATAGAAAATTTTGTGCAAACTGCGGTCAACGCTTTTGAGGATATCGACATTCAATTGCTCATCGAGCCAGGACGTTCATTAATCGGCCCCGCTGGTGGTCTTCTAACAAAAGTTATCAGACTCAAGTCAGGAGAAGCTCAGCACCAGTTCGCGATTGTTGATGCCGCCATGACGGATTTATTACGGCCAGCCTTATACGGCGCGGTTCACCCAATTCGCACCGTAGAAAATGCCTCGGCCCCAGTATCAACTTGGCAAATTGTTGGGCCAGTATGCGAATCAGCAGATGTTTTGGGCAAAGATCGCAACTTGGCTATTGAAGATGGAAGTCTGCTACTGATTGAAAATACCGGCGCCTACGGCTTCGTTATGTCTAGCGAATATAACTCTCGACCACGTCCACCAGAGATTCTTCTTGAGAAAGGAGAAGCTTTTTGTATTCGACCACGCCAAACACCTGCCGATTTGTTTGCTCAAGAGTGTATACTCTAGCGCATGAGAAGCTTAATACGATTTACAAAGATGCAGGGCAGCGGCAATGACTTCGTCGTCATTGAGGGCATTACCCAGCAAGTCCAAATTACACCAGCACTCGTGAGACAATTGTCTGACCGTCGCTTGGGTATTGGCTTTGATCAGCTTTTGCTGTTGGAAGCCCCGACTAAAACCAATGTGGATTTTTCGTATCGCATCTTTAACTCTGATGGCTCAGAAGTGTCTCAATGTGGCAACGGAGCGCGCTGTGTTGCCCGATTTGCTATCGAAGCTGGCCTGACATCCAGCAAAAATATGTCTATGGAAACACGCCAAGGTCGTCTTGAGATGCAAGTTCAAAAAGGCGGAATGGTAAGAGTGAATATGGGACGCCCAAGCTTTGTCCCCAAAGATATTCCAACCACAAGCCATCCTAGCGAAGGCTGCTTACATCACCTTAAAACGACACCTGAGGTGGATGCTTTCATAGTCTCTTTTGGAAACCCCCACTGTATTATTCAAAGTGAACAAACAGATGTAGACACTCTTCATCAGTGGTCACAACAAATTGAAGCATTAAACCTCTTCCCCGAGGGGATCAACTTAACCTTAATGCAAGTCTTAGCCCGCAATCATATTCGTCTGACTATCCTTGAACGGGGCGCTGGTCTAACACAGGCCTGTGGCTCAGCCGCTTGTGCCGCGGTTGTCACGGGTATTGAGCGTGGTTTACTGGCCAATGAGGTTCAAGTTGATATGCCCGGAGGGCATGTCTCTGTTTTATGGTCCAAGCCAACTGCCCCAGTGTTCTTAACTGGCCCAACCGCCTCTGTGTACCGAGGGCACTTTGTTCTTCATCACAATTAAATAAAGTTAGTAGTCTTTTTAAGTTGTGATGTTTTAAGGTAGAATGTGGGGTAGCTATTAAATAGATTGAGTCTTATGAACACCAAATTCCAAAAGTACAGTGCCGCTGTGGCATTGGTTTGTTTCTCTATTGTTCTTGTAACCTTAGTGATGCAGTTTAGCTTTGATCTGATCCCGTGTAGCCTTTGCTATATTCAGCGTTATCTATTACTTGGCATTGGGATCGTCTCTGTTCTAGCTACTTTACCGATTATGAGCCGGCGGATGCAGCGGGTATGGGCTGCCTGTGCCTTTATCATTACATCTCTTGGCTTAGCGACCTCTATTCACCATCTTCGATTGCAAATGCTTCCCCCTGACCAGGTCCCCAACTGTCTCCCCAGCGCCGACTATCTCCTAGCGAATTTCCCCATCCTAGAAGCACTTGAAATGATCTTAAAAGGCGATCATAGCTGTGCAAACCCAGGCTGGATCTTTCTGGGGATATCACTGGCTGGATGGGCCGGTATTGTCTTCGCTGCTATTTTTATGAATTACACATACTGGCTTTTGAAAGGATTGAGATAGACGTTAAACAGAGAACTGGTTGAGAAGAGCTTTGGCCCTGCATCATCCATGATGCAGGTGACACTCCATATCACGCAGCCAAGTGCGTCCTTATCGCTCGAGTCTCGACAGCGCCGAAACGCAAACTCATCATACCCCATGGTCACCTCTTAACAATCGGTCTGTGGGCCATTCTTAACAGGCGACTGGTGAAGAAAAACAAAATATATCAATAAATTCAATGGGTTGAAGGGTTTTCTTTGTTAATGTGCTGACAATATTGCACAACGCCATCAGAGATGTCTCACAAGCCCGATAGCAAGATTAGCCATCTAATGAACTCGCCCCTTCTTTTTTTCGCCACAAAGCAACCCTCAAAATTTTATTTGCGTCTGCGATAATATTTTTGGCCACAAAAAAGATAGAGAAATCAAAACCGTCAAAGCCCACCTGGTTTACTTATCCATCAATGTCGGAATTGAAGCCTGGATAATCTCTCACACGGACAGTGAAAAAGTGTATGAGTGTGCTGCAGTGCTAGATTGACTTCAGCCTGGACATCGCTTTAATGGAGATAAGGGAATCAGAAGTTTGGGAGACCACCACCTCTTTACCGATAAGTAGTCCCTCTGGTGAAGATGACCATATTGACTCTTTGGGAGGGTAACATGCATTTGAACATTTCTAGAAGCAGTCACTTATTCGATCAAAGTGATGAGCGTATTAACGGCTGGCTAGAAGAGCGACAAGCTTTGGTTGTGGCTCTCCACAATTTATCGAAATTTAAACCATTCAAAAATCCATTCCTGATTGAAGAGGAAATGGAGCAGTTTACCGCACTGCTTATTGACTACGTTTCAGCTGGACAGTTTGAAATTTTTGAAACCATTTTTAATGCGGCTGAAAAAGCACCTACCAAGACTGGCTTAAAAAGCTCTGTCATGGTGGCCCTACTCAGAACCACTAATCATGCACTGGATTTCGCAGACAAGTACACACAGGAAACCCTCACGGTAGAAGATTTAGAAAAAGATTTGAATGATTTAGCAGAAAACCTGGCAAGTCGCCTGGAGCTCGAAGATCATCTCATCGAGCTCTACGCTGAAGCGACTTCAATCCTAGAAGACAACCACTAGTCTTCTAGGTATTGTCGTTTATCAGAGACCCCATCCCACTCTTTTGCGTCAGGGTTATCTTTGTGTTCTGTGATGACCGGCCAGTCTTGAGCTTTTTCGGCATTGATTTGTAAGAAGTCTGCAAACTCATCCGGCAAATCATCTTCAGAGAAAATTGCTTCCGCCGGACACTCTGGCTCACATAGCGCACAGTCAATACACTCTTCTGGGTTAATCACCAGCATATTGGGGCCTTCGTGAAAACAGTCCACGGGGCACACTTCAACACAGTCGGTATATTTGCATCGAATACAATTTTCCGTCACGACAAAGGCCATTTCATATTCCTTAAGATTAACGAATTGCGCGCAATTATAGCATGCGACACCTAAAAATGAGTCTTTCAAAAAGAAATCCACTCAATTTTTAGAAAATTTGTGAAGTTTTTTGTCAATTTTCTTTTGTTTTCAGTATACTGCAGCCGCTATTTTTGAATTTTATGTATTGGAGTTAACAAATGCCACAAGTGAAAAGAAAATCTGTCAAAAAAACCACGACAACTTCACGCCGAAAAACCCCTACGGCCAAGAAAACCGAAATGAACACGACTGATTTTCTGTCATTTTTAAAAACCTCTGCCGCCAGCTCTGAAAAAGAACAAGCGTCATTGAAAAAAGAAATGGATAAATTAAAAGCCAAATTGGACAAAGCGAAAGCAAAACAAAAATCTGCCAAAGATAAACGCGTCCAAGTAGTTGAAAAAGTAAAAGCGAAACCTAGCCAAGCAGCTAAAAACCAATTGGCAAAAGCGAAGTCTGCTTACAACGAGGCGGCTGCTATCGTTAAAACTCTTTCAGACGAAATGAATACTCTAAAAGACCAACTGCTTGAAAGTAAAGAAACTTTTACAAAAACTAACGGCTTAAAGTCACTCGTAGCTAAATTTGAACGTAGCTGGGAAAAAGACAAAGCAGCTAAAGCTAAGAAAGCAAAGAAAGTGAAAAAAGTTGCTGCACCTGCCAAGCGTAAAACCAAAGCCAGCAAGAAAGTGGCCAGCGTTGTTACTGAAAACCCTGAAGTAGAAATGGTTGAAGCGGAATAAGCTGACCTCACTGCTCAAAAAGCGCCGCATCTGCGGCGTTTTTTTTAGCGCCAATATAGCCGCTCGCCAAAGCGCAGCAAGATAAAGAAAATTTCTTGCACGGGACGCCGCCACAAACACTTATAGGGATTGGTGACATATATGGCCTGAGTACCTGCCAAACAACATGCCAGGACCCCTGTTAACAAACGGTCATCTACAAGCGCCACCGCCTCGGGGGCAACTTTTTTGGTATTAATGATATGCAAAAGCCCCTGGGGATAGGGCTTCTTTGGGAAGCCAGAAATGATTTCAATAGCTGGATACTTTCTCTGCCAATACGCCAACCGCTCACCAAATGGCTTATTCGTAAATAAAAATATCTGTTCAGGCGGCCAGCCTTCAATAAACTTTTTGAGCCATTGGTTAGCTTCTAATCGTGGTGCTGGCTCCCCATGAGCCGCCAGTACCCCATCAAAATCCAAAACCAAATGTGTTACACCAATATGCTTAAGACGCTCAGGCGTTAATTCTGTGACATTTTTGACAGTGCTTTCAGGTGAGCGCGCAAAAGCGCGAATTTTCCAGCGACAACGAAAGCCTTGTTTAATGGCATACAGAATACGAATCATTAGAGTCCCCCCGCTTGGGATAAATAGGAGATGCATTTTTTTCCTTGCCAGCCAGTCTAACAAAATGTCAACCAATGGCTAAAGTAAATTTTAGAAAACTTGGTTTTTTGGCTTGCCCCGCAAATAGGCTTCGGTCAGATTTGCTAACTTATTGACTAATTGCTGACGCGCATCCGTGCTGGCCCATGCCACATGTGGGGTAATAATAAGGTTTTCAATTCTAGCATTCAGTAACGGATTGTCCTTCTGGGGCGGCTCACAAGACAACACATCCAATCCTGCTCCCTGGATTCGCTTTGCCAGTAGCGCCTGAGCTAAAGCTTGCTCATCAATAATCGGGCCTCGAGCAACATTTATTAAAAAGGCGGTTTTTTTCATTTTAGATAAAGCATTGGCATCAATTAAACATTTGGTTTCAGGGGTTAGTGGACAGTGCAAAGAAATAATATCTGAGGTATCTAAAAATTCATCCCAGGGCAATCGACCAGCTCGAGTGTCCTTAGCATTTCGCTGGGCCACGATAACAGACATGCCAAATGCCTTAGCAAGTGCTTGAACTTTTTTTCCAATTGCTCCCAAACCAACAATACCCAACGTTTTTCCAGCCAAGGCCTGGGGCGCCGCTGGTCCCACCCAAGAAAAACAGTCTGAGTTTTGCCATCGCGCGTCCTTAGCCGCAGACGCATAACTAAAGACCTGTGTGACCAAGCAGAGCATTAACATTAGAGTGTGTTGGGCCACACTATCGGTGCCATAATTTTGCACATTACAAACACAAATGCCTTGGCGCTGAGCTTGCTCCAAATCAACATTATTCGTACCTGTCGCGGCGACAAGAAGACATTTAAGATTCGGTAGCTGGCTCAGCACCTGAGCGGTCATTGGTGCTTTGTTGGTAATTAAGATCTCAGCATCAAATGCTTTTGAAACGATTTCAGCAGGTAAGGTCCGAGCGTGAAATTGCCAATCTATGGGCAGATGATGCAGTGCGGAAAGTGACACATCAGGTTGAGCGATAGGGTAGGTATCTAAAAATACGCCTTTCATGACTCTCCCAAAACTTTATCACCTTTGCCTCACTATCGAACCGCACTCTTAACGGGTCGACTATTGAACCAAACAGTCCAAGCAAAAACTATGCCTACAACAGCAAATACGGCAAACAGCACCACCGTTGAGATAACGAGGATAGCAGCCATGGCTCGATTCCTTTTAAAAAAATAATGAGTGAAGCAGAGTCATTATAGGAACAGGTATTACACCCCCGCAATCATTCCTAAAAAATATTTTTTGCGAAAGTGATAACTTCAGAAAATGCCTAATGAAAAACCAGGTGATCTCTTAGCCTAAACAGACAAGCTTTGATTCTTAAAGCTCATCATTCGAGCAAACGCTGTATATAGCGTCAGGACAATAAAGGCCAACGCTAACCAATCAAATACACTCTGAAAAACCATCATGGCGGAAAAGAAAATAAAAGCCTCCGCTCGCTCCATCAGTCCGGGGCTGTAATGGAATGATTTATGAGAACGGTTTTGTGTGAACATGCCCGCTAACAAAAAAGTGGTCACACAGATGGCCACACTAAAGCCCATCCCAAAACACATGACGGCTCGTTCGGCAGGTGCTACCAGCAAAAGACCAAACAAAACGGAAAATTCTACAATGCGATCACTGACATTATCAAAAAAGGCACCCCAATCACTATGTGATTGGGTTAATCGGGCAACCGACCCATCTAAGACATCTGCTAAACCCGACATCCATAACAACAAACATGCTAAAATAGGACGCTCTAAAGACAGCATAATCGGGACCATCACCCCCAATACTAATGAAAGTGCTGTTAAATGATTTGGCGTTAAGTGCCACCGACGACAATGTCTTGCCAGCGCATCAAACAAATGAACCTGGAAAAAAGGCCTTACAACTTGCTCAATCATAATCTAAGGCGTTCCTATTCTTAATTTGGCGCCCACTATAGAGGAGTTAGAAAGGAAGAGCGATCAACTTAATATGTTATCTTTGTAAATTATTCCCTGGGTTTCCATTCCCTGGCATTATATATCACTCATATACTGGAGCACCCCACCATGATTTTTGAGCAAATTTTATCTCTGATGTTGCTTTCAGTACTGTTTGTTGCAGTGCTCAGAAAGCTGCACCTGCCCCCTTTGCTGGGATATGTCCTAACAGGTTGTATTATAGGTCCGGCTGGCTTTGACTTTTTAGCTGGGGTAAATGAGCTTGAGTTCATCGCTGAGCTTGGGGTGGTGTTCCTTTTGTTTACTATCGGGCTTGAGCTATCAATCCGAAAGCTCATCGCGATGCGCTCCTCTTTGATTCAACTGGGCGGGCTACAGGTTTTAATCTGTGCTTGTATCACTATGGGGATTGCTCTTTGGGTTGGGCTAACTTTTCCGGCAGCATTAACCATTGCAGGGGCATTGGCCTTATCTTCTACTGCGATCGCTTCCAAGTTATTAGTAGAGCAAGACGAGCTCCATGCAACACATGGTCGATTAGCTTTTAGTATTTTACTGTTTCAAGATTTAGCTGCCATTCCTTTCCTAGTTATTGTACCGGCGCTTGGCACTGCATCTGGGCAGCATGATATTGCGAGCATTTTAGGGCTTGCTCTAGTCAAAGGGGCCTTAGCGGTTTTACTCATTATTGCCGGTGGCCGCTTTTTTATCCGACCTCTTTTTCACGTAGTTGCCTCTGCCCGCTCTACTGAACTATTCATGCTAACTGCATTATTAGTCGTTATCTTTTCTGCCTGGTTAACAGAACATTTAGGTTTATCCATGGCGCTCGGAAGCTTCTTGGCGGGTGTTGTTATGGCTGAGACTGAATACTGTCATCAGATTGAATCCGATATCCAGCCTTTCAGAGATATTTTGTTGGGGTTGTTCTTTATCACCGTCGGGATGAAAGTGAACCCAGCTTCTCTTGTTTTAGAGTGGCAATCTATTTTAATGATTGTAACCGCCCTTATCCTTGTAAAAACTTTAGTGATTGCGACTTTGGCGCGCTTTTTGGGTGGCGCAGGGGCTCGTCCCGCACTGAAAACCGGGTTGGTCCTGGCTCAGGGAGGGGAATTTGGTTTTGCGCTTTTAACCCTTGCTTTTGACACTGACATTATCTCCGTAACAACGAACGAAGTGATGTTATCTTCGATTGTGTTAAGTATGATCTTGGCACCTTTCTTTATTCGCCATAATCGCACACTAGCAGCCGCCATTACTCGAGACTACTCTCAAACGGCTCTTTCTGCGGAAGAATGCCAAACACTAGCGGATGCTTCTGAAACATTATCTAATCACGTCATTTTGTGTGGATATGGACGGGTTGGACAAGCACTCGCGCGATTTTTAGAGCACGAAGGCGTTACCTACATTGGTCTCGATATGGATCCGGCCCGATTAAAAGAAGCAAAGGCTTTAAAAGAGCCTGTTTATTATGGGGATGCTTCTGAAATCCAGACCTTAGAGCGGGCCGGTATTGAAAAAGCCGAGCTTTTAATTTTATCCTATAACGATGATATCTTGGCACAAAAAACCATTGCTGAAGTACGCAAACGCGGTTTTACGCTTCCAATCTTGGTTCGTACCCGAGATGAGAAAAACTTAGGCAAGCTGCAAGAAGTCGGGGCTACCGAAGTGGTTCCTGAAACATTAGAAGCATCCTTAATGCTCGCGTCACACATGTTGATGCTTTTAGGACACCCCGCACCAAAAGTACAACAGCAAATCTTAGAAGTGCAAAAAAACCGATATCAGTTATTACGAGGTTACTTCTTAGGGGACGACGATTACGGCCATTTAGAACAAACGCCTTCTGAAACACTACACGCCGTCACCTTAGAAGAAAGCTCGTTTGCTGTGGGCAAATGCACCAACCAAATGAAAGAAGCTAAACATCTTTTAAATATTACGGCCTTTTCACGTGACGGATTTAAATCACCTGCGCCGACGGGCGAAGCCTGCTTTAAAGAAGGGGATGTGATTGTTCTGCGCGGTAGCCCGGAGAAGGTTTACAAAGCTGAGAATTTCCTCTTGCACGGAAAGCTGTTAAAAATCCGCGACAAGAAGAAAGCGAAGTCTAAGGAAAAAAAGGAAAGCTAATTGAGTGATTGAGGGGTCTTAAGAAGACGCCTCAATCATGTATTCAATAGTGTCTTTTAAATCATCAGGGGTGCAGGTTGCACACGTTCCCATGGCTGGCATTGCGCCAAAACCATTCACTACGTGCTCAAGCAGTGTATCCAGCCCCTTTTTGACTCTTGGCGCCCAAGCCCCTGTATCGCCCAACTTAGGTGCACCCGCCACACCAGAATCGTGACACACGAAACAGTATGTTTTGTACACTTGTTCAGGGCCACCACTAACTGCTGCCGCTGCTAAAGCAGCGCTTTGCGCCGCTACTTTTACCACTGCAGCCCCTGGAGGGGTCAATCTTTCGCTGATAGCCTCAGGGGTCATTAGCTGCACTTGAGAGCAAGTCGCGCCCACCGTTGTTGAGATACTTAACAAAGCAGCACCTAGCAATCGTTTTGTGCCCATGACAGAATCCTTCTCCTTCAAATCGGCTACAGTATAGCGTTTAGGCTTATTGAGTAAAAGCGTTGGGGGTCAAAGCCCTGGCACCAACTCAGCGTTATTGCCCTTATCTGTTGAAACATAAAAAGACAACGCGACTAAAATGACCAGCACCCCAAAAAATAAGGCCAGGTGATACGGAGTAAACACCCACAATCTCAAAGCAGCTGACATCATACCGGCCCCTGCCATTTGCAACGCACTCATCAAGGCGCCTGCGATACCTGCATTATCTGGAAACCGGTCAATGATACTAGCGATAGCATTTGGATAAATAAATCCAGCCCCCACCATAAACAACATATAGGGCAGAACCAATGTCCAAACTGAGTACCACCCCATTGAGGTCACTGTCCACATCAGCAAAGTAGAGAGTGTGAGATGCAAAATTCCGATAAGAATTAACGCTGACGCAGTTTTCGTATTCGCCAGACGTGAAGATAGCCAAGCCCCTGCAAAGAGCCCCGCGCCAGAGAAAACAGATAATAAACCATTTTGAAAGGCGGATAATCCTAAATCCATCTGCAACCAAAAGGGAGAGACAATGGTATAGAGCATTTCGCCAGTCAAGACAAAAATCAAACACCCCAGCAGTCCGAGAAAGACTCGGTCTGTTAACACTTCCCAGTACTGACGCAACACTCGTTTCAAAGGCATAGGCCCTTTGCGGCAATTTGGATTCGTCTCCGGCAAGTACATTGTCAAAATTGATAGGATAAACGCACCATACAGCATTAAAGTAATAAAGTTTGCACGCCATGAGAAAACACTTTGCAGAACACCGCCCAAGACTTGTGCACCAATAGGAATAATCGCCATGGCCATCGAAATGATAGAAAACGCTTTAAGGAGTGCCTTATCTTGAAAAATATCTTTGGGAATAACGGGTGATAATGCCCCAGTGCAACTAATACCCACCCCTTGCAAAACACGGCCCGCTACCAGCCAATGAAGGTTCACGGCAAGAGCACTAAACAAACTTCCCAGAGCAAAAATGACTAGGCCGGCGATGGCAACTGGACGACGACCATAGTAATCACTAATTGGCCCCCACACGAGCAAAGAGACACCAAAAGCTATCATGGCATACAAAACGACCCGCTGAATTTCAACAATAGAAACCTGCAACGAAAGCATCATCGCTGGCATTGAAGGCAAGAAAATATCCGAATTAAATTGTGCTAAGGTTATGAGCAAAATAACCTGAAATAAAACCCATCCCTTTGTGATTTGATGCTGCACTGTCATCTCCTAATTTACGGCTTCCGTATTAATATGCCGTTATTTTTTAACCAACGCTCTGACTCCATGTACAGAGGATCATAAGTCGCAACTTTTTTCCAAAAACGTTGATTGTGTCGCCTCTCATAAAAGTGGCACAACTCATGCAAGACGACATACATCAGCACTGCGCTTGGGGCCAACAGTAACAGCCAGTTAATTGTCATCTCACCCAAGTGATTTAAAGATCCCCACAGCTGCCGTGAAGCTTTAATCGTTAGCCGGCTGGGTTGGTGCCCCACTTGTGGGACATACCGCCTTAAGGCTTTTTCAACTTGTCGCTTAGCGGCCAACTGGTACCACTCGATAACAGCTTGCCTTACGCTAAGCTCTGAACACTGAACCAATGCACAGTCTACCACCAACCCACGCCCTGCAACAAAAGAGACTTTTTCTGTTTTTTTATCAGAAAAACAAACAGTTAAAGGAACTCTTTCCCCAATGAGCGGGACAGTTTGCCCATGGGTGAAGGATTCAGGCCAAGCCAGGGGGTTATTTTGACAAGCTTTTGCGTGTTTATGAATCCAGTTTTGATACTCAACTAAAAAATTTGCTATCACGTGAGCGGGCGGACTTGGTTGCGGAATAATTAATTCAACTATTCCACCAGGCACGACCCTCAGGCTAAGGCGCTTGGCCCGGTTAGAGTATCGATATTGAACTGGAAGGCCGGCCTTATCAATAACTTCTAGCCAATCCATCCCTGAGCCCTTATCATATTTTCAAAGAACAGACTGCTGAAGGAATGGCTCTTGTCGGGATTATACCGTCGACCTTTTTTAAAGTGGGCAGGGGGGAAGTACCGCCTGCTTGATACCCTTACCACCCATATTCCAAAGCGCTCCTGTTTGGTAGAGCCCTTTGTTGGTGCGGGTGCTGTATTTTTGAATGTTCCCGCAAAGCGCTTTATTTTAAATGACATTAATCCTGATCTCATCGACTTATATCAACGCCTTCAAACAGAACCGTCCGCTGTTATAGAAGCCGCAGCGACACTTTTCAAACCTAAATTTAACACCCCTGCTCAGTACTACAAGTTTCGAGCACAGTTTAATTCAGCCGGCACATCGCTCAAGCGTTGTGCCTTATTTTTGTATCTCAATCGACATGGCTATAATGGATTATGCCGATATAATCTAAAGGGACAGTTCAATGTCCCTTTCGGAAATTACCTAAAACCTTATTTTCCACTAGCAGAGATGCAAGCCTTTTCTCTACATACTCAAAAAGCTCAGTTCACCTGTCAGCCTTTTGAAGAGAGTATTAAGAAGGCACCTAGAAACGCGGTCATTTACTGCGACCCCCCCTATGCCCCTTTGTCCAAAACAGCCAACTTTACAGGCTATGCCGCTTGTAAATTTAGCCTTGAGGCACAGGCTAAACTGGCAAAGGCAGCTGTTAAGGCAACCCAAAAAGGATGCCTGGTATTGATCAGCAACCACGATACACCTTTCACAAGAGAGCTTTATAAAGAAGCCACCTGCCACCAACTTGAAGTGCAGCGGGTTATCAGCTGCAAAGGAATGAAGCGACAAAAAGTAAAAGAATTAATCGCTGTTTATGGCTGAGACGTCAGCTGTTCTTTTTTAACTTTTTCAACAAGATAATCTAGAACACCGAAGACTGCGTCTTGACTGCCCGCCGTGTCCACAGAAACCAAGTAGGCTACTTCGGGACCGTTGACAACAAATACAGGGATGTAACTGATCTCTAAAGCCCTGAGCAAGGCGTTTGTTCTATCTAGCTGCCGATTAATTGAAAAGGAGTCATACACTTTATCAAAATCATCTGCCGACACAGACAACTGCTCTGTAAAAAAGCTCCGCACTTTTTTGTCACTGCTTAAACTTCCAGAAGCACCTTGAACAGCCTCAAAAAGGATTTGATGGTTTTTTTCATCCAGCACACCAAGCCCAACGGCTGTATGAAAAGCCTTGGCCAATGGTCGCCAACCTGGCTGAAATACCACAGGTTCTCTGATCAATTTTACATTTGAAGGCTTTCGCTCTAGCCATTGACTTAGCTCATTTTCAATGAGGTAACACCAGTGACACCCATAGCTAAAAAACTGAACAACCTGTACAGCACTCGGGTCTTCTGCACGCAAAGAAGCCACTGCTGCCTCATCAACGACACTGCTTTTTAACACTAGATAATCTTGACCAGCCTCAAAGGCTTGCGCCGTCACGGCAAACGCAAACAAAAAACCTACACCCAGTGTACGAGTCAGTTTTTTTAACCAAGTGCTCATCAAGACTCTCCTATACAGACATTGTGGGCTACTCGCTTGCACCATCTTGCAAGCCAGCCATGTAGCTGCTAACGGCCATCATCTCTTCCTCAGACATTCTCTGAGCGATATCTACCATCATAGCACCGTTTGTACGAACACCATCTCTGAAAGCAATTAACTGGTCACTAAGATACTTAGACCACTGGCCAGAGACTTTCGGGAAGCGAGTCAGCTTATTCCCTTCTCCACCAGGAGAATGGCACGCAGCACAAGCTGTCACACCCTTTTCAAGCAAACCACCATGATAAATTTGACGCCCCAGCTCAACATAAGCAGGATCGGCCTCTGAAGAAGACATTTTTTGTTGTGAGTAGTAAGCCGCCAGATCAGCCAAATCTTTGTCAGTCATCTGGCCAACAATTCCGTACATAATCGCGTTATTACGACTACCTTGATCGCCTTTTCTAAAGTCATGAAGCTGCTTAAGCAAGTAAACCTCATGTTGGCCAGCAATCTTTGGCCATTCGGGCATGGCACTGTTGCCATCGGTACTATGACAGGCAACACAAACAGCGGACTTTTCTTGTCCACGCACGGGATCACCCTCTGCGTTGGCTGTCATGAATACCATCGTCCCTAATAAAAATGTCAAAACCTTTTGTATCGTTTTCATTCATTCATTTCCAAACACAACAGGGCGGCGCAAATGTTAAGTGTGCCACAGATCAGCAATTTCTGGCGCAAAAAGAGCCTGCGCCATGATAAACCCGCAGGCAAATCATGTCAAAACGACACATGTTTGGTCACAATTTGTTAAACTGAATCAGGTGGCACGGACCTGTTGAGATTAAGATGTTGACGATGGAACAGCTATTTAACCAATTCACTTTCATGAAAAGTGCTAGCAATTTGCAGCAATGTCCCCCAGACAAGGGGATAGAGATTGCCTTTATCGGCCGTTCAAACTCAGGCAAGTCTAGTGCTATCAATGCGCTTGTCGGGCGAGGCCGGCTGGCCCATACGAGTAAAACACCAGGCCGCACGCAGCTCATCAATTTTTTCGAGATTGAGGAGTCAGATAGGCGACTGGTTGACTTGCCTGGTTACGGCTATGCCAAAGTCACTGAGCGAATCCGTCAGCAAATCGAAAAGATGCTGAGTGAATATTTTAGTTGTAGAACCTGTTTGCATGGGGTTGTTATGTTGATGGACATTCGACATCCACTGCAGCCAGCCGATCTCCAGATGCTCAACCTTTTAAATGAGACCGGCCGACACATCCATGTATTGCTGACCAAAAGCGACAAACTGAAGCGTGGGCCCGCCAATGCGACACTTTTAAAGGTTCGCCACAGTTTACAGCACCTCAACAATATCAGTGTCCAAACATTTTCTGCGATGAAAATGTTTGGGATAGAAGAAGCTCAAGACGTCTTATGTCAGTGGTTTTCTTTTGATGATGAGGACTAGTGCGCCGCCTCCCAGTGATGACCCTGCCCAATGCTCACCTCTAAAGGCACACTAAGCTTGCCGTCATCTGCTTTGGCCATTTCCGTCTCAATAATTGATTGCCATTTCTGGACTTGATTGTCTTTGATCTCAAATATCAATTCATCGTGCACTTGCATAATGAGGCGACACTCCGCTTGGTTATTATGCGTCTTTGCCCACAATGCAATCATTGCTTTTTTGATCAAGTCGGCAGCAGTTCCTTGCATAGGCGCATTAATAGCGGCTCTTTCGGCGGCTCTGCGAAGATTCATATTTCGAGAATTGATATCTCTCAGATATAAACGACGACCAAAAAGTGTTTCAACATAGCCGCTCTTGGCTGCCTCTTCACGGGTTTTTTCCATATAGTCTTTTACTGCCGGATAACGCTCGAAGTAGTGGTTCATATATTCTTGAGCGGTAGAGCGATCTACTCCAATTTGTTTCGCCAGTCCAAAAGCAGACATTCCATAAATAAGACCAAAATTAATCGCCTTAGCGCTTCTTCTTTGATCTGAAGTGACCGCCTCTAAAGGCTCTGCAAAGATTTCACTTGCGGTAAATTGGTGAATATCTTCTCCCTTGCTGAAGGCTTCTATCAAACGCTCATCGCCTGAAAGATGGGCCATGATTCTTAACTCAATTTGAGAGTAATCCGCCGCAACGATACTAAAGCCCTTCTCAGCAATAAACGCCTCTCGTATCTGGCGCCCTTCAGCTGTTCTAACTGGAATGTTTTGCAGATTTGGATCGGAAGAAGATAATCGCCCTGTCGCTACAATGGCTTGATGGTAGGAGGTGTGAACTCGCTTGGTGTCTACATCCACCAACTCTGGCAATTTATCGGTATAAGTCGATTTTAATTTACTTAAAGAGCGGTAATCTAAAATAATCTGCGCTAACTCATAGTCGGCAGCCAACTCAGCCAGCACTGGCTCTGAGGTGGAAGGCTGTCCCTTGGGCGTTTTTTGTACCACAGGAAGCCCCATTTTTTCATACAAAATAGCTTGCAGCTGTTTCGGGGAGCCCAAATTAAAAACCTCTCCCACCACATCATGCGCTTGAAGCTCTAGCGCCTGACAACGCTCTGCTAAATGCTCACTTTGCGCCAACAGCTTTTTAGTATCAATTAACACGCCCATATGTTCCATATCCGTCAAGACAGGGATAAGCGGTTGCTCAATTGATTCATAAACAGATAATAGATCAGCGGTCAATTGTGGCTTTATTTTTTCATACAACGCGTAGGTGACCCAGGCATCTTCTCCTGCATACTCTGCGACGGTTTCTATCTCTACTTGATCTAGCGTTTTTTGTTTTGCTCCTTTGCCAGCAATCTGCTCGTATGGAACTGGGCTGTGTCCAAGATATTCTTTTGATACACTGTCCATATCATGTCGAATCAACGTCGCATTCAAAACATAAGACAGCAGCATCGTATCTTCAAGTGGTCCGGCCAATGCGGCACCATGACGTTTTAAAATGTGCGCATCAAACTTTATGTGGTGCCCGATTTTAATAATCTTGGGGCTCTCCAATAAAGGATTAAGTGCGCTTATTACCAATGTAAGATCAAGCTGCTTTGGGGCACCTTCATACTGATGTCCGACGGGGATATAAGAATGCTCTTCTTGGGAAACCGCCAGAGATATACCCACCAAATTGGCCTGCATATAATTTAGCCCATCTGTTTCTGTATCTACTGCAAACTGCCCCGCTTTCTCACACTTTTCAACCCAAGCTTTTAATGTTGCTTCGTCTAAAACAACTGTTGTTTCAGTGCTTGATTTTGAGGGGGCCGGAGAGGCGGCTTCTGTCGTGGGCTTATCTAGCATTTGCAGCCAAGTCTTAAACTCTAAAGTTTTAAACAGCTCTCTTAAGCTATTGTTATCAGCCAATCCAGGCTCTAAGTCTTTTGGCATCATCTCTAGTTCAACATCAGTCTTGATGGTTACCAACTTTTTAGACAAGGCCAGCTGTTCTAAATTATCACGCAAATTCTCGCCTACTTTTCCTTTGACAGTGTCTGCGTTGCTAACTAAGCGGTCTAAGGTCTGATACTCATTTAACCATTTTGCTGCTGTTTTAGGACCAACTTTCGGAACACCAGGTACGTTATCTGAGGTGTCACCCACCAAAGCAAGGTAGTCGATTATTTGTTCCGGATAAACGCCAAACTTTTCTTTGACGCCTTTTCGATCCATTCGGGTTTGCGTCATGGTATTCACGAGTTCGACATGTTCTGTTACCAGTTGAGCCATGTCTTTATCAGAAGTCGAAATTAATGTATCAATCCCTTGCTCCGTCGCAATATGAGCCAAGGTCCCTATCACATCATCCGCTTCCACCCCGGGCACACATACTAACGGCAGTCCCATCGCTTCAATCAAACGATGCAATGGTTTGATTTGTTCGGCTAACTCCTCCGGCATTTCAGGACGATTCCCTTTGTAGCCAGGGTACATTTCATGTCGAAAGTTTTTCCCCTTACTATCAAAGACAACCGCAATGTGGGTGGGTGCTTCTTCTTTGAGCAAGCGCCGCAACATGTTGATCACACCGAAAACTGCCCCAGTGGACAGCCCCGTTGCTGTTGTAAGAGGCGGCAGCGCATGAAAAGCTCTGAACAAGTAAGAGGAGCCATCGACTAAAACAAATTTCATATATATATCCCGTTACCGTATTGGACCAAAGCCTAACATGTTGCATTTTCTTCTGGCCAGCTAACGCAAAAGCACTTGCCCTGATACACTATCATTATGTCTATTTATACCCCTGTGGACGCTGACACTCTTCAGCAAATATTAAACCAATACCAAGCTGGCACCTTGGTGGGTTATGAGATCTTACCCGGCGGGGCAGTGAATACCAATTATTCTGTCCTTACCGACAAGGGACACTTTGTCCTAACGCTCTTTGAATCCCTATCTTCTGAAGAAGCTTCGCAGTTTCTATCCCTTTTAAACTGGTTAACTGAACAAAAAATGCCAGGCGCTAAGCCTTACCAAACTGAAAATGGGCAATGGCTAGACACCGCTTTTCGCCGCCCCTGCAGTTTAGTAAGTTTTTTATCCGGTACTCATCCTGCCTGCCCGAGACCGGGGCAGTGTGAAGCAATTGGCACTTATCTGGGTCAATTACACTCTCTGAACAATCCACCCCCCCTGCCTAAAGAAGCCTTTGATTTTGAGGCTCGCACAAAAACCGCTCGTCTCATTGCCCCCATGCTCAGCAAAAAAAGTGCTGCTCTGTTAGATGCTGCACTGGCTTTCGACCGACCTTTTGAGGCTGAGCTGCCTTGTGGTTTATTACACGGTGATTTATTTAGGGACAATAGTTTATTTGAAGGCGATCACTTAATCGGTGTAATTGATTTTTACTTTGCTTTTACCGGTCCTTATTTGTTTGACCTCGCCATCGTTTTGAATGATTGGGCCTGTACCTCTACAGGAAAATGTCACACCAAAAGAGCGCAGCTCATTTTAAATAGCTATGAAAAGATTCGTCCGCTCACGACCAAAGAGCGCGCCTTGCTGGGCCCCTATCGGATTTTGGCCGCGCTTCGATTTTGGTTATCACGCCTTGAAGCAAACCTCTTACCGCAGGGTGGTACACAGCTACCGATCAGAGATCCAACGGTTTTCGAGTCTCGACTAAAAGCCTTGCTTGAGTTTTACAGTTAACTTTATTTGGCGCTATTTTTGCATCCATCCAAGGAAAAAGGTTTACTAATTCTTAAATTTTGCCTTGGAGTAAACAGATGCTTAGATTTCTCGCTCGTCTAAAGACAACTGCTTCTGAGCCTACCTCTCGCTCGCTTTCTTCTTCTAACCCATCCGTTGCCTGCCCTTACTTACGGTCCATGAACGAAAGAGTGGCAGCGCTGCACATCGAACTTTGCCAGCTTGGTAAAGATCATCCGTATATTTCTGATCATCCTCTGTATACCAGGCTTACTGGCCAGACTTCCCCGCGCTATCCTTCGAAACACTCGGAGCCAACCAACAAACATAAAGACTTCCAAGAAGTCTGCTCACAGATGGATATCTTTATACACGCATGCAAAACCGCACGGATCCAGGGCACTCGATTCCCCCAGCAAAGTGACCGCCTTGCTGACGCGTTAACTGAGGTTTTTAACGAGCATTGCCGCCCCCAAATGACGCGGCCAGGCAGCAGATAGCCTCTCTAGCAAGGGCGTTGCCCCAGACTATTTTGTAAGTAAACCATCTTACTTTAAGGTTTAGCATCTGCACTGGGGTTTTGGTAAAATTTGGAAATATTTCCAAAGACTGGAGACGTGGTGTATGTCAACGTTAACGCCCCCTACTGAAGCGACCCGAGCCCTAAGACTAGAGCTTCAAGAGCTATTAGGCGTTCTACGAGCGCGCCATGCAACGGCAGAAACACTGATTAGAGTATATCAAGCAACCCAGTGGGACAATGAACGCTACCAAGCCGATTATATCCAGTATTTAAGCAAGCTTTGTTCAGGCCTGATAGGTTTTTATCAATATATTGTTGAAATCCTTGACTCGGAGACACAGCATCGCCAACAGGGCGAGCGATTAGACTTTGATAAGTACGTTGAGTCTATCCGTGAAGAAAACACTCTGTGGGACAATACATGGAGCGTCATGCTATCAGGGCGACAGTTTGATAATGACTTTACTGCCTCAAGCGTAAAGCTGGTACACCTTTTAGAAGAGGCAAAGCGTTCCGAGTTCCCCAACTCCTTGGCTGTTGCCCAAGGGCGGGGTATGCGACGCCGTGCGGCAAAAACCCCGCGCAAAGTGGCGGCTGCTCGAACGAAAGCCCCTCAACGCAGCCCCGTTCTAGGTTAAGCTTTTTCCAGCTTGGCATAAGCCAGCACTAACCACTTGGTGCCTGCGCGATCAAAATTTACTTGAATTCGCGCATTTGCCCCTTGGCCTTCACCATTCACAATAATCCCCTCACCAAATCGTGCGTGACGAACTCGCTCACCAACTCGGAAAGGAAAATCGCCGCCTAACTCAACAGGGCTTCGCTTGGGTGCTGCACGAGGCTTGCTTGCTCCACCAAAAGCACCACCTCCCATAAACTTGGGCGGTGACGCCGCGCCCAATCCTCCTTCTTGAAGATACTCAAGGTGATCGGAGGGGATTTCAGTAATAAAGCGAGATGGACGATTCATACTAGTATTCGATGAAAATGCGCGACGTTGAGCATAGGTAAGATATAGCTTATGCATGGCCCGCGTGATCCCAACATAACAAAGGCGTCGTTCTTCTTCGAGCTTCTCTTGCTCAAGCGAAGAGCGGCTATGGGGAAACAACCCCTCTTCCAAGCCTCCAATAAAGACCATTGGAAATTCCAACCCTTTTGCCGCATGAAGGGTCATTAAATTTACGCCCCCTTCCTCGCCGCCATTTTCTTTATCGCCTGCATCGAGCGCCACTTCAGACAAAAAGGCTTGTAGGACCGGGAGCGTTTCGTCTCGATAATCATTATCAAACTGGCGCGTTGCGATTCGTAATTCCGCCAAGTTTTCTAGGCGTGTTTGCGCACGTTCAGCGCCTTGACCTTCCCAGTGGGTGAGAATGCCAAACTTCTCTAAAACGGTATCAACCAACTCAGACAAGGGCTTATCTTTATCGACCGCTTCAACAGAGGCAATAAAACTAGACAGCCCCTTGGCCCCTCGTCCCGTTGCTTGTGGCAAAAAGCGCTGAGCCGCCTCCCAAAGAGACAGGCCTTCTGCTTGTGCCATCTCCCGAATGCCTTGCAAAGACTTATCTCCGATACCACGAGGCGGCATATTCACCACTCGCTCAAAAGCAGGATCGTCTTCTCGATAAGCAATCAAACGCAAATAAGCCGTAACGTCTTTAATCTCTGCGCGATCGAAGAATCGTAACCCACCGTAGATCCGATAAGGTATATTGGCCCGTCGCAATGCTTGCTCAATTACTCGCGATTGTGCGTTGGAGCGATATAAAACGGCAACGTCTTTCCACTGCCCACCACGTCGATTCCATAGACTTGCTTTATCAATCATGAAGGCAGCTTCGTCCATTTCGTTGACCGCAGGGTACACAGATATCTTCTCCCCCCCCTGACTTTGCGCACGGAGGTTTTTACCGAGACGCCCTTGGTTTTGTGCAATCAACTCATTAGCGGCCGCAAGAATGGCTGCGGTGGAACGATAGTTTTCTTCTAATCGAACCGTTTGTGCCTTAGAATAATCCTGACAAAATCGCTGAATGTTTTCTATTTTAGCGCCTCGCCAGCCATAAATAGATTGGTCGTCATCTCCTACTGCGGTTAGATAGTGCTCTTGAGTACATAGTCGTCTAAGCCAGCGGTACTGAATAGCATTCGTATCCTGAAACTCATCGACCAAGACGTGAGTAAAGCGTTGCTGGTACTCCAGCAAAACATCAGGTTTTTGCTCCCATAGCTCATCTACTCTTAGCAGCAATTCACCAAAATCTACTAACCCCATTTTTTGGCAGTACTGCTCATAGCGCTCATAGATTGCTAAAAAGCCTTGTGCAATAGGATCGTTCTGACGAGGCATATTACGGACACGTCGTCCATCATCTTTCGCACGCGAAATGAACCCTATCGCCTGCTTAGGCTCAAACGTCTCTTCATCTAATCGCAGCTCTTTGATAATACGCTTGAGAAGCCTTTTTTGATCGTCCGTATCAATAATCTGGAAGTTTTCAGGCAGGCCTGCAGCAGCACTATGCTGTCTAAGAATTCGATGCGCGATACCATGAAAGGTGCCCACCCATAAGGCGCGGGCAGGGCTTTCGCCACAACCGGCCTTAATACGCTCAAGCATTTCATTGGCTGCTTTGTTGGTAAAGGTCACCGCGAGTATGCGGTAAGGAGATACCCCTTTTTCTTGCAAGAACCATAAAATTCGGGTGACTAAGACACGTGTTTTTCCACTACCTGCTCCGGCAATCACCAGGAGTTGATTCGCATCACATGTAACCGCACTTTGCTGCTCGGTGTTTAAGTTGTCATACAACGTCTCGGGGGCTGCGGTCATGTGTACTCCTCATGAAAATCAATTAAGCCTCAGCAGACTCATCGCTGGGGTATGATTCTTTCATGAGTGGCACCAGAAGAAAAGCACAAGAGGCATATGCAATTGGAAAGATACTCAACCCAATATGATAATCTTGAGCCGTGTAGGCCAACTGAGCCGCCCCTGTATCGGTATGAACCCAATCCAAGACCACACCAACAAAATACATCATCAAGGTGCTCCCAATCATGGCAGCCATGTTCACAAACCCGACCATCGTCCCAACATACTGAGCCGCATTGATATCTCTTGCTGCAACAAAGCACATAACATAGACACCGAATAAACCAAAAACAAAGAACAATGCGCCTGCCTGAACAGCGGTTAGCGTTGGGGCATAAATCAAAGCACATAACGCAATTGTGGCAATGAGCGCAGCGATCAACATTGGACGCTTTCGGCTGCGCATTGCGTCGGAGCAATACCCTATTGCAGGTGAGCCTACTGCAAGCCCAATAAATGACATAGAAGCAGCAGTGGCCGCGCTGGCCTCATCGATTCCATGAACATGCACAAGATAGGGGATACCCCACATTCCACCAAAAGCATCCGTTGGGGCAGTTGTCATCAATGCATATAGCGCAATAACCCAGTTCTCTTTTCGTTTACACACTTGTCTTAGACAGGTTAATACGCTTACTGGTGGTGGCGAATCATTCGCCGCTTTGATTTGCTGAAGCGCCGTATTTTCATCTCTAACAATTCCCCAGGCGAGAGCAGCCAGCACCAACCCAGCAGCCCCAATCCAGAATAATATATCCCGCCATTCAGCCCACTGTAGAGCAATGGCCAGAGGGCTTTCACCAAACACGGCCCCTAATGTCCCAAACATTAGCGTCCAACCCGCCAAACGCCCAAAGCGCTTCGGTGGAAACCAAAGGGTCACGATTTTCATAGCGCTGATAAAAGCAAAAGCAGAACCTGCCCCAATAAATAATCGCGCCATACAGGCTAAAGCAAAAGAGTCCGTACGAGCAAACAGCATGGTGCTCACGCTGCATAGAACGATTGCGAGGGTCAATAATCGTCTGGGGCCTATCTGATCTGTCCAGACTCCGACCGGTAGCTGTAAGACAGCATAAGAAATAAAGTAAAAACTCGACAACAACCCTAAGTTGGTAGCATCTATCTGAAACTCTACCATTAGATCGTTAAAGATCGCGCCAGGGGCAACCCGCAAGAGGAACTCGTAGAAGTAAAAAGCCATAGCCACGGAAAGCATGGCGCAAGGAAGCAGCTTCTTATGCATTGGGCAGCGGGCCCCTATTCGATAATACTGGACCCTCAACAATAGCCAAATTGCCTCTTTTTGGCAAATGTGACTTACTTATGAGGGCAGAGCATGTCTTTAAGCGGCTTGAGGGGGACCAACTTCACGTCGGGACGTGGAGGCTTTGGGGGAACCTCAACAATTGTATTGGTCAAAGGACTCAGCATGGTCCGCTTTTTCGTTTCAGCTTTCATCACTCGACGGATTTTTACCATCCCAGGAACAGAAAACTGACCAGAGCCACCATCCATCAGATGCCGATTGGCTAATTGTCGAAGCGACTCAAAAACTGCCTCGACTTCACGACGTTTTAATCCAGTATCCGCAGCAATCTCTTGATAAACCTCTGAACGTGTTTGACGCTCAGAAATAGGCCCTTGCCTATTTTGACTTACCATAGAACAGGCAAATGCGCTGCTTTCACTCTGTTCTGTGCTTGCCATTATGTTAACTCCTAACTAATGCGGCTCTGAAGAAAGAGGCATTATGGCAACGCAATTCGTGTAAGTAAACCTTATTGTCCTAAATTTTTTTACAACGCATTCAAGCACTCTGGATGCTCAAACCGCGGATCGTTTACTCGCGTGGTAACTGGGTGCGCTCTTAGCGCAATATCGCCACTACTGGCAAGCAAGGCGAGCAAGGTACTTTGTAGTGAGCGTCGATCTAACCATGTTTGATAAGCTGAGGGCTTTAAAATAACAGGCATGCGCTCATGAATGGACATCAAATTTGCATTGGCAGGCATTGTGATAATTGCGCAAGTCTCAATAACCGCTCCGTTCGGATTGGTCCAACTATCCCAAATTCCCGCAAAAGCAAATAGTCTTTCATCCATCGCACTAATGTAATACGGTTGCTTTCGATCGCCTTGTGGCTGCCATTCATAATATCCGTTTGCCAATACCAAACAACGTCGACGCAAAAAAGATGACTTAAAAGCCGGCTTTTCCATGACGGTTTCCATTCGAGCGTTCATAAAACCATTGCCGGTTAACTGCTTGTCTGTGGCCCAGGTTGGAATCAACCCCCATTTTAAAAAGTCTATCTGTTGCCCATCACCACGAATAACCGGAACAAAAGATCCCGGCGCAATGTTGTATCTCGGTGTTGTACAAAAACCTCCCCCGATAGCAAAGTGCTCTATAATTTGTTGCGCGCTGGCGGTTAACGCAAACCTTCCACACATGTTACGCCTCCTTTGCAGATGGGTTGGCCATTTTCGCAGTCTATCAATATCCCCCCAAAGACACTATGATTTTCCCTTCAGCATAAATGACAAAGCTGTAAGAGAAAGTCCGACAATTTCGTCGTATAATGACGATCAATCGACCATAGGAAGTTTAACACATGACTCAACCCTACTTATCCTTTTTACAGTCTGAAATTGAAGCGTTAAAAACCAATGGGCTGTATAAAGCAGAACATGCGCTTACTTCTGCCCAGCAAATGGACATCACGGTAGAAGGTGAGCGTCATGCTATTAACTTCTGCGCTAACAATTACCTTGGTTTAGCGAATGAGCCTCGCTTAATTGAAGCCGCTAAAAACGCCATGGATCAAGCAGGCTTTGGAATGGCTTCCGTTCGCTTTATTTGTGGTACACAGGCCCTACATAAACAATTGGAAGCTCGTCTGAGCCGTTTCCTAGGCCATGATGACACCATTTTATATTCTTCATGCTTTGATGCAAACGCGGGGCTTTTTGAAACACTGTTAGGATCAGAAGACGCCATTATTTCAGACGCGTTAAATCACGCCAGTATCATCGATGGCGTACGTTTGTGCAAAGCTCAACGCTTTCGTTACCAAAACAATGATATGAAAGACTTAGAAGAGCAGTTAAAGGCAGCTAAAAATGCCCGGTTTCGTCTGATTGCAACAGATGGGGTTTTCTCGATGGATGGGATTATCGCCAACTTACCTGCTATTTGTGAACTCGCCGATAAATACGATGCGATGGTTATGGTCGATGACTCTCACGCCACTGGCTTTATGGGAGCAACGGGCGCTGGAACACCAGAGCATCACGGTGTCACCGATCGGATTGATATCGTGACAGGAACGCTTGGCAAAGCCCTGGGCGGTGCATCCGGTGGATATACGAGTGCTCGAAAAGAAATTGTTGAATGGCTGCGAAACCGTTCTCGTCCTTACTTATTTTCAAATGCTTTAGCGCCTATGATTACTGCGGCTACGCTAGAAGTATTGAACTTGCTAGAAGAAAAGGGCGCCGCCTTACGCAACCAATTAAACGATAACGCCACCTTCTTTCGAAGCGCATTAACAGAAGCGGGTTTTACTTTAGTCCCTGGAGAGCATGCGATTATTCCTGTCATGATTGGTGATGCCGCACTTGCCGGTAAAATGGCCAGCGCACTTTTGGGGCAGGGAATTTATGTCATTGGATTTTCTTATCCAGTAGTGCCGCACGGTAAAGCGCGGATCCGCACACAAATGTCCGCAGCACATACTCGCCCGCAGCTTGAAAAAGCTGCTGAGGCCTTTACTCAAACGGGTAAAAAACTCGGCATTATCTAGAATAAATGCTCAGTTGCGAATGCAACTGAGCTGTTTCCCAGTTAACGCTTCTGCTAATATAGTTTGACACTTAAAGGAGAAACATAGACTGCAGACTAGCAGCCTTTTCCCCTTTGCGGATTTTTTGTGAGGTATTTATGGCAAAAGAAACAGTTTTGATCATTGGCGCCTGTGGCCAAGTCGGTAGTGAGTTGGTTCCTGCCTTACGTGATATTTATGGTGATAGTAATGTCATAGCCTCCGATATTCGCAAGCCATCAGATCCGGTATTTGATGGCGGTCCCTTCGAGCACTTAGACATACTCGATGTGCAGCGTCTCGTTCAAATCATGGAACAATATAAACCTACTCATGTTTACCATCTGGCTGCTTTGTTAAGCGCCACAGCAGAAAAACAGCCCTTATTCGGCTGGAAACTAAACATGGAAGGACTCTTTAACCTGCTCAATCTAGCGCGGGATGAAGACTACATAAAACGTATTTACTGGCCTAGCAGTATTGCGGCCTTTGGTCCTCATACCCCCCGTGAAAACACGCCGCAGTACACCGTGATGGATCCGACAACTGTCTATGGCATCAGCAAGATGGCAGGGGAGCTTCAGGCTCAATATTATCATCAGCGTTGGGGTGTAGATGTTCGAAGCTTGCGCTACCCCGGCCTAATCGGTCATGCCTCAGAGCCAGGAGGGGGGACCACCGATTATGCGGTTTCTATTTATCATGATGCCCTTAGCACCAAGGTGCATGAGTGCTTTTTGGCTGCTGACACTACCTTGCCGATGTTGTATATGCCCGATGCAATAAAAGCAACGCTGGATATCATGCATGCGCCCGCTGAAAAAATAAAAATCCGCACCAGCTACAACCTCACCGGCATGAGCTTTTCTCCGAGTGAAATTGCAAGCAGTATTAAAAAACATATTCCAGATTTTGAAATTCGATACGCACCGGATGAGCGTCAAGCCATTGCGCAAAGCTGGCCGGCAACCATCGACGATAAGCATGCTAGAGAAGACTGGGGATGGAAGCCTAGTTTTGATTTAGACAAAATGACAGATGATATGCTGACTAATTTAAGAGCAAAACTCCCCGCGATGGCCTAAGCCATCACGGGACCTTTGTTAGCTGGCAGCAGCTGGTTCCTGAGCCGCTGTCTCTGGAATAATTCGGTTAAGCAGAACGCCCAACAACCCACCTAACCCCACACCGGCCAAGTGAAACTCACCAAATGATAAGCTTAATCCACCAACGGGAACAATCAAAATGATGGCGACAATAGTCATGCATCGTGGCGACATGAGATCTTGCTCATCATTTACCAGCAAATGAATGCCAACCACTGCAATGGTACCAAAAAGAAGCATCATAATGCCGCCCATCACTGGGGAAGGGATCGTCTGTAAAAACGCTCCAACTTTACCAACAAATGACAGTGCTACCGCAAAAAGTGCTGCCCAGGTCATCAGCGCAGGATTATAAGCTTTGGTGATTGCCACCCCCGCTGTTACCTCTGAATAAGTGGTGTTAGGAGGTCCTCCAAAAAAAGCCGCAAGCGCTGTTGCTAGACCGTCTCCCATCAGTGTTCTATGGGCACCAGGATCGACTAAAAAACGCCGACCAGTAATCGCACTAATCGCGAGCACATCTCCGATGTGCTCAACCGCAGACACTAAAGCTAATGGAAAAAATAAAACGGCAGCAGGCAAGCTAAACTCAGGACGAGTAAAATGTGGCCATTGAAACCATGGCGCTTCATGCACTGGCGTCCAATCAATTACCCCTAAAAAAGCTGCTAAGATATATCCACTAGCTACCCCCGTTAAAATGGGTAATAAAGAAAGCCAGCCGCGCGCAAACAGTCTGGTTAACAGGGCAACCGATAAACTAGTGCCTGCCAATAACATCGCGGTATTTTCATTGTGCAAAGCTAGGCTACCGTCTCCAGTCAACCCTGTTGCCATGTTAACCGCGATAGGCGCTAAAACAAGACCAATACTAATGATAACGGGCCCCGTTACGATAGGAGGTACCCACTTCTCGAGCGTTTCTAAGCCTCTCATTTTTAAAAGGGCAGCAACCAGCATATAAGCTAAGGCCGCAATCATCATTCCCCCCATAGTGGCAGGAATTCCCCATTGGCTCACGCTAAAAATCATGGCAGGTAGAAAGGCAAATGAGGACCCCAGAAAAACAGGCACTTTACCTTTGGTAAGAATTTGGAACAATAAAGTCCCTAGCCCAGCAGTGAACAGTGCAACATTTGGATCAAGCCCAGTCAACATGGGCATCATCACCAATGCACCAAGTGCAATTAATAAGTTTTGGGCTCCCAATAAGGCATCTTTTGCCCTAAAGTGATAATCCGGTGAAGAGAAATGTGAGGACATACAACCCCCCTTACAGGCTGGCAAAGGGGGATTTTACCGGAAAGCAGCCCCAAAAGAAAGCTTCCTTTCTTAGAAAGACAACGAGTCTCTAAAAGACTATTTGTGAGGCTTGCTACTCCCAATTCGGCTGGATAAGGATTTAGTGTTACTCCGTTCATCCTGATAACGCGCCTTTAATGGATCAACCATTAAATATGCTTGATAAGTCTGCATGGCCTTATCTAACTGTGCAAACTGTTGTGAGCAGGCGCTTACCCTCTGTCTTGTTAAACTCTGTTGAAGATCCTCTATGGCTTTTATCACAGGGTCTTTGAATCCCGATTTTTTATCTTTGCCTAAAGCGCTCTTGAGGCCAGCTTTAGTAATGGTTTTGAAGCTTTGCTCTATCTCATTCTTCATAAGCGTTAGAACAGTTTTCCAGTCTGGAACGTCTCCATAGCCTGAAGAGTCCTTTTCAAAATGCGCTAACGCTTCCCTTTGCAGCTGGATTATTCCAGCAATAATCTCCCTTCTATCATCTCTAGATTTGGCTTTATCCATTAAGCCTGGCAGCACCTTAGACTCCCCACTGAGGTGAAAGCGCTCTGCCCTCGCCTGGTAAATTTCTGCAGCTTTTCTTTCAAGATTTGCATTTGCCTCACGCACATCTGTAGGCCCCGCCTTCAAACAAGCGCCTGAATCCATTAATACTTCTCTAGAAACTCCTTTATAGCCAACCTCATTTAATGCTCTATGCATAATGTCATGGAACATAGCACTTCTTAGACCTTCTCCTGGATCTGCATTAAATGGGTTTTTTGCCTGCAGCTCGTTATCCGAAAGCTCTACTTTTTTTAAGGCATCAGCCACGGCTTTGTCTTCAATAAAGGCTTGATACTCTTGTAAGGCCTGATTGAGCTCACCCAAAACCACTTTTAGGGCATTCGCCTCAGCCTCACTTAAAGAGGATTTAGACGCGTGAGCACGAAACAGCTGCTCAAACTTCTCCTGTACCGCTTTAACCTTTCGCCATTCTTCTGTTTTTCCCTGTGCATCAACACCACTTAAATGTTTGGATAAAAAATCTTTAGCACGACCAGCTGTTTTGTTTAAGACGGCATTTGATTTCTTATGTTCTTTATGGGCCTGTGTCACTTCTGCTTGCATTTTACTCATTAAAGTCGACAACGCTATAATCTGCTCTTTTCCCCACGGCCCTTTCACATTTATTAGCGCCTGACAAGCTTGCTGAGCTGATTCCAGCTCCAGTTTAAGCGCGCTTTTTTTGCTGGATTTGGTCATAGATACAGAGAGGGTTCGTCTTCTTTCAAATTGAATCACAGGTGCGACAGGTTTTTCATCCAAAGGAGGCGCCGCTTTTTCACTGCTCATTTTGACGTCAGCCTTAACGGCAACATCACAAAAATCACTGACGCTTGCTCCCCACATCGTTGTTTTAATTTGATCGAACGATACTTTCCTTGGGTCATAACTATCTACTTGTTTTTCCCCAACAAAGAAACCCTGAAGTTTTTTTAAAAGCCCTATATTATCTGTTCCGGCACCATTTATTATTCTTTCAGGAAATTCCCTTTCAAGTTTCTCAAAAAAGAACACCTGAAACATATGATACTTTTCTTGTAGCTCATCATGCACGGTCTTAAAGTGCGCATGGTTTTCGGTCTCGTTTCTTTCAGCTTCATCCATTTTCTGTTTGTAAAAATCTATTTCGCCCTTAAAAATCTTGTTGAGATTATTGGCATATTTGTGCACCCGTTTAATATCATAGGCAAATGCTGCATTAGACATTCCACAACATAAGCTCTGTATTCTTTCTAACTTTTCAGTCCCAATCGGCATGACTTGTCCCCTAAGGTGAAAGAAACTCTACATGCTTCTTTAGAGATCAACACACTGAATTAAGTTCATAGTGCTCCAGAATAAAACGATTTGAATATACACAGAAAAGCGATTCGGTGGAGGTCAGCAAAGAGCAGGGGAGAAAACTCTCCCCTGTATGATATTAGGTCAGCTGTATAAAGAGACTTTTATTGATATGTCCGTACAATAGTATCTATTCAACGGTTACTGATTTTGCCAGATTGCGTGGCTGATCGACGTCTGTTCCTTTCAAGACTGCTACGTGATAGGCCAATAGCTGAAGAGGAATCGTGAATAATATAGGGGCCAACTGCGTGGTCACATGAGGCACTTGTACCCAAATCATATTTTCTCTTTTAGCCGGAATTGGAAGCTGCTCATCTGCAAAGATAATAATCTGGCCGCCTCGTGCCTGTACCTCTTGAAGGTTTGATTGCAACTTGCTCAACAACGCGTCATTAGGTGCAACCGCAATCACTGGCATATTTTCATCCACGAGCGCGAGCGGTCCATGTTTGAGCTCCCCTGCAGGATACGCTTCCGCATGGATATAAGAAATTTCTTTTAGCTTTAAGGCGCCTTCTAGTGCGACTGGATACATCGCTCCTCGCCCTAAATACAGCGCGTGGGATTTATGTAAAAGCTCTTGTGCTAATAGCCGAATTTTGCGATCGAGCCCTAAAGCTTTTTCTATACTATCAGGCAATCGTTTCAGTGCTTCTAACCATTGCTGTTGTTGCTTTTCTGTTAGCTGATGGCGTCGACCCAAAGCAATACAAAACAGTTGTAGAGCAACCAGCTGGGTCGTAAACGCTTTTGTTGAAGCCACTCCCACCTCTGGGCCTGCATGGGTCAACAAACATAAGTCACTTTCTCTGACAAGAGAGCTTTCGGGAACATTACAAATGGTTAAACAAGATAAGTATTGCGCGCGACGGCTACGCAAAGCAGCCAGGGTATCTGCCGTTTCACCAGATTGAGAAATTGTTACCAACAGCGTTCCTTTAGGAATAACCGCTTCTCGGTAGCGATACTCACTGGCTACTTCAACTTGGCAGGGTATGCCTAACGACTCCAACCAGTAACGTGCAATCCATCCGGCATGAAAACTAGTACCACAGGCGACGATATGTACTTGTTCAGTCGCATCAAAAACTTTAGCGGCTTGAGCTCCAAATATACTGTCAGAAAGCCCTTGTCCGGATAAGCGTCCTTCCAAAGCCTCAGACACGGCCCATGGCTGCTCATGGATTTCTTTTTGCATGTAGTGACGGAAACTGCCTCGCCCGACAGACTCTGGTGATAGTGCAACTTGCTTGCTGACACGCTGAACAACATTTTGCTGCGCGTCCCAGATAACATAGCCCTCTGCCTTAACTTGAGCCATGTCTCCATCTTGCAGATAAACAAACTCTTGGGTAACTGGCAGCAAAGCTAAGACATCACTGGCAACAAACATTTCTTCTATACCGCGGCCAATCACCAAGGGCGCCCCTTTGCAGGCCACAAACAGAGTATCTGGCACCTCTTTAGCCATTACGACTAATGCGTATGCGCCTTCAAGACGATTGATTGTTCGTGCCACCGCGGACTTTAGGCAATTGGTCTCCTTGAACTGGTCATCTAGAATATGAACAATCACTTCTGTGTCCGTGTCTGAAAGAAGCTCATATCCTTTTTCTTTCAGCTCGGCAGCTAAAGACTCATGGTTTTCAATAATGCCATTGTGAACAATCGCAATTCTGTCCTGAGACATATGCGGGTGCGCATTTCGCTCTGAGGGTTTTCCATGGGTTGCCCAACGCGTGTGAGCCAAACCAATTTGGCCTTCTATAGGACTTTTTTCAAGCAGCTTCGACAGCTCGATAACCTTACCGCAGGTTCTTGCTCGAACTATTTGCCCCCCTTGAGCAACCGCCACACCTGCAGAGTCATATCCTCGATACTCTAAGCGACGCAACCCTTCAAGTAAGATAGGGGTTACATTTCTTTGCGCAACACCAGCTACAATCCCACACATTGCCGTCAATCCTTAGGTTGTTTCTTTGTTCTTAGTTGGTCTAGTCCAACCATCTATATTCTGCTGCTTTGCTCGTCGAATGCATAGTGTTTTTGAAGGAACGTCCTTCGTCACAGTTGTGCCAGCCCCGACAGTTGCTCCCGCACCAATAGTAACCGGTGCGACCAACTCTGAGCCTGATCCCACAAAAGCATTATCTTCAACCGTGGTATGGTACTTATTCGCACCATCATAGTTACAAAAAATGGTTCCTGCACCAATATTGGCCATCTGACCAATTGTTGCATCGCCCACATAGCTCAAATGGCTGACCTTACTGCCTTTGCCAACGATCGCTTTTTTAACCTCAACAAAGTTACCTACCAGCGCTTCTTCAGCAATTACTGCGCCCGGACGCAAACGCGCGAACGGACCAACCGTTGCCCTTGACGCTACTTGCGCTTCTTCAAGAACAGAGTGCGAACGAATTTCTGCCTTGGTCCCAACTGAAACGTTCTTTAGGTGAACATAGGGGCCAATAATCGCTCCAGCTTCAATGGATATATCACCCTCAAGCACAACACCAACATCAAGCGAGGCACCAGGGGCTACAGAAACATTTCCGCGAATCGTTAAGCGCTCACTATCGGCCACCCAAACCCCTGATTCAATCAGTTTACGGGCACCACGCTGTTGGTATAATCGCTCGACTTGCGACCACTGCCAGCGATCGTTAACCCCCTGGAACTGTAAATTATCTTCAACCGCCAAACCAAACACTGGCGTGCCTTCGGCTTGAGCCAAGGCAACGATATCTGTTAGATAATACTCGTTTTGTGCATTATTACAGGCGAGCTTAGGAAGCCATCGACGACAGTCTTTGGCATTAAGGCAGAAAATCCCTGTATTGATTTCCTTAATTTGACGCTCTTGATCTGTTGCATCCTTGTGCTCGACAATTCTGACCACCGCGCCCTTATCGTCTCGCACAATACGCCCCAAACCGGTCGGGTCCAACACTTGTGTGGTCAACAAACCAACCGCGTCTAGGGGTGTCTTTGAAACAAGCTCTTTAAGTACTGTCGTTTCGACCAGCGGCACATCGCCATACAGCACTAAAATGCGGCAATCATCGTGCAACTGTTCAATAGCACACAACAGAGCATGTCCAGTGCCTTGGGGGGTAGGTTGAGCAACCCATTCAACAGATTCTGCCAAAGGGGCTTGTTTGAGTTGTTCAGATACGTTGGGAGCATGGACAACAAGCTGCGCGGCTGTCTGTAAATCAGTCGCTGCGCGCAGTACATGTGTCAGCATTGGCTGGCCGCCAACGGGGTGAAGGACCTTTGGTAAGGTCGACTGCATCCGCTTTCCTTGGCCAGCAGCTAAAATAACTGCCTTTAATTCCATAATGATCTCACGGCTTTGGAGAGCCTTAGATTTTACCAAAAAGCAAGGCAGCAAGCACCTAAGGTTGATAGTTAAGCTATTTGATCTCTTTTCGGAGCATTTTCAGCGTTCGAAGCATCGCTGCCGCACGAAGTAACTCTGCCTTAGCATGTGAGTAATCGATATCCGTTTTTTGCTCTGTCAGCAAACGAGCCGCTTCTTCTTTCGCTTTCAGCAATGCCTGCTCTTCCATATCGGTTCCGCGTAGCACCGTATCTGCCAGGATAGTCACCACGTCAGGCTGTACCTCTAAAATCCCGCCCGATACAAACACGACGTCTTCATGTCCGTGCTCAGAAAGAACCACCCGAACAGGCCCCGGGGAAAGCTGCGTTAAATAGGGGGCGTGACCAGGATAAATGCCCACGTCTCCCTTTTGACAGCTGGCTTGAACCCAAGAAGCTTCACCACTGTATATAGACTCCTCAAGGGAGACAATGTTTACTTTAATGGTCTTGGCCATATTGCCCAGCTCCTAGAGTGATTTCGCTTTCTCAATCGCTTCTTCAATCGTACCAACCATGTAGAAGGCCTGCTCTGGCAAGTCATCGTACTCGCCCTCTACAATGCCTTTGAAAGCACGAATCGTATCTTTAAGCGCAACATATTTACCTGGCGCTCCAGTAAATACCTCTGCCACGAAGAATGGTTGTGACAAGAAACGCTGGATCTTACGAGCTCGAGAAACTGTTGCCTTATCTTCTTCAGATAATTCGTCCATCCCCAAAATTGCAATAATATCTTTCAACTCTTTATAACGTTGAAGGGTTCCTTGAACCGCTCTCGCAACTTCATAATGCTCACGACCAACCACTAATGGGTCTAGCTGACGTGAAGTTGAATCTAACGGGTCAATCGCAGGATAAATACCAAGCTCCGCGATTTGACGAGACAATACAACTGTCGCATCCAAGTGGGCAAAGGTTGTTGCAGGAGAAGGATCGGTCAAGTCATCCGCTGGAACATAAACTGCCTGGATAGACGTAATAGAGCCGGTCTTTGTTGATGTAATACGTTCTTGCAATACACCCATTTCCTCAGCCAGTGTTGGCTGATACCCTACCGCTGAAGGCATACGACCTAATAGCGCAGACACCTCAGTACCCGCTAGCGTGTATCGGTAAATGTTGTCGACAAACAGTAAGACATCACGACCTTCGTCACGGAATTTTTCCGCCATCGTTAGTCCGGTTAACGCCACACGCAAACGGTTTCCGGGAGGCTCGTTCATCTGCCCGTAGACCAAGGCCACTTTATCTAAGACGTTTGAGTCTTTCATTTCGTGGTAGAAGTCGTTCCCTTCACGAGTTCGCTCACCCACCCCGGCAAATACAGAATAACCACTGTGCTCAATCGCAATGTTACGAATCAGCTCCATCATGTTCACGGTCTTACCGACACCAGCACCACCGAACAGACCGACTTTACCCCCTTTCGCAAAAGGACAAATCAAGTCAATGACTTTAATACCGGTTTCTAGTAGCTCTTCATTAGCCGCTTGCTCACGAAAGCTTGGCGCACTTCGGTGAATTGACCAACGCTCTTGTTCACCAACAGGACCTTTTTCATCAATTGGTCGACCCAAGACGTCCATAATACGGCCTAAGGTTTCTTTTCCAACCGGCACCTGAATAGGACGCCCAGTGTTTTGGGTATTCAAGCCACGCTTCAAACCATCCGTTGTTCCCATTGCAATGGTTCTAACGACACCGTCACCAAGCTGCTGTTGAACCTCTAAGGTGATTTCTGTGCCATCGACAGTCAATGCATCGTAAACCATCGGTACAGAATCAGACGGGAACTCAACGTCCACGACCGCTCCAATGATTTCTACTATTCGACCAGATTTTGTTGCAACTTCTGACATGTGTCTTTACCCCAGTTTAATTTATACAGCAGCAGCGCCAGATACGATTTCAGATAATTCTTGTGTAATCGCTGCCTGACGCGCTTTGTTGTACGCCAATTGCAGTGAGTGAATTAAATCCCCTGCATTATCGGATGCGCTCTTCATCGCAATCATCCGAGCCGCTTGTTCACAAGCAATGTTCTCTACCACACCCCGATAAACTTGTTGCTCAACATATCGTCTAATCAACAAATCCAATAGGGCCTCGTTGTTTGGCTCATAGATATAGTCCCAGTGGCTCGTATGGGCCTCTTTAGGCTCCAAATTTTCAACTTGAGACAATGGAAACAAAGTCGACACCTTCGGCTTTTGCGTCATGGTGTTTTCAAAAAAGTTATGTGCGACATACAACGCTTGTATTTCGTCATTGGCATAAGCATCAAGCATAACTTTTAACGGACCAACTATCGCTGCCGTTTTGGGCGTCTCACCCAGCTGACTCGCAGCGGCAACAATGTTAGCACCAAGCTGCTTAAAATAGCCTTCCGCACGTGACCCCAACAGTGCCATATCGACTTCAATACCTTTCTCTTCTAAGGCTTCCATCTTGTTAAGCACTTGCCTAAACAAGTTGATGTTCAAACCACCACAAAGGCCTCGGTCTGTCGAAATCACAATGATACCCGCTCGTTTAACCGGGCGCTCTTGTAAGAAAATACTGTTATGCTCAGAGTGCGATTTTGAGACATGCTCAATCACTTGGTGAATATGGTTTGCGTAAGGGCGAGCAGCATCCATACGTTGCTGAACGCGTCGCATCTTGCTGGCTGCCACCATCTCCATTGCACGCGTAATTTTTTGCGTACTTTGGATGCTTTTAATTTTGGTTCGTATTTCTTTACCAACCGCCATGACGCACTCCTATGGCTTATAGCCCTTGGGTTCGATTGAACGCTTCTAGGACTTCAGTCATCTGAGCCGCCAACGCATCAGTGTAAACCGGCTCCGCATTCACTTTTTCAAGAAGTGATGCATGATTAACATCTAAGTACTCAAGCAATGAGCGCTCGTACTCAACAACCTTCTCAACTTCAACGGTATCCATGAAACCACGGTCAACTGCAAAGAGGACAAAGGCCATCTGAGCAACGCTCTGTGTAGCGTACTGAGGTTGCTTCATTGCTTCCATTGTACGCTGCCCTCTTTCAAGCTGCTTACGAGTGGCTTCATCCAAATCAGAAGCAAACTGCGCAAAAGCCGCCAGCTCTCGATACTGCGCCAAACCAATTCGCACACCACCGGCCAGCTTTTTCATTAATTTGGTTTGTGCCGCACCACCCACACGAGAGACAGACAAACCTGCGTTAATAGCAGGACGAATCCCCGCGTTAAACAAGTCGGTTTCTAAGAAGATCTGACCATCTGTAATAGAAATAACGTTGGTTGGTACGAATGCTGAAACGTCGCCTGCTTGCGTTTCAATAATTGGCAATGCTGTCAAAGAGCCTGTTTTGCCGCGAACCTGACCATTGGTCATTTTTTCAACATACTCTGCGTTTACTCGAGCAGCACGCTCTAATAGGCGCGAGTGCAAATAGAAAACGTCACCAGGATATGCTTCACGACCTGGTGGACGACGCAGTAGAAGAGAAATTTGTCGGTACGCCCAAGCCTGCTTTGTTAAGTCATCATAAATAATAAGCGCGTCTTCCCCTTTATCACGGAAGTACTCACCCATCGCACAGCCTGAGTAAGGTGCAATAAACTGTAAAGAGGCCGCATCAGAAGCCGTTGCAGCAACCACAATCGTGTGAGCCATCGCGCCATGTTCTTCCAACTTACGTACCACTGAGGCAATAGAAGAAGCTTTCTGACCAATTGCCACATAAATACATTTAACACCGGTGCCTTTTTGGTTGATGATGGCATCAATTGCTACCGCCGTTTTACCGGTTTGACGGTCACCAATAATTAGCTCACGTTGACCTCGACCAATTGGAACCATGGAGTCAATTGGTTTGAGCCCCGTCTGAACAGGCTGGCTAACGGATTGACGCTCAATAACCCCTGGCGCCACTTTTTCAATCGGTGACATTGCCGTATGATCAATAGTGCCTTTTCCATCAATTGGTGCACCCAAGGAATTTACAACTCGGCCAAGCAACGCTTCACCAACAGGCACTTCAAGAATACGACCTGTACACTCTGCTGTTTGCCCTTCTGCAATCGTACCGCTGTTACCTAAAACAACCGCACCGACAGAATCACGCTCCAAGTTCAAGGCCAGACCATAAGTATCGCCTTCGAACTTAATCATCTCACCCTGCATGACTTCATTCAGGCCGTGAAGACGAACAATGCCGTCACTAACACCAATAACGGTACCCACTGTTTTGGCGCTTGAACTGATATCTGCTGTCTCAATTCTTTGTTTAATAAGTTGACTAATTTCAGAAGGATCTAAACGCATATCCGATTACCTTATTTACACTACTTCAAGCGCATCTGCGACTTTCTTTAACTGCCCTAGGACTGAACCATCGATAACGATATCGCCCGCTTTGACGACGGCGCCACCAATTAACTCTGGAACCACTTCAGAGGTGACTTGAACCGACATATTTAAACGCTTGGTTAAAGCAGATTTAATACTTTCCACTCGCTCATCTTGAGCTGGCTGCGCTAGCTGCAGCGTAATACGCTCGTAAGACTCTGCCTTCGCTCGATAAGCTTCAAATAACTCACTGATGCCACAAGCCACGAGCAACCGGCCCCGCTGAGCAAGTAATTCTATAAAGGTTTTAACTTGCCCTTCGAACACCTCAGGCTTCAAGCTAATAATTAGCTCAACAACCGATAACGATGCAGTTTTGGGGTTTTTCAACCACGCTTGTACCGCAGGCTCAGACATGGCCTCAGCAGTGACCTTTAAAGCAGCTGACCATTGAGCCACTTTATCGGACTCTCTGGCCACCGCGAAAGCGGCTCTTGCATACGGTCTTGCTATTCGATTTTGCATCGTCATGACTAAAGCTCTTTCACCAGTTCATCTAAGATGTCATTGTGCGCCTGAGCATCAATGGTACGCCCAAGAATTTTTTGAGCGCCAGCCACAGCCAAAGAAGACACTTGTTTCTTCAGGCCTTCGCGAGCACTACTTTCCATTTGAGCAACCTCGCTAGCCGCCCGCTCAACAATCCGCTTAGCTTCTTCTTGAGCTTCAGCACGAGCATCTTCAACAATTTTATCTGCCTGCGCTCTCGCTGCCTCTAGCAGTTTGCTGGACTCATCTCTGGCTTCACGAAGTGCAGTCTTAGCTTTGTCTTGTGACAAGCTCAGCTCATGGTGCCCACGCTCAGCAGCAGCCAGCCCCTCGGCGATTTCATTTTTTCGCGCTTCTAGCGCTTTCACCACAGGTGGCCAAACAAACTTCATCGTAAACCAGATGAACAACAAAAAAGTGATCATTTGGCCTAATAGCGTTGCATTAATATCCACAGCCGTGCCCCTTTTTCAGTGATCCCTTAGACGTGTTTGAGCAGTTCAGCGAGGAACGGGCTAGCAAATGTGAAGTACAATGCAATACCAACCCCGATCATACTAACCGCGTCCAAAAGACCAGCAATAATGAACATTTTAACCTGCAACATTGGAACCATTTCTGGTTGACGAGCAGCTCCCTCTAGGAACTTACCACCCAAAATCGCAAACCCTAACGCTGTGCCTAATGCACCTGCGCTGATTAAGATTGCCACAACAATAGCGGTTGTACCTTGAAGTTGTGCTACTAAAGCCGCTGTTGACTCTACCATGATGCCTCCTAAGCAATGATATATATGTAATGGTAATTAATGATCTTCTTGCGCCAAGCTGAGATAGACAATGGTTAACATCATGAAGATGAACGCTTGCAAAACGATAACCAAAATATGGAATACGGCCCATATCCAACCCAACGGCCACTGTGTATACCACGGCAGCAACGCAATTAGAATAAATATCAACTCACCTGCATACAGGTTTCCGAACAATCGCAACCCTAAAGAAATCGGCTTGGCCAGGGTCTCAATGACGTTCAACATTAAGTTGAAAGGGAATAAAAATGGTCCAAAGGGACTACAAAACAACTCTTTGGCATATCCCAAAAAGCCTTTTGCTTGAATACTGAAGAAAATAATAATAAAGAAGACGGTTACTGACATCCCCATCGTCAGGTTAGGGTCTGCCGTTGGCACCACCTTTAAGTGTTCCAGTCCTGCTGCCGCCCCCAGTGCTGGTAACAAATCGACAGGAATTAAATCCATCAAGTTCATTAAGAAAACCCAAATGAAAATCGTCAGCGCCAATGGTGCAACTAATTTAGAACGACCATGGTAAGTATCTTTGACCTGCTTGTCTGCAAACTCAACCATCACCTCGACGAAGTTCTGAAATCCGCCAGGGACCCCCGTTGTCATGCGCTTTGCGGCTAAACGAAAAGAGATTAGGAATAGCAGACCCAAGATCCATGAAATGGCCAAAGTATCAAGATGAAAGGTCCAGAACCCCTCACCGAACGTCAAATTGGTTAAGTGGTGTCGAATGTAGTCTGATGCTGAAAAGCTTGCCGCGTCACTCATCGAAATGGAACCATCCTCTGTTACGGTACCACACAGGGGCCCAACAGGCCGCCAATGACACACCGAGCCCGACAACCGCAAAACGCGGATCCGGTACCAGTGTTAATAAAACAGGAAAAAGTATAAGAACTGACAACCACTTTGCCACTTCTCCAAGACACAAAACACCCAACATTGTCTTAGCTTGTTTTGCGCCAAAACACCGAAAGTACCGTCTAGCCGTGAAAAACATAGGCAACATAATCAAGATGCCCCCAGCAAATGTTGCTAGGCCATTTATCCATTGCGTTGTGAGCGACACAATCAGTGCGACTACAAACAACCAAAAGCACTGCTGCTGGGAAATAAAAACGATCTCTGCATTAGATGGTTTTGCTGTGGTTCCCAACGTGAATACCCTGCATATCTGTAGATCAGCTCGGCGCAGTATACTGTCTGGGTTCATTGCAATCAAGCAACCAAGGAATATTGGGTCGAGGATAAATAAAAGAATTGGAAAAAGTTAGAAAGCTATACCAGCCAGTGCGCTTTAAAGCAGCACTGGCTGAATATCCTAACCAAATGATGCTGGGCGGCGAAGCTGCTCTGGTTCAGCCTGCGCAACAATAGGGGGCTCTCCAGCCGCTGGCGCAGCAACCTGTTGCTTAGTCATCGCCATCGGGGTAAAGCCACGCACCGGCTCAGACAAGGCTTCTATTGGGCCCTCTTCAAGATCCGAAGATACCTCAAGATCATGCTCTGGACTTTGTTGCTCTTCCTGTGTCGGGGTAGGCTGACCACGATCCCCTCCAGTGAACCCGCTCTTTAACCAATCCCAGCCTCGAACCAGTGTGCGCCCCAACCAGGTAAAGAAAAAAGCCATCGCAGTAATCACCAAGTTCAGCGCGAAGCACAACGAGTTCCATATACGAACTCGAATACGATTTGCTCCCCCCCTAATTTGATTACGGGTGTTATTTTCGTAGTAGTAACGCTCTAAGGCACTCGCCATTCCAATACTTTCGAACAATGTCCATGAATCAATCGTTGGCGGTTTGCCAGACGCGCCCCGCTTAGAGAAAACGCCCACTACCCGTTTAACAAGGTTCATTTCAGGGGTCGCATTAAAGTGCTTCACTAGGTCAAGTTTTTCAAATCGCTCAAATGGGCTCTGTGCCTCCCCATCCCCTAGGTACAACATATACTGCTGGGTCCAGGCACAAAGAGCTGTCAACACAGATTGCTGATCTTGTTTTTTATTGGTTAAGATTTTTAGCAGTTCTTTGATTGCACTTGTCGCATTTAGTAGCTCATCTCTTAGCGTGCGATACCCATCAATACCCAGCAAACTTCTCCAGACATGCCGACGACGTGCATCATCTGCACGAGTATCACTAAAATGATACACAACCAGATCATGGGCTCTATCCCACCCCTCTGGTGAGTTCTCTTCTGCTAAGCGACCAATGTTGCGCATTAAGTCCACAATACTTGCGGCTTCGCGAGTATAGTTAATCAGATAATTCGGCATTAATTGCTCAATTGCTTCACTTTCTAGCATGCGCTGAACCAAGGTCAAAGCATTTTGGTATTGCCCATTACGAAGACTTGTTTGCAACTCCAAGACATCGTCTTTGAAATCCCGAATGTCATCTAAGAGTCCAGTTACCCAACCTGGCAAAACATTAACGAGATCATTTTCGGGCAACTGCCCTAATAAATCGATCGCTTCTGAATAATACCCATTATCGTATACTCGCCGAATTTGATTGATGCGGTTATTTAAATCACGCGCTTTATCAATCCAAGCACGTAACCCTTCTAACCGTGTAATCTCTAAGACGTCATTATCAATCAAGTTGCAAAGTGCCTGAACATCACTATGTAATTGATCAAAACTTTGACTGTTTGCAATTCGATAAACAAGATCTAAAGCTTGCTCAATAGCGCGAGTAAAGTTTTCTTTTCTTGCTTGAGCCTGAGCTGAAGGCTGCTCCGTCTCTGAAAGATAGAAATATGCAGCAACTGCTTCCGTTTCTAAAATACGTCTAATTTCAGCATCAACGGTTGACCAGCGCTGATTATGAAAGACCACATTATCTATCGCATCAACTGCCTCTTTTGCTAAAGCGATATGTGCCTGCATCGGCGTTGGAACAAAATATCGCACCTGAGGATCTTCTAGCAACCAGGCCAACCTTCTTGCCAAAACAGAGTAGTCTCTTTGCTCAAAAGCTTCTCGCACCAACTCTACATCCTGAACTGCTCTCTCCAAGTTCTCGCATAATGGTACAAGCATATCTGGCAGCAAATGCCGTATATAGTTCGCCCCCAAGTTCGCTCGTGGGTCTACACACCCTCGAATTAAATTAGTGACACGTGCTAGATCGCCGTTTGGACGCTGCGCTTCTGCTAAAGCGTTTTCAATGTTTTCAACCAGCTGGTTTAACTCAGTTGACAGTGCTGTCAAGGTTGGTGAGCGTGCAAAATGGATATTTGCTTGAAGAATACCCACTGCTACATGAGCATGAACCAAAGCCACTTGAACAGTATCTGCCTGTTGAAACTGAACCAAACTACGAACCAAATCTCTCACTTGCTGGGTAACAATTTGATGTTCTCCAGTATTAACATTCAACCCTACAGCGTGAATAACCTCAGCTACTGGATGCTGTAAAACTTCATAAATCCACTCAGCAGCGTCATCATCAGATTCTTCTGTTAATAACCGATGAATAAAAGCGGGCAGATCATCTATGGCCTGCCTTGTCTCTTCTAAAAATTCCTGCACGCTTTCAGGCATGTAGCCTAATATATCTTGCGCCTGCAACAACTCGTTGATGACAACTCTGGCTTGAGAGTAGTTTCTAGATTCTGTGTGCTGTCGTATTCGTTCAATCAACCTAGCGCCAGTAAATAACCGCTCTACATGCTGCTGAACCACTGGCGGAATGATTGCCTCCACCATACGGTTTGTTGTCACAAGAGCATGAAGCCGCTCTACCGCACGAAAATACGATTGCTCATCTGCTGCTTCACTGGCGTCGTGTAACAACCGAGTCACATGATTTATCGCACTCGCAATTTGCACGAACCGCTGACTGCGTTGAATCAAAGGGTTTTGACGCGCCAAAAGCGTTGTGGCTGTCTCAGCCCGCTCTAGAAACTCAGTGATTGATTCTGCCCTATGCGCAGTCATTAATGCCTGAGTTATCGACTCAATATTTTCTTTAAAAGACTGATACTCCGCGCTTTCAGCATTCAAGCCTATGCCATACATAATTTCGATAATGGGCGATGACAAAAGATCTGACAACCATCGCTGCACATTAAAACCTGCATCAGCCGTATCTGTTCTAGGTACAAATAAACTCTCAACATATGCAGGCAAATCTTGCATTGCCTGTTCTGTTGTTTGTAAAAGCTCTCTAAAAGACGCCGGAACATATTGCACAAAAACAGAGTTTCTTAATAAGGCTCTAATTCGTGGTTGCGCTTGTGTATACACATGGCGATCTATCAAACCCTTAACGACATTAAATTCACGAACAACTTCTTCTAAGGCTGCTGCATGATTAACAATCAAAGGAGGTAAGTACTGCTGAACAAGGGGACTCCTGCGCACTTCCTGCAACAGTGCTTCAACAGATGTGGTCAGCTCATCAAAACTCACTGCTTGCATAGGCGCCTGCAAACGCTCAACTAAACTTCTTAATTGGGCAATATTGGGCCCCAAGCTTGTTTCAGCCAACATAGGATTTTGCTCTGCTAATGCAAGCGCGGCTTGTGCATGGCCCAAGAAGCGTTCTAAAGACTCATCTGTCGACATCAACATTAACTGCTGAGAAAAACGAACAAGCTCTCCTCTTAAGTTTTGATACGACTGCATTCCTTCTGTTCGCCAATTTTCATAGATAAATTGTATGCTTTCAGACTGCCAAAAATTATCAATAGTCGCAGCCAGTGCCTGACGATGTTCCGTCAATGAGCCATAAGGTGTATCGTCAAAAAGGCCTTGAGCAAGTCCCGACAAATCAGCCAAAACATTTAGATACGGTTGCACACCTGGTGGAATTAATCGGCTAAAACCTGGCGCACATATGATTTCGTGCGCTAAACGTGCAGCAGTCGGATAATCTTTACGAGATAAGGCTTCATCAATTTGAATATAACCTGTTAGTAAAGGACGCACGTCTGCGATAAGTGCGCTCATTCCTGCCCACTCTATTACCTTTTGAGCGCCTTCATTTGTCTCGAGCAAGTCCTGCAAATCTCTTGCAAGCTGGCCCAGGGTGTTCAGATTGTCTGCTTCAAATATACGACCGTATATTCTTTGCAGCCCTGCTAAACCAATCTGCATATCTTCAAATGGCCACCCAAGAATAAACTGAACATATGGTCTCAGAATGGGAACATATCGCCCCACCTTAGGGACTAAATCAGCATCTCTTTGAATTAGAGCCTCAGCTAAGGCACCTTGCGCCGCTTCCATCTTTCCAGCAAGTGTCGGTTCTTGAAGCATTCGCTGAAGTAAAAAACCGATGTCTCTGATCTGGTAGTGTGAATACATTAAATGAGGCGTTTTCTGGATCAGCTGACGCAAAGCTAGAAAAGGAGAGGGCTGCATAAAGCACTCAGCAACCTCTTTCTCCATGGTCTGTTTATGCGCCGGAAGAATAGAGCGGTAGTACTGCAGCGGATTACCTTCGCCGAGGCTGCTTTGGGCTAATTGAGGGTGTTTAAGAAAATCGTTCGCCAAAATGTTGGCTTTTAAATGTCGCCGAATGGCTTGCTTTTGTGGCGTGGTTAATGAGGCTATGTGCGAAACTGGCAATTTCGAGAAGTGCCCGTCTACCATGCTTTCAGCAGCGAGGTCTCTTGCCCGCTCTTCCATTTCATGCAAGCAAACAGGTCCTGCAACTTTTGCATAGGCAACTGCCGCTCGTTGAGACAAGGCTCTCAAAGCATACGACGCTCCTGAACCTTGGACTTTCCTTTCAGCAGGATAAGGATCCATCGCCCATATACGACGAACAGCTTGCTCAATAGCTTGATGAAGCTCCGGGACTTGGGCAGTTGAAAACATGTATTTACCCTTTATGTAGTAAGCCAACACAACAATTAGTTGTCTATCTTACTACACCCTAGGGGTTGGCTCAAGCCTATTTAATAACGCCGCTTACTTACTGGATGTGCTCAAGAATCCCTTGAAGCTCTTCTGTATCGTTGTATTGAATAACCACAGACCCCTTGCCGCGAGTGCTATGTCGAATATGGACACTAGCACCTAACTTATCCGCTAAGTCACTCTCAAGACGACGAATATTGGGATCTGGTGCACCTGCTCTTCTCTGTTGAGAGCCTGGCTCTTGAAGGCGCTGAATCACTCGCTCAGTCTCTCGAACGCTTAAACCTCGCTTGATGACCATCTTCGCCATTTGGGTTTGTAGTGACCCCTTTACGCCCAACAACGCCTTGGCGTGCCCCAGTTCGAGCTCACCCGCTTCTAGGGCATGCTGAACATCAGGATTCAAGGTTAAAAGCCTTAAGTAATTTGTAACGCTTGTGCGTGATTTCCCGACCGCTTCTGCTACTTCTTGATGAGTCATGCTCATTTCTTCTGACAGTCGCTTAAGGCCTTTTGCTGTATCGAGGGGGTTTAGATCTTCACGTTGAATATTTTCAATTAGACCAATTGCCATGGCCTCTTCATCGGTAACCTGGCGAACAATCACCGGCACCTCGGTTAAGCCGGCTCGCTTGGCTGCACGCCAACGCCGCTCTCCCGCCAAGATATCAAAACGTTCACCATTTGGTCTTACGAGAATCGGCTGCAATAAGCCCTGTTGTCGAATAGAGTCTGCCAGCTGGGTCAACGTCTCATCATTCATTCCCGATCGAGGCTGGAAAGGACCACTATCCAAAGCCTCAACCGAAAGACGTGCGATCCCCATCTCGCTGGGGGCTAGTGCCGTCTTTGGTGTTGATGAAGACGCCTGTGCCACCGGGGCAGGTTCTGCTGGGGAAGCAACTGCAACATCAGCCTCACCAAATGTTGCTGACAACAACTCATTTAACCCCTTACCTAAACCTCTTTTTGCCATTCGGTGCCCCCGTCCTCACCCAATTATGCTGACTCAGTCGTCGCCGATGAAACCGCCTGACTAGACTGATGACGCTTAAGCATCTCACTGGCCAGCACCATGTAGGCAACTGCCCCTTTCGAGCTTCTATCATATAAACACGCTGGAAGCCCATGACTAGGCGCCTCCGCTAAACGAACATTTCTTGGAATAACGGCCTGGAACACCTTGTCCTTGAAATGATGAATCAGTTGCTTAGATACCTCAATACACAAGCGATTCCTTGGATCAAATAAGGTACGAATTATTCCGGCAATCTGCAAGTCGGGATTTACAGCTGAGCGAATTTGAGAAATTGTGTTTATTAAATCACTCAGCCCTTCCATTGCATAATATTCACACTGCATCGCAATAACGACGGCATCAGCTGCGACCATTGCGTTAATGGTTAGCATGTTAAGACTAGGGGGACAATCCAACAAAATTAAATCGTAGTTATCACGAACAGAGTCTAACGCGGCCTTTAGAACAGACTGCTGATTTCCCAGTTTGACCAACTTGGCTTCTGCTTGAGTCAAATCGCTATTAGAACCAATAAGATCATAACCTGCCGGGGTCGACTTGATAATTGATTGTTCGACCGTTGCTTCAGATTTGAGAAGTTCATTGACGGAAAAGGGCAAAGCGCTTTTATTGACCCCTGAGCCCATCGTTGCGTTTCCTTGTGGATCGAGGTCCACAAGAAGGATGCGTTGTTTTATCTGATGAAGTGAAGCCGCCAAGTTGACACAACTGGTGGTTTTGCCCACACCTCCCTTCTGGTTAGCAAAAGCATATATTTTTGCGCTCACGATCTTGAGCTCCCTGTTTTATGTTTTTTTTCCTACGACAACAACATGTCGAGCTTTATCTTCGCCAGGTATGCACAACGGGCTTTGCTCAATTAAAGTCACTGGCAAGTCACCACAACTTTGTTCAAAATCAACAACCTGCCCGGTCATTGCACACCACACCCCGTCCGGGGCCAACAAGTGAGAAGTCATCGATATAAATGTCGGCAATGGCGCAAACGCCCGGGACAAAATGGTTGAAAATCCAGCTTCGTCACCAAAACTTTCAACTCGACCACAAACCGCAGACACATTCGATACCCCCAACTTTTGAATCACTATCCTGAGAAAGTGTACCCGCTTCTCTCTAGAATCAACCAACACAAAGCAGTCATCGGGGCGTGTAATCGCTAAAGGAATACCTGGCAAGCCGGCTCCCGTTCCAACATCTAAAAATCGATTCCCTCTGAGGTAAGGTAACACGCTCAAGCTATCTAGAATATGACGCCTGAGTACATTTTCTTCCCCGGTCACTGCCGTTAAGTTAAAAGCCTTCGACCACTCTACAAGCAGACGACTATAAGCCAGCAGCTGCTCTATCTGGGTGCTCACAAGCGGCGGCAACCCTAAGTCAGCAACCCCTTTCTCTAAGCCCTGAGCAAGAGGTGTCATACCGACACCCCTTGCTTATCTTTGTCTTTCAAATACACTAACAACAATGATAGTGCAGCCGGTGTAACCCCTGGGATTCGTGCGGCCATTCCCAAGTTTTCAGGGCGAACCTTCGACAACTTTTCTTGCATTTCTGCGGACAGGCCCGGAATGTTACGGTAATCGAGATCTTCGGGCAAGCAGCGCAGCTCTTTTCTGCGAACTTCAGCAATTTGACGTTGCTGTCTCTCAATATAGCCTGCATATTTCAATTGAATATGAACTTGTTCCGCCGCCTGTTTCTCCGTTTCATCTAGCTCATGAGCCAATAGCGACAATAACGAAGTTGCATTGAACTCAGGCCACTTCAGCAGATCACTCACTCGGTACTCATGCGCTAATGGTTTTCCTAGCACTGCAGCAACGGATTCTCCAGCCGGTGTTCCTGGTCGAACAAACTCTTTAGAGAATTGCGTTGTTAGTGTATCGATAGCTTCTCTTTTTTGACAAAGTTTTTTATAGCGCGCCGCATCAACAGCCCCCAAGTCATAACCTGTTTGAGTCAAACGCAAATCTGCGTTATCTTCTCTTAAAAGTAATCGATGTTCAGCCCGTGAAGTAAACATACGATAGGGTTCTTGTGTTCCCCGGGTAATTAAGTCATCAATCAACACCCCAATGTACGCCTCATCCCGCTTAGGGTGCCAATAAGGCTTTGACTGTGCTTTGCGAGCCGCGTTTAAGCCTGCTACCAACCCTTGGGCTGCAGCTTCTTCATACCCGGTCGTTCCGTTAATTTGTCCCGCAAAAAACAACCCTTCAACGGCTTTTGTCTCAAGCGCACTAGTCAAGCCACGGGGATCGAAGTAATCATATTCAATCGCATAACCAGGGCGTAAAATATGGGCGTTTTCCATCCCTTTAATACTGCGAATAAATGCCAACTGAACATCGAAAGGCAAAGAGGTAGACAACCCATTTGGATATAACTCAACGGTGTTCAACCCCTCTGGCTCAATAAAAATTTGATGCTGGTTTTTATCAGAAAAACGAACAACCTTGTCTTCAATTGAGGGACAGTAACGTGGCCCAACCCCTTCAATAACACCAGAGTATAGAGGTGAGCGATCTAAACCTTGACGGATAATTTCATGTGTTTTTTCATTCGTAATAGCAATATGACAAGGTATTTGTCGAGGGTGGCTGCCCTCAGGCATAAATGAAAAACTGGGAATTGGATCTTCGGGCGGCTGAGCTTCCATTACAGAAAAATCCACCGTGCGAGCATCAATTCGAGGAGGTGTCCCTGTTTTCAAGCGTTCGACGTCAAAAGGTAACGCTCTTAATCGCTTTGCCAGTGTAGTTGCAGGAGGATCGCCTGCGCGACCACCCACACTTTGAGACAACCCAATATGAATTTTTCCCGCCAAAAATGTTCCGACGGTTAAAACCACTTGGGGCGCTAAAAAGGTAAGGCCCATTTGTGTCACAACGCCTTTAATGCGGCCATTTTCAATCAACAAATCTTCAACTGGTTGTTGAAAAAGGGTTAGATTTTCCTGGTTTTCTAGTGCTTTTCGTATATAAGATTTGTACAGCTGTCTATCGCTTTGTGCGCGCGTTGCCTGAACAGCCGGTCCCTTTTTAGCGTTCAGACGCCTAAACTGTATACCCGCGGCATCTGCTGCTAAGCCCATGATACCGCCCATGGCATCAATTTCTTTCACTAGGTGGCCCTTACCTATTCCACCGATAGCAGGGTTACAACTCATTTGTCCCAATGTGTCTATATTGTGCGTAATAAGCAATGTTGACACACCTAAACGAGCACTCGCTAAGGCAGCCTCAGTTCCAGCATGTCCCCCGCCAATCACAATGACATCAAATGGCTGCTCGTAATTCATATTTATTTACCTATGCAGAAGGATGAGAAGATTTCACCTAATAAATCTTCTTGCGAAAAAACACCCGTCACTTCATCTAGCGCCAGCTGAACAGAACGGAGATCTTCTGCTAACAACTCAACTGCACCTGTGTGATTTAACTGTTCAATCCCTTGCTCTAAAGCTATTTTTGCTCGACTCATAGCTTCTAAGTGACGTCGACGAGCAATAAACTGCCCTTCGTCCGTACCTTGTAACCCAAAGTGATTCGATAAATGCTGCCTTAACAAGTCAACACCGGACTGTTCTCGCGCACTGATAAAAACTTGTGGATATAGTTGTGAAGAACTCAACACCTGTGGTGATTTTTTAGTAAGGTCAATTTTATTAACGATCATTGTTAACCGGTTTTTAAAGCGTTCTAACCACTGTTGCCCTAATATTTGAACAAGCTGTGTATGTCTTTTGTCTTCAGTGTCATAAACAGAACCGTCAATTACAAATAGCAAATGATCTGCTTTTTCAGCCGCTCGTTGCGCTCGCCGGATCCCCTCTTCTTCGATATTTTGCGCATCTTGACGAATACCTGCAGTATCGACCAAATGAATAACGTGACCACCCAGCAAAACTTTTTCTCTAATTAAATCCCTTGTGGTGCCAGGAATATCAGTTACGATGGCCGTTTCATCTCCGGTCAATGCGTTAAATAAGCTTGATTTCCCTGCATTGGGCTTACCAACAACGGCAACTTGAAGCCCCTCTTGGAGAACAACGCCTTTTTTAGTCGCGGCCTGCAGTGATGTTAAGTCTTCTTGCAACTGAGATAGGCGTGATTCAACCTCACCGCCTTCCAATATTTCAACTTCCTCATCTGGAAAATCATTGGAAGCCTCAAGGTAGGTTCTCAGCCCAATAACCCCTTGTAGAAAGTTGTGTATAGACTTTGAAAAATCTCCCTCCAGCGAACGCAGTGCACAACGCGCCGCCTGCTCTGAGGTTGCGTTAATTAAATCAGCAATTGCTTCAGCCTGTGCCAAATCTAACTGGTTATTACAAAACGCCCGCTCAGTAAATTCACCAGGCCGAGCCATTCGGGCGCCAAACTTAATTGCGGCTCGAATCAAGCGATCCATGATAATGGGACCACCATGACCTTGAAGCTCTAGTACATGTTCCCCTGTAAACGAATGAGGCGCCTCAAAAAAGAGACTTATGCCAAGATCGACCTTCTCCCCAGCCTCATCGTAAAAAGGCCCGTAGTGGGCAAACCGTGGCTTTAATTCGCGCTTAATGAATAGCTCAATCATTCTGGGAACTAGCGGGCCAGACAAACGAACAATACCAACCCCACCGCGTCCGGGCGGGGTCGCTAAAGCAACAATGGTATCGTTCAGGATTTGTCCCATGGTTTAAGCTCTTTCTATTTTCCGCATAATGACCCACTGCTGCAGCATGGATAACAAGTTGTTCATAAACCAGTACAACACCAGACCCGCAGGGAAGTTCATAAATAAAACGGTAAACACAATTGGCATTAACATCATGACCCGCGCCTGAATAGGATCAGGTGGCGCTGGGTTCAAACGTTGCTGTAGCAACATGCTTAAGCCCATTAAAATCGGCAACACGTAATAAGGATCGTGCGCAGATAAATCCTGAATCCACAAAACAAATGGCGCGTGTCTTAACTCAACGCTTTCTAACAAAACGTAATACAAGGCAATAAAGACCGGAATCTGTATCAGGATAGGCAAACACCCACCTAGAGGATTGATCTTTTCTCGACGATATAGCTCCATTACTTCTTGGCTAAATCGTTGCTTATCTTCGCCACAATCTGCTTTTAGCTGATTGATACGAGGTTGCAACTTTCGCATATTCCCCATGGAGCGGTAACTGGCTGCAGACAACCTGTAAAAAGCCAGCTTTACCAGCATTGTTACAGCAATAATCGAAAAGCCCCAGTTGCCCAATAAATCATGCGCATGCTTCAAGAACCAAAACAACAATTGAGAGATCGGCCACAAAACCCCATAGTCCACGGTCAACTCTAGCCCTGGAGCAATTTGCCGCAACTCATCTGTGATTTCTGGCCCCAAATACAACTGCGCTCGCGCTGTTTGAGACTCTTTTGGCTTAACATCGATAGGCTCTGCGACAAACCCAACATAGTAATGGTTATGCTGATCACCTCTTGAGAAGTAGCGCAAATGAGCATCTTGCAGTGGCACCCATGCTGATAAGAAGTAATGCTCAACCATTGCAGCCCATCCACCTTCAACCGTTTTGTTGACAGGCTTATCTTTCATTTTTTCATATGAAAGCTTTTGGTATCGTTTCTCAGGCGTGGAAATGGCTGCTCCCTGGAAAGTCTGCAACCCCAACATACCCGTCTTCTTTTTCTCAGTTGGTGTGCGCTTGAACTGGAAATATGGGGTAGCTGTCCACGGGTTATCCCCTAAATTATCCACACGATAGGAAACATCCACGAGGTACCCATGGCTAGGAAATTGAAATTGCTTAGTAACTCGAGCGTCTCCTGAAGGCGCATCCCAAACCAGCTTTACACTGACTGAGCCGTCTATATGATTCTCAACCTCAGCCGTCTCATACACCCCTCTTCCTTCATTAGGGGCATCTGGCGCCATATCGCCAATTAAGCCACTTTGGGCTAGATATAATCGATCGACACTACTATCAAGCAATACAAAAGGCGCTTCTGGCTCAGACTGCTCTAAGGGATAGTCCAATAAGGCCGCATAAACAATATCCCCTCCACGACGGTCAATCTTAATGCTAAGTGCTTCTGTTGAAACCTCAACCAATCGACCTGATGTGTCCTCAATGTGCTCAGGCTGAACTCCTGCATGCAAAGTAGGTATATCACTTTTTGCTGATGTCATTTGTGATGCTACCGCCATTGGAGCATCCATACCTGCAGGCGCAGACTTAACAGCTTCCTGCGCAAACTGCGCATGTTCTTTCTGCCAAGCGCCATAAAGCATCACACCCAAAAATGTGATCCCCATAAACAACAGCACTCTCACCTTTTGTAAATCCATTCTATACCAACCCTATTTCTTGGTGTTTTCAGGTACGACATCTACCCCGCCTTTCGCAAAAGGATGACACCGCATTAATCGTTTAATGGTCAACCAGCTACCCTTATACGGCCCCCACGCTTCCAATGCTTCGATAGCATATGCTGAACAAGAAGGTTGGAAACGACAGGAAACCCCAAGGTACGGCCGAACCCCCATCTGGTAAGCCCGAACGAGAATTATTAGCGATTTTTGGAAGATTGTCGAAAATAACGCCGCCATAACCGTTCTAAGTCCGCAGTGAGCTGTTCTCTAGTTTCAGCTGGATGATAACGACGCAGCTGCACAACTAGATCCCAGTTTCCCAACTGCGCACGATGATGGCGGAAACTTTCCCGAATCTGCCGCTTTAAGCGGCTTCGATCGACGGCGCGGGATACAACCCGCTTGGGAACAGCAATACCCAGTCGGGCACTTTCTCCCTGGGTGGGACGACCCCATATCGTTACAGCTTGGGATTGTGAGCGGTGAGGCCTTGAAGAAAAGACCTCACGAAATTCCTGTGGTCTAAGTAAGCGAGCCTCTTTCCGAAAAGAAAAACTTTCGGTCAAAGTACCCTCCCTTACTTACGCATATCGTCACTAACAGTTAGACGCTTGCGCCCTTTTGCTCGTCGCGCATTGATCACTTTACGACCGTTAGCAGTCTGCATACGCGCACGAAAACCATGCTTGTTAACCCGTTTACGGTTACTGGGTTGGAATGTGCGTTTCATGTTCTAGTCCTCGAGGTTTAAAAATTTGCCATAAAACAGACAATTAGGCGCATAACTATATGAGATCTGAGGTAAAAAAGTCAAGCCGTTTTCTTCATTTTGATCCTACCCCTTAGTGAAATATAAAAAAGAAAATATATTTTTATATGAAAAGCTTATTTATATGATTAAGAGGCAATTTTTAGGGGATATCAAGCAAATGTTTTTATATTTCATGGTCTTACATATGTATAAAATCGTTGTCTTGTCCACAGGAAAACCGGTAAAATCGGTGGATAACTCCCCTTCTATTCCCTATTTTTATCACCGCTGTTTATAACTCCGTCTTTTATGAACAGTTATCCCCTATTTTAAACACAAGATTCATATTAATCAGCAGGTTAAATATTTATAAACACTAACTAGTCACTAATAACATATATATAAATATATAAGATCACTTTATGTTTATGATTAAGGTGATATCTGCCTGTGAGTAAGCCTTAAAATACAATATAAAACAATAGTTTGAGAGAGGAAAAACCCTCTTTAAAAGCAGGCCGGTAGTATGGGTGCGAGTTGTGGATAAGTGGGCCTTTTATCCCTAAGTGTGGATAAGGGCTTTATTTACCCACATGCGAGTAGGGGGGATCTGCATCTATTTATCCACATGTTTTGCAACAACGGTCTGATTTGATGAAAAAAAACCGAGAGGGTGCACGAGTATTAAAACTAATTGATGTTACCTTGAAGCAATCATAATAAATTAAATTCTTATTTAAGATCGTTATGATTAATGAGCAAGATTGTTCTGTGGATAACTCTGTTCTTTTCAATAAATTCAAAGAAGTAAAAAAAATTAACATTGTCAGCAAGCCGCAGTAGGGGCTTTTGAGAAGTTGTGGATAAAAATTACTGTTTTAGAGGAGAGTGGATAACTAGTTTGGTTATGCACATTCAATCGCTAAGGTTTTAAAGGGTTTTACACAACTGACTGTGGATAAAGTGATCTAGATCAGAAGAGGGTTGCAGTATAGAATGGGGTTCCTGCGATCGATTCATCTCGCATGCGACTCAATTCATTAAAAAATACACTAGGGAGCGCATCACTGTGGAGTCCACCCTCTGGCGTCAGTGCACAAAACATTTAGAGCAAACATTAACGCAACAAGCGTTTAATCAATGGATCAGTCCACTTCAAGCAGAACTAACAGATGAAGGGTTGATTCTTTGGGCGCCAAACGAGTATGTGCTACATGGACTATCAAACGAGTACATAGGCGCGCTTAAAGAGGCTCTAGCGCTCGCATCTAACGGACAAGCGCCTAAAGTGCATTTAAAAGTAGGGGCGCGTCAGCAGCAGCCAGTGCTGGAAACAGCGGGTGGCGATGACGTTCCGGATGCACCTACGGGAGCGGATGCTATTGATATTCAGATATCAGTGGAGGCACCAACGACTGCGCCAACAAAAGAAAATGACGCTAGCCCAATTTCTCATAAGTGTAATCTTAATCCAGCTTTCACACTGGAAAACTTTGTTGTTGGTAAATCTAACCAATTGGCCGTCGCTGCAGCTCGTCAGATAGCACAGAATCCAGGTGGTGCTTACAATCCTTTCTTTCTATACGGTGGTGTGGGGTTAGGTAAGACTCACTTAATGCACGCAATCGGAAATGCCATTATCAAAAATAAAGGTGGTAACGCTAAAGTTATTTATCTTCACTCTGAACGCTTCGTAGCGGATATGGTTAAAGCATTACAGAGTAATCAGATAAATGAGTTTAAACGCTATTACCGTTCGGTAGATGCGCTTTTAATTGATGATATTCAGTTCTTTGCGGGGAAAGAGCGCTCGCAGGAAGAGTTTTTTCACACCTTCAATGCACTGCTAGAAGGGCAGCAACAGGTTATTCTAACCTCAGATAGATATCCTAAAGAAATCAAGGGGTTAGAAGAAAGGTTGAAGTCGCGTTTTGGCTCCGGACTGACCGTTGCTGTTGAGCCACCGGAGCTTGAAACTCGGGTCGCCATCTTGATGAGTAAAGCAGAACAGACACAAATGCCAATTCAGCCAGAAGTGGCTTTCTTTATCGCTAAACGTATCCGCTCAAATGTTCGAGAATTAGAAGGGGCGCTTAAGCGAGTTTTGGCTAATGCGCAGTTTACTGGTCAACAAGTTACTTTAGACTTTGTGCAAGAAGCGCTTAGAGATGTTTTAGCGCTGCAAGCAAAATTGGTATCAATTGATAATATTCTAAAAACTGTCGCAGAATACTATAAAATTAAGGTCTCTGATCTTTTGTCCAAAAGACGAAATCGATCTGTTGCTCGGCCTCGGCAAGTTGCAATGGCGTTATGCAAAGAATTAACAAACCATAGTTTGCCTGAGATAGGTGAAGCTTTTGGTGGAAGAGACCACACAACAGTGTTGCATGCTTGCCGTACCGTTAAGTCCTTAAGAGAATCCAATGCGGATATTGATGAGGACTATGTGAATTTATCGCGTATTTTATCGACATAGGAAGTGCATCGGATGGCCTTTCAAATTGCTCGTTCAGATTTAATAAAGCCTCTTCAGGTAGTTGCCAGTGCAGTTGAGAGACGGCAGCCGTTACCTATTCTGTCGCATATTTTAATGACAGTGAAAGGGCAAATGCTCTCTTTAACAGGGACTGACTTAGAGGTTGAATTGGTTGCGCGCATCCCGTTGTCGTCGCCTGCCGCAGAGCAGCAATTGACCGTTCCTGCAAAAAAAATGCTGGATATTTGCAAAGCATTACCGGACACTTCTGAAATTACGGTTGAGTGTGATGGCGATAAAATCACACTTAAAGCAGGGCGTTCAAAATACGCGTTAACAGGTTTAAATCCGCAGGAATACCCACAATTTGATGAAGGGCCAGGAGCACTAGAGTTTTCACTTCCGCCCAAAAAAATGCGTGCTTTACTGAGTCAAACCAGTTTCGCAATGGCGCAGCAAGATGTTCGATATTATTTGAACGGACTATTATTTTGGGTAAAAGATAATACTATTCGTGCTGTTGCTACAGATGGGCATCGTTTAGCGACGAGAGAAATCGAAACCAAAATGATGGAAGGTGCCGAGCAGCAGGTTATTATTCCTCGAAAAGCGGTTCTTGAACTGTCTCGACTTTTGGCAGAAGAAAGTGAAGAGCTTGGCGTTGTTTTAGGTGAGCATCATCTTCGTGTTATCACGCCTAGATATAGCTTTTCTGCCAAGTTGATAGAAGGGAAATTCCCTGACTATAAGCAGGTCGTTCCTAAAGGGCAAGCCTTCGAAGCTATTGTTAATAAAGACAAATTTAAGGAAATGCTGCAACGGGTCTCTGTATTGTTTTCAGATAAATACAGAGGAATTTCAATTTCTTTTGATTCTGGAACTATGCAGGTAAAAGCAAAAAACCAGGAGCAAGAAGAGGCCGAAGAAGAAATTGAAATTGAATACACTGGTCCAGAAAGACGCATAGGTTTCAATTGCAGTTACTTGCTCGAGTACTTAGCAATTGTAAAATCTCCAATGTTAAAGCTTCGATTCTCTGATCCAAATGCGTCAGTATTGTTAGAACCAGCCTCTGAAGAGGAGGGTGGTTTGTATGTTGTTATGCCGATGCGTCTATAGTCATGATGATTGATATTTTAAACTATCCAGATATTCGCCTTAAAAAATGTGGTGATTTTGTAAGTGACATTAACGACAGTTATGTTCAGAAAATGATTGCTGATATGTTTGAGACACTCTATAACACGAAAGATTGTTGTGGCTTGGCTTCAACTCAAATGAATTTTGAGTCACCTTTAGCGATAACAGTTATTGATGTTTCACCCCAGAAAAATGAGCCTCGATGTCTCGTAAACCCTATAATCATAGAGTCAAAAGGCCATACCCATTATCGTGAAGGTTGCATGTCTGTGTATCCTAGCTTTATCGATGCGGCAGTAAAAAGGGCAGAATGGGTAAAAGTGGAAGCGTTAAATGAAAAAGGCGAGAAGATCGTGATAGAAAGCGCTGATTTTTTAGCTAAATGCCTTCAGCACGAAATTGACCACCTGAATGGAAAGCTCTATCTTGATTTGCTCCCACGATTTAGACGCGAAAAAATCGATAAGAAGATTAAAAAGCTCCTGAAAAAGACATAACCCTTTTCGCTGCTGATTATCCATCTAGTCTTTGTTGTTTTGCACCAAATGTTCCACGTGGAACATCTTTCATATCAGACGCATGATACAATAATTGTTCCACGTGGAACATTTGAGGTTGGTCATGCATTTGCTACAGCTAAAGCTTAACAACTTACGTGCTTTGTCATCCTTTTCGCTGCAGTGCTCCAAAAGAATGAACATAATTTGTGGCAAGAATGGGGCAGGCAAAACCTCTGTTTTAGAAGGAATATACGCTCTATCCTGTGGGCATTCGTTCAGAACACGACAAACTAGACACTTGCTTCAAAAGAACAAAGAAGCGTTTTCAGTGTTTGCAGAGCTTAAATCTTTTGATGGTTCATCATATCGTCTGGGCTTAGAGAAAACTTCACGTTCGACTTCAATACATCTAAATGGTGAGAAACAGTCGTCTATTAAGTCCCTTGCTGAATTGCTTCCTTGTATGGTTGTTAACTCTGATAGCTTTGACTTGCTGGTAGGAGATCCTTCTAACAGAAGGGAGAGGATAGACTGGGGATTGTTCCACGTGGAACAATCATTTTTAGAGATCTGGCGTTCTTATCACCAGGCAATTAAGCAACGCAACAAAGTATTGCAATCAAAGGATTTGACAACAATAACCCAATGGAATCATATGGTTGCAAGCTTGGGCGAGAAACTTTCACTCCTCCATAAGGTTTATGTAAATAAGTTTTGCACAAAGTTATCCACACTGGCGCGCAGGTGGTTCCAGGTAGAGCAGCTTGAGCTGCGTTATGAGCAAGGCTGGCCCGAAGAAGAAACTCTGTTAGAAGCATTAGAGAAGGGGACTTATCGTGATGTTAGTCGTGGTTTTACCCAAACTGGGCCGCACCGAGCAGACATAAAAGTAATTGTGGATGGCATGCCGGCAAAAGCACTCTTCTCCAGAGGACAGCTGAAACGCTTTGTTTTTTTAATGTATGTTGCTCAGGGAGAAATCTTGTTTGAAGAATCTGGAGAGTGGCCTTTATTCTTAATTGATGACTTAAGTGCAGAACTGGATGATGACAACCAGGCCTTAATTTTACAAATACTATCCGAACTTCCTTCACAAGTGTTCTTAACGAGCATAGATAAAGGAACATGGAACCTATGGCAGAAACATATTAACCCAGAAGTAGATAACTTGTTTACAGTGAAAGAACTTTTGCTTGAAACAGCGTAATTACCCACATACCTATTCACAAAGTTATCCACAGCTACAATAATATTTCCTCTGAATTTTGTTGTTGAAGTGGTCGCAACGTTGACAAAATGCTTGGAAATGACAGCAAAAATCATTGAATGTCGCCGATAGGTGTTTAAGTTGCAGGGCTTGTTTATCTAGAGGTGATGGCATTATCCACAGCAAAAATTGCGCATTAAGTTTTATAAATGTTCCACGTGGAACAGTTGTCGCTCTTAGGAAACATGTTCAATGTTCCACGTGGAACATTGCTAGGATGACACAAGTGGGATGTTCCACGTGGAACATCATCTACACAGGGCACATCATAATCATATGGTGCTCTAAATTCTGTGGATAAATCTTTAAAACAGTACTGGTTAAAGGGGTTTAATGGTAAAATAACACCATTAGAGAGACCCTAATTGGATGGTAAAAATGGCTGAAACTTCTTACGACAGTTCAAGTATCAAGGTACTAAAGGGCCTGGATGCGGTGAGAAAAAGGCCTGGGATGTATATCGGTGACACGGATGACGGAACAGGTTTGCACCATATGGTGTTTGAGGTTGTGGATAACTCTGTGGACGAGGCTCTCGCCGGGCATTGCTCAGATATCCAGGTAACCATCCACACAGATGATTCAGTCTCAGTCAGAGATAATGGGCGTGGTATTCCGGTTGATATTCACCCTGAAGAAGGGCGATCCGCTGCAGAGGTCATTATGACTGTTCTACATGCGGGGGGTAAGTTCGATGATAACTCGTACAAAGTCTCAGGGGGGCTGCATGGCGTTGGTGTTTCGGTTGTAAACGCGCTTTCAGATGAGCTGAAGCTCACTATCAGAACAGGTGGCCATATTCATGAGCAAATATACCACCTAGGAGAGCCACTTGCGCCCCTAGCCATGACCGGGGAGTCAGACCAAAAAGGTACGGAGATACGCTTTAAGCCATCGCCGACGATATTCTCGGATATCACCTTCCATTATGACATTCTTGCCAAAAGGTTGAGAGAACTGTCGTTCCTTAACTCTGGTGTAAAGATCATCCTTAAGGATGAGCGTAGTGGAAAGGAAGATATTTTCTGTTATGAGGGGGGGATTCAAGCGTTTGTTGAGTATTTAAATAAGAACAAAACCCCTATACATGAGTCGGTTTGTTATTTTTGTGTTGAAAAAGACGGCCATACAGTAGAGGTGGCCCTTCAGTGGAACGATGCTTATCAAGAAAATATTTTCTGCTTTACCAACAATATCCCCCAAAGAGATGGTGGAACCCACCTTTCTGGTTTCCGCAGTGCATTAACGCGGACATTAAATAGCTACATCGACTCAGAAGGCTTGACCAAAAAGCTTAAAGTATCACCAACAGGTGATGATGCTAGAGAAGGCTTAACTGCCGTCATTTCCGTTAAGGTGCCAGATCCTAAGTTTTCATCTCAGACTAAAGATAAATTGGTTTCATCTGAAGTGAAGGCAATTGTTGAAGCAGCGATGAATGAGGCTTTTGGTAGCTTCCTACAAGAGAAGCCCCAAGAAGCAAAGCTTGTTGCGGGCAAAATGGTGGATGCTGCTCGAGCACGAGAAGCCGCTCGAAAGGCTAGAGAGATGACCCGGAGAAAAGGGGCTCTGGATATCGCGGGACTTCCTGGGAAGCTTGCGGACTGTCAGGAAAGAGATCCTGCCATGTCTGAACTTTATCTTGTTGAGGGTGAGTCGGCGGGTGGTTCTGCGAAACAAGGCCGAAACAGAAAGTTCCAAGCAATCCTTCCACTGAAAGGTAAAATTTTGAACGTGGAACGTGCGCGTTTTGATAAAATGCTTTCCTCTCAAGAGGTTGGCACCCTGATTACTGCTCTTGGTTGTGGTATTGGTCGGGATGAATACAACCCGGAGAAGTTGCGTTACCATCGAATCATCATCATGACTGACGCGGATGTAGATGGTTCGCACATTCGAACATTGTTGCTAACTTTCTTCTACCGCCAGATGCCCGAGTTGATCGAAAAAGGGTATCTCTATATTGCTCAACCACCTTTATTTAGAGTTCAAAAAGGTAAGCAGGTCCGTTATGTTAAAGATGAAGGTTCGCTTGAAGAATACTTAATGAGTATTGCTCTGGAAGGTGCTTCTTTGTTTTCTTCTCCAACGGCCCCACCTATTTCTGGACCACACTTAGAAGCGCTGGTGCAGCGCTATCAAAAGGTTTTAGGTTTGATAGAACGGTTATCAAGACGTTATCCATCTGAAATTTTAGAACAATTAATGTTGTTAGATCATTTAGATGCTGATGATTTAGAAGATAGAAGAAAGCTTGAAAACTGGGTAGAGCGCTTACAAGGGCTGGTACGACGCAACAGTATATTGGAAGGCGTTCAATACGAACTCAGTGTCAATGAAGAGCATGAAAAGCATCGTTTTTACCCAGTGGTAAAAGTTATCCATCATGGTATCTCTAGACACTTTAGCTTTCTTCCAGAGTTTTTTAGTTCTGCCGAATATGACAGCATTACGGCGTTAGGAAAAGACCTATCCGATCTAATCGAGCCAGGTGCTTATGTTGCCAGAGGGGATAAGAGCACAGAGATTTCTCAGTTCAAATCAGCTTTGAGTTGGCTTTTAGATCAAGCTAAAAAAGGGCAACAAATTCAGCGATATAAAGGTCTTGGTGAAATGAATCCAGATCAGCTTTGGGAAACCACTATGGACCCAGATGTTCGTCGATTGTTAACAGTTAAGATTGAAGATGCGGTAGCAGCTGATCAGATCTTTACCACTCTAATGGGAGATCAGGTTGAACCTCGAAGAGAATTTATTGAACAAAACGCGTTAAACGTTACAAATATCGATATTTAATGCGAGCTGTTTAAGGAGCTAGAGTGGATTTCAATCCATGTTTTGGTTTCTTCAAAAAGCGCCTGAGCACTTTTTTCGCCTGAAATAATAGGGCCAATCTCAATCTCAATAGTACCGGGGGGTTTCACAAACCCCCTTTTTTTCCAGCACTTTCCTGCATTATGAGCAACTGGCAGAATGGGACTTTTTGTTTCAAATGAAAGTTGAGCAAAGCTTTTCCCCCATTTTTTTGCGCTTTTTCCAGGCTCAACGCGTGCACCCTCTGGAAAAATAACAACCCAAATTCTTTGTTTTAGCCGCTTTTTACCGGCAAAGATCACCTGTGATAGAGCATTTGATTTTGCTTTCCGATTGATGGCGATGGGATTCAACAGTGCAAGCCCCCAACCAAATACAGGGATAAAAAGAAGCTCCTTTTTTAACACCCATGTTTGTGCGGGAAAGATAGTTTGGAAAAAAATTGCTTCCCAAGCGCTTTGGTGATTGCTCACAACTATCATTGGATGCTTGTGGTGAAGGTTTTCTATCCCTTTGATTTTATAATTTATTTTTAAAACATAGTGACTTAGGAATATGAAGACTAAAGACCATCGAGTGATAACAAAGTACCGAAATCGATAGGAAGGAATGAGTACACTTAGTAGGCCGCAGACCGTTAATACGACCGTTATTAAGATCATTAGGACCCAGAAAATAATCGTGCGAATAAAGTCGAACATTGTTGCTCCCTAGTCGGCGAGCAGGGCCCTGGTTGCTTGTGCTAAATCATCGTAAACTGGAACACCAAGAAGAGCATTCTTCTCTAATGTCTTTCGACCCTTGCCTGTTAATACCAGTATAGGGTGGCAACCAACGCTTTGGGCAGCTTGGAGATCTCGAAGACTGTCGCCAATGAGAGGGGTATGTTGCAAAGGCACATTATAATCACGACTCAGCTGCTCCAATAAGCCAGGAAGTGGCTTGCGGCATCGACAGTTATCAGTAGGTAAATGAGAGCAAAAAACAACTTGGTCAATTTTTCCGCCAGCCCCTTCTACTAATCGGTGCATTTTTTCATGGATGGCCGCTAATGTCTCCAGAGAGTAATATTCCCGCCCAATGCCAGATTGATTGGTGGCAACACTGATTATATAGCCAGCCTTTGTCAGTGCTGAAATGGCTTCAAGGGCGCCGGGAATCGGAATCCACTCTTCAGGGGAGCGGATATAGTTATCAGAGTCCTCATTAATCACCCCATCCCTGTCCAGGATGAGGTGTAAGGGCTTTTTCATACACTGAGCTCTGATATGTCGGCTACTTGCAAAAAGAGTGCTCTGAGGCTGTTGAGCAAACCTAAACGATTACTTCTTAATTGTGCGTCATCCACCATGACCATCACTTGTTCAAAAAACTCATCGACCATAGGTTCAATTTCAGCTAAAGACTTTAGAACTTGCGTGTAATTCTTTTCTGTTACCAGCGGCGCAGTTGTTTTTTGCAGCGCCACAATGCTCTCGAAAAGGGCTTTTTCAGGCGCTTCAACCAAATGCTCAGGTTGAATGGCTGATACATTTTCACCCTCTGCACTTTTTTGCAGCAAGTTTGATACCCGTTTGTTCGCGGCAGAAAGTGCAGGCGCTTGAGGTAGTTGAATGAAGGCTTGGATAGCTTCTATTCGACGACCGATATCATAGGGTTCACTGACTCCCGTCGCTAAAACAGAATTGACGACTTGTGGTCCAACACCTTGATCCGAGTACCAAGCTAAAAAGCGTTGCTTCGCGAACGTTAAAAGTTCAGCTTTTGAGGCGTCTGCAAGGGACACTTCGTATAAGGAAAAAGCTTTTTCGATTAACGTTTCAAAATCAATATCCAGTTGATTCTCAACACAAATTCTGAGCAACCCTAGCATTTGACGTCGTAGCGCAAAAGGATCTTTGTTTCCTGTGGGCTTCATGCCAATGCCAAAAATGCCCACCAGAGTATCGACCTTGTCAGCCAAAGAAACGGCACAAGCTTCTAACGAAGGAGGAAGAACATCTTTAGCAAAAGCAGGTTTGTAATGACTTTCAATCGCTTCAGCGACCACAGCATTTTCCCCGGCTAAAGAGGCGTATTGTCCACCCATAAAGCCTTGAAGCTCAGGAAACTCTCCCACCATTTGCGTAACTAAATCTGCTTTGCAAAGGCTAGCAGCACGCTGTGCTAAATCAGGATCAGCACCGATTTGTTTGGCAATGATCGGCGTTAATTGTGCTAAACGTCGGGTTTTTTCACCCATGCTGCCTAATTTGTGCTGAAACACAACACGGTCTAAAGTCGTCAAACGACTTTCTAGAGAGGTTTTTTGATCTACTTTAAAGAAAAAATCCGCGTCGTGAAGTCGTGCTCGAACAACTCTTTCGTTACCATCGATAATGTTTTTAACATCACTTGTGCGCGAATTGCTGACGACTAAAAATTGGTTGGATAAGCTAGAATCATCCTTAAATAAAGGGAAATAACGCTGATGAGCTTGCATGGCAATGATTGGCACTTCAGCGGGAAGTGATAAAAATTTAGCATCAAAAGTTGCCGCAAGAACTTGAGGCCATTCGACAAGGTTTGTCACTTCATCAAGCAGTTTCTGATCGATATTAAGGAGCAGATTTAAGCTTTTAGCCTTGTTTTTAAGGGATTTTTCGATTTCATTTCGTCGTTTTTTAAAGTTAACAATAACCCCTGCCTCTAAAAGTGCTTCTTCATAAGAGGTGGCATTTTCAAGTGTGACAGGTGCAGGATGCCAAAAGCGGTGGCCAATGGTTTGATTGGATGCCTGGTGACCATACAAACTGACTTCAGACAACACGGTGCTGCCATGCAGCACAACGAGCCCATGAACAGGACGAGCAAAGGTATAAGGCAGATCGGACCAACGCATTCGCTTTGTTACGGGAAGACCATCAAAAATAGTGGTTAAACCTGCTTGTAAAACCGCGGATAGAGACTGAGATGGTTGCGTTTTGTTAAAGGCCAGTTTGCCCGCTATTTCCTGAAGTTCATCAGGTGAGCAGCCACATTTTTGAGCAAACCCTTTAGCCGCTGGTGTCCACTGACCATCTGGTGTTTTGGCGGCCTTAATTGCAGGTCCTTTCAAGAGCTGCTGCTGTGGAGGTTGTTCACTGCCACAATTCTCAACAAGTACACCGAGATGTCGTGGTGCCCCTATAGGGCGAGCACCAGAAAAAGGAATTTGATGACGCTCTAGTAAGGCGGTCACTGCACTACAAAGGGCTTCACTAAGGGGGACTATCTGGCCTGGAGGCAGCTCTTCTGTGATGCACTCTATCAATAAATTCTGTGATGTCATGACTATTTTGCCTCATTTAAAAGGGGAAAACCTAAGCGCTCACGCGCTGCGTAGTAGTTCTCCGCCACCACCTGGGCCAATGTCCTGACCCGTAATATAAATCTTTGTCGCTCGGTAACCGAGATAGCCCCGCGGGCATCCAGCAAGTTGAAGGTGTGCGATGCATTTAATACGCGCTCATACGCCGGTAAGGGCAGGTTTTTTTCCACTAATAACTTAGCCGCAGCTTCATGAGCATCGAACATCTGATGTAAAGAAGGGACATCAGCATGTTCAAAGTTGTAAGTTGAAATTTCCACTTCATTTTGGTGAAAAATATCACGATAAGTGACAGGACCCTCGGGGGTGTGGCACCAGATTAAATCATAAACATCATGAACACCCAAAAGCGGCATGGCCAAGCGCTCAATACCGTAGGTCAGCTCGCCCATCACAGGCTTACAAGGTAATCCACCCACCTGCTGAAAGTAGGTAAACTGCGTCGCTTCCATACCGTTCAGCCAAACTTCCCAGCCCAGGCCCCAAGCACCAAGAGTTGGAGATTCCCAGTTGTCCTCCACAAAACGAATATCGTTTTGTTCCAGGTCTAGCCCCAGCGCCTTTAGGGAGCCTAAATATAATGCTTGCAGGTCAGGGGGAGAGGGCTTTAAAACCACTTGATATTGGTGGTGCTGCTGAAGTCGGTTAGGGTTTTCACCATAGCGCCCATCGGTGGGACGCCGTGAAGGCTGTACATATGCTGCCTTCCAAGGTTCTGGCCCAATAGCACGAATAAAAGTGGCTGGATGAAAGGTCCCGGCGCCTACCTCAATATCCAAAGGGTGTAGCAAGACGCAGCCGTGTTGCGCCCAATAACGGCTTAGACAGTCAATTAAGCCTTGGACATCTCGAATAGCAGACATGAGGGCCTCTCGTTCAATAAAGTAAGGCTCTTTTTATATCAAATGTGAGCTAGTGACGCCAGAACACTGGTGACAAGAGGACTAAAACCGTAAACATTTCCAAACGGCCAACCAACATTGCAAAGCTTAAGACCCATTTTGCAAAATCATGTAGCCCCGCATAGTTTTCAGCAGCAGCGCCCAAAGCCGGGCCAATATTCGAAAAACAGGCAATGACGACGGTATAGGCTGTAACAAAGTCATCTTCAACCAATAAAATGAGGAGCAAAAATAATGCAAATAACCCGACATATACGGCTAAAAAGCCCCAAATAGCTTCAATGATTTTAGTGGGTACTGGCTGATGCTGAAACTGAATCATAAATTTGCCCTGGGGGTGGATAAGACGCTTTATCTCTCGAAGCCCTTGTTTTTGCAGCAAAATAAGTCGAATAACTTTGATTCCACCTGTTGTTGATCCGGCACAACCACCAACAATCCCTAATAATAAAAGTAAAAAAGGACTCATGGCAGGCAGTAAATAATAGTCGCCAACGACAAGCCCGGTCGTGGTTGAAAAGCTGACCACATGAAAAGCCGCAGCTAAATAACTATGGGCCTCGTTAGAGAAGAAAAGGCTTAAAAATACGAGTAAACAGCTTACTAAAATGATGCTTAAAAAGGCTTTTAACTCACTGTCCTGGAAGTAATGAAGCAGTTTTCTGCGGCGAATCGCAACAAAGTGTAGGGGGAAGCTAATCGAGCTGATGAGCATAAAAACGATAGCGATGAGCTTCAAGTTAGGATTAGGAAACTGCCCCAAACTTTGATCGTGAGGCGCAAAGCCACCAGTTGCCATCGTGCTAAAGCCATAGCAAATGGCATCAAAAGGGGACATCCCCGCCAGGGCATAACTAATAATACAAGCCGCTGTTAAAATGAGGTAAACCGCCCACAGTCCTTTCGCCGTCTCAGCTATCCGAGGGGTTAGCTTGTTATCTTTTAGAGGGCCAGTGGTCTCTACCTTAAACAGCTGCATTCCCCCCACGCCTAACATAGGTAAAATAGCTACAGCCAAAATAATGATTCCCAAGGCGCCCAAAAGTTGAAGCTGTTGTCGATAATACAAAATAGAGTGAGGGAGCTCATCTAAGCCAACCAGGACTGTGGCACCTGTTGTTGTGATTCCAGAGACAGATTCAAAAATAGCATCCGTTAATGTCATTTCTGGCGTTTGACTGACAAGAAAAGGAATGGCACCAAAGATCGCTAAAACGCACCAAAACAGGACCACGATAAGAAAACCATCTCTAATTCTGAGTTCATTTTCAGCTCGGCGAAAGGGAAACCAGATAGATAACCCCAAAATAGCGGTAATAAAAAAAGCGACCCAAAAAGGATGGCTATTGTGTTCCGCGTACAAAAAATCGACAAAAATAGGGGGGAGTAGCGTTAAGCTAAAAATCCCCAACAGCATTCCCAGCACCCGAAACAGCATAAAAGTTCCTTATATGTAGGTGATTCCGACCTGGAAGAGACGTTCCGTTTCGCTAATCTGAGCTTTGTCTGCAATAAATAAGATCAAATGATCGGAAGCCTTTATCGCCTGCTGGCTAATATCAAACAGTGTCTCTGAACGACGAATAATCGCCGCTAAGTGAACACCCGTGGGCCAATCTATGTCGGATACGCGTCGTCCTACAATTTTCGAACTTGAAAGCTCACCATGTGCGATTGCTTCAATGGCCTCGGCACCTTGGGTTAAAGCTTGTGCTTTGACAACATCTCCACGACGAATATACGTCAAAATAGAGCTAACGGTGGCGTGTCTTGGTGAAATCAGGGTATCAATTTCCTGATTGGCCATCAGTTCTAAGTAGGATGGGTTGTTTACCAGGGCCATTACTTTGTGCGCGCCTAGGCTTTTAGCCAACATGGCGCTCATAATATTTACTTCTTCAGCATTGGTGACGGCACAAAAAACATCAGTCTTTTCAATGCTTTCATTCAATAATAGGTCACGATCGGAGGCCTCACCTAACAATACAATCGCATCGGTTAAGGTGCTAGCAAGGCTGTCTGTATGTTCAGGGGAGTGATCAATTATTTTGACATGAAAATTTGCTTGCAAAGCTTGTGCCAAGCGTGAGCCAATGTTGCCCCCACCAGCGATGATTACCCGCTCGTAGTCAGAGGTTACTGGGCGAAAATAATTCATAAAATCTTGGAGTAGTGGACGAGTGGTGACTATGTAGACGTTGTCATTTTCCTGTAGGCGAAAGTCATCTCCTCGAGGAACAATATAGCGGTCTTCGCGCCAAATTAGGGCAACTTGACCATCGCCACGTGCGACAATTGGCAGATCTAAAGGGTGCTTGTTTTGCGCCAAAGAGTCAGCTTGTAATGTAATACCCAAACCAAAAACACGATCATCGGCAAACGTCATGACTTGCAGAGCATCTGGATACTCGATCAGTGCTCGAATATCATCGCAAACCAATTGCTCCGGGCTGATAATTACATCAATGGGAAGCGCATCATTTTGAAACAACCCTTTGGCCTGTAGGTAAGGCATCGCTCGGACTCGGGCAATCTTTTGTGGAGTACGGTACAGGGAATAAGCAACCTGACAAGCAATCATGTTCACTTCATCAGAATTGGTGACGGCAATCAGCATGTCTGCATCATTAACGCCAGCATCCAGAAGTACGCTCGGATGCGAGGCGCTCCCACAAAACGTCTGAATGTCCATATGTGATTGCAGCTCGGTTAAACGTTGAGGATCTTGATCGACAACGGTAACATCATGCTCTTCAGCAACCAGAAGCTCCGCTAGAGTGCTTCCGACTTGGCCAGCGCCCAAAACGACGATGCGCATTTATTTATCCTTGGTTTTCGTCTTCATCTTTAGGGTGTATGTGATGTCGATATTCCCAAATAGTGAGACCTAAGCCAATAAGCATCAAGGAAAATACCACAATAGAAACAATGAGTAATAGTTGTTGGTGGTCCGTCACAAGCAACTCCTTATCGTAAGTGCTTTCTTAATAGCACGGTGAGCTTAAAATAGATCCCAAAGGCTAATATAGACGGAACCCAAAGGGCCGTAAAAATGCCTTCCAGTTGGAAACCAGAAAACCAAAACCAAGCGGATGTCACAAAAGAAATGACCACGGCTAAAAGCAGGAAAAAATCGTACTGTTTAAACACAAAGCGCTCCTTAGGTAGTTAAATACGTTTGTCCACTTCGTATCGACTCCATGCCGACAGCAACCATCCCAAAATAGAAGCTGAAGCTAATAAACGAATCCCAAATGCCAAGCCATTTGATTCAAAGAAGGGCACAGGAGCAAAGGCGAACATAGCCAACAGTAACCAAAAGGTAAAAATCGTGGCAACCAGCTCACAGACGCGCAACAGTACTTTGGCAAATCGTTTAGATATCATTATTGTTAGTGTAGCAATGTCGCTGAGGGGCAGCAATTGATACCATTAGCGATCTACGCGCATGCCTTCAGAGAAGAAGGCAGGGAAAGCGTTGAGGAAGTCTTTAAGTGCCACAGCTTTTTTATTGGGCAGTTGGATGGTTTGAATACGCAGTGCACCACTGCCACAGGCGATCACCAAACCCTCTGCACTTACCGATAGGACAGTGCCTGGTTCAGCTGTATGAGAGGTGGCCTCGACTTTAGCTTGATGGACCTTGATGGCTTTTTCGTTATGCTCAAAAAAAGCGGTTGGCCAGGGGGTAAAGGCTCGAATTTGCCGATCTATTTGATCGGCAGAAGTTGAAAAATCAATGTGGGCTTGGCTTTTTTGAATTTTTGGAGCGTAACTTGCTTTGGCGTGGTCTTGGACTTGGCGTTCTGCATTTAGTTTTTCAATATCCTTCAAGCCATCAAGCAAAAGGGATGTGCCAAGCTCAGCAAGGCGATCATGGAGCGTTCCGGTAGTATCAAAATTTTGAATTGGTGTGCTGGCTTTGAGAAGCATATCACCAGTATCCATCCCTTTATCCATCAGCATTAAGGTAACGCCCGTCGTAGACTCTCCAGAAAGTAAAGCATACTGAATGGGGGCGGCGCCTCTATGGTGAGGAAGTAACGAGGCATGAACATTCCAGCAACCATATTTTGGAATATTAAGCACCGATGTCGGCAATATCAGCCCATAAGCGCTGACAATCAACAGATCCGGCTGAATTGACTTCAAGGGGGCTGTTGCGTCTTCTTTTTTTAGACTGCTGGGCTGAAAGACTGGCAAGTTATAGGCTAAAGCGACTTCTTTGACAGGCGAGGGTTGTAGACGTTGTCCTCTGCCTTTAGGGCGATCGGGCTGCGTATAAACGGCACTTACCTTATATCCTGCCTCTAGTAGTGCCTTAAGCTGGATGGCCGCAAAGTCAGGGGTGCCAGCAAAGGCAAGGATTGGAGAGTCCGTCACTACTAAGCGCTCCGTCGTCCATAAATACGAAGGGATTTTTCCATTTTCTGTAATAAACGGTCTCTTTTGAGCTTGGATAAAGCATCGATATACAAAATGCCGTCTAAGTGTGCGGATTCATGTTGAAGAGCGGCACACCGAAGAGCTGAGTCGGCCTCAGAACACTCAATGACATAAGGGTTACCATCAAGATCTTGATACTCCATGGTAATTTGCCCCTTTAGTTCCGTTTTTGCCCAAACATAGGGAAAAGAAAGGCAGGCCTCATTCCAAAGCATTTTGCCCGCAGACTGGGTTATTTTGGGGTTGATGTAAACTTCTGGTGCCGAAAAATCATCCGATAAATCTAAAATGAATAGACGCTCGTCTCGACCCACTTGAGTGGCCGCTAAACCACACCCCTGAAAACGCTTCATTATCTCATGCATATCATCGGCCAGTTGAGCCAACTCAGGCCCAAACTGCGTAACAGGGGGGCAAATTTTCCGCAATTTTTCATTGGGATATATCAGTAATTCCAAAGTAGCCATGTCACGTTCTCATGCATTTTGTCAGCACATGATGATATCAGCCGCGCTTAAAATTTTCACGAATTCTCTTTAATCCCATAATTTTTACTTAGAAAACAAAAAAATAGTAAGTTTAACTAATTGAATGTTCTAGCTAAATAACAAAACATCATGGTTATTTTACACACTTACTTTAGAATGTGAGGGTTTTTATAAGTCGTAGTAAGGCTTCATTCATGGGCAAGAAGAAACGTACACATAATAAACCCAAATCGAAGACTCGCGATTCATTGGTTGTAGGAGAGGGGGATTTGCCATTGGATGAAGAGTCTGCGACTCCCTCGTACCCTGAACGTTTCACCTTGTCCCGCTTAACGAACCGAGATCCCTTATCGGGTTTAGATGCCAAAGAGTCCGCGTCGTGTCTTCGCGCGATGTCACGCTATATGCGCCGCGAGCAAGGACGGGGTTTACACCCGGAGACGATGCGGGGAGGGCGAGGAACGGCGCGGATACTGTCGATTCGCTTAGACCAACACCAGAAGCGGTTGTTGTTTGTGGCGTGTAAAGAGCCTAAGCGTGGTGGGACGGTATGGTTATATTACAAGCGGTCAGATGAGCACTACAAAGACACGCCCGAGATAAAGACGAAGTCTGGTCATCGGCAGATATTAGAGAGCCTGTTAAAGGATATGCGCGCGGGCGGAGAGATTGTTTGCTATACGCCATCGGATTTAGAGGTTGATGGGGTTAGTGAAGAAGAGGCTCTGGTGGGCTTTGGTCTGGGCGAGCGCTTGGTATTTGATGGCGAGTACAAAGGGTTTAATGCGGAACAAGAAGCTTGTTTACGGACAGTGACTTCAGAGCACCGAGGGGTGACGGTGTTGGAAGGGGGGCCTGGTACGGGTAAGACGACGATACTTCAGGCGTTGGCTCGTCATCATCAAGAGTCGAATGCCCCAGTGGTCGTGATAACGCAAAGTGATGACTTAAAAGAAGAGTTGTCGGAGACGTTAGAGCGACAGGTGCGAGAGTATTTAGAACTTCCGGCAGAGTCGGCCTATGAGAGCCGCGTGATATTCATGAGTCAGCATGAATTGGTGGGGCCCGATAAAGTTGTATTGGGTCAATCGGCATTTGAGTCGTGGGTTGACGGGGTGAATGCGTCGGGCGAACGTTTCCGAAGTAAGGAGAAGGCACCGGCGGGATATAACGGCGGTTTGTACTATGCAGAGTTACAGGTGGTGCATGGACTGGTGATGCAGGCACTGCTGAGCGGTTCTGGGAGATTGACGGAGGAGGATGTTTACTCGGTGGTAGAGGAGCCGTACTTAGGGTTGAGTGAACGGAGCGAGTCCTATCTTCCGAAGGGTGCACGGAAGGTGTTTTTTGAAAAGTACTATCAGCCATACATGCGTTACCTGGGTCACGATAAAGAAGCATCGCCATATGAAGATGTTCAGTTGTTGAGCTGGCGCCGTTCAATAGAGTTGATAGAGACCCTGCGGGGTCTGGCGTGTCCTGTTTTTGTGGATGAGATGCAGGATTTAAGCCCGTCGTTGTTGAGTATTATTTTGGCGGGATGTCCCCGGAGTGTGTTTGCGGGAGAAGAGACGCAGGCGGTCTTTAATGCGGGGATATCAAGTATAGATACGTTAAAGCGCGTCGTGGGGAGTGGTGCAGGCGAGGCGGTGCAGGTGCTGCATTTACGACAGTCCTATCGGATGAGTGAGAACATCACCCGTTTTGTTCGTTTGTTGGACAAGTTGTCATATCTGATGCGCGGGCGCGGTAAGGCGAGTAAAGAAGAGAGTGCAGAAGAGATATACGCTGAAGTGTCTGCTGAGGGCGTGAAGGGGCGTGTAGAGGTATATTTTGAGGACGATGCCGAGCAACGATCGCTTTTGGTTGAACAAGCGCAGGCGAGTGTGGTGTTGCATTTGGATGAGGGGTTGAAGAAGAAAGTCCATCCAGCTTCAACAGAGGCAGAGTCGGCTCAGCCACCTGAAGTCAGCATTAAGAGTTATAAGGGGTTAGAGGCGGAGTCGGTCGCGGTGGTGCTAGAGCCAAACGCTTCACAAGTTGGGGTAGTCTCTCGTTTAAATGCCTTGCTGGGCGAGTTGGACGCTTCAAGAAAAGAAGACTCCTTATTTGAGCTTATCTATGGGACCCAGATAGAAGAGGGGCTTCCGAAAGACCGAGAGGTCGCGAAACGCAATGAAGAGGTGTTGCGGCTGCTGAATCTTTTGAAGGTGGGGGTCTCACGACCGAAGCAGCGGTTGGCGATCATTGTGCCGACGAGTTTTGCGGCGGAGTACCGACATTTATCAGGGCTACTTCGGGTGTTGGCGGAGAAGTGTCACAGTGATGAGGCTGAGCTGAGTTGGGAGGTTGAGCGTCGAGGGCTAATTAAAACCGCGAGAGGGTTGATACGAACGGGGCAGTTAGAGCAGGCCGCGGGTTCGATGGCGATGCTAGAAAGTAAAGGGGCTGTTCATGAAGCGGGCAGTGAAGCGCTGGCACAAACTCTGGCGGCACTGAGGCAGGAACTGGAGAACAAAAAAGCAAAGCTTGCCGAAGAAGCCGCTGCCTTAGAAGCCTTAAAAGTGGCTTCTTTGAGTGGGGCTCCTCCAAGTCATAGAGTATCTGGAAAGAAAAAGGATGTCGTAGCTGTTGGAAAACGGTTAGAGCCAAAACGTAGAAAGCGCTCTCAGGAAGAAGCGAGCGCAGGCGGCGGAGCAAGAGAAGCGCCATCAAAACTGGGTATGAAAGTAACGAGGGTTCAGCCACTAGACTCACCGAAACTCGAAAGTTTGAAGGTCTTTATACCGCACGTGATTCAAGAAAAACTTTTGAAGCTAAGCAGAAATGATCCGACTGCTTTAGAGACATCACCGCAGAAAAGAGAAATGTTTTCACAGTATCCAAATGGTTTAGAGCAGTATTTCTCGATTCCCCACTTTATTTGTGATGAAGGTTTTGACAATGTTCTTGAGCACTTCAGAATAGAATTATACTTTTTGGTTTCTCAGGGGAACTATAGATCTATTGAGCCTGATTTTGAGAAAAATGAAGATGGATCAGAGTTTCTAAGCGGCACGGAAAGATCAAATGTTCGGCATTTTTTAGATAAAGCATTTTCTGATTTTAACATCGTAAAGCGAACGTCGAATACCGTTATGGGAGGGACAACATTTAGTTTGCTTCTAACGGAGCCGCAAATGGATGTGATTTTAGCATTTTACGGAGAGGATGCTCAAAAACGAGAGAAGGTGTGCGAAGAGAATAAAAAATTTATCCAGCGATTTCTAATGATTGCATTTCAAGCGATTTTGTCAGGGTATATTGTATCTATGCAAAACAGAGATGTCTCCATTAAGATTCATGCATCAAACAATACTGCTCGAGAAGCGCCCGACAGCGCTTTAAAAAGAAGAACCATAATTGATATATTTTCTGGCTATGGAGAGGGCGCAGATATAAATACAGCGCATCGAACACTTGGCTTAGGGCAACGAATGGTCTTGCAGCACCTGCAGGATAGTATAGCCAGAAGTATGTCAGTAGATCTGGAAATAGTGCTAAGAGCCCACGCTGTTCAAAATAAGTATAACGATGCAACACTTCGCGCGTATGAGTATAGTATTTTGCCTCTCGCTCCTCAAGTGGGGGTTCCGTATAAAGATTCATTTTGGAAAATCGTTGAACAAGGTCTTTTGACCCCGCTGTTTCCGATGTTGGAAGAATATCAGACTCTGGTGGATATGTCGGGTTATGAAAAAGCTAATTTTGTTCTGAGTGCGTTGCAAATAGCAAACTTGACTAGTTTCCATCCGAATGAAAGAGAGGTTGAGGAGGAGGGCAGTTTTTATAATGAAAACTATTTGCATTGGGAGTACATGCCGGGGCGCATTATTGCGCCAATTAAGCGATTAGTCAGGCAGGCTCCGAAAGATCTATTTGAGCCGTCGGTTGAGAACAACGTATGTGTATTGAATTATTTATCAGCCTTATTCGAAAATCAAAACTTGCTTGTCAGTATTTTGGTTGGGCAGGAAGATGATGTGCCATATAGAGCGGAAATTCTAGCTGAAAGAGCTGCCTCAATAGAAGCCGTTGCAGCGCTACCTTGTCCGCTTGTTTACTTGGACCCTGGCGCAGCCGCTGAGGCATTCGTCTTTTTACTGAAAGTACACAATTTTCAGGGGCGGAGATATAAAGATTCCATGTTGGCGCTCTGCTCGAATTTAATGTCAAGCCTGGTGAGCCAAGATGCCTTTTTAGAGCTCCTAAAAAACACAGAGGCCAGAAGGCATATTTTAAATGAAGCATTTTCAACTGGTGAAACATTTTATAATAGACTGTTGGATAATCTAAATCAAAGACAAACGATAACCACAACACAGTTAAAGATTGCACTTCTTTTCCTAATTGAAGCTAGCGCTTCAAGTGACCAGCTCTATGAAGTGCTGAAGCGTTCTGTTTTGTTAATTAGTCCAACAGGAGAAAGTCCATTATTTGATCCTATTTTTGATGAGGTTTTTGATCCGGCAGGCATCAGAAATGAGGAAAACGGAAAGTTTCTAGCTAAAGGGTATCTTAATTTTTTAAATGTTCGAAAAAGATTGTTCGTTGATACAAGTCCCGATCATCTGGAGTGGTCTCGCCTTTGGGGTACCGAAGAATTTCCTGTCCAGAGAGTCATGGAGTGGTGGCGTGATGGTGCGACGGATGAAAAGAAAAGAACTTGGGTGGATGTTGCTTTTTGGTTGCCTGATATTTTGTCTGAACTAGAGCGCGCCCGTAGACAGCTTCAATTCTCAAGACTAAGTGATAGAAGTCCATCCTTAAACCCACGAGCATACGCGGCTTCAATTTTAGAGGAGCTCGATTTTTTTGAATGTTCTGAAAGAGCAGCCCCCATCATCCTAAGAGCAGCTTCAAAATCTAGTCAGCAATTATATTATTTAGTGCGAGAAAAACCTTTTTTATCACTGGATATTATGGGAGTTATCAGCCATTCAGAATGTCTTGCACAGTGTGTGCGGATTATTGAAGAAGAGGTTCGAGATATAGAGCGGCGAGCAGAAAGTTTGGATCTGCCGTTGAGCGATAAGAAAATTAACAGACAAAGGATCCAGCACTCCCTAGAGGCAAAGCTCTCTAATATGTTGCTTTGTATAACAGACCTAAGTCTTCGTTGGGATATCATAATATCTAGCGAAAGCATAAGTAGGTTACTCTTTAGCAAGCCGTTTGGTAAGTTATATCCATTATTAGTACCCGTGTTGGGGCTTCGACTGGACACAGATAGTGAGGTTTCTTGGTGGGGTGATGTAATAAAGCTCTCTCTTGAAAGCGCGCCCAGTAAAAGAAGAGGAGTTCGTGAAGCTGGACAATATTTGACGAATAACCTACAAGGCATTTTATTGAATCAAACAATGTTTGATTCAACTATGGTGTCGATCGATGCCTTTTTTGCCGGGTCATCTGGAATCTTTAGAATCATTCGTTCTATGACACATAGAGATGATTTGGATCATAAAGGCTTTTTTGAGGCTTTCTCGAAATTCATATTGAAAAATATTGAAGCCATGGGGGGAGCTAAGGCGATACTGTCATACCGCGAGGAACCTACGGCAAGTGCTTCTAGTCAGTCTCAAACGTATTTATCCCCTTTCTTATCTTTGTTAACTGTTGCACCCCTTATGAGCTCTGCTGTAATAGAACTCCTGAAAAAAGCAGGGGACTCATCTGGTGTGGAGTTTTCTGCAGACGATCTTAACGGAATTGTCGATGTTCTGTTCTCTGTGCCTGTCTACTTAAATTGTCCAACAACCACGTTGTTTGAGGAGCTTTCTCATTCAGTTGAGGGCATATATATATTGACACTTCTAATGGCAAGATATCCAGCCTTGAGTTTGTATATTGCGCCTCCTTTGGTTCAAGAGATAAAGCCTGATGTACACATTCTCTCTTCAGTAGAGCTATGGTCTTATCGGCATAAGTGTCACCAAGTTGGAGGAGATAGAAAGAATCCTTATCGAGGGCTCTATGCGTTATTATTCTCACCCAGCCAGATAATAGCTGATACCTACGAAGATAAGTTAAAAATGGTATTGCCAAATTTGGTTTCAGAAACGTTTGGTTTAGAGCAAGAGTTAAGAATTGGTGGTGTTAAAGTTCTAAACCCAATTTTATTATTTTTACCTTTAAAGGGTACTCCAGACTATTGCTTAATGGATTTCATCGTTCTAAACCCGTTTGCTGCAGAGAAAATGAATGCATTTTCAAGGAAGCTTCATGCTTTAAAAGCGAAAAAGGCTTTGCATTTGCTAGAAAACATGATGAGTGTTTGGAGGTTGCGTTCGCGACCGGGCTGTGAAAGTGCATTTAATAAGCACTTCGTTGAAGTGAAAAAACATATTAGTGGTTCCCAAGGTAACAAGTCAAAAGTATTAAGAAAGATAATCTTGAAAGACATGAGCCCTCATGATGTGAGCATTTACAAAGGAGTGCTCGATAGAGCTTTCAGGCCTGAGGAGCCAGAAAATAAACTTTTTTCTGACGAGTGGATAAAAGGGAATTACCACCAAATGGCGTCATTTATGAGTGCGTTAAATGCAGGGATCATATGTGTACTGAGCCTGGAAAGAAACCAAAACAAATTTATACCTATGTTCTGTGCAAAGGGCAGAGAAGGGTTTGGTGATGAAAGTTCTACGGAGGGCTCTCCTCCTTTTTCTCCAATAGAATTAGCCAAGCTAAGGGGCGACAGAACAGAAGAAGTGGCAACAGGAGAACCGCTCGCAGCTTCAGAGGAAGGGCTATCGGTACGGAAGCCTGTGGTAAAGCGACGATAAGCAGTTAAAGAATTATAAAAGAAAGGTAAAGAAGATGGGCAAGAAGAAACGTACACATAATAAACCTAAATCAAAGACTCGTGATTCATTGGTTGTAGGAGAAGGGGATTTGCCATTGGATGAAGAGTCTGC